>NZ_PVSS01000017.1 GCF_003025005.1 Brumimicrobium mesophilum
ATTGAACGTAAAATTCATAATCTGTATCTGCGGTCAAACCTGTTAAATTGTAAGGGTTAGCAACACCTGAAACAGTTGTTCCATTACCAGCAGTAAATCCTGGAGATCCATATTCAATATTATATAAAGATGCAGTTCCGTTTTCAGTCCATGATAAATCTGCTGTTGTTGTCGTTAAATTACTTACTGTTAAAGCAGTAGGTGCTAAACAAGTAGGTGGTGTTGAGAAACTAAAAGGTCCCTCAAAAACACTTAAATCACCTCCACCACAGTCTGATTGAACATAAAAATCGTAATCAGTTTCCGCAGAAAGTACAGTAATATTATATGGATTTGATGTTACAGCCACAGTTGTTCCTGAACCTGGAGCAAAACCTGGCGCACCATACTCAATGTTCCATGCAGCTGCCGAACCATTTTCAGTCCAACTTAAATCCGCAGTGAAAGGCGTGATATTAGCAGTAGCTAATGATGTTGGACTAGGACAGGTAGGTATTCCTGAGACACTAATATCATCTAAGTATAATCCAAACTCGTCTTGTGATATTGCTTGAAAAGCAATATAAATTGTTTGACCTACATATGAAGTTAAAAAGTACTCATACTCTGTCCAGGAAGTAGGAGGTTGAACAGCGGCTTGTAATGTGGTAGAGAAATCAGCAACAGCTGTTCCTGTTGTTGAAATTAAAATGTTGAACTCCTCAAGAAAAGAGGAAGATCTGTTTTTACCATATAATTTTAATAAATCGCTTGTACCCGCTGTTACGGTTATCGCTGGTGTTATCAAGTAATCGTCATGCGCCACCGATGAATATTCTATATACGCAGAATTTGCACCAGAGTTTGCACTGCCAGAAGGTGGAACTCCAAATTCCCACTCTTTTGCATCTGCATTATTGTTAATTGCTGACCATCCGGCAGGAATAATTGTTCCTCCTTCAAAATCTTCTGTAAATTGCGCAGAAGTATAGCCAACAAAGGAAGTGGTTGCCAAAATAGCTAAACCATAATTCCTTAGTTTTTGTAAAATCTTTTTCATAGGAAAGTTTTTAATTGATAATTGTGACTACCAAACATAGAGAAATAATTTGGGTTAAACAAATGTAAAATTAACATTTGTTTTGATTATTACTTTCCAAAACTCTTCAAAAACACCTGAAAACCACCTATTTAGAGTGGCGTATGCATGCATAACTTTTGATATAAGAATGATTGAATTGAATTATCTTATTATGCAAAAGTGCTTCTTTAGAATATTAACGCAATAAAATCATATTAAAATAGTAATACAGGTATCTCCACAAAATCTCATTTATTATATTATCATAAATCAAGCAAGTAGTTAAAACCTAATCCTTGGATGAAAATCTGTATTGAACTATTATTCTTCGCTGTCCTCTAAAAGGAACAACAATTTAATTGAAAGAATTACTGACAATCTGTAAAAGAGAAACACTGAGAATTTTTTTTCTTTTGATTTTTATCCTCCAAACAAGGCATGTGTAATTATCTAATTTACACGAACTAGAGTAACTCAACAGTGATGATTTTAAGCTGTGATTAATAAGGGCAAGCCTCCACCAATTTAATTAATACATCTATATATATAAAATGATAAACATAATCGAGAAGTTAAAAGAATATTCAAATCTGAAACCGTCCAAAAACACAAAATGAGCGTACCGAAGTACACTCATTTCTTTTAAAAATATCTACTTGACTACAGTGACTTTGTTCTACCTCCGTCTACTGGTACGTTAATTCCATTGATGTAGCTTGCAGCTGGACTTGCTAAAAAAGCCACAGCATTGGCAATTTCTTCAGGTTGAGCTATACGCTTCATTGGCGATTGTGCCGCCATACTTCCTAAAATCTCTTCATAATTCAACCCGGTTGATTGAGCTGCTTTATTTTCAGCAATCGATTGCAAACGAACAGTATTAGTAGCTCCAGGTAAAACATTGTTAACTGTAATATTATACTGTCCTAGTTCATTGGCCAATGTCTTACTCCAGTTAGCAACTGCACCACGGATCGTATTTGAAACACCCAATCCGTCCAAAGGTTGTTTTACACTTGTAGAAATAATATTTATAATGCGACCATAACCTTCTTTTTTCATACCAGGATAAAGTGCTTGAACCAAAATGTGATTACAGATAAGGTGATTTGTAAAAGCCTCATTGAATTCTTCAATCTTTGCTTTTCTAATCGGTCCCCCTTTTGGTCCTCCTGTATTATTGAGTAGGATATGTGCATTATTTTTATTTGCCCATTCTTTAATTTTTCTGTCTAACTCTAGAGGTTGTGAAAAATCCGCAACGATATAATCGTTCTTAGCATTTGGCTCAAGTTCTTTAAGCACTGCTTTCAATTTCTCTTCATTCCTTGCGACCAAAGTAATTGATGCACCTAATTTAGATAATTTCAAAGCAGACTCTCTACCTATCCCTTGTGTACTTCCGCATACAACTGCATGCTTACCTTTTAAATCAATGTTCATACTTTTTTATTCTACAGTTACCGATTTAGCTAAATTTCTTGGTTGATCAACATTTGCTCCTCTCATTACTGCAACATAATAAGAAATTAATTGAAAAGGAATTGTTGTTAACAAAGGAGTTAAATATTCGTGAGTATCAGGGATTTCTATATAGTGATCCGCCATTTCCTTCACTTGAGCATCACCTTCAGTTATAATTGCTATAACTTTACCTTTTCTTGCTTTAACCTCTTGAATATTACTCACCACTTTCTCGTAAGACGTACCTTTGGTCGCGATAACGAAAACTGGCATTTCTTCATCAATTAAAGCAATAGGTCCATGTTTCATTTCCGCAGCTGGATATCCTTCCGCATGAATATATGAAATCTCTTTTAATTTTAATGCTCCTTCTAATGCAACTGGGAATGAGTTTCCTCTTCCTAAATATAAAGCATTTGTTGCATCTTTATAAATAGCAGCGATTTCTTCAATTTTCTTACTTTTTTCAAGAATTTTAGCCACTTTATCCGGAATAAGCTCCATTTCTGTGATAATTCTTCTGAAATCAGTTTCATTAATTGATCCTTTTTTACGTGCAATTGTTAATGCCATTAATGTAAGAACTGTAACCTGAGCAGTAAAAGCCTTCGTTGAAGCCACACCTATTTCTGGACCTGCGTGAGTATAAGAACCCGCATCAGTTATTCTTGAAATTGATGACCCAACTACATTACAAATCCCTAGGATGGTTGCTCCTTTAGACTTTGCTAAATTTAGAGCAGCCATAGTATCTGCTGTTTCTCCTGATTGAGAAATTGCAATCACAATATCATTTTCATTTATGATAGGATTTCTGTATCTAAACTCTGAAGCATATTCAACTTCAACAGGAATTCTTGTTAAATCTTCAAACAAGTACTCACCTACTAATGCCGCATGCCATGAAGTACCACAAGCAACCATTATAATTCTTTTAGCTTTTGCTAGTTTGGTTTCATAATCTTTTATTCCACCTAGTCCTACCCAGCCATCTTCAACATTAAGTCTTCCTCTAAAACAATCCATTATCGAACGTGGCTGCTCATGGATTTCTTTTAACATGAAATGCTCATATCCACCCTTTTCGATAGCCTCTAATTGAAGTTCTAAATGTTGAATATATGGAGTTTTCTCTTGATTTTGAATACTGAAGATTCTTAATCCTTCATTTCTATCAACAATAGCTATTTCCTCATCTTCCATATATACAACTTCGTTTGTATACTCAATTATTGGAGTTGCATCGGAAGCCAAGAAGAAATCTCCGTTTTTTCCAATTCCAACAACTAATGGGCTAGATTTACGAGCAGCAATTAATTGATTTGGATTGTCTTTACTTAAAACCACAATTGCATATGCACCAATAACACTGTTTAAAGCTATTCTTACTGCTTCAGCAGTTTTTACTTTTTCATTGGTCTTAATGTCATCAATTAAATGAATAAGGACCTCTGTATCCGTTTCACTCTTAAAAACATAACCTCTTGACACCAATTCCTCTTTCAAAGAATCATAGTTCTCAATAATTCCATTATGAATTAAGGCCATTTCTCCATCAGTAGAGATGTGAGGATGAGCATTTACGTTGTTAGGCAAACCATGAGTTGCCCAACGCGTATGCCCAATACCAATTGTACCAGAAGTATCCTGTTCAGCTGAAAAATCTTCCAACTCTGAAACTTTACCTTGGCGTTTGTAGTTGTTTAATCCAGATTCATTATTTAGAACTGCAATTCCAGCGCTATCATAACCTCGGTATTCAAGTCTTTTAAGTCCTTTTAAAATAATAGGGAAAGCTTGTTCTTTTCCAATGTAAGCAACAATTCCACACATAGTTAAATATTATTAAGTTAATCATTATTAAAGCACTGTGTACACAATACTTAGTTTAGGTTTGTTTTTATTTGGCGTATCAGAACCATTAAATAAGATACGTTCTGCAGTTGTATTAAATTTAGTAGGAGAAACAAAGATACCAGAATTAGGAGCTTCTCCTAAAACAATCTGCTGAATATATGTTCTCAAATTAATTACATAGGATTTACGTGTAGAATTGAATGAAACATTTTCAGTTTCACTTACTACATATTTCTTTCCATCTCCTAATATTTCAGAACTTACTCGTACATCAGAGCTTGGGTAAAAATTACTTCCCTGATAATAACTTACAGGTAGTTCTAAAGTTGCTTTTTGTATAATGATGTTTTTTGGTAAAGAATCTATTGAACTAAAATCAATTTTCGCTCTAGTAGAAAAAGCCTGGGCATAAAACTCCGTTTGACCCAAATCATTATCATTGATCACCTGTTCTACTCGGGTACCAGAATAGTCTGTAACAACATTGTTGAAATCAATTGCCGACCCTGTAATTAAAAAATCATAACTTCCTTGTTCTCCATTAGCTGTGTAATAAACAGTCATTTTAGATGCTGGCAAAGTAGATGAAAGATATAGTATTGTTCCCTCACCTGGAGACTGAAAGCTATTATTCACTTTAAAATGAAGTCCTTTGAAACTTTGCAAAAAATCTGCATCACTAGTTGAATTTTCAGCTATAGACAACATATTACGCGCAAAAACGGTATCCAATGGTATTCTTAACTGTGGATTTAAAGTATCGTTTCCAACAACTGCATTTTTCAATGGATCTGGAGTAATCAAGCCTTCACCATTCACAGTAGGAACCAATTGTTCCGTTCCAACAGAAGCAACAGAAGATCTTGTATAACTAGAATCTCGTGTCAATTCATCAGTAATTTCGTAAACTTCAAAAAGCTGTTCAGATATATCTCCATAATACCCTCCAAATTCAAAAGCCATTACAGCAGAATCTATAACCACAGTAGATAAATCACCAAAATCTGGAGAAAAACCAGACAAAGTTAATTGCGTATAAAAACTAGCATCAACTTTTCCATAAACCTCATCATTGTAGCTACCCAGAAGATTAAAACTAGGATCCATTGAATAAATAGAATCCTCTTCTATGGTATAGGTTTTCAATTGAAAAGTATCAATTACATCAGACCCCATAATATTTTCTGAAGAAAGTGCACTTGCTCCTACCGGATTTCTTTTCTTCTTACATGAAGAAATGGTTATACTTAAACAAAAAAAAGCAGCGAAAAGTAAAATTACTTTTCGCCACTTTTTCAGAGTATAATTTGTTGTATTTTGTATCATCATTGAATCAATGCTTCTTCATCTATAACTTTATCGAAAAACTCACTCATGACCTTAGGTTGAACTTCTTCAGATTCAAAATCTAATTTGAAAACCTCAGAATCATCATATGCTTTTTTCAATTCATCATTAACAGATGCACTTCCCATAACTACTCCATCAGAGTAATTTAAGGCAGCCTTATTTAAACTGGTATAATCACCTCCTTTAATTGAATCTATTACATCTTCATTAAAGCCTTCAAATTTAAGTTTTTCAACAAACTTCCCCTCCCAATTATTGTTAAACTCATTATCATATAAAGAGTAAATAACTTTTGTATCTGAGAAATGTGGGTCATTCTTGTAAATATCTTTTACATACATAGGCATTAAAGAAGTCATCCAACCATGACAGTGAATGATATCTGGTTTCCAACCTAATTTTTTCACAGTTTCTAAAACTCCCCTACAGAAGAACATAGAACGTTCATCATTATCATTAAATTCCTCTCCTTTATCGTTAGAAAAAACACCTTTACGCTTAAAGTACTCATCATTATCGATGAAATAAACCTGCATACGCGCCGTAGGAATAGAAGCTACTTTTATAATTAAAGGATGATCCATATCATCGACGATAAGATTCATTCCTGACAATCTAATTACTTCATGCAATTGGTGGCGTCTTTCATTAATCACTCCAAATCGAGGCATAAAAACTCTTATTTCTTTGCCACTCTCCTGCACTCCTTGTGGAAGTTTTCGGGCTGCGGTAGACACCTCAGACTTTGGTAAAAATGGTGCAATTTCTTGCGAAACAAATAGGATTTTCTTTTTCTCCATGAAATGTATTTTGGTAAAACGTTTACAAAAATATAAAAAAAAATTCGGAATTTCAGCATAAAAAGATAGTTTTGTTGATTTCGCTTTAATATAGCCTTAGAAATTTTGGTAGAAATATATAACTTACAAGAACTTAATGATCAACTTTCACCCATAAGGGATAAAGGTTTGAAAATTGGATTTGTCCCTACAATGGGAGCTTTGCACGATGGACATATCTCATTAATAAATAAAGCAAAGAAAGAATGCGACTTTGTGGTAGTAAGTATTTTTGTTAATCCTACTCAATTTAATAACTCTAAAGACCTAGAGCAATATCCAAGAACGGAAAAGGAAGATATCAAACTTCTGAGGAAGAATGAATGTGATTTTGTCTTTTTACCTTCAGTTTCTGAAATGTACCCTGAAAATTATGTAGCCGAAAAAGTAGACCTGCATCACATTGAAAATACTATGGAAGGCGCACACCGTCCTGGACATTTTGATGGTGTAGTAAACATTGTCTCAAGATTTTTCAGAATGGTTCAACCCACAAAAGCATTTTTTGGGAGGAAAGATTTTCAACAAGTTGCCGTAGTTATTGAAATGGTAAAGCAGTTAAAAATACAGGTGGATATTGTAGTTGTTGACACAAAAAGAAATGCTAGTGGATTAGCAATGAGCAGTCGAAATTTAAGGTTGAGTGAACAAGAACTTGAACAAGCTGTTGTAATATCTCAAGTTCTCAATAAAGGCCAAGCTTGGGCAAAAACCTATTCTCCAGTGATTACTTTAGAGAAAATGAAACGCTATTTTGAAGACAGTGCTCTAAAATTAGAATATTTACAAATTGTTCATCCAGAAACATTGAATGACTTAAATCAATATTGGGTTCCTGGAGCTACGGCATGTATTGCTGCATTTTGCGGAGATGTAAGATTGATCGACAACATGGAATTGGTTTCGACTGAAGAAAATTAAAACAAAAGATTATGTTTACTGGAATAATAGAAGACCTTGGCGAAATTAAAAACATCGAACGAGAAGGAAGTAACATTCATTATACGCTAACTTGCTCTTTTGTAAATGAATTAAAAATCGATCAAAGTTTGGCTCACAATGGTGTTTGTTTAACAGTTGTAAACCTTGACGCGGAAAACTACACTGTTACCGCAATTGACGAAACCTTAAATAAAACAAGTCTCTCAGATTGGGGAATTGGAGACAAAGTAAACCTTGAAAGATGTATGTCCGCCAATGGTCGTTTTGATGGACACATTGTGCAAGGTCATGTGGACACAACTGGAAAGTGTATTTCTATAATTGAAAAAGACGGAAGTTGGGTATTTACATTCCAATACACCACAGAAAACATGACTGTAGAAAAAGGCTCAATTACCGTAAACGGAGCAAGTTTAACCGTTGTTGATTCAAAAGATGATCAATTCTCAGTACATATTATTCCTTACACTTATGAGCACACTCAGTTTCATGCCTTAAAAGTTGGTAGTACAGTGAATTTGGAGTTTGACATTTTAGGAAAGTATATTGCCAAGATGATGAGGAGGAATTAGTAACGAAAATGGATTGAAGGATTGAAGGATTCAAAAATTTAAAGATAAACATCAATCGAAGATACAATGTAGGGACGATTAGCAAATCGTCCACTTTCATTGTGACTAACGATTTTTATTGAAGGATTCAGATAATTTAGCCAAAAAATGCACACCCCAATCAAGGAATGTGCATTTCTGAATTTAATATTTTCTTTTACTTCTCTTTTTTCACAATCAATTTAGAGTTCAATTTCATTATTCCATCGTTGTAAATATTGATAAGGTAAACTCCATTTGTGAGATTTCTTGAATCAATAACTTTCTCACCTTCATTTGCATCAATTGTACCTGACCCCATTTCGATACCATTCAAATTAAAGATTTTGTAGTGAGCATTGTTTAGTTCAGCAAATATTTCCCATTTGATATTTGAAAAAAAGACCGTTCTTCAGTAATTAAATAAGCACTTAGTTTATAGGTCGTAACATTTTTCACTTTTCACACCAACTACCCCCTTATTTTACACGTTAATATTACTAAAGGAACTCTTTCGAAATTAATATATTTTCCATGAAAAAAATCTCTCTACTATATATATTCATTCTATATTCATCCTTTTATTCAACTTGTTCATCACAAACAGTTTTCTATCAAGACACATATCATGGTGGTGTAACAGGAGATGGCATCGGCCCCTTTAACTCAGAATCACAAATGACTTTTAATGTTGACATTCCATCAAACAGTGCTATTCGAGTGGCATATCTTTTTGTCACCACACACAAAACCTCATTTCCAAACTTAGATAGTATTTTTTATAACAGAACAATTGAATTTAACAATAGTCAATTAGGGTTAACTGAAAATGAAATAATTAGCACTTTTAACGCTGTTGGAAGTGGGGTACCTATTAAAATGGGTATAATTGCCATTGATGTTACAACATTGACATCATCAACACAGAATAGCTATACATTGAGCCCTCCAACAAATCAACTCATTTCGGCAGCAACCGGTGTTTATTCTGAATATTACTTATATATAGCCTATGAGAATACATCCTTAACAAAAGTAAATCCCTTAATAGTATTAAATCAACAAAATAATGATCTTATTATCAATTATAATATTAGTAATATAAACTCTATCGATACAGGAAGTGATGTTGGATTTTCATTTCATTCAACTTCTTTTTGTGATACAATCAAGGACGGCAGCTATATATATGCCAATAATAATATTTTAGGGCTTGTAGGAGGCGATGAATTACCTCCCAACAAGTCCTGCACTGGCGTTTGGGGTTCTTTTAATTACAATAATGGGACATTGTTCGGCTTAGCGAATGATATTCCGAATAACACAATGGAGGGAGCTGATGCCCTGGCTAATATTCAATCCTATATAACAAATCCTAATCAACTTGATATAAAATTTGAATATCAAGACCCTACATTTGCCCCTTATTCAAATTCAGTCCTTCAACTCTTTCTTACGTATGCTACCTCCTGCGACACATTCACTACATCCCTCACCCCAGACACCACAATATGCTTTGGTCAAACCCTCCAACTCCAAGCAAAAGGCGGAACCCCAAACAGCACTTCCTCCGGCTACGAATGGTCTGCCATTTCAAATCCTTCTGCATTAAACGATCTAAGCTGTTCAACTTGGAGCAGTAAATCAAAATGGAGACACATTGAGTCCTGCTTCGGGGAATGTTTTTGTTAATCTTTCTGCGGGAGATTACACAGTTTTTTATATCGATAAATTTGGATGCAGTTCAGACACTTTAGTTTATGTAGAGCCAATAATTGATACAAAAGCGGCATTCAATGCGAATCCTAAAACTGGAACTGCACCAATACAAATTAATCTTACGAATCAATCAGAAAACGCTACGGATTACAGCTGGTGGATCAATGATGTTTATCAAGGAAATCAATTTTCAGGATTTTTTACAGATACATCAGGAACTTTCGAGATAGAACTCATCGCCTTTCGTAATGATAGTATTTGTGCCGACACAGCTTCATTTACTGTATTTATTTTGGATAGTTTAATTGTTGGTTTACCTAATGTTTTTACGCCTAACAATGATGGTGCAAATGATAACTTTAATGTAAGCGTGAATCTTCCAGTTGCTTACAAATTAAATATTTTAAATCGATGGGGAAATATAGTTTTCGAAAACGAAGATAAACTTTTGAAAGGGACACACAATTTGTGGAATGGTGCAGCTAAAAACGGTGAAAAAGTCACAGATGGAACATATTTTTATCAGATCACTTTTGAACTCGATCGAGAAACAGTGAATTGCGAAACTTCAGACTGCGAAGTGAAGAAGGAAGGGTTTGTGCAGGTGATTAATAACTAATTACGAATTACGAATCATTTAATTATGAATTTGTTTGACTTGGAGTTGATTAAAATTAGCGAATGCCAATCAACAACCCTGCGAAAACCTGAATAACAAGTAGTTGCATTAACAAATACTCTTCAAAGTCTAAAACTCTCAAGGTTTTTTCAATGCAGATATCTTATGATTTTTACCATCAAAGTATTTTTGAATAGCAGGAAGAGCTTCTTAAATGATATTGGTGAGACTTTTGGATTGAATAAAAAGTGAAAAATTGTGTTCAAACAAACTTTTCACTTTTCAATAATCATTTTTCATCTTTTTAACTCTACTTCCACTCTTTTCTCAACTTCTTATCAACCTTCTTTAATAATTTCTTCATTACAGCATCTCGAGAACCAACTGTTCCAGTCCTAATTAACTCGTAATGAACTGGTTTCATATCACGGTAAAATGTAAAGGAAAAAGTTACGTTGGAAGCACTTTCTCTATATAATGGATAAAGGTGACCAGCATTGATTTCATCCTCGAGCGGACTTGCTTCATCTGAAAGCTTAAAGCGATTATTATATCCTCGAATTGACACTAAAACATAAGTATCTATTCCTTCACTTTTCAATGATGCATAAATGCTGTCGTTTAAAATAATATCATCTTCCCCACCTTCTTTAATTACATTTAAGGAAGCTTTAGATTTAATATTGTTATCAGTAAACAATTGTAAAAGTCCCACTTCTAAAATATAACGGTCAGACAAATCGTCTTGTTGACCAACAATCATTACGTTTTTCAAATTCAACGATTCAGAATCTTGAGACCAAATATTTTGACTTAAAAATAGAATTGAAATTGTGATCAATATTATGTTTTTCATAGCTTTTCTTTTTTAAAATAATTCAGAAGCAATTTGTTTTACCTCTGATGAGTTTGACATTGTGTAATAATGTATGCAAGGCACACCTGCAGCTTTTAATTCTTTAGTTTGTTGAATCCCCCATTCAATACCGACCTGCTTAACATCATCATTGGTTTTACATTTCAACAATTCGGAAGACAATTCGTTAGGCAAATCAATGTGGAAAAACTTGGGTAAAAAGGAAATATGTCTCAAATTTGAAATCGGCTTAAGTCCTGGAATAATAGGAACATTAATTCCAACAGCGCGACATCTCTTTACAAAATCGAAGTATTTATTGTTATCATAAAACAACTGTGTAATGATATAATCAGCACCCATATCCACTTTTTGCTTGAGGTATTGCAAATCTGTGTCCATATTCATCGCTTCGAAATGTTTTTCAGGATATCCGGCAGCTCCAACACAAAAATCGGTAGGCTCCAAATGGATTTCATCCATTGTGTACTTCCCTTTATTCATGGCTTGAATCTGCTCAATAAGTTCCACAGCATAATTGTGACCTTTAATTGCAGGTTTAAAAGCGGCTTCTGTTTTGATGGGATCACCCCTTAATGCCAAAACATTATCTATTCCCAAAAATTGCAAGTCAATCAGAGCATTTTCAGTATCCTCTCTGCTAAAACCACCGCAAATAAGGTGAGGCACAGCATCTACATGATATTTATTCATGATAGCCGCACAAATACCAACTGTTCCTGGGCGTTTACGAATTGACACTTTCTCTAGTAAACCTTTATCCCGTTCTCTGTAAACATACTCTTCTCGGTGATAAGTTACATTAATGAATTTAGGCTTAAACTCCATTAACGGATCGATTCCATTATAAATTGATTGAATACTCTTCCCTTTTAAAGGAGGAAGTATTTCAAAAGAAAACAATGTATCTTTCGCTTCATTAATGTGATCAATTACCTTCATTGTTTGGATAGTTTTATTTTAGCATGACAAATTTAAGAATAGCCTTTAGATTAGAGGACTATAATTTAAATGAATCCTATTAATTTTCCATAAGAAATTCAACCAGTTTTAAATCGAATGGAGTTGTAATCTTAATATTCTCTTCATTTCCTTCTGTTAGAAAAACTTGTTTCCCAATTGCCTCCACCAAACTTGCATCATCTGTAACGGATGTTGAGTAAGGAATATTATATGCTTTTTGAAGAATTTTTAATTGAAAAGCTTGAGGAGTTTGAACAATCCAAAACTCTGAACGGTCTTGGTGCCCACTTACTTCGCTATTGCCTTTTCTTAAAGTGTCTTTAATTGGAAGAACTGGAATTGCAGCTCCAAATGAAACAGCCTTTTCAATCACCTTTTGAATTGTTTGCTGGCTCACCAAAGGACGAACAGCATCGTGCACCATGATTACATCACCGTCCACATTCTGAAGGGCATTTTTTATTGAATGATAGCGCTCTTTCCCTCCTTCAATAACTTCATGATGAATATCAAAATCAAATTGTTTGCACAAATCCTTCCACAATTGAATAAAATCTTTGGGTAAGGAAATTACTATTTGAATTTCTTGATCGTAATCAAAAAATCTTTTTATGGTGTGCATTAAAACGGGAAGTCCTTTAATCGTAATAAATTGTTTCGGTAAATCACTCCCCATTCTCTTTCCAATTCCACCAGCAGTAATAATAACAGATTGTTTCATGAAACGAATTTAAAAGAAAAGTCCCGACTGTTAGGTCAGGACTTCAAATATTTCTAAAAAATTTAATTCTTGTGGACCTAGATGATTAACATCGCATCTCCGTAAGAATAGAATCTATACTTTTCTTTAATTGCTTCATTATAAGCTTGCATTGTTAATTCATGTCCTAAAAACGCTGACACCATCATCAATAAAGTTGAAGAAGGTTCATGGAAATTAGTAATCATTGAATCTGCAATACTGAAATCATAAGGAGGGAAAATAAATTTATTTGTCCAACCTTCGTATGGTTTCAACATTCCATCTGTAGAGACAGAAGTTTCGATTGTACGCATTGAAGTTGTTCCAACAGCACAAATGCGTTTTTTCTTTTTCTTAGCTTTATTTACAATATTAGCAGCTTTCTCAGTTACTTCAGCTTGTTCAGAATCCATTTTATGCTTAGTAAGATCCTCAACCTCAACAGGTCTAAAAGTACCTAAACCAATATGCAAAGTAATTTCTGCAAACTCAACTCCTTTAAGCTCTAATCTTTTCAATAATTGCTTAGAAAAATGCATCCCAGCAGTTGGTGCAGCTACAGCTCCTTCAACTTTCGCATAAATTGTTTGAAAACGTTCAGCATCTTCTGGTTCAACCTCTCTATCGATGTACTTAAGCAAAGGTGTTTCACCTAATTCATCAATTTTATTCTTGAATTCTTCGTAAGTTCCATCATATAAGAAACGCAAAGTACGTCCTCTTGATGTAGTATTGTCGATTACCTCTGCTACTAAAGATTCATCATCTCCAAAGTACAACTTGTTACCAATACGGATTTTTCTTGCAGGATCCACTAGAACATCCCAAAGAAGAGACTCTCTATTCAATTCTCTCAATAAGAAAACTTCAATTTTAGCTCCAGTTTTTTCTTTATTCCCATACAAACGTGCAGGAAAAACTTTGGTATTATTGCGTACAAAAACGTCGCCTTCATCAAAATAATCGATGACGTCTTTAAATAATTTATGTTCAATTTCACCTGTCTTACGATGTATAACCATCATACGAGATTCGTCTCGGTTTTGTGCAGGATGTTTTGCGATGAGTTCTTCGGGCAATTCGAAGTCGAACTCAGAAAGTTTCATTTTATTCAAATCGTACTCTTTTTTTAAGGGATACAAATGTAACAAATATATCCATGATATTCGTTAATAAGAGGGCAAATGTGCAGAGAAGTAATCTAAACAGGCAAAAATAATTAAATTTTGCGTTATCTCGTTACTCTGACGGCCACTTTTAGCGTTACTTTTTCACCAACTATTTCTTCAATTTCTTCTTTAATAACATCTATTTCTTCATTACTTGGTGTGGAATCTGCTACAACATCTACAGAAATAACCATAGGTTTTCTACTTTCCATGATTACTCTTTCCAAAATAACACCTTTTATTTCAGTATCGTTTAGTGAGCGTATGATTTTATTCTCTTCCACAACCTTAAAGAATCCAAAAGCCAAGGGAATACTAATAGAAAGCACCACAAACAATGAGATCAACAATCCCTTTCTTGCCAATTGAAACGGACTATATCCTGTGAGCAGAAAAACAAGGGCGGCCGCTAAAACCATTCCTGTAAGGTTGGTAATTAGCAATAAGAAAGCTCCAAAAAACACTTCAAAATTTAGCCAAGCAATTCCAATTCCTGACACAGCTAAAGGCGGTACAAGAGCAACAGCAATTGCCACACCAGCGAGTGTTTTAGCAATTTCTTCTTTTGAATAAGCATAAGCTCCAGCCGCACCAGAAACGACTGCTATTCCTAAATCAATGATATTGGGTTTAATGCGTGAGGTAATCTCTGAATTAATTTGGGTGAGCGGAGTAATTACGGTAAAAATAATTGCAAATAAATATCCAACTCCTATTCCCACCATCATCGTAATAAAACTATTCTTCATCAACTCCTTATCTTGTCTAAGGACACCCATAGAAAATGAAATAATTGGAGCCATAAGTGGAGCCAAAATCATCGCCCCAATAATAACAGGGGATGAATCTGCAAAAACCCCAAGTGTTGCTAAAATCACAGACAAAATCATCAGAACAACATAGTTCTGAGTTGGTTTAGCATTTTCTCTTAATTGCGTAAAAAGCTCTTTATATTCATCAGAAGAAGCATGAGAAATAAAAGGTAAATTCTTTCGAACCATTTCTTTGATCGAATCACCTTTTGGTAAATTTTTAGTTTGAAATATCTTTGAACTATTTGTTTTTTTTGATTCAATATTTACACGAGTTGACTCACTAGGAATTTGCTTAAAGCTAGCTTCAAGAGAAAAAACTAATTCTGTTAATGACGAATACCGACCATCAATATTACAGCTGAAACTTTGAGTGGATGATATGGATAAATCTTCGGTTTTAAAACGACTTAAAAAGTCAAATGATTTGTTTTTTTGACCAGTTCCCAGTAAAAGCTTCATGATATAAGACCTAATCAACTGAATAACACTTCGTGGAGCAAAAATAAAAGTATTAAATAAGTTATCACTTGAAATATCACCGGATGTGAAAACGCGAGATACAACAGAGTTCTGTGCTGATTGAACAACTAAAATGTCAGTTGCAGCAGTATCAACTGCATCCTTTTCTTCCGCTTTAATTGTAAAAGGTAAAGCCCTAATATTTCTTAATCGGTCCAAGTACCTAAAAAACCTTTTGATTCTATGAAACAAATTTTTACTTCTTGATCGTTTAGTCAGAAAGGTTACAATTTCGCCAATTACCACATAATTTAAAATCACTTCTCCGTTACAACAAAGTATTCCTGAGTTAACAACACTTTCAGCCTCTAATAAATCAGTTAATGCTTGTTTTAAATCTTTGGGTATTCTATAGCCAGATTGAGCTTGCACTGCATCAGGATGAGGTAAAAATCCAATTGCACAATTTTGTTTGGCTAATTCAGGTAATTTTAATTTAATTTGACTATCACTAATATAAACAAAAACGCGATCGTCTTCTGTTATGGATCCTAAATCGAATGTCCGATAATCAACAATATTGGGGAAGTTCTCTTGAATAAACTCCTTGGTTTTATCACTTTCGTTCTCTAATTCGTCAAGATCTGCATAAAGATAGATAGTACTGGTCCCCATAAGTTGTTATTATTTTAATTCATCAACCATTTCATTTGATTCAATAATTTCTATCCATTCATCAACAGATTTAGCATTTTCAATCAGAAATTCACCTGATTTTGTTCTCCTTAGGGCAATAAGCGTTGCACCAGACCCTAATTCTTTTCCAAAATCATTAGCAATAGAGCGAATGTAAGTTCCTTTAGAACATTTGATTTCAAAATCTACTTCAGGAAAACGAATTGCAGTAATAGCAAACGATTGTATATTGATGTCATTTGCTTTTAAATCTACTTCAATCCCTTTTCTTGCAGATTCATAAGCGCGTTTCCCATTTACTTTCTTAGCGGAAAAAACAGGTGGAATTTGCTTTTGTTCGCCTTCAAACGAAATAGCCGCTTGATGTATTGCTTCAGATGTAATATGGTTAATTGGATATTCTTGATCAAAATCTGTTTCCAAATCGTAACTTGGGGTTGTTCTTCCGATCAAAAATGTTCCAGTATACGTTTTATCTTCTGACGTTAATTCCTGGCTAATTTTGGTACTTTTCCCTGTACAAATAAGCAATAAGCCAGTGGCCAAAGGATCTAATGTTCCCGCGTGACCTACTTTAAATCTTTTAATTCCGTATTGTTTACTCAATCTCCAACGTAGTTTATTTACTACATCAAATGAAGTCCAATTTAATGGCTTGTCAACCAAAATCACTTCACCAGTTCGAAATTCGTAGGATGTCTTTTCCATTTAAAAAAAAGGAATTAGGCTTTCGGTAAATTGTCGTTCTTCGTCGATTTAGGTTTTTTCATGATACTGTAAATAATTACCACGTAACCTAAAAGAATAAGAATTGGAGCGACAGTTAATCTCACAGGAGAGAATAATTCGTCTGCGTTAAAATCGTTTAAATTTTCAGCTGCTCCTCCAATCATCAATAAAAACCCAATTACATTAAGTACTACACCAATTATAAGAAAGGTATAGTTTGATTTATTAAAAAGGAATGTTGTTTTTTCTTTTTCCATAATGAATATATTCTAGTACAAATTATCAAGTCTTTTTCTCAGGTACTTATTTAATGCAAACCAAGTTGAAAGTAAACTAATTAAGACTCCTAAACAAATTAGAACTCCGAAAAGAATTAAAAAAGTCTCAAAGTTATAAGTCGAGCTTACTATTTCCATATAGCGTTTTAATGCAAAGAAAACAGCCATTAACAATGACATTCCAACGATAGCAGAAAGAAAGCCTTGAACGACAGAATTCCATAGGAAAGGCTTTCTAATGAATCCTGATTTTGCACCTACCAATTGCATTGTTTTTATTGTAAATCGCTTTGAATACAGCGCTAAACGAATAGTATTATTGATCATTGCAAAAGCTATAATTGTTAACAATAATCCAATGGCAACGAAAAGATAAATCCATTGTAAAAACCCAAGATTTACTTGAGCCACTCTATTTTCGTCGTAATTAACTTCAGCAACTTGGTCAGGATAAGTAGATAAAATTTGTTCTTTTATTTCATCTAAACCCTGTTTATCTACGATACTTCCAATCGGGTTAAAGGATACTGAAGGAGGAAAGGGACTTTTATCATTAAAAATGGCTTTGATTTCATTGGCTTCGACTTCATTTGATTGAAAAACTTCCAAAGCACGCTCAGGAGAAACAAACCACACTGATTTGATGTTTTCCCAACCTTTTAACTCTTGTTCGATAAGCTTAATGTCAGAATCATTTAAATCTGGATTAAAAAACAAATCAATTTCAATATTTTCTTTGGCAGCGTTTTGCGTATGCTCTAATCCAAAGTATGCGCCCAACACAAGTCCTAACATAAAAAGAACCAGTGAAATTCCGACCACCACAGAAAGATAGCCTGACTGCAGACCTCTTCTTCCATATTTTTCGATATCCTTTCCCATTTAATCGACGAATTTAGGAAGATTTTTTAGAAATATAGTTAATGTTATGTGATTTAAGTCTTGAGAATTTTCCTAACTAAAATTAAAAATTGGGTTTGTTACAAATTAAAATACTTTAAAGTGAGTTAAATATCAAAGTTTGATTATCCGAAATGGTCTATATCAGATCTCAATTAGTAAATATCTTTAACGTTCTTTAACCTCGTCAAAGATACACCTGGAAAAATTACATACCTTGGTATATTTAATTTAGCTATATTTGCACCTTAATAATAATCAATTAAAAATAACATTATGAAAAAAGTAATTTACGGAGTTTTGGCATTTGCAGCATTTTCGTTGACATCTTGCGGTGGAACTGAAAACACTGAAGCAACTGAAAATAAAGAAGAAGTTAAAGAAGAAGTTGTAGTTGCTGAATACCAACTAGACACTGAAAACAGTAAGTTAGAATGGACTGGATCATGGGTAGGAGGAGAAAATGATGGTAAAAGCCACAATGGAGTTGTTCACATTGCTCAAGGTACAATTATGCAAGATGGTGAAGACTTCAAAGGAAACTTTGTTATTGATATGTCATCAATTGACGTACAAGATATCGATGCAGAAAGCGGAAAGCCAAAATTAGAAGGTCACCTTTCAAACGAAGACTTTTTTAACGTAAGTAAGCATTCTAAGGTAGATGTTAAAGTTATGGAAGTGATTGAAGACCAAGTTAAATTGATGATCAACGTTGCTGGTGTTCAAATGGAAAGAACTGTTCCAATGACAGTTAAAACTGACGACAACAAATTAACAATGAAAGGTGAATTTGCAGTTGACTTTACAGAAGCGGACATGCCAGGAATGAAAGTTAAAGAAGACAAACCTGAAGAAGGAGCGGTTTCAACTGAAATCGAATTTGACTTACATGTTGAGATGATGAAAAAATAGTAAATAATTAAATTTATTGAAAAGGGCAATTCCATAACGGGATTGCCCTTTTTTGTTTATTTTAGGACTATGAAAGTAAAAAACATCATTTTGGATTTAGGAGGAGTTTTGTTGAATATCAACTATCAACTCACTATTGATGCTTTTATAAAACTCGGCATAGAGGATTTTGAGGACATGTACACTCAAGCTAATCAAAGCGATTTATTCAACAAATATGAAAGAGGAGATATCGAAGCCGATGAATTTATTGAAGGAATAAAATTATATCTACCTGAAAACACTTCAGAAAAAGACATTATTGCGGCTTGGAACGCCATGTTATTAGATCTACCAAAAAACAGGCTAGATTATTTGATGGAACTGAAATTGGATTACAAAACAGTTTTACTGAGCAATACGAACACAATACACATGGATTTTTTCCATCAACAATTATTTGAAGTTTATGGAAAAACATCGCTTGCTTCCTATTTTAATGAAGTTTACTTCAGTTGCGACCTAGGAATGAGAAAACCAGATACTGAAATATTTGAAACTATTTGCCAAAACGAAGGCTTTGATCCTAATGAAACGTTATTCATCGATGATTCCATTCAACATGTTGAAGGGGCTAAATCTATAGGGATTCAAGCACATCATTTAGACATTGAAAAAAGTGATGTCATCACTTTAGTCCGTTCGCTCCTGACATAATTCTACCAACAAACCTGCAGTAGATTTAGGATGTAAAAATGCAATTTTTTTATTATCTGCACCATTTTTAGGCGTTTTTTGAATCAGTTGGAAATCCTCTGCAATTAAGCGGTCAATTTCTGACTCTATATCTGTTACATCGAAAGCAATGTGATGCATTCCTACTCCCCTTTTCTCAATAAATTTCGCAATTGGACTTTCAGGATTTGTTGCTTCAAGTAGTTCTATTTTAGAATCACCTATCTTGAAAAAAGCCGTTTTTACTCCTTCTGATTCAACGTTTTCAATCTTGTAGCATTTTGTATTTAGCAATTGCTCATAGATTTTTATAGCGCTATCCATATCTTTAACTGCTATTCCGATGTGTTCAATTTTATTCATGTGGACTAAATTAATAAAAATGGTGATGTTGGTGGAGTTTTTACCTCAGACTTTAGTCGTTTGCATATTGTTGGGGTCGGCGATTTAATATCATATTGATTTTTTAGTAACTCTTACTAATGATTGTTGTAAGCATGGCATTTACATTCTTTTTCAATGTATTCTCATCTTGTTTTTCTTCAGGCATTTTCTTTAATTCCGCAACCCACTTAGAATATAAAGAACAGCATGTGGATTAAATAATGAACGGCACCGCTTAGTTTATGGAATTATTATTTTAAATTCGGTGATGAATCACTTTGATTAACGATCTACTTTTAAAGTTTAAAATTCACATTACTAACTTAAAATGAGAAAATTACCATTTTTTTTATTATTATTGACTACCTATTCATGTTCTGACTTTTCTTTCAATGAGAAAAGCAAAAATGCAGGAGGTAGTTTCAACTATGTGATAAATAATGAGCCGTCCACTTTAATTCCGAGATATGTAAATGACTTATATTCTTCTACTTTACTGAATCAGGTTTATGAAGGTTTAGTTGAATTAGATCCAAAAACACTTGAAACAAAAGCTGGTTTAGCTAAAGATTGGACCATTTCACCAGATGGAAAAACCATTCAGTTCCAACTTCGAGAAAATGTTTATTTCCATAAACACACTTCAATAAAGGGGGAAAATAAATTCACTGCCGAGGATGTAGTTTACAGTATTGAGTTGGCTTGTTCACCGGAAGCAAATGAAGCAAGTGGAGCTTACCATTCAATTTTTAAGGGTTTATTGGAAGGTGCAGATGCGTTTTTCAGAAAGGAAGCCGACCATATTTCAGGTTTAAAAGTAAGAGGAAATACAATACAAATCCAATTACTACAAAGAGATGCTGATTTTATCAATAAACTTACCCAAACTTCAGCTCTTATAGTTTCTAAAAAAGCCGTAATAGCAGGTCTTGAGGAAGAGCTTATAGGCACAGGACCTTTCAGATTTGTAGAAAATAGAATACGTCAAGGTCGAAAAGAGATTGTTTTAGAAAGAAATAAAGATTATTACGGAAAAGATAGTGAGGGAAAAAAGCTCCCTTATTTAGATTCACTGATTTTAAAAGTAGAAAACGATAAACTACAGCAATTAAAAATGTTTGAAAATGAAGAAATTCATTTAATTGAGGGCTTGCCACCAAGTAAAATTTCATCAATGTTAGGAGAAGATAATATTGAAGATTTTAATGGTACTCCTCCTAAATTCAATCTTATTAGAAAACCATTATTAGCCACACAGTTTTATTACTTCAATTTAATGCAACCCGAATTTCAAGATATTAGGGTAAGAAAGGCCATAAACTACGCTATCAATCGAGACTCAATCATTATAAATGTTCTAAAAAATCAAGCCTTTGGAAAAGGTGATGGAGGAATAACTCCGCCAGCAGTTTTTAACGGATACAATTCAGATCTTGTGAAGAAAAATGGATACTCTTTCCAACCTGAAAAAGCGAGAAAGTTACTCACTTCTGCTGGTTATTCTGATGGTAAAGATTTCCCAACTATTCAATTAACTTTCAATAAAGGAACAATTCATTCTAAGGTTGCAAAAGAAATAGCAAATCAGCTCAATGCAACTTTAAACGTTCAAGTGGAGTTAAAAGCTGTTTCTTTTGAGGAAAAATTGGAAGATCAAAAATTTGCACGAGGAGATTTATTTCGCTCTTCTTGGTTTGCAGAATATTACAGTCCTGAAAGCTTTTTAATGACAGCCTATGGTAAAACTTTACCTGCAGATTCTGCCCAGCCTTCCATGACTAATTATTCACGATATCAAAATGAAGAGTTTGATAATATATTCGAAAAAGCAAAAAACACTGACGAAATAGTCGAACGATACACCCTTTTTGCCGAAGCTGAATCTATTTTGATGGATGATTCTCCGTACATTATTTTATGGTATGAGGAAACAATCAAAATAGTATATTCCAAAGTTCGAAACCTAAAGCTCAACGAAATGAATAGTTATACTTTTAAGAAAGTATACTTTAAGGATTGGTCAAAAAAAGAATGGGAATCCAAGGAAAAATAATAAATCGGTCTATTTTTGACCACAAACAACAGTATATGATAAAATATTTACTCATCATGATCAGTTTGGTATCACTGCCATTGATTGGACAAATATCGCAAACGGTTAAAGGAAGTGTTGTAGATTCTGAATCGCAATATCCTTTAATTGGAGCAAGATTAACCTTGGTTTCTTCAGATTCAAGTGTCATTATTAAGAACATGACAGATATGGATGGGTTATATAACTTCCAGGATGTACCGATTGGAAAATATCAATTAATCACGAGTTATAATTCATATTTGAACTCCTACACAACAGTAACTGTAAATTCTGGAAGAGAGAGCATTATTAATGTTCAATTAAATGAAGATATTCTTACAACAGAAGAGATAAATATTGTCGGTAAAAAAATCGATCAACTCAACAATGAGATGGCAACAATTTCTGCTCGTCAATTTAGTGTTGAAGAAACTGAAAGGTATGCTGGTTCAAGAGGTGATCCCGCAAGAATGTCTAGTAACTTTGCTGGAGTTCAAGGAGCAGATGATTCAAGAAATGACATTGTAGTGAGAGGAAATTCCCCAATTGGAGTACTTTGGAAAGTTGAAGGGATTGATTTACCAAATCCAAATCACTTTGCTACATCTGGATCTACAGGTGGACCAGTGGCCATTTTGAACAATAAAATATTAGCAAATTCAGACTTTTTCATGTCAGCATTTCCAGCTGATTATGGAAACTCAATTTCAGCGGTGTTTGATTTAAAATTAAGAAATGGAAATACAGACAAACATGAATTTACTGGTCAGTTTGGTTTTTTAGGAACAGAAGCCTTAGCAGAAGGCCCTATCAACCGCGACAAACGATCTAGTTATTTGGTAATGGGCCGTTACAGCACGCTAAGTATTTTCCAATCAATGAATATTAGAATTGGAACAGATGCGGTTCCTGTTTATGGAGATGGTGCTTTCAAATTATCCTTCCCCCTTAAAAAAGGTGGTCACCTTGGTGTTTTTGGAATTGGAGGAGCCTCCGACATTGACATTGTAATTTCTGATCAGAAAGAAGTTTCTGAAGAAGCTTTTGGGGAAGGAGACAGAGATCAATATTTTGGAACTGCCATGGGAGTTGTTGGTGTCAGTTATAAGAAACCTATATCAAGAAACACTTTCTTTAAAGCGACAATTGCCCAATCTTATGATCAACAACAATCGCGTCACGATTTTTTAATTAGAAGTCTTGACACGCTTAATTCGGGGAGTGAACCGACTTATGAAATCAGAACAGATTCTATTTTTGAATTGTTTAGCTATAAATTTAAGACCTATAAAACTGCATTATACGCAAGTATAAATCATAAAATCAATAATAGAAACCTAATTCGCGCTGGACTAAATGTGGATGGATATTATATGGAAAATATTGATTCTGCATTAGATGTTACAAAAAGCTTTTTCGAAACGCGACACGACTACAAAGGTTTCAGCATGTTAGTACAGCCGTTTGTTCAGTACAAATTGAAGGTGAATGAAAAAATGGACTTCACAGCAGGTTTACACAGTCAATATTTTTCATTGAGTGACAGTTGGAGTTATGCAGAACCGAGATTAGGTTGGCAATGGCGTTTAAACAACGGTCATCAATTGAGTGCAGGAGCAGGAATGCACTCACAAATGCAGCCAACCTATCAATATACTTACCAGCAATCTGATGCTCAGGGAGATTTACGTAGGTTGAATGAAGACATGGATTTCACAAGAAGTTTTCACAGTGCAATTGGTTATCAGAAAAACTTTAAAGGGAACTTAAGTCTTAAATCTGAGGTTTATTATCAATATTTATACAATATTCCAGTCGACATGTATGCTTCGTCCTTTAGTTTGATTAATCAAGGATCTGGATTCCAAAGATTTTTCCCAGATGAATTAGTAAACGAAGGAACCGGAACAAATTATGGAGTTGAAGTAACAGTTCAAAAGTTTTTCAATAAATCGTTCTTTTTCTTGGCTACAGGATCACTTTTTGAATCTAAATACAAAGGAAGTGATGGAATTGAAAGAGATACAGATTTCAATGGAAACTATGCATTGAATTTCCTAGCAGGTAAAGAAATTAAAATCAATGATAAAAGTAAAATTTCTGCAGGGTTTAAAATTACTGCGGCTGGAGGAAGAAGATATGGATATGTTGATATTGCACAAACAGAAATCAACAGCGAATTGGTTTTTAAAGATTCTCTATTTAACACAAGACAATTTCAAGATTATTTCCGTTTAGATTTCAAGGTAACTTATGTTTTAAACACAGAAAAACTAACGCACGAAATTGGATTGGACTTAGTGAATATTCTAAATACAGAGAATATTTTAGCGTTGAGCTATGCTCCAAATTTGATTGATCCAACACAAGAACCAATTGCTGAAAGGTATCAGTTGGGATTCTTGCCGATTTTCTATTATAAAGTAGATTTTAGTTTTAGTAAAGGATCACGAGGAAACTCGCGATAGATAAAAGATAGTTATTAGCTAGCTTACCACGAGTTGAAAACTCGCGGTAGCTGCTAAAACTCGCGGTAGTGAGTGGCGTAAAGAAATGAAGGGATTTGTATCGAGAATGACGGGGATTCAATGTAAATCAGCCCTGCTTCTCGATAAACCTCCATATTATTCCTAACCTTGAAATGAAGTACTTCGCTCAACAGTTTTACATCTTAGGAAAGGTCTTAAAAACAACACCCGAATTAAAGCATTTAAAACTACTGTACAATTACTTTTCTGGTTACAACTTTTCCTTCAGTCTCAATTTTCACGAAATAAACACCATTATTCAAATTCGAAATTTCGAATGATTTTTGAATATTGGTAAAGGTTGCAATTGTTTTTCCATGGGCAGATAGTATATCAATCTTATCTACTTTTTGGTGTGTTTCAATTTGAATTGTCCCTTTGGAAGGGTTTGGATAAATAATCAATCCACTATCCCCTTGGGGTTGCTCATCAATTGATAGTAAGTCCGAAGAATTATATTGACTAAAAAACCTCCAAATTTCGGTACTGGCGTCAATATCATGGTTGGTTACCCCAATATCTATAAAAGCACCTGGCCAAGTATGACCTCCGTTTATTATTTTATAATGTTCAACAGTAGCTCCATTTGTTCCTCCTTCGTAAAGATAGTGCTCTGCGGCACACCCATCTGTTGGGTCAATATCTGGTAATTGTGTAACAGTTGGTGAATTAGAACAGTTTAAAATACTCACCCATTCGTCCAGCACCTGATTAACTGACGCAAATCCAATATTCCCGTTATATGGAACCACTGGGTCATTAGTTCCATGAATCAACATTGTTGGGACAGGTTTATTAGGGTTGCAATTTCCCAACTGAGTAACAATGATCGTTCCAGTTACAGATGCAATTGCAGTGATTTTATCTGATAAATTACATGCTAAATAATAGCTCATGAATCCACCGTTACTCATTCCTGTTGAATAGATCCGGTTCTGATCAATTGAATACTGACTAGATACTTCATCGATTAGTAACGATAAGAAACCAATATCGTCCTCTCCATTGGGTAAGTAAAAATTCCAATGTCTTTCATTTCCCGAATCAAACAAGCCATTGGGAACAACCATGATGAAATTTGCAGTATCAGCAATATTACGAAATTCACCGTAGAAAAGTTGTTCTAGCATAGACGAACCATGACCATGAAGGTTAATTACCAAGGGAAGTTCTGATTGTCCATCGTATGATTGTGGAACGTAAAGAATGTATTCCCTAGTTTTACCATCATGTTGCAAAGTCGAAGTTGACTGAGTTCCTGTTTGAGAATATGATTGCAAGCCTAAGAAAAAGACAAAAAATAAGGTGAGATTCTTCATAATACAATTGTTTAGAAGTAAATTTAGGGAAAAGAAATTGAAAAACAGCACTGCGATTTTATCTACACGAGATAAGTGATCATATCAAAGTAGTAACTAAATTGAGAATAGAAAAATGCAGAAATTAATCTTACATGAGGATATTTTTGATGCCTTGAACCAAGGTAAAATAACGACTATTCGGAAAGGTCGAAGAAAAATAGAATTGGGTAAATTGATGTTTGAAAGTTCTGATGAGGACCGACAAAAAATAGTTGAAGTTGTTAGTTTTTACTATGCTAAATTAGAGGATGTGAATACTGAGGATTTGGAGAATGATGGTTTCAAAGATCACCAAGATATGTGGGAGAAAATGCAACGTTTCTATCCAGATATTGGGTTGGAAGATGAAGTGACTGTGGTTAAATTTAGTTGTTAATGTTAAATGTTTACTTGTAAATGGTTAACACGATAGGGGTTTTAAAATAGTCGGACTTTAACTGCCTAAATATAAGAAATATAAGAAAGTAGAGTTACGAATGTTTAAATTATGAATATTTAAATTATGAATGTTTAAATATAATTATATAAATTTGATCAAATTCTCTTTAAAAATAAACACTGCTTTATGAAAATTTCACTATTCATTTTACTTATTACTTTGTCAGGACTTCAAGGATGTCAAGTAGTTTCAAAGGTTATGCTTAATAAATTCACTTTAAACATTAAAGAACCAACTGAATATAACACTCGACTTGAAAGCCATAATAAGATAGTTAAAGATTTACGTAAAAAGGACATAACAAATTATAAAATAGTTTATTCTTCTTCTGACTACATAGAGCAAACTGGAGACCTTGAAGTCTTTAATACTGAGGCTTATATTTACAATTTTAAAGGGCAACTCCCTATTTACGATTCTTTAAATATTTGTGAAACTACTACCTTCAAATATTATGCTTTTTCAAAGTATGGTTCTAAACTGGATTCCGTTAAATGGTCTGAAGAAAATAAGCTCGCCGAAATCACTCCATATTTAGAGTATATTGATTCAACTAAATTGAATATTAACTTTGAAAAATACGATTATGTGGTATTAATGGACTACACTACATTCGTTAAAGGGCCTCAAAACAGAAGGTTTAGAAGACTAAATAAAATTCCAGAATTCAACGGTGACAATCAAAATGTACTTTATCTTTTTAACAATAAAGATCTAATCATAAATAGTTACTTTTATAATTATATGAAAAGTGAATCTGAGAAAGTTGAGGCTTCAAATTAAAAATTAGAAAATCTCTAATTATTCTTATCAAAATACCAGCTTAGTCCTATAGAAAATATCTGCGCTTTTGCTGTCATTTCTGCTCTAACCACTTCGGTTAGACCAAGGGTTGGAAGGCTATAAGAAATTGTATGCTCTGTGATCGAACTACTTTTGCCAAATTGATATTGATAACGCCCTCTAAGGTGTAGATTTTCTGTAATTCTAATGTCTTTAGAGATTCCAAGGTAAAATCCGTAATATGTTCGAGAACTAATGCGATAATTGAAACCAAGGGTCGTAATTCCTACATTATCATTATAATCTAAATATGCAGCACTAAGTCCATATCCACCGCCTGTACTCACCTTATTATCAGTCATTCCCAAAACGAAGCCTGCATGTACATCGAAAAACCGTAAGTTGTTTTTACCGACAAATCGATATCCCCCACCTATATTAAGTGAGTAAGTAATGAAAGAATTATTATAAATACTTATTATTCCTCCTTCCTTAATTCCATATCGATTAGGTTTTAATGTTGTACCATGCCATGTCCAACTAAAATCACCTTCTGCAAAAAAATTCTGAGGTAAGTTATATTGATAACCAACATTCCAACCGTTAACAAGATTACCTCGATCTAAATTAATTGGAGTGCTGTTCATTTGTGGTAGAGAAAAGCTTGGTTCAATAAGAATAATGGGATGACGACTATTTAAGAGAGACACAGTAACTATATGCGTATTTGGATTAACCAATCTACGATTTGCTCTTTCTTGAATTTTCGAACTCCTAGATTGCGAAATACTTTGGTCTAAAGTGGCATTATTATTTTGTGCGTGAAGGTTTTGAAGAACACTAAAAGAAAGAATAATAATTGACGCTAAAATGCTATTGAATCTCATAACTAGGTAATTTATTTGAAAATATAGAAATTTTTAGCCCTCCTGAAATGAATGCTCCACCACCACGAACTTTAACAGATACTTTATCATCGAATGTCATATTATCAGAGACGATCTTTATTGAATTATCGATATTAGCATTTAGTCCAAAACGATGAACATATTTCACAAATATTCTAACTTTACTAGAAAGTCGAATGTCCTTTGACAGCCCCAAATAAGGACCAACTGAAAGCCTAGAAAATGAATTTGTCGTTTCAACCAATTGATAGTTCAAATTTGCTGTATTTTCCACATTCTCAGAAACGCTAATTGTTGCTGTACCTTCTTTGAAATTTTTGACATCATTCGATTTCATATTAGAAACACCAAAAAACATTCCCGCATGAAGGTTGAAGAAGTTGAAATTATTTGAATTCGCCAACCTATAGCCAATCCCTAATTGAATATCATGATTTGAATAATGCTTTCGATAATAACCCCAGCTAATATTTTCACTATAATCTCTTTTCAATGAGATTCCTTGACCAATATAACTATATCCCGCTTCAGCAAAGAAACCATCTCTAATACCATGCTCATACATCACATTTGGGAAATAGGTGTTATTATGCATAATCAAACCTTCTGAAAGAAAATTGTTAGGGTCTTTAATATGAGTGGAAGTAAAACCAAAACCAGCTGAAACTGAAATATATTTCGATTGAGGATGTATATACCGTTTTATTTTTCTTTCCTCTTTTTTTGTGAGCTCAATTTTGTCATACGTTTGAGAAAACACTGAAAAGGAAAAAAACATCGTTAAATGTAAAATTACAAGTAGATTTTTCATATTTTATTTTAAACATAATACACTTCGCAAGAATTAATGAAATTCTTGATTAACTTCAGATCTTAAACCTTTCGATTGAGACTTTAGTCTCCGCAATTTTCGTAATTATATTAACACTCCTCCCAAACAAAGTCGCTTTCTTTCAATTCACCATAATATTCAGCGACAAACTCTTCTAATCTTTTGAAGAAAAGTAAAATATCATCATGGCTATTTTGAGCGTTGATCGTTACAAATCTTACAAATTCATCTTCTTGGAATGAACCAAAACTCACCATTAATTCGGCTTTTTCGTAAAGCTTTGTACACAATTCTTGAGATGGGATATTCTTGTATTTGAAGCAAACAGCAATTGAATCATCGAAGCTGAACAGTTCATAATCTGGATGATTTCTTACGTACTCTCGTGCTGTATCGGCTAAAGAAAATTGGTGATCAACCATTTTTTCTAATCCTTGCGTACCCACACTTTTCCAGAATGTCCAGAATTTTAACGCATCGTTTCTTCTTCCACATTGCAAAGAAGTTTTTCCTGGATTGAAATCGTCTTCATCCGTTTGATAAAGATATTCTGCGTCATTCGCAAATGAATTTCGTAGGTTTTGTTTGTCTTTTACAACAATAATCGAACACGTTAATGGCGTTCCTATCATTTTATGTGCATTGAAACTAAAAGAATCAACGTTTTCGAGTCCTTTTAAGTGATGCTTGTATTTTTTACTAAAAATTACAGAACCACAGTATGCTCCATCCACATGCATCCAAACATTGTGTTTTTTACATACGACGCTAATTTCTTCAACATTATCAAAAGCACCCAGAACCGTTGTTCCAGCTGTTGAGTTCACCATCACAGGATGAAAACCATCAGCAAGATCTTTTGCGATTGCTTTATCTAATTCAACAGGGTTCATTTCGCCAACTTTATTCACAGGAATATAGCGTACGTTATTTCTTCCAATTCCTGAAAAAGAAGCATTTTTTGGAATACTGTAATGAGATTCTATTGAAGTATAAACAGTCATTTTTTGCTGAACTCCATCAAAGCGAACTTTACCATTGTAGGCATCTCTAGCCATAAGCATAGACATGAAATTCGTCATAGAACCTCCTGTTGCAAATGTACCGTCAGACTTTTCATCCCAACCAATGATTTCGCAAACTTTACGCAGAACGGCTTTTTCAACACCCACTTGTGCTCCAGCCGCTTTAAAGGTGTACATGCTATTATTCATCAGCACCGCCAACAATTCTCCAAGCACTGCTTTTTCATTTCTTCCACCATACAATTGATTAAAGAAAGCGTTTGTTGCAGTTCTTGGTGTTGCCATCACCAATTCCTTCAATTTCTTAAGATGTGTTTCATCATCAATCGGTTGATCGACAAGTGAAAGATCAAGTTTATCAAACAATTGATCTGCAGGAATATAATCTACAACAGGGTTAACTTTTTCGTCTGCTAATAATTCTGCTGCTATTGATTGAAAAACTGCTAATGCTTTTTCCATAATATTGTAAACTGTTTTGTCGGAAACTCAATAAATATAATTGTTTCATCAAGTGACCTAACACAAAAATCAAACCTTTGTTTATGGTTTTTTTATATGAATTGGCAAAAGTACGTTTTTTAGTTGAATGGAAAGAACAAAAATATGCGTTATTGAATGAAAGCACGAGGGCGAATTACCAATCGCTCGATCTTTTTCACTTTCCGCTCGACACTCTAAACTCTATACTGCATACTGTATTCGAAGAATATTAATATCTTTGATTTATGAGAATTGGCGTTAACACAAGATTTTTATTGAAAAACAAAATGGAAGGTTTTGGATGGTATACTTATGAGACCATGTTGAGAATAACTCAAAACCATCCAGACCATGAATTTATTTTCTTTTTTGATCGTCCATTTGACAAGAAATTTATCTTTTCGGATAACATAACTCCTGTTGTAGTAAATCCACCTGCTAGACATCCAATTCTTCAAATCATTTGGTTTGACTATGCTATTCCGAAAGCATTGAAAAAATATAAATGCGATGCTTTTGTTTCTACCGATGGCTATTTATCCTTAAAAACGGATGTGCCGCAACTTACGGTAATGCACGACTTGAATTTTGAACATAATCCGCAAGACGTTCCAAAAAATGTCTTAAAATTCTTCAAAAAACGTTTTCCATTGTTTGCAAAAAAAGCCAAACATTTGTGTACAGTTTCTCATTTCTCGAAGGCTGATATTGTTAAAACTTATGGAATTCCCGAAGAGAAAATTGATGTAACGCATAATGGAGTTTCTCCTGTTTTCAAAGTCATAGATCAATTTGAAAAACAAGCCATCAGAGATCGATATACCGGTGGAAAACCTTTCGTCGTTTTTGTTGGTGCAATTCACAAAAGAAAGAATGTTCAACGTTTGATCGCGGCTTTTAAAAACTTGAAATCTGAACATAAAATACCTCATCAATTATTAATTGTAGGCGAACCAATGTGGGATAGTCAAACGATTGAAGTAGAGGAAGAAATGAAATCTTATATTCGATTTACAGGTCATGTATCTTTAGAATTATTGGCGGATATTGTAGGAAGTGCGACATGCATGGCTTTTGTGAGTTATTTTGAAGGTTTTGGAATTCCGCTAGTTGAAGCAATGCAATCTGGTGTTCCAGTTTTAGCTGGAAATAAAACTTCTCTCCCTGAAATTGGTGGTGATGCAGTTTTGTATTGTAATCCGTATTCTGTAGAATCAATTCAAAATCAATTGTATTCGTTGCTAGATAATCAAGAATTACGAGAAGATTTAATTGAAAAAGGATTGGAAAGAGCGACAGAGTTCTCGTGGGATTTTACGGCTAGGGATTTGTGGAAGGCTATTGAGAAGATTTTGCCATCACAAGTTGAAAACTTGCGGTAGCGGCAATTGGAGAAGTTTATTGTTTTTTTTCCGCAAAGGAAGCAAAGGTTTAGGAGGTAAGCAGAGTTTTCACCTGCGGTGATGGAGAAAAATATTTTTTTAGGACGATCACGAATTGGATTTCTACAAGCTCAACCACCTTTTCGCGGTAGCATTCTAAAAATAATCTTAACAAAAAAAGCGATACTTCATTTAGAAGTACCGCTTTTCCTAGTATAACTTTTAACTAAAGAACTACACGTTTGTTTTCAACGTCCAATTCAGTTTTTTGTAAATCCAAACTTTGAATCTGTACAACGTTAAATACATCGCTGGTACGATAACCAAAGTCAAGAATGTTGCGAATGTTAATCCGTAAATAATTGTCCAAGCCATTGGAGAGAAGAACATGTTGTTGTCTCCACCAATAAAGATGTTTGGCTTGTATTCAGTTAACAATCCAACGAAATCGATATTTAAACCAATCGCTAAAGGAAGTAAACCAAGTACAGTTGTAATTGCCGTTAACAATACTGGACGTAAACGTACTTCTCCACCTCGAATTGTAGCCTCCACTACTTCATCGTCTGGTTCAAGTTCCGTTTCTTCAAGACTTGCTTTCTCACGGTTTTCTCTACGTATTAAATTGGTATAATCAATCAATACAATGGAGTTATTTACCACAACACCCGCAAGAGAAATAATACCAATCATCGTCATCATAATAACGAATGTTTGCCCACTCAATGCCAATCCTAAGAATACTCCAATAAATGAAAGTACTACTGAGAAAAGGATAATTGCTGGCGTAGAGAATGAGTTAAACTGCGCAACGATAATCAATAGAATAAGGAATACGGCAATCATTAACGCATTTGTTAAAAACGCCATTTCCTCAGCTTGCTCATCTTGAGCACCTGTAAAGCTGTAGGCTACATCTTTCGGAAGATTGTCGTCATTTGCATAATCCATCATCTTTTCTTTCAGGACTGCTACAACTTCATTCCCATTAAATCCTTCTGTCACCTCAGATGAAATAATCACTTTTGAAGTTTGGTCTTCACGCGAAACACCCGTAAAAGAAATATTCTCTTCTGGATCTTTGATTACACTTCGAATTGGAATATTCAATAATTGTCCAGTGTTATTTCTAAACATCAGTTTTTGATCTAACAAAGCGTCTAAATCATAACGAGAGTCTTCTTTAAAACGCACGACCATATCGTAGTTTTCTTCATCCTTCGTAAATGTTGCAATATCTTGACCCAATAAGGCTTTACGAATTGCCATACCTACTTGTGAAGTTGAAGAACTCAATTTTCTCACTTGGTCACGGTCTACTTCAATTGGAATCTCAGGTCTTGTTGCCTCAACGTTCAATTTCAATTCATCCACACCTTGAACCCCTAAGCGGTCGAGGTGATTTTTCACATCCGTTGCTACAATAATAAGGTCTTTGTAACTGGCATTTTTCTTTGTGTTTATCAACTCAATGTTAATTGGCGCCTCTTGAGGTGGTCCCATTGTGTTTTTCTTCACAGAAATTTGCACGTCAGCTGGTAACACACCTTTCAATTCATCTTGCAGTTTTGTCAAGACAAAACCAGTTGTGTTAATCGAATCTCTGTATTGGAATTCAGTAAAATCAATTGTGATTCTTGCCTTGTGTGGCGTATTCCCCATGTCCATTCCTTGCTCACTCGTTCCTTTTCCAACTTGAGCAATAATTGACTGAACAAGGTCAGCATCCTGTACATTACTTCTGTCAGCACCTTTTGTATAAGGTGCTAGAATCTCATTAATTTTCTCTTCGATGATCAAAGCAGATTTATTCGTTTCCATAATATCCGTTCCAATTGGATGCGTGATAAAAACGTTAACAAACTTCGCTTGATTTGAAGGGAAGAATTCAACTTTTGGTTGTTTAATTGCGAAGACAACTACAGATAAAATCAGCATTACAAAAGTCCCGACAATAAACCAAACTGGTCTTGATCCTTTCAAAGCAAAAGTCAAGAAATTCTTATACCAACGCTCAAGAACAGGCAATAACCTTTCTTGGAATGCGATTGTTCCTGGGTAGAAAACAAAAGTATTCAATAAGTTTAATGCCCCAATAAGCAATAAGATATTCCCAAATAATGTAGCACCTACCATAACAATTAAGAATCCTAATCCTATGAAGATTGCTCCATACGTTAAAGATTTCCCCTTTTTAGGTTTTGCTTGTTCCACAGTCATATAAAGCGCTGTTAACACTGGATTAATCACCAACGCAACAAATAAAGAAGAACCTAAAACGATAATCAATGTAATTGGAAGGTATTTCATGAACTCCCCAAAAATACCCGGCCAAATTGCCAACGGAACGAAGGCTGCCAAAGTAGTTGCCGTTGATGCAATAATAGGCCAAGCTACTTCACTCACCCCGTGAATTGCTGCTTTGAAAGGTGGGAATTTTTCTTCATCCATAAAACGGTAGATGTTCTCAACAACTACAATTCCGTTATCTACCAACATTCCAAGTGCCAATACCAAAGCAAAAAGTACCATTGTGTTTAGTGTAACACCCATTGTTTGAAGAATCATAAATGACATCAACATTGAAAGTGGAATCGCTACACCTACGAACATTGCGTTACGTCCTCCAAGGAAGAACAATAATACAAGTGTTACCAAGATTACCCCAAAAATAATTGAGTTTTCAAGGTTAGAAACCATGTCTCTTGTTTGATCTGATTGATCATTTGTCAATGAAACACTAACTCCTTTAGGAATAATATTTTCATCTCTTGCTTGTTGGATTAATGCTTCAATTTTATCAGCGGCATCCAGCAAGTTCTCACCACCTTGCTTAATCACATCAAGCATAACTACAGGTGCACCAAACTCTCTAGCAAAAGAAGTTGTATCTCCATTTCCGAAATAAACATCAGCAATGTCTTTCAACTTTACAGGCATGTAATCCTGTTGTTTTACGATAACTTCACCTAATTCCGAAGCATTTTGGAATTCACCATCAATCATCACGGTTTTACGCATTCCATTCATTAGAATTTCACCACCAGAAATTGTTGCGTGTTCAGCAGAAACTGCATTTTCGATATCTGTTAAAGAAACTTGAACTGCTTCCGCTTTTAAACGGTCAACATCAATACGCATTTCCTCTTCTTGAATTCCTCGAATGTTCACTTCATTGATTTCAGAAAGGTCTTCCACCATGTCTTTTAAGTCTTCAGCTATTTCTTTCAAAACGCCTTGACTTTCACCACTTAGGTTAATATTCAGGATTGGAAAATCACTAGGATTAATCTCAAAGATATTTGGTTCAACAGGGAGTTCAGGGAAATCTGTTTCAGCTCTCGCTTGATCAACCGCATCTTTCACCTTGTTTAATCCGTCGTTGACATCAATACCAAATTCAAAAGCCACACGAATAGTTGCGTAACCATGTTGTGAATCTGAAGTAATCTCATCTACCTTTTTAATTGTCTTTACTTTTTTCTCAATTGCTTCTGCAATTTTCTCAGACATATACTCTGGGGATGAACCTGGTTTTGCTATCCCGATATAAATTTCAGGGATTTGTAACTCTGGGAAGTTTTCTTTTGGCATCGACTGATAAGACAGCATTCCACCTATAAATAGGATGGCGATAATTAAGAAAACCGTTTTGGAGTTATTTACCGACCAATTCGATATTCCAAAAAGTTTTGTTGTTTTTTTCTCTTCCATTATCTTATCTTTTCTCTATTCGAACAATATCGCCATCTGTAATTCCACGCGCTCCGGCAGAAACCACACGGTCACCAGACTTAACTGCTTCTTTTGAAACAGTTATTGCAGCTTTACCTTTGTATTGACTCACAATATTCACCATCACTTGCTTGGCGATGAAGTTTTCTCCAGATTTCTCCAAAATGAATAGGTAATCCTCATTTTGTTGTGTTTTTAACAAAGAAACAGATGGTACAATCAATGTACTGTCTACAACCAAATCTGTGATGTGCATTTCTGCAAGCATATTTGGCAACAATTTAGTCTCCCCTTTGATGTCTGACTTCACTTTGAAAGTTCTATTTGTTGGGTTGATATAGTTACCAATTGAAGAAACTTCCAGATTAAACGTATCTTGTAAAGTTGGTACAAATACCTCTACTTTTGTTCCTTCCTTAATTGTTCTGTAGTAGTGTTCAGAAATGTTTCCAGACACATACATGTCTTTGTTGTTCACCAATCTTAAAATTGGAGATTGTGCACTTGCCATTTCTCCTTCATGTGTTACAATTTCATCAACAACCCCAGCATAAGGTGCTCTTACAACAGATTTAGAAGATTGTGTTTTAATTGTATTCAATTGAGAACTTAAAGAAGCTTTTTGATTCTTCGCTTGTTTTAATTCAAATTCTGTACCTACACCTCGATCAAACAATTGTTGTTGTTTCTCCAAGTTGTATTCAGCAAATTCCAATTGTGTTTCTAACTCTTTAATGTTACTCGATAAGATTTCGGTATCAATTCTAGCTAAAATCTGCCCTTTCGAAACCGATTGACCTTCCTTAACGTTAATTGACTTGATTAATCCGTTAGACTCTGCAACAATCATTGCTTGGCGGTCTGTTTCGATATCACCTTGAACAGTGATCCTGTGCTTAAATTGACCAAAGTCAGCACTTTCACTCTCTACGTATGGAAGCATAACAACCTTGACCGTATCCAATTCCTTAATTTGCGCGTCTAATTCAGCCACTTCAACTTTAAGTTCTGCTCTTTTTTCCTTTAACTTATCCAATTTAGTGCTTGGGCTACAAGCAACTACTGTTGATATTACTCCTAATACTACCAGTGATTTAAAATATTTTTTCATCGGTTCTGTTACTGTTAATTTCTAATTAATTGATTGTATAATTTATCCAACTCCAATTTTTTATTGAAGACTTCAACCATGGCATTCACATAATTAGTTTGTGCTTGCACTAATTGATTATATTTCTGTGTTACGATAATGCTGTTTTCCTTACCAATTTCAGCCATAATCATTGAGTTATTATGAATTTTACGAGCTAATTCAACATTTTTCTTTTGCAATTCAAGATTTGTTCTTGCACTCTTTAACTCATTCTTCAATTGTATTTCTTGACCAGAAAGAGAACGCTGAAACTCTTGAACAGTTAATTCATCTTGTAATACAGTGATTTTTGCTTTTTGAATCTTCGCCCATCTTTCTCCACCTGCAAAAATTGGAATAGACAACTTCAATCCCCAAACTGTTTGATCAAACCATTTTCCTCCAGTTCTAAAAAAATCAAATTCAGATCTATAAGCATCAAATTGATGATTAAAAAATGCTGAAAGTTGTGGATAATTCCCCATTTTTACATTCTTTAAATCATACTCAGAAATCACAACTTGCTTTCTAAGGATATCTAATTCTAGATTATTCTCATAAGAACCCGACAAATCAACCTGCTTATCCAATAACAAATTATCTAAATCTTCAGTTAATGTAATTTCATCATCAATAGGATAAGACATCGTCATTTTCAACATTATCAATGCGTTCTCATAAGTTGTATTTGCAGCAACTAAGTTCGCTTGTGCCGACAATAATGAAAATTCTGTTTGGTCAACTTCTTCTTGAGTAATGAAACCAACATCAAACAACTCTCTTTGCTTTCTGATTAACTCTTCTGTCAAGCCAACTAAAGTATCAACGAATGCTTTATTTCTTGCACTCACCAAAGCCATTTGATAAGCTTGTGTTACATTTGATAGAACATCTTGTTCTGATTTTTTAATACTTGAAGCTACAAATTCAGTGTAGAAATTAGAAACTTGTAAAGCAATAATATAAGAACCATTAAAAATCAATTGATTCACCGATGCTCCTGCATTGGCTGAAAATTCTTGACCAAAACTTACTTCGATATCTTCTCCAGGTTGCCCCATTAAAGCTCCATCTAAAACTTGCGTTGGAATATTGATCAATTGTTGGAAATTCACTTCCCCATTAATTTGTGGCAATCCCATTGCTCGCGTTTCAATCACTTGCTTTTTAGCAGATTCTAAATCTAGTTCAGATCGCTTGATTTGTTCTGCATTTTCTAAGGCATAAGATTGTGCCTCAAAAAGTGAAAATTGTTGTGCAAATGTTGATTGAGTCACCAACAAAACCAGAACAATTATTAGTTTGTTTAACCTATTCATTATTTTTATTTATTTTTCATGTTTTTAACCATTAACTCTCTTCCTTTATCATTCACTATTCCTCTTAATTGAAATAGAATAATTTGCTCTAATAACGCCCCAAATTGATTCGGTTCAACATCAAATATTTTACCTTCTGTTAGCATACTCACAGTAGACAAATGAATTCCTGCCATAATTTTTGGATCCAATTCAGATAAATAAATACCTTCTTTTTGACCTCTAATAATGTTATCCTTAATTTGATTAATTACGAATTTCAACCTATGTTCTCTGACGATTTCCCATGCCTCGGGGTAATACTTTTGTAAATCAAAAAATACAGAAGTATGAATTTCAGTAAATAATTTTGTAGAAAATTCACTAATACTCATCAACGCTTCAATTGCATTTTCAGACCTTAGCCTACTCGCTTCGCATGCCACTTGATTCTGATCTATTAAAGTGCTTACGATTTGTTTCACCAGTTCGTCTTTATCCTTAAAATGATTGTAAATCGTTTTTTTTGACATTGACATTTCTCTGGCCAAGTCATCCATTGTCACTGATTTAATTCCGTGACGCAAAAAAATCAATGCTGATTTCTCAATTATTTCTTTATACTTTTTATCCATTGGAGCGCAAAAGTAGTAAAATAAAAACGATGGAAACTATTTACACTCGAAAAGTTTCCATGATTTCACATGTTTTTTCTCTATTGGCAGAAATTCAATACACATCACACTCATTCATCCTTATAAACAGCCATTTAAATAACTACTCAACCTCTTGACAGCAACAAGAAAAATCACCAAAAAAAATAAAATTTAGGAAACCCTATTAATATTGTAGTCAAAAACTTAGCTTTGTTTTTATGGCAATTCTAATTTATTCAGACGGTTCGGCAAAAGGAAACCCAGGAAATGGAGGTTACGGTGCAATTCTCAAATTTATGGGATTTGAGAAAGAATTGTCTCAGGGTTTCCGCTTAACTACGAATAACAGAATGGAACTTATGGCGGTAATTGTTGCTTTAGAAGCGATTAAAACCGACAAACATGATGTTGTTATTTACTCAGATTCCAAATATGTTGTCGATTCTGTCGAAAAGGGTTGGGTTTTCAATTGGCAGAAAAAAGGATTTAAAGGAAAAAAGAATGTTGACTTATGGAAACGCTATTTGAAATTACATGCTATTTATAAGCCAAAATTTATTTGGGTAAAAGGACATGCAGGTCATGTGGAAAATGAAAGATGTGATGTCTTGGCTGTAAATGCTGCGGATGGGAAGAATTTGCTGGTGGATAAAGGGTATGAGGAGAGTGTTAAATAATAAATTTTATAGCTGCCTTCGACTACGCTCAGTCAACGGAAAATGATTCTTGTTGATTGAGCCTGTCGAAGGCAGCGAGTACCATTTTTCATTTTATTCTTTAATTAATTCAATTATTTCACTAACTTAAATAAGACCACCCAAAAAATCAGAAGATAATGAATACGAAATGGCTTATTAAAGACGCTCCAGATGCGCTTCAGGTAGAAAACTTGAAAAACGAAATGAATGTTTCCGAAGTTGTGGCATATATGTTAGTCCAACGAGGAATTACAGAATTTGATCAGGCTAAATCTTTTTTCCGTGGAACACTTAAAGAATTACATGATCCTTTTTTGATGAAAGATATGGAACGCGCGGTAGAACGCGTAAACATTGCTTTGGAAGAAGGTCAGAAGATATTGATATACGGAGATTATGATGTCGATGGAACAACAGCGATTTCGATAGTTTATGGATATCTTTCTCAACTTACCGATACAATTGCCTATTATATTCCAGATCGTTATTCTGAAGGTTATGGAGTAAGTGAAAAAGGTATCAGAAGTGCAAAAGAGAATGACTTTTCTTTAATAATCACCTTAGATTGTGGAATAAAAGCCAATGAAAAGGTTGATCTAGCTAATTCTTTGGGAATCGACATGATTATTTGTGATCACCATACACCCGGAAAAGAATTGCCGGATTGTATTGTTTTGGATCCGAAAAGAGAAGATTGTAATTATCCGTATAAAGAATTATCTGGTGCTGGAGTTGGTTTTAAATTAATGCAAGCTCTTGCAACTACGAATAATTGGGATGAAAGTATCCTGTTTGAAAATTTAGATTTATTGGCCATAAGTATTGCGGCAGATATTGTTCCTGTTACTGGAGAAAATCGACTATTGGCACAATATGGATTAAAGCAATTGAATGAAAATACCCGACCTGGAATTGATATTATGTTGAATTTAGCGAAGAAAGAAAAACCGCTAACTTTAACTGATGTTGTGTTTACAATTGCTCCAAGGATTAATGCAGCAGGTAGAATAGACGATGCAAAAAAAGCGGTGGTTCTTTTGACCTCAAAAGACGAAAAAGAATTAAGAAATATCGCTCAAACCATTCATGATTTCAATGAAGAAAGAAGAGGTTTAGATAAAGAAATTACCGAACATGCTTTATCAATCGTTGAAAATGACCCTGGATTCAATCAAAAATGTACGACTGTAGTTTACCACGAAACATGGCACAAAGGAGTAATTGGAATTGTAGCTTCTCGATTAATTGAAAATTATTATCGTCCTACAATTGTTTTAACGCAATCTGAAGACGGAGAAACGTGGACAGGTTCTTCACGAAGCATAAAAGGCGTGAATGTTTATGATGTCCTTGAAAATTGCAGTAAATATTTAGATCGTTTTGGAGGCCATTATTTTGCTGCTGGAATGACCTTAAAAAATGAACAACTCAATGATTTCGTTAAATGTTTTGATGATGAGGTTCGAAAAATAATTGGAAGTGAATCTTTAATTCCAGAACAAATTATTGAAAAAGAATTGGCTTTTGACAGCTTATTCAACATGGGAGAATCGGTGCTTGAAGTCCCAAGATTAATGCGTGTTTTAAATCAATTTGAGCCACATGGCCCACAAAACATGAAACCACTTTTCTTGGCGAAAAACGTTTATGCGCATGATGCAAAATTATTGAAAGATGTTCATTTAAAAATGAATGTTTATCAGCCAGATTTTCAAAAACATATTCCAGCGATTTATTTTAAAGCTCCAGAAGCATTAGAAATTGTTCAAAACGGTCCTTTTGATATGGTTTTTACTTTGGAAGTGAATCAATATAGAGGAAGAACGACTCCGCAGTTAATGGTGAAAGATATTCGAGCGCATCGATGATGCGGGCGAATATCTTTAGGGAAAATTGGAAGCACTCTACACTCAATACTGATTAAATAAAACTCTCCTCAAACCTCTCAAAATGACAAGTATATCCATTTGGATACTTTTGAAGATAATCTTGATGTTCTGGTTCTGCTGGCCAAAATGGGGAAAATGCTTCTAAAGAAGTTGCCACTTCTCCATCCCATTTATTGGATGCATTTACTATTTCAATTACCTCTTCCGCTGTTCTTTTCTCATCTTCATCTTGATAGAAAATAGCCGAACGATAACTTGTTCCTTTATCATTTCCTTGTCTATTTATCGTAGTTGGATTATGAATTCGGAAAAAATAATCTAGGATTCCCTTAAATGAAGTTTGACTTTCATCGTAAGTGATTTCAATTCCTTCTGCATGTCCAGGATGATATTTATATGATGGATTTTTATTTTCACCACCAATATATCCAACCTCCGTATCAATGATTCCTTTTCTGTTTCTAAACAAATCTTCCATTCCCCAAAAACAACCACCTGCTATATATACCTTTTTTGTATTGCTCATTGTATTTTTATTTTTCCAATGATAGTAACAATTAATGTAATGCTCTTGTTCGAACTTTGGTTAAAAAGTCCAATCTACTCATATTTCACCCTAAAATAACCACCAAAATCATCAGAATATAAGATATCAATAGTATTTTTGAAGAAAATTAGAAAAAATGGCGAAAAACTTCATAGAAGAATTGACTTGGAGAGGCATGATTCACGATAGCATGCCCGGTGTGGAAGAACATTTATTAGAAAAAATGCGTTCTGCTTATGTGGGAATAGATCCTACTGCAGACTCTTTACATATTGGACACCTTGTAAGTGTTATGATGTTACGTCATTTTCAACGTGCTGGGCACAAGCCTTATGCTTTACTTGGTGGAGCTACAGGAATGATTGGTGACCCTTCTGGAAAATCACAAGAGCGTAATTTACTGAATGAACAAGAACTGCAGCACAATCAAGACGCTATTAAAACACAATTAAGTAGATTTTTAGCTTTCGATACGACAGATGAAAACGCTGCTGTTTTAGTGAATAATTATGACTGGATGAAAAACTTTTCATTCCTAGAATTTATTCGCGATGTTGGAAAACACATTACGGTAAATTACATGATGGCCAAAGATTCTGTAAAGAAAAGATTAACGGGTGAAAATGCGGAAGGAATGTCTTTCACGGAATTTTCTTACCAATTAGTTCAAGGAAATGATTTTCTACATTTATATAAAAACAACGAAGTTTCCATTCAAATGGGAGGTTCTGACCAATGGGGAAATATCACCACAGGAACAGAATTGGTTCGTCGTGTAGAAAGTGGAAAAGCATTCGCAGTGACATGTCCTTTAATTACAAAGGCAGACGGAACGAAATTTGGGAAAACGGAAGGTGGAAATATCTGGTTAGATGCGGAACGTACATCTCCTTACCAATTCTACCAATACTGGTTGAATACTTCGGATGAAGACGCAGAAAAATTCATTAAGATTTTCACTTTTTTATCGAAAGTAGAAATTGAAGAATTAGTTGCCTCACATCAGGAAGCTCCTCACCAACGTCAATTACAAAAGAAATTGGCTGAAGAAGTCACAATAATGGTTCATTCAGAAGAAGCACTAAAAACGGCAATTACAGCTTCAAATATTTTGTTTGGAAAATCAACAGAAGAGGATTTAAGATCACTATCTGCCAAAGATTTCCTTGCAGTTTTTGAAGGAATTACGCAAGCCACTTTAACTAGAGCTGAATTAAAAGAAGGTGTTGGAATTATCGACGCACTTTCAGCAAAAACTGGATTCTTAGAGTCTAACGGAGCAGCAAGAAGAGAGTTAAAAGGAAATGCAATTAGCGTGAACAAAACTAAAGTTAAAGAAGATTTAATCCTAACAGAAGACCACTTGATTAGTGATCAATTTATTCTTTTAGGTAAGGGTAAGAAAACAAACTACTTAATAATAGTTTCGTAATAATATGTCCACTATCGGCGTTGCAATTATTTTTGAAAGCAGTCATTGACAAATGTCAACTCCTTGGATTTCAAAATTAATCGCGTCTTGCTATTAAACACATTATTACAAAACTAAATTTGATAAATAATCAAAGGAGTTCAAGAAATTGAGCTCCTTTTTTTGTGGGTATTTCATATAAAATTTGTTAAATATGTATATTAAATTACTTTTGTCGACTGCAATAAAAAACAACAAACTTATTACTTGGGCGTGAAAAACACTCTTACTTTAACCAACAGGCCTGAGTCTACATTTAATGTAATTCTTACTTTACTTTTTGTTTTATCTGGTATATTTCTAAATGCTCAAGAAAATATTTTTAATGAAACCAAAAACATTGATATATCTAATCATTTTAAGTCTTCAGAGGAGTTAAAAAACGACCTTTACTATGAAAACTATGGTAAACTCCACAGAAAGGAAGGTTATTTAATAGGAGATGTTTTAAAACAAGGGTCACTATTCAACCATTCACTTAAAAAAAGTGGTGCTGTGAATTTCAATTCTGAAGCCACTGAATATTTAAATCAAATAAAAAGCTTATTACTTCAAGATTATCCTTCGGTAAATAATGACATTCAAATATTTATCACCCACGACAATTCTGTTAACGCCTTTGCTACTGTAAACAAAGATATTTTTATTAATGTAGGACTTTTGGCAAAGATTAAAAGTGAAGCTCAATTGGCATTTATCATTTCACATGAAATTATGCATGTCATTAATGACCACATTATTTCCAAGCAGCGAACAATTAAGGATGAAATAGACAATCTGGACAAAGCCGATATTTCAATTAATAATGATTACTTGAAATTATTTGAACACCAAATGGGTCTTGATGCAGAATATGAAGCCGATATCAACGGACTGCACTTATATCTAAAAACAAATTACTCTAAAGCAGAAGCTATTCAAGCTTTAAACATGCTTAAGACTTCTAATCAAAAAGTATATGATGATTCATTTGATGAAAGCTCTTTATTCATAGATGCTGATTTATTAATTTATTGTAAAGAAACAATTAAAGAAAATTTGAACGAGTTAAAAAGCTCCTCGGATGATGCTAAAACCTCTCAATTAAGTAGCCATCCTGACATAGACCTTAGAATTGATACCATTTCAGTGACGATTGAAAAATTTAACAACAACAATACTAAAGGAAGTCAATTTTTGATTTCAAAGGAATTTTTCAATTCTTTAAGTCTGTATTCAAAATTAGAAATGCTAGAAATTTACAAATCAGATTTTGATTTCATTTCAACATATAATTACGCTAGTTATTATTTAAAAAATTCAACTAATGAGATAGTAAAAGAAGATGCGATAAACAGTATTGCCTATGCAATTTATGGACTAATCGTGGACAAAAAGAATTCTATCAAACTAAATACATCCAACATTTCATCTTATCCTGATGAACTTCTTTCTACTTTTTATGAAGATCAAAATGAAGAACTACTGGCTGAATGGGGCGTAAAAATATTGGATAGCATGTCTGTTGAAAACAACAGTGCAACTTTAGCCAAATACAAAGGATATATTCAAGAGTTATCAACGAAAGAAAGTGATCGTAAATCTGAAGAAAGTAAAAGTTTGAATCTTACAGATTATGACTTTTTAATCAGTCCATTTACAGAGATGATCAATACGAAAAACTATACTTCAAATGCACAATTCTCAGGTTCCTTCGAAGGAAAAATTGCAATGTCTAATTACAACACAACAAACCTTCAAGTCGGATTGCAAAAATTCAATGTAAACGTTGAAAAAAGTGAAAAACAATTAATTAGAGGAACCGAGGCTATTTCGCAACTAGCAGAAAATTATCCAGATAAAATTATTTCTTTAATCCCAAATCCTCAAGAATATTCTGGAGATGAGTACAATAAATTTAATTTATTAAACAAATGGCTACAAGAGCGATTTTATTTTGATGCACAGGACTACACTTCAATGTATCAAGATGAAATAAACAAATTAATCAAGGAAGATGGAATTGAATTCGTAATGGCGAACCTACAAGTTGATATTAAAACAATCGGCTTATTAAGTATCATGAAAAGATTTTATCCAGTTTTGTTTGTTTATCAGTACTTCCCCCAGCTCGTGATGAATTCTGAAATAGGGAAATACAGAACCTACAAACTAACTATTATGTTTAGATTGGTTGATGGTGAATTAGCTCTTTGGGACACCAGAACCTCTCAGCAACCTCAAACAACCGCTCAGGTTTACTTAACTTTTCAAGACATTATAAACGACTTAAATATTGCCAAATGAGAAAACTAATTTTATTTATAATTCTTGTTTTTATTACCATCGGTGTAAATGCTCAAAGCTATCAGGGCTATCAAGGAAAGAAGTTTTCTTTCTCTTACCAGCCTTCATATGTAGTTCTTAATTACTTCTCTACAAAGCTTTTAGCACCTCAAACAATTAACTTTACTTACTCTCCTTTTCAGCATTTTTCAATTGGATTGAGTGCCACTAGCGCAAACAAAGAGTTTTTCAATGATTATCATTACAAATACATGCATGTAAATGACAAAACGATTGGAATAGCATTTAATTACCACAGAAAGAATAAAGGCAGCTATTCTCCAGCGGGTAGATATATTGGGCTAAAATTTGAGTATGGAACCCAAAACGGAGAAACATTGCAGCAAGAAGAAGTCGAAGTCCCAAATTGCGTAAACTGCTTTGAAAACCTGTATTACTACGATGAACGAGGAAAAGGTAAAATGATCGTAGCCTCAGTTATTTTTGGACGTAATTTCATTTTGAAAGATCATTTTTTATTAGGTTACGGTATTCAATGGGGATTGATTGTAAATGATAATAATAACCAACCAATGCGTCACATGGGAAGACCATTCTTTAACCTTGGAATAATATTTTAAAAATGAAAGTAATATTTATAACTCTTTTCACATTAATTTTCTTCAATGGAATATCCCAAGATTTAGAATTAGTGGATGATAAAATGAATTCTTACAAAGAACCAGAATCTAAAAATTATTCTTGGCTGAAAAAGAATTTCTTTCTTGATTTAAAGCTGAACATACCTACAGAAGTTTTCAAACCAAAAGAAATGGATATTATTTTCGACGGACAGCCACACCATTTCACTAATTTCGAATACAAAACTGTTGAATATACAGATAGAAATTTTCTAATAAACATTATTGGTGTAGGAATCGAGCCACGTGTAAATCTCTATGAGACTGACAAAACTTCCTTTGGTTTAAAAGCTTCTTTTCATTTTAATTTATCGGTTTACAACACTTTAGATAATCAATTTAAAGAAGGGGGAAACCACCACATCAGTTCTTCCGCAATGGTTTTCATGGGAAGGGGATTGGGCTCAACATACTTTAATATCAATGAATACGGCTGGGCATTATCTGCTGGAGTTAACTATATTAAAACTCCAATTTCAGGAGGTGAAATCAGATTTACTCCAAATAAATATTTAATCAACCCGGAAAGTGAAGAATTTAGGAAATCAACATGGTTGCTTCCTATGATTCAATTCGATCATTACCGATTAACAGAAAAAAATAGACTTCGTAATGTTTCATTTTCAGCGGGCTATTTTAATCAAAGTACGTACTTAAGGCTAAATATAGGGTGGACCTTGTAGCGTGTTAAACCACGTCTTGCATTTCCTGATAATGATACACTTCTACACCCTTTTTATTTAATTTCGCAACTTCAACCATCGCTTTGGCAACAGTTCTACCTTCAATTGGTTTTGCATTTTTAGGTATTAGGAATTTCAGCACTTTACCAAACAACTGCATGATTCCTTCAGCAAATCTATTGTCTGAACGATCCCCTAATAATAGTGATGGCCTGAAAATAGATAAGGAATCCAAACCAACAGGTGAATGAACTTTCTCCTTCAAGGCATCTTCTACTTCTCCTTTCAATTTCAAATAAAAACCTCGTTTTTTACTATCCGCTCCTAATGACGAAACGATTAAAAATTGTTTACAGCCAAATTTTACACAGTGTTGAGCCGCATTAACAGGAATATCGAAATCTATTTTCCTATATAATTTCTTGTCCCCTTTAACCTTTTTTTGAGTGGTTCCTATAGCACAAAAAACAACAGTACTTCCATCAATAGCCGCCTTGAATTGCGCTTCATCCTCGAAGTCAATTACAACAACTTTAACCTTAGGATGGTCAATTTCTAATGACCTTCTAGAAATAATTCTAATTTCATCAAAAGTGGCTTCATTCTTTAATCGCTCCAGAATATGTCCTCCAATTAACCCTGTTGCTCCAAGTATAGTTGCTGTTGTTTCCATGATGTTGTAATTTGAGTTTATGCCGAATAGTAAATATAGACAAAATCTAACATCAAAATATTTCCAAATGTCAAAACTCCATAATTTTAAGAACCATTTTAAATAATTGTTGTTTTAAAGCTATATGACAGAAAGAGAAACGGATAGAATTATCGAGATGGCTTGGGAAGACAGAACTCCTTTTGAAGCAATTGAATTTCAATTTGGCAAAACTGAAGCAAATGTTGTTGAATTAATGAGAAAAACGTTGAAAAGAAGTTCGTTCAACCTTTGGAGAAAACGGGTGAATAGTAAGATCAGCAAAAAACATCTCAATAAAAGAAGTGATGAAATTACAAGATTTAAATGTTCACGTCAAATCAGTATTTCTAATAATAAAATTTCGAAGCGATAGTGATTATTTTTGGTCATCTATTTTCTCCCACCCATCCTTAATTAGCTCAAATGTTTTTCCGTTAAAAATGAATTTACACCCGCAAAATATTTCATTCAAATTTGACTCATTGGGATTAAATTCGAAATAAACTTCACTTCCTTCTTCGCAACCGCAATGCTGAGTCAAATCATCAACTTGGTAACTCACCTCAATTGTTTTCGTTTCGTGATCATAGTAGGCTCCATCCTTCCAATCACGATTTGTTACGGCATATTCGAAATCTAAATTAAACAAATTGTCTTCGAAGTTTATCAATTGAACAAAGGTGTGAAAACAAGAAGAACATCCACGAATATTTCCTGTTAGCACGTATTTGACACCTTCCATGGTTTCTAACATAAAGATTTCATCGTAACCATCGCCTTCAAAAACTAAATATGGATCAATTTCAATAGAGTCGGCTAAAATTAAATCAGTGTAGTGCATAATTGAAAATCGAGAACGGTAACTTCCACCAGTTTTTTCATCCAATGAAAAGTTGAATAATTTATTATCCGTTGATTTTACAACAGAAAGTTCATCATGAATCAATTCATCAATATCATACTTTTCAAAATCTGGATGTTTTAATACTTTATCTAGTTTACTTAAAATTTGATCTTGCAAATAGAATATCATTTGATACTGAGCTATTGAATCTTTGTTTTTTGTAAGATTCTCATCATAATCAGATACCAAAATCAGTTCATTCCTTTCTTTTCTAGACAAATCAAAATCTTTTAGCGACAGGTATTCTTCACCAAACGGAGACAACTTTTCATATTGAGTTAAATCTTCATTGAGTTCACTAACTAAAGTTGAAAAGGGCACTTTCTTTTGAGACAGCAGAAAGAGTGGAAATAGGAAAAACAATAAAGTTATTTTCATCCTCGATTCTTTTACAAAGGTTTTACATTGAATAGTAAAGTTAATGAAATTAAACGCTAATTTATTTCCTTATTTTAGCCTAAAATAAAAGTTTATGTATGCAAAACACTTTCTTCTCTTCGTATTTCTTTCTAACATAGCTCTAATTCAAGGCCAAGTTTTTCAAGGGTCGAAAGAATACACTAGAGGAGACACTCTACGTGGTTCTTTGCGACCTGAACGATCTAGTTATGATGTATTAAAGTACAATCTAAACGTAAAAGTTGAACCTTCCAAAAAATACATTTCCGGGTTTAATGAAATTTTTTTTCGTGTAATTGAGAACATGCCAATAATGCAACTCGATTTATTCGAAAACATGAAAGTTGATTCTATAGTTCATCAGGGTGAAAAATTGAACTACACAAGAGACTTTAACGCCGTTTTTATTACATTTAAAAATGCATTAATTGCTGAAACAATAGACAGTTTAAGCATTCATTTTTCTGGTCATCCTACAATTGCAAAAACTCCACCTTGGGATGGCGGATTTGTATTCTCAAAGGATAAAAACGGAAAAGATTGGGTGAGTGTTGCAGTTCAAGGAACTGGCGCTAGTCTTTGGTATCCGAATAAAGATCATCAAAGTGATAAGCCTGAAGAAGCCGAAATTCATGTGGCTGCTCCTAATGGATTAATGAACATTTCAAATGGTCGATTCACAGGAAAAAAAGACTTAGAAAATGGCTTTACTGAATGGAGCTGGAAAGTCACAAATCCGATCAATAATTACAATATTATCCTAAATATTGGTGATTATGTTCATTTTGCAGACAAATTTCGCGATTTAGACCTCAATTATTACGTTTTGGCCTATAATTTAGAAAAAGCTAAAAAGCAATTTCAAGAGGTTATTCCAATGATGGAATGTTTTTACGAACACTTTGGAGAATATCCGTTCAAAGAAGATGCGTACAAATTAGTAGAAACACCCTATTTGGGAATGGAACATCAAAGTGCCATTGCTTACGGTAACGAGTACAAAATGGGATATGCAGGAACGGACATTTCGAAAACAGGAATTGGGAAGAAGTTTGATTTCATCATCATCCACGAAACAGGACACGAATGGTTTGGAAACAGCATTACCTCATCTGACATTGCAGACATGTGGATTCATGAAGCCTTCACTTCATACGCCGAAGCAGTTTATATTGAATGTCGCTGGGGAAAAGAAGATGCTTTGAAATATTTCAACGGTTTACAGAAAACAATGATTTCGAACGAAGAAGCTATCATTGGAGATTACGGAGTAAATAAAGAGGGAAGTTTCGATATGTATTACAAAGGCGCCAATATGCTAAACACTATTCGAAGTGTCATTAACGATGATGAAAAATGGTGGGCTCTTGTAAAAGATTTCAGTGAAAATTTCAAACATAAAATCACGAATTCGGAGGAAGTTATTGCGTTTTTCGAGGAAAATTCTAATGAAACCCTAGCTCCTATTTTCAATCAATATTTATATCATTCAAAAATCCCTGTCCTACTATTAAAGAAAGAAAAAAAGCGGATTTATTACCGTTGGGACGCTTCAGTTGAAAATTTCAAAATGCCAATTGATGTCAAACTTGGTAAACGAATCAAAAGAATTAAACCCAATTCTGATTGGGAAAAACTTCGTGGAACTCGAAAAATGAGAAAAGTTAATCCGGATTTAGAAAGGTTTTACGTTGAAGTTGAAAAGTTGTAAGTGCTTTGATTTTATTGAAAGCTGACTTTTACTTTAAATAAAATAGTGGACAAAAAAAGGCGATTACCTTTCGATAATCGCCTTTTTTAAAGTTTTATTCTTAAGCTATTCCGGTTATTTACCTGCTCTCTTACGTGCACCCTCATCTAAGATAATCTTACGAACTCTTAATGATTCAGGTGTAACCTCAACGTACTCATCAGATTGAATGTATTCCAAACTTTCCTCTAAAGACATTTTGATTGCTGGTGCAATACTGATTTTATCATCAGCTCCTGAAGAACGCATGTTAGACATTTTCTTCGTTTTAGTAACGTTAACCACTAAATCTCCTTGTCTTGAATTTTCTCCAATTACTTGACCTCCATAAATTGCTTCATTAGGATTAACGAAGAATTTACCTCTATCTTGTAAGTTATTCAAAGAATAAGGAATTGCTGACCCTTTCTCCATAGAGATTAAAGAACCATTCTGACGACCAGGAATCTCTCCCTTGTACTGTTGGAACTCAATAAATCTGTGGTTCATGATTGCCTCACCTGCCGTTTGTGTCAACAAGTAATTACGTAAACCAATAATTCCTCTTGAAGGAACGATAAAGTCAATGATCATACGATCACCTTTGGCAACCATATTTGTCATTTCACCTTTACGTCTAGAAACTGCTTCTACTGCTGTTCCTGAGAATTGCTCTGGCAAATCAATTGTTAATTCCTCAATTGGCTCATGTTTCTTACCATCAACCTCCTTGATGATTACTTGTGGTTGACCCACTTGTAATTCGTAACCTTCACGACGCATTGTTTCAACCAATACAGACAAGTGCATTACCCCTCTTCCGAAGACTAACCATTTATCTGCTTTTTCAGTTTGTTGAACGCGTAATGCTAAGTTTTTCTCTAATTCTTTTGTCAAACGTTCTTGGATATGACGAGAAGTCACAAACTTCCCTTCTTGCCCGAAGAATGGTGAATCGTTAATAGAGAACATCATGCTCATTGTTGGCTCATCAATAGTGATAGTTTCCAATGGTTCAGGGTTCTCAGCATCACAGATAGAATCTCCGATATCAAATCCGTCAATACCTGTTACAGCACAAATATCACCAGGCTGAACGCTATCAACTTTAATTCTTTCCGTTCCTTCGTAAACAAACACATCTTTGATACGGTGCTTTTCTTGCGTTCCATCACGCTTAGTAAGAATGATTGGCATACCAGGCTTGATTGTTCCTCTTTGTAAACGACCAATTGCGATACGACCAACAAAAGAAGAAAAATCTAAAGAAGTAATCAACATTTGAGTATTTCCTTCTTTAATGTCAACTGGAGGGAAATATTCTAAAATTGTATCCAAAAGTGGTTCAATGGTGTCAGTTGGTTTTTTCCAATCTTTAGACATCCACTTGTTCTTTGCAGAACCATAAACTGCTTCAAAATCTAATTGATCTTCATTCGCTTCAAGTTCAAACATCAAGTCAAAAACTTTCTCATGAACTTCATCAGGTGTACAGTTGTCCTTATCAACTTTGTTTACAACAACTAAAGGTTTCAACCCTAATTGAAGTGCTTTTTGAAGTACAAAACGTGTTTGAGGCATAGGACCTTCAAAGGCATCTACCAACAAACAAACACCATCAGCCATGTTCAAAACACGCTCTACCTCACCACCAAAATCGGCGTGACCAGGAGTGTCAATGATGTTAATCTTTGTTCCTTTATAATTTACAGAAACATTCTTTGATACGATGGTAATACCTCTTTCCCTTTCTTGGTCGTTATTATCCATCATCAACTCGCCTGCATTTTCACGATCTCTTTCGCTAAATGACTCTCCTGCTTCGATTATACGGTCAACCAACGTCGTTTTTCCGTGGTCAACGTGTGCTATAATCGCTATATTTCTAATTTCCATTTTTCGTTTATCTGGGTTTTAGTGTAATTTTATCTTCTTCTGCTTGAACCTCCGCTAGAACGGCCTCCACTTCGACTACCGCCTCCGCTTCTTCCACCACTTCTTCTGTCTCCACCTGAGCGACTTCCGCCACGGCTACCACCACGACCTCTACCACCTCCGCCTTTCGACTTTTCTTGGGTTTTTTCAATGTTCATGCTTTTTCCTTCGAAATCTGCACCATTTACTTGTGCTAGAATTTTTTCTGCGTCAGACTTATCTGCATCAAAGAATGAAAACGCTGGCATAATATCAATTCTACCAATCGTGTCAGATTTTAATCCTGTAGCATCACATATTACACGTAATAATCCACCTGGATTCAATCCATCTTTATCTCCTAATGAAACAAAGAAACGTTGTTTGTTTTCATCTGTTCTTCCTCTGTCTCTACTTCTACCTCTGTCACGACCTCTGTCAGCACCTCTATCGTCTCCACCTCTATCGTCTCCACCTCTATCAGAAGCTTTAGCATTTAGGTCACCTGCTTTCTTGTAATAATCTAAGAAACGGTTGAATTCAGCAGAAACGAATTTCTTGATCACTTCTTCTTTCGACAACTCCTCCAAATCAGCTAAGATATGTGGAATGAAAGGTGCGATTTCTTCTTCGTTTACTTTAGTCGCTTTCACTTTGTTGATCATAGATTCCAACTGGATAGCACAAATAGCTTCCGGCCCAGGAATTTCAGCTTGAGTAAATTTAGAACCAATAATCTTTTCGATTTGATTGATTTTATATTTCTCACGTGTGTTGATTAAAACAAGAGATTCTCCTGTGTTACCAGCACGTGCTGTACGACCACTTCGGTGCGTATAATTCTCTACCTCATCAGGTAAATTATAATTAATTACGTGAGTAATATCGTCAACATCAATTCCACGAGCAGCAACATCAGTAGCTACAAGTAATTGAATACTTCTGCTTCTGAATAAGTTCATTACTCGATCACGTTGCGCTTGAGATAAATCTCCGTGCAATGCTTCTGCGCTGTACCCTTCTTTTCCAAGTTTTTCAGCAACTTGCTGAGTCTCTCTTCTTGTACGGCAAAAAACAAGTCCAAATATTTTAGGATTAAAATCAATTAAACGCTTTAATGCAGCGTAACGATCTCTTTCTTTTACTGAAAAATAAATGTGGTCAATGTTGGCATTACCTTCATTTTTGTTTCCTATGCTCACCTCTAATGGGTCAGTCATATACGTTTTCCCAATTCTTGCCACTTCTTTTGGCATTGTTGCAGAAAACAACCACGTACTTTTTTCTTCCGGCGTAGCGCTCAAAATAAAATCCAAATCTTCTTTGAATCCCATGTTTAGCATCTCATCTGCCTCATCCAGTACTACAACTTCAACTTCGTTAAGCTGAATCGCTTTACGTTTGATCAAATCTACTAAACGTCCTGGTGTAGCTACAATAATAGATACTCCATTTCGGATGTTTTTGATTTGACGTTGAATGTCTGCTCCACCATAAACGGCTTCTACAGTCACTGATTTTTCGTACTTAGAATAGTTTTGTAAATCTTTTGCAATCTGCAAACATAATTCCCGTGTCGGACAAATAATTAAGCCTGTTGGATATTTTCGGCTTTCTGTAATTCTGTTCACTAATGGCAATCCAAAAGCGGCAGTTTTCCCTGTCCCAGTTTGAGCTAATCCTACAAAATCACTCTTAGACTTGAGTAAGTGTGGAATCGCTTCTAACTGAATTGGCGTTGGCTGTTCAAACCCCATGTCTGTAACAGCTTTGACCACTTGGCTTCTCAGCCCTAAATCGTTAAAGGTCATACTTTTATTTAAAATTTGAGTGCAAAGGTACGACATTCTCAAGAGAATCAAGATTTTGAGGTTTTTTTTATTGATTTTTTTTCGTGAAATGGAATGAATTGCAATTAAACAGTGAAACTTTAAGACGCTGACTTAGTGCTATATAAAGTAATTCGATAAAAAAGTTGTTTACAAAGATTTAAAACTTCTTTAATACACCATATTTTAATTTATGTTCAAAAAAAATTTTAAACGCAAGTTCAGGATTTAACAGAATGATTTTCTTGAAATAGAAGTCTCACTCAAAACAAAACTCTACTTTTGCGACCTTTTAAGCTCAATGGAAAAACTCGACGAAAACGGATTAAATAAGTCTACAAGAATACTGCTCTTAGTTGGTGTTTTGATAATATCACTTAACCTTAGACCTGCGCTTGCAGCAATTGGTCCACTGATTGAACTAATTGGTGCCGACCTTAATTTATCGGAAGCATTACTGGGTTTACTCACCACCTTACCTCTGATTGCTTTTGGGGTGGTTTCGACAATCACTCCTGTTTTTACTAAAAAATTTGGTATTGGAAATACTTTATTGGGTTCATTAATTCTACTCACTCTAGGAATTATAATTCGTTCAGCCGACGGTATTTTCCCCCTCTATTTTGGAACAGTTTTGTTGGGAATTGCTATCGCGTTTGGAAACGTACTTATTCCTGCCTTAATTAAACGTAACTTCCCTCATAAAGCAGGCTTAGTGACCAGTTTATACACCGGAGTAATGTCACTTGGAGCTTCGATTGCAGCAGGATTAAGCTTTCCGCTAGCTACAGAATTTAATCTGGGATGGAAAGGCTCATTAGCAATTTGGACAGTTTTCTCCATTTTAGCGATCATAATCTGGATTCCCAACATCAAACGCATCAAAAGAACTCCGCCTCGTAGAAGTTTTTTTATTGCAATGAAAAAATTAAGTGGATCACTATTGGTCTGGAAACTTGCGCTTTACATGGGTTTACAATCATTTGCTTTCTATACTGTTCTCGCTTGGCTTCCTTCAATTCTAATTGGAAAAGGAATGGATGCAAACTACGCTGGATGGATGCTTTCATTGTCACAAGTAACGGGCATTATTGGTGCCATGGTTATTCCAATTTGGGCAGGAAAAAGAAAAGACCAACGCTTAGTTATTCTTGTTTTGTCGATCATCGAAATTGTTTCATTGATTTGTATAATGATCCCTCAAATTGGACTTATTGAACTATGGATAAGTTTAATTGGAATTGTTTTAGGTGGTACTTTTGGACTGGCTTTACTTCTAATTGTACTGCGTTCGGATGATGCCGAAACGGCAGCTGAGCTTTCTGGTATTGTACAGTCAATCGGATATTTCGTTGCTGCTACAGGTCCATTTGCTGTAGGAGTAATTTATGACCTAACACATGTTTGGAATTATGCTTTAGTACTTCTGATTTTTGTTGGGATTCTAAAATTAACCATGGGGTTTGGTGTTGGTAAAGATCAAAAAGTTTAATTTTTTGTAAGAAAACTTCAAATACTGGATAACCCTCCACCTTCTCTGTGAATCTCTAAATCGACAGGCTCAGCACAAGCGTGAAAAACCTCTACTTTACCTGCGTGTAAATACCAAGTGCCGAAGGCGCTCTCAGCAATCCACCACACAACTACCAAACTTTGCCTTACCTTTTTTTTCTTATCTTTCCTCCATGTTAAAAAATCTTACATTCATTCTTCTCTTGGGCTTGACATTCCTCACTCCAAATCTCTTCTCTCAAAAATTCTCTTTGGGAATTATCGGCGGGTTAACTTCTAGCCAAATTAGTGGCGATGGAATTTACGGCTTTGCACAATTTGGAGGAATCGCAGGAGCAGACGTGAACTATCCATTTAATGAAACTTGGTCCGCAACCTTTGGTTTGCAATTCAATCAAAAAGGAGCGAGAAATTATCAATCACAATCAGTTTATAGCCCTTATAGATTAAGAGTGAATTATGTAGAAGCTCCACTAGTTTTAAATTATCATTTTAATAAATTTAAGTTCAACGCCGGATTATATTTAGGCGTAAAAGTCAATCAAAATGAAAGAAATAGCTTTGGTCTTACAGAACCTTATAGAGAATTTAAATCTTTAGACATTGGATTACAGTTGGGAGTGAATTATGAAATCAAAGAAAATTGGCAATTGGAATTGCGTTTTCAGAATTCAATATTTCCTGTGAGAGACCACATCTTGAATCAAGCATTTCCACCAGCTTTATTTATTGTGGGTGACTGGCATCAGAAATATTTAAATAAAGGTCAATTTTTTACGAGTTTGAGTCTCACACTGCGATATGAAATATAAGAAGGAGAAATTCGTAATTATTATATCAAATGAAGCATTAAACTATAAACATTAATAATTATTAATCAATTACCTAAAACCCTTTCCCAGAGCTCCCCTATCAACTTTTTTCCATCGGCAATATCCTTTTCTGATTCTAAAAAATTGATAGATCCGTCATTATTTTCAATAATTTTATATTGAAAAACAAAGTTTGTTGAATTCTCTTTCGTGCTTAACAAGCCAAACCTTAAATCATTATAGAATAATTCTCCATTCTTTTCTGTAATTGTGAACCAACCATGTGAGATATTAATCATACGCTGCATCTTCTCATGATCAATTAAATGATCAATGAGTTCATGATTTTTAGAATAGCTAGAGAATTGGATATCACTTTTATCTAAGAAAGAATAATTTCCAATTAAAAAATCATTCTCTCTTTTAATGTTTGCCGTCCAAAGTATAGTATTTAATGGAGCTGGTTTTGTATCAATTTCTTGATAAGTGATATTTTGTTGTGCTAAAGCTGTTGTAAATTGAAAGAATGATAATCCTTTGAGTAAAAATGTTAACGCTAAATAACTCGAACTCACAATTAAACCCATTCGATTGTATTTCTGACGTTTCGGAGAATCTTTCTTTTGAAACATTGCCAGCAAAAGAAAGGTTAGAAACGGAATCGTATAAAGTGGATCAATTACAAAAATGGTTTTAAAGGCCAAACGAATATCTAAGGGCCAAAAAAGTTGAGTTCCCCAGGTAGTATGAACATCGAGAATTGGATGGGTAAACAATGCCCAAAAGAATAACATTGACCAACCTTTCACTGATTTATAGGAGTCGATTTTTGAGACGAGCCAACCGAATATCGGAGCAAAAATCACAGAAAAAAGTATGGAATGGGTAAAACCACGGTGAACTTCCAAAGCCCGAACAGTATCAACATAAAATGATGAAATCACATCTAAATCTGGAATTGTACCGGCCAATGCACCATAAAACATAGCTCTATTTCCAACTTTTCTACCTAAAACAGCTTCTCCAACTGCGGCACCTAATACAATTTGGGTCAATGAATCCATAAAATCTTATTGAAATAAAAATGTGAAATGACTTTGCAAATCTAAGAATTAAAAAAAGGAGTTTATGGATTGGTTCGAATAGCTGTAAAAGTATTAATCAAAAAAAAGACTCAAAAAAAACTGGATCTTTTCGTGATAACACGCGATATAAGTTTTTTCTGAGTCTACTCTGCAAGAGTTAGTCCGCCTGCTTAAAATTGAACCCCTTCAATAAAACCCCAGACAAACTATTGTACTGACGAGAATTAAAATCAAAAGGTTGTGTGTGGGATTAAAATAAATTAAAATGTTTTGGATTAGCTCCATTAAGTCTGAGAAATATTAGTGAAGAATACTCAATCCTAAGTGATACTTCCATCTTTTCACAATTTGTATATTTCCAAGAGAAACAACTTTACAATTAACACAACTTAGCAACAATTACTTTACATTCCATATTATATCCCATAGTTTTGAAAAAAATAAACAAATTAAAACAATATGAAAATCACAACACTTTTATTGGCTTTTGCCTTAACGACTGGAGCAACATCAATTATCGGACAAGAACAAATGTTGCCAGCTCAAGAAAATCAAACTCAAGATATTACTGATAAGGAATTGAAGAAATTTGCAAACGTCTATGTTGAAGTTCAATCTGAAAGTCAAAAAATGCAAGAAAAGGCTGTAAAAACAATAGAAGAAGAAGGCATGGAAATCGCTCGATTTAATGAAATTGCTAAAGCTCAAAATGACCCAAACAAAAAAGCTGACCCTAAAGAAGAGGAGGTTGAAAAACTAGCTGCCATAAACTCAAAAATGAGCAAAATTCAGAGTGACTTTCAAGCTGAAATTACAAAATTGATTCAACAAGAAGGTTTAACCCTTCAACGTTATCAAGAACTTTATACAGCCATCCAGAAGGATGAAGAATTACAACAGAAGTTTGGCACTTTGATAAGTGGATAGAATAAATACATTAAAAAAGTTTATATTAACAGAGGTAAATTTATTTATACTTCTGTTTTTTTTATTTAATCAGTTGATGATACCAATAGGAATAACTATATTTAATAAAAATTTTAAAATATGAAAGCTCCTTTTAACTTAATGAAGTGGATTGAATCCAATCGAGATTTACTTAAACCACCAGTTGGAAATAAAAACTTATATGTAGATGCTGGAGATTTCATTGTTATGGTTGTTGGAGGACCAAATTCACGAAAAGATTATCATTACAATGAATCGGAAGAATTATTCCTTCAAATTGAAGGTGATATCACGGTTCGCATTCAAGAAAAAGGAAAAGCCAAGGACATAAAAATTTCTGAAGGAGAGTTGTTTTTACTTCCTGCACGTACACCGCATTCTCCAATTCGTGGAGAAAACACCGTTGGCTTAGTTATCGAAAGAGTTCGAAAAGGAACAAATTTAATTGATGGATTAATGTGGTATTGCGAATCCTGTAATCACCCCCTTAAAACATATAAATTCAAATTAGAAAACATCGAAAAAGACTTTCTTCCACGATTTAAAGAGTTCTATTCGTCAGTGGAAAATCGAACTTGTGACAATTGCAGGAAAATTATGGAAGTTGACCAACGATATATATAACTTATAATAATAGAATTTAGCTTTGACAACTGAGCTCATTGGTTTTTTCGATATTGTTATTGGTGCTGGTTGGTTAATTCTTCTCTTGGCATTCTTGTGGGTTCTACGTTTAAATAAATTAGACAAAGCTCATTACAAGCTTTTTTACCCAGCAATGATTTTTAAATTGGGATTCGGAGTCTTGTTTGCTCTTACGTATTCCCTTGTTTTGGAAGGAGGAGATACTTTAGCATATTGGGATGGAGCTGTAAAACTGAATCATCTTTTTTGGGATAGCCCAACTGCCTATTTTTCTGAATTGTGGCAAACTCCCTCTTCATCAACTATTAGAAATAATTTTAACGAGAATACTCGCTACCCTCCAGGTTGGATATATAGAGAACCTGCAAGCTTCTTCGTTTGTAAGGTCACTTCCTTGTTTACATTTTTTACTTTCAATAGTTATTTAGCACTGTCATTGATAACTGCAACAATCACCGGAATCACCTCTTGGAAAATGTATGAATTGGTTAAAGATTTTGATTTTTGTAAGAAATGGGTGCTCGCATTTGCTACTTTATTTATTCCAACTGTATCTTTTTGGTGCTCTGGAATATCTAAAGACACCTACGTTCTGATAGCCTTTCAAACAATAGTTTATATCGCTTTCTCAATATTGCTTAAAAAGAAAAAATGGAGTTTCAAATATGTAATATTACTTCTAATTTCAATCTACTTTTTATATGCAATGCGGGACTTTATGATTATAGCCATTCTCATCCCTTTGTCTTTTGTTATCCTAATGCGTATAATTAAGAACATAAAATACAATCCTGTCTTACTTTGGTCAATTAGAATTGCATTTACAGGATTAACTATTCTATTATCATTGGTGTATATTCAAAATTTAACTCACGAAATTAACAATAATGCATACATTGAAGAGATGGCAGTTATTCAGCAAGATTTTGCTGAAAATAAACTTTATACTGGTCCCCGCTATGACTTAGGTATAACAGACTATTCTACATTTGGTGTGATTAAGGCAGTTCCTATTTCAATAATAACGGCTTTTTATCGTCCTTTTCCAATAGAAGCTAGCAGTCCCTTTCTACTTTTAAGCGCAATTGAAGGCGTTCTATTAATATTTCTAACTTTCGGATTCTTTTTTCGTTCAGGGAATATCTTGGCTCATTTTCAATTTGTAAGTAAAAATGAAATATTAGTATTTGCCATAATTTTCTCTCTGATACTGGGATTCTTCGCAGGGTTCACCTCAGGACTTTTCAATGTCTTAGTTAGATTTAAAGCACCTTTTATGGCCTTAATAACCATCTTTTTTGCAGCAAGAACACCGAGTAAACTTCAAGAGAATAAATAGAAGTTTATTTTTGATAATGGCAGTTACCTGGCTTTCCTAATGAAAAAGTAAACATTACACCAAACATTGAGTACCAATCTTTCGTTTCGGCATTCCCTCTACTTCCTGTCATTTCAATATCAACAGGAGAACGATCAGATAAATTAGCCGCAATACTTCCGTTTTGTTCAGCTAATTGAGTCCTATTTAAATAATCTCCTTTCCCTACATCATCTAAGTAATCTGTAAAGGTTTTTCGAATTCCATATTCTAATGAAAGAGCTGCTCTTTCACCTAGGTTTATTTTGAAACCTACTCCAAATGGTATAACGATTTGAGTCAATCTATATGCTTTTATATCGCTAAGATCACTGTTTTGACCTTCAGTTCCTATGGGTTGAAGCTCCACTAATTCGCCATTATATTCAGTCTTAGGATTCATTTTGAACAAACCAATATCTATAAACATATATGGAGTAAAGAAGTATTGCTTATTTCCCATTTTATAATTCAAATAATTGAATTCAAGACCTCCTGACATTTCGAAAATATCGGATTCAAAAGAAAGGTTTCTTGCCAAGTTATCTGGTCTATCAGATTCAGAATCATATCCTTCAACCTTTCCGTACCTTACAGCTCCACGTAATTCAATTCTTGAATTTACATGATACCTATAAATTAGACCAGCTGAAAGATTTGTATTATTAAAATGCTTGTATTGATTTAAATCTCCAATGTAATAGCTTCCACCCACCATAAAACCCAAAGATGATCGAGAACCAAAATTCTCAACTTGAGCAATAGAATGACCTGTGGTTAATAAAACCAAAGCGCTTATCAATAATATTTTGAAATTTATTTTCATGTGGAACAATGAAACGACAAAAATAAGAAATTATTGTCTATTCTATTAGAACAAATTGGTTAGCGATTTGACATTCAGAATGAATAACAAAAATTATGTAAAACTTGAAAAATATTTGGTAATTATTTACTCATTCCTCTGGTCAATTCCCCACATCATTTTCTCTCGAATAGTTTTGAAGAATCCATTTTCACTAAACTTCACAACGTTGATCATGAAATCAGCTTTTATTAATTCAATTTCAGTACCGTTTTTTACCGGTTTGGAATGAGAATCTAACGTCAATAAGAAATTCCGATCTCTTCCTATAGCTTTTAGCGTAATTGGAATATGATCTGGAACTACAACAGGACGGACATTTAAATTATGAGCAGCAATAGGGGTTAAAAAATGTACTCCACAACTTGGATATATAATTGGTCCACCACAACTCAAACTGTAGGCTGTAGATCCAGTTGCAGTTCCTACTAGTAAACCGTCAGCCCAATAAGAATTCAAATACTCTCCCCCTAAATATGCTTCAACCGTTATCATTGAAGCTGTATCCTTTTTATGTACGGCTAACTCGTTTAATGCTAAATTTCTGTCTCCAAATATATTTTCTTCTGTTTCAACTTGAATAAGTGAACGCTTTTGATAAGTAAAATCCTTTTTTTGAATACGTTCTAAAGTTCTTTCGAAATCTGCTGTATTGGTATCCGCCAAAAATCCTAATCGACCAGTATTAATTCCTAAAATAGGAACACCGCTAGATCTCACAAAACTCACACACTTAAGAAATGTACCATCTCCCCCAATACTTATGGCTAAATCAATTCCTGTAACAAAATCCTTATAACTATTGAAAGTTTGGTAACCATCCTTTAGTCCAATTTGTTGTTTCAATTGTTTATAAAACTCAACTTCAATGATGGGGTTCCAATTTAAATCTTCCATCTGTTTAAAGAAACGCTTAAAGAAAAGCACTTCGTGTTTTAAAACTTTTCGAGAATATACCGCTACATTCATTGATTAAATATTCAAATAATTCATTAATTCATCATAACGATCTTTCAAATCATCATGATAGCTATTGCGTTGAAAACTTGCCTTAACATGAAAATCATATCGCTCCAATGCCTTAATTACCCTACCCAACTCTAATTGATTAATTTTAAGGGTAAGTTCTAATTTTTTAGATAATGCATTTGAAGTAATAAATGAACTCAATACTTTTGCGTTTTCGCTTTCTACAATTTGTGAAATTTGAGCCAAAGAATAATCTGTATCACTCATTTCCAAAACAATAATACCACCTGCTTCTTTGATACTTCCTGTGGAAGCCACATTTTGCATCAATTTTGCAATGCTAATATTTCCTAAGTAATTTTCCTGATCATCCAAAACTGGAACAACAGACAAGTTTTCCAAAGAAGCAATATTCAATACTTCATAAACATGCGAAGTCCCCTTAACATATGGTCGTGGTAGATGAACAAACAAGTCTGTAAGTGGTAAAGAAAGATCAGATTTATCCAATAAATCGTCTTCTGAAACCAAGCCTACAAAACTCTCGCCCTTCAGCACTGAAAGATGATTCACTTTGAATTCTTCCATCCATTGTAAAGCCGTTTCCCCTGAATCCGTATGTTTTAACGGTGGGATCTCATCTGTTATTAATTCAATTCCTATCATTATATTGACCAAAGTAGTAATTCTGCGTTAATGTATATAACTTTGTTGCAAAAAATAACAATAGCATGACAAAATTAAGCGTTAATGTTAATAAAATTGCCACAATTCGTAATGCACGAGGTGGAGACGTTCCTAGTGTTGTTCAAGTAGCAAAAGATTGTGAAAGATTCGGTGCTGAAGGAATCACAATTCATCCAAGGCCGGATGAAAGACATATTACAACCAAAGATGTTTACGACCTAGAAAAGGTAGTAACAACAGAATATAATATTGAAGGATATCCAGATGAGCGTTTTATGAAATTAGTGGAAGAAACACGCCCGGCTCAAGCAACTTTAGTTCCGGATGGTCCAGATGTTTTAACTTCGAATGCCGGATGGGATACAATAAAACACAAAAGCCAATTAACGGAAATTTGCAAACAATTATCTGAATGGGGCGTTAGATCTTCTATATTCGTAGATACAAATCCAGACAACATTAAAGGGGCAAAAGAAGTGGGTGTTGACCGTATTGAATTATATACTGGGCCTTTTGCAGATAATTACGAAAAAGATAAAGATGCAGCGATTAAAGATTATATCACTGCTGCTGAACTAGCCAACCAATTAGGCTTAGGGATTAACGCAGGACATGATTTAAGTTTAGTGAATTTAGCGTTCTTCAAAAATTCTATTCCTAATTTAGAAGAAGTAAGTATTGGTCACGCTTTAATTGCAGACGCTCTTTACTATGGATTAGAGGTCACAATACAAAAGTATTTAGAGTTACTCAAATAATTAGAATTACTAGAATAGATGGAATTACACTTTAAACAATTTGGCGAAGGCAAAGCATTTGTTATTCTGCATGGACTTTTTGGTTCTTCAGACAATTGGCAAACGCATGGAAAAAAACTGGGAGAATACTTTGATGTATATGTAGTAGATCAAAGAAACCATGGTGAATCTGGTTGGAGTGAGGAATTCAGCTATGATTTAATGGCTGATGACCTTCATGAATTTATCTTAGAAAATGATCTGAAAGAAATTGTTTTGATGGGACATTCTATGGGTGGAAAAACGGCGATGAGATATGCGCAAAAACATCCTGAAATGATTGATAAATTAATCATTGTAGACATGGGAACAAAAGATTACCCTAGCTCACATAATACGATTATCAATGGTTTGAAATCCATAGATTTATCCGAAATTAAATCAAGAAGCGCTGCATCGGAACAATTATCTAAATACATCGACAATAAATCCATTCGCCAATTTCTATTGAAGAACTTATATTGGAAAGAAAAAGGACAATTGGCTTGGCGTATTAACCTACCTGTTTTAGAAGAAAAATATTCTGAAATTATAAAAGCCTTGCCAGAGGTTGAAACAATGATAGATACTTTATTTATTGCTGGAGGTCAATCAGATTATATTTTGCCAGCAGATCATGATGCAATTAGGACTCTATTTCCTTTAGCTGATTTCTATACAATTGAAAAAGCTGGTCATTGGATCCATGCTGAAGCTCCGGAAGAATTTATCCAAGAAGTATTGGGATTTGCATTACTTTAAATTTAAAAGGTAATACAATAAAAAATCCCCAAGTTCAATATGAGCATGGGGATTTTTAGTATCTAAACCTATTTGGTTTTATTATTTCCTATTCCTTAACGTAATCCATTCTTACAACCTCACCTTCTGTACGACGGTTAAATTGGTGTAACTTTTCGAATGTTTCTTTGTCAGAAGATTTAAATTGATTGATATAAGTTTCTGTTAATTCAACCGCTTTAAATTCTCCAGAAGGCTTAGAAGCCATATAATCACCATCTTTTAAATAAACAATACGAGGGCTGTTTTCACCTTTACCTTCAGGAACTAATCTTGATGGATCTACACCTTTCTCATTCACTAGGTAATTCACACAAGACTGTGCTCTTCTTTTCGCTAACGCAGCATTTGTACCTGCTCCACCACGTGCATCTGTATGAGAGACTAACTTAAGTACCATTCCAGGGTATTCTTCAAGTAATTCATATACATAATTCAATGAATCTTTAGAGTTGATTTCTCCAGCAATCACTTGCAAATTTGCAGAACCTAATGCATAACGAACTTCTGGAAGAACGATAGGTGTTTTAGGCAATAAATTCATTTCAAGAATAAAGTTCTGATCATATCCTAAACCTATAGTTGAGAATTCTTCAATATATCCACTCTCATGGTATCCTTCTAAAGGAAGAACTTTAACCATGTAGTCTTTATCTTCATTTACAAAACGATCTCCATCTGGTTTTTTATCCCAAAAAATCTCTCCTGAAGCGTTTGTTGTTCCTTTATATATTACAGTATCTTGTTTCTCTTCTCCTTCTTCAGGATCTTGAGGAATTTCAGTTACTTCAACAATAGCTCCATCAATTCTAGAAGAACCACCTACTTCACTAACAATAACTTTTAAATCGAAAATGTTTGGAGGCAACACGTAAGACCAAATATCTGGCAAATTACGAGTCCCTTTTGACCCTTGTCTGTTAGATGTAAAGTAACCATTTTTCTCATCAACTTCTGTCATGTGATAGTCATTTGCGTCTGAGTTGATTGGTGTTCCTAAATTTTTAGGTGCTCCAAACTCCATTCCTTCTCCGATTTTTGCAGAACGGAAAATATCCAATCCACCTAAACCTTTATGACCAGTTGAAGCAAAAAACAAATCTCCGTTTGCCGCATAAGTTGGGAATAACTCATCACCAGCAGTATTCACTTCTGGGCCTAAATTGACAGGTGTTGACCAAGTTTTTGCTCTTCTTTCATATTCAGAATACCAAAGATCTCTTCCTCCTAAACCTCCTGGCAGGTCAGATGAGAATATCAAAATTGAACCATCTTCATTTGGTAATGGATGACCAACACTAATTGAATCTGCAACTCCTAAAACAACTTTCGTCGGAATATCGTAGCTTCTACCTTTTTTACTTGCCATCCAAATTTGACAACCTAAATCTTTTTTAAATTCTGACGGACATCTTGTAAAATAGACAGTTCTAAATCTTCCATCCATTGCTATAGTACCTTCGTTGTGTTCAGTATTTAAGCTATCTCCTCCAAATAGTTTAGGTTCACTCCAGTTACCTGATCTATCAATTTCTACTTCCCAGATATTGAAAAAACCTTCTCCTGTAATTGGATCTTTTCCTGAAGTTGTTGTTGCTTGTCTTGTTGAACCGAAAACTATAGCATTTCCACGATTGCTAGAAATCGTTGGAGCCATATCCATACCATTTGTATTGATTTTCAATTCAGATTTCACAGTATAACGTGAACGATTGTCTTTCATAAAAACTGCATCATCCAATGACGATATTGCATTTTCTGCTTGATTATCATTAGGAACCAACTCTAAAAAACTTTCGTAATTCGTTTTTGCCTTGTCATAATCACCTTTTAATTTGTAAGCACTTCCTAATCGAAAGTACACATAAGGATTTTGATCATAATGTTTTAAGTCAATTGCCCTTTGATACCAATCAATCGCTTTTTCGTTGTCATACGCTTTTTCAAAAGAGTAAGCAGCTTTATAAGCCAACTCTGATTTTAATGCTAATGCTTTAGCGTTTTTAGGAGAAATCTTCTCATAAGCTTTAACAGCAAGATCTGCAGCTTCAAAGTATTTCCCACTTTTAAAAGCGGCATCCGCTCTTACAACTGCAGCTGGCTGTGCAAACGCCATAACTGAGATGAATATTGAAATTAATAGTAAACAGTTTTTCATAAAAGCAATATTTAACATGTTATTTTCTCGAAAGAAAGTAAATTAAAAAATTATACACAAATTATCATTCAAAATTATTGTTCTTCTTTGAATAATCTTCTAAAATTAATACTTTTTAGTTATTTATTGGACATAAACTATTTTTTTTACTTTAAGAGTCCAATAACCACTTAACTCACAAGGCCTTAAAAAAATTAAATTGCTCTAATTTTTCAATTAAAAACCTTTAAATTTCATCTCTTGCCGCAAGATAAGTTTCCCACCTTTCTATGACAGCTTTGAAATCATCTGGTAATTCAGAATCAAATCGCATGTATTCCTTTGTTTTTGGGTGCACAAAACCTAAAGTTTTGGCATGCAAAGCTTGTCCCGTTAACAATGAAAAATTGTTTTGCACAAAGGATTTGTACTTAGAGAATGTTGTTCCTTTCAAAACTTTATCTCCGCCATATTCTAAATCGTTAAACAAAGTATGTCCAATATGCTTCATGTGCGCTCGAATCTGATGAGTTCTTCCAGTTTCCAATTTACATTCTACTAAAGTGACATAACCAAAACGACGCAATACTTTATAATTAGTTACAGCATGTTTTCCAAAATCTCCTTCTGGAAAAACAGTCATTAATTTTCTATCTTTTATTGATCTTCCTAGATTTCCTGTTATAGTACCTTCATCTTCCAAAACATCTCCCCAAACTAAAGCATGGTAGCGACGTTCTGTAGTGCGATCATAAAACTGTTTAGACAAATTAGTTAAAGCGTCTTCCGTTTTAGCCACAACCATCAAACCCGTTGTGTGCTTATCTAATCTATGAACTAAACCAGGACGTCCAAAATAATCTTCCGACTTTGAAGGTAACTGATCAAAATGATGAATCAATCCATTCACCAATGTTCCTGAATAATTGCCATAACCTGGATGAACAACCATGTTTGGCTGTTTATTTATTACGATTACTGTATCATCTTCGTAACGAATATCCAAAGGTATGTCTTCAGGAATTAATTCGATTTCTCGAACTGGATAAGGCATTACTATAGACACCTCATCTTCTGGTTTAACTTTATAGTTCTGCTTAACAGCAACACCATTCACCAAAATATTGCCGTTTTTAGCTGCATTTTGAACTTTATTTCTTGAGGTGTTAGCCAAACGATCCATTAAAAACTTATCGATTCGCAATACTTCTTGACCTGAATCCGCTATGAATTTATGGTGCTCGTAAAGTTCATCATTCTCTGTTTCTTCGATGTTATCGTTTTGATTTTCTTCTTTCATCCTTATTGAACTACTAATTTCTTTGTTTGTATAATTTGACCTTTTTCTAATCTGTTTACCAGATAAATTCCGCTATGTATCATGGAAACGTCAACTTGTTTATCACTATTGAATCGCTTAACAACCCTCCCGTTCAAATCACTAATTTCGAAAGTTGTCTTAGTGCTAAAGTTCTCACCTTTAACATTTAAAATATTTCTGGTCGGATTAGGATAAATTGTAAAGTCCAAGTTTGGTGCTAAATTAAGTTGTTCTTTCACTCCTAATTGGTAATCCATTTTACTAGTAATAACAGGCCTCATCATTACAGAACCAGCAAAATTTGAATTATTCCATTGACCTCCACCATCAACACTCCAAAATATTTTATCAGCGTTATCATGATTTAAATCAAATCCGATATTTAATCTATCTTCATCAATTTGACGCATACCAATATAGTATGTTTCTCCTACTCCTACACGAATGGTATCTTTAAAAAAGTAAGATTTAAATTTATTTAATCCTCCTGTATAAATGGGTTGACGAGGATAGAAGAATTCGTCCTCATACAAAACATTTCCTGGCTCTCCATTGGCATCATCCCAAACAGTTAACAAGAATAAGTTGTTTGAAACGTCAACTACAGAAGGAACAAAATGAATTTGAATAGCCACTAATGAATCGGGTTCGTAAGCATTAAATTGATAAGCTAATAAACCTTGCTCTCCCGTTACGCCATATGCTTTTTCAGCTGAACCATCATCATACGCATAATAGTTTTCAAAAATTTGTTTCCCAAAAGTTGTGTCATTAATTGGGTTATTGGGGAATTGTGCGCTGGCTATCCCTTCATAATCAAAACGTGCTAAGGTATCATTGCTCAGCATATTGTCAAATGAATATCCTGTCGAAAAATCATGTACACTTGAATAGGTGGTCCTTGGAGAATAATTAATATTGCCTCCAGAAAGTGCAGCGGCATTTAAAATAAATGTACCCTCTAAATTTTCTTCATAATAAACATTCACCCTACCATTCTGATTATTTTCAGTTAATTCACTCCCATTTCTAACAGAAACATTTACTTCGTCATTCATCTTTCCTGTCGGATTATTTCTATAATGCTTCCATGGAACACTGATATAATCTTTGATTAGACTAGAAATTGGATAAACCAAAGCAAAATCTTTAAACAAGGTATCTTGATAACCAGATAATGGCCTAAGATTCACATAATCAATATGAAAATGATCTAAAGCACCTGCCAATGAACCAAAATTTGAAAAACGAAATTTAAACCCTTTTTCAAAATAAATAGGATCAGTAATCGGAATATGGGCAACCATAAAATCAGAAACTGGACCTCCATTTGTTCTCCAAACACGTTTCCATAATTGATCCACTGGAGAATAAAACTCCAAAAATAGAGAATCACTATCTTCCTCTGGTTTATCTCCAAAACCTTCACGTTGATATAAAAAACTAAAGTATATTGAGTCAGCTGGACTATTTACGGATAAATCAATTGGTTTTGCATCTAAAATATCTGCTACTCCATTAGTGGTTGTTCCAAAATTATAAGGATAGCCAAATTCGTCTAAGCCATCAAAAGACACCACACCTAATGACCAAGGGTTTTGAGCAAATCTATAATTGTGATATGCTCTTTCATTCAACCATAAACTTTCAGGGTCATTAATTGTGGAAATAAATATTCTTGCTGAATCCTGCTCATATTCAAAATTACTCAACAAAATTGTGTCAGCAGAATTGGTTGTTCCGTCTAAAGTGTCATAAATAATATAAGAAGGAAATGCATAGGTTTGAATATGATTGGGTTCATAAACACTTAAATCATCATATAAAAATCGAATAGAATCGAAGTAATAATAAATCGTGGTGTCTGCTGCAACATTATACTCTAAACGATACGTTCTCGTATCTGTCAATCTCGTATCTGGATCTAGAGGTACAGATGTAAACTCATCTAACATTCTATGGTAAAGCACTTCACTCACATTTGGATCAGTAAATCCAGCATCATACGTTTGAAAATTATTTCTTGAAAAATCATCGAAGAAAGGTAAAGTCAAAGTGTCAGTTTTGTAAAAAAATGTACTGTCAAAACTATTTTGTAAAGCCTTTGTAGGCAAAGGTTTCTCTTTCCCAAACAAATCAGGATTTGTTGTTAATGGACTAACGCCGTCTTGACCATAAGCCGCAGAAAAAAGAAAAGTAAGTAATAAGATGTGAACGTATTTCATGAGTATTGTTTTCCAAAATTTATTATTCTCCAATTTCTGGAGATAAGAATACAGTTATTGTCGAACCTTCAGGAATCCTGCTACTATCTGAGGCAACAGGAGTCTGACGAGTTACTCGTGCCTGCAAACTATCTTTACTCGTTTCACAACCAGAATAAACAGCATATAATCTCAAGCTCGAACTTCCTAGAAAACGCTCTTGCGCCTCATTTATTGTAAGTCCATTTAAATTTGGTATACTCACCATTTCACCTTGCGTTCGCTTTCCCACAGTTAATTCAATAACAGAATTTATTGGTACTTGCTGTCCACTAGTTATGCTTTTACCTTTAAATTTCTGAGAAATAACACTTCCTTGATCTTCATTACTTGGAACGAAATTCACACGTGTACGTAAACCTTTTGTCATTAAAACAGCTTCCGCAAATCTGTGACTTTTACTCACAACTATTGGGACTAAAACCAAACGAGAACGTTTTGAAACTCGAACACGAATTACTCGATCTGATTTTACAAATAAACCAGAAGAATCTGTTGGCATCGGATTTTGATAAATTATTGTTCCTTCAACTAAATCAGGATTATAAATTGAATCTAAAATCTCGTATTTGATATCCTTATCACCTATTAATTTTGGAATATCTTTCACGTTATTGTTCAACAAACTTGGTACATGAATGGTTTCACCATGACGCGTATAAGCACCAAAATAGGTAGTTCCTCCCCAAATAATAAGGAACCAAACTAATCCAAACAATAAAAAATTGATAATGAATTTACGACTAATAACAAAATTTCCTAGCTTCTTAAAGAACCCCATACTTCTAATTGGAATAAATAATTAAACAAATCTAACTAAATTGTTTAAACTCTTTTTAGATAATCGAAACGGATTGACAAAAAAATAGAAAATCAGCAACTCAACAAGCCAAAAGAAAAGATCATTAAAATAGCTAATTCAACTATAAAACAATAATTTTTCTACTTTGGCTATTATATTTCACTACATAAACTCCTTTTGATAATGTCAATTGCTTGTCACTTCCTTGGTATATTTCTTTTCCTAACAATGTGAAAACTGTGTATGTTTCTAGGCCATTCAAATCAATATTTATCATTCCATTACTTGAAGGATTTGGATAAACATTTATTGCAGACAATTCTTCCAAAAAAACTCCCAATGTTGAAATCGTAACATCTTGCTTCACAGAATCTGTTTGACATTTTGCAGATGAATACATTACCACTTCAAAAGTCCCGTTACTTGTATAGGTGTGTGTTGCATTCTCTAGGGTCGAAGTTTGACCATCTCCAAAATTCCATGAATCAAAGTCCCCTTCTGAAATTAAAGGGTTGAATGTTCCTTGTCCTGAGTTGATCACAACGGTGAAATCATTATTTGATAATTCTGGTCTGAAATCGAGCTGTATTGAATCAACGTCATAAACCACATGATCCGCAACTCCTTGAAGGTATCCGGCTTCGGCAGCATTTATTCCATTAGGCACAAAAGTGTTTCCTGTTGAAATTCCAGAAAATATAACATTATTAAATATACAAGCCGCTAAATAAGAACCTTTAATTGTGGGGTGGCTCCCATCATTTGTATATAAATCATTGAAATTCACAATTGCGTTTCCGTCCTGATTTACATGCGAAAACCCTATACCAATTGGAGACAACATAGCACCTGCCTGCTCAGCTGCTAGTGAATACGCCTCAAACAAGCGTTTATTCATTTTCTGAAATGTGTTGATACTGTCCCATTGTGGATCTCCAACTTGTCTACCCCAAGTATTGTAAAATAATGGAAGTGAACATTCATTATTGGCATAAATGCTGTCTGCTAAAATTGCCGCATTTGGATAGAATAAGGTGGAAGTTTGAGCATAAGGAAAAGCGGGAAGTTGACTCTGTTCTTGTAAAACAACAAAATCCCAATCTTCTGCTGCGATTTTGTTTAAAACTACTGGATTTGTAGCATGTTGATTCAATTGAGAACCTCCAGGAGTATATGCATCTGAGATAATACTATTTCCACTAGCTTGTGCCAAAGAAGTGATTAATTCTGGAAGGTTATTAGCATTAGTGTAACTATTTCCAATAAACAAAATCTTTTTCTGTACTTGACTATAACTTGTGGCGGCTAAAAGTAGTAATGCTAATCCTAAAATTCTTTTCATATTTTTCATAATCAAAGCAAAAGACGAAGAGTGCTTCAATTAGGTTGCTTAAAAAACGCTCAGGATATAGTACAACAAAGTAAGTTGAATTTGAGTGCACTAATTAAAATCTCCAGTTATTCAAAAGATTTTCCAACTCCCTGCTTCAGTGGATCCAAAATAAAATTCTTCTGATAAAGTATCCGTTGTACATTTTAATAAAAACGAAAAACCGCCAGAACTATTTTTAATTCTGGCGGTTTTTAGATTAAAGCACGAGTATTTCCTACTCTATCTTGCTAATTCTTTTTCTATAAACGTCACCTTTATTTGTTGTGATTTCAATCGTATAAACACCATTTTCACCTTTCAAAAAGAAAGTAAATTGCGGAGAATTGATTACCTCAAATTCTTGAACTATTTTTCCGTTCATATCATAAACTTTGACATCGGCTTCTTCAATCGTACTTGAGAAATCCATAACGACATCACCTTTAGATGGATTAGGGTAAATACTCATCTCATCAATAGAATTGTCATTCAGCCCAACATTACCAACTGTGAAACAATCAGATATTTCAATACAATTATCTGTGCTAATAATCACAGCATAACTTCCATTTGAAGTAGCGGTAAATTGATTACTTGTAGCTCCGGCAATTGGTGTATTCCCGTTATCACAATCGATCCATTGGTAAGAAGCATATCCACTCGTAGCTATTAAAGTTGCCCCGAAACTAGTAGTAGTAATTTGTGTATTGATATTTTCTACTGTTAAATCCAATGACATAATAGAGTCACAGTTGGTAGAATTATTTAACGCGAAAGAAAAGACTCCTGAAGAATTATATGTTTGACCATTAACCGGCCAAGTATAAGCATCACATGTAACAACAACATCTGTATTTGCAGCCGAGCTTAAATTTCCAGGTAAATCAAATGCTTCAATTTGATCACTTCTATTATCAGAACTCCCCTGACTAGCAGAAAAACCTAAACCTCTTTTTGCGAATACATTCCAAATCAAACATTGATTATCTCCGTTATTAAATATCTGATCTGCTTGTAAAATTGCATCTCTACCATCTACAAAACCTGGTGCACAAGCTTGTAATTTTAATCCATCAATCACCAATTGCATCGCTATATTATTTCCTCCAGTACCATTGTAAACATCAGGATCAAATCCATATTGGTCAATTAATGCCCAGTTCAAATCCCATAACATTGTAGCCCATACAAAACCTATTCCGTGAGGTTGAGAAATTGCACTGGAGTTATTTGTGGCTGCATAAGTAATATAATTAACATTGAAATCAGTACTGTATCTTAATGGACGAATTCCAGGTCCTGTTGTTGGTTGTCCTTGAGCAAAAGTTCCGATTCCACGTCCATCAGCACCAATATCACCCGGCTCAATTGTTAACATCATTCCAAACCAATCAGACCAGCCTTCACCCATTTGGTCTTCATTATATAAACAATTAGCAACACCTGCTCCACCTGTCAAACGAGTAGAGATTCCATGTCCATATTCGTGTGCAATAATTCCATTATCAAAATCGCCATCGTTGTAGGCACTTCCACCTGGAGCTTGCAAAGTCGCGTTTACAGTATTTCCACTATTAATTTGAGCAATTATACTCGCTCCATCGGCTTGAGAAATCATTACCGAAGGAATTCCAATTCCAGGTCCAGTTCCTCCCATTGAAATAATATTACCATTCGTATTGTTCGCTACTATAACCGCAATAGCTCCTGCATTCTCTGCATTTTCAACCTTTAATGAGAAGTTACAAGAACCTCTTTTAACAAAAGCAATCTTCCCATTTAAAGCAGCAGCGTTTACCGCTACTTGGCAAGCATCAGCTCCTTCACCGGTATTATCATCATATATTACAACATCCGCCGTTAATGGACTAACAGGGACAGCAGGTCCAAAAGAAGCTTGAAGAGAACCATAAATTCCACTAATAGAAGATGGAGAATTAACAGTCAATAAATCTGTAGATCCAGAACTCCATAAATACATTTGCATTCTAGGATTAAATCCATCTGGTCCTGTGGACATATTCGCATTGTTCATTCCTCCCCCATCTTGAGCTTGTGCATTCACATGATCATCATCGAAACCACCATTAAAATAATTATTTTGTTGAAAATTTCCACTTTCTTCGTCGAAGCCATACTGATACCAAACATCATGCATAATATTATTCATATAGAACAAATTCGTAATTGCAGCATCTTCATAATCGATTGGAAGTAAATTAAAGTCAAGTGGGTAATCAAAATTAAGTGTTGTTCCACCGTTTGGTGCATGACCCAAAACATCAGCATCAGCTCTATCCTCACTCGCGTAAACATTATTCCCTTGCGTAGTGTTGAATTCTGCTCCTAAAGCTCCATTCGTATCATGCCATCCATACGGAGAAGCAATTGGATCATCTGGATCGATTAATAATTGACGAGGACCATGACTTGGACTTTCTGCTGGGATTGGAAAAACATTGTAAACCGCTCCAACACCAGGTGGTGGAGGTGGAAAAATAGCTGCTTGATTAAACTCTGCAATAGTGTGATTGTTATTTGCATGAGAACCTTGCTTATTTTCATGATCTCCAAAATTACAACTCAACACCCAATCCGTTTTGTCTAAAATTTCTCCGGTTTGAGCATCTACTCGAATACTCCACCAGTTTTTTTGATCAAGCGGATAAATATGTAAATCCCAAACTGCTCGAATTGTCGAATTATTTAATGGATACAACTTAAGGTCTACTGTGATATTTTCAACTGATAAATCTTTCGCTTCAAAAACATAGTTATTCGCTCCTTTGGAAGCAAGTTCATTCAAATCTCCAATTTTCACTGCTTCAATATTTTTCGCTGCTGCTAAAATTGCATCTTTCGGAGAAATAGTCGCTGTTGCAGTTTCAATTTTACTTTCTAAGTCAGAAATAAATCCACTTGCCGTTAGATATCCTTTGTTGTCTTTAATTGCAACAACGCTTATGGCATTGTACACTAATATATCATTGTAAGATTGGTGAATATAATAAAACCCAACACTTCCCTTTCGAGAATTGTGGTGGTTTTCTAATTTCCAATTTGCAACATCCGATTTTGTTAACCCTTTTTCTTTCGCATTCAAATCCAACGTTTCTTGAAGAATCGTGTTTGAGTTTTGCGATAATAAAGAGAATGGAAGAATGAATATTAGGAAAGTAATTTTAAGTAGAAATGTTTTCATTTTCATAAGATTTATTTACAAGTGTTTCAAAAATAGCCTAAAAAAATGCTTTTCAAACTATTAATGGCTAAGCAATATATGGTTTATGAAGTTATACGACAAACAATTAGGGTGATTATTGAATATAATTATTTAAACTGCGGTTGTTGGTTATTGAGTGGGTTTGAAAATATCCGTGGGATTATTAATTCACCCACAACAATCAATTAAAACCAAATCACTTCATTAAAAATTAGTTTTATTACCTTTGGATTTAGGTAAATGAAAGAAACTCTTCACATAAAAAACATGGTTTGTCCGCGGTGTATTACCGCCGTGGAAAATGCTTTTCAGGAATTGGATATTTCCGCAGAGAAAGTAGAATTGGGTCAGGCTTATCTCAGTGAAGAACTCAATAATACTCAACACGAAGAGCTCAGTATAAAACTAACTTCTCTTGGATTTGAATTACTTGCTTCAAACAAGTCACAGTTGATTTCAGAAATTAAAACAACAATTATTCAACAAATTCATCACAATCCTGAGCCTCTTACGGTAAACTTTTCTGATTTCTTGAGTAAAGAATTAAATTACGATTATCCTTATTTGAGTCGATTATTTTCTTCTGTTGAAGGAATAACAATCAACAGATTCATTGTGATCCAAAAAATCGAAAAAGTGAAAGAATTGCTCTTTAATGGTGAAATTCCTACAAAAGAAATTGCAGATGTATTGAACTATAATAGCGTTGCATACTTATCTGGCGTTTTCAAAAAAGAAACAGGGATGACCTTGACGCAGTTTAAAGAATTACGTGGTTCGAACCGGAAGGGAATTGACGTTTGGTAGGGGCGATTTGCAAATCGCCATTACCAAATCGCCCCTACCGCCTCTACCAAAAAACATATCATTCTCTCAAAAAACCATAACACTCTTGATGTCTTAATTCCTGACATTTGCAATTCTATTAAAATTAAACAAGTCAAATATTATGTCCATATCAATTGAAAAATCTACTTTTCCAGTAACAGGAATGTCTTGCGCAGGTTGTGCCTCTAGCATTGAAAACATTTTAAAGAAAATGGATGGTGTAAATGAAGCAGGAGTAAATTTCGCTTCGAATAGCGTGTTAGTTTCTTATGATAAAGAAACTGTGACCAAAGAAGAACTAAAATCAAGTTTACAAAGTGCAGGTTACGACATTATCATAAGCACTGAAAACGCAACAGAAGAACAAACCGAATTTCAAGATAAAGAATACAAGGAAGTAAAAAAAAGAACACTTTGGGCGGCAATCTTGACTTTACCCGTTTTCATCTTAGGAATGTTCTTTATGCATTGGAAACCTGGTCACTATATTTCTTTGGCTTTTGCCACTCCAGTACTATTCATTTTTGGACGTAGCTTTTTTATTAATGCATGGAAGCAAGCCAAGCAAGGGAATGTGAATATGGATACCTTAGTAGTATTAAGTACAGGAATTGCGTACACCTTTAGTGCTTTTAGTACATTTTTTCCTGATCTCTTTATTTCTCGTGGAATGCCAGCGCACGTTTATTATGAAGCGGCCACTGTGATAATCACTTTTATTCTTTTGGGAAAAGTGATGGAAGAAAAAGCGAAATCCAACACTTCGACTGCATTGAAAAAATTGATGGGATTACAACCTAAAACTTTGCGGGCGATAATCAATGGTGAAGAACAAGAAATTCCAATTGAAGCAGTTGAAAAGGGAAATACTATAATCATTCGTCCAGGAGAAAGAGTTCCTGTGGACGGAACAGTCATTAAAGGAAGTTCTTTTGTAAATGAAAGCATGATTACCGGAGAACCAACAGCTGTCGAGAAAACCGAAGGAGATAAAGTATTCGCTGGAACATTGAATCAAAAAGGAAGTTTTCAGTTTACTGCTGAAAAGGTAGGAAAGGATACTTTTCTTTCTCAAATCATTACTCGCGTTCAAGAAGCACAAGGAAGTAAAGCTCCAGTTCAGAAATTGGTGGATAAAATTGCTAGCATTTTCGTTCCTACCGTAATAGGAATCGCTATTCTCACATTTACTATTTGGATGATTTTTGGTGGTGAATTGGCATTTTCTCACGGATTAACTACAGCAATCGCAGTTTTGATTGTCGCTTGTCCTTGTGCACTAGGACTAGCCACACCAACTGCTATAATGGTAGGAATTGGGAAAGGAGCCGAAAACAACATTCTTATTAAAGATGCTGAAAGTTTAGAATTGGGACATAAAGTAGATGCGATAATTCTCGACAAAACAGGAACAATTACCAAAGGTAAACCGAATGTAACAGATGAAAAATGGTTGATCAACGAAAATAAAGAAGTCTTGCGTTCAAAACTATTGGCTTTGGAGGCAGATTCAGAACATCCTTTGGCTGATGCAGTGATTCGAAGATTAAAAGAAGGTGGTGTGGTTCCTTCTAAAATGAAAGATTTTAAAAGTATCACTGGACAAGGAGCTCAAGCAATTGACGAAAATGGAAAAACCTTTTTTATTGGAAATCGAACTTTAGTTGAAGGACAAGGAATTAAAATCGACAAAACTTTAAACGCTACAATTCAAAAGTGGCAAGATGAAGCCAAAACTGTGGTTTTCTTTACGGATGAACATCAATTAATTGCCATTTTAGGAATTGCAGATGAAATTAAAACGAATTCTGTTCAAGCGATAAAAGACTTGAAAGATTTAGGTGTTGCAGTTTATATGTTAACAGGAGATAATCAAAAAACTGCTTCTGCCGTTGCACATCAAGTAAGAATTTCAAATTTTAAAGGAGATGTAATGCCTTCAGACAAATCTGAATTCGTAAAGAAACTGCAAGTAGAAGGAAAAGTTGTAGCGATGGTTGGTGATGGCATAAACGATTCAGAAGCTTTAGCTCAAGCAGATGTGAGTATAGCTATGGCACACGGTTCGGATATTGCCATGGATGTTGCAAAAATCACTTTAACTACTTCGGATTTAGCATCAGTTCCAAGAGCTTTGAAGTTGTCTTCAAAAACTGTAAAAGGGATTCGTCAGAATTTATTTTGGGCGTTCTTTTATAATGTAATCAGTATTCCAATAGCTGCTGGAGTCCTTTACTCTTTAAATGGATTTTTACTGGACCCAATGCTTGCTGGTGCAGCAATGGCTTTTAGCTCAGTATCAGTCGTGCTCAACAGTTTACGCTTAAAAAATATTAAACTTTAGTGTGTTGTAATATCAGAAATATTATTTAAAATTGGGTTTTGATATTTCGGTATTTCGACAGACTCAATTACCTAAATATCATTGAAGCGCGGTGAAGCACTCTGAATAATCGAGATTTAATTTACAAAAGAAAATAAAACCAAATAATGGAAGAATTAAGATTTAAAACGACATTGAAATGTGGAGGATGTGAAGAAAAAGTAACTCCTGGTTTAAATGCAATAAACGAAGTTGAGGAATGGGATGTTGATTTAGAGAGTCAAGATAAAATTTTGACTGTATCAGCAACAAAAGATATTTCCTCTCAAATTATTGAGGCCGTTGAAAAAGTTGGCTTCGAAATTTCCAAACTAGAGTAAAAAAGAAGATTAGGAAACAAAAAATCTTAACCTAAAGTATATGACACTATTTTAGGTTAAGCTAATATTTACATATTTTTCAGGACCAAACCAATATTTAAAATCGGTCCTTGTCCAATATTTCGACCACTTAAAACATAAGCAGAACTTACATATCCACCTAATCTCTGGCCTAAAGGCTTGTAAAATGTTCCTCCTATTTTATGATAACTCACACCCAATTCACGAAATGACGGTGGTGCTGGAGTTCCTTTGTAATCAAACCCACCAAAAGTATATAAATTTTCATACCATATATCAAAATAATATTTCCCAGTTGCTTTTCCCACCTTTACACTTGCATTAGTTGCATTTGGAACAGGATCGAATTTGTAATTGTAAGCAAACTGTGCCGTTGCAAACCAAGCTCCAATTTGGTAGTGCACTATTGGCCTAATATCTAGCACCTTAGCTTTTTGACCGATTGCATTTATTCCTTCGGTTTGATAATCTGCAAGATTTGACGAAAATCCACCGGCAAGACTCAAAGAAAGTTCTCCCTGGGATAACTCAATCTTCCTTATTAGATATTTTAAAAATAGACTTCCATCCTGAATTGAATTCTGATCACCAATTGCAACATAAGGAATATGTATATATAGATCAAGACGATCAAACAATCCCGTAGAAACTGTTAAACTAGAATTATAAATTTTTCGTGATAAACCTATTTTGTCATTTCCTGCAAAATATTTTGAGGCGAATTCAACACCTCCACCAAAAGCGAGTTCAATATTTCCTTTTCCTTTGTAAAATCCGTCAACTCTGCCTTGTCCAAAACTGAAACCAGAATTCAACACAAGTATCATTATTAAGCTTAATGTAGAAATAAATTTCATAATAGCGTTTCTTAAGAAACACATGAGAACGCTTATTGTTTCACTATCTTATATACATTTTGACCTTCGTCATTATATACCCTCAAGGTATAAATCCCTTTCTCAAGGTGGTCAATCATAATTGTTGCCACTTCTGAAGTATGTAATATTTTATCTTCTTTCAATACACCCCTTCCTTTCATATCTACCATTTCTACTTTTAAAGCAGAAACATTAGAAGAATTAGTGATTTTCAAATGATTTGATGCTGGGTTTGGAGAAACTGAGATGTTGTCAAAACTTTGTTTTGTTGTAGAAGCATCTGGCCAACCCCAACCACATCCATCAATAACTTCAACAGTTACCACAGACGAATCGTTTGGACAGTTTACATTATCAATCACATATGTATAATCATAAACACCAAAAATTGATTGAGAATAAATCAAAGAAGAGGTCAACGCAGCTCCAGTAAAATCGTACCATGTTCCACCCAAATCAATATTACCACTTAAGTGACTAAAAAGTGAAACAGGTTCGTTTCTGCAAACAGTTGTATTACCATCAATTCCTGCAGAAAAATATTCATAAAACGATATAGTAGCAACAGTTGTATCATAACAAACCAATCTTTCGATGTAATACACTTCGTAAGTTGAACCTGTATCCAAAGTTGTAACGTTAAAATAAGGACCATTGACTAATCCAGGTTGACTTGGATAGGACCAATAACCACCGCCATTGGGTTTCACAATTATATTATCATCTAAATTGACTGTACTCCCTGTAATACAAACTACAGCAGAACCATCTTGTCCGGTTGTACTCACACAATTATCAATTCTCACATCGTCAATTAAAATATCATTATAAATTGGATGGTTTATGGTTAAGGTTTGATTCACCATAAAACGAACTTGAATTGTTTGATTCATGAATGCAGCTAAATCATAATTTTGAAATCTCCATACAGCTGAATCACCTGATAATGTATCAAGATTAGTCCAATTTGTACCATCAAAAACATCAATAATCAAGGGAGTGTTATCTCCTGGAAAATCGACATTATTGCTAAACCATTCGAAAGAGATAAAAGGAGTTGTCAATTGAGAAAGATCGATTTCTCGCGTAATCAACATCAAACTGTCAGGATTTGGATTTGAACCATCTGCTTTGGCAAATTCTCCTTCATTTTTTCCATTATTCGCAGCTCCATAATCTCCTTGGTCATTTAATTTCCAATAATTATCTGGGCTTGTACTCGGGTCAGAAGAAATATTTTCCCAACATTGAGGCATTACTCCGCTATCGAAGCTTTCATAAAAAGGAGCTTGAACAGGTGTGCATTGTGATTGAGCGTTCGTACTTAAACCAGACAAAATGGAAATCAAGAGGATAAAACTTTTTAGAGTTATAGTTTTCATAAAGTAGTTTTTTAAGATCATCTTTCGATTGAATATAAAAATACAAAGAATAAATGAGAATACAATTCATTAAATTCTAGGCAAATACTTACAAAAACAGGTTCTAAACAAACTTAAAATTAACAAAAAAGCGCCTCCCAAATGAGAGGCGCTTCAAAACAACATATATTCAATAAATTGAATAATGTGATAAAATATGTTTTACAATTACTGTTTTACAATTTTGAAAGATTTTTGTCCTTCATTATTATAAACTCTTAAAGAATAGATTCCTCTTTCAAGGTGATCAATCGCAATTGTAGCATTGGATGCATTATTCAATGCTTTATCTTCAACTAAAACTACACGTCCATTCATATCTAACATTTCCACTTTCAATGAAGTAGTATTAGATGGATTAACGATATTTAATTGACTCGTTGCCGGGTTAGGGAATACTGAAATATCCGTAAACAATTCATTATCTAACGATAAGAAATCACATGCGTTATCAACCGTAATTGTAACTATTGAGGTATCTGCAGGACAAACTCCATTATCAGCAACATAGAAATAGTTGTAATTACCAGGAATTGGTTGTGCCTTTGGCTGTGAGTTCGGAAGAAGTGTATTTGTAAAATCAAACCACTGCCCTCCTAAATCAACTGCACCTCCTAACGCTCCAAATAAATCTAGTGGCTCATTTAAACAAACCACGTCAGATCCATCGATACCAGCTGATGAAGGATTGAAAACATTTATCGTTGCGAAAGTTGTATCATAACAAACGAAACGTTCAACATAGAATAATTCATAAGTACCATCTGGTAAGAAGGTTACGTTAAATATAGAATCTTGAGTTAAGAAAGTTGGTTGAGATGGGAAAGACCAATCACCTCCACCGTTTGGCTTTGTGATAATATTATCATTCAAATCAACTGTACTATCTAATCTACAAACATCAAAAACTCCATCAACACCACCTAAACTGATACAATCAGCAATTCTAATCTCATCTAAAAGAATGTCATTATATTGAGATTGAAGAGTTGTAACTATAGCATTGTTTGTAACAAATGCCACCTTAACAATATTATTTGAATAGGCACTTAAATCATAATTAACAAATTGCCATTCTGGATTATCACCTCTAAGTGTATCTAGCAAGTTCCAATTTGTTCCATCATGAACCCAAATAATCAACGGAACATTGAAACCAGGTGTATTTGTATTGTTACTAAACCATTCGAATGATAAATATGGCGTTGCCAATTGAGAAATATCAACTTCTGGAGTCACCAAAACCATACTATCTGGGTATGGTGAAGAACCATCAGCCCAAGCATACTCACCTGGGGTTCTACCATTGGCAGTTGCACCATAACCAGGAGTACCTGTAAATTTCCAATAATTATTAACACTTGTACTCGTCAAAGAAGATTCATTCTCCCAACATTGTGGCTGTACAGCATTATTGAACCCTTCATAATAAGGAGCTACAGCAATACCACAGTCTGTATAAGTGGAGAAAGGACCTCTCCAAGCACTAGAATCACCACCACCACAATCAGATCTTACATAGAAATCATAATTTGCACTTGGTGTTAAACCTGTAACTATAAAAGGATTTGTTGTTGCATTAACTTCCATTCCTGAACCTTGAGTAAATCCTTCAAGACCATATTCAATAATCCAATTTGTTGCACCACTTAATGATGTCCATTGTAATTCAACAGATGTCGTAGTTACGTTAACTGAATCTAAATCAACAGGAGGTAAACAAGAAGGAGGATTAATGATATTAATTGTATAATCTTCAGCTTCTGCACTATTACCAGTACAAGCAGGCGGTGCAGTATTAAGATAATCCGCAACGACTCTCATTCTGTATTGACCTACAGCTATCCCAGTTGGGATTGTGAAACTACCACTTTGTGGCATCGATTGATAACCAGCCGAAGCATAAACTTTCTCAGATGCGTCAAATACAAAATCATTATTCCAATCTACATAAATTGAAGCCCCATATGTAAAAGTAGTAGATGCCGCAATATCAAAATCAATAATTTGAGTTTCATAAGCATCCATTGAAATAGTTGTGAAATCAGTATACCCTGCATTAGGCGTCCCTGGCCCTGATGCAGGATTATTAATATTCACAATTGCTCCATTGGTAACAAATGAAGTAATATGTTGTGGATTAGTACTCGTAATAGTAAAATCACAGTACTCATTATCAAAGTAATAAGGTCCAGACCAAGCTCCAGGATTAATACTACCACATTCTGCTTGAACATAAAATTCGTATTCTGTTGCAGGCGTGATTGTAATAGAGTAAGGATTTGTGGTTGCTAGCCCAGAACCAATTGAAGTTCCTGTACCTGGAGTAAATCCTGGCGCACCCCATTCTACATTCCAAGAGGTTTCACTTCCATTTGCTGTCCAAGAAAGCTCAGCAGTAGTTGCTGTGATATTGGATGCATTCAAAGCACTCGGAGCTAAAGCATCAGCAACTTGAACAACATAAGTTGCACTTTCATCACCATTTGCGTCTTTCACAATTACATCATGATTTCCTACTAATAAATTTGTAGGGATTGGTCCAAAAGCACCTCCATCAACAGAAAAAGTGAATGGAGCTGTTCCACATGCAACGTTTGTTACAACAAAGGAACCATCGTTTCCATTATTACAAGTTACGTCTATACTATCGATTTCAACATTAACTGGGTCAATTGTAACGGTCACAAGTGTTCGGTTTACACTCTCACAACCTGCAACACCAGAAGAAACATAGAAATCATAACTTCCGGCAGTTGCCGTTGGCATCACTGTAGTACCAACGGTTTCAAATGGGTTTGTCGTACCCAATACATTACCACCGGTTGCTGCATCATACCAAATAGCACCTGTTGGCACAGCAGAAGTATAATTTACAGTTCCGTTAAAACCTCTGTTGGCATTTACTCCACCAAAAGCAGAACATAAACCTGAGCCTGAAGTAATTGTAATTTCTCCGTTTGTTGCAACGGAAGGACCCGTTAATGTAGTATAACTAGCGTTATAATTAATATAAATACCCATAGTTGCTCCAGCAGCGATAACAAAATCAGCAACATCGATATTTTCAAAAGTATTTGCACCACCAACTGTAGTATAATTTCCCAACAAGGTCCAATTGGCCATTGTTGTTTCGGAACCTAAAAATGTTCCACTTTTTGTATAAACAACAGTTGAAGCACCGGCTCCATTAAATCTGGCATCAATCGTATTTACAGTAATATCATACGCACTAGTATTAGTAATATCAAACATGGCACCTCCACCACATCCATTTCCACCTGTCTGGTTATTAGTTGAAAGTGAAGCCGGACCTCCAGTAGTTGTTTCAGCTGTAATCATTGCAGAGGTTGAACCTGTACAATAATTGAATACGGATGGATTAGCTATTGGGTCATTAGGAATAATGGGGCATTGTGCATTAAGATTGACTCCAAATGCAAAGGTTGCAAATAAAAGCACCCCCTTGAGTAATTTTTTTTTCATAATTCTAGTATTTTGTTTGTTTAGGCTAAAATAAAAAAAAAATTCATGTTAAACAACATGTTAAAACAATGCTTAAGCTTTATATATTACTGGCGAAGAACAGAATACGTCATTAATCCCCACTATGATTGACATATAGAAAAAAAATAGTTCAAAAATCGGTTTTGGTTAATTTCATTGGAATCAACTTATTGTCAAATTGAGACCCATAAAAAAACGCCTCCCCGAAGAGAGACGTCTTATAATACAATGATTTATTGCTTCTAAATGAGTGATATGGAGTTTTTACCTCCAATAATTCACATCACTTTTATTGTTTTACAATTTTGAAAGATTTTTGTCCTTCATTGTTATAAACTCTTAATGTGTAAATTCCTTTTTCAAGGTGATCAATTGCAATTGTAGCATTTGATGCATTATTCAATGCTTTGTCTTCAACTAAAACCACACGTCCATTCATATCTAACATTTCTACTTTCAATGAAGCAGCATTAGATGGATTAACGATATTTAATTGACTTGTCGCTGGATTAGGGAAAACTGAAATATCAGTAAACAACTCATCATCTAACGATAAGAAATCACATGAATTATCAACTGTAACAGTCACAATTGAAGTATCTGCTGGACAAACTCCATTGTCTGCAATATAGATGTAGTTGTAATTACCAGGAATTGGCTGAGCTTTAGGCTGCGAGTTTGGTAACACAGTATTTGTGAAATCTAACCAATCTCCATCTGAATCGATGTTTCCTGTTAAGGCTCCAAAAAGGTTAATTGGCTCGTTTTTACAAACAGTTACAGATCCATCAACACCTGCAGATGAAGGTCCGAATACATTAATAGTTGCGAAAGTTGTATCATAACAAACAAATCGTTCAATATAATATACATCGTAAGAACCTGCTGGCAAATATGTAACATTAAATATAGAATCTTCAGTTAAGAATGTTGGTTGTGCAGAGAATATCCAATCACCACCACCGTTTGGCTTAGTGATTATGTTGTCATTTAAATTTACTGTACTATCTAATCTACAGATATCAAGTGAACCATCAACACCACCAAAGCTTATACAGTCATCTATTCTGATATCATCCAAAAGAATATCAGTATAAAAAGCACTGCTTGTTGTTGTAGTCAGATTAAGCATGAAGCGAACTTGGATGATATTATTTGAGAATGCACTCAAATCATAATTTACAAACATCCATTCAGAACTATCTGCAAGTAATGTATCTAGTAAATTCCAAGATGTACCATCGTAAACTTCTACTATTAAAGGGTGGGTATCATCAGGAGTATTCGTGTTGCTACTAAACCATTCAAACGCTAAATAAGGAGTTGTTAACTGAGAAATATCTATTTCTGGCGTAGTCAACATTACACTATCGCTTGTATAAGAAGCATCTACCCAAGCATAAGAATTGTTTGGACGACCATTAATAGCTGGAGCTGATCCATATCCCGGATTTCCATCGAACTTCCATAAGTAGTTAACGGTTGTACCACCAGTTGCCAAATTATCCCAACATTGTGGTTGCGCACCACTATTGAAGCCTTCATAGTAAGGCGCTACAACAATACCACACAATGTATATGTTGAATATATACCTCTTTGAAGACTTGAATCTCCAGGAGCGCAAACTGTTCTTACATAAAAGTCATAACTAGAACTAGGTGATAATCCTGGTACAGTATATGGATTTGTAGTTACAACTACTTCTGTCCCTGCTGAAGATCCTGGTGTGAATCCTGAAGGACCGTATTCAACTATCCAATCTGATGTAGCTCCATTATTTTCTACCCATGATAACTCTACAGAAGTTGTAGTCACGTTGAGAATTGTTAATTCTGTTGGTTTAAAACAGCTTGGAGCTTCCATTACCATTACATCATCCAGAAGAATATCATTGTTAAATGCTGTACCTGCAATAGATTGATCTACTGAAAATCTAATTTTTACAGTTAAACCCGCATAAGCAGACAAATCTAGAATTTCTTCTTGCCATGCAGGATCATCTCCTTCAAAAGTTGCAATGGTAGTCCAAGTTGTTCCATCGAATACATCTACTCTCATAGGGTTATTATCCCCTGGAATAACATTATTGTTACTAAACCATGAGAAACCAACAGAAGGAGTAGTAAGTGGAGACAAATCAATCAATGGAGTGATTAAGTTAATAGAGTCAGGGTTTGGTGTTGAACCATCTGCCCAAGCATATGTACCCGTTGGTCGACCATTCGCTGTTGCTCCATATCCAGGAGCACCTGTAAACTTCCAAAAATTGTTTGCAGCCGTCGTAGTACCAGAAGATAAATTCTCCCAGCAAGCTGGTAGCGCTCCACCGCTAAAGTCTTCGCTGTATGGTGCAATTTCTGTTGTACATTGAGCCATTGATGATGTAACCATACCGGTTACAGCAACAGTTGCTAGCCCAAGATTTCGTAATTTTTTGTAAAATTTGTTCATATTAAAAGTATGAGTTTTTTGTGAATAATGTGTAAAAATAAGGTATTGAGCCCATTAAACAAAAACATGCTCCATTTTTTTTAGTATATTAACATTGGATGTTTCTATATACCAAAAAAAAACGCTACTCAAAGAGTAACATTTTTTGAAATAAATTAAAGTGATAAAACTGAAGCGATTCAACTATTTTGAATCGCTTCAGTTTTTAAAAATTATTGTTTCACAACTTTGAAAGTCTTCTGAC
>NZ_PVSS01000018.1 GCF_003025005.1 Brumimicrobium mesophilum
AAGTAAATCCATTTGGTCCTGTCCAAGAGTAGCTATTTGCAACTGTTGTTGAACCTAAGCTAAATGTACCACCTTCACATAAAACAGTTGCTGTAGATGAAATAGCTGGAGCTGGTGGAGTGTCAGTAATCGTTACAACTGTAGTTGCAGTGTCAACACATCCGTTCACATTTAAAATGTAGTTGTAAGTGTATGTTCCAGCACTTAAACCACTAAATGTATGAGTATTACTAGTTGATAATAAAGTTGAATAATCATCATTGTACCACTCATAAGTTCCATTTGTAGCGGTATTTCCTAATAAGATAACATTTCCACCATTACAAATTGGTCCGGTATAACAATTTAATCCGCCAGCACATCCGCTAGTACAGTCAATTCCATTATTAATAGCAATAGCATTTGGAATTGGTAAGATATTAACTGCTTGAGTATTTGAGTTTGCACTTAAGCAATCATTTGCATTTCCAACAACTAAAGTCCAATTTCCAGAAGCATAGTTTGAACCATTATTTACTGTTAAACTTGGTGTTTGTGTTGTAATTGTATCTCCACTTGAGGCAATCCATAGATAATCTGTTGCAACTGCATTAGTTGACAATTCAATTTCCTCACCTTGACAAACATCATTACTCGTTATATTAAGTACCGGTGTTGTTGGTAAAGGATTCACTGTAATATCTACTGTAGCATTAGAAGTACCACAACCATTAGTTGTAACACTTAATGAATATTGTCCTGCAGTTAAAGCACTTGCTGGAATCGCAGCAGGATATTGATTACTTGAAGTGAAACCATTTGGTCCATTCCATGTATAAGAGTCTGCAGCAGTTGAAGTTCCTAAAACAATCATTTCGCCTTCACAAACTTCTGTATCTATTGCTGAAATAGATGGTGCTTGTTGAACTGCATTAACTATTGCAACTGTTGTTGCCGTGTCAATACATCCATTTGAGTTTAAAATATAATTATATGTGTAAGTTCCAGAAGTTAATCCATTAATTGTATGGTTTTCACTTGTTGACAATAATGTAGTATATGTTTCATTATACCACTCATAAGTTGCGCCAGAAATTGTATTTCCTATCAAGTCAAGACTTGTGTTATTACAAACTGGTCCACTGTTACTTGCAACGGCTGTCGGTGCAGGATTGATGGTAACATTAAGTGGATTAGATAATGGTGATTCACAACCAGCAGCAGATACGCAAACTACTTTCCAATCACCGGCAGCATAAGCTGGATCTGTTGAAGGAATCGTTAATGAATTTGCGCTTGTAGTGAATTCAGGATTCGCACTTGTTCCTCCAGGTCCTATCCATTTGAAAGTTGTACAAGTTGAATTTGTTGAAAGTACAATTGGCTCACCAAAACATATAGTTGTTGGTCCTGTAATTGTTGGTTGTGCCGGAAGTGGATTTACAATAATGTCTATTGTAGCATCATCACTAACACATCCGTTTCCATTCATTACAGATAAAGTATAGGTTCCTGCTGTTAAACTTGAAGCAGTAATTGCTATAGGGTTTTGGCTTGAAGAACTAAATCCGTTTGGACCAGCCCAAGAATAATTATTAGCAACTGTTGCTGTGCTTAGACTAAATATTTCTCCTGCACATAATTCAGTGGCAGTAGAAGAAATTGTCGGTGCCGCAGCATTAGCAGAAACTGTAACAACTGTAGAAACTGTATCAACACAACCATTCACATTTAAAATGTAGTTGTATGTGTAAGTTCCAGCACTTAAGTTATTAATAGAATGAACTGAATTCGTTGACAATAGAGTTGTGTAATTTTCATCATACCACTCATAAGTCCCATTTGTTGAAGTATTTCCTGTTAAAGTAACTGTTCCTCCGTTACATATTGGACTATTATTAGAAGCAACTGCATTTGGATTATTCAGAATATTGATCAAAACGCTATTTGAGTTATTACTCAAACAACCACTTGCATTTGCAGTTACCAAACTCCAATTACCCGCTGTATAATTTGGTCCACTTCCAACTGTTAGAGTAGGAACTTGTGTTGTTAACGTATCACCATTCGGTGCAATCCATAAATAATTAGTTGCTGTTGCATTTGTAGTTAAAACGATATTCTCCCCTAGACAAATATTTCTATTTGAAGCATTCAATACAGGAGTATTTGGTACAGGATTAACATTAATGTTCAATGAAGAACTCGCTGAAGTACAACCATCAATTACCACCGTAAGATTATATGTTCCGGCAGTGGATGATGAAGCAGTTAAAACTTGTGGGTTTTGACTACTTGAAGTAAATCCATTTGGTCCTGTCCACGAATAACTATCTGCAGATGTCGATGAGCTTAAAGCAAAAGTTTCTCCTACGCACAAATCAACATCAGTTGATGAAATGGCTGGAGCAGAAGGTGTAGCATTCACTGTCACAACGGTTGTCGCTGTATCAACACATCCGTTCACATTTAGGATGTAATTGTAAGTGTATGTTCCAGCACTTAAGTTATTGATTGTATGAATTGGATCCGTTGATAATAGCGCTGTATAATTCTCATCAAACCACTCAGAAGATGAATTTGCAGCAGTATTTCCAGTTAAAGTAACATCTCCTCCATTACAAATTGATCCGTTATTCGAAGCAATTGCATTTGGATTATCATATAATTTAATCATCAAATTATTCGAGTTATTACTCAAACATCCTGTTGCATTTGCAGTAACTAAACTCCAATTACCAGTTGTATAATTCACACCACTGCTAACAGTTAGAGATGGAGTTTGTGTTGTAATTGTATCTCCATTCGGAGCAATCCATAAATAATTTGTGGCATTGGTATTTGTAGTTAATACAATATCTTCACCTTGACAAACATTCGTACTTGCTGCGTTAAGTGTTGGAGTATTTGGTATTGGATTCACTGTTACGTTTACTGAAGCATCAGCCGAACCACATCCATTCATGGTTACACTTAAAGTGTAAACACCAGCGGTTGTTGAACTAGCTGGAATAGCTGCAGGATTTTGACTATTTGAAGAAAAGCCGTTTGGTCCTGTCCAACTATAAGTATCAGCAGAAGTTGAAGTTCCTAAAACAATCATATCTCCAACACAAATATCTGGGTTAACTGGAGAAATAGAAGGCGCTTGTTGAACAGCATCCACTGTTGCAACCGTTGTAACTGTATCTGAACATCCGTTCGCACTTACTATATAGTTATAAGTATATGTTCCAGTTGTTAAACCATTAATTGTATGGTTTGCACTCGTTGACAATAAAGAAGAATAAGTCTCATTATACCACTGGTAAGTTGCTCCTGAAACAGTGTTACCTATTAATTCTAATGTGTTACCGTTACAAATTGGTCCGTTATTATTAGCCACCGCATTAGGTACCAGATTAATTGTAACATTTATAGCGTTTGATAATGGTGATTCACATCCATTAGCTGATACACAAATTACCTTCCAGTCACCTGAAGCATATGCTGGGTCAGTTGAAGGAATAATTAATGAATTCGAATTTGTAGTGAATTGAGGATTTGCACTTGTTCCACCAGGTCCAATCCATTTGAAAGTTGAACATGTAGAATTAGTACTTAAAACAATAGACTCACCAAAACAAAGTGTTGTTGTTCCTGTTAAAGTTGGTGTAGCTGGTAAAGGATTAACTGATATTGTAATTGAAGTATCAGCACTAACACAACCGTTCTTTGTGACATTTAAAGTATATGTACCTGCTGTTGTAGAACTTGCCACAATAGAAGCAGGGTTCATATTTGTAGAACTAAATCCATTTGGTCCTGACCAATTATAGCTATTCGCTACAGTTGTAGTTGACAATGAAAAACTTTCACCGCTACATAAGACAGTTGCAGTAGAATTAATGTTTGGCTTAGCACTATTATTGTTGACATTAACTATTGTTGTTCCCGATGCATTTGAAGTACAACCATCAACTTCAACAGATAAAGAATAGGCTCCTCCGTCAGAAAGCTGTGCCGAATTCACGGTTAAAGTTGGTGTTGCTGTTGTAATAATCCCATTCGGTGTACTCCAATTGTATTCAACTAAATTTCCGGAGTAAGAAATATTACTTGTAAGTGTAAAGTTATCTCCTACACAAACACTTGTTTGAGAAGCAGTGAAAGTTGGTGTTTGAAGTGCAGCATTAATATTCACTTGAACACTTCCTTGAGATGTACAACCTGCGCTATTTGTTATTGTTAAATTATAGAATCCTGCGTTCGATTGATTTACTCCTTGAATCGTTGGATTTTCCAAAGAACTTACAAATCCATTTGGTCCAGTCCATTGATAAGTAAAGTTAGAACCTACTGGTGAATTTGAGAATAATGATAGATAATCGTTATCACAATTCGGTGAAGATGCTGTAGGTACAGGGTTAGCAGGTTGAGGAGAAACAATAACATTTATATCTGTTGACGGAGATGTACATCCATCAACTTCAACCGTTAAGGAATAAATTCCAGAAACACTTGAATTTACTGAATTTAAAGTAAGAACATTTGAGTTATTATTAATCGCACCATTTGGTCCTGACCAATTATAATTAATACTTGAACCGGTATAAATAGTATTGGATTGAACAGTAATTTGTCCACCCTCACAAATTGGTGAATTAGTGATTAAACTTGGTTTAACCGGAGTTTTAGAATAAAGTAAATCTGTACTTATTGGCCCAGAACTACATCCATTATTATCTGTAACAGTTACTAAATAAGTACCAGAACTACTGCTGTTAGGGTTTAGAATAATAGGATTCTGAGCTGAAGAAGTATAATTGTTTGGTCCCGTCCAATAATAACTATATGGTGGTGTTCCTCCAGATGGATTTGAACTTAAAGATAAAGTATTACTTGGATCGAAACACACGGTCCCATTATTTGTTGGTGCAGCAGTTGGTTTAGGGTATACTTGTAAATTAAACATTTGAGAAGTATCAGAAATACAACCATCCACATTAACAATCACATAGTAAGTCCCAACATCTGACAGTGTTATTGGATTAAATGTCAATACATTACTATTAAAACCTACAGGAACTCCTGGACCGTACCATTCATAATTAACTACACCTCCGGTATATTGTTGAACAGATAGTGAAACAGCACCACCTTCACAAACAGGTCCAGTTGAAGTAATATTTGGATCAAAAGCTAATTCATTAGTCGTATACATATCAACACAAGACTTACTTCGATATGTATTATTTGTTCCTCCAACATTACTTTCAACCCCAGTTCTTTCTCCAACTAAAGTGTTATTAATTCCAGTTGGAAGACTTGCTAAATTTTGATAAGGTGCATTAGGTTGATAAGGTGCATTAGGTAGATAATTTGGATTATAAATACTACTCCAATTTGCATCCATACAATTATCAATCACTTGACAGTAAGGGAATGATTCATCAACCTCTACCTTAAATACCAAAGCAATATTTTCAGTCAATGCTAAACTATCAATAGAAACTGAAATAGTATTTCCAAAAATATTTAAAACAGGCGTTGCGGAATGAGTACCACTAATTACTGCAGAAGATGGAATGTAATTTAAACCAAGTTGCAATGTATCAGAGAAAGTCACATCATAAGCTGTAGCATTTGATCCAGCCAAATGAGCAAGGTTTAAAGTTACAAAAGTTTGACCTCCTGGAGTCAAAGTAGAAGTTAAAAATGATTTGTTACTTTCCAATAAAGGTTCAGTAATAGTAACAATTGGAGCAGTAGCTCTTTCGTAAACACTACCTCCACCATTTGGATTGTTCCAAAGTACATCAAACCTATTGTTTAGGTTCGTTCCTAAAACATTATTATCAGAGTTAATTACAGTTGTAGTATATTCAATGAAAATTTGTTCATCTATATTGTTATCAGAATTGCTATTCGTAACATTTCCAATGGTCAAATCAAAAACTCTATCTTCTCCATTTGGTAAAGAACCATTTGAACTATAAACTTCATTTCCAATTAATGAATTTAGAGATGCCGAAGATGGTGATAAATCAGAACTATTAGAATAAATGGAATCAATGCTTACAAATGCAAGTCCTTCATCAAGTACATCTCTAAATCTTACATTATTCATTTCACCTTCTGGAATTGTAACGGCTACTTTATATTTAATAAAGTCTCCTATCACAACTCTATTAGGAAGAGAATTCGATGGAAATATAGTATCTATACTTTTATTTACAGAAAGATCAGAAATCGTAACATCTGATTCATCTTCAATTGCTGGAAACTTCGTAGCCCCTTCCTCAGATGCCCAATCCATTTCTGCATAATTTGTAAGAACTTCTAGGGGTTGAACATCATTTTCAACAATACAAGAATACCTTATTGTAAATCCATCTTTAGGAAGTCCTTGTGGGTCAAGACTATCCGTCAAATCAACTACAAGTTGATTTCCTGTAAAACCACCTGTATAATCAGCAACAGTGTTATCACTATAAGTTAAAGGGTTAGAAGCATCTAAATAGCATCCCGTTAATCCATTTGGAACAACATCTCTAACTTGGACATCATATGCATACGCCCCTCCAATGTTACTTGTAGATAATTCAAAATTAATTGTATCACCAGCATCTACATTACTAATTCCATTTGAGTTAATACTAGCAGAAGAGTTACTTGAACTTGCAACACTTTTATCAAAATCAGAAAATGAAGGAGCTCTTACATTAATTAAAGTAAGGGCATCAATGATATCATCATCAACTTCACTATTATCAGTACTTACTACTTTAAAATTACTATGGAATAAATTATCAGCAAAAGGAACAGTAGTTATTGGAATATCAATAAGCAATACAATATCAACACAATTTCCTGATTCATTATCAGTAACATTACCAAACTCAAGTTTTAGACTATTGGTCTCCGTCACGATAGTATATGTTAAAGGAGTAGTATTCCAACATGTATTATTTTCAAATCTTACGTCTGCTCCAAAAGCAGGCGATAAATCTGTAACATCATGAATAGGAATTGGGAAGAAATCGGTAATCACAACATCATCTGCATCTAAACTAGGGATTTGTAATTCCAATCGATATTGAACTATATCACCTGGTAACCAATCAATACCGTTGGGAGGTAAATTATTTACCGTTTTATTTATAATCACACCTTGAATAACTGATCCAACCCCAGATGCCGATTGACAACCAGTAGCTCCTTCAACTAAATCATAAGTAATAGTTGATGTATGGCTTAAGTCATCTCGCGACAAAACTTTTGCGCCGCTACCATAAAATTCTCTAACATCAGCAGTATAAACTAAATTTGGTGATGCACATGGTAAAAAATCTGCCCCATTAAACGAATGTATATCTACACTTACTGTTGCTCCATTTCCTGGACCTGGTGTAACAGTATAATATGTATTCGAAACAGGAGCTCCTCCAAAAGTTAAACTCGTTTCATTATATTCCATTCCATCAGGAACAATAAAATCAATCACTGCTGAATTAATCCCTGCTGTATATTCAGTAATACTAGCATTAATTGTATAAGTCACAGTTTGCCCAACACTTACTAAATCATTATCGTTAGAATGAGATAAAGTTACATGTTCCACAATGGTTTCAACAGAATCCAATTCAATAGGAAAACCGTCAATATTAAAAGAGACATTATTCTGAACTTCTTTTGTATCACAAATCGTTTCATCTAAAATATCTTGAACATAGGCGTCATATTGAACAACTATATCATCTGCATCAGTTGAACCTGCATAACTACCATTACAAGTAATAGTCAAATTCCCACCAGTAGATCCCACTGCTGGTTCAACAGCCGAACAACCTCCTGGTAAAACTAAATTTCCTGCATAAGTTATATCAGCACCCAAATCATCAGAAAAGACAATAGGACCATTTAAGGTCCCAGCTGCTGCAATATCAACATTTATAGTATAAGGATAAATATGACATTCTGCGGGACCTCCACCTGGATTAATTACTGCAGGACCACTCTTACTTGTTTTAAACAATATAGGTGTTATCGGTTCAGATTCTATTTCTCCTGCGATTGGTCCATTTGTTCCCAAAGGAGTATCACCTAATTCATAAACAGGTTGTGCTAAAATAGCAACCGGCGTATTAATCGTTGCATTTGCATCTACACTACCACAAATTTCAAATTTCAAAACAGGACCATTTGTTACTAACGAACCTACCGAAACCTGAAGTATCACTAAAGTATGTCCTGCAGGACCATCAATAGTATCGGCCGCAGTACCTGAGTTAATGATTGGATCAAGAATAGGTGTACTAGGTAAAACACCTACAACCGTTGAAGTTGCAGTATAACTACCATAGGTTGCGTCACTAAAAGTTATCCCCGGAGGAATAAACAATCTAACATAAGGATTAAACCCTGCCTCAAGACCATCATTAACAAGATCATAAGAAAAACAAAAATCTTCACCTATGAATTCTTCTGCTGGGACATCAAGAGTTCCAACAGGAATTTGAGCGTAACTATTGAAACTAATTATTATAAATAAAATTACAATTGATAAATACTTAAACATAGGTTTTTATTTAAAATTATTTTTAAATGGTAAAATTGAATTGATAAAATTGGTTCCAAATAATAAGGAATCAACTCCAAAGTTTTTATGCAGAACACAATTGTCATTGTGAACTGATTTTATTGTTGTCAAACACTGTATTCTCATGTGTGACAATTTAATTATCGCCAAAATTATATAAAATGTAGACTAAAAAATGAAGGTGTGTATTCATTTTAACGATTTCAGACATCGCAAACCTCTAAATATCAAGGTTTTCATTACTTTTAAGAAATATTGCGTTGGACCTTAATATTGACTAATATCTATGCTATTTCTAATAATTATCAATATATCAATACTTAAAAAAAGAGGGTTTGTCGAAATAAAAAAACGTTTTGTCGAAACAGATGATTAATAAAAAAACGACCTTTAATGGAAATGAGAAAAAGAAAAATGATCAGTCTCTAATAATATTTTACAATCAAAAGAAACATTATTTCGAGTAAAGAATTATAACAAAAGTTAGATTAAGTAAAAGTAATATCTCCTTTCAGAGAAAAAAATAATAATCGTGACAAATCAAAAAAGATTCATAAAAATTTATCCGAGCAAAAAAAATATTCAATCGATTATTAGCTTTCTACATTTTTAGATTCAGAACTAGTTGAATTAATTTCTTGATCTTCAAATTCTTTTAGGAAAACAGAAGGTGATAATCCTGTCACAGATTTAAAAGCTTGAGAGAATTTAGTATGTGACGAAAATCCAGTTTCTTCAGCGAGGTAACTAATTTTATAATTTCTATATATTTTATTACCGCTTATTTTTTTAATTATATGTTCAATTCTAAGCTTATTAATATAGGATGGGAAATTGAGGTTCTCATGTTTATTCAGAACATAAGATAAATACTTACTATTGGTATTAACAATAACTGCCAATTTTGACAAAGAGATATTTTTATCAAGGAAATCTTTTCCCTTTTCAAACTTTTTAAGATTATTTAAAATAAGCATCTCGGTATCCTCTGCCATAATTGATTTCAATTCATCAACTCCGTTATCTTTTGAATTTTCTTGAGGAATCACTTCTAAAACTTTAGTTGTTACCTCTTCAGGAACCACAGCCTTTTTCATTACATTCTCAAATAATAATTTATCCCTTTTTTGCCTTTTCCTGAAATAGATGATTATGCAAAAAATTGAAATTGACAATAGGATGGACAATACAATAAATACAATTTTATATTTTTCATGTATATCTCTTTGATTTTTTGTAAGCTGAATGTATTGACTTATAGATAATCTCTTTTTTCTTTCAAACTCTTTAAGAGCTATAGAATATTTCTCGTTATATAAAACATAATTTTCGTACTCCTTTAAAGAATTATAATAATCCGAAAATGTTTTATAGACCTCAATCTCTAAAGCTAAATTTTTTGACTCCTTCATTAAATCCTCTGCCTTTAGAAGATATTCAAAAGCTAGATCAAATTTATCTTGTTCATAATAAGCTCTCCCCAACTCACTATAGATTTCACCTTCAATCATGAAATTATCTTTAGACATTTTAAGAGAAAGGTCTAAAGCTTTTAGCAAATGAAATTCCGCAAGTTTCCATTCTTTACTTTGAATATAAACTCTTCCTTGTAATTCTTGATTTGTTAGAGAAAAATAATCTTTACTTCTTTCGTTTTTTAATTTATTAAAATTTACTTCTGCTTCATTTACTGATTTTTTAGCCTCATCAATTTCCTTATTCGCAAGATAGTTAAATGTCTTCTCTTGTAAAATAAGTCCCTGATATAACAAACTCATCTCCTCATTATCTATCTTTTTACTGAATTCTATTCCTTCATTTAAATATATTTCACTCTGTTCATACATTTCCATAATTCTAAACTGTGACGACAAAAAACCTGAGATTCTTGCTTGCCATTCATATAGATAATTATTCTTAGCAATGCCATACGCTTCCTTTGCTGTAAAGATTGACTTACCTATGTCTCCATTCTGTTGATATAATGACGAAGACAACATCAAAGCCTTAACTTGTTTAAGTTTAGAACTAGAATTCAAAAATAATGAATCGGCTATATTATGTGCACGATCAATATCATTAACTGCAATAGTTACGGTAGTATGAAAATAAATACTATCGAAATCATTCCCTGCAGTACTTGAATCCTTTAAGCCGCTAGAACACAAAATCCATAAAATAAAAATTACATAAAGTAGTGAACTTAGGGTAGATTGTTTATAATTCATTTTAATGTGCAAAATTTTTAGCCTCAAAAACGTTTGAAAAATTTGGTTGAGAATATCCTTTAAAATTACAAAAATAAAAGTCCCACTATAAAAGTAGTCTATCCGAATTAATGAATTTAAACACCGTAAAAGATAGAAAAACAACACCTTAAGTTACGTAAAGAAAATATCATTCAAAACAAAAAAACATCTAATTAAAACATTTAAGTACTTTTTTTCAGTAAGAATAAAAACTATTTCCTTTGGATAAAGAATGAGAAATAAATAAAAGTAATACATCATATTGAAGTCCCATAAACAAACTTATTTTTCTATAACACCAAGCTATTTTCGGATATTATTTTTTTTTGTTTATCCATTTTAAAAGTACATATAAGCATATTATTGTTAGACTAAGTACAAATTACAACTATAGTTTTTTCAATTAGGAATTTTTGATTAATTTTAAAAGGTATTTTTCTATACGTAACACCTGTGAAAAATTCACTTTAAAACCAGTGTATTGAATTCTCACACATTTAAGATATTATTATCGTTTTTGATTATCGTTTGTACAAGTTTTCATCAACTTAATGCGCAAATGCCACAAAGCAAGTTTGATAGTTTGTATTTAGACATTGCTATCAACTTAAGAATTAATGAGCCTGACAGAGCTCTAATTAAAACAGATTCTTTATTCAACAATTCACAAACTCATTTACAACGTATAAAATGTGCTCTTTTAACAGCACTCTTATATGAAAATCAAGGAGAGCTTGCAATGACAATATATTGGGCTACCAAATCAGAACAGCTTTCTATAGAAAATAAAAATTATGAATATGTAGTTCGTAGCTCAGGTTATTTAGCCACACTGTATAGGAGAATAGGTTTAAGTACAGAGTCAGACACTCACCTTGAAAATGCTGAAAAAGCAAATGCGCAAAGGAAAAATGAACCTAACTATCACTCAATTCAAAGTGTCATCCACCATGAAAAAGCTGCAAATCTATTTTCTAAAAGAAAATATAACGAATCTTTAATTGAACTCGATAAATCCAAAAAATGTTTGGAGAATATGGAGGAGACTAAGATGATAGAATTTAATATGTCATCAATATTTGAGACTTACATCGATTGTTATCTAAAGTTAAATGATAACAAAAGCGCAAGAGAGAAAGCAGAACAAGGATTACAATTCGACCTCGATAACTACCCTTCATTGCTTAGTATTTTTCATAGTTCTATGGGAAACATCGAAATGAATGACCAGAACTATGATAAAGCATTGGAACACCTCATTATTGCAAGGGAAACTTTCGAAAACATTCCAAATCTAGTTGTTCAAACTAAAGTCTTAGAGGTTTTAGTAAGATACTATAAAGAAACTGGCGATGTTGAAAACACCTTATTTTACAGCGACAAACTTACCGAAACCAGAAATAAAAGAGATTTGTTTTCCAAGAAAGTTACAAATGAATTATTGCTAAAAATGCATAAAAAAAATGAAACAACGAACTCAAATAATTATCTTTTAATTTTGGTAGTTACATTCCTAGTCCTCCTTATGTTCGTTGACTATTATTCTTACAGGTTTAAACTAAAAAAACAACACATTAAATATAAAACTCTCCTAAATAAATTAGACACGCTAAACAAAGTTCAAACAGACATTGAAAATTCGAAAAAAATTGCAGAGGAAAAGAATAGTGAAAAATCTATCATGCCAATTGAAACAGAATCTAGATTACTAGAAAAGTTAAATCTACTAGAGGCTAAAAACTTCTTTTTAGACAAAGATATTTCATTATCCTCTTTAACTGTCGAAATGAATAGTAACACTAAATATGTTTCTTACATTATTAACACTTATAAAGAAAATGACTTTAAAAACTACATAAATGAATTGAGGATACTTTATGTAATAGGCCTTATGAGAAGTGAGCCAGAATATTTAAAATATAAAATATCTTATATTGCCGAAATGGCTGGTTTTTCTTCACACAGTAAATTCGCTTCTGTATTTAAAAAAGTTACCGATTTAACACCTTCAAGTTTCATAACAGAACTGGAGAAAGGAAAATTCCAAGAAAACCTTGGTTGAAAAGAGAATAAAAATAGAGTTGTACCTGGTCAAACAAGTTGTTACTAATTCAATTCTTCTACAAATTCTACCAACAACTTCACAATATTATCATACGCTGAAAAAGTTAATTCCTCATAAGTATCATAAACATCATGATAATTTTTATTAGGCCCCATTGTATAAATAAAGAATGAAGGAACTCCTTTGACATGAAAATGATAATGATCACTATTTGCTGTTTCTCCTCTTGATTTTACTTGATTCAAATAATTATGTTCATCATTTAAGGCTTTTAATTGATTGAATTCCTTTTCGTGTACCCTACCATTAACTGCAGTAATTCCTTCCTCACCACTTCCCATAATATCAAGATTGAGTAAAAACTTGATATTATCTAAGTTTATTATTTTACTATTTACAAAATATTCTGAACCTACAAGCCCCGCTTCCTCTCCTGCAAAAGCTATAAATAAGATATTATATTCACTCGGATTCTCAACAAAATGATCAGCCATAGAAATCAACATTGCCGTACCGCTTGCGTTATCATTTGCTCCTGGAAAGTACGTTATAGGACTTGTTCCCATTCCTCCTAAATGGTCATAATGCGCAGTAAAAATTATTGTTTCTGCTTTTCTCTTTCTTTTCTTCGCAGGGAGATAACCAATAACATTCCTACTTTCGAAGTTTTTAACGAATTCGGCTGCTATTTTTACATTTAACTGCGTTTTAGCGTCAATTTTACCTGTTTTAATGTGTAAAACTGGATATTTTAATTGATTTCTCCCAACAGACCAAGTGAATTTTTGATCAGTAGAATAAACAACAGCTCCAATAACCGCTAAAGCATTAAATTGTTGTACTGCAATGTAGGTGTCTCTTCCAGATAAGCCAGTTAGGTCAACATAAAATCCATTTCTATCGCCATTGCGCACTAAACTAATTAATGGATCTAGCAAATGAGGATTAGATAAAACAGCTGTATCAATTTCTACCAAATTCAAACCTCCGTTAAAGGAACCTGAAGAGGCATCTACCAAAAAGTCAACTCCAGGTTTAAGAATTTCATTTCCTGCTTTAACTTCAATTATTCCAGGAAAAGTATTGACATTAAGCGTAAAAGACTGAAAATAAGAATCATCCTTTAAATAAGCTATTAAGCCTGCGTTTTCAAACTCATTCGCAAGAAAATCAGCTGCTTTATTCACACCATCTTTTACATACCCTCTACCGTAAAGAGAATCACTGCATAAAACTTCTGTGATACGTCTTGCTTTTTCAACTTGAGCAAATGTCGAAATCGAAATAAAAACTCCTAGAAAAAGCAAAGACATTTTAGTCAACATATCTTCTTGTAATTAAATGTGCAAATTCATCAACTGAAGAATCTTCTTTGTTCCAATTTTCTTTGACTGCAATTTCACTTAGTTTGCGCATTGCTACTTCATTGTTTTCTAATTGATCAAGTGTTTCAATTGTATCATTGAAATAATTAGAATCTCCATTAAAAAGCTCGTTTATAAAAAGCATTCGGTCATTTAATCCGATCGCTCCTTTTAAAGAATCAATTTTTGACGTTCCTAATCGGTCTCCTGCTGCAGCCTTATAAGCTTTTGAAAATCGTTCATAAAATGAAGTAGTTTGATCATCAGATCTGGTTGTTTCATCTGATTTCGCATCTCTTGAAGCGGTTCTTTTTTGATCAAATATAGCTTGTTTTTGTCTGGCCATCGCTTCATTAATCGCCTCTCGATTTTCTCTATTTAATGGCTCTACTTTTCTTGATTCTTCGGAAATTGTTGAGTCATTAATTTCTATACTTTCCGGCTCTGATTTTTCAACTTCATTAACTTCTGACTTTTCTTCATCGCTTAATGCATCAAATCCTCCAGAAAAGTCAAATTGAACTCTACCATCCTCTTCAATGATTTCTTTTTCAGGTTCATTTTCCTCAACTTCTTCTTCAGTCGCCTCATCGTTATTAACAGAATTATCTACTTCCAATTTCTCTTCCTCAACATCGTTTTCTTCTACAAACGCGTCCATATGGATTTCTGAAATTGGTGTGTTTTCTTGAACTTCTACCACCTCATCTTCTTCATTAGAAAAAGGCAAGATTGGATTTACTTTTTTATCTAAAGAATCACCATAAACATGTTCTTCTTTGGATTTATAGTTCAAAATTACTGCTCTTTCGTAGAGTTTTCTTGAAAGTAATTCAAATTCTGTCAATTCCTCCTTGGATAATTTAGAGGTTGAAAGTTGATGTGTTAGTTCATCTAAACGTGAACTAATAGACTGAAGGGAATTGTAAAGCGTCATAAAAATGATATAATTATTCGAGGTTCAAAATTAAACAAAACAATAACACCTTCTTCCAAAACTTGAAAGAAGGTGTTAACAAAATTAAAAGTTCGAGAATTACAATGTTCCTCTCAATTCTTGTTCACGCTCAATAGATTCGAACAATGCTTTAAAGTTACCTGCTCCAAATCCTTTGGCTCCCATTCTTTGGATAATTTCAAAGAATAAAGTTGGACGATCTTCAAGAGGTTTCGTAAATATCTGTAATAAATAACCCTCTTCGTCAGCATCAATCATAATTCCAAGCTCCTTCAATTTATTGATATCTTCTTGTAGTTTATGGTCATGCTTATCTAAACGAACAGGAACGTCATCGTAATATGCTTGTGGAGGAGTACTCAAAAACTCGATTCCTCTAGCTCGCATTTCAGCAATAGTTTTCAAAATATCATCTGTTGCAACTGCGATATGTTGAACACCCGGACCTTCATAGAAGTCAATGTATTCTTCAATTTGAGATTTCTTCTTCCCTTCTGCTGGCTCGTTAATTGGGAATTTAATTCGTCCGTTTCCGTTTGACATAACTTTTGACATCAAAGCAGAATATTCGGTTGTAATTTGCTTGTCATCAAAAGAAAGGAAGTTAACAAACCCCATAACATCTTCATACCATTTTACCCATGTATTCATTTCATTCCAACCAACATTTCCTACCATGTGGTCAATAAATTTCAATCCAACAGGCTCTGGGTTGTAATCAGACTCCCATTTTACAAATCCTGGTAAGAAGTCACCCTTGTAGTTCTTGCGCTCAACAAACATGTGAACAGTTTCTCCGTAAGTATAAATACCTGCACGAACAACCTCACCATGCTCATCAGTCTCAACAGTTGGTTCCATGTAAGATTTTGCTCCTCTTTTTGTAGTTTCTTCGTAAGATTTACGTGCATCATCAACCCATAAAGCAACGATTTTCACACCATCACCATGCTTTTTTACATGCTCCCCTATTGGTGAGTCACTTTTTAAAGCGGTTGTCAATACAATTCTAATTTTATCTTGTTTCAAAACATAAGATGCTCTGTCTTTAACTCCAGTTTCTAAACCAGCGTAGGCATGTGATTGAAATCCGAAAGCGGTTTTGTAAAAGTGAGCTGCTTGTTTCGCATTACCTACATAAAACTCAACATAATCAGTACCTAATAATGGAAGAAAGTCTTGCGCTCCTTCAAATATTTTTTCTAATCCGTACTCTACATTTTTTATCTCTTTTGCCATTGCAATATTTTTATGATTGTTAATATATTCTATTTAAACTTCTTATTTCTAATCTTCTAACCAACTGAAAGCATAATCCTTATCACTTATATCCAAAGCTGTTTGTGTTAATTTCAGTGGTTTAAAAGTATCTACCATAACTGCTGTTTCACCAGTTTCAGTTTTTCCAATACTTTTTTCCATCGCTCCAGGGTGTGGTCCATGAGGAATTCCCATTGGATGTAAAGAAATAAATCCTTTTTCCACATGGTTTCTAGACATAAAATCACCATCAACGTAATAAAGTAATTCATCTGAATCAATATTACTGTGATTATATGGCGCTGGAATTGCTTCTGGATGGTAATCGTACATTCGCGGAACGAAAGAACAAATCACGAAATTGTGTGCTTCGAATTGTTGATGAATTGGTGGCGGCATGTGAACGCGACCTGTAATTGGTTCAAAATCCTTAATATTTATAGCATAAGGGAAATTATAACCATCCCAGCCTACAACATCGAAAGGGTGAGAAGCATACGTTATATGATGTAGTGAATTTTGTTTTTTTATTTTCATTAAAAACTCTCCCTTTTGATCATGCGTCTCTAATTCACTAGGTGCTCTAAAATCTCGCTCACAAAATGGAGAATGTTCCATCAATTGTCCAAAGCCATTTCTGTATCTTTTGGGAGTGTACATTGGAGAAAAAGACTCAACAATGAACAAACGATTATCTTCTCCATCAAAATGGATTTGATAAATAATTCCTCTAGGAACAATCAAATAGTCACCAGGTCCAAAGGGTATATTCCCTAACATAGTTTTCAATGTTCCAGTTCCTTCATGAACGAAAATCATCTCGTCAGAATCTGCATTCTTATAGAAATAATCAGTCATGGATTTTTGAGGCGAAGCCAAAGCAATATTCAAATCATTGTTGAACATTACAATTTTTCTACTTTCTAAGAAATCAGCTTCTTTTCGGATATTAAATCCACTAAGCATTTGACTTCTAACAGATTTGTCGAGTGCAGCATATGGAGTTAAATCTATAACTTCCCCTATTTCTTTTACCATAGTTGGTCTATGAACATGATAAATTAAAGAAGCTGTTCCACTGAAACCCTCTGTTCCAAATAGCTGCTCATAATGATATCCACCCTCTTCTTTTTTAAATGTGGTGTGTCTTTTATGAGGAATTTTACCAAGTTTTGTATAAAACGGCATAAAATCGAATTTTTAATATGAATTGTTGTGATTTTTAGGAGGATTAGAAATTAAGAACGGAATCACTCCGGATTGCGCTTCAACAAAGCTTTTCTTTTGCTATTTAAACTTTCGAATAAATTCATATAAAAGTAAATTCTTAATTTACACAAAAATACATATTTCAATTACGAATGACGAATTTTTCAATTACGAATTTTTGAATCACTGAAGTTTTTGAATAAAACAACAAATACAAACATCACCAAAGGTTTTCAAAACGTTCCTACAATGTTTCTTTCATTGACGGTTGTCTTTTATTTTATTAAATCTTTCAATCCTTGAATATTTGAATTTCACAATCCTTGAATATTTTGTAAAAAAGTAAGATGTTTAATTTTTTAGTCGCGACAAGTAATTATATTCGCATCCTGAAATAATGTAAACTATGAAAAAGATTTTAGTTATCGGTGCTGGAGGTCAAATTGGGACAGAGCTTGTTCTATTATTGGAAAGCAAATTTGGGAAAGATGCGGTTTGGGCCTCTGACATTAAAGAGGAATGTCCAAAAGCATTGAAAGAATCCAATTACACTGCGTTAAACGTACTTGATAACGAAAAACTTTCATCTATTGTAAAAGAAAAAGGCATTACAGACATCTATTTATTGGCTGCACTTTTATCTGCAACAGCTGAAAAAGACCCAAAGTTTGCTTGGAAACTAAATATGGATGGTCTTTTTAATGTACTTGAACTTGCAAAAGAAGGTCATATTAAAAAGGTATTCTGGCCAAGTTCTATAGCTGTTTTTGGACCAACAACCCCTAAAACAAATACGCCACAACACACAATTATGGAGCCGAGTACTGTTTACGGGATTTCTAAACAAGCAGGAGAACAATGGTGCGCTTGGTACCATGAGAAGTATGGAGTAGATGTTAGAAGTATTCGATACCCTGGTTTAATTTCATACTCTACCCTTCCAGGAGGTGGTACCACAGATTATGCAGTAGACATTTTCTATCATGCTAAGCACAACGGAGAATACACTTCTTTTGTGAATGAAGAAACTACGCTTCCAATGATGTATATGGACGATGCTGTTCGTGCAACTGTTGAATTGATGGAAGCTCCTGAAAGCAAAATAAAAATTCGTAGTTCTTATAACCTAGGAGGTATTAGCTTTACACCTGAAGATTTAAAAGAAGAGATTCAAAAACAGATACCAAGCTTTAAAATTAGCTACGCTCCAGACTTCAGACAAAAAATCGCCGACTCTTGGCCTGCATCAATAAATGATGAAAGTGCTCAAAATGATTGGGGTTGGAAACATGAATATGACTTAAAAAAACTCGTTAGTGTTATGCTTGAAAACGTAGACACTAAACAAATGTTTGATAAATAATTTTTCTAAAAAGGAATTAATAATTCTTAAAACATATTTCGAATGCTTTGGTTTATATAATTGAACCAAAGCATTCATTTTTTTATGTACTAAATTTTGTAATTTAGCACTTGTATTTTCAAACAGATATTTCATGAATTATAAAGAAAACAAACTCAAGATAAATAACAGTTTAACTGGTGAAAAAGAAGTTTTCAACTCTATTTTAGATGGCTTTGTAGGTCTTTACGTTTGTGGACCAACTGTTTATAGTGATGTTCATTTAGGAAACTGCAGAACCTTTATTTCTTTTGATGTCATCTATCGCTATTTATTACACTTGGGGTATAAAGTGAGATACGTTAGAAATATTACAGATGCTGGTCACCTTGAAAATGATGCAGAAGAAGGAGAAGATAAAATTGCGAAAAAAGCAAGATTAGAGCAATTGGAACCAATGGAAATCGTTCAACGATACACTTTAGATTTTCATAAAGTACTTGATCAATTCAATAACCTTCCTCCAAATATTGAACCTACTGCAACTGGTCACATTATTGAGCAAATCGAAATGATTATGGACATCATCGAAAACGGTTTTGCCTATGAAGCAAATGGCTCTGTTTATTTCGACGTTGAAAAATACAATGAAAGCAATAACTATGGAGAACTTTCAAAAAGAAAAATAGAAGATTTAGTTGCTGGAACAAGAACTTTAGACGGGCAAGAAGAGAAAAGATCTCCGCTTGACTTCGCTTTATGGAAAAATGCTAAACCTGAACACATCATGAAATGGCCTTCTCCTTGGGGATTAGGTTTTCCTGGTTGGCATCTAGAGTGTTCTGCAATGAGTACAAAATATTTAGGTGAAAGCTTTGACATTCATGGAGGAGGAATGGATTTGAAATTCCCACATCACGAATGTGAAATTGCACAAGGAACAGCAGCAAATGGAAGTAAACCAGTAAATTATTGGATGCATGCCAACATGTTAACTCTAAACGGTAAGAAGATGAGTAAATCAACAGGAAACACCTTACTTCCTGAAGAGTTATTTTCTGGAGACAATGAAGTTTTAGGCCGTGCTTATCATCCAATCGTTGTTCGATTCTTTATGATGCAAGCTCATTATGCAAGTGTTTTAGACTTCAGCGCTGAAGCATTAAATTCTTCGGAAAAAGGATTCTTGCGTTTGATGGAAGCAATGAAAATATTAGAAGAAATTAAAACCAGTAAGAAATCATCATTTGATGTCGAAGGTTTAATCATGAAGTTCTACAATGCAATGAATGATGACTTTAATACTCCGATATTAGTTGCTCATTTATTTGATGCTGCAAAATATATCCAAGCAGTGAACTTAGGAAAAGAAACAATTTCAGAGTCAGACAAGAAGGATTTAACTTTTGCTATGAATGAATTTGTTTTTGATGTACTTGGCTTAACTTTACCGTCAGAGGAAAAAGGAAACAATGAGAGTTTGGAAACGGTGATGGAATTAGTTCTACAAATGCGTCAAAAAGCCAGAGAAAATAAAGATTGGACAACTGCTGATGCTATTCGAGATAAGTTGAATGAAGCAAAAATTGTTGTCAAAGACGATAAAGATGGCGCTACATGGAAAGTTCAATAATTATTTTTATATTTTAAAAGACTGTTAATCTGAGACTTAATAAGTTGTTTTAAAATAATTTTAAAAAATTGTTTTGAAATCAATTAAATGTCCGTATCTTTGCAACCCGTTTGAATACGGAAAGTGTTTCGCAATAACACTCAAAATTAGATAAAAAGTTACATAAAGATATATTGCGGGGTGGAGCAGTTGGTAGCTCGTCGGGCTCATAACCCGAAGGTCATAGGTTCGAGTCCTGTCCCCGCTACCATTAAAATGGCAATTGAGAAATCAGTTGCCATTTTTGGTTTTATGAAGGTTAATAATCAAGTAGGGGACGAGATTTTATGGGATCAAGACTAATTGTTGGTGATTAGGCATAAATATTTGTCAATCTGAATAAAAAATATTCAATATTTCTTACTTCATCCTTTGAATATATACTTCACGGAAGCAAAGTATATACTGATTACCTACTTTTCTTCTTCTTCTTCTGCCCATCTCATCGACTCTCCCCCATCAAAGTCAACACCAACTTCCGTTTTCCACCTTGGTTTCTGTGTTCACACAAGTATATTCCTTGCCAAGTTCCTAAATTTAATGCCCCATCTGTAATTGGTATTTGAACAGAACTCCCCAATAAAGATGCTTTTATATGCGCCGGCATATCATCGCTTCCTTCATAATCATGTTTGTAATAAGGTTCATTTTCTGGAACAAATTTATTGAAGTGGCTCTCAAAGTCCATGCGAACTGTAGGATCAGCATTTTCGTTGATCGTTAATCCTGCTGATGTATGTTTAATAAACACCTGTAATGTCCCAATTTTAATTTCCTTGATTTCTGGAATTTCACCTAGAACTTCATCTGTAATAATATGAAACCCTCGTGAAAAAGCAGGTAAATGTATTTCTCTTTGTATCCACTTCATAGCTTGAATATATAAATTTAAATCCGTTCAAAAAATCACAAAAATACACATCACTCTACAAAGTAGGATTAAAAACCTATCTTTGTAATATATATTAAATAATACATGACATTTAAACAACTCGGCTTAGCCGAACCAATTTTAAAAGCCCTCGAAGAAGAAGGCTACGAAAATCCAACTCCAATTCAAGAACAATCTATTCCTATCCTTTTGAAAGGAAAAGATCTTTTGGGTGTTGCTCAAACCGGAACAGGTAAGACAGCAGCATTTGGTATTCCAATTTTACATCATTTATACAACTCGAATAATAATTCGAACGGCAGACGCAAAGTTCGTGCTTTAATCGTTACTCCTACACGAGAGTTAGCGATTCAGATTGATGAGAGCTTTAACGCTTATGGTAGACACACAGGTTTAAGAACTACTGTAATTTATGGTGGAGTAAAACAAACCAAACAAGTTGCACGACTAAAACAAGGTGTTGATGTTTTAGTGGCTACTCCAGGTCGTTTACTAGATTTAGTGAGCCAAGGATATATTACTTTTCGCGATTTAGAATTCGTAGTTTTGGATGAAGCAGATCAAATGCTCGACATGGGTTTCATTCACGATATTAAGAAGATTATCGCTCAACTTCCACCAAAGAGACAATCACTTTTCTTTTCAGCTACAATGCCGAAATCAATTGTGGAACTATCTAGAAAAATCTTAGGAGAATTTGAACAAGTTACAATTAAACCACAACAGGCTACTGCTGAAAAAGTAGAGCAAGGTGTGTATTTTGTGAGTAAAGGCAATAAGGTTCACTTATTGAGAGAATTGATTAAAGACCGTCCAGGAGAATCTGTTTTAGTATTCTCTAGAACGAAACACGGAGCAAATAAAATTGTCAAGAAACTTGATCAAGCAGATATAAAAGCTGCTGCTATTCATGGAAACAAATCTCAACCACAACGTGAAGCTGCATTGGGAGGTTTTAAAGATGGAAAACTTCAGGTGTTAATTGCAACAGATATTGCTGCTCGTGGAATCGATGTAGATGATTTGGCTTTGGTTATCAACTATGACTTACCAAACGTTGCCGAAACTTATGTCCACCGAATTGGTAGAACAGGTCGTGCTCATGCAAGTGGAATAGCACTTTCTTTCTGTGAAAACGAAGAACGTCCTTACCTTAGAGATATTGAAAAACTCATCAAGCAGCAAGTTCCTGTAATGGATCCACACCCTGAAGTTGAGGAAGAAATTGAAGATAAAAATGCGAAACCAAAGAAACCTCAACAAAGAGGAAGAGGAGGCGGAGGTGGTCGTAGAAAACCACAAAATAACAATGGAAATAGAAACAGAAGTAGAACTCCAAAAAGAGATTAATTTCTGTAAACAACAGTTTTTCTTTTTAGGAAAATGAAAATTTATTAAGCAGCGAAAGAACAATTAAAATTGGGAATTCGCTGTTTTTTTTTGGTTTAAAGTTTGTAGAAATCCATTCAAACATGATAAATCTCAAGACTTATTTAAAGAAAATAATCATTTATTCATCTAGCTAACATAAATTCATTTGACTAAGTCATCACACTATTTTAATTTTTCAATCGTTATACAAATGAAGAATAAATAACTAAACTAATTTTCATTATTGCTTTTATGTAGGGGTTCTATTCAACCCTAAGCTTAATGATTTCAGTAGTTTTGACAAAATGGCAAGTTATTTGCATATTCAATATCGAATAAAAACTTAAAACTATGAAAACAATCATTTCAATATTTATTATGACTGCTGTGCTAGTTGGAATGACTAGTTCAACAAATATATCTTATCCAAAAATCCAAAGTAAAAGTTTTACAAGTGGAGAGAAATTAACCTATAGAATTAGCTATGGTGTAATGGATGCTGGTGAAGCAATTTTGACAGTAAAAGAAACGAAGAAAAAAGGTGCCAATGGCCGACCTTTATATCATGTGAAAGGAGAGGGTAAAACCCTAGGTGCTTTTAACTGGTTCTATAAAGTAGAAGATGTTTACGAATCTTATGTAGACAAAGAAGGAGTTTTTCCTTGGTTATTTATCCGCGATATTAATGAAGGTGGATATGAAAAGGAACAAGAATATGTTTTCAAACAAGACAAGCAAAAAGTTGTTTCTAAAGGGCAAGAATATAAAGTCCCTTTAGGTGTTCAAGACATGATTTCTTCTTTCTATTATGCCAGAACCTTGAACTTTAAAAACATGAAAGTTGGTGATATTACTGAATTCAAATGTTTTATGGATGAAGAGATTTTTCCTTTAAAAGTGAAGTATGTGGGTAAAGAAGACATCAAAATTCGAAAAGGAACTTTTGAATGTTTAAAATTTCAGCCTGTTGTGCAAGAAGGAAGATACTTTGAAGAACCAGACGATGTTGAATTTTGGGTAACCAATGACGCCAACAGAATTCCAGTTTTAGTGAAAGCTAAAATCCCAGTAGGAAGCATTAAAATGCACCTTGTTGATTGGGAAGGATTGGTAGGTGACATTGCAATAAAATAAAATTGACCCCTTTAAAAATTTAGCGCTCAGTAGAAATACTGGGCGTTCTTTTTGCTTAAAAACTGTTTTAAACACTAAAAGCTTAACTATTGAATACACTTTCGTAAATTTGCACCATGGTAGTATATAATGTAACAATTAGTCTTGATGTAAATGTTGCCGAAGATTGGCTAACATGGATGCGCGAAACACATATTCCTGATGTGATGGCAACCGGACATTTTAGAGATAGTAAAATTTGCCGTGTTCATGGTGAGGAAGAAGGTGGAATAACGTACGCGATTATGTACACTGCTATTTCACAGGAAGACTTGGACACCTATCAAGAAAAACATTCTCCACGTCTACAACAAGAACATACAGAGAAGTTTCAAGGTAAATTCGCTTCATTCAGAACATTGCTTTCTGTAGTACAAGAATTTAAATAATCATGAGCGTACAACCAAAAAAGCATTTAGGCCAGCATTTCCTGACCGATGAAAATACGTGTAGGAAAATTGTTGAACAATACACCAACTTTCAAGGTGCTAACAACATTTTAGAAATTGGTCCAGGTATGGGAGCCATCACAAAATATCTTTTAGATATCGAAGGAACTGACTTACACGTTATGGAAATTGATCGTGATTCGGTAACATATTTAGAAGAGGTTTTTCCTGCTCTTCAAAACAAAATTCATTCAAATGACTTTCTGAAAACAGATCTATCTCAATTTTTTGAAGGTCAACCCTATGCAGTAGTAGGAAATTTCCCATACAATATTTCTTCTCAAATTCTTTTTCATTGCATTGAGTATAGAAACCAAATTCCAGAAATTATGGGAATGTTTCAAAAAGAAGTTGCTGAAAGAGTTGCCGAGCCTCCTGGTTCAAAAAAATATGGAATTTTGAGTGTTTTAATGCAAACTTATTACGATATAAAGTATTGTTTTACAGTGCATGAAAATGTTTTCAATCCACCACCAAAAGTGAAATCAGGAGTTATTCGTTGTTTGAGAAATGAACGAACTCACCTTCCTGTTGATGAAGAATTATACAAAAGAGTAATCAAATCTACTTTTAATCAACGGAGAAAAACGATTCGCAACGGATTAAAAGTTATTCTTGATGTAGCTTTACTTCCAGAACATCCATTTTTAAAACAACGTGCAGAAACATTAAGTGTTGATGATTTTATCGAATTAACACAACTCGTTGAGAAAGCAATGGTAGAGTAATAAGTGCTATTCAAAAGTATGATGTTGGACGATTTACTAATCTAGTAGTTATAGTACTTGGAGCTATGAATACCTTTGAATAAATCGACTAGCCACTTTAAAAAATTAAATATTTGATATTAAGTTCAAGGAAATCCTCCATTTGTCACTTATAGTTATTCATTTTTTTTAAAATTCTAATTCTTTCTTTCGTAAATTCGCACAAAAATTATCGATATGCAGTTCGAATTAACAAGAGAATATCTAGATAAAATTAGAGATGAAATCACTATTAACAATAGTCAATTCATTGAAAAAGAGATCATTCATTTACATCCAGCAGATATTGCTGAGATTCTTGACGAACTCGATAGAGACGAAGCAAAGTTTATTTATGATCATCTAGATTCAGATCTTCAAGGTGACGTTTTGATGGAACTGGATGAAGACGTACGTCAAAATTTTCTAGAATCTATTAATTCAGATCAACTTGCCATTCAATTAGAAAATTTAGATTCTGATGATGCTGTTGATATCCTTGGTGAAATGTCTGTTGAAAAACAATTGGAGGTCATTTCTAAAATGGACAGTGACAATGCTTCAGAATTAGTTGAACTGCTAAATTACGATGAAGATACAGCCGGTGGTTTAATGCAAACTGAGTTTATCAAAGCAAAACTTGATTGGCCTATTAACCGATGCGTTATCGAACTGCGACGACAAGCCGAAGAAGTAGATAAAGTACACACCATTTACGTCGTCGATAATGAAGATAGACTTGTTGGAACTTTATCTCTTCGATCCTTATTGGTTGCCAATGCAAAATCGATTGTAAAGGATGTTTATGAAAATACAAACATGTCTTATGTTTACACCAATGAAGACGCTGAAGAAGTTGCAAGAGTAATGGATAAATATGACTTGGTATCTGTTCCTGTATTGGATTTACAAAAGAAATTAGTGGGAAGAATTACCATTGATGACATTGTTGATGTAATGCGTGAGGAGGCAGACAAAGATTTCCAGATGGCATCAGGTATTTCTGAAAATGTAGAACACGATGCTGGAATTATAAAAATGTCTCGAGCAAGACTTCCTTGGTTAATGATTGGATTAATGGGTGGAGTTTTAGGTTCACAAGTTATTGGAAACTTTGAAACTCAAATTGGTGCCATTCCATCATTGGCTTTCTTTATTCCACTTGTTGCGGCAATGGGAGGAAATGTTGGTGTACAATCGAGTGCTATTGTTGTTCAATCTATAGCTAACGGGACAAGTCAATTTAGTAGTATTTTATCCAGGGTTAAAAGAGAAGCAATTCTAGGTCTTTTAAATGGAGTGATTTGTGGTGTTTTTATTTTTGGAATCACTTGGTTATTGCAAGATATCAGGCTAGGAATATCCGTAAGTATCGCCTTATTTATCGTCATCTTCTTTGCGGCCATTTTTGGAACGTTAATTCCCTTGATACTTCATAAGTATAAAGTTGACCCTGCTGTAGCCACAGGGCCATTTATAACAACCTTAAACGACGTTGTAGGGCTATTCATATACTTTGCCGTAGGTATGATGGTATTTGGATTGTAATTACCTTCCAGGTGTAAACCCAGTTCCTTCGATAACCTGCATTCCGTTTTCGAATACTTGCTCCTTTACAACCTTTCCTGTTTGGTCATAAATCTTCACTTTTCCGTGTTTTACGCCATTCTTGTATTCCGCTTCGGAAATAATATTGTTCCCTCGGTATTCGTAGGTTTTCATTTTTCCATGTAATTCTCCATTCTTATAATTTGAAATTACTGCAGGTAAAACCCCTCCAGGATGATAAACTGTCCAAGTTCCATGCTTTTCGCCATCCTTGTATTTCCCTTCTTCAGTTTTAGAAAAATCTTTTTGTGAATAGGTAATTGACTCTCCATGAGGAACAGAAACGCGTACAACTCTGTCCTTCATTGGACCATAATTAACTTTAGATTTCTTTTCAATTACTTTGAAATTCTCAACGTCTTTTGGCATTCCATTTGAAAAATAAGTTATCCATTCATCGGTTTTTTGACCGAGATCATAATATCCTTTTGACAATGGTTTTCCGTTACTAAAGAAAGACAACCATTCCCCGTTTAATTTTCCTTTTGTAAAATCCGATTGATTTTTAAGTTGACCGTTTTCCCAATAATTTTTCCATGTTCCTTCTTCCAAATCATCTTTGTATTCTCCTTCCATCAAAAGCGTACCGTCTTCATACCAAGTAGACCAATTACCATTTCTCAAATCATTTTCAAAATGTCCTACTTTAAACTTCTTCCCGTTGCGATATTTATAAGTCCATTTTCCGTCTTTCTCTCCTTCTTTATATCTCGCACGGTAAGAAAGATCTCCATTTGGAAAATTATACAACCAAACCCCATGTTGTAATCCATTTTTGAATTCTCCCTTCATGTCGATAATTCCAGAATTGGTATACCAAATCCATTCTCCCGTTTTTTCACCTGCTTCGAAATTACCCTCAACATTCACTTGACCATTGTCGAAATAGTAGGTGTATGTTCCGTCTAATTTTCCATTTTTATAATGTGTTATTTTTTCTAAATCACCCGTGTAATAATAGTATTCCCATTCTCCTTCCGGCTTGTTTTCAATAAATGAACCTTTCATTAAATAAAATCCATTCACAGAAGCTTCTTCAAAATCTCCATGGCGCAAACCATCCTTGTAGTTATACCAGGATTCTAATCTACCATTTCCAAAATAGGTAGCCATTTGCCCGTTTCCATCGATTACAGTTTGCGTATGCGCACTGTCAGCACCATAAAATTGCCAAACATAATTTACTTCATCAATGATTTCTTCCACCATTTTTAAAGCTCCGTCCGTGTAGAAATAACGCCATTTCCCTACAGGTTCTCCTAAGTTATAATAGCCAATTTGAGTAGTGTCTCCGGTTAAAGAAAAGTCAATAAAAATACTGTCTTGTTGATCTTGAAAGAAATATCCTATACTTCTAACTTTCTCTTCCCTTCCATAGTAAGTTTTAACCTCACCATTTAATTTATTTCTATCGTAGTGACGTTCTTCAACGATACCCCCTTCACGATTAAAGAAAGTCCATTTTCCATGCCTTTCAGTAGTTTCTCCTAAGTCATCTGAATAATAATATCCGTGACTTTCCACTTGAGTTCTGGTTGCAGGATCATAATAAAAAGTTTGACGCTTTGATAAATTTCTATCCTTCCTAGATTGGCTATAACCATTGAACAATAGGGTCACAAATAAAAAAAGTAAAATTGATTTGTACATAATAGAAACTATATTTACATATAAGTATAATAAAAAATTCAAATTGGTTACACTTTACCTGAACCAAATAACAATGCTATTTATTACTAAAAACGCGCCAAAAACCATTAAAATTGTTCCTGTAATTCTATTTAATGACCGTAAAAGGGATACTGTAATGAAAGGACGCAATTTCTTTGCTCCAACAATTTTTCCTACATCGATTGCGAAAAAGGTAAAAAGAACTACTAAAAGATACAAGAAAGTTTCTCCTCCGGTATGTACGGCATCAGAACCTGAATGACCCAGTGCCATAACAGAAAACCAATAAAAGACAACCAAGGGATTTGCCAAATTAAGGAGTAACCCTTTAATAAACAATATCCAATAATCTTTTGGATCAGCGTTGACTTTTTTGGTTTTCTTCGCTGTGACACCATCTACTTTTTTGACAAAAGTTAAGTATCCATAAATAATAAAAAGTACACCTCCTAATCCGCGAATCAAGGCGTTATCTCCACCTTGCGAAAGTTCTTCAATTTGCTGAATAAAAACATAAGCGATGATGATATAAATGATATCACTAATCAATACCCCAGCATCGAAAGCCAAAGCTGCCCGAATTCCTCTTTTAATACTTGTTTCTAAAAGCACAAAAAATGCAGGTCCAAGCATAACACTTAAGATTAATCCTGTAACTAAAGCCTTTAGAAGTAATGCGCTCAATTTATTCTATTTCTATTTTAATCGTTTAACTTTAAAACGGCTAAGAATGCTTCCTGTGGAACTTCTACTCTACCCACTTGACGCATACGTTTCTTACCCTCTTTTTGTTTTTCTAATAGTTTTCTTTTACGAGAAATATCACCTCCATAACATTTTGCAGTAACATCTTTTCGCAAGGCTTTTACCGTTTCTCTAGCAATAATCTTAGCGCCAATACTGGCTTGAATCGGAATCTCAAATTGCTGTCTTGGAATCAATTCCTTTAACTTCAAACAAATTTTCTTTCCTAAATCGAAAGCGTTACTTCTGTGAACTAAAGCTGAAAGTGCATCAACTTGCTCGTGGTTCAAAAGAACATCAAGCTTCACCAAATCCGAAACTTGGTAACCAATTGGGTGATAGTCGAAAGAAGCATAACCTCTGGAAACAGATTTCAAACGGTCATAAAAGTCAAATACAATCTCTGCCATTGGCATTTTGAATGTGATTTCAACCCTGTCTTGCGTTAAATAAACTTGATTCTGTAATTCACCACGTTTTTCAACACATAAATTCATTACTTGACCAACATATTCCGATTTCGTAATTACTTGTGCTTTTATATATGGTTCTTCAATTGTTTCAATTGTGGATGGGTCTGGTAAGTCAGAAGGATTATTTACAATTTGTTTTTGGTCCGGATATTTTCTTGTATAGCAAAAATAAGAAACGTTAGGAACAGTTGTGATCACTGTCATGTTGAACTCACGCTCTAACCGTTCTTGGATAATTTCCATGTGCAACATTCCTAAGAATCCACAACGGAAACCAAAACCTAATGCCGCAGAAGATTCAGGTTCAAAAACCAAAGAAGAGTCATTCAATTGCAATTTCTCCATTGAATAACGCAATTCCTCAAAATCATCCGTATCCACAGGATAAATCCCTGCAAATACCATTGGTTTTACGTCTTCAAAACCTTTTACTGCAGTCAAACAAGGATTCTCAAAAGTGGTAATTGTTTCACCAACTTTTACTTCTTTTGCAATCTTGATTCCTGAAATAATATATCCTACATCCCCTGTTTTAACTTCTTTTCTTGGCTGAGGATCCATTCTTAAAATACCAATTTCATCAGCATGATAAGTCGCTCCAGTATTTAGGAATTTAATTTTTTCCCCTTTTTTAAGAGAACCGTTCATTATTCTGTAATAAGCAATAATTCCTCTAAAAGGATTAAAAACAGAATCAAAAATCATAGCTTGCAATGGACCATCAGGATCTCCTTTTGGCGCTGGAACTCTATTGATAATTGCCTCTAAAATCTTGTCAACTCCTAATCCAGTTTTACCAGAAGCTGGAATAACATCAGAAGGATCACAGCCAATTAATTCAACAATTTGATCTGTAACTTCTTCTGGTTCTGCTCCCGGCAAATCCATTTTATTTAAGATTGGAATAATCTCCAAATCGTTTTCTAATGCCAAATATAAGTTTGAAATTGTTTGAGCTTCGATACCTTGTGATGCATCAACAATTAGCAACGCACCTTCGCAAGCAGCAATGGAACGAGAAACCTCATAAGAAAAATCAACGTGACCAGGTGTATCAATAAGATTTAGGGTATATTTTTCACCATCTTTCTCATAATCCATTTGAATGGCATGGCTTTTTATGGTAATTCCACGTTCGCGTTCTAAGTCCATGCTATCAAGTGCTTGATTTTGCATGTCACGGTCTGAAATCGTGCCCGTTGTTTGTAATAACCTATCAGCCAGCGTACTTTTCCCGTGGTCAATATGAGCGATGATGCAGAAATTGCGAATATTTTTCATGTAAATTCTTTAGTTCTTGTGTTTTCTATCTCAGAAAGATAGTAAATGATATGCGAAAATAATGGATTTTCGCCGGTTTTCAAGCTATTTATCTTAAGAATGCTGTAGGATATTTCATTCTAATCAAAAAATGGTTTTAAAAGAATGTTATTCTATAAAAAATGGGATTGACTTCAAGGTAATTCCTTTGAAAAAACTTTTGTTCTAGAACTCATAATCTACTCATTTGATTCAGAAAAAACGTCCTAAAACTAATTGGAGATAATGGCAGGCGCCATTATCTCCAATCAAACACTACTACTTATGAAACCTAACGGTGCAAAGGTAATAAACTTTTATTCTTAAAATAACTTACCATGGTATTTATTCCTAAAAATATGTTAATAAACACTTCATTATCTATAAATAGCATTTAGAAATGTATTTATGTTAGAATTGAAGGGTGAAAAAGATTAAAAAAACAATCTTCCATTGATCCATTCAGGATCCAAGGTTGCTCCAATTTTCTCATAAAACTTGATTGCAGATTCATTCCAGTCCAAGACTTGCCAATCCATACGTTTTACACCTAGTTTTTTTGCCTCGTCAACTAAAATTTGAAAAAGCTTCAATCCTATTCCAGTTCTTCTGAATTCAGGCTGGATGTATAAATCTTCCAAATATAGACAGCGACCTCTCCAAGTGGAATAAGAAATATAGTACAACGCCATTCCTCGAATTACACCATCCACCTCATACACGAAACAATCGCACAATTGATCATCGAATAAATCAATGGCCAATTGTTCTGGTGTATTAATTACTTCATCAGGCGCTTTTTCGAAATCGGCTAACTCCTGCACAAGTCCCATGAGTGCTTGTTCGTCTCCGCGTTTTGCTTTTCTAATGTTTGTTACTTCAATCATTCTATTCTCTTTATATTTTGGTTCTATGGAAAAAATCCAACATGCCTTACCAGTTTAAACACCTAATCCTAACTTGTATAAAAACAAAACGGTCAATCACTTTAAAAATGATTGACCGAATTTTGTAGTATTATGGTTAGTAATTCTTTTTATAGCCCTCCTAAGTTAAATCTCAATCGAACTCCTGTTGCAATGTTTCCTGTTACGTAAGAAGTAGCAATCGTTGGGTCAGTCAATTGTTGATCATAATATAATGAAACGGTTAAATTCTTACCTACTAAATAATCAGCGCTTGAACGAATTGAGAATACACGCTGTCCGGCGGTTGCCTGCGTAGTGTTTTCAACTACTTTTCGAATTACTGTTATGTTATCTCTAATGGACAAATCAAATCGTACGTTTAAATCAGAAGGTTTCAATCTATCTCCTCTAACAGTAATTGGAATTCTGAAATTTGTGAATTTATAACCTGTTCCGATTACAATTTCTGTTCCTATTAATTCAGTCAATTGATTATTTGCTAAAGACAAGGAGGAAGCACGTTCTTTACTAATTTCAAATTTCGTTAACAATCCGTTACCATTCACTTTCCAAGTTGCATCAAAACCAATTAATGGAGAGAATCTCTCTGATATAGTTACGTTTTGTATTTGCTGCTCAGAAATAAAGTTGTTATTGATATCTCTAGCAGATAGGTAGCCATCATCGTCAACTTCAGCATTCAAATTCGTCTGCATTCCCGAAACATTAACTGTTGAGGTATATCCATGACGTAAAGTAAAGTTTTGTACATACTTTTTAAAGAACTTAAACTTAGTTAATCCATTGTATGAAACTTGCCAATTTGGAAGAGGTACACTTCTTACAGGAGATATAGAGTTTTTATTTGTGTTTTTTCCTGAGAAAGTATTTAAGAAAGCTCCTATCAATACATCCTGCTGGTTAGGACCATAGCCATCAGTATATCCAGCACTATCAGACAAACTATAAGGATTTCCTTCACCCAGTAATTGTGAAACTTCTGCACGCCTTTCCCTTATATTGTCGAATGAGGGAGAACGATAATCATCATTCTTATCAAGTCTTTCAAAAGCTGATCGAATAGATATAGTAGAATAACTTACCGTAGTAGTTTTAAATTCACTTTGATTTTCAAATGCTTGCAAACTATCTGAAAATCTAAAATAAGAAGACGTATTTTCAGTAAAATTTCGTTGCATAGACAAATCAATCTTCAAATCCTTAATTGGTTCTATACTTGCACGCAAATTATAGTTTTGAGAATGCATTATAGTATGTTGTGTATTTAACCCACTCGTATCCACTATAAATCCATTTGCTCCTGCATAAGGTGCGTAATCAAAACCTGTTTCATTTCCGAAAACACTTCTTTGCTGTTGACCTATTGCAAAACCTCGTAATTTACTATCGCCCAACATTGCACTGTTTAATCCAAAGAAATCTGCTTCTTGATTAAATCCAGGCAATAACATTCCATCAGTTTGTGTGTATGTACCAGAAACAGTCCTTACACTCATTAATGCTCTAGCGGCAAATCCAACTACAGGATGATAAGGTTTACCAAACTTATCATTGTACTTCTCTTCACGTTCATTTTGATTAGCAATTCGATCATCTTGACGCTCAAGTCTAGGCTCTTTATTTTCTAACTTTTTGGTGACTTTGGCCAATTCTTTTTCATGTTCAACCAATTCATCAGTTTCTAAAGTATTCACCCTCACTCTTTCAAGCTTTTCCTTTTTAATGGTAAGTTCTCGAACTTTTTTCGCCAATCTACTGGTATTTACAGGATTTGAACCAGGTCTATTTAATGTCCCCCTATTCATGGCGCCTTGTGGAGTTCGTAAAGATTCTCTACCTCCTCTACCATCTTCTACAATCTTTTTCAAGAAATCAGACTTCCTATATAAGGTCAACAAATTCAATTGTGCCGTGGTATTTATATTTCGACTATTTTGAATTGTATTTCCAAACACTTCTTGACCTAAATTTGGCCTTGTCCATTCGTAAGCCCCACCATATCTGATATTCGAATTAATGAAATCCAAAGCTGGAATTTTGTTGAAAGGAACATTGTATGTTAAATTATAATTATGGTCATAACGCATAGTTTTTCCTAAAGTTCTCAATTGAGTTCTTACTGAATCTTGGAAATCTCTATACAGTTCTGGACTCTCATTCTTATCTACTTGACCTTCTGCCTCATCAATTATTGATGTGTTATTTGAAGCAAAATCAAATTTCAGATTTCTAGTAATATCATATCCAAAATCAAACCTTCTGTTCCAAGTAAAGTTCTTCAAATAAATCGGTTGAAATTCAAAATCAGTATTCGGAATATTATTCGCGATTTGCCTTTCGTTATAATTACGAATTAAATTATTTTTTACACTAATATTTTTTGGTCCTAAATAGAAATTAGTAGATTGCAGCAAGCCCCACCATTTCGATTTACGCATGAATTTAGATTGCTTAAATGGCTCCCATAAAGTTGGTGAACCATTGTAAACATAATTTACACCACCTTTCCAAATTTTTGTTCTATCGTAATTTGTAGTGAAATTTCTTGCATAATCTTCACTATAAGCAAAATTCAATGAGAAATTACTAATGTCCCAAATATTTGCCTCAGCACCCGGTTTTCTTTGTCTTCTTACATTAGTGAAATTAAATGATTTACGTTGTGTAAAATCACTTCCATCTTTCATTCTTTGTTTTCGTTCTTCAGAATCATAGGATGAAAGTTCGATGTCCGGATTATACGGATCATAACGCGGCCTCACTGTTCCTACAGAATATGTATACAAGAAGGGAATATCAATTTTAGCTTTATCGCCTAACAATTGACCTAGTTGTGCATTCGCTGAAACGTCCAAACTTAAACGTGTGTCTCTTTGTCTTTCTGCAACACGGCTATCTATACTCCCCCAATTTAGTCCGCTATATGCTCCTGCTACTTGAACGGTTGCAAAATCTGCTATTTGTAATTGCGCTTGAGCAAGGGCGGCAGACCCCCCTTCATTTTGGAATTCTGTTAATCGCAATTCGTTAACCCAAACTTGAACACATTTTGCCAAACCATCATCTGGTTTCCATGGGTTATCTGCATTTTGCGCAGGGTTTCTAACTCCGATCATAATGGTTTTTACATCAACTAAATTAGGATTACCCTTAATTTTCACCATTCTCGGAGGATGATTAACATCATTGTTGTCAGACGTTCCAGGTTTATGTGCAATTTCCTTAGAATACTCGATATTTGTAGCAACATTAGACCCTGGCTGCTCCATCGCTGTATTTCTCTCTTTCTTTAAATTAATTAAGTCTTCAAAAACAATTCTTAGATTATTCTCTTCTGGCCAGATCTGTAAATCTTGAGTAACACCCCATTGACTTACCGTCATTGGAACTTCATACTCATAATAATTCTCCCTAAAGTCTGTTCCCAATCGAATAAAGACCGTGACATCTTCATCGTTTAGCGGATTAGTGGGTTCTACTTCTTCAGCATGCAAGTACATTTCTAAATTCTTGTACATAATCATGTCCATACCAACATTCTTAGTTGCACCTCTAGCATCACCATCTTTTAAGTTACACACTTCAATGGTCATCGATTGCTCGTTCAACTGTCTTTGGAATTGCTGAGATGGATCAACTTCTCTATCGATTCCAGGTGGAATAACATACTTAATTGGTTCACGCTGATCATGTTCTTCAACATTTACAGCTCCAATATTAAATGGTGTCAAATCTGGATCTTCTTGAACTCCATCCCCAGGTTGAGTTAAACTCTCTGTGAATTTTCTCCATTCTCCACGAACCAATTCTAATTTTGCAAAACGCAACGTAGTTTCTTGTTCAAAAGAACGCATAAACATTCTCATAAAACGAATAGAACGGTAGTCCGAAATTCCATTAACTGCTTTTTCAGGATTTCTGATAGGTACACGGAACTGATACCATTTGAAATTCTTATTGTTTTTATCGTATTCTCTTGTGTTAATAATGTAGTTTTTACCAACAACCAAATCACTTTGACGTAATGAGACCTTATATTGGAAATAACTTTCTGATTCACTTAGGTTGTTGTCGCGATTCACATCCTCCATGTCTGGAGTGTTGGTTGCTTGAGTAGGATATCCTTCGCTATTTATTTGAGCTGACATTTCTGGTGTTGGAGAATTTCCTTCATGCCCATTCCAATATTTGTACCTACGAATGATGTCTCTTTCATCTGCATCATATTGATCATCACGATAATAATTGTAGTTATCACCGGAAATATCACGTAAAAGTTCAGCCCTTGCTTCAGGAGATAATACACTATTGGTTTGAATCCAATTAACGTAACTTGCGTATGCTAGTCGCTCTTTCTCATCATCATACCCGTCAAGTCCAACATCTTGTTGGGCTCTTGTTTCTGGGTCATTATCAAAAGCGTTTACTACAACTTGTTGAGTAGAAACTCTAGCCCAATTCGTAACATCAGTATTTAATGTGTTATCATATTCTCTTGGCAAACCGTTTTCAAAACTTTTTCTAGAATCAGGAAGTATATCTTCAGATAAGTTACCAATATTGAAGTATAAATCTCCTCCAGAATAAGGTGTTGTTGGATCTTGCGCCTGTTGGTCTTCATTAAATGGATCTAACAACCAAAATTGAATATATTCGACGTTGGTTTCTTCAAAATTAGTTGTTGTCAAAGAACGCATGATTCCATTCCATCTTTCTTGAGGATCTGTGAATTCTCCTTCAGCGTTAACGGTGTTTGTTGTATCGTAATTATACATCCCTCTATCTTTAGGATAGTAAGTCATATTGAAAATAGGAAGATTCGTAATTTCACCAGTTGCAGGTTGTGTATTCGGGAAAATATCTGTTTTATTTACCAATGAAACATTCATATTTTCCGTAAAAGTTGGATCATCTGCAATATGTTGTGGAGTAATTGAACGGTTTTCATGGAACATAGGATCAATAGAATACCAAGACAAATGTGAACGCTTAAATCCAGCAGCCAAATTATTCTTTAAGGAAGCTTCCGGGAACAAGTCATCTTGTCCTTGAGGAATTGAAGCTAACTTCCATGAAGAAAAGTTTTTTAAATCTATTGTTGATTGACTTCCTTCAAAATCGTCAACATAAGAAATCCCTTGTTTTGAAATTGCACGAGGAGTTCCAGGAATTAAATGTGCCGCCTCAGCATTTAAGGTTAAGGTAGACATTTGTTTGGTAGAAATTGTTGGAATAAAATTAATCAATTTAGTCAATAATGGAATATCTGTTCTATAGGATAAATTAGCGCCAACAATGTTGTTTTTGAATGGTTCATCTCCAATATCCACTTTTTGTGTAATTGGTTTTTCTGTCATTCTCATCCATGTTGCTCCCACATTAAAGTCAGGATTAATCATGTAATTCATATGAGTACCAATGAGCGATTTGTTTTGGAAACCAAAGACAGAATTACTTTCAATGGAAATTTTTATGTCAGCATTTGATTCCAATACCGCACTATTCAAAATCTTTACACGACCTAAATTGTAATCTACAGTAAAATCTTGACCTTCTTGAAGCCTAATTCCTCCTGCTGTAACTACCACTGCTCCTTCTGGAACGTTTAATGCGTTCAAAGGAATTTCATCACTAACTGAAGATTCATATTTCCCTACAAAATAAAACCTGTTTTTCTTCGGTATTTGTTGTGCGGCTATTTTTGTTGAGTCATAAAGCTCATCGTATGCTACATTATCCGCAATTTGAGGAAGTCCCGCAGCAATCATTTCTTTTCTTACCGTTTCAGCAAAGGGCTCGATTGTACTAAAATAAATACGACCATTTCTCGTATTGATAGTTCCTCCATTTGTAGCTTGATTTCCATTAAAAGTAATAGGTAAAAAATCAAAAACTCCATCTTTTTGAGAACGATTGTTTTGATTTAATCGATCCATTCCTACTACATCAATTACTTGTTTATCATCCAAACCAGGGTAAGGAAGGAAATTCACTAATAAACTGTTGTCTGGGTTGTTGTAAAGAATGTCTAATCTAAATCCTTCTTGACTTACTTGATACGCCCCTATTGAGTAGACGTTTTTCATCATCAAATCCCATAATTTATTTTTAGGATTAACGATAGTAGGTTTCAATAACTTCAGGAACAAGGCATCTGTTCCCACAATCCCATCTGTTGAAAATTCACCTACTTGATATGTTCTTCCTGCATATGTATATTCATATGAAACAGCTAAAACCTCATCATTATTCAAAGGTAAATTCACAGAAATAAACCCTAACTGGGCGTTGTAAGTAAATTCTTGTTCCGTTAATCTTCTCGCGTTTTCAACTTTCTCATAGTCATTCGCTTGTTGAAAAGGACCAGGTTCCAAAGCCTCAGATTCTAATGCCACAACAGCATTATTAAATCCACGAACTGTTGGATTGTTTTTCGCGTAATCATATAACCCATTTGAAGAGTTGTTCGGTAATTCATTGGTTGAAGCACTCCCTGGATTTCCAGACCAATTATCTGGATCTGCTTCTCCTAAATCAGTAAATGCAATAATATTTCGTGTATCTTCAACTTTATTAGTTTGGTTGGTAACCCATACTTCAATTCGGGTAATATTTACCAAGGAGCTTATAAATGGAACAGATTCCATGGCCTGATCATAATTTTCTCTGTGATAATAGTTCAGGAAATAATGGCGATTGGCCTCATAATCATCAGCTTTCAATTCAAAATCCTGAACCTGAGAACCTCCCTTAATATTAATTTCTTGTTTTTGCCCTCGAGATGTAGAGGCTATTGCATCCACAGTTAAACGTCCAAATCTCATCCTAGTTTTAACACCAAAAAGCGTTTGGGAACCTTCAATCAAAGAGGTTTCTAGTGGCATGGAAACATTACCCGCTTCTATTTTTTGAAGAATTTGATCTTCCTCACCAGTCCATTCTAATTTAGTTACGTTGTCAAAATTAAAAGCGGCTTCTGTATTGTATGAAGCTCCTAATTTCAATTTAGTTCCAATTTGTCCAACCAAGTTCAATTGAATTTGTTGTTGGAAGTCAAATCTTGTAATTCTTCTTTGATTTTCTGGTAAAACAGGATTGTCATATCGCGCTGAATTTAAACCTAATGACAATTCTACACTACCCTCTGGTCGAATCAAAATTTCATCAGACCCAAAAATGTTTGCAAATCCTGGACTATCAATTTTAATTGGCGGAATTAATCCTTGTTCTTCTTCAGTTTGAGAATCAATTTTTTCCTTCCAATAGCTTTGCATTTTTTGTTGACGTTCATACTCGATATATTCTTCGAGTGTCATCATTGATCCTCTTTTATAATCTATACCTCCAATAACTTCCTTAAAAACATATTTACCAGTTTTTGGATCATAAACAATAGATTTTTGAACGCTTTTAGGATCTCCTAAGTCAAAGCTTTGTCTATCGTTCCCCGTTGGGTCATAAGGATTTTTTATAGGGAATTTTAATTTTGTTGAATCCGGATCACCTTGACCATAAGCAAATGTTAAGGTTGTAATAATCAGGGTTATCAAAAACCCACTACATATTGTATTTAGTGTTTGTCTATTCACAGTTATATTTCCCGTTAGAGCACTTTCAGAGCATCTTTAATTAATAACTCTACAGTTGCTTGCTCGTTCATTACTTTATTTATTGCTTTCTCAGCAGACTTTTTATCAAACCCAAGAGAAACCAAAGCAGTTAACGCTTCAAATCGAAGTCTATTGTTTGAAGACGAAACATTCTCATCAGAAACCTCGAATTTTAACATTTTATCCTTCAAATCTACAATTACACGCTGTGCAGTTTTAGTTCCTATTCCCTTGACCCCCTTGATGGTATCAACATCTTCCGATGTAATTGCTTGCACAATTTCCGATGGTGAAAGCCCTGAAAGCATAAGAATTGCAGTATTTGGTCCTATTCCTGAAACAGAAACCAAATAATTGAACATTTCTCGTTCTTCAATAGTCATAAATCCATATAAAATTTGCGCATCCTCTCGCACCACAAATTGAGTAAAAATCTTAATCGATTCATCACCACCAATTGCAGAAAAGGTATTCAACGAAATCTTTACTTCATATCCTATCCCACCACATTCTATCACCAAAACTGTTGGTGTTTTTTCTACAAGCCTCCCATTTAGGTATGTAATCATATCTATTTGTTTTGTGCGTCTACAACTGCAACTTTTACCATGTTTACAATTTCTCTAACTGATGCACCCAATTGCAATACATGAATAGATTTTCTCAATCCAACCAATACTGGTCCAATTGCTTCTGCATCTGTCATTTCTTGCAACAATTTATAAGCTATATTTCCTGAAGATAAATTCGGGAAAATAAATGTATTTACTTCTTTATTTGCCAATTCAGAGAATGGGAACTTCTCATTCATTAAGTCATTGTTTAGTGCGAAATTCGCTTGAACCTCACCATCTACAACAAGTGTAGGATACTTTTCGTGAATAATTTTTACTGCTTTTGCCATTTTCTCAGCATCTTTCCCTTCTGCAGAACCATAGTTAGAATAAGACAACAATGCAATTTTTGGATTTACCTTAAACTTACGTACCATCTTCGCAACGTTGTTTGTCATTTCAGCAATTTCTTCGGCCGTCGGATCAAAATTCACAGTTGTATCTGCTAAGAATATCGGTCCTCGCTTTGTAATCAATACATACATTCCCGCAACACGATCTACATCTTTTTGTGTTCCGATCACTTGAAGAGCTGGGCGCAAAACATCGCTATATTTTCTTGTTGCTCCTGAAATCATTGCATCTGCATCACCAGATTGAACCATCATTGCACCAAAATAATTACGTTCACGCATTATCTTATTGGCTTCATACTCTGTGAATCCTTTTCTTTTTCTCAGTTCAAAGAAATCTTTCGCGTAGCGCAGAAGTCTTTCTTTTTCTTCAGGAGCTTTTGGATCTAAAATTTCAACATGAGAAAGATCCATGTTGTATTCTTTAATCATTCCTAAAACTCTTTCCTTTCGACCTAAAAGGATAGGTATAACAACTCCTTCTTCATAAGCCGTTTGAGCTGCTTTTAAAGTTTTATAATTATCAGCTTCAGCAAACACAACACGTTTTGGATTGCGTTCTGCCTTTTCAGTTAATCCTCTTACTAGTTTATTGTCTATTCCTAAACGCTTTTTCAATGTAGCTTCATAAGCATCCCAATCTTTAATTGGCATTCTAGCTACTCCAGAATCCATTGCCGCTCTTGCTACTGCAGGTGCCACGTGATAAATTAATCGAGGATCTAATGGTTTAGGGATAAAATTATCTCGTCCAAATGAAATACTTCTCTCTCCATAAGCTTCACTTACCTCCTCTGGAACTGATTCTTTAGCTAAATTAGCAATGGCATAAACCGCCGCCAATTTCATTTCTTCGTTAATTGTTTTTGAACGAACATCTAAGGCTCCTCTAAAAATAAAAGGGAAACCTAAAACATTGTTCACCTGATTAGGATGGTCTGAACGTCCGGTTGCCATAATTAAATCTTCACGAACAGACATGGCATCTTTATATGCAATCTCGGGATCTGGATTCGCCAAAGCAAATACAATTGGATTGTCGGCCATTGATTTCACCATCGTCTTCGAAACAACCCCACCTCTAGAGAGTCCTACCAACACATCTGCACCAGCTAACTCAGTAGCTAAATCAGATGTTTTTTCGTGGTGCTCACCAAACAACTTTTTATTTCCGTCCAGTTCTCTATCACGGCTCAGTAAACCTTTACTGTCAAACATGAAGATATTCTCCATTTTTGCTCCTAAAGAATTGTACAACTTAGCGCAACTCATTGCAGAAGCACCTGCTCCTGAAACAACGATTTTCACATCTTCTATTTTCTTATCTGCTAATTCTAAAGCGTTCAAAAGTCCAGCAGATGAAATAATTGCTGTTCCGTGTTGATCATCATGCATAACTGGAATATCCAATTCTGCTTTCAATCTTTCTTCTATTAAAAAAGCTTCTGGAGCTTTAATATCCTCTAAGTTTATTCCTCCAAATGTTGGCGCAATTGCTTTTACAGTTTGAATAAATAATTCTGGATCGTTAGCATCTACCTCAATATCAAAAACGTCGATATCCGCAAATATTTTAAATAACAAACCTTTACCTTCCATGACAGGCTTCGAGGCCGCTGGACCAATATCACCCAATCCTAAAACAGCCGTACCGTTAGAGATAACAGCAACTAAATTAGATTTTGCAGTATATTTATATACATCTTCCGGGTTTTCAGCAATTTTTAGACATGGTTCTGCAACACCAGGTGAATAAGCCAAAGACAAATCACGCTGTGAACTATATGGTTTTGTAGGTACAACTTCAATCTTCCCAGGTTTACCTTGAGAATGGTAGTCAAGTGCATCTTGTTTTCTTATTTTAGCCATATTGAATATTATTTTTCATTTTTATGCAAGAGCGTAAATTTAACAAAAACCAACACATCCAAAGAATTAAAAACTTCAAAGTATGACAAATAAGAAAATAATTGTTTTTAGCGGTGCTGGAATTAGCGCAGAATCAGGTTTAGGCACTTTTCGCGATAATGGAGGATTATGGGAAAAATTTAATATTGAAGAAGTAGCAACTCCTGAAGCTTGGAAAAAAAATCCAAAAATGGTGACCGAATTTTACAATATGCGCCGTAAGCAATGCTATGAATCTGAACCTAATGCAGCTCACTTTGCCATAGCCAAATTACAAGTAAAATATGATGTAGAAGTGATTACACAAAACATCGACGATTTACACGAGCGAGGAGGAAGTAAAAATGTTATTCACCTTCATGGCGAAATAAATAAAGTGAAAAGTTCTGGCCCGAATGCAGAAAACAAATATTTCATTCAAAAAAATTGGGAAGTTAAAATAGGAGATAAATGCGCGGATGGTTTTCAAATGCGTCCTCATGTAGTTTGGTTCGGTGAAGCTGTCCCAATGATAGATCAAGCCATTTCAAGAATTAATAGTGCAGATATTGTAATTGTAGTTGGGACCTCATTAAACGTTTATCCTGCAGCTGGAATTCTCAATTACGCACCACATAATGCCGAATATTATTTGATTGACCCAAGTGAAGTGAGTGTTCCTGATTATTTCAATGTGATTCGTTCATCTGCAACAAAAGGTGTTCCTGAGTTAGTGGAGAAGTTGATGATTGAGAGATAAATGTATTCTTCTTTTAATCGAAACCAAAGGAATTCAGCAATCAAAATCTTTTATTGAATCATCAAACGGAGTGTTTTGCTTTTAGATCCATTTATTCCGTTTACATTCACAAAATAAACACCCTTTTTTAAATCGTTCACAGCAATATTGGTATTTGCTTTTACATAAATACGTTTCACTTCTTTACCCAAAGCATTTAAAAAAACTACCGTTCCTCCTTTCTTAAAATCATCACCGGTAATCGTTATAAAGTCTTTCGTTGGATTTGGAAAAATACTCAAAGTAGATTTCTTTATAGTTTCTAAAACATCTAAATAAATAGGAACACAAGCATCAGTAGAATCTAATTGAGTGTATATTAACTGACCTTCATTGAAATAACAGCTTAATTTTCCTGCGTCGTTTACACCTGGTGTTCCACCTGGAGCATTGATTAAACTAAGCGAACCTATTCCTTCAATCCAAATTGGATTTTCCGAACTTGATGATGTTGAACTAGGAGATAAATAAAAAAAACGATAATCAAAGCCATCTAATAATTGTTCTGTTCTAATTGAATCTAAAATAAAAAAGCCAGGGCTAGTAGGAAATGGACTCAAAGGGTTTTTAATCTCTATTGAATCTCCTACTTGCAATGAAAAATCGTAAAGTATATCCTCCCTTCTAGACAAACCATCTTCTGTAGATAGAAAAATCTTTCTACTTTGGACATCTTCCCTCAACCAAAAGGTTCTTGAAATATAATGGTAACCATTTAAAACCTTATAGTTCTTACCGTAATAAATAGTATCTCCATCAGTGTAATACACATCATCCACGCAACCTGTAAAACATGATGTCAAGTGCCATTCACTGTCATGATCAAGCATTTCATTATAAGATTGCGAAAGGCCAAAAGAAGCAAACAAAGTGAAAGTTAAAATAAAAGTAATCTTCATATAATTGAATTTGGGAACACCAACATCATGTAGCTAGGATTAAAAAATCAAACTTTCAAGTGCAAAAAAAACCTTGATTATAATAATCAAGGTTTTATATATAAATAGGTTAATAATCTACTATTGGATAATTAAACGTTGGACACTACTTTTAGTTCCAGCTGCTCCATAAATGTTTACGAAATAAACACCTCTTTTTAAATCATTCACTGATAATTTTGTATTTTCAGAATTAACAAATGAACGTTTAATTTCTTTTCCTAGTGCATCTAAAAATACAATAGTACCTCCATTTTTCAATGCATCACTTTTAATGGTAATAAAATCCTTTGCAGGGTTAGGGAAAATATTCATTGAAGTCTTTTCCTCATTCTTGTCAACACTTAGGTTACAGTTTGCGTTTGTTGTTCTGAAAATTATAGTAACAGAATCTAAAGCTTCACCAGACTCGGTAACAACATAATAATTGTGAACAGCGCAGGACTCCATCCCATTTGGAATTAATTGAGGTTTGAAAGTCGAAGGTACATTTGTCTCTAAAGTATTTAGAATAGGAGATGTATAACTATATACATCATCAGCATCAAAGCAAAGTGAGTTATCACAAACTTGATCAACTCTTCCGCTATTTACCTCTCTAATTCTTTGGTATTTTACGTCGACAGGTGCACCTTCGTTAATGACTTTTAAATCGAAATAAATAACAGCATCATTTTTATCTCCCGTTATTTCAACGCTTGTTCCACTAATATCATTACTAAAATCATTTACTGAAACAATTTTAATGTCTTGTCCAAATAATTGGCTTGACAATAATATTAAGGATATTGCGAGTATAATTAATTTCATATTTTTCACTTTTATTAATAATTGGAATAAATTTAACTAAAACATTGGGAAAAACATAATAATTCTTGACCAAAAAAACAATTAACAACGGTAGCTTTACAATAATGATTAGAATATAGAAAGAAAATATTTTTAAAACAAACTATTCCTACATTCAACTAAACATTCAGATTTCTCATCATTTTGAGTAGCATTGAAATATAATTTGTTATAAAGATATCACAATACACCTACCCTATCCTCAAGGATTTATAAAAAAATAACATTAAAATATTGATTATCTAAAAGCAATGTCATTAAAACTAATATGTAATTAGGATATAGAAATATATGATGAGAAACATCCTTAGTAAGAATTGAGAACAATCATTTTTCTATCAAATTAAGAATTCAATAATACTTAAATATTAAGTTTATAAAATCACAAGTTATATCTATTTTAGTCCCAAATTATAAAACCTTATTAATTATGAAACATCAAATACTAAGCACGGCTGTTGCTTTATTTACAGCAACAGGCCTTTTCGCCCAACTACCAGTTAGTCAGGCAGCTGAAAACAAAAACGCCGTTTTAGAAGAATTCACTGGAATCTATTGTACTTTTTGTCCAGACGGACATAAACGAGCTCAAGAGTTCAAGGATGCCAATCCTAGTGACGTTATCTTGGTGAACGTACATGCAGGAGGATATGCTGCTCCAAACGGATCAGATCCAGACTTTAGAACACCTTTCGGATCAGCTATAGCATCTCAATCAGATTTAGCAGGTTATCCAGCGGGAACTATAAATAGAAGAAACTTCCCTGGAATGGAACAACAAGGATCTCCAAGTGGTGCTACCGCTATGAGTCGTGGTGACTGGTCAACAGCAGGAGGAACTGTTATATCCGAAGCTTCATATGCAAACATTGCACTAGAAGCATCAATAGAAGTTGCAACAAGAGAATTAACTGTTGACGTTGAAATGTACTATACAGGAACTGCTCCAGCAACAAACCAATTGAGTGTAGCAATATTACAAAGTGGAATTGAAGGACCTCAAACAGGAATGGCAGCAAATCCTAATCAGATTCTTGCCAATGGAAACTACGAACACAACCACATGTTACGTCACTTATTAACAGGACAATGGGGTGAATCAATCACAACAGCTACTGGAACTGTAATTACACGTCAATACGTTTACACAATTCCAGCAGATTTAAATGGTATTGCTTATGAATTAGGTGACCTAGAGGTTGTTGCATTTATAGCAGAAGGTAATCAAAATATTGTTACTGGTGCAGAAGCTCCAATTACATACGTTCTTCCTCCTGGTGCTATTTTAGCAGACTTAAGTGCTACGTCATCAATGGCAGCACCAAATGGATACTGTGATGGTTCGGTAACACCTGAAATCACTGTAACAAACGAAGAAACTACTTCTATTGCAACTTATGAGGTTTCATACTCTGTAAACGGAGGTACAGCTGTTACACAAACGGTTACAAATGCATTAGCTGCAGGAGCATCTGCAACTACTTCTTTCCCAACGATTACTTTACCAGCAGGAGAAAACACAATTTCATACTCTACTAACGTTGTTAATGGTTCTTCATATGTAGAATTATCAACAGGAAATAACGTTGCTTCATCTGATGGGATTTATATAATTCCTTCAGGTACATTCGGTCAAACTAATAGTGAAGGATTTGAAAGTTCTGATGCATTCCCAAATGCTCCATCTGTTTCAAACGCGCTTATTGAAAACCCACAAGGACTTGCAATTCACGCAATTAGCCAAGCTAATGTAAATGGATTATCTCATGATTTAGGAGGATTTGGAAATAGTGCGAAAAGTTTATTTTGGAACTTCTTCAGTATCGCTAGTGGTGATGCAAGTTTAGTTTTCCATAAAATGGACTTTAGTGCAGGAACAGACCATGGTATTATGTTTAACCATGCTTATTCACAATACTCAACTGAAAATGACAAATTAGAAATTTTAGTTTCAACAGATTGTGGAGATACATGGACTACTGTTTTCTCTGAAGAAGGATCTTCTTTAGCAACTGCACCAGCAACATCTACAGGAAACTTCTTCCCAGATGTTACAGAATGGAGCAGCAACTTTGTTGATTTAAGTGCTTATGATGGTGAAGCAGAAGTAATGGTTTCATTTAAAGGTACGTCTAACTTCGGAAACAACTTATTCGTAGATGACATTCAAATTCGTGACAACTTATTCTTAGGTGTTGAAAAACAAGAAGGTTTAAATGTTGCCTTAAATGTTTACCCTAATCCTTCAACAGATTTAGTAAACGTTGACTTTAAATTGGAAAACTTAACGGATGTTACAGTTTCTATATTGAATACTGTTGGTCAAACTGTTTCTTCAAATAATTTAGGTTCAGTTTCAGGAGTTCAATCAACACAATTAGATGTTTCTTCCCTTGAGTCAGGAATATACATTGTTAGAGTTCAAACTGCTAACGGAGAGCAAACAAAACGTATCTCAGTTATCAGATAATTTTGAATTAACTAAAATATTATCTGTAAGAATCGGGAGGCTGAAAAGTCTCCCGTTTTTTTTGAAATGTATTATACAACTTAAAGGTGATTTTGAAGGTTATTTGAATTATACCTCCAAAAGAAAAATCTAAGTTTTGCATTGCCACAAATCAACATCCTAAAACCATTAACAATCAATCTAAAAACAACTTGAACTTAGTGATTGAATATTTCAACTCAAGCAAAATATTCTGCGTAAATAGGAAGTGCTAACATTTAACTTCCTGTTCTTTGGAATCCAATAGTTCTTCTATCATTTTTTACCATTTTTTCACTTTTATACCTATATTTGAATATTATGCAATATATGGTATGAAGTATGCTTATACTATGCTAAACTAAAACTAAAAAACATGAAAAAATTATCCCTTTTAATTGCTACTGCATTTATTTTCTTTACAGTCAATTCTTTTGCACAAGATGGTGACAAAGGACTTTTGGAGAAATCAATTCCTGATATGCAATTAAAAAATACTGTTGGTGAAATGATTAGTACAGGTCAATTAGAAAACGATGGGAAACCAATGATTATTTCTTTTTGGGCAACTTGGTGTACGCCTTGTAAAAAAGAATTAAATGCAATTCACGATATGTATATAGATTGGCAAGATGAAACTGGTGTTCGTTTGATTGCCGTTTCAGTGGATGACCAACGTACCGCAAGCCGTGTTGTTCCTTATGTAGATTCAAAAGCATGGGAATATCAAATATTATTAGACCCAAATGGAGATTTTAAACGTGCGATGGGCGTAAATAACGTTCCCCATACCTTCCTAGTGGATGGAAATGGAAAGATTGTTTATTCACATAACAATTATGCTCCTGGAGATGAATATGAACTATATGAGCACGTTTTAGAACTCTCAGAGAAAAAGGACTAAGTTTCAAATAATACAGTTTACATTCATCTTATGAAAATTACACGATTACTTACGGGTACTGCTTTATTATTTTCTAGTTTTAATGTTTTGGCCCAAGGGACAATTACGGGAAACATGGAAAGTAATTTTCAGTTCCTGCGCGATGATGATAAAATCAATGCTATACAACCAGATGAAAAGGCTTTGATTAACTCCTATATTAATGTTAATTATAGAAATTCTGGATTTAAAGCTGGACTTCGTATTGAATCATATTTACCTAGAACTTTAGGCTATCCTGACCGCTTCGATGGAACTGGATTAGGATATGGGTATGTTGGTTATGAAAACGAATTGGTAGATATTACAGTAGGAAATTTCTATGAGCAATTTGGATCTGGATTAATTTTCCGATCTTATGAAGACCGTGCATTAGGATTCGATAACGCCATGAATGGTGTAAGTTTAAACTTACGTCCATACAAAGGAGTCACAATTAAAACTGTATATGGTCGTCAGCGTTTTTCCTTCACTGAAGGAAAGAATGTATACAGCGCTGGAATTGTAAGAGGAGCTGATATTGAAATTAATTTTAACCAATGGTTTCCTAAGCTTGCAGCAAGCGATTTTAGAATTAACGGGGGAGGTTCATTTGTTTCTCGCTATCAAGAAGACAATAATTCGCAATTCATACTTCCTGAAAACACTGGAGCTTATGGAGGAAGATTAGAATTGGCTTATAAAAAATTCTTTATTAATGGAGAGTACATCATTAAAGAACAAGACCCTTCTCAAGACAACGGCTATATTTATAATTACGGAAAAGGAGCCATCATAAATGCAGGTTATTCTCAAAAAGGTTTGGGAATTATTCTTTCTGCAAAATCAATTGACAATATGAGTTTCAGGAGCGACAGAGATGCTGCGCTTCAAGATGTTACTATAGGATTCATTCCTCCATTAACAAAGACTCATACATATAATTTAGCTGCCACTCTATATCCTTATGCTTCTCAACCAAATGGTGAAGTTGCATTTCAGGCGGATATAATTTATAAGATAAAAAGAGGTACTTTGTTAGGAGGGAAATATGGAACAGACATCGCTCTGAATTTTTCTACGGCCTATGAACCTAGAAAAAGAGCAATTGCGCCTAATGAAATGGACTCTTCACGCGTAACCTACAAATCAGATTTATTTGATAAAGGCGACTTACTATATTGGAGAGACGTTAACGTAAATATAAAACGAAAATTAAATAAGAAATGGACTGTTGAAGCAAGTTATTTCAATATTTCAATGAACAACGATGTTTTAAAACTTACTGATGAAAAGGGAATAATCGAGTCTCATATTGGGGTTTTAGATGTTCAATATAAAATCAATAGAAAACATACGATTAGAGGTGAAATTCAAGGTTTATGGACAGTTGACAATAAAGACAGAGGTTCATGGGCAACCGCATTAATTGAATATACCGTTTCTCCTGATTGGTTCTTTAGTGCAGTATTACAATCTAATTATGGTAATCCAGTTGAAGAAGACCGTATAAATTATCCAATGGTATTCGTAGGACGTATTTGGGGCGCAACTCGTTTACAAGTTGGATATGGACGTCAAAATGAAGGATTGTTTTGTGTAGGAGGAATATGTAGATTCGTTCCAGCATCAAACGGTTTATCCGTTTCATTCACTCACAGCTTCTAAAATATATAGCAATGAAAAAATTACAAAAATATTTCTTATTTCTATTTGGAGCCTCTGTTGTTTTAACAAGTTGCGACAAGGTAGATAATCCTTATGAAAAAGTTGTTGAGATTAACCTTGACACCACATTATACGATGGTGCTTGGAGTGATTATCTGGCAAATGAATATCCGACCTTTCCTAGTAATACTAATACAAACGTAAATGTTTTAATAGAAGATTATACAGGACATACTTGTATTAGTTGTCCAACTGCAGCTGACATTGCTCACGACATTCATATCAACAATCCAGACCGCGTTTTTGTAGCGTCAATCCATACAGGTCCAGGATCACTTTCATTTCAAGCAGCAAATCCAAATAATCCTAAATTCTTCACAGACCACACAAATCCTGATGGAATTGCATATGGTGATGAATTCAAGAATGGTTTTGGTTTTTTTGGTAACCCTCAAGGAACGGTAAATAGAAAAGAAGGTAATGGACAGATGTTTTCATTATTTGGTGTTTGGCAAAGTAGAACGGATGACATTTTAAATGCAAATGAATTAAAATTTGATATCCAATCAGTATTCAATTATTATACTGCCGCTAATGGTGGATATTTACATGTTGAAGTAGAAAAGAAAACCACTGAAGCTATACAATTGAATACCGTTGTATATGTGATCGAAGATTCCTTAGTTGATTGGCAAAAAATGCCTGACAATACAGACAACGAATTCTACGTGCACAGAGACAAACACTTGGGGAGTATAGATAATAATGCTTTTGGTATTTCCACATTTATGTCAGACGCATCTTCTGGAGATAAAAAGATATTAGATTATTCTTATGTTTTACCTCAAGGCTTAGATAAAGAAAATATGCATTTCTTAATTTATGTTTACGATGTCGATACGTATGAAATTCTACAAGTAATTAAACAAAAAATTGAATAACAATTTAAATTACGGAGATTTGATTATTAAGAGAGTTACAAGAAATTGTGGCTCTTTTTTATTTGATGGAATTATCCATTAAAGGGGGAAGGAGTTTTCCAAATTAGAAAGAAAATAGAAAGAATTCCAACAATTTACAGAATTGTACAATACCTATTTGCAGAGTTAAAATATGGCCATAAACGTTTGTGGTTATTTCGAAAGCACTGAGTAACTTTTTCTTCTTTTTACTCAATTCCACTTCTTTATTTGTGAACCTCTACTAAAACTTTGCATGTCTTTGCGTTATTCTTTCTATTTTTGGATAAATAACACAAACATTTCCTCCATGGGCAAGATATTAGTCATTGACGACGAGAAAAGTATACGAAGAGCACTCAAAGAGATTTTAGAATTTGAAGATTTTGAGGTTGACGAAGCCGAAGATGGTAAACAAGGTTTTGACATGGCCACCAATCAATATTATGATCTTATTTTTTGTGACATAAAGATGCCTAAAATGGATGGAATGGAAGTTCTTGCTGCCCTTCAAAAGGAAAAGGTGGATAGTCCAGTAATTATGATTTCAGGTCACGGAAACATAGAGACAGCGGTTGAAGCAATTAAATTAGGTGCTTTTGATTTCATTGAGAAGCCACTAGACTTAAACAGAATCTTGGTAACCATTCGCAATGCAAGTGACAAGAACAATCTTGTTGAAGAAAAAAAGGCTTTAAAGAAAACTGTACAACGCTTTAAAGGTTCTTCTATCATTGGAGAAACAGATGGAATCATTCAAATAAAAGAAATGATAGAAAAAGTTGGGCCTAGTGAAGCGCGCGTTTTAGTTACCGGAGAAAACGGAACTGGAAAAGAATTGGTCGCAAGATCCCTTCACGATAATAGTCCACGAAAGGATGAAGCATTCATTGAAGTCAATTGTGCGGCTATCCCTGCAGAATTAATAGAAAGTGAGCTTTTCGGACATGAAAAAGGTGCGTTTACTTCTGCTGTAAAACAGAAAAAGGGAAAGTTTGAATTGGCTAAAAATGGAACCTTATTTCTTGATGAAATTGGAGACATGAGTGCCTCTGCACAAGCAAAAGTTTTGCGCGCGTTGCAAGAAAATGTTATACAGCGTGTTGGTGGTGAGAAAAACATTAATGTAAGTCCCCGTATAATCGCAGCAACAAATAAAAATCTCAGAAAGGAAATAACAGAAGGAAACTTCAGAGAGGATTTATACCATAGGTTAAGTGTTATTTTAATTCATGTTCCAACATTAAATGAAAGAGAAGAAGACATTCCTTTACTGGCTGAGCACTTCTTATCAATGACTTGTGCTGAACATGGTATTCCTAGAAAGAAATTTACAGAAGATGCCTTAGAAGCACTTAAAAACACAAATTGGAGTGGAAACATTCGTGAGTTGAGAAATATTATTGAGCGAATGGTCATTTTATGCGATCATGAGATAACCGGATTTGATGTGAATACTTTTTCGAATCCGAGAGGATGAATAACAGAGCGAGAAAGTGATCGGAGAGCGAGGAAGAAAAAGAGAGAGACAGAAGTGGATTTTAACCGCAGAGGTGCAGAGGTTTTCGCAGAGAACACAGAGTCTTCAGAAATAAAGTTCGCAGAGCTATCACCTTTGGTGAAGGAGAAACAGAGAAGAGCGAAACTTAAACTTGCAAACAAATCATAAAATAGATGTTTTTTAAATCATTATTCGGTAAGAAGAAGGAAGCCGAAGAAAATATTCCAACAGAAATGAAGTATTTAATTGTAGGATTGGGAAATCCTGGTGTAAAGTATGAAAACACGCGACATAACATAGGTTTTAAAGTTGTGGAAGCTTTTGCAGAAGAACGTAAAGCTGTTTTTGAAACGATAAAATTAGGTGATGTTGCGAAAGCGAAATGGAAAGGTAGACAAGTAATCTTATTGAAGCCATCTACTTTTATGAATTTGAGTGGTAAAGCAGTGAATTACTATCTACAAAAAGAAAAGATTCTTCCTGAAAATTTATTGGTGATTACCGATGATTTAGCATTGCCTTTTGGAAAATTACGCATGAAAGGAAAGGGAAGTGATGGTGGTCATAATGGTTTAAAAGATATTCAAGCGGTGCTCAATACAACCAGTTATGCCCGATTACGCTTTGGAGTTGGAGCAGAGTTTAGTACAGGTCAACAAGTTGATTATGTGCTCGGAGAATGGAATTCTGACGAAGTAAAACAAATTGAAGAACGCATAAAAACGGCTACTGAATTTATAAAAGGATTTACAACTATTGGATTAAATCAAACCATGTCGAATTGGAATAACAAATAAAATTAGTTGAAGGTCTTAATGTGCAGGACTTTAGAACTCCTTAAATGTTATTTTAATCACAGTATTCCAATTTTCCATGGTAGTAATTGAAACATCTCCGTCAAAATTAGAGATAATTGTATCAATTAAATCCATTCCAAAATTCGCTTGATAATCTTGTTTATCTATCCCTACACCATTGTCTTTATATACAATTTCATATGTTTTATCGGCAATAGTTCTTAAAGAAATATTAATTTTTGGTTGGTCCATTTGATCAGTGAAAGCATGCTTAAAAGAATTAGTAATCAATTCATTTAAAGCAATTCCTAAATTAATTAAGGTTTCAATTTTAAACGGAACCTCTTCGGATTGAATAGATACTACAATACGACTGTCTCCTGTTTTATTAAGATTATCTACTAATTGTTCAAGGTAACTTTTAGCATCAATATCTTTAAATTTTTCCTGTCTATAAATTACATTATGAACAATAGCCATCGCATTAATTCTTGAAACAGCCTCTTCAAAATTTTGTCTAAGAATTTCATTCTCGAATCCATACGATTGAAGTCGCAACATACTGGATACAATTTGGAAATTGTTTTTCACCCTGTGGTGAACTTCTTTTAAAAGTAATTTCCTTTCTTCACTTTGTTTGGTAATGTATTTATTAAGTTTTCTAATTGCTCTCAACCTAATGTATAATACCAGGGCGATTGTTTTTAAGATAGCAAAAACACAAAATAAAATTATGTAGATATAGTTCTGTTCCTTTTCCTTTTGTTCTTTTTCAAATTGTGACTTTATTTTTTCATTTTCGATGATTAAATTCTGTTTATCTAATTTAAAGCGCACAGTTTCTAATTCGTTGATTTGCGCATTTAATTCATCTTTGTGTTCAAATAAATGTGCAATTACTCTTTTTTGATATAAAGCTAATTTATCCGTATTTCCTATCTTTTCGTATATCTTAAGCAGAATGTTTAGTGTAATAAATTCCCCACGTCTATTTTTAATTTCTTCGCACAAATGCAAGGCTTTTTCGCCATATATAACTGCCTGTTGATATTCTTCCTTCAAATAATAATAATCTGAGTAATTAAGCCATAAAAAAGACCTCTTGTAATCTGAATCACTTTCTTCAATAATTTCATTGGCCTTATCAAAATATAATTTTGCTTGATCCAATTTTCCACTATTTTTATAAAACTCAGCCAAGTTGCTATAAACGTTTGCGCGTACTAATCCGACATTTGTTAGTTCCGCCAACCTTAAAGCCTCCTTATACATTTCTGCTGTCTTCTCTAAATCATCAGCCTTCTTATACATAACAGCAAGTGCCACATATAAGTGAATTGAAGATTCGATATCATCAGTATTCTTACTCAGTTTTAATGCCTTAATTAAATACTCTCTTCCCCTTACATAATCTCGTTGACGGTTATACAAAAGACCAATACTACGATAACCTGCAATAATTCCAGCTGTATCTTTAAGATCAATAAAAATTGAGGTTGCTTCATGCATTAATTGCAAAGACTTTGGAGCTTCACCTACCTTTGAAAAATTTGTTGCTAGTTCAAAAATACAATCTGAATATTTATCCTTAACATCATACTTTTTAAAAATTTTAGCCGCATTTTCAAATCCATTAATAGATTCGAAAACGTCATTACTAATATAATTCATATCTCCATAATGATAATAAATTTCAGCTATAACCAGTTGAATATCTTTAGAATCGACAGAGTTTAAATCAATCTTGCTACATTCAGAATATCCCAACTTAACGTAATGAAACAGACTATCTTGAATATTTAGAGAATCAAAAAACTGAATTTTAGAATAGATATGCTGTACCTTATAATTGCTTAAGTTTGCAGCTATGGAATGGGAGGTAAAGGCAAACATCAAAAATAAGAAGTACACAGTTTTTCCACTGAATTTTAGCATGTAATTATATTTATTAATCAGAGACCATTACCTTCTTGTAGAAAGAATAATCATCATTAAAACATTATTTTAATCTTCAAGATTATATTATAGTAGTTTATGGCAACCCAAGCTTCCATTTAAATTCTTCATATTCAAAACGAGTATTTTAATGTGAAATTCCGCATTTATGAAGTCCTAAAGATAACACTATCTCACCTTTAGCCTCAAAAAAGAGTATAAAAAAGTAATTTCAATATTCATCAAATGTTTAGTTGAAAAGGTAATAAAAAATTGCAGTAATACTGCTTTCAAGCACATTTTGTAACATTAAGTATAGGTAACTTTAGCGTTTAGGTGAAAAATTTAATAGACCATTAATTATAAAATCAATTATTCTCACTTTCCTTTTCTAGCTCTTCATTCATTAACTTGATTGTTAAAGTAGTCTTTACCTCCCAATTAGCCCTAATTGTAGATGTATTATTAAACCATTTTATAATTTCAGCGTCTTTATTCTCAAAAATAGATCCTGTTGTCCAAGCACCACTTTTATCTGTATCATAAATAAAATGAAACCCATATTCTCCAGGCTGCATCGATTCAATTCTATGAGTTGATTTTTCAACACCATCAAAAACTATATTTCTTTTGAGCTTTGTACTTTTATTTGTGACAACCAAAATACCATATGCTGGAATTGTATCAAATTCAATAATCATCACTCCTGTTTCTTTCTCCTTTTGAAGCGTAAAATCTAAATTTAGGCTGTCTTTTAATGGATAATTTAATCCTTGAATTGCTTTTGGAGGTATACTCAAAAAGACTTTCTCAACGTTTTTTTTATTGAAAAATATACTTTTTTCTATTGGAGAATGATTAATTACTTCATATTCTATTGGAGATTTTAGACTGTCACCTTCAAGAATGGTTTCTAGCATAATTTCAGCATTATCAAAGTATAAAACTGGTTCGTTAAACTTTAATTTGAGCGTATCATTAGACCATAATTTTTTATTATTCAAATTATTTGTAGAAACAATCTTCATATCCGTTTTATCTCGGATAAAATATTTTTTATTAATCGTATCCATTTTATCATTAGCATGCAAAACACCATAAAATGTACCTGTATTAGCATCAGTTTCATAAAAGGCACTTAAAGAATCTTTAGCACCGTTCCAAATAATTTCAGTGGGTTGAGGATCAATAAAAGTAAAACTATCCACCTCTCTCAATGGGCGATTAAAACTTAAGCACCAAGTTGCAGTTGGAATAACTTCGTTACTAATAACCCAAGTTGAATTGGTTTCTGGTGGCATAAGACGAATTATTGAACCCGTTTCAAAGATGGTATCTAATTTGACTGGATTTCTTAAAACTGCTCTTTTTTCGGTAGGGTCAATTCGATTATTATAATTGTCATCTTCAAAAGCATAAGCAAAGAAGGTGGTGTCTTTTATGAATTGAAATTTTGCAATTCCCGTATTATCAGTAGAAGCATAGTATCTAGGCTCAAAATTGGAGGAATCATTTTCTAATTGCTGGGTGAACAAACCCACAGTAACATCTACAACTGGTTTACCAGAATAAGCATCAACTACTTGAATGGCTGTTTTTAATGAATCAAGATAATCTCCTGTAGAAAAAACATAAGCAATAATAGAATCATTGGCTTCTGTAATATCTTTAACTGCTCTGTTGAGGTAAATTGTATACGTTGTATTCGGCTTCCAATTTCCTGATTCTACAGAAAGAATAACCGATTTTTTCTTAATTAAGTAATCCAATTTTACATCTGCTGGAGTAACCGTTATATTCTCTGCGGCTTTATTAAACTCTATAAATTCATCAAAAGGAATAGTGATTATTTGTGGCGAAATGTTAGTGCTTTCCATTGGAGGAGAAACACGCTCGACAATAATCTTAGGTGATTGTGTATCAACATCTCCCCCAGTTATTGAACCAACTTGTCCACATGAGAATAGAAATAATGATAAAACACATACAACTATAAAATGGATCCGAGCCATAAACAAATTTCGTTTAAATATTTACGATCAACAGCATCAAAAGCACTTAATTTATCGTGATCGAGATCAAACACACCAATTACCTCATCATTCTTTATTATGGGAACAACAATTTCTGATTTTGATAAACTACTGCATGCAATATGTCCTGGAAATTCATCGACATTTTCTACAAGAATAGTTTCTGCCTTTTCCCAAGCTTTACCGCAAACTCCTCTACCCATTTTGATACGTGTACAAGCTATTGGACCTTGAAAAGGGGCTAAAACTAATTCATTATCCTCAACCAGATAAAAACCTACCCAGTAGTAATCAAAGGTTTGCTTAACAGCTGCTGCAACATTTGCCAGATTTGCAATACGGTTTGGTTCTCCTTCACACAACGCCTTCAATTGGGGAACAAGCAATTTATACTTCTCCTCTTTTGAACCCTTCTGAATATTGAGATCCTCACCCATTATTATCTTTTTCTAGGAGTTTTCTTTCGTCCTTTATGCATTTGCGCCATACGCATTTGATTAGCAGAAGCAACCATTCCTAGTTGTTTTCTCATCGTAGATAATTGCTCTTTCAACATATTCTTCTCGTCTAATTTCTTAGCTTCAGAAAGCAGCATTTTAGCTTCGTTCTTGCGACCTGTTTGCATACAAATACCCGCCAATTGCATGTGTGCAACTCCTTGATCTTGTTTTGTCCTCAAACCCATGCTCAAAGCCTTACGAATCATTTGTTCACATTTAGCAAAACCCAAATCTTTTTGTAAACCCATCATTCCTTTCAAATAAAGAACATATGCATGTTGACTTTTTGGCAAAAACTGAGGTGCTTTAATTCTATTTAGGGCGTTCCAAGCTTTATCTTGTTTTCCCAAACGCATTTGGTAAAGCGCAATAATCACGTTTTCATTTCTCCAAAAAGTCAACCAGATTATAGCTGTCGGAAGTAACATAGTAATTCCCCAACCCCAAGAACCTGAGTAAAATAAATAAACATTAAAAGCCAATGCCGCGAGGGCTACGATAACTCTAATAATAAATCCAATCATAGTTATAATTATTCAATTGTTGCAATACATTTTAATTCAATAGCGATTGGAGTAGGCAAAGAAGAAATTTCAACTGTAGTTCTACAAGGCTGATTTTCTTTGAAATACTCCGCATAAATTTTGTTGTAAGTATGAAAATCTCTCTTCATATTTACTAGGAAAACTTGAACATCAATTAGTTCATTCCAGCTTGATCCAGATGCTTCTAAAATAGCACGAACATTGTCAAAAACTTGGCGACATTGAGCTTCAAAATCGAATTGAATAAAATTTCCATTTTTATCCAATTCCAAACCTGGAACATGAGAATCTGTAGCATCAGAACCAGCTGTTCTTGGTCCTACTCCAGATAAAAAAAGTAAGTTTCCTGCCCTTCTAGCATGCGGGTATAACCCCACTGGTTTTGGTGCTTTATCGGTACTAAATTTCTCTTGATTTGACATATCCAATTTCTTTAAGAGCACAAATATACGGAATTGTAGTGGGTTGAATGAAAAATCTTAAAAAGTTAAAAAAATATCCTGTTATTTATATTTGAAAAATGAGAAAACGCAATGAAAATTTTTAAAATTAATGCTGCAAAATAAACTTCTCAACCACTTCAGAGAAATGTTTATGCTCTATTTCCAAAACTTTTTTCTGAATTATATTGGCATCATCTTTTGGTGTAAGTGAAACTTTATATTGCGCCAAAATTTCTCCTTCATCAAATGCATCGTTTACTAAATGTATTGTAATTCCAGATTCTGTTTCTTTATTTTCGAAAACAGCATTATGAACATTCATTCCATACATTCCTTTTCCTCCATACTTAGGTAATAAAGCCGGATGAATATTAATAATATGTTGTGGAAAAGCTTTAATTAATTCAGAAGGTATTTTCCTTAAGTATCCTGCCAAAACGATATAATCTATGCGTTCTTCTTGCATTAATTCAGTAAGAAAAGAGCCATCATTTGCACCATCATTATTGATTACAACTTGATCAATATATTCATCAGTAAGCTCAAGAACTCCAGCATTCTCATTATTGGTTAATAGTAAAACCGCGTCAATTTCCGATGATTTATCGAAATGTTGAATAAGTTTTATAGCGTTACTACCTCCTCCTGAAGCAAAAATTGCGATGCGTTTATTTTCCATGGCGTGAAAATACGGTTATTTCAAAAAAGAGAAGGAGAAAATTTGAGAAAAGCATCACACGCTATCTCCTAGCTAACTTTAAAGAAAAACAATCCTGAGGACGTAAGGAAAATTGAAATATTCTTCAAGACCTTATTTGTAATTAGTCTAAATAAAAATAACTTTGCGAAAATCATTATATTTACAATTTATTCATGAAAAAATTAAACATCTTACTTATGTGCTTGCTCACTGTGACAGGCCTAAAAGCACAAAATCCTACTGCGTTATCTTTTGATAATGAAACGGATAAGAACTATATCATCACTGGAACTAATGCAATAGCATCAGATAATGATAGAACCATAGAATTCTGGACGAAAATAGACAGTTATTATGCGAACCAAAGATTTATGGTTGATATGGGTGGTATGGGAACAGGAACCAGAATGTCTGTTAAGCTAAACCCACTAGGTCATGCTGCCAGAGTAGAAATTGGAGGATGGGGATTAGATGGTGTTTCAAATATCAGAAATAATGTATGGCATCATGTTGCCGTAGTGTATAGTTCAACCGCAACCGAGAATTTCAAAATCTATGTAGATGGAATTCTAGAAGCTTCAGGGAATCCAACCCAAACTGTAAATACGACATCCAACAGACCGATAACAATTGGAATTAGAAATGATACCAGTTTAGTCACCTCAATGGAAGGACACATCGATGAAGTTAGAATTTGGGACATTGCCTTAAGTGAGGCTGAAATCAATGCAAACATGAATCACGAATTTTGTACAATCCCACCTCATCTGATTGCTTACTACAAATTCAATGAAGGAATTCCTGAGGGAGATAACACAGGTTTGAACCCACAAGTGATCAATTTCGCTGATAGTTCAACAATTAATGCAATGTATGGCTTTGAACAATATGGAACAAATACCAATTGGGTTACCGGTCCAATCCTTAACAATGGAATTGCCTTTGAAGGAACTGCCCCTATATCAACATGCGATTACATAACTTTAAATAATATCACTTACTATGAAGACACTTTATTCACGGATACATTAATTACGGCCATAGGGTGTGATTCTATCCTTAATTATGAAATTGAAATTATTGAAATAGACACAACTGTGAATGTAAACGGAAATCAATTAGCTGTAAACCAATCAAATGCAACGTATTCATGGGTCAATTGTGATGACAATACAGTCGTCGGAAATTCCGGGGCACTCAATGTTACAAGTTCAGGTTCATATAAAGTAGAAATTACCATTAATGGCTGTACAAAATCATCAAATTGCCATAACGTTGAATTTGCAAGCATCAATAAAAATTATTTAGACAATCATAATTTTAAAATTGTTCCAAACCCTAACAATGGACAGTTTAAGGTTCAATTAACTTCACAATCTGAAATTGTAGCTTACAAAATCCTAAATATATTGGGAAAGGTGGTTTTTGAAAATGCGGTATCATCAAAAGCAACGGAAATCAACATTCAAGCCAATGGACTTACAAAAGGAACGTACTTTATATGGCTAGATGCCAAAGAAGGCTATGCAGTTAAGAAGATAATTGTACAATAAAAAAATTGAAACTTATGAGTACTAGGAGATTTTTCTAGTGCTCATAATGTTAATTCAATTATACTACAGCCACTGGATTCTTCTCATCATCAACCGCAACCATAGTAAAAGTACCATGAACAGCTTTTTCTCTTTTTTCGGAATACATTTCTTCAACGAAGATATCTACAGAAACTACGATGCTGGATTTACCCACTTTTTCAACATTTGCTACTAGTTCAACCAATGTTCCACTAGGAATAGGCTTTGTAAAATCTACACGATCTGAACTTACAGTAACTACTCTTTGACGACTAAAACGAGTGGCACAGATAAATGCAACTTCATCCATTAATTGTAATGCTGTACCTCCAAACAATGTGTCATAATGATTAGTTGTATTAGGAAAAACAGCTTTAAAAATTCTTGTTTCAGCAGCAGCTATTCGGTCTTCTATAGTTTTATTCATTTCTATATATTTCTGAGGTTTTAAACTTATCCAGTTCTTGATCAATTATTATTTCGGGATCAATCTTAGTTGGGTATTTATTGCGACTCATTTTATAGTAAACAAAACTTACAGCCGCTGCTCCAAAATCAGCAATTGGGAAAGCCATCCATATTCCATTTAATCCAAAGTACAATGGTAGTAAAAGAACTAGTGGAATCAAGAAAATACCTTGTTTTGTTAAGGCCAAAAACAATGCAGGACCTGCCTTTCCAATAGCTTGAAAATAAGCGCTTATTATAAGACTTACTGCTAAAAGTGGAGTTGCTAAAAAGACTGTTCTTATTACTGGGGTTGTTTCCCTAATTAATTCTAAATCTGAGGTAAAAAGTTCGGAGATAGATGATGCAAAGATCATGAGGAGTATAAAAAGTAAAACAGAAATACCGGACGCCCATCCAATTGAAATTTTTAGTATTTGTTGTACGCGCTCCTTTAATCTTGCTCCAAAATTGTACCCAACAATTGGAACAAAACCTTGGGTGATTCCTAACACTGGGAAGTTGGCGAACATTAAAACGCGATTAATAATACCATATACAGATAAACCCTGTTCTCCACCATAGAAGAAAAGTGAATTATTTAGAACCACTGCCAACACACTAATTACTCCTTGCCTAGCTAATGTAACAGAGCCTAAAGATGCGATTTCTTTAATTATTGGAAATGATGGTTTACAATTATCAAACGAGATTTTCAATACAGACTTTCCGTAAACAAAATGACGTAAGGTAAATGCAGCACTTCCAATGTAGGATATAGTTGTAGCCCATGCAGCACCTTTAATCCCCATATCTAAAGCTATAATGAATATAGGATCCAAAATTAAATTAATAATGGCAGGAACGATCATAGCATACATTGCTACTCTGGGATGGCCTTCAGCCCGAATGACGTTAATGCTCATCATTGCCCAAGCTAAAAATGGGACACCCAATAATACGATACCAAAATATTCTATTGCCGGAGCTTCTACATCTCCCATTCCTCCAAAAGCATGAATAATTTCATCAATAAAAAGAGAACCTAAAACAACAAAGAAAATCGCCAGAACCAAGGTCATTAAAACCTGATTTCCAAAAGTTTTAAAAGCTTTTTTAAGTTTATTATTACCTAGAGCTCTTGATAAAACAGAAGACCCTCCTACTCCAATGGCCATTCCAATACTAGAAATCAAGAATGTAATGGGCAGAACCACAGTAATTGCTCCAATTCCTTCCGGACCTACAAACTGCCCGACATAGATGGTGTCAATAATGGCATATATAGACATTGTAAGAATTCCAACTGATGCTGGAATAGCTTGCTCTGCTAATAATTTCCCTAAGGGAGCTGTACCAAATTTTTCTGTAGACTTCATTCTAGAATGCTAACACATAGATTTTAAAAATGTTGTCGAAGTTAATTTAAATTTCTCGAGACGAACGATGTTTATTTCTTATAACTTTGTTAAACTATTCAAAATTACCTATTAGGTCTTGAATAGATTCGAAAATCATTACATGTTACCTTCTAAAAAAACTTAGCTCTTTTTTTTATTTATACTATAGTTCAACCCTTCGAACTCACAACCAATTAAACACAAGCTTTTCACAAAGTTTAAATCCCTAAAAAAGTATAGAAATATGGATTTAAATAGCTACATATCGCTACTTCAACCAAGCGAAATAGAGAAAGCTTTGGGTTTAGATTCTTTTATTCTAATTAATTGTTTTGTAAAATTAAAGATTAAACCTAGGGAAAACCCTTGGTTTATATCAGAACAGCAGCTCTATATTTGTTGAAGCGATTTAACTAATCAAACCTAACAAATAATCAACCTTCTAAAACACTAAGAACCCTTGCTGACAAAATCGGCAAGGGATTCTAACTTTAATAAAAAATAGTTAACAAAATCTCATCAAAAAAAGTGAAAAAGGATTCATTAGACAACTAAATCCTTTTGTCATCGTTAACATAAAACATAACAATACCTATTCACTTAAAAAAAGGACTAAAGTTTATTTTCTCCACCTACATCATCAATTAATGTAAAGTGAAAGTAAGTTCCAGAATCTATTATTTCACGTTCATAGGTTCCATCTAACTGATCGGTAAAGACTTCAATCAATTGAGTTCCGAATGTTTGCTTATCATTCTCTTTCCAAGTACCATCGTCAAAATATGACAGGCTAAAACTAGTGCCTTCTAGAGGAGTCAATGTTAATTCAATTCGGCCAATACTCTCGAAGGCATGTTTAATCGAATTACTCACTAACTCATTAATAATTAAGCCTAAAGGAACCATGTTCTTTGCACTTACACATTTTAAGCTCGAATTTACAGTAAAGGAAATATCTTTATTGACGGCATTAGACTTTACAAGATTATTTATTAATGTACTCAGATAATCCTTAACATCTAGATCAATAAGTGATTCTTTTTCATACATTTTTTGATGGATTAAAGACATAGTCATTATTCGAGTTATAGCATCTTCAAAGCTTTCTTTCCCCTCTTTTGATATTATTTCCCTTGACTGCATTCTCAACAAACTCACAATTACCTGCATATTATTCTTTACACGGTGATGAATTTCTTGAAGCAAAACAGTTTTTTCTCTATTCTGAAGTTCAACTATTTGTTTTTCTGAATTCAAATTTTCGTAAGCTTTTGATGCATGTTTAAAGGCATATTTATTAATTAAACCATATTGAAACATTACATATCCTATCAAAAACATAGAAACAGCAAACTCAATGGAAAGTAAAAAAAGTGCATCAGGTCGAATCGTAAGACTTATATGAGCTGTTCCTGCGAATTGATAATTATAATAAATTCCATAAAAAATGGTATTGACAAGAAGATAAAAGCAACCCCAAACATTGCCAAGGGTGAAAAATGCGGCTAAAATCAGAACGACCATCCATAATGATTCTTGAAGATGTAATGATTCAGGAACAGAAAATATTGCTGCTCCCAATACAGTGGAAACAACCAAATAGAGAATTTTAGCAACTAACTTATAGGTTTTTAAATATTTCAAAAAGAAAAGACTTCCAATAGTAAGGACAAATACTAGGACATAGTATTTGAAAAATCTATCTTGTATGAGGTAGGTAAAAATCATCATAACAAAGCCCACAATAGTAAAAACCAAATTAATACGCCATACAAAATTAAATTTGGCAGTTTCTTGGAAGCTAGAAAGAATGCTAGTAGGTGTGCGATTACTCATGATTAATCTGTAAATTTAATGATTAGGTGTTACGAAAAATACTGATTTCATTCGCTGTAAAGATACATTATTTATACAAAAAAGCATATGGTAGATTTATGAAATTCTTTATTCCAAAATTAGATTGATCATTTTTGAATGCAAGCTTGAATATGGCGAATTCCCCAAATTTTATACTCTAATTTTCTTACATTTGTAAGTAAATAAAATTACTGTTTACATTCATGGAAACAAAAAAATATAAGTTCGGGACAAAAGCAATTCATGCTGGTGTTGAGCCAGATTCTGCGACAGGAGCAATCATGACACCTATTTACCAAACCAGTACATATAAACAAGAAAAAGTTGGTCAGAACAAAGGTTATGCTTACTCAAGAACTTTAAATCCAACACGACATGCTTTAGAAAACGCATTGGCTGAATTAGAAAATGCCAAATATGGGGCCTGTTTTGGAAGTGGTTTAGCGGCTATCGATGCAGTATTAAAAATGTTCAATCCTGGTGATGAAATCATTACCACAGATGATCTATATGGGGGTTCTTACAGAATATTCACAACTATTTATGCAAAGTTTGGAATCCAGTTCCACTTTATAAAAATGAATGATTTATCTGATTTAGAAAAAAAAATCAATGATAAGACAAAGTTAATTTGGATAGAAACGCCATCCAATCCAATGATGAATATAATTGATATAAAAGCAGTTGCTAAAATTGCAAAAAAATCAAATGTAATGCTAGGTGTAGATAACACCTTTGCTACACCTTATCTCCAAACACCTATAGATTTAGGTGCTGATTTGGTTATGCATTCTGTAACAAAATATTTAGGAGGCCATTCTGATGTTGTGATGGGTGCAATAGTAACAGATGACAAAAAGATAGCAGATGAAATCTACCGTATTCAAAATAGCTCAGGAGCTGTTACAGGGCCAATGGATTCTTTCTTGGTTTTACGCGGAATAAAAACCCTACATTTACGCATGCAAAGGCATTGTGAAAACGGTGAAAAACTGGCTTATTTTCTAAATGATCACCCGAAGGTAGACAAAGTTTACTGGCCAGGATTTGAAGATCACCCTAACCATGATATTGCGAAAAAACAAATGCTCGGATTTGGAGGAATGATTTCTTTTTCACTAAAAGGAAACGACATGAAAGACGCCCATTCTATAATGGGAAAATTTAAGGTTTTTACACTTGCAGAATCATTAGGAGGTGTTGAGTCATTAACTTGTCATCCCGTAACAATGACTCATGGTGCTCTTCCAAAAGAAATTCGTGATGAAGCAGGGATTGTAGATTCACTCATCAGACTGAGTGTTGGCGTGGAAGATGCCGAAGATTTAATAAACGATTTAAAACAAGCTTTGGCTTAAAAAATAAAGATGGGATTTAACAAATTTGCAGTGATTGGAGTTGGGAAATATGGTTCAAATATTGCCCGTCGACTTGCCGAAAAAGGAGCACAAGTTTTTGCTTTCGACAACAATGAAGAAAAAATTGAAAATATCAAAGATGATGTTGCATTTGCGGTTACATTAAACAGTACAGACTTTAAGGTTCTAACCTCTCAAAAATTGGAGGAAATGGATGCTGCAGTAGTAGCTATTGGAGAAAATTTTGAAGCAACTGTTTTAACTGCTGTTCACCTTATGGATTTAGGGGTAAAGAGAATTATTGCAAGGGCTAACGGAGCAGATCAGAGGTTAATTTTGGAGAAAATTGGGATTAAGGAAATCTTAACTCCAGAAGATGAGGTAGCTTTCGTTATTAGAGAGAAATTGTTAAATCCGTCTATTTTATCTTTTCTTCAATTGTCGGAGGAATATGAAATTGCTGAAATTAAACCTCCAAAAGGAGTACTCAACAGAACAATTCAAGATATTGATTTTAGAAATAAATATCAATTGACATTAGTAACTATGAGGCGCGAATATGACATAAAAAAGAAAGGTCAGTACGAAGTAGAGCAACACGTAATTGGTGTACCAAAAGGCGATACCGTTATTGAATCACGTGATACTTTAGTTGTTTTCGGAACTGCAAAACATGTTCAGCGCTTTATTGACGTAAACGAATCATGATAAATATTATAACAGGAACATCATCGGGAATAGGAAAAGCCTTGGCCCATTTTTACTTAGAAAAAGGTGAGAAAGTAATCGGAATTTCGAGAAGTAATTCCATTATTGACGATAATTTCAAACATGTAGCGTGCGATTTATCAGACAAGCATCAGCTACATGAGTTATCACTTTTAGATTATGTGTCGCAAGAAAATTATCCAATTCGCTTAATCAACAACGCAGGAATTATTGGCGACATTAAAAGATCACATGAGTTAACATTAACGCATTATGTGGATATGACAATGGTAAACCTTGTAGCACCACAATATCTTTGCAGCTATGTATTGTCATCTTTTGGGTTTGATAATGTGGATGCAATAATCAACATTTCTTCTGGTGCAGGACAACGTCCAATTCCATCTTGGGGATCTTATTGTGCTACGAAAGCGGGTATGGATATATTTGCAGAAACTTTGAATCTAGAGATTAAAGAGTTAGGAAAATCGACAAAGGTCTTTAATATTGCTCCTGGAGTGGTAGATACCAATATGCAAGTTAGCATTCGAAACAGTGGCGCTAAGAATTTTTCCAGTCACCAGAATTTTGTGGACCTAAAGGAAAACGATGAATTGAGAAGCCCTGAAGAAGTAGCGGTTTTAATTGATAGATTTTTAGGTTTGGAACATCCGGAAGAAGAAGGGGTGGTTTTTAGGGTTTAATTGTTAATGGTTCGACAAATGTGGTAATTACGAATTGTTGTGTTCTGGACTCCCTTTTTGGAGAGGAATCAAGGGAGAGGGCATCCATAATGTAAGTGTAGAATAGCTATGTAATTCATCAATTTTCGGCTATTACAAAAATTCGTAATTCATTATTTTGTAATTGAATAATCAAAACCTATTCGTTTGATTGGTGTTTTCATTAAAGAATCTTCTTCGTTGAAAAAAGTAATTGATTTTGGCAGTGAATTATTGTAGTGAATTTTAGCATATTCAGCGTGAAGAAATTCATTACTCGAAGTGACTAAACTGTCATTCATTTCTATTAACATCCCCTCATTATCATAGTGGTATGATCTTTTAGTAATAAAGTCTTTGCTATAAAAGTACTGATTTTTCAAAGCATTACTAACATAATATTCACGGGTTTGCTTCATCGTTTTTTCAACTAAATTTTTCACTGAAAAAGATGAACTATAATTAGTTGGAGAACCAAAATAGAAAATATTATTCTTTTCAGATTTTAAATTTTGATCGATGTAGGAAACGTTCCAATTGGCACTATCAAGAATAAAATAATGTGCTATACCATTTTTATTACTTTTATCAATATATGTGATTAAGTCACTGTTTGATTCTTGCAAAACTAACCGATGGTATTGCTGTAATTCTTGTAGAGTGGTAAGTAATGAAATCATACTTTTCTCACGGTATTTTACATTACTCGAAATAGCTGGAGTTGAATACCCCAATGAGTCTGTAGTAAATTTGTAACTAAAAATATGTTGAGCAAGTAGAATTCCATTAATATAATCCGACAATTCAACTTTATCCACACTCCCAAATTTACCGAATTGAATTTCCACCGTTCTATGGGGTAAAGTGTCAGTCATATTGAGAATGCTGTCTGTAAAATTGAAATTTGTAAATCCTATAAAAACACTTTCAATATTATTGGAATCAATTAATTCTTTAGAAAACCATGTTGGAAAACTCATGTTTTTCCAACCTTGAGCATTCATTACACTCCAATCTAAAATTTGCTTTTTAAAAGGTGGTTCAATTTTATCATTGACTATTTTAACCTGTTCTTGATCAGAACACGAAACTATAAAAGCGCACGAAATAAGCAACAAACATATTGACCGAAACTTCATGTTTCAAAGGTCATGTTTTTATCAGGAATAACAACATTATTGTAGCCATTTTCTTTTAAAAGACCTTTAAATTTTTGAGCCACTTCTTCTTCACCATGTACTAAGAATAAGCGTTTTACTTTACCTGAGTTGTTATTTGAGAGGTAACGCATTATTTCATTGTAATCTGCATGCGCGCTTAAGGATTTGATGTAATTTATTTCAGCTTCTACATTTCTGTCATCTCCAAAGATGGTCACCATTTTATCTCCTCTTTGCAATCTACCGGCCAAAGAATTGGGTTCAGCATATCCAACAAAAAGAATAGTGTTTTTAGCTTGTTCCAATGCATGATAAATATGGTGTTTTACCCTTCCGGCATCTGCCATTCCTGAAGCGGAAATAACAATACAGGGTTCATCCAAAGTGTTAATTCTACGGGAGTATTTTTGTTCTTTTACATAAATTAATTTCCTAAATCCAAAAGGGTCATGACGTGTTCCTTTTTTAAAGCGAGAAACTTCTCGATTCAACAGATGTGAATATCTGCGCATGATATCTGTTGCGTCAATTGCAAGTGGACTATCTACAAAAATTTTAACATCAGGAAGCAAACCATACAAATCCAGTTTATTTAATGCAAAAACAAGCTCTTGTGTTCGTCCTAAACTGAAGGCAGGAATAATTAATTTCCCTTTCTTTTCTTGCAAAGTATGTAATACCGCATTCAATAATCCTTGCTCAGCATCGATAGTATTGTCATGCAAACGATCTCCGTATGTTGATTCACAAATCACATAATCAGCTTGCGGTGGAAGTTCTGGGTTACGCATCAAAGTAGCATTATATCTACCAATATCTGCGGTGTAAAGCAAGGTGTGTTTTTCGCTAATTTCGTCAATATCAAGATAAATTGCTGCACTTCCCAAAATGTGTCCATTGGGAATAAAAGTAGCTTTAATTCCAGCAGCAATCGAAATTGGCTCATTTTCTTTAACAATTACAAACTGCTGTAAAGCTTGTTCAACATCAAGAAAACTATAGAGTGGATCGTAAGCATCATTCTCACTTCTTTGATGTCTTTTGTTGGAATAGCGCACATCTGCTTCTTGAATGAAAGCACTATCTCGCAACATAATTTCACACAAAGCATGAGTAGCTTCCGTACAGAAAATTTTACCTTCAAAACCGTCTTTTACAAATTTCGGAATCAATCCAGAATGATCGATATGAGCATGAGAAAGTAAAATTGCAGAGACTGACAAGGGCTCTTCGAATTCTTCAGAATTCAAAGTGTGGGTATCTTTTCCCATTCCTTGATACATTCCACAATCTAACATCACTTTGGTATTGTCCCACAATTGAACAATGTGTTTACTCCCTGTCACTGTTTTGGCGGCTCCTGCAAATGTGATCTTCATTTTAGCGTAGTTTTAAGTTTCCTAATTCTAAATGTAAGATTTTTGAAGGATTAAATGAAGGGTTTGTGATTTAAAATAACTTTAAAAAAAGCATGATCAACACTTATTTAAAGGTCAATTAGGTCAACAAAAAAAGTGCAGCTTTTTCAAACTACACTTCTTGTTATTTCAGCTAGATTTTCTAAAAATTAGCAGCGCTTTCTTTAATTTTTGCTGCTCTCCATAGGTCATAATAACTTTTAGTTTCCATGATGATCACACCACCGGTTGTATCTCCATATTTTGCTGGAATAGCACTTGAGTAAACTGTTACTCCCCCGATAGCAGAACTAGGAATAGATTGAACTTCATTCATTTTTACGCCGTCGATATAATGTATTAAATCATTTCCCCTAGACCCTCGAATCATCATTTGACCATCTGCATCTATTTTAATGTCTGAGTTATTACTTAAAATAAGTGCTTTCAAGTCCATTTTTACTGCACTTTGTTCGATATCTATTGCGCTAATTCTGTTCTGCCCGAAATCAAAACTTATCAGTGGGTCAACATATTCCGTGACTGTAAATTCATCTAATTCATTTACAACTTCATAGAAATTTATTCTTCCTAAATTTTCAATTCCATCTGTAACTACTTTCGCCAAAATGGTTTGAGATAGCGAATCAGTATTGTATGAAACTTTCAAAACATAAACTCCTGTCGGAATTGAATTAATTTTGAACCTTCCACTTTCATCCGTCATTGCTCCATAATTGCTTCCCCCTCTTTCAACCCATACCTTGGCAAACATTGCGGGTGTTTCTTTTTCAGGATTTTCGAATAGTTGTCCTTGAATATCTCCAAATGAACCTTGTCCCATTGCAAAGTTTACAAAAAACAGTGCTGCTATTAATTTAATTGTTGTTTTCATCTTGTCTATATTTTAATTCAATATTAAGATGCAGGATGAATTGCGATTCCATAAATTATTTCGGAAAATATTTTCATTTGATTAAAATGAAGTATTAATACTAAAGTGAATTCCAAAAAAAAATGAGGCTATCTAATAGACAGCCTCATTTTAAATACATTAATATATATTTTTATTCTTCACCTCGTTATTCCCTTTTTTTTCTGTTTTCAGCATCTACTCTTTTCATAGTTTCACCGATTTGGTTTGAAGCTGTGAAAGAAGCCACCATATTATTTAACATATCACTTCCTGCTTGTGGAGAATTTGGAAGTAGGATTAGATTTGAGTTCGTTTCTTCTCCAAGTGATTGTAGCGTATCATAATGTTGCGTTACCACGATTAATGCTGAAGCTTCTTGAGAATTAATTCCAACTTTGTTTAAAACATCAACACTTTCAACAAGTCCTCTTGCGATTTCTCTACGTTGATCTGCAATACCTTGACCTTGTAGTCTTTTACTTTCTGCTTCTGCACGAGCTTTGGCTACAATTTTAATTCTTTCTGCTTCTGCTTCAAATTCTGCTGCTACTTTTTCACGCTCAGATGCATTAATTCTATTCATTGAAATTTTCACTTGCTCATCTGGATCGATATCAGTTACCAAAGTTTTGATAATGTCGAATCCATAATCTTGCATTGCTTCATTCAATTCTGATTTTACTGCATTTGCAACGTCGTCTTTACGTTCAAACACATTATCTAAAACCATTTTTGGAACTTCTGCCCGCACTACATCAAAAACGTAGGAAGTAATTTGTGATTGTGGGTTTTCAAGCTTATAGAAGGCATCATAAACTTTGTCTTTCATCACTTGAAATTGAACCGAAACTTTCAGCCTCACAAAAACGTCATCTTTTGTTTTCGTTTCGATGATTACATCTAATTGCTGTATTTTTAAATTAATTCTACCCGCTACTTTATCTATAAGTGGAATTTTTAGCTGTAAGCCTGAACTTCTTACCGATTGAAAACGACCAAAACGCTCCATTATAGCAGAAGTTTGTTGTTTAACGAGAAAAAATATGCCGTATATCAAGAAAATGACGATGGCAAGAACTATAATATTCGAAAAAGAAAATTCATTCATGATTTTTAGTTTTAAGTAAAAATACAATAAAGATGTTAAAAAGCGAGTAGACTATGATGGAAGGTAAACTTTGAAGGTTAAAAAAATGGGAGTACTTAAAGTTTAAGTTATTAAATGTTGGATTTGATAAATTATGGCATATTCAAAAAGATACTCTCCGAATTTTCCGAGTAATAATAATATAATTGATGTGGGATGAATTTCTCAATCAGAAGAAACAGAAACCATGCTTCCAGCCGTTTCAAAGGCTTAATATTCAAGTTTATTCAATAAGAAATCGGGTAGCAAACAAAGATTGTTCACTACCCGATATCCTTTAGGTTTCATTAAGTAAATTTTCTAACTTCTAATTTTCAAAAAACACACTCCCATCAATACTTCCATTTGATATAGTTAATTGTTTTGTTGGGTCAACTGCATTTGTTAAAGTGAAATTGAAAACACCTTTCATATTAGTCCCACTAAGTGAGGTGATTTTTAATTCTCCAGAACCTGGTTGATCAAGACCATATATATCCGAAATTCCTGTAGAATCATTTCTGGTAACAACAAAAGAAATCTCCTGAGTAGAAGAGTTATTGTCGTAGCTATAAATATCACCTGTGCTAAAGCCATTGCTGTTTTCAATTACAGCATAGATGCTAGGTCCACCAGTATAATTACCGTTTTGATTCACACTATTAAACATCATAACTAAAGAACTGTCTTCAGTAATAACTATTTCTTCAAAAAATGACATATTATAGCATTTAAAATCTATAGTTTCACCATCGAAATTTAAATCTGCGCTTGCAATCAAACCTGATGTGTTTCCTGGACTCCCTGGGTTACTTGGACCACTTGGGCTTGGTTCTGTTTTTTCCTTTTTACAAGAAATTGTAACTGCCATTAGTAATGACATAGAGGCTAAACTAAAGATGCGAAAGATATGTGTTGATAAAGTTTTCATAGATAATAATTTTGAATGAATATGCTTCAAATATATGGTCATTTAAAAAAAATTATCTGAGGGTTTTCCCTGAAATACAGCGAAGTATACCGTTAAATACTACAAACCTTGCATTGTACTCAACTTATGATACAAGCCTTTTTTGGCAAAAAGTTCATCATGAGTCCCACTTTCAGCAATTTCTCCTTTGCGCAAAACGAGAATTAAATCTGCGTTTTTGATCGTACTTAAACGGTGAGCTATAACCAGAGAAGTACGATTTCTCATCAGGTTATCTAATGCATCTTGCACCAATTTTTCACTTTCAGTATCCAAAGCAGATGTTGCTTCATCCAAAATCATAATGGGTGGATTTTTTAAAACTGCACGGGCAATACTTACACGTTGTTTTTGACCTCCGGATAATTTATTTCCACGTTCACCAATGTTTGTGTGATAACCATCATCTAAATTTGAGATAAAATCGTGGGCATTTGCAATTTTCGCTGCTTGCATTACATCTTCTTCAGTAATGTTGTCCATTCCAAAAGAGATATTATTGAAAACTGAATCATTAAACAAAATAGATTCTTGATTTACAATTCCAATTTGTGCACGTAAATCATGCAGTGAGAAAAGGTTGATATTTGTTCCATCATATGTAATTTCTCCAGAGGTTACATCATAAAAACGAGGTAATAGGTCTGCAATGGTTGACTTACCACTTCCTGATTCACCTACCAATGCAACGGTTTTTCCTTTTAATAAATCGAAGCTTAAATTCTTCAAAACCATCTCAGATTTATATGCAAAGGAGACATTCTTAAATGAAAGACTTTTATCTAAAGGAAAAATTGCTTTTGGATTAGTTGGATTTAAAATTTTCTCATCTGCATCTAAGATATCTTCAATTCGATCTTGACTTGCTTTGGCTTTACTAAGATTTGCACTGTTTTTTGCAATGTTTTGAACGGGAACCAAAAGCTGAGAAAACACGACAATAAACCCAATAAATTCTTCACCTGATAAACCATCACCACCACCATCAAGAATCATGGATCCCCCAAACCAAACAATAGCGATTAATACTACAGCACCTAAAAATTCATTGAGTGGCGACGAAACATCTCTTTTTCTAAAGGTGCGCGTACTCAACCTTTGATGATGTAAATTAATGTTTTCAAACTTTTTAATCGAAGCTTCAGTTGCATTAAACGCCTTTACTATTCTAATTCCACCCAGGTATTCATCTAAAAATGAAAACAATACACCTAATTGCTTCTGACCTTTACTTGCAGTTCTTTTCAGACTTTTTCCAATTTTAGAAATGATAAAAGCAGAAATTGGAAGTAAAATCAGAGAAAAAAGTGTTAGAGACGGACTCCAATATAATAGTGTTCCAAGTGTAATAATCACAGCTAATGGATCTCTAAAAATCAATTCCAAAACAGCCACAACAGCTACTTCAATTTCGTTCACATCGCTATTCATTCTTGACATTAAATCACCTTTTTTTTCTTCGGTAAAGAAGGAAATTGGTAAATGCATTGATTTAGAAAACATTTTGTTTCTGTAATCTCGCACCACAGCCATTCTTAATTCAGATTGATGATAAATGGCAAGATATCGGAATAAACTTTTAAAGAAAAAGGCTATCACAACTGATAAACACACAAACATCAATGCGCTTTTTGGATCATCTTGAGCCATTGAGTTCATAAAATAATTATAGCTGTCCTTTCCATAATTAATATATGCAGAAATACCATTGCCTTCAAATACTGGTTTTTTTACTGTTTCAAGTTCTCCAGAAGGAAAAATAACCTGCAGAAAAGGTACAAAAAGTACCAAAGAAATAAGATTAAATAAAACGTAGAAAAGATTGAAAACAATTGTTGCAATTGCTCTCCACCTATAAATAAACGTTGCTTTAAATATTGTTGATAATTGTTTCATCCTTGGCAAATATAGGATTATTTCAAGTTTAAAGAATGAATGAAAGGGCTAGAAAATTATCAAATTCTATTGCGTTTCTAAAAAAAAGAGATTCCTCGTCGTTTTACTTTGTCTAAATGATAGGATTTTGTTGAGTTCGGTTAGCTAAAAATTTCAAGAATATACCAAAGCCTGTATTGCAATGTGTCCATACCTATGTCAAAAATACGTCTGTACAATCTCTAAATTATCACTACTTTTGCAGTATGGGTTCGATAAGACAAAATAAAATTGAAAAAGTCATTCAAGAGGAAGTTTCTAAAGTATTCCAACAGAATGCACGCGAATTGTGTATGGGAGCAATGGTTACAGCAACTGTGGTTCGTGTAACTCCAGATTTAAGTTTGGCACGCGTTTATTTAAGCATTTTTGCTGGTCCACCAAAGGAGGAAGTTTTGCAAAACATCCAAATTAATAAAGGTAAAATCCGTGGAGATGTGGGACGTAGATTAAAAGACATGCGCCACATTCCAGATTTAGAATTTTTCATTGACGATTCATTGGATTACGCAGAAAAAATTGATGAATTGTTAAAGAAATAAGCCATGAATGTTGCTCGTTTCATAGCGCGAAGGTACTTCAAATCAAAAAAATCTCGAAATGTAATTAACCTCATCACTATGATCAGTGTTGTGGGAATTACTATTTCTACAGCTGCTTTGGTGATATTACTTTCCGCTTTTAATGGAATTGAGCAGATGGTTATTAAGCTTTATAGTGATTTTGACCCTTCTGTGAGTATTCGCTCTGCACAGGCCAAAACATTTAATCAAGGTTTTATTGACATCGAGAAAATAAGGGCCGTTGAAGGAGTACAAAATACTTCTCGAGCTATTGAAGAAGTCATTATTTTAAAGCATGAAGACAAATGGGTACATGCACAAATGGTGGGTGTAGACACCAACTTTTTAACAATGTCAAAAATGAGGGCTCACATTGTTGATGGAATTCCTGCATTATTAATTAATAACGAACCTCAAGCAATTTTTGGCGCATATTTATTAGATAAATTGGGAGGTTATATTCCAATGTCTGACCATATTCGTGAGCAAATTACATTTAATGTACCTCTAAGAGAAGGTAAATTAAGGCCGGGAAAAAACCCTTTAAATGTTCGTGTAGTGAGTGTTTCATCTCGCATGAATTTTAACCGAGAGGTAAATGCTGAAAAAGCTGTTATTCCGTATCAATTGGCTAGTGACCTTTTGGAATACGGTGATGACATTACAGCATTATATGTAGATGTAAACGATAATTACAACCTAAATAGTGTTAAAAAGGAAATTCAATCAGTGGTTGGTAATGATTTTGAAGTTAAAACTAATTTTGAAAAAAATGAACTTATTTTTAAAACAAGTCAATCCGAACGTTTAATTGTTTACTTCATTTTGGTGTTTATTTTCATTTTAGCATCCTTCAATTTAATTGCTTCAATTGCAATGCTGTATGTAGAAAAAAAACCTGATATCCGTACTTTATTTGGTTTAGGTGCAGATAAACGCACGATTTTCAACATCTTCTTTTTTGAAGCATTAATGATTGTTGGACGAGGAGTAATTTTAGGTTTGTTAATTGGTTATTTAGTTGTTTTTGCTCAAATCTATTTTGGATTTGTTTCCATGCCAAGTGCACCGGGAGAATATTTCCCTATGCTTGCTACATGGGAAGATGCCATAATGATTATCTCATCAGTGACTATTCTTGGATTAATTGTTTCTTACTTTCCAACTAAGGTTTTACTGCGAAAACATAAATAATTCCCAATTCCAATTGTTGTAATTACGAAATGAAAACACATAATTCGTAATTATTTACCTCTCACCAACTGTACGAATCCAGATTTCTCTAACTCAGTTCCGTTGCTCGTTTTGGCTTTGATAATATAGAAGTATGTTCCATCATTTACTTCATTTCCATTCTTGTTTGTTCCATCCCATTTGAAATTCGGAATATCAAATTCTTGAACTATATTTCCCCATCGATTAACAATAACACATTCCAATTCTTGTACACCTTCGCTTTCGATCAATTTAAAGAAGTCATTTACTCCATCTCCATTTGGGGTAAATACATTTGGAACTATTACATCACAATTTAGATTAATGCTTATTAAAATAGAATCTAAATCAGAAAGACACCCTTCTGCATTCGCTTGAACAAAAACATATCCTGATTCTAAAGGAGTAAACACTTGCGATGCACCAGATAAATTTCCTGGAAACCAATTAAATTGAGAATTTGGAATTGATGAAACGGCCGTAATCGTTCCTTGTTCACCAAGACATAAACTCAAACTATCTGGAATAGAAACGGTAGGTTTTTCACCCAATACGAGTTCAATTGAATCGGTTTGCACTCCACAAATAGGATGGTTTCCTTCTAGGTAAACCCAACCGATATCTGAAATAGTTGTTGGTAAAACACTTCCTGTCTCATTTCTTGGCAGCCATAGAAAGTCTGTTCCAGTAAGATTTGAGGTTGCTTGCAAATTATTTTGATCACCTTGGCAAAAAATCGATTCTCCTGAAATTTCAATTTCTAACTCCTCAAGCACTTCCACTTCAATACTATCTGTTGTAACACATCCCTGAGGACTTGTTGCTGTAACTTCAAAAAAGGTGGTTTCAGTGGGAACAACGGAAACCGTAGGAATAGTTAAACCGTTATGAGTCCAAATAAAATCTGTTTGAGAAATAGAAGAAGTTACAGTTATTGAACCTGCTGTTCCTTCACATATAACATCGTCTCCTGTAAATGTAAGTGTTGGCAAAGGGTTTACATTTACAACAACAGTCTGTGGATTGGATACGCAACCATTTGCATCAGTCCCAATTACACTATAGCTAGTTGTTTGGGTTGGTGAAACATTAATTGAAGCTCCTGCTCCTCCTGGTGTCCAATCGTAGGTTAAATTAGGAGATACAGAAGATGCTGTTAAATCAACATTATCTCCTTCACAAATAGTTTGATTTGCTATTGTTTGAATAACAGGATTTGGAGGAATAGTTACTGTTACCTGATCAGTATAAGTACAAACTGGTCGAAAACTTATATCATCAATAGAAAAATCATTTCCTCCACCTGTGCTATTCAGGTTTGTTACACAAATTTCAATTGAAGTATTTGCACCAGAATTCCAATTCTCGAAAAACTGATTCCACGTACATGCAGTGGTAGATGTAGAAAATGGGCTACCTAAATTAGTTCCATTTATTGCAAACTGAAGCTGCGCAACATTTGGGTCATTCAACGCATTGGCTATCCACGCACTAAACTGATAATCTGTATTTGGAGTTACAGTAATTGTTTGACACCACACATCAGTTCCAGAATTATTTGCACCATTTACAATCATCATATTTCCAACTCCCGAAGTGGTGTGGTCTGAGCACACACTAAAATTATTATGAACAAGGCTAGGAGAAGTATTAATAGCATAAGTTCCTGGATTAGATAACTGTCCAAAGGCTCCGCCTGTTCCAACAATATACCCAGTTGAAAAACCTGTATTTCCAGCAGAAAAATCTCCATTGACAACCAATTCTGGACCTAACTCAGATGCAACACAGGTATATGTTCCTGAAGTAGAAACCGTTATTGAAGATTGAGAAGAACCAGTACTCCAAGCATAACTATTTAATCCTTGATTGGCTTGAAGAGTATAAGTTTCACCACATAATAATGTTGAATCATTACCTACAGTGAAATTGGTGTTACAGGGGATTTGTGCTTGAAGTGAAACTCCAAACACAATAAATATGATTAAAAGATATAGTGATTTCATAAAGTGTTTATTTTTATAAAGACGACATAATGCATAAAATAGTTGTATTAATACAACTATAATAACCATGTTAAAAATGTGATGGACGACAATCATCCACCACATTTATTCACTTTTACTCAACTACAATTTTTAATACTTCATTTTTATTTGCATTATTGACGTGTGCAAAATAAACTCCTTTACTCCAACCACTTACATCTAACTTAGCAGAAGAATTAACTACGCCTAAATCATAAACTACTTTACCATTTAAATCAAGTATTTTAATGTTGGCTTGATTTGTATTTCCTAAATCAATTGTAACATATTCATTACTTGGATTAGGATAAACTTTAACTGTTTCTTGATTTTCTTCATCCATCACATTTAAAATGACAGAAATATCAACCGATTGTGAAATAGTTGTATCTCCACAGTCATTTGAAATCATCACAGAAACGTTGAATGTTCCTTTGTTTGTGTAAATATGCGTCATACTTGAAGAACCATTTGCAACAGTGTTACCGTCACCAAAATCCCAATCATAAGTGTCACCATTTACAACATTCTGAAGTGTAAATACAGTTGCACCACTAGCTTGGTTGTTCACAACGATATTACCTGTAGAAGGAGCTTCATCCACATTTACAATTACAGAACCTAAACCTGTACACCCTAAAGTGTCCGTTACTTGTACTACATAATTACCTGAATTAGTTACCGCATAAGTTTGAGTTGTAACATTTGTGCCATTCCAAACATAAGTTGATGTTGGGTTTCCAGCGTCTAAAACAACTGTATCTCCTTCACAAATTGTGTAAGTACTTCCCAAATCCACTAATGGATTAGTATTTATAACATCTACAACTTGCACCATTTTTTGACAATTAGAAACAGCATCTTTTCGCATCCATAAATAATATGTGTTTGCAGTTAAATTATCGAAATTTCTATCTGTTTGCCAAACTGTTGGAACTACATTTAAAGATGTAGATAAACCAAATTCATAACTGTCTGTAGACATAGTCAAATTACTTATTGCATGTCTATTCGCATCACCTCCAGTTTGAGCACTAAAGCTATGCTCCCAATTGCTAACATCTTCTGTCATATAAGTGGCAGGTAGAGTGACATTATCAAAAATAAGCATTCCATCTACAATTACAGTTACCTCACCATTTTGAATACTAATTTCAACTGGAACATCTGCCTTATTTTTCCAACTACTTATGTTATTATTATAAGCCAAAGTGGTTTGTTCGGTTGGTGTTGGAGCATTTGTATTTTGCTTGCCGTAAACCAAATATACACCCGCTAAATTTGGACTATTATCTGCAGAATCAAAACTTAATCTAAGCTTAGAACCACGTCCATTTTGAATATTCGCATTTGAATTCGTGATATCATTTGCAAATGAATATGAAAAACCATCTGCTCCTCCTGTACCATACGTATTAATTGGCAAATCGACTGTAAGATCGAAGGAAACATTGAATGAATTATTACTTCCAACAGTCTGATTTGAAGGAGAAATAATTAAAGAACCGTTGTTCCCTGTAGCAGAAGGCGTGATTACAGCCATTCCATTGGTCAAACTAGTATTTCCAACCATAACTAGGTCTGTAGTATTTGAAGGATCAGAAAAATCATTTTGATAAATCATTGCTCCTGATGCTTGACCAAAGTCGTTAATTGCGTTTATAGAACCTCCTAAATTCGTACAGTTGTAATTTTCTACAATCACTTCTGAACCAAATCCAACCGTGATATTTTTAACAGTAGATTCTTTTTCAATTGTAGGACATTCTGTTGACCTAACAACGTATTTAACTTTATAAACTGAATCAATAGGTGCGGTAATTGGATAAATACTATTAGCCCCCCAAGGAACTAAAACATTATTATTCTCATCCATGAATTGATATTCCCATGATGCGGTACCCACTAAAGTTGGTAGACCAGTTACTTCAAAATTAATTGTTGTAGGTGCACTACACAGTGCTGATGCGTCGTAATTGAAATCCGAAGTTACTTTATCAAGCGGACTCACTTTTACTGTTTCAACACTAATACACCCATTCGCAGAGCTTCCTGTAACTTCGTAAGTAGTTACATTCGTTGGTGAAGCATTCACCACAGCTGTATTGTTATTTGACAATCCAGTTGCTGGAGACCAAGAATAACTTGTCGCGCCACTGGCCATAATAGCCGCAGGATTTCCATCACAGAACGCTATATCTTGAAAGTTGACACTTAAACTAGGTGCTGCAGAAACTGTAATTGTTTGTGGGGCTGTAGTCATAGAAACTCCAGAAGAAGAACAAGTTGCTTTAACTCTAATATCGGTTGTTTGAGAAAGCATCGATTCGAAATAAGTTGAATCTGAATTTGCAAAATCAATCCAAGTACCATTATCAAGCATTTGCCATTGATAAGTTAAACCTGTGATATAAAATATATCGTCGAATGTTGCCTCAAAAACTTCATTATCACAAATTGATGTTTGCGCAACAGAAATGTTATATGAACCAGCAGGAGATTGAACTTGACAATCTACGTAATTGATGTGTTCAAATTTAATTTTAGGAACACTTTGATATAAATTTTGCGCAAATGGCGGTGAATTCAAATTTGGAAGGGTATAATCGTTATATGTTCTCATCGAACGATCTACTCCAACATCATAAGTACCCCATTGGATTTGACTGCTTGTATAGCCAGAAGCTTGATCACGTACACCTACAACAATGTTTGAAACTCCATCCCATAAAAAAGTTGCATCCAACTCTATTTCAATCCATCCATTTGCACCATTTGAGGTGATAGAACCGTCATAAACTATGTCCATATTAGTAGAAGCTTCCCAATCAGATCCGTTTTGAAAAGATGTCTTACTTGTTTGCCCAATTAAAATTGTCCAATTATCAGTATTTGTAAGATTTCCCGAAACATTGAAAAAACTAAGTTTACTAATTTCAGTAGAAGTTCCTTGAACTGCGGGTAAGAATTCTGAGGCTAAATAAATACTTTGACTATAACTATAGCCATAATATGAATAAACAGGAATATTTGTGTTTTGACTTGTACCTTGGTCTAATGATGTTTCATAAATCTGAGAGTTTGCACTATTAAAAAAAAGTGCTGTAACGCAAATGATAAATGAATAGATTTTCAATTTCATAATTTGTAGTTTTGAATTAATATTGAACCAAATCTAACTACAGACTAAGTGAAAAACACAATTTTTAACGGGACAAAAACAGGACAACTACTGTTATCAGGCGATTTATATCATTTTTATGACTTGAACAAGTTCTTTTTGGGAATCGATTTCTAATTTTTTTCGAAGTCTTAAGTTGGCCTTACGAACGGAATCTTGTGAAATTCCAAGGATTAAAGACATTTCTAAACTTGTTAAATTCAACCTTATTAACATTCCGAGTCTTACCTCAGATTTAGTTAAATCTTCATACTTATCTGTCAATGAATTATAAAAATTTGGGTGAATCTTGTCAAACAAACGTTTAAATTCTAACAAATCACTCTCTGTTAATAATGTAAAGGAATTTATTTTTTCGAAAATAACTTTTTGTTCTTTTTGTAATTGGGCATCTTCATTTGATTTTTCAGTTTTGTCAATTTCACGATTTAATGCATCTATAATTTCGTTTTTTTCAACAAGATTTTTTAAAATCCTTTTTAATTCTAATTCATTTTGCTTTAGTTCAGACTGAATTTTGTCTTTTTCCAATTCCAGGATTTTGTGTTCACTTTTTTTCCTTTTTCTCATTTGGTAAATAATGAAAATACAAGCTAAAGTTATGATTGATAAAAGTGCTGCAATCCCATAATAAAATTGACCAGTCCTTTTTTCCTTTTCAAGGATTAAATCACTTTCATTTCTTTTTTTCTGAAATTCAATTTGGAAAATCATGTTTTGAAGATTCGTCTCATCATACTCTAAAACCGAAGAATCATTATACATTACACCTTGCCGATAAGCAACATAAGCTTTTTCATATTCTTCAAGACTTTCCCAATAAATTGTTTTTGTATAATAATATTGCTTTATCGTTGAATAATTTGTCACTATCGGAAATAAAGAATCCAAAATAGCCATATTAGAATCAACCATTTCAAGATTGCCCTCCTTTAAATCTAATTCAATCAGCATCGAAATGGCATGGACAGCACTTTCAGTTTGTGAATTTTTTAGACTTAATTCTTTATCTAAAACCAAATAGTCTCTCGCTTTTTCAATATCATCATTTAAATAGTAGTAGTACCCTAGATTACCATTAATGACCCCAACCCAATCATTGTTGTTTAGTTTTGTTGCTAAATTTAAAGCCTTATTAAAATAATATAGAGAAGAATCTGAACTATGTATTCTATTATAAATTAATCCTAAAGTGTTGAGCATGGTTATTTTTAAGGAACTCTCCTCTACATCTAAACCTAACCCTTTCAGAAGTAACGCCTTCGACTCTTCATATCTTCTGAAATTATAAAAATACGTTCCTTTTGTTTTATAAAATTCTGACGCAAAATGAATTTTAGATACATCTTTTTTTTCCAGAATTGTACTTGCTCTATCTAAATACTCATAAGCTTGGTATAATTTGTTCTCATCTGTTAGTACTTCAGCGATTCGAAAACATATTTCAGCATATTCAATAGACCTTGATGTTTTGAATGATTCAGCTTTTTCAATTACAAAATCAATTTCCTTATTATTCTCTTTTACAAATTTAAGCAGTTCCTTCTCACTTATATCTTGATTTGTAGTAATAGTGTTAATTGATTGGGAATTGAATGTTTCAGGATTTTCTTGAGAAAAGCAAACAGAAGCTAACAATTGTATAGTTGCAATTTTAAAAACTGTTAACATGCTAATTTTCTTCAAAATCACTTCTCCTTATCGATATAAAATATAAAATTATCTCATCAAAACTACTGTTCCC
>NZ_PVSS01000019.1 GCF_003025005.1 Brumimicrobium mesophilum
GCTCCTCCATGTAATTCGCCATGTAATATGAATGCAACTTTTGGTGTTAGTGCTTCTGGAACAAATACTTTTACATTTACGCCGAGTACTATATTGCCAGCAAACACCTACTTTTGGATGTTTGGAGATGGAACAACATCAAATAACCCTATTGTGACGCATACTTATTCAACTGCGAGTACTTACCCTGTTATGTTGATGGTTTCAGATTCTTTATGTTCTGATATTGATACCGTTTATATTGATGTTTTAGACAGCAGCGCATATAATTTGAATTCGAGTTTTACTTATACTCAAGGAAATAATGGTCTTTATAACTTTGTTGCCAATAACGATGTAATCTCTTATGATAGCTTCATTTGGGATTTCGGAGACAATACAACTTCAACAGCACTTGCGCCAAATCATACATTCCCTTCAAATGGAAATTATTTAATTCAATTGACTGTTTTTGATGGGATTTTCACTCAAACAGACTCCCTAAATTTAACCGTAGGTCCTTTAGGAATTAGCTCTAACAGTAAATCAAAATTTGAAGCGAAACTGTTTCCAAATCCAGCAACTGACATTTTAAATTTAGAATTTACAATGGACATTTCTGAAAATATTGAAATTACCCTTATTGATTTAAACGGTAAGATTCTAAATCAAGAAAGCTTCACTGCAAATGCAGGGAAAAACACCAAGAAAATGAATATTGATTCAATTAGTAAAGGTGTTTATCAAGTTATTCTAAGAAAAGAAAACGGTGATACTTTAGAAAGAATGAGATTGGTAAAACAATAGTCAATTAATAATTATGTAAATCCGCACTCAAATTTGGGTGCGGATTTTTTGTTTGAGGGAGGAAGAAGGATTTTTTTGAAGGTAATTGGTAATTGGTAATTGTGATGAATTAGCACAGTTCGAACAACTTCAATCCATAAACCGAATGAAATTCAATCTTTACATTAATCAGAATTTAGTTCCTGGTTAAAGAATCCCAAGCGTTTCATTCAAGCCAATCTCATCAACTATCTTCCGATAATTCGACGCCCAAATCGTAGCAAAACTCCGCGCTGTAGTCACTTCGTTACTGCAATCTGCCAATTCAATATAAAAGTGTCCGCTCTTCTGATTAATCTTAATCAACTCCGCCGTAATCCAAAAATCCCGCTTGGAAAGGTTTCCCAAATATGCTTTTCAAAAGATTGATTGCGTTCCGTGAGCGAATATATTTTCCTTGTATCTGACATCGAAAATTAGAGGTAGTGAGAATAATTATGGATTGGAGATTATGAATTGGGAATTTTCCGAAAAGATGGGGATTTTGGCAGTTGGGTGATTAGGATATTGGCAGGAAATGTTGTTTTTTGGTACCGGTGATATTAAAAGAATTCGAGAAACTACGACAATAAAAGAAGTGAAACTAAAGATTGGTAAAGCGTGTAAGTTGAATCGAGCGGCGAATAATTTAACACGAAACGAGCTCGCGAAAGCTTTAGAAGTTTCTAGCACCACTATTCAAAATATAGAAAATGGTAAAAATGCTACACTAGACAATGTGCTCAAGGTGGCCAATCATTTTGGTTTGCTAGAAAATATCATAAAAGGGAACATGCTTAACATTGACAATCAAAATATTATTTCATTTTATTAGAATATGGTGAGAAATAAAATTATAGAAGTTTGGGCTTTTAGCGGTTGAATGATTAGTATATTGGTAAGATGACGCTTGGAGAATTTCTTATAAAGAAAATTTAAATTACTTTTACAAATTCACCAACAACTTTCAATCCTTTTCCGTTTTCCTCATCAATTACAATATCCTCTATTCTTTCATCATAAGAATTTGATTTTAATACAATTTCTTTATGTTTCCATCCCTCTTCAGTTATTGATTTTTGACTAGAATAAGTTTTCACCGTAAAACCTGAATTAAAATCTGGATCATGAATATCTCTACTTTCTACTAATACGATCTTGCCATTCCTAGAACCTAATGAAGGTTTTTTGAAAATGCAGATAGAACCATTAGGGATTCTTTTATTCATTGATTCACCAATAACTTTACAAGCGAAATAATCATTATTTAAAGAATATTTTTCTTCAACCTCAATCTCTGAATAATCCTTCTCAGATTGCAACTCGCTAAAACTACCGGCTGCTGCATAAAAATCATATAATGGAATTGTAAAATTTGGTTTATTTTCTTCTGCTTCTAATGAATTAACCTCAAAAATCTCTGAATCCGATTCCTTAATATTATTCTTTTCATCGAGGTAATTAAACAATGAGTCAATTACAGGGTTAACTAAATTGAATCGTAGTTTCACAACTGGAATCTCTTTGTTCTTATCATTTTTTATTTTAGTTTGCTCAACCATATTCAATCTAGGTTGCACTTCTCCCATGTAATAAAAGTCCTTGCCTTCATAGTTATCCTTTTTAATAAATAAAAGTAAACGGATTTCTCCATTTTTACCGAGAATAGATTGAACATCCTTACTCGTAATCCTTCTATTCGACTTAGACATCCAATCAAACTCCTTATTATTAACAAATTCATCCACGTATTTCGTAGACTCCGAAATACCATCTTCTTTATGGTAGTTAACAAAAATTGGACAATGCGAGTTATCTGGACTTACTAAATATCCTCCCACGTTCTGGGCAACAGGATTTACATCTACATTTAATATTCTAAAAACATCTTTACGTGAGTATTTCCTATAAAGTACAAATCCATCTTGCCAATTTTCAACATCAAAAAATTCATCGAATTTTATAATAGAATAATTTGTTGAATCCAATAAAAAGGCTTTAAATATATCTTCATCTAAATATGAACGAAATATATCAGTGAAAAGTAATTCATCATTCACTATTTTTATAATATCCACATTATAAATATCTTTAGCAGAAATAAGTTTACCTTCTTTTTTTTCTCTAATAAACTCAAAGTTTAAATTTGAAACACTAGATTTAATAGTTTCATCAGAGACAGAATAATGATATTTATCTTTTATTTTTCTTTTCAGATCACTAATATTAAGCTTTTTATTTTTTAATAATAGTTTCATTATTAAACACTCCTCAACCCGTATGGTATTATTTATTTCACTCGAGAACAACTCCAAAATTTTAATCTGAATTTTAGATAAGTCAGCATCAAAATCTGTATCCACGTTTGTGACAAAATTATAGTAAGATTTGGAATACTCAACAAACGAAAATGGATCTCTAGATTGATTATTCAAAAAGTCGACCATCGTTGATGTTCGACCAAGTCTATATTTGAGAAGCTGATAATCCTTCTTCAAATCAGACAATAGTCCCAAGTTGGCTGAATCTATTGATTTAAAAATTTTTTCTTTAGTTATTTCATCAAAGTTAATAGTTGAAGATCCAGGAAGCATTTTACTTCCTTCGGAAATCAATTTTCTTAATGAATCTTTATTGAAAGAAGTGTCTCCATATAAAGCTATTGGAATTAAATAGTTGTTTTTATGGTTTCCAATAAAGTCAACTACAGTTAAATAATCTTTACCATTGGCTTTTCTTAATCCTCGACCTAATTGCTGAACGAAAACAATTGCAGAATCAGTTGGCCTTAACATTAGAATCTGATTGATTTTTGGAATATCAATTCCTTCGTTAAAAATATCAACAGTAAATATATAATCTAATTTTTCATTATTATCTGTAGACTCTAATCTAGATATTGCATTTTTCCTTTCTGTTTCTGTACTTTCACCTGATAATGAAACAGTTTTAAAACCACGTTCATTAAATTTTAAAGACATATTCTGGGATTCTTCATTTCTAGAACAGAAAACTAATCCCCTAGTAATTCCATTATCACTGCCATAAATCTTAGCTTTTTCAATTATCCTATCTACTCTTTCATCGCTTGATAAAAACCTAAAATCTCTTAAATCCTCAACTACTTCATCATCCACACTTAGATCCGTTATTCCGAAATAGTGAAATTCACTTAGCATATCTTCTTCCATTGCTCTATTTAACCTAATTTCATATGCAATATTATGGTCAAATAGACTAAAAATATCATTTCCATCAGTTCTTTCAGGAGTAGCTGTCATTCCCATTAAAAACTTCGGATTAAAATAATTCATCAATCTAAGGTATGAATCCGCACTTGAACGATGAGATTCATCGATTATTATATAATCAAATGTATCCTTTTTAAAATTTAATAAGTGATCTTCTCTGGAAATAGTCTGAACAGTGGAAAAAATAAAATCTGCGTCTAGTTCTTTTCTACTTCCTGAGTAAATACCATAAGTTTTCTCTTTCTTGAAAATACTTTTAAAAGTCTCCAATGCATCTTCAGCAATATTCAGCCTATGGACAACAAACAATAATTTCTTTGCTTTGAAATTCTTCACATCAAATGCAGACAAGTAGGTTTTTCCAGTCCCAGTTGCTGATATAATTAAAGCTTTGGTTTTCTTCAAGTCTTAATTTCACTAGGTTTTTCAAAGCTTCCTGTTGCATTGAATTAGGCTCTACCTCATCTACTTCTGAACTGGATAATTCTTTTTTTGTCCTTTCCCTAAATAATAACTGACTATTATAAACTAATTCATATTCAACTATAAACTCATTTGTTACAGGTGTAGCACAATCAAAATCATTTTGAAATTCTTTCAAGACATTCTCAACGATGCTGCTAGAGTTTAATCCAGAAACTTTTAAATTCCATTCTTTGTTAACAGTTAATGCGCTAGAAGTAATATTACTACTTCCTACTATTAAGTTGTAATGTTCTTTTTTCTTGAAAATATAGCCTTTAGAATGAGTATTATCTTGTGTAGATATTTTAAGTTCAATATTACTAAAGAGTTGTAATTTTTTAAGTGCTTCCGGCTGCGTGAAATTTAAATATTGGGACACAAGGACCTTTCCCTTAACACCTCGTTTTTCTAAAGAAATTAAAGTATTTAATAAAACAGCAATCCCACCGGTAGTAACAAAAGCAACAGAAATGAAAAACTCACTACAAGTATGAAACTCTTGCAAAAGTGTAGACAAAACTTTCTCTCTAGGAATTTTTTTGTTAGTCAATAATTGAGGTCGATAGCCTAATTCTGATTCAACATTTTTATCTAGAAAACCAGTGAATAAACTGTTTTTAAAATCGTCATTAAATGGCTTAATCATCCTTCATTAGTTTGTTTACGATTGGAACATCTGCAGCGGCCCAATCTAAGGTCAGCAATTCATCTTTTTTTAGCCAAATGGAAGAAATGTGCTCGTTTAATGTAATATCCTTTGTAGCAACATCACATAAAAAGTATGCATTGTAAGCTCAAAATCAGGATATTCATGAACTACAGTGATATATAAGTCATTTATCTCTGGATTAATACTCAATTCTTCATCTAATTCTCTTTTTAGAGCTTCTTTTTTAGTTTCACCATTTTCGATTTTACCTCCAGGAAATTCAAATTTTTTAGATATATATTCTAATCGACTCTCAGCTCTTTGAGCACACAAAATTTCATCGTCATACTTTAGAATGGCTGCTACAACTTCTACCTTCTTCATTATTTATTAGGTCTTAACAGTTAACTACATGGGTTTTAATATAATTAGTGGTAATTACATTGTAAAATCATAAACATAAAGGTTATTTTATTCATTTAGTGCCTTAAATGCAAAAAACTTGGAAGCATTTTTATAATTAATATTTATTGGAACTAAAATTTTTATCCATATAAAGAATAATGATTGAATTATGAAAAAATGAATCTCCTCACTCCAAAAAACACTCCCTCCTATGCCTTTCAAAATTCTCTTGTAAAGGATAATATAGAGGATTTTCTGGCAGCAAAATCTGTTTACCCTCGAATTGTTTTAAAGAATAAGCGGAATCAACTTCTGTCATTTCAGGTGAAATTTGCACCAAATAATCTTCATTTATTGTAATTAATCCTCGATCGAAGGCCCGGTGAAGTGTTGGAGTTAAGCTAAAACCGTTTCCAACAGTATCATCTTGAGAAATCGAAAACGGAGTTATGTGGCATGCGTCAACCAGCTGAGCATTGATTGTAGATTCTATTCTTAAACCTGAAATTGCACAGGTATAGTTGTAAATCTTTGGAATTTCACGTTTAAAGATTCCACTTCTGACATAAACTTCTTCTTCAAAATCGCTGACCTGCATTTTACTTCTCAATTCTGCTATTCTTTCAGCGTAAGTGAAACGGTCATTGTTTAGCACTTGATCTTGGAGTTGGGAAGCGAAATCACCATCTGAAATAATTAATCTATCCTTTGTATCCGGAAAATAAAAGTCGAGTAACTCAGTTTTAATTACTTCTCTAGAAATTGGATTTAATAAGAATGAGAACAAAGCTTTATCCATTTCAGCAAATGCCAGTGCATCTTTTAAACTACGAAGACTTTTTATGCTATTTGATGAAGTGACTGGAATTGTTGCACCATTTAAAGAAATCAATCTCCAAAAAGGTTCAGATTTCATATGAAAAAATGGTAATGAAAAATTTGGTGAATGGTTGGTAAAAACAATTTTAGACCAAATACTCTTAAATGAAAGCACTAATTCTGGAGAAATAACAATTCGATTTGAAATAATATCTCCTTTTTCGACTCCTTCAATTATCGCCAACAACAAAACAGGTTTATGAGGAGCAGCTCCCCTTACCTTATTCTTATCTCTTCTCAATTTCTTGAGTTGAAATAAATATTTCGCTAATTGTTCTTCGTTTTCCAAGTGATGGAAGATTATTTGAGTTAAAAACGATGATGTGAAGATAATGGATTTTTCTAGAGGTGGATAGATATTAGGTTGAAAAGATGAATTGGGGATTGGATTAAAAAGAAAGGAGAAAATAAGGGAGAGGGAGGCTTTGCTTCTTGGAGTATAGCGGACGCTTTGCTTCTTGGAGTATGGTGGACGCTTTGCAAAGCGACCTTACCATACTCAGGGGAAATTTCATATATGAAATTTAGGGGAAAAGATGGGGATTTGGTTTAGGGGGAAGGAGAATTTCATATATATTTTTTTGAGGGGAAGGAGATTTTTTTGAAGATGAAAAATAGAATTTTTCCTTCTTAATCGCTGGCGATTAAGCATAAGAGTGGTACGGACGCTTTGCAAAGCGTCCATACCGTGCTCAGGGAAAATTTCATAAATGAAATTTTATGGAAAAGAGAAGTTCTTTTTTAAAGGAGAAAAATATCAGGTTTCTCCTCTTTTTTCTGCCCAAACTCTAACATTATCTTCGATGTAATTAGTAAATGATATATACTCACGTTCATTTCGAACGATTTTATCATTAAATCTTCCATGCCAGACTGTTTTTAAATTGCCCAATTTTAGTGATTTGTATTTTCTGGTTACAGCACCTTTAAAACCTCTTATGATTGTAGATAAGGTTTGTTTTTGGGCGATGAATTCTCCTAAAGGATTGTCATTATTTAAGGAATAACAAATTTCAATTATGGCATGAAAGTGATTGGGCATTACAACATAGGCATGGAGTTTTATATTTTCTCGAATCTCGCCGGTGGTTATCCATTCTTGTTCAATTATTTCACCTAGTTTACTGGGTTGCATTTCTCCATTCTGGATTTTACCGAAGATGTGTTTCCATTCTACTGCATTGATGGTAACGAAATACCAGCCTTGCGAGGCGTAATCATAGTTTTTTAAACGGATGCTTTTCCGATTTGGGTATTTTGGATTTTTCATTTCTTTTGATTTAGGTTTAATTAAGTTAATGAAAAATAGGAGATTGGAGAAGGATTTTTGGGTTTTATTTTGGGTTTGGCAGGCGCTTTGCTTATTGGGTTGTGGTGGAGGCTTTGATTCTTGGAGTATAGCGGACGCTTTGCAAAGCGACCTTACCATACTCAGGGGAAATTTCATAAATGAAATTTAGGGGAAAAGATGGCGAATTGGTTTTTAGGGGATGCAAGGCGCTTTGCTTTTTAAAATGGGCGGAGGCTTTGATTTTTTTTGAGCTCCGCGGGGCTTTGCTTCTAAGAGTATGGCGGTATGGCGGACGCTTTGCAAAGCGTCCATACCATGCTCAGGGAAATTTCATAAATGAAATTTGGGAGGGAAGAACCCCTTAACTCCTGTCGAATTCGTAATTACAAATTCATCGATTCGTAATTGGTTAATTTCATCCCGTGAAATTAACCGCACTTACTCCGTTGCTCTTCTTGTTGATCATAATCTGGGTTGGAATTCGTTCTTTTAAATTTTCTACGTGGGAAATAATTCCTATCATTTTTCCTTGAGATTGTAGGGTTTCTAAGGTGGAAATGACTGTTTCTAAAGTGTTTTTGTCTAGTGTTCCGAAGCCTTCGTCAATGAAAAGAGAATCGATTTTCACATTTTTGCTAGCTAAATCGGATAACCCGAGGGCTAAAGAAAGGCTGATGATGAATTTTTCTCCTCCGCTGGAAGTGTCGACTAATCTGGCTTGGTCGGTTTGGTAATGGTCAATTAGATGGAAGTTTAATTCTTCTTTTGGCTTATAATCCTCTTCCATTTTTAATGAATAGCGCTTATTCAAATTATACAAATGAACATTGGCCAAATCCAATAAATGTTTGAGGGTTAAGCGCTGAACGTAGACGTTGAAAGCATCTTTGGAATTACCTATGATGGCAAATAACTCTTTCCAAATTTTACAAACATCTTCTTGGGCCTCGATTTTTTTGTAAATCTCTAAATTTCTATTTTTTATCTCCTCATCTTTCCTAAACGCCTCTTTGACCTCTCCTTTTTCAGCGGAATAATTGTTGATTTTTGTTTTTAATTCTTCGAAAATCAACTTACTCTCCTCCTCTGTGACGTCAAAATTCTTGGATTCTTTCAGCTTATCAATGGATTTAATATTGGTTTCTTTTAAGGTTTTTAACTTAAGCAATTCGTCCTCAATACGCTTTTTATTCCCTGTATATTTTTTCTTGTCGTCTATGGTTAACAAAGCTTTTTCAATGGATTCTTTAGTTGCGAAATCACTATTTGAAATTTGTTGATCAAGTGTAGACTTTAACTCCTGAAATTCTTTTTTCAAGTTACTTTGTTCCTGAATTCTATCTTTTTTCGAGGCTTCATTTTTTAGTTTAGAGTCACGCAATTCCTGTAACTCTTTGCCACTTTTCTCAACTATTTCTGTCAATTTATTCTTTGCCAACTGTAATTCACTTCGTTTTTGATCAACCGAAATTTCCAGTGGTAAAATCGCAATTCTGTCTTTCTTAAGTTGTTCTGACTTCGTTTCGCTGTCAGTAATTGACTTTTTATATTCTTCGAGAGACTTAACAGTAGTTTCAGTTCGTTTTTCATTCTCAATTAAACTGTTTTTATAAACCCTTAAATCACTTTTTAATTTTTCTAAATTATTTTGGGTCTTGTTGAATTGAGCAATTGCTGTTTCAATCTCAAGAATAAATGAATTTGTATTTTCTATGGAAGGAATTTCATAATTGAATCGCGCTAATTTTCCTTTTAACTCATTCTCAATATTATTACAAGTCGACAATAATTCTTCAATCGATTTTTGTTTTGATGCGATCTCTGAATTCAAATTTTTAATCTTCTCTCCAAGTGTTGCATCTTTGGTTTTTAATGCTTCGAGGGATTGATTTTGAATTTTAAAAGATTCAGACAATTGATCTTTCTTAGACTGTAATTTCTGAGCTTCAACAATCTTTTCACCGACCAATTTCAATTGCTTTTCAGATTCATTGATTTCAATGTCAATCTTCGCAGAATTGGTGATTTCTATATCAATTTCAAGATTTTTCACTTTGGATTGAATTGATTTTAAATCTTCATTGATCGTATTGATTTGCTGACTTAAATTCTCTAATCCTGTTGATACTTTAACTTCACGCTTTTCTAAATCAGATTTCGATTCGATTAATGATATTAATTTGTCTTTCCTTTTCTGAAGTTCTAATTCAGATTGAGAAATACCTTTCGTTTCAAGCTTTTCTGCAAAAGGATGTTCCTCTGAACCACACAATCCACATGGTTGACCCTCAACTAAATTTTGACGATCTGCTTCATATTTCGCAATGCTTTTTTCTAAATCTAAAATCTTTTGTGCATCTGCAACCAGCGATTCTTGAGTTTCAATTTGATTTTTAAGCGCTACAATCTGCTTTTTGATGTCCTCTAATTCTGCAGTGAATTTTTCCTTTTCTGTAGTTTTGACTTGGATTTCCTTTTCATCTTTCAAGTACTCCTCTGAAAAGGATTTCAATTGTTTCCATTTTGAATCGGTTTCAACCAACTTCTTCTCTTTGGCCAACAAATCGGTTAAACTTTCCTTCGCTAATCGGTCGTTGATTTCCTTAATTTCTTTTTCAATCGCTTCAATTGCCGAACTTTTAGCCGAAAGAATTTCTATATTCGAATTAAGTTCAGTCGTTGATTTTTCTACTTCGCTTATTTTCTCTTTGACAGAAGAAAAACTTTCATTCAAGTTTTCCTTGTTTCCTTTCAAAGTTGTTAATTCAGAGGTCCAATTCGAAATTTCAGTATCTACTTCCGTTAAAAACTTGTTTTTGGCTACAAATTCTTCATCAATTTTTATTTTCTCTTCTGTCGCCTTTGATTGATTAATGAATTCCGTCTTTTCATCAGCTAATAATTTGATGGCTGTTTCAACTTCCACCAACTTCTCCTTCGCTTTTTGTTGATTATCCGCTTCGTTTTGAAGCTGACCATCCAACTTTGTAATCAAATCAAATTTCGGTTGCCATTCAGTAAATTCCTTGTCCGCTTGGGCTAATTCTTTGTTTTGCTTCGTCGCTAATTCCGTTAAACACTCAATTTGAGGATTTAATAATTTCAACTGCTCATCTAAAACCTTTAATTGATTAGCTTTCTCAAGGCTAAGTTTTTCATTTCGATTCAAATTTTGGATCAAGTCTTTGAAAGGTTCGGCTTTTTCGTTTAAATCGAGTAATTCAAATTCATTTTTATGATTTTCAAATTCTGAATTCACTTTAATGGCATCTTGTTCTAATTTTTCAGATTGCAGCCTTAAATCCTTGGAATTACTATACCAATTGATGATTTCTTGAATCCCTTTCAGTTCTTTTTCTGTAGCTACAATAAACTCATTGAGCATCAAATTCTTCTGAGAAAGTTCTTCCTTTTTCTCTTCAGATAAAATATCATCAGCATTAATTTTCGATTGAATCTCCCTTAATTTATTGTCTTCCTTTGATTTTCGATCTAAAATTCCTTGACCAATTTTCTTATAAATCTGCTCTCCTGTAATTTGTTCTAACAATCGCCCTTTTTCGGGTCCTTTTGCCGAAAGGAAAGATGCGAATTCTCCTTGTGCCAACATTACAGACCTCAAGAATTGATCATAATCTAATTGCGTAACACGAATTACATCTTCTGCAACCGCTCTTTTCTGAGAAGACAAAATAGTGTCGGCAGTTAAATTCTTCAAACTCACCTCCTCTTGCGGATTCACTAATCTTTTTCCGGTTTTCGAAGCCAAACGCATTCCCCAAAAAGCTTCATAAATAATGTTCTCATTTTCGAAAGTCACACGACTAAAAGCATCGTCAGCACCATGACTCACCACATCCAATAATGTTCCTTTTGAGTTATTGAAACGCGGAACATTGTGGTATAGCGCGATGGTTATCGCATCCAGAATTGTGGTTTTTCCCGCCCCCGTAGAACCTGTAATCGCATATAATCCAACATCCTGAAATAAGTCATTATCAAAATCAATAACAATTGGCGCATCAGATTTTAATGAATTTAAGTTTTGTAGTTCTATTTTTAGAATTTTCATATCTGACTATTGATTTTTAACGGAATGTAAAATCTCATTGAAGGCATCTTCTACTTCTGGTCTATCATTCAAATCAAAACCCATTTCTTTACATTTTAACTTAAATACATCGGTTGGTAAAAGTTCTTTGATGGATTTCGTTTCTGCCAGTAATTCTTCAATTCCTTTGGTTTTCCTTTGATTTTTCAAGGTAGTTTTCAAAATATCAAAAGAATAATCTTCTGCCGCAGATTTCAATTCATCGGTGTTAATATTGTGTTCTTCATTCAGTGAAATCTCAACCCAAGGCGTCAATTCATATTCATTAGAAATCACACTTGGGAATTGCTCAATACACTCTTGAGCTGTACCTGTGAGTTTATAAAACTGTCTAAATCGAGGAACCGGCTCAGATTCTATCTTACTCACTTCATTGTTTTCAATTGTAAGTACAATGATTTTCTTGTCGTAATTGATCTCACTAAAACTGAGAATATTTGGAGAACCAGAATACCTCACTTTTTCGTTTCCACCAATAATTTGTGGTCGGTGCAAATGACCCAAAGCGATGTAATCGAAATACTTTGGGAAATCCTCTGCGCCGATATGTCCTAAAGTTCCCACATATATATTTTGTTCACTTTCCGAAACGGAACCACCAATTGCAAACAAATGTCCCATTCCAATAACAGGTGCATTTGTAGAATTGATCAACTCACATTGCGCTGCTGACTTTTCGTAGTGATTAATTAAAGCTTGTTTGTATTTATCGGTGAGTTCTTCAAAAGATTCCCCAGCGACTGCCTTCCTGATATCTCCATCCCGCAAATAAGGAACAGCCCCGACAATCACTTTTTCTTCGTTCACTGCAATTTCAAAAACTTCATCCTCGATATTTTCTGCTGCTTTCCCAACCACTTTTATGTTAAGCGCATTCAACAGTTCTTTGGGCGCATTTAAGGTCCCCGGTGAATCGTGATTTCCACCAGTGATAATAACGGATTGACAATTCGTAGATTTCAGTTTCACTAAAAAATTATAGTACATCTCCAAACTTTGGTTCGACGGCGCGTTAGTGTCAAATACATCACCTGAAATCAGCAAAACATCGATATTTTCATTAACGATATAATTTTCAATCCATTGAAGAAAAAGAACTTGCTCTTCAGCTTGAGATTGTTCGTGAAGTCTGTGTCCAAGATGCCAATCGGCAGTGTGAATTATTTTCATTAGGTAATTGATTTTCTGAGATGGTTAAAATTCATTTTTGAATTAATCTATAAATATAAGGATTTTGATTTGACTGAGATGTTTTGGGTTGTGATGAATTGTTGATCGGTGATGGCACGCGGATAACGCGGATCTCCGAACGCAGATATTCACGGAATTTTCACATTAAAAAAAGGAATGTTTTTAAGGAAAGGACGATTTGCAAATCACCCTTACATTATATCTTGGAATAAATGTTTTTCCTTTAAATCCATGAATGTCATTTCCTTTTCCAGTACTGTGTTCTAAAAAACAATCCAACATATCCACGAACAGCTAATTTATTTTCACCTTTTAACCAAAGTGTTGCGTCGTATAATTTACCATTGTTTGGATCGAGCAAAGCATCATCCCCTTTCCATTCACCGTCGTCATCTAACTCCAATCCAGTGATGATTTCCATTCCCATCACATGTTTATCCTTTCTATAATCTGTGCAGTAATAACATTTAGCGTCTTCATAAGGTATTTCTAAATTGTGTAGTTTTATTATTTTACCATAAAACTTACCGTCCTTTTTATAGATTTTAACTTCAGATTTCAGCTGACCAGTTTCATCATTATAAGTTTCCCACACGCCTTCAATACTTTGCGAAAAACTTACAAAGCTCATTATACTCAAAAATAAAATCAAAAAATTTCTCATACTTTTAAAACAATATCGTATGCTCTAAAGATACGAATTTGTTAGGTTATGGAGAACAATTTCAGGAAGATTAACACTATTTAGAATAGGTTTATTTAAGCTGAATTTTTAATTTAAACTGGGTTGTAATTGTGGTTGGTTTTACCGCAGAGGGAAAATTGGAGGTTGCGCTAAGGACGCAGAGGACACCTGCGGTGTGGAGGACAAAGAGAAAGTGGGTGGATGAATTCCAACTGCGTTGTAATTGTGGTTGTTTTACCGCAGAGGGAAAAAAGGAGGTGGCGCAAAGGGCACGGAGGTTTATGGAGGTTTCACGGAGCGTCACGGAGGAAAAAATGTAATTAAATAAAAAATTACTTTCTTTTCCAGTATTTTGTTTCGTACAGCCAACCTAAATATCCACGGACAGCTAATTTATTATCATTTTCTAGCCAAATTGCTGCGTCATAAACTTTTCCTGTTTCTGGGTGGAGTAAACCTCCGTCTTTTTCCCATTTACCATCATTTTCATGTAGGCCGTTGATAAAAACCATTCCCATTATTGGTTGGTTCTTTTTAGCGCCAGTGCAATTGGTACATTTTGCATTAAGTTCAGCTTCTGTTGCATCGTACATTTTTACGATCTTGCCGTACAGTTTTCCGTTTTTGATGTAGACTTTCACGTCAGATTCCACCTTATTGGTTTCGTCATTGAATGTTTGCCAAATCCCTTCTACGCTTTGTGAAAATCCAAATGAACTGATAGTGATTAATCCGATAAGTAAGATAAGCTTCATGTATTTTATTTTTGTGATAAACTTACTTAAATAGGAATAGTCGACATGAAAAAAAATTATAAAATAAGCTAAAAAAGTATCAAACTAAAAATTATGACTAAAGTCTAAACATGAAAGAATTCAAATTGAAATACCAAAGCAAAATAGCCTGAGATAATCAACCTAAATGCCTATTTTTGTATAAAAACTCAAGATATGTTACACGCTCCATCAACTCCTTTAGCTGAAAGAATGCGTCCAAAAAATTTGGATGAATATGTTGGTCAGGAACATTTATTAAAAAAAGGAGCTAGTTTAAGAAAATCCTTGGATGCTGGAGTTTTGCCTTCTCTAATTTTATGGGGACCTCCAGGTGTTGGAAAAACTACTTTGGCGACTTTGTTGGCGACTCAATTGAAACGTCCTTTCTATACTTTATCGGCAATTTCTTCTGGTGTAAAGGATGTTCGAGAAGTGATAAAAAAAGCTGAAAATCAAGGAATGTTTGACCGAGCTGGTTCAATTTTATTCATAGATGAGATTCATCGTTTTTCGAAAGCGCAACAAGATTCACTTTTGGGAGCGGTAGAAAAAGGTGTGGTAACTTTAATAGGTGCAACAACTGAAAATCCGTCTTTTGAGGTGATTTCGGCTTTACTTTCTCGTTGTCAAGTTTACACTTTGGAATCTTTGGAAAAGGATAAATTGGAAAGTTTATTGCACAATGCCATAAAGCGAGATGAATATTTGTCTCAATTGAAAATCAATTTAAAGGAAACCAATGCATTGATAAGAATTTCAGGAGGTGATGCTAGAAAGCTTCTAACTTTACTTGAAATTGTTGTGAGCACTTTTTCTCAAAAAGCAACAATCGAAATCACCGATGATGAAGTTTTCTCAATTGCACAGCAGAACATTGCGCGTTACGACAAGGATGGAGAACAACATTATGACATCATTTCGGCGTTTATAAAATCGATTCGTGGAAGTGACCCAAATGCAGCTGTTTATTGGTTAGCAAGAATGATTGAAGGTGGTGAAGACGCTAAATTTATTGCGAGAAGGTTAATTATTTCTGCGAGTGAAGACATTGGTTTAGCGAATCCTACGGCATTAATCATGGCCAACAATACTTTTCAGGCCATCAACACAATTGGATTCCCCGAGGCGAGGATTATTTTGGCGCAATGTACTATTTACTTAGCGACTTCTCCAAAAGGAAATGGTGCTTACATGGCGATAAATCATGCCCAGGAATTAGTGAAATCTACCGGAAACCTTCCTGTTCCATTGGCTTTAAGAAATGCCCCTACTAAATTAATGAAAGAGTTAGATTACGGTAAAGGATACAAATACTCGCATGACCATCCTGGAAATTTTGTTGTTCAAGAATTTATGCCCGATGATTTAAAAGGAGCTTCATTTTTCAAAGCGGGAAGTTCGAAAAGAGAACAAGATATTGAAGAAGGAATCAAGAGAATGTGGGAAGGCAAGTATTGATTTATAATTATTAATGGTTAATGGCTAATGTTTAACGCGATAGGGGTTTTGTAATGATTAAGGTTTAATTATCTTGTTCCACAACGTTGTTGATGTAGTTGAATATCCTATTCTGTGAAAATTCCTAATTTGTAATTCGTAATTATCTAATGTAAACTTTCTAAAATCAATTGATTAGGACCTTCAGGATGAATAACATTGAGTATCAATCTATCATTTGTTAATTCCTCGATAAGAAAAATATCTGTTCCACGACTAAATAAAAAACGTTCCTCAAATCTGTAATCTATAAATTTTAAAGTATCGCCTGAAATTGAATATAATCTCTCATGCATAGGAACAACAACCTGACCTTGCGAATCAACATTGAACACTTGATTATCGCTAGAGAATTTTAATCCCGATTGAAATCGATCAAAAGGCATTTCTGATTCAACTAAAATCCAATTGCCATCATCTAAAATATCTTCTCTATCTCTTTCAACAAAGGAACCTGCTTGCTCACTGCATGAAAGGAACAATAACCCTGAAAACATTAACAATAAAAATCTCATTCTAAAACTTATTAAATCAGTAATTTCAACAACACGCTAAGATATACAATGCAGACGAATAAAAAATGAATACTTAGTTAAACGGATGTTAATTGATTAAAGTGATTTAACTTTTGATTGATGTGGTGTAAAACATTGTTAGAGCAAAGCTTCAACAAACCATAGAAAAAACAAAAAAATCAACCAACAACTCATTTATAAACTAAATATCAAGAGCAAATTTAGTTTTTCCATTTTCATCTTTTGCTCTAAAATTTTTGTTGTAATTTTGCGGCTGTAAAATCAATGCAAAAAGACCTTAATTTTTGGGATGCACAAATGGATTTGTTGGCCCAGCAGGATTATGTTGTTATCGATAATTTTCTTTCCCCAGAAGACCTTGTACTAGCACATAAATTTTTCGAACAGAAGCAAGAAGAAGGAGTTTTTACTAAAGCTGCAATTGGAGCATCAGGAACGGAAAAGGTAATTCGAGAAATACGTGGAGATTATACCTATTGGCTTGAAAAAAATAGAGATTTAGAGTTAAAATTTGTTTTCGAAAGCCTGGATGAAGTTAAATCCATGTTTAATCGTCTACTATTCTTGAGTTTAGCAGATTATGAATTTCATTTAGCACATTACCCTGAAGGTTCTTTCTATAAAAAACACTTGGATCAATTCGAAGGCAGAAAAAATAGAATGATCTCTGTAATTATCTACTTAAACAAAGGTTGGAAAGCTGGAGACGGAGGTGAGTTAAGAGTTCATCCCGAAGGGAAAGCGCCTATTGATATTGCGCCATTAGAAAATCGTTGCGCCATGTTTAGAAGTGACACTTTATTTCATGAAGTTTTAACTTCAAATACATCCCGAAAAAGCATTACAGGCTGGATGTTATATCAACCGGCTGTCTTACCGTTTATGGCTTTATAGCGTTTGTGAATTAATAAAACAGAACAAAAGATTCCTCAGCTGTTAAAATCAAAGATTTTCTCATCTATCGGAATGACGGTCGTTGGGGTAAGTCTTTGGGTTAAAATTTGCTCAAGCTCTGCTTGAGCAAATTTTAACCCACACAAACCACACAAATTATCGTCATTCCGATGGAGTGCAACGACGAGGAATCCCTTTTCTAAACTCGTCCTGAACCCTTCAATTTTAAAACAAAAAAAGGTGATAAAAAACTTAAAGTCCCTTTACCACCTTTTTTGTAAATCAATATTTCTGTTTAGATTGAATTACTTTGAGGTTTCGCCTCAAAACTTTTTACTCTAAACTCTTTACTCAATGTTTAAACATTAAACCTGAAATGCATTATATCACCATCTTTTACGATGTATTCTTTTCCTTCTACTCCAAATTTACCTGCTTCTTTACAAGCTGCTTCAGAGCCATATTTTACAAAGTCTTCATACTTCATTACTTCGGCACGGATAAATCCTTTTTCGAAGTCAGTATGAATCACACCTGCCGCTTGAGGTGCAGTTGAACCCTTTAAAACTGTCCAAGCACGTACCTCTTTCACACCTGCCGTGAAGTAAGTATCTAATTCTAATAATTTATAAGCTGAACGAATCAAACGCGCTACTCCAGACTCAGTTAAACCAAGTTCTTCCATAAACATTTGACGTTCTTCGAAAGTTTCAAATTCTGTGATATCTGCTTCGATTTGCGCACCGATGATTAAAACCTCCGCTTCTTCATCTTTCACCGCTTCCTTCACTGCTTCAACATGCTTGTTTCCATCCTTTACAGAACTTTCGTCCACATTACATAAATACAAAACTGGTTTTGAAGTAATCAAGTGCATCTCCTTAACGAGCGGCAATTGGTTCTCTTCGAATTCCATTGAGCGCACAGATTCACCAGACTCCAAGTGATTCTTAATACGTTCAGTTAAATCGTATACTTTTTTCGCTTCTTTATCTCCAGACTTCGCTGTTCTAGCTAAACCATTTAAACGTTTTTCAACAGTTTCTAAATCTTTCAATTGAAGTTCATAATCAATAACTTCTTTATCTCTAATTGGATCCACTGAACCGTCCACGTGCACAATATTATCGTCTTCGAAACAACGCAATACGTGAATAATTGCATCTGTTTCACGAATATTTGCTAAGAATTGATTTCCTAAACCTTCTCCTTTTGAAGCTCCTTTTACCAATCCTGCGATATCAACAATCTCCATAGTCGTTGGTACAACGCGTTCTGGGCTTACAATTTCCTCTAATTTTTCTAGACGTGGGTCTGGAACAGAAATAGTTCCTACGTTAGGCTCTATTGTACAAAACGGATAGTTTGCCGATTGTGCTTTCGCATTCGACAAACAGTTAAACAATGTAGATTTACCAACATTCGGTAATCCAACAATTCCACATTTTAATGCCATTTGAAAATATTTTGATGCAAAGATAATGCTTGCAATTGATTAATACCAATTTGGGTTTTATATTATTGGTTTTAGTTGTTTTTTTGGGGTTGGGTTGGATTGGGGTTGTAGGCTTTATGCTGTATGCTTTACGCTGGTGGGTGGGGCGGTAAGGTTGGTGTTGGCCCTAATTTAATATCTATTTCAGTCAAAAACCTCATTCTTTAACCACTTGCTCTACTTTTAAATCACCATCGATTGCGATAAAAACGTAATAAACTCCTTCAGCTAATTCCGAAATATTGATATCTTTTTGATTTTGCTTACTCATTACTTTTTGTCCCAAAGGTGAATAAATCGAGACTTCTAATGATTGATATTTTTCTGTGATGTGAATGGAGAATTTTTCCTTAGCTGGATTTGGAAATAGAATAACCTTGTTTTCCGCAATGTTATCATTGGACAAAGATAATTCATCGCAATCGAGCGTGTGTTCTTGGAAAAAGTCCCACATTAAATCGGTAGCATTTATATAATTGGAAACCGGATCTCCAATTGCCGTTTGATTTCCTCCATGCCATGAGTGACCGCCATCTTCTGTAATATAATATTCGATGATTGTACTACATTCACAATTCGCCCATTTTGTATGCAAATACTGCGAATTATTGACAATTGTATCCGTGAAATTGTGACAATTATTATGACCTGACCATACATAGAGAACTGAATCAACAGGGGGATTATGGTGATTCGAAAACCCATTCCCCACTCCACCTAAATAAGGAACATTTGAATCTAGTTTCGAATGAAAATGTATTATTGGAACTGCTCTACCTGGATTACAAGTAGCCATTGCCATTGATGCAGATACAGGAGCTATTGCTGCAATTCTATCCGAAAGTTCACAAGCTAATCTATAGGACATAAAGCCACCATTTGACATTCCCGTAGCGTAAATCCGAGTGGTATCGATGGCCAATTGACCAATTAAGTTGTCTAATAATGCATCTATGAAACCTACATCGTCAATACTATTGTTACTCGCGAAACCACAGCACCATCCGGCATTCCATGAACTAATATTCAGTACTCCTCCTTCTACACCCTCTGGATAAACGACAATAAAGTTTTCCAAATCGGCTTTTACACTTAATTGTGATTGATCTTCCAAGTTATACGCATTTCCAAACCCACCGTGCATGGCAATCACCAAAGGCAAATCTGTGGAACCATCATAAGCCGTTGGCAAATGAACAAGGTAAGTTCTGTCGTATCCATCATGTGGTATGCTGTCGTATTGACCAAATGAACAGACAGAAATCCATAGAAAAGTAAATATTGTTATGATTTGTTTTTTCGTTTGTTTCATGTTTTTTGGATTGAGAGGTTCAGTATTTATGGATTTAGCCAAACCATATCGTCTTTCAAATATAAGATAGAATGGGAGAATTTAGGTTGTTTGCGGGAAGGATTTATTTGGGGAGTCTTAAGGAATTGGGTCTAAGGACATAAAATTATGATTTGAAATTTGATGGCTCGGGTTGCTATGTAAATTAGTTTTATTGCTAAGAAAATCAACACATAGGTAAATAAAATGACCGAACATATTCAAGGGAGGAAGCACTAAGTTAACCATTCAAAAACAAGGTATTAAATCGTTTTCCTTATAAGTAAAAACGGATACGTCCAAATGATGTTCAGCGAGATCTATTGAGCCTCAAAAATTGCTTTCAACCGTTTGTAAGTGTTTACTTCTACCACGACACCTAAAAAAATCCACAAAAAAAGCGGCTCCTGAAAGAAACCGCTTTTAAAATATTTAAGGCTATTAAAAGGACTATGCCGCCTTCATCTTCGCCATTTTTGAATTTGAAAATTGCTTTTTAGCATATTCTAAGGTCACTCTATATTCTTTAGCGTGATCTTTACTTCCAGGAATTTCGTACATCGCTTCAGTTAAGATTGCTTCACAGATTGAACGTAAACCACGTGCACCTAATCCAAATTCTACTGCTTTATCAACAATAAAATCAAGTACTTCGCTGTCGAATTTCAAGTCTATTCCATCAATTTCAAATAACTTAACGTATTGTTTGAACAATGAATTTTTAGGTTCTGTTAAAATTCTGCGCAATGCTGTTTTGTCTAATGGCTCCAAGTAAGTCAATACTGGAAAACGACCAATCAACTCTGGAATTAACCCGAATGATTTTAAGTCGGTAGGATTCACAAATTCCAATAAATTATCTTTGTCAATACGTTCTTCCTCTTCGTTCGCAAAACCAATCGTTTGACGATTTACACGACGTGCAATTAATTTTTCAATTCCGTCAAAAGCACCTCCACAAATAAACAAGATGTTTTTCGTGTTCACCTTTACCATCTTTTGTTCTGGATGTTTTCTTCCTCCTTGTGGCGGAACATTCACCTCTGCTCCTTCAAGCAATTTAAGCAAAGCTTGCTGAACACCTTCCCCAGAAACATCACGTGTAATTGATGGATTATCACTTTTACGTGCAATTTTATCTATCTCATCAATGAAAATAATTCCACGTTCTGCTGCTTGAACATTATAATCTGATGCTTGCAACAAACGAGATAAAATACTTTCAACGTCTTCACCAACATAACCGGCTTCTGTTAAAACAGTCGCATCAGCGATACAGAAAGGTACATTCAACATTTTAGCAATTGTTTTAGCCAAAAGTGTTTTCCCAGTTCCAGTTCGTCCAACCATCACTACATTAGACTTATCAATTTCGATGTCGTCTTCACCAACTTTATGATTTAGACGCTTATAGTGATTGTAAACCGCAACCGACAAAGTTTTCTTGGCAGACAATTGTCCAATCACATACTCGTCTAATTTCGCTTTAATTTCTGTTGGTTTATATATCGTTAAAGGCGCATTTTCACCACCTTCAATTTCTAATCCTCCACTTGGGATTTCTTCTTTCACTATTGATTGCGCTTGAATAATACAGTGATCACAAATGTGACCGGAAATTCCAGCAATCAATAACCTAACCTGACTTTTAGATCGGCCACAGAAAGAACATGTTGTTTCTTTTTTACTCATATATTGTGTCAAAAAAAGGCCAATATCGCTATCGACCTTCTATAATTATTTTACAAAAATACGCAATTCTCAAAGGCTACCCAAATAAGGAGTTAGAGAACTACTTTGTTTTAACTACTATTTTTTCTTTCGTAACAACACTTCATCAACCATACCATACTCCTTTGCTTCTTCCGAAGTCATCCAGTAATCACGGTCAGAATCATGCTCAACTTTGTCAAACGGTTTTCCTGTGTGGTGAGAAATGATATCATACAATTCTTTTTTCAACTTAATAATCTCACGCGCTGTAATTTCGATATCAGAAGCCTGACCTTGCGCACCACCTAATGGTTGGTGAATCATTACACGTGAATGCTTCAATGCTGTACGTTTTCCTTCTGCACCTGCACACAATAAAACTGCTCCCATTGAAGCCGCTAATCCTGTACAAATTGTTGCTACGTCTGGACTGATGTATTGCATTGTATCATAAATACCTAATCCAGCATAAACACTTCCTCCAGGAGAGTTTAAATAGATTTGGATGTCTTTTTTAGGATCTACAGACTCTAAAAACAACAATTGTGCGTTAATGATATTTGCAACTTGATCGTCGATTCCGGTACCTAAAAATATGATGCGGTCCATCATCAAACGAGAAAACACGTCCATTTGTGACATATTTAATTGACGTTCCTCAATAATATAAGGAGTCATAGAAGATTCGATATATTGACCAACATGCATACTGTTGATGCCTAAATGTTTGGTTGCGTATTTTTTAAACTCATCTTTATTATACATACTTATCTCTTTTTTTCTTATTCGTAATTCTCGATAAAGATACAATTCCGAATTAAATTTGTTCATGATTTGAAATTTGATTTATCAAATATCATGCTTTAATTGCTGGTCGGACATAAATGGAAATGAATCACGCCAAAATTAAAGAATTCACTTAATTATCAAATTATTCAACGTCATAATGGCAGATGTTAAAAATAAATTACGAATTAAGGAATAGGGAATTACGAATTACAGCTCATATTATTGCCCTCGACAGGCTAAGTCAACGGGAGTGCTCTTCGGAGATTGAGCTTGTCGAAAGCAACAAAAAAACAACAGAATTATACCTTTTATTCAATGACGGAATAGGAACTAATTAGCAATTCACCAATTCGTAATTGAACAATTCATAATTTCCTTACCTTTGCCCTACTATGAAATTAAAGGTAAAAGACATCACATCATTTCTTGAAGGAATGGCTCCATTGAGCAGTCAAGAAAGTTATGACAACTCCGGATTAATTGTAGGAAATCGCGAAATGGAAGTTACAGAAGTGCTACTTTCCCTGGATTGCATTGAAGACACAGTGGAAGAAGCGATTCAAATTGGTGCGAATCTTATTATCGCTCATCATCCTATTGTTTTCGGTGGGTTAAAACAGTTGAATGGGAAGAATTATGTTGAAAGAACAGTGATTAATGCAATTAAAAACGACATTGCCATTTACGCCATCCATACGAATTTAGACAATTATAAATTTGGAGTGAATTATGAAATTGCACAGCGTATTGGAATTTCTAATCCTCGAATTTTAGCACCTAAGAAAAATGTTTTAAAGAAATTAGTTTTCTTCTGTCCCGAAAATGATTCTGACAAAGTAACGCAAGCTATTTTTGAAGCTGGCGGAGGAAATATTGGAGAATATTCTGAATGTAGTTTTGAAAGTTCGGGCGATGGCTTCTTCAAACCTGGAGAAAATTCAAATCCTACAAGTGGTACAATTGGAGCAAGAGAAAAAGTAAATGAAAAAAGAATTGAAGTTATAATTCCCGTTCATAAAGAAGGTCAAATCATTAAAGCGATGAAAGAAGCTCATCCTTATGAAGAAGTTGCCCATGACATCTACCTTATTTCAAACGTAAATCAGGACGAAGGTTCGGGAATGATTGGCGAATTGGAGAAACCCATGGAAGTTGGAGCATTCTTAACCCACATTAAAGAAGCTTTTGATTGCGGAATCATTCGACACACAGAATTGGTAAAAAAAGAAATTAAAACAGTTGCATTTTGTGGTGGTTCAGGAAGTTTTCTTTTAACCAATGCAAAAAGAGCACAAGCAGACATCTATATTACGGGTGATTTCAAATATCATGAGTTTTTCGATGCTGAAAAAGCAATAATTATTGCTGATATTGGACATTTTGAGAGCGAGCAATATACTCCGCACTTAATTCTTGCACTTTTGAAGAAAAATTTTATTAACTTTGCCTTCCATTTGAGTAAGGTGAATACAAACCCTATTAATTATTTTTAGCATTTATGGCAACAAAAGCAAAAGCTAAGTCAAGCACAACTGTCGCTGAGCGCTTAGAAGCATTAGCGAATTTACAGCAAATTGATTCAGAAATCGATCGTCTTATGACAATTCGTGGTGAGCTTCCTTTAGAGGTTGAAGATCTTGAAGCAGACATCGAAGGTCTTGAAAAAAGAGTTGAGAAATTAACTGGTGAATTAAAAGATATAGAGACAGATATTAGCGATCGCAAGAACGAGCAAAAAGATGCTCAAACTGCGATTTTACAATATAAAGAGAAACAAAACAACGTACGTAACAACCGTGAGTTTGAGTCTCTGAGTAAAGAAATTGAGTACCAAGAATTGGAAATTCAATTACACGAAAAAAGAGCCAAAGAAGCGAAAGCACAAATTGTGCACAAGAAAGAAGTAATTGATGACGTTCAAGAAAAACTAACTGGTCGTAAGGCAGATTTAAAAGCAAAGAAAGCTGAGTTAGAAAATATTATTGCAGAAACTGAGAAAGATGAGGAAAAACTCAACAAAAAGTCAGAAAAAGCAATGAAACATTTGGATGACCACCTAAAAACGGCATACAAAAGATTACGTTCTAGTGCGAAAAACGGTTTAGCTGTAGTTCCTGTAGATCGTGATTCATGTGGAGGATGTTTCAACAGAATACCACCGCAACGTCAATTAGACATCGTACAAAAGAAAAAGATTATCATCTGTGAACACTGTGGAAGAATTTTAATTCCAGGTGAAGAAGTAGAAGCATAATTTTATCATCACATATTTGGTAAAGTCTCAACAGAAATGTTGGGACTTTTTTTGTTGGTGGATTTTCATACCGTCTCTACAGTGTAAAAATCTAAACATCTTCCAAGCTCTTCTTCTCTGAAAATGCCCACAACCCCAAATAACAAAGAATACCGTTTACGCCTAAAATTTCATGACCTGACTTATATCCATCAAACCAAACACCTTCGTAGGTTTTGAAAATAAAGATGAGCACGGGAACAATCAAACAAACAATCCATGTTAGATTATCTTTCACCTTTCTCTTGCTAATTATTCCAAAGAAGAAAAGTCCGAGTAAAGGACCGTAAGTATAACCCGCCAACACAAATAAAGTGTTAATTACATCTTGTTCTTTCAAAGCATTGGCTAGAAGAATAACAAAAAAAAGGAGCCCCGTCATTCCCACATGAATAAATTTTCTTACTTTTTCTGCTTTAGATTTATCCGTCCAAGTATCTAATTTGAAAATATCTACACTTGTAGAAGTTGTTAAAGAAGTTAATGCAGAGTCGGCAGAAGAATATGCAGCAGCAATCAACCCAAGCAAAAATGTTATACCTATAAGCGAACCTAAACCTCCCTCAAGTGCGATCAAAGGAAATAATCTGTCGGTCTGTTTATCTAGATCCATTCCTTGAATAGACGCTAAAATATCCGGATTTTCTTGAGCATATAAGAAAAGTAAACCTCCCAACATTAGAAAAACGAAATTCACACCGAATAAAATTATAGAAAACCACATCATGTTTTTCTTGGCTTCTTTTTCATTTCTACACGTCAGGTTCTTTTGCATCATGTCTTGATCAAGACCAGTCATTCCTAAAGTGATAAACAATCCACCTAAAATTCCTTTCAAAATATAATTGTTGTCTTTCGGATTATCTGTTACAAACCAATCCGTCATTCCTAATGATTTCAATCCAACGGTAGCTTCTTCAATTCCTCCAATAGATTGAGTAATTAAAACAACACTCACAATTAAAGCGATAAGCATAAATAAAGTTTGCAAAGTATCTGTCCAAACAATTGTTTTGATACCACCACGATAAGTGTATACATATATAAGGAGTAAAGTCACCAAAACGGAAACTTCAAATGGAATTCCATAAGTACTTAAAACAAAATAGTCCAGAATATCAGCAACTAAAAATAAACGCACGGAAGCACCTAGAATTCTCGAAACCAAGAAAAACCCAGCGCCAACTTTATGTGTTTTAGGCCCATACCTACCACCTAAATAAGAATAAATCGAAGTTAAATTCAACTTATAATAAAGCGGTAGAAGTACAAAAGCGATAATCGCATACCCTAACATGTAACCAATTACAATTTGCATGTAGGAGAATCCAGAACCACCAACCAGTCCAGGAATTGAAATAAAGGTGACACCTGATAGGGATGCCCCAATCATTCCAAAACTAACTAAATACCATTTAGAATTTCTATTGCCGGTAAAAAAGGCATCGTTTTCAGCCCCTTTCGAAGTTATTCTTGAAATAATCAAAAGAACAACAAAGTAGGCTAGAATAATAGACAAGATAAAGAATCCACTCATAATTAATAATTATAGGGATAAATGTACTTTAAATAAAATAAGGATAAACTTTAAAAGAAAGTAATAGTTAAAACAAGAATGTTAAAAAGGTAAATCCTTATCCGCTTGTTTAAGCTAAAAATATTTAGACGTAATAAGAATGAAAATTTTATCATTAAACTATTTTTTAGTGGGGGAAATCTAGTTTTGAAGGAGTGTTGTCAGGCATTCTAATTCTACGTTAAGGAGTCAAAAATTTCTTCGACATCTAATACGCAATTTGGTTTTGGACGCGCTTTATCTTTTTCTGAAGGTGGAGCGTGCTAGAAGTCGCTAATAATGGCGGAAGCTCCAGATCTTGCGGCGGAGATCACCGACATTATCGACTTTTAGGAGTGGAGACAAGAACCGCAGCGAAGCAAGCTCATGAAAACAATTGAAAAATATAAAAGGTTGAATAAAAAATATCAGGCGCTAGATCTTATTATTTCTTTTTGGAGCAATGCGAAAAAGAAAAGAGGTTATCCCTTGCGAAAATGGTTATTTGAATAGCTATCATAGGTATAATTGGATAAAAATAATAGGTAAATAGTATTTACGCTCCAATCACTCTTCGTAATTCTTCAATTGTACTTTCCCAATATAATTGAACTTCCTCTAATTCATCTTCTTCTGCAAAACTAGTTAAGTGAAGCACAACAGCTTTGGTCATTGGGTCAACTTTAAAACGAATTTCAACATAAGTGTCTAATCCCTCTTCTTCATCTTCCAGCCATCTGAATTTTATGAATTCATTTGTCTTTTTACTAATAAGTCTTGCTAACTCTTCACTTCCATTCCAGTAAAATGTATAGATATCATCTTTGATATTAACATCATCTGCAAACCATTCACTTAAACCACTAGGTGTCATAACCATAGAGTTTAAAACTTTTGAAGATGTTCTGAACAAATATTCTTGTTCAAACTTAATTTTTTCTGGCATGTTGCAAATATTATTTATTTATTATCTTCACCGAAGATTATAATTTGCAATATACTAAAAACTTTTAAATGGCACTGATACATTCACTCGAAAAGTCGGGTAATACCTTGTTTAAATATAGAGGTCAAATCCCTATAATTCTATTTATTTTAGCAATTCCTGTTGTATTTTTCACAGATTATGGCTGGATGGAATTGAATGAAAATTACTATTATATTTTACTCATTTTCGCGGCATTGATTTCATTTCTAGGACAAGTGATTCGTGCGGTTGCAATTGGTACTTCAAATAAAAACACTTCAGGTAGAAATACGAAAGAACAAGTTGCAGAAGCTTTGAATACCAAAGGGATTTATTCTACTATGCGTCATCCTTTATATGTAGGAAACTACTTTATGTGGATTGGAATTGTGATTTTTACAGCTAACATTTGGTTTGTTGTTTTGGTTTCTTTGGCATTTTGGTTGTATTATGAAAGAATAATGTTTGCTGAAGAACGCTTCTTAGAACGTAAATTCGGTGAAGAATACCTAACTTGGAGTTTAAAAGTGCCTGCTTTTTGGCCTTCTTATAAAAACTACATTAAATCTCCAATCTCATTTTCTATGAAAACAATTTTAAGAAGAGAATATTCTGGAGTATCTGCAACCATCATAGGTTTCTTGTTTGTAGACATTTTACGTAACTATATTATGGAAGATGCATTTATTTTTCATACTTATTACATAATTGTTTTAGCGATCGCGTTATTTATCTCGCTGTTTTTAAGAACATTAAAACATCACACTAAAATTTTATTTGAGGAAGACCGTTCATAGTCTTTGAAATTAAAAAAAAGCTATTATCTTTGCACTCGCAATAACAAATAAGGTTATTGATTTTAGATAATATGGCGAGGTAGCTCAGTTGGTTAGAGCGCAGGATTCATAACCCTGAGGTCGGGAGTTCAAATCTCCCTCTCGCTACAGTAAAGAAACCGTTTGGAAACAAACGGTTTTTTTTGTTTATATAGTTTTATTAATTGGATTAATAAAAAATAAGCTCCTGCACTCGCAGATTATCTTTTTTTCACCTTTAAGCCGAAATTCCTAGATAGCACCTTAAAAAAAAGAGCACCTTTCGATGCTCCTTTTATTTAGTTTAAATGAATCATTAAAGATTCTTGTTTTGTTTTTTTGACTTCTAGACTCTTCGAATAGTTGAGTAAAAACTGAAGTGTTGTTTGCGATGGTCCTTTTTTATCCTCCACCATCTCCGGAGCTGTTTTGGTGTAACTATTCATCATACGCGTAATTATTTGGTTCAGAGTATAAACGCACTAATTTATCGTTTATTACATGTCACCAAAAAAATATTACATCTGCATTCCTCCACACACATTAATGGTTTGTCCGGTTACATAAGTTGACATGTCAGAACCTAAGAAAACTACTGCATTTGCAACATCTTCAGGAGATCCACCTCTTTTTAATGGAATAGCATTTCTCCATTGTTCTACCACTTTAGGATCCAATACATCCGTCATTTCTGTTTCAATAAATCCTGGCGCTATTGCGTTACATCGAATACTTCTTGATCCTAATTCTTGAGCTACAGATTTTGTAAATCCTATCATTCCTGCTTTCGAAGCTGCATAATTCGCTTGTCCAGCATTTCCTGAAACTCCAACTACAGAAGACATATTGATAATGGAACCTTTTCTTGCTTTCAACATAGGACGTTGCACAGCTTTTGTTAAGTTAAACGCTGATTTTAAATTGGTATTGATTACCTCATCCCACATCTCTTCCGTCATTCGCATCAATAAATTATCACGCGTTATTCCAGCATTGTTTACTAAAACATCAATTGTTCCGAATTCTTTCATCACATCATCAACCAAAGTTTGAGCAGCATCAAAATTAGAAGCATTCGATTTGAATCCTTTAACTTCTCCACCATTTTTAGTTAATTCTTTAATCAAAGCATTTGCTTTTTCTTCTGAAGACAAATAAGTGAAAGCAACTTTCGCTCCTTCTGCAACACATTTTTCAGCGATTGCTTTTCCAATTCCTCTTGAGGCTCCTGTAATTAAAACTACTTTATCTTGTAATAACTTCATTTCTGTATTTTTCTATTTCTAACAAATATAATGTTCTCTACTATTTCTTAGGACATTTTAAAAGATAATTTCGAAAGTGTCCTGCTTCTGAAATTCAGACTTTTAAAGTCCTGTTAAAAATGCCATTGTATCAACGCCATCTGCGTAATCATCCAATGCTGGGGATTGAGCAGCTCCAAAAGGAATAAAATCTTGCCCAACTATCGCTTGAATTTTATCTTCATGCTCTTTTAAATATGCATTCATTTCATCTTCTGAATCATAGAAATGATAGTGTAAAACAGCTACTGGCGCAAACAATTCTTTAATTTCTCTTGTCAACACAAAACCATTCTCAATGATCTTTTCTTGATTCATTAAATAAACAGCTTTGTAATAATCGTAGTTATTGCAATACTTATGATGGTTGATAACCTCTCCATAACCTACAATAGCACCGAAAATATTATCCAAATCATATCCTTTAGGTAAAAGTAAATGCGATACATTTCTACATCCCATTCCATAATAAGTGAAAATATCCTTACCCAATTCTTTTAATTCTTCAGGTGATTCTTTTCCATTAATCACAGCAACGGATGTTCTGTTCTTACGAATAATACAAGGCAAATGTCCAAAGTACTTTTCGAAATAGCGAGCGGTATTATCACTTCCTGTTGCTATAACTGCTTCTGCATCATTTAATTTATTCACTAAAGCAATTTGAGATGCTAATTCGGGTTGAAGCGCGATCAATATTTCTAACAACATTGGAATTAAAATCTTGTCGTCGCTTGACAATTTGATACTTGCCTTATTGCCTGAAAACACAGTAGATAATATATCATGAAACCCTACTAAAGGAAGATTTCCTGCTAAAATCAGACCAACAGATTTCGGATTTTCTACAATTGGATATTTTTCCAACCAATTCGTCAAATTTTCTTCAGATAAACTCTCTCCTATTGCAGTAAAACTTTCTTTCACTGATTCTTTTGAAAACCAACCATTATGAGTTTTTGCACCTACAATAGAACTTTGCATTCTATCATAGAATTCACCTGCTACAAATGGGTTGAAATCTTCTTTTTCAGCTCCATTACCCCATTTCTTCATGCTATCTCCTAAAATCGAAAATGTCTTGATTGTTTTTAATCTATCCATGTGTTTTTCAATAAAATTTAAGTTCAATAAAACAAAACTCCTTGTCAAAGGTTTATTATATTTGCAAATGTATTGAAGTAACGCTTAAAAAGTAGTAAAATGGCAATAATAATTACGGATGAATGTATCAATTGCGGTGCATGCGAGCCAGAATGTCCGAATAATGCGATATATGAAGGAGGTGCAGAATGGTCTTGGGCCGATGGTACCACTTTAAAAGGAATGATTACAACCCTTAATGGGAATGAAGTTAGTGCAGAAGAAGAAAATGAAGCTGTTGACATGGATGTTTATTACATCGTAACAGATAAATGTACAGAATGTGAAGGTTTTCACGATGAACCACAATGTGCTGCCGTTTGTCCTGTTGATTGTTGTGTAGATGATCCTGATTTCCCTGAAACTGAGGAAGAATTATTGAAGAAAAAAGATTTTATGCACCTATAGTATAAAGTATAATAAAAAAATTGAAGGGATAAGCTGAATTGGTTTATCCCTTTTTTTATACACTAAAAAATTTAGGAATTTAAGGATTAAAAGGTTGAAGAATAGAAAAAGGAAACCCAAAGAATTCAATAATAAACAGCACTTATTTAAACTAGAGTCAAATTATACCAATGAAAATTATTATTTTCGTTGTTGAGCCCCAAATTCTGCTGAGTGGAAAGATTTATAAATATTTTAGTTATTGACAATGACCCAACAAATGTAAAAAGTTTAAGAACTATGTTACTGGGAGGAGGAAATAACCTAGTATTCTGTGAGGATGAAGCATCTGCATTACCTATTTTAGAAAAACGTAAAGTTGGAATTATTCTAATTAATATTCAGAGTAAATCTGTAAATGGTTTTGAATTATTGCAAAGACTCAAATCTAACCCAAACTCAAAGGAAGCATATAAAATTGTAATTAGTGATAGCACTTATAGTGGCGCCCGGTTAGTGAAGGGATTTAAAGAGGGCGCTGTGGATTACATTTCAAGTCCGTTCAATAAAAACTTGGTTAAAGCAAAAATTGAGGTTTTTAAAAGCCTATACTTTAAAGACTTAAGAATTAGTCAATTATTAGAAAATATATTCCCTCAAACTATACTTCAAGACTTAAGATCAGTTGGAAAATTCTCACCTAAAAGAGTGGAACAAGGTGTAGTTTTATTTACTGATTTTATTGCGTTCACAAGGTCTGCTAAGATTTTGAAACCTATGAAATTACTGCAAGAACTTGAAAGCTACTTCAATAAGTTTGATGAGATTATTGAAAGATATAATTTAGAGAAAATTAAAACTATCGGAGATGCATATATGGCATTAGCTGGTGTTACAGAGGTGAATAACAATCCAGCAATCCGCGCTACCCTCGCTGCTTTGGAGATTCGAAATTACGTTCTCAATCGAAAACAACTTGCAATTGCAATCAACGAATCGTATTGGGACATTCGAATTGGTCTTCATATTGGACCTTTAGTTGCCGGGATGATAGGTTCAAAAAAAATTAGCTTTGATGTTTGGGGTGACAGTGTGAATATCGCCGCAAGAGCTGAACAAAATTCTGTAGAAAACAGTATCACAGTTACAGATGCGGTGGTAGACCATATTCAAGATTACTTTGAGGTTATACACCGTGGAGAAATAAAACTTAAATACGGTAGTCAAGCGGATATGTTTTTTGTTGAAAAATTAAAAATGGACCATTCACTTTTCAACGAAGGAAAACTTCCAAGCAGAGAGTTGAGGATTTCATGTGATCTTCCACCAATGGACTTCGAATTTGCTAGACGATTTATCATTAATAAACTCAAATCATCACTTCCTGAAGAACTTGATTACCACAGTATAAAACACACCTTAAATGTTGAAAAATCAGCAATACGAATTGCAAAACTAGAAGGGGTTACTGGAGAAGACTTAACAATTTTGAGAACTGCTGTTTTATTCCACGATGCTGGATTTATCTTGCGCTATTCAAAGAATGAAGAATTCGGAATAAAAATGGCAGAAACTGAATTGATAAAATTTGGATACTGCCAAGATCAAATAAAATTAGTCAGTGACATAATATCATCAACCAGAAAAGAAAGCACCCCTGAAACTTTACTTGAAATGATTATGTGTGATGCAGACCATGATTACCTGGGAAGAGCAGATTATCACAATGTTGCTAAAACTTTAAGAAATGAATTGGCGAATTATGATATGCCTATGACAGATTTAGAATGGATTGATTTTCAAATACAGTACCTAGATAACGTGCATGTTTATTATACTCAAACCTCTAAAAACATTAGAGAACGTGGGAAGAAAGCACGTATCCTTGAATTAAAAGGAATGAGGGCTAAACTAATTGTTCAGACTTAAATTTTTCTAAAACCTCATTATATAGTTCTTCGTACTGTGGCAAAATAGCTTGCAAACTAAATTTCAATGCTTGTTCTTTCGCTTGTAGTTTAAATTGATTCAAAACTTCCTCATTTTCTAAAATACGAATCCCATTTTTGGCCATTTCATCAACATCCCCAACATTAGATAAAAATCCAGAATACCCTTCTTTATTTACCTCTGGAATTCCACCAGTATTTGAGGAAATAACTGGAACACCAACTGACATTGCCTCCAAAGCAGCTAATCCAAAACTTTCTGTTTGAGAAGGCAATAAGAATAAATCTGCAACACTCATTAAATTGGCCGCATCTCTAATTTTACCTACCATCATCACCCGATCGCATGTTCCTAATTCCCTACATAGCAATTCAACATTATGTCTTTCTGGACCATCTCCAATCAATAATAATCTTGACTTAACTGATTTATTTATTTTATGAAAAACATGAACTACATCTTCCACCCTTTTTACTTTTCTGAAGTTTGAAACGTGGCAAATAATTTTTTCATCATCATTTGCATATTTTCGTCTTCTTTCTAAATCTTGAGCAATCGGATCGTCAATGAATTCATTAATGAAATTAGAAATCACTTTGATATCACGTTGTGTATCAAAATGTTCATACGTATCTCGTTTTAAACTTTCTGAAACAGCAGTCACTGCATTTGATTGATTTAAACAAAAAGTAATTACCGGTTCGAAGGATTTATCCTTACCCACAAGCGTGATATCTGTACCGTGTAAAGTTGTAATAAAAGGAATATTTACTCCTCTTGTTTTTAAAATCTGTTGTGCCATGAAAGCAGCAGAAGCATGTGGAATAGCATAGTGCACATGCAGTAAGTCCAAACCTTCATTCTCAACAACATCTACCATCTTACTGGCCAATTCTGTTTCATAAGGTTGAAACTCAAAAAGAGGATAGTTACTCACCACTACTTCATGATAAAAGATATTATCACGGAAAGAACTTAATCTTACAGGTTGTGAATAGGTGATAAAATGTATTTTGTGACCTTTCTCAGCCAAAGCTTTCCCTAATTCTGTTGCTACTACTCCACTTCCACCAAATGTCGGGTACAATACAATTCCTATCTTCATTTTTCTTTTATTATTTCAAACAATACTGTTTGAGGTAAAACCTAACCTATAAACACCAATATTCAAGAGATGTTTTACTTTCTTGTAAAAAAAATCAAGCTATTTTAAAGCTTCATATATAACTTCTTGAATCTCAGTTCGAATATTCATTTTTACTATTTTCCAATTTTCTGCACTTGGATAAACGCGATTCGACAAAAACACATAATTGATATTGTATTCTGGATCTGCCCAAGCCAATGTTCCAGTAAAACCTGAGTGACCAAAAGATGATTTCGAAACCGCCTCAGCTGCAGGTCCTCCCGTTCCGGAATAAACAGGCTTATCAAAGCCCGCTCCTCTTCTATTGCGTGGACAATATTGACAATCTGTAAACTCGTCAATTGTAGCTTTCGTTAAATAGCTTTGACCACCATATTCACCATCGTTTAGTAACATTTGCATAAATCCAGCTAAGTCAGTTGCGTTTGAAAACAATCCGGCATGTCCTCCTACTCCATTTGTCATAGCGGCCCCCATATCGTGAACATATCCATGAACCAATTGATGTCTATAATAGTTGTCTAACTCTGTTGGTGCAATTTGATTTAACCCAAACCTTTCCAACGGATGATACCCCATAGTTGTTAATCCCATTGGAGCGTAAAAAGAAGTATTGACAAATTCATTTAGTGGTGTTCCTGAAGTTTTTTCTATTATTCTTTTCACAAAATAATACCCTAAATCTGAATATTTATAGCTTTTCGCTCTCAGCGGTTTAGTTAAAATAACTTTCAAAATATCATCTTCATAATTATCACGCATAAATAAATGATCTGCAACTACAGAATTTTTATTATCAAAAGGCGCTGAAGAATACAATAAAGTATCTGGATGACCATTGACCAAAGTTTGCGTGTAAAAAGGAACCCAAGGAATTAAACCCGCTTGATGTGTCATAACATCGCGCATTTTCAAATCCTCATAAACTGTTGCCCTTGTAAGCTCTCCAATATAATCTCCAATGGCACTATCTAAAGAAAATTCTTTACGGTCTTGCAAATACATTAATCCTGCTGTTGAAGAAGCCACCTTGGTTATAGAAGCAATATCATAAATTGTTTTATCGTCAACGGCTATCTTATTGTCATAGGTATGGTGACCAAATGCCTTTTGATAAACAACTTTTCCATCCTTTGCTACAACAACTTGACAACCTGGATAAGCTTTTTCTTTCATTCCGTTGTAAACAATTGAGTCAATTCGATTAAAAGCTGAAGCAGAAACGCCTAACTCCATTGGAACAGTAAATTTCAATCGGGATGCTTTTGGCGTTTCCAAACCAAAACCTTCTTGATAATCTGCACTCAATGTGATAGGTAAAACTGTATTTGCTTGAAATCCTCCAAAAATTAATTGAGCTGCTCTATTTTGTCCTGTTGCTGTATTTTGAAAAGCTAAAATTACGGCTTCCACCTTTTCAAAAGTATAGCTATCATCCACAGCGTAAGGATTTCCAAAAATAGAAACATACACTTTCGATTCTTCAGGCAAGTCTCTTAATAACTCTTTCCAACCTTCTGGATAACTAAAATCATTTCGAGGCAAAACCGAAGGAGCAATTAAATTCAAATAAATATTGTCATAATTTCGCAAAGAAAATTTATGAATTGCCCATGCGTCTTTTGCCGTTTCAGCATTCAAAGTGTCTGCAATCGTGTAAAAACTTGCCGCTTTATTGAATGCACTCCCATTTCCTCCAATATTCAGAATCAAATTTCTACCCGAAACATCTTTTACTGGAATGGCACTATCATTTTTGATCACTGTTAATGCCTTTTCATAAATATTAAGCTTAGCATATTCTACCTTCTCAGCTGATAAAACCGGTTTTTTATTGTTTTTGTGAACAATAGAATAATACTTTGCTCTTAGAATTCTTAAAGCTTTTTCATTTACCTCAGCTTCACTAATTTCACCCTCTTCAACCGCTTTTTTAATCGCCGCAATCGACTCCTTCACTTTTGAAGGATAAAGTAAAACATCATTTCCTGCTAAATAAGCCCTTTTTACAATATCAACATCTCCGAAATGCTTAGTTAAAGCTTGCATATTTAACGCATCGCTAATTACTAAACCTTCAAATTTCAATTCTTTTCTTAAAATTTGTTTGATTGTAAATGGAGATAAGCTTGAAGGTAATCCGCTACTGTCCAAAGCCGGAACGTTCAGATGCGCCATCATAACTGCTGATGCTCCAGCAATTCTACCTTGCTTATATGGCAACCAATCTATCCTGTTTAGTTCTGTCTTGCTTTTATTAACTGTTGGTAAGTCTTTATGCGAATCTACATCTGTGTCTCCATGACCTGGGAAATGCTTCATACACGTCAAAACATCAAATTCTTGCATTCCTTTGATCATTTCCTGAGCAAGATTTGCCACATTTAACGGATTCTCACCAAAAGATCTAAAGCCTATAACTGGGTTTTGCGGATTTGTATTGACATCCACGACTGGAGAAAAATTCATATGAATACCTAAGTCGTTCATTTCTGCTCCCATAGCTTGTGCAATCATATTTGTGCTTTCCAATTGATTTGCAGCACCCATTGTTAATTGAAAAGGGAATCTAGGTTGATCAGAAATTCTCATGCTACTACCCCATTCTCCATCAATACCAACCAATAACGGAACACTACTATTTTGTTGTAAACGACTAATTGCAGATTTCGTTTCTTCGGTTGTTCCTTGAAAAGTAATTACACCTCCAATTTTGTGCACTTGAACCAAAGAATCAATGATTTTTAAGTGATCTTCACCTTTTTTTGGAGTCATTTCAACCATAAAACTTTGCGCAATTTTCTCTTCTAAGGTTAAGCTTTCAAGTTTTTCTAGCGCCCATTGAGGTGAAAGACGCATAAAATCAGGTAAGCCTACTGCACTAGAATCAGAGCTTCTAGGATTTTCGTTTTGATTAATGGACCAACTAATGAGTCCGCTAGAAAGTATAACTGCTAAAATAAGAATTGGAGCTAATTTCATGTATCAATACTGCGTTGAACGATTTATAATTATACTGTTCCTTATGCAAATACACTGCCGAATCCTGACAGTTCTTTAATCGGAACATTTATTAAGAACAAATATAAACAAAGGTTAAGCTTAAAAATGTGAAAGTGTGATAAATGAATGAAAAGTCGATTGTTCAAAAGAAGGAGAGATGAGTCTTCAGCCAGTGTATGGTCATAATGAAAGAAAACCTAAACATTACTAAAGGAATGAAGTTAGTTAAAGAATGATTTTAAAACCATATATTTTAGCGTATCTTTATGGTTTCAAACTTAAGAGGAGAAAATTATGTTGGAGCGAATTAAGTTCATGAAAGTGAACAAAACAAAGCAATTTGATTATACGCCGCGTTATTATGACGCTCGAAAAGAACGTATTCAAAATATGCAAAAAGCGTATGATGAAGAATCTGACTCAACACCAACAGAACAACAAGCGCGCTTAAGGGAAAAAATGCATAGTGCTTGGAACATCGAGACCAATTATACAAAGCAATCTAGGTCAGCTAATATTCGATTAATTATTATTCTTGCCGCTTTACTATTGGCAACATACTTTATATTGGATTATGTTGATATTTTCGCAGCGGAAGTTATTGATTTAGAAAACCCATAAACAGGAATTTAAGAATGTCAGAAGTAATTCGTTTACTACCAGATAATATTGCCAACCAAATCGCAGCGGGAGAAGTTATTCAAAGACCTGCATCAGTAGTTAAAGAATTGATTGAAAACGCGGTGGATGCCGGGGCCAACAACATTGAATTACATATAAAAGATGCAGGAAAGACTTCCATACAAATCATAGACGATGGAAAGGGAATGTCTGAAATGGATGCCAGAATGTCCTTCGAAAGACACGCAACGAGTAAAATTTCCACAGCAGCCGATTTATTTACTTTAACCACTAAAGGATTTCGTGGTGAAGCTTTAGCTTCTATTGCCGCAATTGCTCATGTGGAGATGGATACCGTTGAAGAAGGCCAGCAAATTGGAACAAAAATTCAGATTGCAGGAAGTAAAATCAATTCTCAAGAACCTAGCTCAAGAGCAAAAGGAACTTGTATTTCTGTAAAAAACTTATTTTTCAACGTTCCAGCAAGAAGGAATTTCTTGAAATCTGACAATGTTGAAACAAAGCATATTCTAGAAGAATTTAATCGAATTGCACTTACACACCCGGAAATAGGATTTGTTTTCTCTCATAATAGCAATGTAGTACACAACCTAGATGGAGCAGGTTTAAGAAAAAGAATTGTAGACTTATTTGGAAGAAATTTTAATGACAAGTTAGTTCCCATCGAAGAAGAAACAGATATTGTGAAGGTGAAAGGTTTTATCGTTAAACCTGAGTTTTCTCGAAAAACGCGAGGAGAACAATACTTCTTCGTGAACAATCGATTTTTTAAGGATTCCTATTTTAACCATGCTGTCGTAGCAGGATATGATAATCTGGTCCCTCCAAAACACTTTCCTTCCTATTTTATTTATCTGGATGTACCTTCAAATACCCTAGATGTGAATGTTCATCCTACAAAAACTGAAGTCAAATTTGAAGATGGAAGAAGTATTTACAGTATTATTCGAAGTACAGTTAAATTAGCACTTGGAAAATACAACATTGCCCCAAGTTTAGATTTTGAAATGGAGTCTCAATTTGATTTATCCTTGGAACAGCAAAATAGTCCAATTCGCCAACCAGAAATCAAGGTGGATGAAACCTTCAATCCATTTAAAAGTAGTTCTTCTGCCACATCCTCCAGTACGGCTTCTGGATTTAGTGGAAGTCAAAATTTTAGTAACCCTGCAAATTCTGGTGGCGCTAAAAGCTTCAATTCTCTTAAACCGAACAAGGAAGAATGGGAAGATTATTACAAAATCACTGAAGAAGCAGAAGAAGAAATTTCAACCCCTAAGGATGAAGCGGAAATTAACTATGAAGAGCCTTTAAAATCAAGTTCAAATAAAATTCAATTGCATCGAAATTTATTGTTGATTCAAGTAAAGTCAGGAGCTATGCTGGTTCACATCAATCGTGCGAATGAACGCATACTTTACGATGAATTAATGGAGCGTTTTATGCTTTCACCAATTGCAGCACAACAACTCATGTTCCCTTATGAATACAACCTGATTTCAACCCAAAAATTGGAATGGGACAACAATACAAGTACACTAAAAAGACTAGGTTTTGAATGGGATTGGCAAAACAACACATTGGTTCTATCGAGTATTCCTTCAATGCTAGAAGTTGAATATGTAACACAATGTTTGGATGGCATTATTGAAAAAATAACCCACGAAGAACTAGATAAAGGAGAATTGGTTCACGAATTAATTTTATCTTTATCAGCCGCAGCAACGAATAACAGAAGTAAACTTCTTTCTGAAGAAGAAATGAACTACTTGATTGATCGTTTGTTCCAAAGTGAACAACATCAGTATTCTCCAAGCGGAAAAAAAATACTAAATACAATTTCGATTGACGAACTGAATAATTTTCTATCATGAACAATATATTAGGAAACATGCCACCAGTGGTAAAGAACTTACTACTACTGAATGTAATCATGTTTATTATCACCCAAATTGGAGAAATGCAAGGCATTCCAATGACTTACATTTTGGGAGGGTATGTTTTTAATTCTCCACATTTCGAACCCTACCAAATGGTAACCCACTTTTTTATGCATGGAGGATTTTTCCATATCTTATTCAACATGTTTGCATTGGTGATTTTCGGATCAGCATTAGAACAAGTTTGGGGACCAAAAAGATTCTTTATATTCTATATGTCTACGGCCTTAGGTGCATTTTTCCTGCATCAATTGGTAGGATACATAGAAGTAAAAAGTATAGAGGAACAATTGGTGGCAAACGGAGGCAATCTCAATGATATTAAGCAAGCGGTTAGGAATTTACCTGTAGGAAACATTTTCACTGAAGGACTTTTGCGTGACTATAGCATTGCTGTTTCAACACCTGTAGTTGGGGCATCTGGAGCGGTTTATGGAATTTTAGTTGGATTCGGATATTTATTCCCAAACACTAAACTTATGTTGCTTTTCCCGCCTATTCCTATTAAAGCAAAATGGTTGGTAATAATTATGGTAGGAATTGCAGTTTACAATTCATTCCAGAATAATCCCGGAGATAATGTCGCTCACCTAGCACATCTTGGAGGTGCACTTGTTGGATTTATTATCGTGCTAATTTGGCAAAGAGACAAACGAAAATTTTACTAGATCATGAATCGTAATTTTAGCGATGAAATAAAGTACCGGTGGAAACACGGAGGTATGCACATCAAGTTGATGGGTGTAAACTTGGTTGTTTTCATATTAATTAATATGCTATTGGTTTTTGGATCGTTATCTGTGAGTAACGGAGCATCAAATCCACTAACTTCTTTCGTATATAACTTCTTCACTTTACGTGGAGACATTTTGGGATTCTTAACTCATCCCTGGGGAATAATCACGAGTATATTTGCGCATTTTGACTTTATGCACATTGCGTTTAATATGCTCTTTCTCTACTTTATTTCTAGTTTTTTCTTGATGTATTTCTCTAATCAGAGAATGCTCTATACATACATACTTGGAGGAATAATGGGAGGCATATTTCAAATTCTAGCCTATTCTATTTTCCCTGCTTTACAAGGAACCCAAACTTATGTAGTTGGAGCTTCAGGAGCAGTAAATGCTGTTTTTATGGCTGCTGCATTTTACAGACCAATGGCAGAAGTTCATCTTTTTGGGATTGTAAGAGTAAAGATGATTTATCTTGCTGGGATTTTCATTCTAATGGATCTCCTGCAAATGGGAAGTTCGGATAATGTCGCTCACTTTGCCCATCTTGGTGGAGCTGCTTTCGGAATATGGTCTATTCATAAAGTCACTTCGAAAAACAACGTTGTGAATTTTGTGCAAGTCACTGTAGATAATTTTAAGGCGAGCTTTAACAACAAAGGCAAACCTAAAATGAAGGCCCACAAAGGAGGTAAAAGTACTACGCAATCTTCTACCAAAACTAAAAAACAAACTGACGAAGAATACAATTTTAGTAAAAAGCAAAAACAAGCAGAAATTGATGCTATACTTGATAAGATTTCTAAATCTGGTTATGACAGCTTAACGAAGAGGGAAAAACAAGTACTATTTGACCAAAGTCAATAACTAATCAATAATCAATGCTTTTTCGTTTATTTAAAAGACTCGTTGGCCTAGCAACTTTTATTGTTGCAACCACCTTATTGATAAGTTATTTAGGTTCAATTGTTCCTCCAGACAAATTTTGGTACCTGCAACTATTTGCTTTGGCCTATCCAGCTTTATTCGTAGCTGTAGTAATTCTGATGATTCTCAACTTTATGATGAGAAGGAAATTTGCTTTTCCTTTAATCGTTTTGGTCTTGGGATTTTTCGTCCACACCAAATATTTCGGAATTGATTTTAAATCACCTGATTTCACTGGATTTTCGGATAAGAAAATAAAAGTAATGTCTTATAATGTTCGACTATTTGATTTTTTTAAATTCATTGATCCCCCTTTGAGTGAAAACAAACAAGAGTTTATCGATTTATTCAGTAGGGAATCACCTGATATTTTATGTATTCAAGAATATGGTGAAGTAAGAAACAGAACATTTAAATTCATCATTAATCCTGATGACATCAAAAATGCTGGAGGATATGTCGATTACGCTACAACAAAGCGAAATGGCAAAAGAGTGCTTTCCTTGGGACAAGCCATTTATTCTAAATACCCAATTATTCATTCTGAAACACTTAAAAAAGATGGTTCAGAAATCCCTTGTATATTTGCTGATATTGTGAAAGGGGAAGATACGGTGCGTGTTTATACATTTCATTTGGAAAGTATTCGTTTGCAGGAAGATGAATATTCTTTGTTTGACACAGAAATCGAAAGTTCCAAAACAATTTCAACTCGTGTTAAAGGTCTTGTTTCGAAGTTAAAATATGCATATCCTTTCCGAGCTGGTCAAGCACAAACAATTGTAGATCATGCGCTCACTTCACCTTATCCTGTCTTTATTACAGGAGATTTAAACGATCCTCCTTCTTCTTACACCTATTCAATAATGAATGAATATTTCAAAGATGCATTCAATGAAGCGAGTTTTGGAATGGCTAGAACTTATGCTGGTAAAGTCCCGGCAGGAAGAATAGATTATATTTTTTATGGGGAAGGATTAGCTCCAACTTCATTTAGCACATTGAAAGAAAATGCTTTATCAGACCACTACCCGATAACTTCTGAGTTTAGAATTCGTTAAAATAATGATGAGTTTTAAATTGATTGATAGTTTGTTGAACCAGGAACCCCGATTAAGGGGCTTAAAAACGCTTATTTTTTTTTCAAATAAAAACTCAAATGATGTGCAATTTAACCCATATCGATTAGAATCATCACTCTCTCCCCTTAGTCGTTTCAACGGATTACAACTTAAGTTTTAAGAAAGAAAACTTCCTCTAAAACAATGAAATAATATATGTCACGTAAATCCCTAGCAAGATAAAACCACTAAATCGACCAACTTTTCTTCTGTAAACCATCATTGGCAAAAGAATAAGGGCAATTCCAATCATCCAAAGAACATCCCATGACATCACGATTTCTTCAATTGCAATGGGTTGTACTATCGCGGTTAAACCAAGGACAGCCAGAATATTAAAGATGTTACTTCCAATAAGATTTCCAACTGAAATATCTGTTTCTTTCTTGTAGGCAGCTACACAACTAGTAGCCAATTCAGGAACAGAAGTTCCGAAAGCGATTATTGTAATTCCAATTACGTGCTTTGAGATTCCAGCATCTTCAGCAATTGCTTTCGCTCCGTCAATCAACCATGTTGAACCAAAATACAATCCAACCAACCCTATAGCGATAAATACTAAATTTTTACCTATTGAAATATTAGCAACTAACTCTTCCATTTCTGGAATTTCAGTTGTATTTGGTCCATTACTTTTTCTTGATTTAATGATGATAAAAGTGATGAAAGCGATTAAGATAGTAAACATAAGTAATCCTTCCCAGCGTTCTATTTGTAAATTAAGCGCAAAAACGTAAAATAAAACAGAGGCAATCATCATCATGGGCCAATCGAAACGTATGGTATTTCTGGCAACCGGCATTGGGAAAATTAATACAGTTACTCCTAGTACCAACGCTAAATTCGCAATATTTGAACCAATAACATTTCCAATTGCTAATTCTGGTAAACCTTCGCTAGCAGATTGAAGAGAAACCAATAATTCTGGGGACGACGTTCCAAAAGAAACCACCGTCATACCAATAACTAATTTAGAAAGTCGGGCTTTAGCTGCCACTCCAACAGCTCCTTTTACTAAGAATTCTCCACCTGCAATCAATAGGGCTAACCCTAAAACGATTAATAAAATATTTATGAACATTAACTATTGTTTTCTTGGTCTGATTTGCGTTCTATTTTATTGTCCGAGGAAGTATTCACTTTACTGATAGGTTTCGATTCAGAATTAATGTTTTTGTTAATTTGATCAGCGGATGCTTTTAAATCATTTGAAAAGTCCTTAATTGGCGCTTCCATAGTGTTTTCTAGGCTTTTTTCACCTCCATCATTCAAAATGCCATTGACATTCTTTTTGATCCCTGAAGCTGAATTTTCGATATCTTTCTTAAAATTCTGAATTGGTGCTTCAATTTTATTTTTAGCATCGTGAAGTGCCCTATTTACATTCATGTCGCGTTGCATATCAGATGTTGTTTTCCTGATTTCATCTTGAATATCCTGACTTGCGTCTTTGATTTGACGAATTCCTTTTCCTAGACCTCTCGCCATACCAGGTATACTTTTCGCCCCAAAGAAAATGAGTACAAAAAGCAGGATAACTAAAATTTCAGAACCGGCAATACTATTAATGAACAATAACATGATACAAAGATACTAGAAATTGATAATTGGTAGTGCATATAAAGTAAAAAGAATTTCTGATTATTAATCAAGTTAAAATTCTTATATTACTGCCTTTGTAATGCTTAAAATTAAAGAAATCACGACAAAAAATAGATTTACTGTGCATACCTCACAAATTATAGCACGTAAAGAAAAATCTTTTTATATTTTTGTAAAAGACTAAAAAATAAATAATAATATGAAAATACTTGTTTGTATTAGTAAAGCTCCAGATACAACCACGAAAATCTCTTTCACTGATGGTGACACGAAATTTGACGAAAGTGGTGTTAAATATATTGTAAATCCTTACGATGAGTGGTATGCTCTAGTGAGAGGTTTAGAGCTCAAGGAAGCTCAAGGAGGAAGCGTAACAACTGTAACTGTTGGTACTGCTGAGGACGAAGCAACAATTCGTAAAGCATTGGCAATTGGTGCTGATGATGCCACTAGAATTGATGTAAAACCAGAAGATGCTAGTCAAGTTGCTGCTGAAATCGCACATTTCGCGAAAGAAGGTGGTTATGACTTAGTTCTTTTAGGAAAAGAAACTATTGATTATAACGGTTCACAAGTTGGTGGAATGTTGGCAGAGCATTTAGATATGCCATTTATTTCTCTTGCAGAAAGTTTGACAATTGAAGGTACAACTGCAACATTAGATAAAGAAATTATTGGTGGGGTTCAAACTGTTGAAGCTGAATTACCATTAGTGGTAAGCTGTGCTAAAGGAATGGCTGAACAACGTATTCCAAATATGCGTGGAATTATGGCCGCTAGAAAGAAGCCATTAAACGTGGTTCCTTCTTCAAATGCAGCGAAAAACACTTCATTTGAGAAATATGCTTTACCTGCTCCAAAATCTGCAGTGAAATTAATCGATCCAGATAATATGGATGAATTAGTTGCATTGTTACACAACGAAGCGAAAGTAATATAATCACACCCGAAAAAAAGAATTAAATTATGTCAGTATTAGTATATATAAATAGTAATGGTGAAAAGATTGCTAAAAATGCATTCGAAGCTGTTACTTACGCAAAGAAATTAGGAGAAGTTACAGCTGTAACAAATGGAAAAGCCGACGATTCAATGCTTGCTCAATTAGGGAAATATGGAGCAGACAAAGTTTTAGTTGACCGTTCATTTGAAGGAATTGACGAACAACAAATCACTAAAATGGTTGCTACAGCAGCTGAAAAAGTGGGTGCAAATACAATTGTTTTCTCAAACGATTTGATAGGTAAAGCAGTTGCACCTCGTTTATCTGTTAAAATGAACGCAGGACTAGTTGCCGGGGCATCAGGAGTACCGAAAGAAGACGGGACAGTTCCAGTTAACGTATTCTCAGGAAAAGCATTCGGATTTGTAAAAGTAAATACGGATAAGAAAATTATCGCTTTACTTCCAAACTCAATTCAAGTTGAAGAAACAGGAGGAGAAGCATCTGTAGAAGAATTTGCAGGAAACGCAGGTGATTCTAGAGTAAAAGTAAAAGATACAAAACTTCCAGAAGGAGATATTCCATTACCAGAAGCAGAATTAGTAGTTTCAGGTGGACGTGGATTGAAAGGTCCAGAAAACTGGGATTTAATTTTAGATTTAGCAAAAGAATTGGGAGCAGCAACAGCTTGTTCTCGTCCAGTTGCCGACTCTGATTGGCGTCCTCACCACGAGCACGTTGGTCAAACAGGAGTTGCCATTGCACCAAATTTATACATTGCAGCAGGAATTTCTGGAGCAATTCAACATTTAGCAGGTGTCAACAGATCTAAAGTAATTGTTGTGATTAACACAGATAATGAAGCACCATTCTTTAAAGCAGCTGACTATGGAGTTGTTGGAGATGCTTTTGAAGTGTTACCAAAATTAACTGAAGCAGTAAAAAAATTCAAAGCTTCGAACTAATCATTCGATAATAAATATTATTTTTACGTAATATGCAATTAGGGAGGCACAAGCTTCCCTAATTTGTTATTCAAACATTCAAAAATTGATGCCCTTTAACCAATTATGGAAAAAGTAAAACTAGAAATTATTGGATTATCATATAGTCAGACGCAATCAGGTGCTTATGCATTGGTTTTGTCTGAAGTAGATGGACTGAGAAGATTACCAATTATTATTGGTGGATTTGAAGCACAAGCAATTGCTATTGAACTTGAAGACATGATGCCTTCTCGCCCATTAACACATGATTTATTTAAGAACTTTGCGATTGCCTTCAACATTACACTTAAAGAAGTGATTATATACAACCTAAAGGAAGGGATTTTCTATTCTAAACTTATCTGTGAAAAAGAAGGAAATGAAATAGAAATAGATGCCCGTACTTCTGATGCTATTGCATTGGCCGTGCGATTCAAATGCAATGTTTATACTTATGAATCTATACTTAGCTCAGCTGGAATTCGATTAGATCAAGAGGATGAGGAAGCACAAAGCCCAGCTCCTGTTGAAAAACCGAAAAAAAGCATCACTTCTAAAAATGTAAAAAACGAACTCTCCGATCTTACAATTAAAGAATTGGAAGACCGTTTAGACAAAGCTGTAGAAGGTGAAAATTATGAGCTTGCATCAAAAATAAGAGATGAAATTAACAAACGTACTTCATAGATTAGTTCTAATTTTTATCGTTTTAATCATCACCTTTTTCAGTGTAAAAGCACAAGAAATTGATGATTCCACCGATCAAGAATGGTTTAGAAGAAAGTTCTCTTTACAACTCAATGAAAATGGTACATTCTTAACCAACGACACAATCCTCACCTATCAAAAATCAGGGAATTACGTTTTAGAAGACAATAAACTGATTTTATCTAGTACAGAAGATTCTGTCTTTACTACCGAAACTTTTCCAATTCTTAATTTAGATAAGGATAAATTCGCTCTAGGCAAGGACAAGGATAGAATCACCTATTTAAAAGAAAATAAAACCATGATTTCATCCTTTTCATGGGAAGGAATTATGCGAGGACTAATAGGTGTTGTGGCGCTTGTTTTTATTGCTTTTCTACTCAGTAAAAATCGCAGTAGAATCAATTGGCCGCTTGTGGTCAAAGGAATTTTACTCCAAATTGTTTTAGCCCTTTTAATATTAAAAGTTCCATTTATTGAAACCGGTTTTGACTTTATTTCGAAAGGGTTTGTAAAGGTAGTTGATATGGCTCATGAAGGAGCGATGTTCGTATTTAGTAGTGTTGTGACAGGTGAAATGAACCCAATTGTCATGAACTTTGCAACCTGGGTTTTACCATCTGTAATCTTCTTCTCTGCTTTAACGAGTCTACTCTATTATTGGGGAATTCTGCAAAGGGTTGTTTATGGAATGGCTTACGTTATGAAACGATTAATGGGATTATCAGGTGCGGAAAGTGTATCTGCAGCGGGTAACGTTTTCTTAGGTCAAACAGAAGCACCATTACTGGTAAAGCCTTATCTTAACAAGATGACCAACAGTGAGATTCTCTGTCTTATGGCCGGTGGAATGGCAACAATCGCCGGTGGAGTTTTAGCAGCATATATCGGATTTCTTGGTGGAGATGATCCAGAGCAAAAAGTATTCTTTGCTAAGCATTTATTGACCGCTTCTCTGATGTCCGCCCCTGCTGCAATTGTATTCTCTAAAATACTTTTACCAGAAACGGAAAAAATCAACAAGGATTTAAGCGTACCAAAAGACAAATTAGGAGTTAACGCACTTGAAGCAATTGCCAACGGAACTACAGATGGATTAAAACTGGCAGTGAATGTTGCCGCAATGTTAATTGTTTTCATTTCATTAATTGCCCTGGCGAATTTCATGTTAGGAAAAGTAGGATATTACACAGGTTTAAATGATGTTATTGCGAATAGCTCTTCATTGTATACTGAATTATCATTCCAATATATTGTTGGAAACGCCCTCTCGCCTGTTGCATGGTTGATGGGAGTTCCATGGCAAGATTCTATGATAATTGGTCAACTTTTAGGTGAAAAAACAATCATCAACGAATTTGTGGCTTATCCTCATTTAGGTGAATTACAAGATGAAATTTCAGCAAAATCAGTCATTATTGGAACCTATGTACTCTGTGGTTTTGCCAATTTTGCATCGATTGGAATTCAAGTGGGTGGAATTGGGGCAATCGCTCCAGGCAAAAAACCTATCTTAGCACGTTATGGCGTACTTTCACTTATCGCAGGAACTTTGGCTTGTATGTTGACCGCAACAATGGTTGGAATGTTGTTTTAAATAACAGGAAACATGGACGAGCAATTAATAATTGCCTTCGACAGACTATTAGAATATTGCCATCGACAAGCTCAGCTATGTTGTCTTCGACAGACTCAGTTATGTTGCCTTCGACAGGCTCAGTCAACGGGATAATTCTTCGGTGATTGAACACGTCGAAAGCACCCCAAACCAAGGAAGTCGACAATCAACTCAATTAGACAATCTAAGTTTTTTATTAAAAGATAAATATTTATTCAAAATGAGGATCAAAGGAGAATTAAGAAAAATGTTAGTTGAATTTAACGATGAAAATTTTGTTCAATATCAAATGAAATTTTTCAATACTGAAACACAAGAGGAACAACTTCTTCCTATGAATGAATTGATTGGAAAGACGGTTTCGTTTCAATTTGATGGTAATATTTTCTGTAAAAATTGTGGTAAAAAGACCAAAACTTCTTTTAATCAAGGTTTTTGCTACCCTTGTTTTCAAAATGCTCCTGAATCTGCAGAGTGTATAATTCGTCCAGAATTGTGTCGCGCTCATCTAGGTGAAGGTAGAGACGTTGAGTGGGAAGAAAAGCACCATAACCAACCACACATTGTCTATTTAGCAGCTAGTGACGTTGTAAAAGTTGGTGTTACGAGAGGGACACAAATTCCGACGCGATGGATTGACCAAGGAGCGAATGAGGCAATTAAATTGGCTGAAACTCCTAACAGATATTTAGCTGGTGTTTTGGAGGTTGCTTTAAAATCTGAATTCTCCGATAAAACAAATTGGAGAAAAATGTTGCGAAATGATATTGATGAAAGCATTGATTTAGAAGAAACCAAATGGCAACTGGAAGAAATGCTTCCAGAAGATTTAGCACAATACATCACGGAAGAAGATGAAGTTACAGATATCAATTATCCCGTGATTGAATTCCCTACTAAGATAAAAAGTGTGAATTTAGATAAACTTCCTTCGATCACTGGAAAATTAATGGGGATAAAAGGACAGTACTTTTTATTGGATGGTGAACGTGTAATGAATATTAGGAGACATACTAGTTATGAGGTGGAGTTTGAAATCAATGATTAATATTTAACTATAAATATTTATCCGATAGGAATCGGATTTTTAACGCTTAACGACAGAGTAATTAATTCCAACTTCGTTATAATTGGGCTTGAATTAATTGTAAAGAACGTAAAGTTTCTGAACTTTGTTGTTTGCTAGAGTAAGGTTTGAATTGGAAATTATAGATTGATTTCAGTGAAATCAAACATTTCTTCAATTTCTAATCTTTTGGCAAAAAGAAGACGTTTCTTAAAATAATTTGAATCAGAAATCTTATCGATTACCACTCCTCTGCTTGAAGAAGCATGTAAGAAAACCATTTCGTCGCCAGCACCTTCAACAACTATTGCCACATGACCTACAGTTTTAGAATTAGAATTTCTTCCCTTGAAAAAAACCAAATCACCTTTTGAAACTTCATCCATTGGGATTTTTTCTCCTAATTTTGATAAATCTCTACTATTTCGAGCCACCTCTGCTCCCATAGATTCAAACATATAATGGATTAAACCTGAACAATCTATTCCTTTGGAAGAATTTCCTGCATACCTGTAGGGTGTTCCTACAAGTTCTGTTCCACATAAAACCAAAGAATCTATAAGATGACTTTTGATTTGACACTCTTCATGAACATCTGAAGCCATCATTGATGAATCAACAATTAAAGCTACCGAATCGATACTCACAAGTGAAGAATCTGAAATAAATAGAATCGATTCTGTCAAAGAAAATGATGTATCCACATTTTCAACCGTAGGTATAGAATTCATTAATGTTGAATCTGGATTAGACCAACTTAAAGTCGACAAAAGAAAAATTGATAATAAATTCATAAAAATTCAATAAGTGCTTTTTTTCGGACATAAAAATAACACATTATTTCTAAGTTAAATAAAGCTTCACTTTTGTTTAACATAGTTTAGCTAAACAACTGGTCGACAGAAAACTATAGATTCACAACTTATTGAAGTGGAAATTGATTGTGAGCTCTTTATATTGCTCAGAATACTCATTCATGCTGTTTCTAATTGTCAACTCAGAAATAGAATTATTATTTAAAGCTATATTTTTTGAAAACACCAAAATATCGCGTACAAGTTTGTTAGGCTTACCGAAGATTTTAATTCTGTGTTGTAAATTTAAATCGAGATTTTCAGCAATCAATTCATCCGTTCTTTCTGAAGGAACAATCATCCATAAACTTCCATTTTCAGATAATAAATCATGAGAATGGTGAATTAAATTTTGAAGAGACATACTATTCTCATGTCTAGCTAAACTTCTCTTTTCATCTGAAGAAGGCATTTTCGTATTAAAATACGGAGGATTAGAAACAATCAAGTCAAATTTTTCAACTGGATTATACGTTAAAAAGTTTTGATGAAGTGATTCAAAGTGATTCGGAAAATCAGCATTCTCAAAGTTAGATTTCGCTTGTTGAACTGCCTGTTCATCGATATCCATTCCAGTAATTTCTGCAGAAGGAAATTGTTGTGCCAACATTAAGGCAATTACACCACATCCTGTTCCAACATCAAGAATTGTTTTAGGGTTTTCAAAACCAAGCGCACTTGGATTCACCAAAGCCCCCAACACCATAGCATCTGTTCCTATTTTCTGAGGAGCATTCGCTTGATCAACATTGAATTTTTTGAATTTAAAAATGGACATTTAAAAGAGGGATTTTGATAATTCAAAAATACCATTTGGAAATTGAAGTACGGACGTTTACTCCCTTTGGTCATGAGATCGCTTCGCTAAGTTTGTAAAACGTCCTTATCATTCAGAAATTCAATTCCAAAATCAGAGCTCCAAATACATCTCAATCAACCCAGGAGCTGATTCTACATGCAATTCCTTCTTTTCTCTATCCACACTTTGAACAAGGTCGTTTCCTAAAGGAAGCAAAACCTCTTTATCCAATTTATCATTTTGAATTTGTAAGAGAGGATTTATTTTAAAGTCCATTACTTGGACAACTTCACCCACTTCGCCAAAATTAGCGTCAATTACAGTGAAACCAATAATTTCATGGTCGTAATAGTTTTTCCCTGAAAGCTCTGGCAGCTTATCAAGAGAAAGGAAAAGTTCTTTTTTTAGGATAATCTTGGCCGCATTTTCTGTATCAACACCTTCAAACTTCACTTTTGCGAAACCTTTATCTTTCATTTCAATACTTTCAACAAAGAAAGGAGTCAAAATTCCATCTATATCGATATAAACAGCATCAAGGTTTGCATAATCCTGAGGATTTGTTGCATCAAAAAAAAGCGAAACTTCACCCTTATAACTGTGAAGTTTCGCCACGTAACCTAGATTAAAGCAATCTGCTTTATTCATTTTCTTTAACGATTATGAGAATTGCTTCTCTTAGTTTTCGTCTTTTTTAGCTTCTTTTGCAGCTTCCTCTACAGGATCTGCTTCTGGAGTTGGAATTGGAGTTTCAACTTCTTCCGTTGCTGGAGCCTCTTCTTCAACTTCTTCTGGAGCATTTTTCGCAGCAATTGCAGCAGCTCTATCTTCGTTTGTTTTACGCTCTGCAGCTAAACGATCAGCTTCTGCTTTCTTAATTGCATCTGAAGCACCTTCAGTTTTCTTAGTAATCTTAGCACCTTTATCGTTCATCCAAGCTTCGAATTTCTTCTCAACATCAGCTTCAGTTAAAGCACCTTTTGCTACACCTTTGATAAGGTGGTTTTTGTACAATACACCTTTGTACGAAAGAATCGCACGTGCTGTATCAGACATTTCAGCACCTGTTCCAACCCACGTTAACGTTCTGTCGAAATCGATATCGATTGTCGCAGGGTTTGTGTTTGGGTTGTAAGTACCTAATTTTTCGATGAAGCGACCATCACGTGGAGCACGTGAATCTGCTACTACTACGTGGTAAAAAGCATATCCTTTTTTACCGTGTCTTTGCAATCTAATTTTTGTTGCCATAATGTTTTATTGGTTGGGGTACGAAACCCCTATTAATAATATTAATTTATATAAGGCGACAAAGATAGTTTTATTATTTGATAAAAAGAACAATTATAATTGAAAAGTGGAGATTGATTTTTTTAGGAAGGTCCTCCCCCTTAATCCCCCTCCAAAGGGGGAAATGCTTCGAACTAAGACTGTAAGGCAGAAAAAGAGATTCCTCCATTTTTAAAACCTGTGGTTTATTAAAATGGAGGAATGACGTTTGAACATCTTTTTTCTCGACCTATTAAAACCAAAAATCGTCATCCCAATGAAGTGAAACGACGAGGGATCTCCTTTTTGAAAGCGTTATAGAATTTGAAAAATATTTTTGATCACCCCGTCAGTTCGAGTGAAATCCGGAAGACTCTGGATGAATAAGTCCTCCCACTTAATCCCCCTCCAAAAGGGGAAACCCTTCGAAGTAAGACTGTAAAGCCAAAAAAGAGATTCCTCCATTTTTAAAACCTGTGGTTTATTAAAATGTTCGGAATGACGGTTGTGTAGAGGTGTTTTCGAGAAAAAAGATGTTCAAGCTCCGCTTGAACATCTTTTTTCTCGACCTATTAAAACCAAAAATCGTCATCCCGACAGAGTGAAACGACGAGGGATCTCTTTTTTTAAAGCGTTATAGAATTTGAAAAATATTTTTGATCACCCCGTCAGTTCGAGTGAAATCCGGAAGGCTCTGGATGAATAAGTCCTCCCCCTTTATCCCCCTCCAAAGGGGGAAACGCTTCGAACTAAGACTGTAAAGCAGAAAAAGAGATTCCTCCAATTTAATAAACCTGTCGTTTTATTAAAATGTTCGGAATGACGGTTGTATAGAGGTGTTTTCGAGAGAGAAGATGTTCAAGCGGAGCTTGAACATCTTCTCTCTCGACCTATTAAAACCAAAAATCGTCATCCCGATGGAGTGCAACGACGAGGGATCTCTTTTTTTAAAGCGTTTACATTTAAACACANCAGAGTGAAACGACGAGGGATCTCTTTTTTTAAAGCGTTATAGAATTTGAAAAATATTTTTGATCACCCCGTCAGTTCGAGTGAAATCCGGAAGGCTCTGGATGAATAAGTCCTCCCCCTTTATCCCCCTCCAAAGGGGGAAACGCTTCGAACTAAGACTGTAAAGCAGAAAAAGAGATTCCTCCAATTTAATAAACCTGTCGTTTTATTAAAATGTTCGGAATGACGGTTGTATAGAGGTGTTTTCGAGAGAGAAGATGTTCAAGCGGAGCTTGAACATCTTCTCTCTCGACCTATTAAAACCAAAAATCGTCATCCCGATGGAGTGCAACGACGAGGGATCTCTTTTTTTAAAGCGTTATAGAATTTGAAAAATATTTTTGATCACCCCGTCAGTTCGAGTGAAATCCGGAAGGCTCTGGATGAATAAGTCCTCCCCCTTTATCCCCCTCCAAAGGGGGAAACGCTTCGAACTAAGACTGTAAAGCAGAAAAAGAGATTCCTCCAATTTAATAAACCTGTCGTTTTATTAAAATGTTCGGAATGACGGTTGTATAGAGGTGTTTTCGAGAGAGAAGATGTTCAAGCGGAGCTTGAACATCTTCTCTCTCGACCTATTAAAACCAAAAATCGTCATCCCGATGGAGTGCAACGACGAGGGATCTCTTTTTTTAAAGCGTTTACATTTAAACACACAGAAATCCTAAAATCAAATCATCTCTCCCTAAACGCTCTCCCTCAAAACTATGCGTTTACGCATACTCCGCCAATTCCATCCATCTCTCCGTCTTTGTTTCCAAATCCGACATTAATTCTCCGATGCGTTTACTTGCTTCGTTCAATTCTTCTGAAGTAGCAGTTCCGCCAGAAAGTATCGCTGTGAGTTCTTCTTTTTCCGTTTCTAACTTTTCGATTTCGGAATCCAATGTTTTGAATTCTTGGTTTTCCTTAAAGCTCAATTTGCGTTTCTCTGCTGGTTTCTCAACCTTTTCTTCAACCTTTTTCTCAATTAATTCTTTCTTGGCTTCAGCTTTTTCAATTCTTTTCTCCGCTTGTTCTTCAAGAATATCTTTTTTCAACTGAGTTCTGTATGCCGTATAATTTCCTGTGATATCATTGATTTTAGCGTCTCCTTCGAAAACGAAAATGTGATCCACCATTTTATCCATGAAATAACGGTCGTGAGAGACAACAATTAAACAACCTTGGAAATTCTTCAAGTAATCCTCCAATACACTCAAGATATAAATATCCAAGTCGTTGGTTGGCTCATCGAGAATCAAGAAGTTAGGATTCGACATTAAAACTTTCATCAGTTTCAAACGGCGTTGCTCTCCCCCACTCAATTTGTACACATAATTGTAGTGCATATGACGTGGGAACAAGAATTTCTCCAAGAAGTGTGCTGCTGACATTTCTCTTCCTTTTTCTAAAGGAATAAATTCTGCCACATCACGAATAACGTCAATCACTTTCATGTTTTCGTCGACTTCGATGTTGGCTTGCGAATAATATCCAAAAACAACAGTATCTCCGATAACCACCTTTCCAGAATCCGCTTCTTCTTCTCCTGTAATTATGCGTAAAAGTGTAGATTTCCCAACTCCATTTGGACCAACAATTCCTAAACGCTCTTGACGTTTAAAAGTATAGGTTAAATTATCTAGGATATTTAAATTAGGGTATTTTTTAGAAACCTTGTGCAATTCCAAAATCTTAGATCCCAAACGCTCCATTTTAATTGGAATTTCGAGTTCTTCTTTTTCTATATTCTGACTTGCAGTTTTCTTGATTCCTTCAAAAGCATCCGTTCTTGCTTTTTGCTTCGTTCCACGTGCTTTTGGTTGTCTTCTGATCCATTGTAATTCTGATTTGAATAAACTTCTGGCCTTTCCAACCTCAATTGCTTTGTTTTCTTCACGTTCTGCTTTCTTCTCCAAATAATAGGAGAAATTTCCTTTGTAACGGTAAATTTGTTCGTCCTCTAATTCATAAATGATGTCCGTAATTACTTCCAAGAAATAACGGTCGTGCGTCACCATGAATAATGTAGAATTCGATTTTGAAAGGTACTCTTCCAACCATTCAATCATATCTAAATCGAGGTGATTGGTAGGCTCATCCAAAAACAAAAAGTCAGGTTCTGAAATCAGTACTTTCGCCAGGGCTACACGTTTACGTTGACCTCCAGAAAGCGTGCTTATTTTTGCACCGTGATTATCTAATTTTAATTTAGATAAAACTTGTTCAACAAGACTGTCTAAATCCCAAGCATTTAATTCTGAAATTTCTTCAAAAAGCTCTGCCATCGCCATTTCATCGTTTTCACGAACAGCTTTAGAATATTTTTTAAAGACGTTTAATTTCGGTAAATCATGATCGAAAACTTCTTCGTAAATCGTGTTTTCAGGATTCAAATCATCGGCTTGCTGTAAATAAGCGATATTGATTCCATTCCGGAAAACTACGCGTCCGCTATCGAAAGGCTCCTCACCCATGATACAGCGAATTAAAGTAGACTTTCCACTTCCGTTTTTAGCAACAAGTGCTACTTTTTGACCTTGGTCTATACCAAAGCTAATATCTTCAAAAATCGTACGGTCTGCATACGTTTTTGTTAGTTGTTCAACTGATAAATAATTCATTAACGGATACGATCTATAGATTTAATAAGTCGTACGTCACGACGAATTCCAATATTTGCTAGGAATGAAAATGCCAAAGCGATAACGATGCAGTAAAAACCAAACGATAGATGCACACTAGCTGTGTAATCTGAAGATTCTGGAATGGTGTTACTGCGTAAAAGGTAATATAATGCGATTGATGCGCCAAACAACAAGAAGTTAAGCACAAACAATAAGCGACCTAATTTCAATTGTCTTTTCAAGTTTTTATAGCCTAACAATACCACGACTGTCAGCATAGAAAGCAGTATTGTAATTGAATAAAACGGGAAATAATAGGTAGGAATTCCTATCATATCTCCATCAATATCCACCTTACCAGTAGCTTCTTTCAACAAAGTAATATTTTCGTCAGTTAAATCGCCATGAACATGAAGATCTTTCTGAACTCCATAAACATTCCCATGACTAATAATGTCAAACTGGTCTTTTTGAGCCACTTCAGTAACGAAAACATCAGTTCCGACACTCAAGATTATCAAAGCACCTAATGTCAGCAATAAATAAAGGGATTGAACGCGTTGAATCATAGTTTAAAAATTTTACGCAAAGATAGTTTTTTTTGTTGAATGTTTACTGTTTAAAGCATGAGTGGATTAAAGATTCAAGGATTCCAGGAATGAAAGATTCCAAGGACAAACATAAATCGAAGATACAATGTAGGGACGTTTTATAAACTGAGCAAAGCGATAACATGACCAGAGGGAGTAAATGTCCGTTTTCATTGTAAAGGAGGATTCAAAAATTTCACCCCGAAGTCATCAAAGATTTCGCGGAGATTCGTAAAGTTTGCACAGAGTTGCAGTGAGTTTTTGGATGGATTTAATTTGTTTACGCCCGGTGATTGAGCTTGTCGAAAGTGCCGGATTCTAAAATTCTCAAGTAGTGAATTCGTTGATTCGTAATTATAAAATTCGTAATTAAATAAGGCGTCCTATATCTGCCTACAATTCCAATCTGTTTCCTGTTTTTGCTACGCTGTTTAGACAATTAGGATCCAATAGCTATCGGATTAGGAATTATCAAATACGAATTAATTCTCAAAAAGGAGCATTCCGTTGGTCGCTCTTTTCGTGAATACAGCTGAGCAAAACAGTTCAACAGGATTTCCATTTCCGTCAGGGCCGTGAAGAAATGATTCTATTTTACATCGTACTAATGAATGTTTTTTTATTAACTTAAATAAGAGTTACTGAATAAAACCTAAATCATGTATAAATTTAAAGCATCTAAAATCACCCATAAAGGACAGTCTAGAATTGCTGTAGTTTTTGAAAACAAACCAGAATTACGCCAACGATTTAAAAAGCTTCGTGGTGCAAAATGGAGTGCTACAAAGAAAACATGGCATTTACCTGATAATAAGATCTATCGAAAGCAATTTGGTCTGCCTATTTACGATAAAGACACTCTTTCGGAGGAAAAAATTGAACAACTAAAGAATTTCAAAGATTGGCTCACAGCTCATCGCTATTCTAAAAGTACGGAAAACACCTACATGAATGTTATGCGTGTCTTTTTAGTGTTTTATAAGGATAAACCTATTTCCGAAATAGAAAATGACGATATTATACGATTTGACAATGTCTCTTATAATTATTCTAAGGCCGAAACTCCATAGATAAACATAACGATTCAAACCATACTTATGCTTTAATTTTAATTCTTTTCTTTTTTGCATTACCCAAAAAAGAAACAAAAAAGTCTAGCGCTTGATCTTTTCCTTTGTCTCCACTCCTAAAAGTCGATAATGTCGGTGATCTCTTCAGTCAAGCTGAAAAGCTTCCGCCATTATTCCCGACTTTCAGCACGTTTCAACTTCAAAAAAAGATAATGCGCGTCCTAAAACTTAGTTATAAATTTAATATTAAGAATAGATATGGATTTGGCCCATTGGTCAAGATAATAGAACTATCCAATTCCTATCAGAATCAATTTATAAACGCCCTGAAATTATTTTTTAAAACAGTTGAGAAAAGGAAATTAGAGATTGAGTTAATTCAAAGGCCTAGGAGAGAAAAGCGATTACCAAATGCATTGAGTAAAGAAGAAGTCAAGAAAATTTTAGGTGCACCACTTAATTTGAAACACCGTACTATGTTAATCATGGCATATGCCTGTGGTTTAAGAAGAGGT
>NZ_PVSS01000002.1 GCF_003025005.1 Brumimicrobium mesophilum
GTATGGAAACCCAAGGCCACGAGAAAGCGAATATCTAATAGGTAGCGTGGGTTAATTAATCTTTTTTCCATTAAGTTCTATTAACTTCCGCTTGTCATAAAGTTGCTTCCTTTGAATTTCATTATTCGAAATCTGATAAACGGCATATCTATAGTCTCCAAGGTAGGATTCCCACTCACTTCCAAAAGGTTCAATATCTTGCCCAAAATTAGTGCTGTCAATACCCCAACCTTCCTTATATAAAGTTATAGTTATTGATTTCTCTTTAAGCGCTTCTTTGACAACCATACTATCAATTACATTCTTTTTTTCGTATAAATTATCACCTGTTACGATAAAAAACAGATGTTCTGAACTATTTATATTACATTTCTCATAAAATTTCGAAGGAAACTGGATTAACATATTTTTCTCACTCTTACATGAAAAAAGTACAACTGTTATAAGGATTAAAATAAATTTATACATATTAAAAACTACCTTTTATTGTGATAGGGATAACTAAATCATTTTTCATGGGCTCATACCTTCTTTGATACTGTAAAACCCAAAATACGGCAAGGGGAGAAAACATTCCTCGACCTCGCTACGGCGAGATTATTCTCGTGGTAGTATGAATCCTAGCTTCTACCAAAGTTAAAACTATAACTATTTTCAGATATTTACCAACACTACTCCATATAAAATTCCTTTCTCCCCGCTAAAATCAATAACACTGCTGTATGAATAATCTTTTGGTCGAAAAACATAAACTTGCGCTGTCTGGTTCATTTACATTTCTAAAGTAAGTGTTTTTTCTTGTCAAATATTAATTAATCACTTTTTTAATTTGCATTTATTTGCATTATATTTGTTTAATAATGTGATGGTAGGATTTTATTCTAAAAGCAATTACTAAATTAATAACATCATGAAAGAAATTACATTAAAAGTTCCCGATACAAAATTAAACTTCTTTATGGAACTCGTTAATCAGCTTGGTTTAGAGATTAAGAATGATGAAGTAAATATTCCTTTAGAACAGCAACAAGAAGTTCAAAGACGATTAGAACTTTTACAAGAAGGAAAAATGAAAACTAGAAGCTGGAGTGAAGCCAAACAAGATATTTTTAAACCATAATTGAATATTCTTTATCTATTTCAGAAGCCGCTGAGCTAGATATCCGAGACGCCTTTCTTTGGTATGAAGATCAAAAAGATAATCTAGGCCTAAACTTTGAAAAACACATCTCCAAAACCATCCAAAACATTCAGAAAACCCGCTGAAGATTCAAATTCGTTACAATCAAACCAGAGTGGCATTTTTAAATAAATTCCCTTACGGTGTGCATTTTAACATCAACGAAAATGAAATAATTATTATTGCCGTTTTTCATACTTCGCAAAGCCCGAAGATGTGGAATAAAAGTTAAGCCACGTCCTCGAAAAAACTTCATCAATATTCTTGGCAGCCCTTTAGGACTCTTTTATGGATTTTAAATCAAAACAAAATTAGAATTAGCGCATCCCCCACAAACGAGATGAAACCTCTCTCAAGTGGGTTCTAACTCTCACCTCTTTTGCTCTTGAGCAAAAGCAATTCATCTGGTACGGACGTTTTGTAAAACGTCCACCCACACCAGATAATGGAATTGCATATTATTCAAAAAAATGATTTCTACTAGTTTTTTTCTTTTTTAAGAACCCTATCTATTCCTCAATAATTCCCGATAAGAAACCACACGCTAACCTCAATAAATCCTTATCTTTGCAGTAAAACAAGTATTGTGAATTTCAAGGACAAAGAACTTATTATTTTCGATTTTGATGGAACACTCATAAACAGTATTCCAGATCTTACATCAGCTATCAACAAAATGTTGTCGCATTACAGCTTGTCTGCTTTAACCATTGAGCAAGTGACTCCTTTTATCGGAAATGGCGCAAAACCTTTGGTGAAAAGATCTTTAGAAGCATCGGTGAATCAGAATAGTGAAATAAAAATAGAGTTTGATGAAGCGTTCGACATTTATTTGTCAGCGTACAATGAAATAACGTGCGAAGATACTTTCATGTATCCTGGCGTTCTTGAAACCTTAAACTACCTTGATCAAAAAGGAGTTAAAATGGCAATTTGCACAAATAAGCCTTTCAAATTTATCGAACCTATTTTAGATACTTTAAAAATTAAACATTTCTTTAAATCTTGGGTTGGAGAAGATTCTTTGGCCGAGAAAAAACCAAATGCTTTACCGCTTGTTCACTTAGTAAATACGCTAAATTCATCAATTGAAAGAAGTATTATGATTGGAGATTCAAAAAATGATATTCTCGCTGCTCAAAATGCTAAAATGGAAAGTATTGGTGTGAGTTATGGATATAATTATAATGAAAAAATCTCTGATTACCACCCAACTTTAGTTGTCGATGATTTTGCCGATTTACAAAACTATTTCTAAAATGGATAAAATTTATAATGTAGGTGTCATTGGAGGTGGTGTTTCGGGCGTTGTTACCGCGTTAGAATTGGCTAAATACGGAATTGATACTGTTTTGTTCGAACAAGAAAATAGTGTTGTGAACGGTCCGCCTTTCTGTCATTTGCATGCCGGTGGAAATCTTTATCCTGATATTTCTGATGAACAATGCCGTTTGCTGATGAAACAATCCATTGAAATGGCGCGCTTATTTCCGCAATCTATCGATAAAAGACCTACGTTTATTAGTATTCCAAAATCACAAAAATATGATGTTGATATGATTCAGCATCGTTTAGATATGCTGGTTGAATACTACAAAACTTTAATTGATGAAGATCCGTTAAATGAAATTCTCGGAACTCCAGAAAATTATTATAAAACATATTCAAAAGAAGATTTAATTGAGTTAGCAAAGCAACCAACAGTTGATATCCCGAGTACTCCAGACCAATGGATCACTAATGCGATTAAATTTATTGATTACGAAAAATTGAAAACTCCAATTACTTTAGTTCAAGAATATGGATGGAATCAGTTTAGATTAGGAGCTCAAGCACAACTGGCCTTAAATAAATCGGAAAAGTGTCTTTTAAAAACGAATACTGAGGTAAAGCTAATTAAAGACGTTCGCAATGAAAATGTCGACTACAATTGGGAAATCCATACAGAATATGAAGTTTTTAAGGTCAATTATTTAGTCAATTCTTGTGGATTTAAAACAGGAAAATTCGACGAGTCTCTTCACATCAATTCGGGTAGACTAATTGAATTTAAAGCAGCCTATGTTTCAAAATGGCAGCCTATCTCTGGTTTAATTCCTGAGTTGATCTTCCATGGAGAACGCGGTACGCCTAACGGAATGGTACAATTAACTCCCTACAGTCAAGATTATTATCAAATTCACGGGATGACCCAAAATATCACCCTATTCAAGGATGGATTAATACATTCTAATGATGATGAAGCACAACCAGAATTTAATGATGACATCAATCAAAAATTGTTTCGTGGTTGGGAATCGGATGATATAAAAACGAGAACAGAAAATGCAATTGACTCCGTTTCCAAGTTCGTTCCATCTTTTACAAATGCGACGGTTGGCGGTCCTCCCCTTTTTGGAGCCCAACAAATTCCTGGTGATGACGCAACTTTAAGGGTTGGCGAAGTAAGTTTTCCATATAAATCTTATGCAAGAAGCGAAATCGTGAAGGCTTCTTCAGCATTAACTGTGGCCAATCAGATTTTAGATAAAATTCAAGAAGAGAAAATTGTTCCTTTTATTTCAAAAAGAATTATCCAAAATTCATTACTCGAAGCTGTTTCTAAAAATGAAATTGATGAACTTTCAGCGGAATTAGCTATAGAACGTGGTTATCCAGAAGCGATGTCGAGGTTGATTATAGAACGAAATTAAAATTAAGAATTGAGCAATTACGAATGAGTTTAAGTTCAAATGTATTTCATTACGAATCACTTTCAAAATTCTCAAATTTATCTTTTTCTTTTGGGGCTGCCCTATTCAATTCTTTAACCAAAATAGCTCCATTTAAAAAGCAAATACAAAGAATTGAATAGGTCGGGTCATTCGCTATATCTTTTTATTTCCGCGAGTTTTCAACTCGTGATAATAAAAAGGATGCCGCTGCTACCCCTTAGCCGAGATTTAAGCTTGACAGAAAACTGTTCCCTCAAATTTCATTAATGAAATTTCCCTGCCATAGTACGGACGCTTTGCAAAGCGTCCATACAAGGCAACCGCTTTTTCGTTTGCGAAAAAGAAGGAAAAGATTCCTCATACATCTTTTAATAACATTTTTTTCTTAAACATTATGAACTTCAACCCAACCAACCTATCCATTATTTTTTGGTTTTCCAACAATCACATATTTCACAAAATACTCATACAAATATATCAATCCAATTAAGCTGAAAATGTAGACAAATGCTAGAAAATAGATGCTTAAATTTTGACCCCATTCATCAGAGTTTGGTCCATACAACACCCTACCTAAACGAACGAAGGCAACCATCAAAATCGCTCCTGCTATTATAGTAAATAAAGTTTTCAAAGCGACAGAAAGTATGGAATAACGAAACAATTGATCTCTTTTGTATTGTTGGTAATTCATTTTCGAATGGGCTTGTGCCCTACTATTTCCTTTTCTCGTTCTACGGTTTACATCTTGCTGATATTTTTGCTTGACCCTTGGATTCGCTCGCTGCATACGTTGCATCTTAAGCAATCTGTCATAAGCCAAACGCGTTTTTCTATCAGACAAACAACTATATGCAACTTCAATTTCAATAAATTTATCTTTCGCGTTTTCCGATGAATTTAAATCTGGATGGTATTGTTTGGCTAGTTTTCTGAAAGCTTTTTTTATTTCAGATGAATCTGCATTTTCCGATATTTCTAATGTTGTGTAGTATGTGGACATGAAATAAATAATTCAAAATAACAAACCTACTAAATATTTCACTACCTAATTTCAATCAGGTTAAGAATTAACCGTCCATACGGACGGTTTTCAAACCGTCCCCAGCAAACCAACCTTTCCCTCAAATTTCATTAATGAAATTTCCCTGCCGTAGTACGGACGCTTTGCAAAGCGTCCGTACAAGGCAACCGCTTTTTCCTATGCGAAAACAAGGGAAATCTAAACTCCATCTTTAGATTGTATGCTACTTAATTCATTTTTTTTGGACGACTCAATTCTAGCCTTTTTTCATTCAATTATAAAATTAGTCTTACTTAAAAATATTACTTTTACAACCCTTGAATAAAGAAAATATTGATATTCTTCTTTGAAAGAATCCAAACTTTTAAATTCACTCCATAAATTAAAACAATTGAGTTTGTTAAAAAATAAATTCATATCCCCATCTAATATTTGTCTGATTATAATTTCAGTATCAGCAATTTTGTTCTCAATTCACGGGGGATTAACGGATATGAATGGAAATAATCGAAACACTATTTCTAGTGATGGCCTTGGATATTATAACTATTTACCTTCTATCTTTATTCATGACGACTTTTCAGATAAGTTCGAAAATAGCACATTCATTTTACCTTTGAATGACAGTACAGCCTATAATAAATACTTTTCAGGTACTGCTGTACTCATTAGTCCTTTTTTTGCTGCAGGCCATTTATCAGCCTATCTTTTCGGATATGAACAGAATGGATTTTCTATTCCGTATCAAACTTCTGTCGCATTTGCAGGATTATTCTATCTATTTCTAGGATTGCATTTTCTTCGGAAATTATTAAAGTCATATAATTTTTCAGAATTCTCTATTTCTGCAACATTACTTTTATTATTCTTTGGAACAAATTTGCTGTCATATAGCACTTTGAGTCCTTCTATGTCCCATGTTTACTCCTTTTCATTAATTTCAGTCGGACTTTATTTGGCAAGGAGTTATTGGGTTTCAAATGAAAGTAAAACCAAAAATCTGATTGCTTTTAGCATTGTTTTAGCCCTGATTGTCTTGATTCGTCCAATTAATGGTTGCGTTCTATTCCTTTTCCCCTTTCTTTCAAACAATTACATTCAATGGAAAAATGAATGGAAATCAATCCTCGGCGATAGAAGCACTTATTTTTCTGCCATTATTTTTATTGCAATTCTGTTTGTTCAACCCTATTTGTGGTATTTACAAACTGGTCAATGGTTTATTTGGAGTTATGCTGGTGAAGGTTTTAACTTTTCGGAACCTAGAATCACAGATGTGCTCTTTAGTTTTAGAAAAGGTTGGTGGATTTATACTCCATTGATGATTATTTCTACAATTGGATTATTCTTCTGGTTCAAAAAGAATGTTTTTTTAGCAATTGGTCTTAGTTTCTTCGTTTTATTTTTCATTTATATAACGAGTAGTTGGTGGAATTGGTATTATGGATCCTCATTCGGACAACGACCTTTTATCGATATATATGGAATTATGGCATTGGGCTTGGCTGTTCTTTTGGATCATTTCACTAATTGGAAAAAATATGTTTTGCTTTCCCTTGGTGTCATTTTTTCTGCTTTAAACCTAGTCCAAACTTACCAATATGAAAATCAAATTTTGTCTCCAGATTTTATGACAAAAGAGAAATATGAATTTGTTTTCTTAGAAACAGACGAGTCTTTTAAAGACATTTTTGGTGGTTATTCTGATATTGAGCCTTTCAATGCAGAACTAAAATCAGTATATCATCATAAAGTTGAAAATTTCGATTGTAAAAATGTAGAATATTGTGGTATTCCAAAGAAGAATATTGACACCTATGAAAGTCAAGGTTTGTGGTTAGAAGTGAATGTAAAATGGGAAACTTTTGAAAAACTTAGCCCAGATAGTGTTCTCTTGGTTGTTCAATTAGCAAATCAAGAAAAGAGTATTTCATATTTTACAGCAGGGTTAACACCAGTTCCTAGAAATAAAGCAAATTTAGTTGAGGATGAAAATTATACTTTCCACTTCAAAGAATACCGCGAAGATAATTGTGATGTATCTATTTTTATATGGAATAGATCTTTGTCAGACTTTAAAATAAATTCAATCGACGCCGAAATTTCAACAATTAATTTCAATGATTAACTCCTTGCGAAACTGTAGCGTAATTATATAGAAGAAAATCAAATTCAATCAATAATTATTGATAAAAAACACTGTAATTGAATCTCATGTTTTTTAACTATTTTAGTAACATGAAAAAATTATCACTACTGATATTAGTTATTTTTGCATTCACCTCTTGCAATAAAGAGGGAGTTAAAATTGATGATTCCATTTCTTTTTCAGATGTAAAAACTCAATTCTACTCTGATATTATTGTTATTATAGAATATGATGTAACCGTAGAAGGAAATCCTATTTTTCGAGAAAGTGGAACAATTATTACCGTTGATCCTGAAGTTTCATATTTTAATCATAAGGTTAAGAATGAAGAGGAGTTTAAAGAAAACGTGAGCATAAATTTGAGTGTAGAGGCTGAAACGCAATATTATGTAAGACCTTATGTTATTACTTTTGAAGATACTGTTTATGGAGATGTCCAATCCTTTATGTCTGGCTCATATTTTAAAGATGGAAATGGCGTTTCTGATGCTTCAGGAAATAATTATGAGACTATAATTCTTGGAAATCAAGAATGGATGGCTGAAAATTTGAAAAGTTCTCAATACTGTAATGGAGATTCAATTCCATTCTCGGTGAATGACACCATCTATTTTGAACGCTATAACGAAGCACAGTCAGTGTATTATGACTATGACACAAGCAACTTCAACACTTATGGCATGATGTACTCCGGTTATGCCATTTTAGATAGTAGAAATATCTGCCCATGTGGTTGGAGTGTGCCAACAAGCTATGATTGGGATGAATTATTTACGTATTTAGGGAATAACAAGTTTGTTGGAGGAAAAATGAAATCAACGGGTGTCTTAGAAGACGGAACTGGCTTATGGGAAAGTCCAAATGGTTTAGCTAATAATCTATCTGGATTTACAGCTCTCCCTGGAGGATACCAAGTAAGTCCTAGTTCTTTTTATGGAAAAAATTCCTACGGAAACTTCACTTTTATAAACGCAAATGAATCACAACCCTTTGTACAAATGATTTCAATTGATTATATACGTGGCCAAATACATGTTTTAAATAATAATAACAGCAGCGGAATGTATGTAAGGTGTATAAAAGATGCTTAACTGGCATGAATAATTGAAATCGACATAACGCAAATATAATTTAGTTATACTATTTAATTAATGATTTTAGTCAAAAGAATTATAGCTTAATCAGTTTAGCTGTTTTACTTTCATCTTCGCCATATAAATTGATAAAGTAAACACCTTTTCTTTGACCAGTTAAATCTATCTTTAAAAAGTTCTGATCTAGGACTTTTCCTTCTTGAATTAATTGACCCATGGCGTTGACAATTTTATAGTTTTCAAAATCAAACTCCATATCCTGAAAATTAATTTCGAATGTAGATGTGAAAGGGTTAGGATATACATTTAAGTTTAGGTTTTCATCAACATTTCTAACATCCATTGGTCGAATTGTTTGTGGAGTTAAAACCCAATCATCAATTTCAAATTTTAATACAGAAAGAACTGGTGAATATCTCCAGGTATCGGAAATTGGATATTCACTATCTGCCGAAAAACTTGGACCAGTTAAAACAAAAAAGCCATCCTTAACATCAAAAGATGCCTCCCAAGCTCTTTGATTGATCAACTTCTTCCCTTTATATTCTCCATCTAAGCTATACCGTTGAATCATGGTGTTTTTAGTTTCAAAATCTTCACCCATAAAGTAGATGTAGTTTTCGTCTTTCTTTACTTGCAGTGGTACCATTCCTTGGTTGTCCGTTGTAACATTTGCCCTCAATACTCTATTTTGTTTTTGATCATAAATCAAGGTATATTCTGAGACTTCGAAGCACTCATTCCCTATCTCATTTTGAAATTCATATATATCAGTCTGAATTACACCACTTGAAAGTCCTTTTACTAATACTTTTCCGTCATTCAGTTGTGTTGCCACACCATTATAGTGCAGGCTGTTTCCCGAGATTACCAACCTTTGTTTTTCATTACCATCAAAATCATAAACAATTAATACACCTCCCCAACTATCAGTGGCACATGACCAACTCCTATTTTGAGAACAATAAACAAGAATTTCCTTGGTTTCTTTATTCAGTTCTATACTTCTAATATCACCAATAAAATCACTCCAATTGGTTAAAACATTTTTGGCCCATATAAAATTACCTTCATCATCATATTTTGCTAAAAAACTTTGATGTGTCCAATCACTTAACAGTATAGTGTCGTTTAAATCAAGTTCATAATCATTGTATTTTCCAGACATATAAAAATTGTCTTCACCATCAACCTCAACTTTAAAAAATTCAGGGTCATCTGTAAATGTTGTTTTATACAAGATTTTAATATCTGTGACGTCACCAGTTTCACTGTCTAGTTTTGCCCAATACCTGTTAGATTCACTTAGCGCTAGGGTATCAGAATCAAAATAACCTTCGTTGTATAAAACTCCATAAACATGAACATTTCCTTCACTATCCAATGAAAACTGATCATAATCAGAAAAGAGTTTGTAATAACTTCCTATTCCTTTCATCCACTGAAGTTCGCCATACTTGTCATATTTGGCATAAACATCTGATATTCTATTTTTAACACGTGATTTGCTCGCTAAATCATAATAAATATTATCCTCACGCAAACCTCCGTATTGATTATTTGTAAAACTAACATAGGTTGCCCCTGCATTATCAATAATTGTGTTTTGAGATCGTAAATTGTCTGCATATTCCACACATACTCTACCCTCATGATCAAATCCAATTTCTGTGTACCACGTTTCTGAATCAAAAGATCTGTTGGTGGGTTGAGGGTTTACAACAGCGTTCCATTTCCACCTATAAACTTTACTTAATTCTGATTGTGAATTTTGAGTTATGTAATAAATATAATCATCATAAGGAAGTATCCTTACCCTTGAAGAGTTGAATTCAGGTGCTTTACTCAATGATACCAGGGAATCAGGTCTTACTTCATAGAGGTAAACACTTTCATCATTACCATTACTTAAAAAAGCATATGATTTATTATCATGTTCGAAAAACGCTGTGTTATAACTCGGAGTGCCTCCTATACTGCAATATCGAAAAGGTACGCTAGAAAATTCCCCTTCATTTAAATCTTTGATCAATTCTATTGAATCATTCTGATTTACAACACCTAACTCTATTCCTAAATCGTGGTCAACAATACTATAAATTTTATTCCGTCCCGACTCAAGTGAATAGGAATGATTTTTATTTAACAACTCACTTTTCAGCTTCATCTCAGCCCCAATAATCAAACTATCATTTACAAATTCTCCTTTAAAAAAACCACCTGAATAACCTTCTGTTCTAACGTTACACTCATTATTTGAGGTAGGATGAATCTCTTGAATATTATTTGCAGTAATTGTTGAAGTCTCAAATGTATTTCTGTTAATCCTTACGACATGAACTGAGTCTGAGTTAAAATTATTTCGTACGTACCAATTTAAAGTGTCACTCGTTGGTACTAAATAGGGGTCATATACATACTGATAGCTATCATTTGCCAAAATGGTTTTAACTCCATTATGATCCAATAAAATCACATTACCAATCGAAGGAGTAAAGTGTTCTATAAACAAAAGTCCTTCTTCAAAGACATTAATGAACCTCAAATCTCCAGTACTTTGATATAATGTATCTTGTTCTTGAGTATGGGTATTAAATTTAAAAAGTATTTCCCTGTATTCTTTTTCAACTTCGTAAAATAAGTTTTCGTTGTGTTGATAAAAACTCCTTAGATAATCTGGATTATCATGTGATAGGATTTGACTTACCTCCTGATCTGCATTGCACATGTGCAACTCTAAGACATCAGGGTGATCATCAATGACGAAGAAATATAAATTTTCATTTATTTCATAAAATTTAGAAGAAACCGATTCATAACCGAAATCTTTAACCAATTTCGGAACACGTTCATCTTCATTTAACACATAGAGTTGTCTGCGATAATTTCTCGATGCGTAATACAAATTAGATTGCATCTTTACTACAGATACATTTGAATAACTATCGTAAAAATCACCTCGTTTATCATAGGGTATTTCTCCCATGAACTCAAATTGTGAAAATAGGGAGCTCGAGAATAAAAACAATGTACAAATCAAAGTTGCACATTGTTGTAAATAGATTTTTTTCAGAGTAGTCATTTTATAAAAATATAGAATTTAATTTTTTAAAACTATAAATCTTAAATTAAAACTAAAATCAGTTAAAAAGCTCAACAACTATTTGAACTATGAACCAGGTATAATCTTAACAATCTCCCCCGCACCATTCCTATCAAATCCGCTATATTTACATCCATGGAATACAAAAAGATAATCATCTCAGAATTTGGTGGTCCTGAAGTTTTAAAAGTAGTTACCGAACCAAAACTTCCCGAACCCAAAGAAGGCCAAGTTCGTGTAAAGGTTTCTGTTACAAGCGCTGCTTTTACTGACACACTCATTCGACGAGGAATTTATTTAGGAATCAAAAACAAACCTCCATTTTCTCCTGGATATGATCTTATTGGAACAGTTGATAAACTCGGAGAAGGAGTAACAGATTTCCAAGTCGGTCAAAAAATTGCTGAGCTGACGGTAATTGGAGCATACACAGAATATATTTGCTTGGATGTAAAAACTCTTGTTCCTGTCCCAGATAATTTAGAGGATTCAGAGAGTGTGAGCTTGGTACTCTCCTATATAACGGCCTACCAAATGCTTCATCGTTCCGCAAAAGTCAAAAATGGTCAAACGATACTAATTCATGCTTGCTCCGGTGCCGTTGGAATTGCCATACTTCAACTTGGACAATTGATGAACCTAAAAATGTATGGTACAGCATCCAAATCAAAGCACGATTTTATCAAACAATATGGCGCTATTCCTATCGATTATAAAAACGAAGACTTCCTTGAAGTTTTAAAAAAGGAAGAACCAAATGGTATCGATGCTGTTTTTGATCCAATTGGAGGAAGTTATTTTCCGCGTTCCTTAAAAGTACTCAAGAAAAAAGGAACTTTGGTTGGTTTTGGTTATCAGAATTCTGCCAATGGAAAAGATGGAAATGTTGTGCTGGACTTCTTTAAAATTCTATTTTGGAACATACTTCCCTGGAAACCTTCTGCTAAATTTTACATCATTAGTGAATTGCACAAAAAACATCCAGATTGGTTTAAAGAAGATATGTCTCAACTTTTAAATCTATTGAAAGATGGAAAAATCAAACCAGAAATAGGATTAACGCTCCCATTAAGTGAAGCTGTTAAGGCCCATAAACTGGTTGAAGAAGGTGAAATCAAAGGAAAGATTGTTTTGAAAGTGGGGTAATGCAACCAAACACATCGAACAGAAGTTTTGTAAAACATCCCTTTTGCAATGACATTTTCGGATACAAAATAGAAAAAAGAACCAAGGCTTCATGGTCTTGTTTTTTTTGCTGCATTTTTTTTTCGATTCATGAAATCAAACATATTAGACCAAAATCAGCCTTTCCTCAAATTTCAATAAGAAAATTGCCTTATGTACATTCCCGTGTTTTGACCTTTTTGCATTTAAAAAAAAGTGTTAGTAAAAATTTTTAACCCTAACAGGCACTATTACAATCTGGTAATCAAACCTGTACGATAAATACTGGGATTCTAGGCTTGTTTTTCAATTCTCAAGGGACATTTTCAAGAGAAAATTATTATGTTTGCGCGCATCAAACCTAGGATATCTACTTAATTATTTATCCTACTAAAAACTACTATAATGAACAAAACAAGAGCTCCAGTACCCAATTCATATCTTTAAATAAACTTTTTAAAACGTGGAAATATTTCCCAAAACAAATACAAAAAAATATAAAAATGAATTCATTAAAACTAATTGCCACAGCCCTATTTATTACAATTTTATCTTCTCAAGCCTACTCTCAACTAAGTTTGGGTGGACAGGTTTCTTACCTAAATTTATTTGGAGGAACAGGTCTAAAAAGCTTTGGTGTCGGGGTAAAAGGAGATTATGCTATAGACGACAAAACAGTGCTTTCAGGTGGATTAAACTTTTATTTGCCTTCAACGTTAACAGAAGGAGCATATGCAAATGCTTTCAGCAACCAAACAAGTCCTAGTCAAATAGTGATTGATACTGAAAATAAAATTTCATTCATTCATTTATATTTTGGCGGAAAAAGATATTTCGTTGGTGACTACGAAGATGATTTTGGATTCTATGGATTGGCTGAAATAGGTATCCTACTTGCACCTACAAAAACTACTCTTGAGGAATTTGATGAATCAAAATACTACTCAACTGTAGAAGAAGGAAGAGAAACCTTATCCAACTTCACTATAAATTTTGGTGCTGGAGTTGAAAAAGAAATCGATTTTGGATATATCTTCTTAGATTTGAAATTAAATCTACCTGCAAATCAAGCGAACGGTCAAACAGTGGCTGTGGAAATTCCATTTTCAGCTAGTATCAATGCTGGTGTGAGAATTCCACTATAACATTCTTATTCAATTACTCAAGAAAACCAAGGCTTCGAGTCTTGGTTTTTTTTGCTTCAAATTCTTATCGATTCATAGAATCAAACCTTTAATACCAAAATCAGCTTTTCCTCAAATTTCATTTATGAAATTTCCCCACCCATCGCACGGAATTTTTGCAAAGCGTCCACTCCAATTCAATCGCTTTATCACTTGCGAAAAAGAAAAAAAATATTTCAAATTCTTCCTTTTCATTTAAAAATCCCCTTACCTTTAAAATCATAAATTATTCTCTTGAAAACATCATTAAAATACCTATCAATATTCGTTGTTGCAATTATTACTGCAAGCTGCTCTAAGAAAACTGAAGTTACTCGAGGTTTCTATGCTTGGCAATCTCATTACGATGTTGATGAAGTAAAAAATCAAAAATTATTTCAATCTTTTGCAGGTGAACGTCTTTATTTAAAGATGTTTGAAGTCACTTATGATGAAAAGTCTGGTGCTATTCCTGTTTCTAAAACGAACACGAAATTACACAACGAATTTATGTCTAACGCTGAATTGGTACCTTGTGTATTTATTGAAAATGAGGTGTTGAGTAAATTAAGTTCTATTCAACTCAATGAGTTGGCAGATAATATTATTTTCCTGGTTAATAAATATGTTGATAATGAAGTGTTTCAATATTCAGCAAAGAATAATACTTATACAGAAATTCAATTGGATTGCGATTGGTCAAAAGCCAATCAAAACAGCTATTTCGAATTGATTAAGCTCATAAAGGAAAAATCTCAAAAGACTGTCTCATGTACAATGCGCTTGTATCCTTACAAATACAGAGATGAAATGGGAACACCGCCTGTCGACCGAATCATGTTGCTGTGCTATAATTTATTGAATCCAACGAAAAACACAGATAAAAACAGTATACTAGAAATCGAAGAATTAAAGAAATACATTGATTTTGACACGCCATATCCTGTTCCTGTGGATGTCGCGCTTCCAGCCTACTCTTCTGGATATCGCTTCGATCAACAACGTTTTGCAGGAATTTTTCATGCTGTTCCCGAAAATTTCGAGGAAATTGCTGTTGCCACAAAGGATAACTTGCATTTCATCGTAAAAGAAGACACTTCAATTAATCATAAATATTTCCGGAAAGGAGAAAAAATCAAGATTGAACGAATAAGCGAATCCGTTTTGTTAGAAGCCGCAGAGTTAATCTCAAATCATATTAATCAGTCCGAAATGAATGTGGTAATTTACCATTTGGACCATGAAGAAATATATCAATACAAACATGAAATACTGGATAGCGTCTTTTCTATTTTTAACTAGTTTCTCTATTTCATTTGCCTGCGGACCTTGGTATCCTTATGGCGAAGAAACACGTTTCTCATTACTCTATCCAGGGTGGTTTGACAATGGAGGACTTTCTGAATTTTACTATTCTGCAGACTATATTGCGGAGGTTTATGAGTTCTCTGCTGAGAATGATAAGAATGTTTTAGACTGGTGCGAAACGACGGACAATAATGTAAGTAAAGAATCTGTTTTTCATGTACTTTACGGCATGAGTATTAAAGAAATACATGAAGCTAAAAACGAACCATTTATCAATGCGTTAAAATACAATGGGAAGGAAGCCTATATCGATTATCTTGTATTTGCGAAAACATATTCTCACCTCAATGATGTCACAAATGACTATTGGGAAAGAGATGAAACCTACCATGACTCATTAAGAAATGTTGCAGTAGAATTAGCCATTCAAAAAGCCGAATCCACAACGGATGAAATACTCAAAAGAAGATATGCTTTTCTTGCTTTGAGGTTCCAATTTTATAGCGGAAATGAAGCTGAAGTTGTTGAATTGTATCAGCACTATTTTTATGGAAAATCGGAATTAGCAATCGATCGTTGGGCGGAATATCACCGTTTACATTATGAAAATAACTCGGTAGAAAGAAATTTCCGTGTTGCTCAATTGTTTGCTTCTGTTCATTCAAAACGACGTGGACTTTGGAATTTATTTAATAAAAACGTTCCTAAATCTCAAATCCTCGAATTGGCCAAAACAAATCAAGAAAAAGCCAATATTCACGCGATGTACATGTTAAGAGAAAGAGGGAAATCACTGGAGAACATCAAAACGATTTATCAATTAGATCCCAAAAATGAACTCTTACCTTTCTTTGTGATTCGTGAAGTGAATAAATTGGAAAACTGGGTTTTAGGTCCTGAAATTACCGCGTATGAACCTGTAATTCGTTCGCATGAAGTTAACGAAGAAATTGCATCTGGCATAATGAAAGAACGCATCGTTGAAGATCGTTTGTATGCAAAAAAGTTGCTGAATTGGATTACAAATGATGCCATGGAACTTAATGCTGACGTAAAATCTGCAAGTATCGCAATATTGTCACTTGTGGTGAATCAGCCAAAAATTGGATTGGAACATCTAGAAAGTCAAACCTTCTCCTCTCCTGAACTCTCAAATTGGAAAAAGAATATTTCAATTTTGTTGAATGTCAAGAATTCGAAAAATCCAAAATTGGAAGATTTCGAAATTGATACTTTGTTGATCACTGATTATCGTTTTAAAAATGCATTGATTTTTGCCATCGGAAGAACATTAGAGTTTAGCGGAAATATCACCGAATCGATGTTGCTCTTCAGTCATATCAATCACAACAACAAATATTACAATTCATTTACTTGGTCAGAATCGAATGGCTTGGCAGCCTACAATGTTGACTTTTACTATGATGGTTTCGATTATTTCGACGCCAATTATTCTGCTGCTGAAATTGAAAAAGGCTGGAATAAAATTGAAAAGCAGGGAAATTCTTTCTTAACAGAACCAATTTTGAATGACAAATTGAACTGGTTAGACCTGATAGGAACAAAGTATTTACGAGAAGAAAATCTAAAGAAATCAATTGCCATTTGGGAGGAAATTCCAGTTGAATATTGGTCATCGGAAGCACGTAACTACGATGATTATTTACAAGCCAATCCATTTTATGCCGACTTCTACTCTAGTCACGAGAAAACAAAAGGCGACACGATTTCATATACGAAACTAGAAATCGCCCAAGAATTACAAAAGCGAATCAAACAAAGCAAAAAGTTGAAAGGAAATGCAAGAGCGAAAGTTTTGTTCGAAATAGCGAATTGCTACTACAACATGACGCAATACGGAAATTCCTGGATGATGAAACGTTACTATTGGTCAATACACAATTACAACACCATTTACGCCGACAACGTTGATTTCAACACTTGTGTAAACGCCAAAAAATACTACATGCTCGCAAAACAAGCCACGCAATCAAGCGACTTTCAAGCCCTTTGCCTCCGCATGGCCGGAAAATGTGAATCTTTGAGCGCTCGTTTTAACAAAAACTATTACGAAAACAATAAATATTACAATCAGCTGAAAAAGGAATTCCCTAATGATCAGGAAGAATTGTTGACGAATTGCTTTTCTTTTGAGAGGTATTGGGAGTCTTTAAAATAAATTGATAATTCAGGGAAAGAATTAATTGTATATTTAGGATATATAGAAAACAATAAAAATGGAATTCAAATTTCAAAATGAGTTGATTTAATAAAATTTAACTTTGAAAACAACAATATTGACATCCATTAATAAACCCAAAATCAGTTAAATGACAAAAAGAATTTTACTGATTACCATAACATTTATGAGTATGTTGAATCTATTCGGACAAGGAAAAAAAGGTAAACCTGAATTTAAATTTAGTGATGCAGAAAATAAAGCTGTTTTCACTTGCAATCATGTCCTAGATGAGAAAAATCCCATTTTATATGCTATTCATGACAGTGACGGAGATTGGCAATTCTTATGTGGACTGAATGAACATACAGAAGGAAATGCAAAGATTATTTCTTTAAAAAACGCAGTAGAATTAGACAACTCTCTAAACGATTTGTTTGAAATGCCATTAGGAGTTGGAGCGGTACGCAATCGAGTTGGCGAAAAATGGAAACCGTTTAAATTGTAAATAAAATACACGTACCTGAAAAACCTAAGAAAAGATGGACAGAAACCCACTTCTAAATCCCTATGCTTCTTAGTTAGGTCATAATAAAGGCAATATCGATGATAACAAAAACCTACATTTGGAAACTTCCTATTTTCTTACTTTTTTGGTGTATAAATTATGCGTGTTCAGTTGAATCCAATCCCGCTATACCTGATTCTTCTAATAATCTAGTTAAATTAAATAAACTTATTAACCTAGAGACCTACCCTCCATCAAAGGCAAAATGGACTTTTAGCAAAATGGGAAATCAGTCTGAATCAAGGACGCCAGGACCGAATGATTACAAATTGCAAGCAGTTCTCGAATTTGATTATGATGTCATCAAAAAATTAAAGGAAAATTACAAGTATCTTTCTACTACCATAAGTGAATTACATAAAGATCAATTTAGATTTAAATGGTTAGACAAAAAAAACTTGAAGAAGCTTAATAACAAAAACAACCTTTTCTATTATCATCCCTATTTCTTCGAGAAAGGATCTTTCAGGCATGGTGGATATGTAATAATAGATGATTATACCGTTTTACTGAGCCTGGTTACAATGTAAACAGATAACTAAAACAATAAAGAAACTAAATCTTAATAATTAGTATCTTGCAGGGAAAATTGATTTAAAAATGAAGTTGAAAGAAAAAATATCGTTAGAAGAAGTTCGTGATCAATCATTTAATGATAAATTGAGGGAATCTTCCGAATACGGTAAAGCAGTATTTACTCATTATTTACATAACTATAAAAACGGATTTTCAAAAATTTATAAAAAGGAAGCGGTTTCACACGTAAAAATTGCATTAGAGTATAAATATCCTGAAGAAAACTTCTCTTCAGAAGTTGCTGAAGAAGCTTTACAATATATGCTTTTCGATTTTAAAGAAGATATTCCATTCCCCAAACCAAAAAAGCCAAAGTTTAAATTTATTGACCTTTTTGCAGGTATTGGCGGTTTTCGGTTAGCACTGCAAAATCTACAAGGAAAGTGTGTTTATACCAGTGAATGGGATAAATATTCAAAGAAAACTTACGAAGCTAATTTTGGAGAAATTCCATTTGGAGATATCACTAAGCCAGAGACAAAAAACTTTATTCCAGATAACTTTGATGTACTATGCGCAGGATTTCCATGTCAAGCTTTTTCGATAGCAGGAAGACGTGGCGGATTTGAGGATACAAGAGGAACGTTGTTTTTCGATGTAGCAGAAATAATAAAGAAAAAACAACCAAAAGCTATTTTCCTCGAAAATGTCAAAGGACTTCGAAGTCACGACAAAGGAAAGACTTTAGCTACTATTTTAAATGTGCTAAGGGAAGACTTAAACTATTTTGTTCCTGAACCGCAGGTTATAAATGCAAAGGAGTTCGGTGTTCCTCAAAACAGAGAAAGAATTTTTATTGTTGGCTTTAGGAAAGATTTAGGGATTTCTGATTTTGCATATCCTAAACCGACAAATAAAAAAGCTGTCTTAGAAGACATTTTAGAGAAGAATGAAGTTTCTGTAAAATACTATTTATCGACAACTTATGTACAAACTTTAAAAGACCACAGGTCAAGACACGAAAGTAAAGGCAATGGTTTCGGTTATGAAATCATTCCAAATGATGGAACTGCAAATGCGGTAGTTTGTGGAGGAATGGGTCGAGAAAGAAATTTAGTCCTGGATGATAGATTAACGAACTTTGTTCCCATAACCCACATTAAAGGTACAGTCAATCGAGAAGGAATAAGAAAAATGACACCACGAGAATGGGCAAGGCTTCAAGGTTTTCCTGATGAATTCAAAATTGTAGTTTCAGACGCGCAAGCGTATAAACAATTCGGAAATTCAGTAGCAGTTCCAGCAATTCAAGCAACAGCAAAAAAAATCATAGAAAAACTTAACATCATATGATTACAGGAAATAAAGGAGAATGGAGCGAGATATATGCTTTATTTAAATTATTAGGAGATAAACAGTTATTTCTTGGTAACAAAGACATAGAAAGATTAGAAGGTATAGTATATCCCATTATTAAAATACTTCGCACTGAGAATAATGGAAATTTTGAATACTCAATTCAAGATGAAATAATTTTAATTTCAGGAAATGAATTAGTATTAAAAATTCCAATTTCAGATTTTAAGAGTAAGGCAATTTTTCTTCTTAATGCGATTAAAGAAAATAAAGAAAGAACGTTTTCTATTCCTGAAATAGAGGAATTCATGCAATCTATTAATTGTATTTCTCTAAAAGCAGGTTCGTCAGCAAAAACGGATATTACAATTGTGGTCCACGACCAAAGAACAAATCAACAACCAACTCTTGGATTTAGTATAAAATCTCAACTTGGAAGTCCTTCCACTCTCCTTAATGCAGGTAAGACAACAAACTTCATTTTTAAAATTGTTGGAACGGACTTAACTAAAAATGACATTGATCAAATCAATAAGATTGATTCCAGAAGCAAGATAATGGATAGAATCGTGCAAATAAAAAACAAAGGAGGAGAGTTTGTTTTTGTGAAAACCGAAAGGCAAATATTCTCAAATAATCTTGTTTTAATAGATAGTTTACTTCCAGAGATTTTATCTCAAATAGTTTTTGATTTTTATTCAAGTGAATATTCACACTTGACAGATCTAGTCCACAAAACAGCTATCAAAAATCCATTGAACTTTGATATCGAAAATGAACACAAGTTTTATGAATACAAAATTAAAAGATTCTTAACTGATGTTGCACTTGGAATGATGCCTTCAAAAGTTTGGACAGGACAATATGACGCAACGGGAGGATATTTAATCGTAAAAGAAAATGGGGATGTATTATGCTATCATATTTACAACAGAAATGAATTTGATGATTACTTGTTAAACAATACAAAACTTGATACGGCAAGTTCATCCCGACACGGTTTTGGGGAAATTTATGAAGCAAACGGAGATTTATACTTTAATCTGAATTTGCAAATTAGATTTACTAAATAAAGAAGAGATAAATAATTATATATTCTAATCATTTTTATTTCGAAAATGAAAGACTATTGGTAATCACACCCCCAAAAACCCAAAATGAGAAAATACATCCTCCTCCTTCTAATCATTGGAATTCCATTATTGGCATTCAACAGAAAACATCTTTTTGTTTATGATAGTGATGAGTTAATTATGGATATTCAGCTATTAGGATTGGCGCTTGTATTGCTTTCTCTTATTTTATCTCTGATTCCAAAGCTTCGCAAACCAATATTTTTAAGGGTTTTATTAATAATCTCAATTTCAATAGTCTCAACAGAACTAATTCTATCCTACAGATCATTACAAGTATTCAATAGAATTAGTTTTACAAATAACTATAATGACCACAATTGCGATAAACTTTTGGAACGGTTTGAATATGATAAAACTCAAAATAAATTCGCTTATTTTGAAGCTGGAATAGGAATTGATTCAGAAGGAATTAAACGTGAATTTAAGGAGAAATACAATGTCGACGTTGTTGCTATTGGTTTAGGCTGTTCCGGAGATAGTGAAAATCATTGTTACAATATGGCTTTAATGGATTATTTAGAATCAAAGAAATAATTACGAGAACAAACACGCCCTTGCGCCGGATGAGCTTTAAAAATAAAAGGTAAAACGACAAAAATGAAACTACTCGATTGGTTTAAATTAGCTATAAATCTGTTTATAGGTTTTCTGACTCTTTTGCTTCAGAATTTTATACCTTTTGATAACGAAATTTCCTTGGTTTTTCTAATCACCTTACCCATTACCATAGTTTTATCATTTCTTTCTTCAATTATCTACATTATTCTAAGGAATAAAAAATCAAAAAATATGGTCTTGTTGATTACCATAATTATAAACTCATTCATCTCATTCGCGATGTATCCTTATGCTTAATATCGAATGAAAACTTTCAATTTTAAGAAATACAAATCTTGGACTATATATTTAATTGTACTTCCCGTTATTCTTATCCTAACTATTGGAGTTGAATATTTATTGAATGTCAAAGAAACTTTGAACGGTAGTTTCAAATATGAATTTATGTTTGGTGCAGATTCTATTCCAATTCCATGGTTCATGAAAACGAAGGATTTATACATCAAATATTGTTTACTGTATGGCTCATCCCTAATTCTTATTGTGATTGGATATTTATTGGCTATTTTTAAAAGAAATAAAATTATTCAAATTGTAACTGGGATTATTGTTGTTCTAATTTTAATCTTCGAACAAAACGTGTATTTTATTTCACTACCGTGATTGATACACATGTTAAAATCACAATCATATGAATTGCTTACTCTGTAATGATTAGTTTATTGAACAATAAAATAGAATTCATTACCTTGCAACCTTGAATAACCCAAAATCTACTCCATGGAAATAAAATTCGCAAATAATAATTCCTTCACTTTTGAAGAAGTCATAGAAGCAAAAAACAATGGCGGATCATTTGTCACTTATCAATGGATTATTCCTCTACCTCTATTTTATCCTGTGCGTAGGTTGTCGAAAGTTTACTTTATTCCAAAAGGTGGAAACCAAGCCAAGTATGCGAAAAAATTCAATATAATTTCATTAATTTCTTTTGGGGCTGCCCTTTTCAATTCTTTAATTAAAATAACTCCATTTATAAAGCGAATACAAAGAATTGAATAGGTCGGGTCATTCGCTGTATCTTTTTGTTACCGCGAGTTTTCAACGCGTGATAATAAAAAGGTTGCCGCTGCTACCCCTCAGCCGAAATCATACGTTAAAGTGAGCATTTTTCCTCAAATTCCATTTATGAAATTACCCTAAGCATGCTAAGGACGCTTTGCTGAGATATGGATGGTTTGCAAACCAATTGTACGGACGGTTTGCAAACCGTCCTCAGCAAACCTACTTATCCTTGCAACGACTTTCTCACATTTATAATAAGAAGAAAAATATACTTGAGTTTATAGTTTATTTTTCACAATATTTGAAACACCCCTTCGTTTTCTAAGAAATTACTAAAACATAAAAAATGAAATCTAAAATTGTTCTGCCTGCCTTTGCAATCATGTCTTTATCTTTTCTAACAATAGGACAAGAGAAATTAGAAACTCCTATAAAAAGAATTACCGTTCATGATATTTATATTTCAACTGGAACAATCAATAACCGAGTAGCCAGAGGGACTTATGATGATTTTAAAGCCTTAGCTCCTCAATCTGATTTATTAAATCAAGGTGAATTTAACTTCTCGCAATCTGGTGGATATAGTTACAACGGCAATTCTACAATCGCTATTATGTTAGGCTTAAAATTCAGCGATAAAGAAAAATCTAACTATAAATTAAACCCTGTTTTACGTTTAGGGTTTAATTATTCCAATGGAACTAATCTATCAACTGGAGGTTATAAGGAAACACGTGAACCTTTCGATACTTTGATATCTTCTCAAACAGGTCAAGCTACCTATATTGATTCAGTTTTTACTGAAAATTATGGGGCAAATTATTCAACTGATCAATTAAGTATTGTGGGTTCTTTGATTTTCAGTACAGATCCTGAAGCGAGATGGTCTTTGTACTCAGGAATTGGTATTGCTGCTGGAATATCCCTAAATTCGAATACTCACATTTATTACAGTACGGATAGATATCAAGAAACTTTATTTGACAATTCAAATGGTTCAGGATATGGAAATTCATATGGTAGTTCAACAGAAACGGAACATGAAACAATCACCAACAAAACATCTTTTGGAGGTATGGCCTACATTCCACTAGGAATTGATTTTAGAATAGCAAACAGAAGTGAATTTTGGAAACGTGTTCATGTTTTTTATGAAATTAAACCTGGTCTAGGATTTACCTCAATTCCAGAATTAAACACTATTGTTAACACCAATTTCCAACAAGGATTCGGACTGAGGGTAACTTTCGATTAAATGAAATATAAAAGTAGAATCTAACTTTTCTCACGATCCGTTAGATTCTACTCTTTACAAGGAAAAATTTATTTGAATTATTAAAACTTATTCCCCATTATCCTTCTGATGTTAATATTTTCGCTTTTGATTTTTTCTTGAATAGATAGATCTTTAGTTGTAATAAACCGACCATTGAAACAAACGCAACAACAGAAATTAAAATAAGCATATTTACCTCTGTGCTAATGGATGACATATCTCCACCGTAAAAAGCAACTTTTCTAAATCCTGCCAAGAATTGTGTCAACGGAATATATTGTGCAACATTTGATATTGCAGTAGGGATTGCCATGGTAGGCCAAGTAAATCCACTCAAAACAAAGGCTGGCGTAGAAATCACCATGAGTAATTCTGTCGCTTTCAATTGACTTGGAATTGCGATTGAGAACAACATACCTATATACATTGATGCAATTGTTAACAATGAAGCTAAAATGATCATCGGAGTATTAAAAATCGAAGCATCTACACTAAAAAATGGTAAAAACATACTTACGCCAATCCACATAATTGGGAGCATCAATAGAAATGGAGTTGATTTAAGTAAAATATGATATAAAGCGTTATTGCTTTTACCTACTAATTTCCCAAAATATCCATCTTCAAAATCACGTGAAAACACCAAGGCCATTCCCAGAAAAATAATTTGTTGCATTATTCCAGCCAATAATCCAGGCAGCATGAATGTGACGTAGTTTCCCGTAGAATTATATAATTTATTGAAGTTGATTTTAAAACTTTCATATGAGGAAACCGCTTGCTCAGGATGCATTCCTTGTTTTTTTAATCCTTCAATCTCTATTCCTGCATTCAAGGTCATTAAAACAGATTGAATATTTTTACTTGCTGTATTTGCATTTAAAATATTCGCCATATTTAAATCAACGCGCACCTCTGGATGTTTTTTCTGTAACAATTTTGCTTCAAAATCATTAGGTAAAGTAATCACCGCCGCATATTGTTTTACGGGCATTTCTTCGATGATGTTTCCTGCTGTATATCGAATATCTTCCACAAACAATCCTTCATTGTCTTGAAAGGCATCAATTATTTTATCAGACATAGGACTTCTGTCCTGATCAACAATAACAATCGGCAAATCAACTACTTTAGCTTGTTGATAAACATATCCAAATAAAAAACCATAAAGTACAGGTGCTCCGAAAAAAATCGCCATTAAAACACCGTTTGAAAATATCCGTTTAAACTCAATTCGGATCAACGCTAAAAATTTCTTCATGATATTACTATTTAATTAAAACTGTACTGTTCAAGTAAAATGACTGATTATTTACTTTGCCTATAGGAACAATTTTCAGTTCATAAATTGATTCATCCAATTCATACAATGGCGATGTACTTGTGATATTCGCATATTGAGGGAGTTGCTTAATAGCTATTATTTTTGCTTGGTAATCTTCCTTGGTATATGGGTTTGTTAAGGTTAACTCTTGATTCACTTTAAACTCATAAATCTTCGATTCAGGAATTGTAAAACGAAAATAAATACTATTCGTTTTGTATCCGTTAAACAATGTATATCCAGGCGTAAGTAGCTCTCCTTCATCTAAACTAATCGTCTCAATCGACATATCAGTTGGCGCAATTAAATACTTTTCACTCGATGCAACAGTAACCTCTTCTTTCGCTCCCAAAGCTCTGTCTAATTGACCTTTCGCTTGACTAATTTGCTCAAAACGTGTACCTTTTGTTACCTCTTGTTTTTTCGCTTCTACGGCATGTACCTGTGCTTTAGCCATGGTTAATTTCATTTTCACTTCGTCAAATTGTTGCTGACTCACCAAAGAATCCTTATGCATTTTTTCTAAACGATTAAATGATTCTTGCGCAAAGTCTAATTGAGCTTGAGCAGCTTTCAGTTTCTGATCAACTTGGTTCAATTGTTCTGTTGTCGCTCCATTAAACGCCATTTCTAACTGACCTTGTGCCGACATAATCGCACCTTCAACTTGCATCATTTTCGCCATTACTTCTGGCACATCAATAAAAGCCAATGTATCACCTTTCTTTACTTGTTGACCTTCTTCAACATACAGTTTTGAAATTCTTCCAGCTAGTTTTCCACTCAAAGAAATTGTTTCAAATTTTACTTTTCCTCTATTTGATGTTATTTTATCCTCTCCTGAACATGAACTTACACTTAGTAAAACTAGGCTGCTCATGATTAATATTTTAATTGATTTCATTTTTTTTCTTTAATTCTTGTGATTAATAGCTTAATGTACCTTTAGCGTGAAGCAAGGCTGTTATTGCCTGACGTTGATTGAAAACAGCTTCTTGATATTTAAAATTGGTTTTCTCTAACTCTGTTAAAGCGTCCAAAACATCATTGATCGAAACTAAATTACTTTTGTATTGCTCATTCACCATGTTATAGGTCTCTTGAGCTAATTCCACTTCTTTCTCAACTATTCTAACAGATTGAACTTTTGCACCCAAATTCAACTGAGCATTTACAACACTCAATGCAATCATTTCTTCGGCCTCCTTGATTTGCTCCCTATACTTTAAACTTTCAAGCTGCGTTTTCTTTGCTTTTATTCGTGATTGATTCCCATCAAAAACATTCCATTTTATTCCAACTCCGACATACCATTTAGGATCAAGAAGAGACAAATTTTCTTCAAGAAATTCGTAATGACCTTTTAGTGCTACTTTAGGAATAAAATTACTTTTCTGCATTTTGGATTTATAAAGTGTTGCCATCTCTGCTTCTTCTAATGCCTTTACTTCATTTCGTTTTTCGCTTTCTTGAGCCGAATTAATTCCAGCAATTTGAAGTTTAGGAACCATTAGTTTTAACTCCTCTCTCTCCACACCCGTCAATTGATTTAACTGTTCTATTAACAAGGTTTTGTTATTTTGATAATCAATCTTCTTGCCTTCCAATTGTTGTTGTGCTAATTCAATTTTTTTTCTTCCAATCGGCGTTGCTAAACCATTTTCAATTGCTTTTCTAACGAAAAGTTCTTGTTCTTTTAAATACTCTTCAGAGGTCGTTAAAACTTTTTCAGATGCATAAACTAAAGCCAATTGATCGTAAGCTGTTATTATTTGAATTGCGATTTTATCTTTCTCCGCCATTCCCAAATAATTTAAAGAAGAAGCCTTATGTTTACTCGCTTTAATTGCATTTGTAGCTTCCATTCCACTAAACAAAATCCAATCCACATCAACAGAAGATCTCAGTATATTTTTATCTTGTAGATTAGCTGGTTCCCGAAGCTCAATTCCTTCAGGAAGAGCAACATTAAAAGGAACACCCACCGCTTCTTTTATCAAAAGTTTTTGAGTGGCCATCAACAAATCTTGAGTTTCTTGATCGAAAGTTATATCGTCATCTAATCGAGTAAAGCTTCCATTTAAGGTAACTTTTGGAATGAATGTAGATTTTGCCAAACGTTGGTCGAGCACTGCTTGTTCCACATTCATTTCATTAATTTTTACGGTTTGACTCTTGTTCAGTCCCTTACTAATCAAATCTTGGAGATAAGGATCCAATTCTTGAGAAAAGCTAGAAAACGAAACAAGTCCGATAAGCGGAACAACCAACAGGTTTGTTATGATTTTATCTATTTGCATTGTTTTGGTTTTTTAATACAGTGCAAATATCAAGAGATAGAATACCTATTCCTTTGACATAAATCAAAAACCAACAACAACACCTTTTTTAACAGATTTTTTTCTTTTCTGAAAACCTTTATTGAAAATACCTGATTGAGGAATTTAATGAATTAATTTTCATAGAAATCTTGGTATAGGCAGAATTCCTATCTTCTAATTCGACTTAAAGTTTCTTGCGTCATTCCTAAATAAGATGCTATATAACCAAGTGGAACTCGAGTAGAAATATTTGGAAATTCTTCTAACATATACTGATAGCGCTCTTTGGCCGTTTGAAATTGAATCGCATTCAACTTGTGAACCACTTTTGTCAACATTTCTATTGAGACCAATCGACCTAGTTGTTCCATCTGGTGATACTTTGAAAATAAATGATCTAAATTTACCTTTGAGATACTATAAATTACAGATTTTTCTAATGTTTCCAAATAGTACAAGCTAGGGGTTTGTTGAAAAAAACTATCCGCACTTGCCATAAATTTACCACTACCAAAAAACCACTGTGTAACTTCTTTACCATCTTTTTTTAAATAGTAACTTCTGCCCATACCGTTTTCAACAAAATACAAGTTGTGACTTATTTCACCTTCATTGATTAAAATGGTGTTTTTTTCATAAACTTTTTTATCAAAATATGATAAAATATCACTTAATTCATCTGTGTTCAAATTAATTAAGGAATGTAAAAAGTCAGATAAATTCATTTTAAAATAATATATTAGAAATAGAAGAAAATCAGTAGTTTCAAATATAGTTAAATGATAAAGAAAAGTATAAAATATTTCTACTCATACTTACTCCTAAAAAATCATTTTAGCTTTCGTACATTGAAATGAAAATAAGGTATCAACACCTGTAATATTGAAACTTTAAAGTAATGAAATCGAAAAATCGTTAAATTTTAATCATTTAAAGCTATATTTGCATCATTTCCATACTATTAGAAAGAACCTGATTTAAAACCAAGCAAAATGAAAAAAACATTACTCTTACTCGTTTCTCACCTTTTTTTATCTTCTCTATTCGCTCAAACAGCCACTGATTTGATTGATTTAGAAACACCAAAGTTAGATGAATCATCTGGTTTACTTTTTTACAACAACAAAGTTATCACTTTTAATGATAGCGAAGGAGAAGCAGAATTATATGAAATTGACATTAATTCGGGTAACATTTCTAGAACAATAATTATTAATAATGCAATCAATACAGACTGGGAAGACATCGCTCAAGACAATGATTTCATTTATATTGGTGATTTTGGAAATAATACGGGAGATAGAACTGATTTAAAAATCTATAAAATTTCTAAAACTGATTATGATGACGCCAGTAACACAGCTGATGCTGAAATAATTAACTTTTCATACGCCGATCAAACAGATTTCACAATAAATGCAACAACTAATTTTGACGCAGAAGGTTTAATTTCAATTGGAAATAATTTAATCATATTTTCTAAAAATTGGGGAGATAATATGGTCAAAGCTTATTCTATTCCAAAAACTATAGGAACCCATAGTGCAATTTTAGAAAGCACTTATGACGTAAACGGTTTGATTTCTGGTGCAGAGATTTCTTCTGATGAAAAAACAATCTTTCTAACTGGCTACAGCTCCTCTTCTGCACCATTCATGTACACAATTAACAATATTCCAAATGCGAGTTTAGATGTTTTTTCGGGAAATGTTTCGAACAAAATAATAAATATTGTTCCTTTTGGAAATATCATTGAAGGTGTAGCACTTTTTGAAGTTACATCCAGTGAATACAGATTATATTTAACTAATGAAAAATTTATTGCAACAGCTGGTCCAATTACGGTTCCTTTTCCTGCAAAATTATGGTCTATTGAAATTGAAGATGAATCTTTAAGTATTACACAAAACGATTTGAGTTCAATGGTTACTGTTTATCCAAATCCAGTGAATAATCTTATAAAACTAAGTGATAAAGTTGATGCAGTAAAAATCTATAATTCATATGGAAAACTAATAATAATGGATGAATTAACCTCTGAAGTAGCGGTTGATGATCTTGTCAAAGGTGTCTACTTTATTCATTTGAATATTAATAATACAATTGTAATTCAAAAAATAATCAAGAATTAAAAAGAACTAATTTTATTTCACATTATCCTAAATTTATGTAGTTGTTATGAAAAGTAAAGTTGAAAAATTAGTAGAAACACTAAATTTATCACCACATCCAGAAGGTGGATTTTATAGAGAAACCTACAGAAGCTCAGGAAATGTAAGTGAATCTAGTTTAGGTTCTAAATATCAAGGAGAAAGAAGTTACTCAACATGTATATATTTTCTATTGACCTCAGATAATTTTTCTGCTTTTCACAAAATAAAACAGGATGAAATTTGGCACCACTACGATGGCTCACCAATAAAATTGCACATGATTTCTGCACAAGGGGAATATTCCGTTCAGATTATAGGAAAAGATATTGAAAATGGTCAACTGCCTCAATATGTGGTAGAAGGTGGTTGCTGGTTTGGATCTGAAGTACTTAACGAGAATGATTACTCTCTAACGGGTTGTACTGTTTCGCCAGGTTTTAGCTTTGAAGATTTTGAACTTTTTTCACGAAAAGAATTAATTGCACTCTATCCACAATTTGATAAAGAGATTACTCATCTGACCCATTTTTAGAACTTCGCAAGTTTTTCTTCAAATGCCTTAAATCAAATTCTGGATTAGCTCCTTGAATGGTTGAAAAGAACTCAATAATTTTTTCGATATCTAATACCTCATTATCAGATGTATAAATAAGATCTCCAACCAAAACCACCCTGCTCTTATAGTCAAAACCAATCAAAACTATTGGAATATTGGCTGTTTTAGCAATGTGATAAAATCCTGTTTTTAATTTATTCACTCGCTTTCGTGTTCCTTCGGGAGATACGCCAATAATCAATCTATTATTTTCATTATAATACTTTGCTATTTGATCCACAACTCCTAGTTTGGCCTTACGATCGACAGGAATTCCTCCCATATTTTTAAGTATTTTCCCAAATGGACCTTCAAATAATTCTTTCTTCCCCATAAATTTAGCGTCCTTTATTCCCAATTTAGGTCGAGCAGCAAATCCTATCAAAATATCTATCCAACTTGTATGCGGTGCAATTACAAGAATCATTTTGTTGATTTTTGGAGGAATAGAACCAACAATTTTCCAACCGTAAATCTTCCAGTAAATTTTTGATATTAATGTGATCATGAAAATAATATTAGGTGAATAAGTTCCAATTGAATTATGGAACTGAGTGATGCGTAAATATATCATATTTATTTCGCTCAGAAATTAATTAAGGCAAAAGATGATTGCATTTTTATATTAAGAATGATATTCTAAAAATTAATCCACTCAAAACTATTTCTAACGATTGAATTCTATTAATTTTGAAAGGATGAATTTTGTATACCCAAATATACTGTATTTCCTGTTATTGCTAATCATTCCGATTATCATTCACCTATTTAATTTTAGGCGATACAAGAAACTCTATTTCTCAAGTCTACAATTCATTAAAAAGGTTGAAAAAGAGACCAATGCAACTAAAAACTTAAGACATTATCTTATTCTTACCTGCCGAATGTTAGCTTTCACAGCTTTAATTTTCGCATTTGCTCAACCGTATATTCCAACTTCAACCCAAGCTAAATCCTATGAGAATTTGATTCCAATTTATTTGGACAATTCTTTTTCGATGTCTGCTAAAGGAAGTAATGGCAGCTTACTAAATCAAGGGAAAACCACTGTTCAGCAAATTGCAGATGCATATCCAAAAGGTCAGCGATATTTGTTGGTTACAAATGCCCTGAATGGCACTGAACATCGGGTAATTACACGTTCTGAGTTGCAAGACAAACTAGAATATGTGAACCTCTCTCCTATTTCTCGAGCGATTACTAATCCCTTAGAAAGTATGAAGGAATATTTGAATTCCATTTCTTATGATGGAAATTCACATTATTATGTTATTTCCGATTTTCAAAAACGTAACCTTACAGAGACTAGACCGGCTATAGATACTGCTGCAAATTATTCTTTTCTTCAACTTACACCCCAAATTAATCGAAATTTATACATCGATTCTATTTGGTTTGAACAGCCATTCCAGCGTGTGAATACGAACAACACTCTGAATATTCGAGTGCAAAACACAGGAAACGAAAAATTAACCAACGTTGAGTTAAATCTAAACGTTGGCGGGACCAAACGTCAAACCTTAACTGATTTAGAAGCCAATAATAGTACTATTGTGGCTATGAATTATACAGATAAATCTACAGGCATAAAAGAAGGAATTATTGAACTTATGGATGAAAATTTATACTTTGATAATCGTTTTCATTTTACATATAAGGTCGAGGAATCAATAAATATTCTAATTATAAATGATGAAAACAGTACTCCTTTACCAGGAATGGTATACGAAACCGACGATTTTTATGATATTGAAGAAACTTCAGTTGCACAATTAAAAACAAATTTATTAAGTGAAGCAGACTTGATTGTTTTAAACGGATTAAGCAATATTAGCTCCGGAATTCAAACACAATTAAAACAATTAGCGACCAATGGAATTCACGTTTTAATAATTCCTTCTCCAGAATTCAATATGACTTCATATAATAATCTTTTGAGTTCTTTTCAATTACCACTTTTCGGTAAAGCTACATCACAAGAAATACGAATAGGTAAAATTTCATCAGAATTAGATTTCTTCATTGGAATGTTTGACGGAAATGTAGACAATATTCGAATGCCACCATTAACGAACTATATTTCATCCTCGACCTATTCGAATGCTAACTTCAATACTTTGATTCAATACGAAAACGGAATGCCTCTCTTAGTTGAGCAAGCCAAAGGGAAAAATGTCTATGCACTATACTCTCCTGTTGATCCAAATTTCAACAACTTTGGAAAATCTGCATTATTTTCTTCTTTATTGTTAAGAGTTGGTGAAAAAAGTCAAGGTCAATTGCCTTTATCCCTTACCATTGGTTCTTCCAATAACTACCGAATAAAAATGAAAGGTCAAAATGAAAGCGCATTGATTCTAAAACAAAAAGATGCCGAATTTATACCTGAAATCACTAAAAATGTTGGATTTACTTCCATTTCAGTACGTAATTCAATAGACAATCAATCCATTAATGATGGTGTTTATTCAATATTAAATGATGGAAAAACACTTGGAAAATTAGCATTAAATTATAATCGTTATGAGTCTGACATGAGTTATGCCTCTGAAAATGAAATTACAAATTACTTTAAAAGCATAAATGTCAGTAAACTCAATACCGCAGGAATTTCAGCCCTATCGGATATTCAACAATTAACCCTGAAAAAACCCAATGAATTTTGGAGAATTCTCTTAATTTTGGCACTTACGTTTTTTCTTTTAGAAATGTTAATACTCATCTTTTGGAAAGTATAAAATGAAAATCTTACTCAAACAAGCAACAATATTAGATAGCGAATCTGCGTTTTTTAATCAAAAAGTGGACATCTTAATTACAGATGGAAAGATTTCTAAAATAGAAGAAAATATTCTTGATGATGGCGCTCAAGAAATAACCAGCAAGGAACTTTATGTATCTCAAAGTTGGGTTGATTTAAAAGCTGACTTTTGTGACCCAGGATTTGAATACAACGAAGATATACAAACGGGTCTAGCAGCTGCGTGCGATGGTGGATTTGGACATGTTTTTATCGTTCCTACAACTTCTCCAATCGTAGACAGTAAAGGTCAGGTGAATTATCTGAAAGCTGAAAGCTCAAACCACATTACAGACTTGTATCCAATGGGTGCTATTTCTAAAGAAGCACAAGGTGAAAGTCTATCCGAAATGTACGATATGTATAAAGTTGGGGTCCGTTTATTTACAGACAATACTCACTTTATTTCTGCCGGAATATTATTTAGAGCTTTACTTTATGTAAAAAACTTCGGTGGTAAAATTATCTCTTTTCCTCAAAATGAATCTTTGAGTCATGGCGGACAAGTGAATGAAGGGATAGCATCTTTAAAAACTGGTTTAAAGGCCATTCCTGCGATTGGAGAACAAATACAAGTGCAGAGAGATTTAAGTTTATTAGAATATACAGAAGGTGAATTACATTTTTCTGGAATTTCATCAGAAGCATCCTTAAATTTAATTCGAGAAGCTAAAGAAAAAGGAGCTAAAGTAACTTGTGATGTGCATGTACATCAATTAATTTTCAATGAATTAGACACTTTAAATTATGATACCAATCATAAAGTTTTTCCTCCATATAGAAAGGAGAATGATAGATTGGCACTTTGGGAAGGATTAAAAGATGGTACCGTTGACTGTATTGTTTCAAATCACCAACCTAAAACTGTTGAGGAAAAAGATATAGAATTTGATAATGCAGGGTTTGGAAGTATAACCTTACAGAGTTTTTACGCTTCGTTAGTTGAAAAAAATGTAGTAAATCAAGCAACTTTTATTGATAAAATCTCGGTTCAACCACGTAAAATCGCTAAATTTGAGAATGACACAAGTTTAAACGAAGGTAATTCTGCTGATATAACTATTTTTGATCCTACAATTGATTGGGAATATGGTGTGGATACAAACCTTTCGAAAAGTAAAAATTCCCCATTTTTTGGACAAAAGTTAAAAGGAAAGGCTTTGGGAATTATTAAAAATAACAAACTCACTTTAAATATTTAGATCACTTGGACAATAAGAAAGATAATTTCCTAAAAGAATTCTTTAAAGAACGTAAAACAGTTGGAGCAATTCGTCCTAGCTCTAAATCTTTGGGAAATAAAATGTTGAAAAACGTTGATTTCAAAACTTCCAACGTCATCGTAGAATTTGGTCCTGGAACAGGTGTTTTTACTCGTCGAATCATCGAAAAAATGAATCCTAGCGCCAACTTATATGTTTTTGAATTACACGAACCTTTCTATAAAAAACTGAAAAAGGAATTTGAAAATGATAAAAGAGTACAAGTAATTTATGACAGTGCTGCAAATTTGAGAAAATACCTCGATGCCGATCATAAGAAGTTTGCTGATGTCATTATTTCATCTTTACCATTGACCAACTTTGATCAGATGTTAACAATGAGAATCTTGAAATCTGCAGAAATTGCATTGAAACCAGAAGGAAAGTATATCCAATTTCAATATTCTTTAAATGCGCGTAAATTGTTGATTAAAATATTCAACTCAATTTCAATTCAATTCACAGCTAACAACCTTCCACCCGCTTTTGTATATACATGCAAAAAAAAATAAGTCCAATTGCTCAGACTTATTTTAGAGATCCCATCAGTAGTAATGTTTAAAATCTACAACATAGACGTTGGCAGTTTAAACTAAGTTGCTTCGAAAGTGAAAAAATATTAAGTATTTTTAACATAAGTAATAATCCCCTATTTTACAGAGAGATATCAATAAATTTTATTGATTCAAATTTTCTAATTTTTTCTTACCTTTGAATAACACTAAAAATTTATGTCCATGAGTGCTAACTTATATATTGTTCCCCATGATTTTACAAGCGTTGGAGATGCAGCGCTTGAATATGCTATTTTTTTGGCTAAGCCAAGAAATACTTCGATTACCCTATTACATATTATTAGTAGTCAAAAAGAAGAGAAATCAGCTTATGAGAAACTTAACAAAGTGATCGCTGAACTACAATTAGGTTCTGATGATATACATATTGAAGCAAAAGTTGTCGAAGGAAGTATATTCGAGGATATAGCAAAAATAGCAGCTGACGCAACTGCTCGTCTAATTATAATGGGAACACATGGTGCAAAAGGAATGCAGAAATTATTTGGTTCCTATGCAATGAAAGTTGTAAGTAATTCCTCTGTTCCTTTTTTAGTTGTTCAAGACGGTGTTGAACATAAATCATTAAAGAATATTGTGGTTCCAATCACTACATCAAAAGAAAGTTTACAAATTATTCATCTTGCCGGTGAAATCGCATTGACTTTTGATAGTAAAATTCATGTTATAGCGGAACATCAAACCGATCAACGACTAGCGCAGCAATTAAAAGTCAGAATTTCCTTGGTTAAAAATCAATTTGAAGAAAGAGGAATCGATTCTGATATTCATATTTTGAAAGATAAAAAAGCATTTCATTCAGTAGTTATCGAATTTGCTCAGAAAAATAACTGCGATATGATTGCAGTTTCACACCATTCTGATAGCTTGTTTGCTCAATTCGAAAAATATACCCAAAGCTTAATTACAAACGAAGAAAACTTTCCTTGTTTAATTGTTAATGCGAAGTTACTCTCGAAACTGTATTACTAAAAAAGTTAAGTTAACTTTGCAGGAGTAAATATTGATTATGGTTTATATAGGAGAATACGCAGATTTAAGAATTGACCGTTTCACAAGTGTTGGAGCGTTTTTGGAAGATGACCAGGGTTTCGAGGTTTTATTACCGAACAAATACCTAACGGACGACATGGAGGAAAACCAAACGGTAAAAGTTTATATCTATAATGACTCTGAAGATCGTCCTGTAGCCACAACTGAAACTCCAAAAATTGAACTTAATGATTTTGCTTTTCTTAAGGTAAAGGCCGTAAGTAATTTTGGAGCCTTCTTAGATTGGGGATTAGAAAAAGACCTATTGGTTCCTTTTAAGGAACAAACAGCCAAAATGGTAGAAGATGGAGTATATTTAATTAGACTTTATCGTGATGACCAAACAAATCGTTTGGTTGGATCTGCAAGAATAAATCGATATTTGGAAGATGAAGTTACCGACCTAGAACAAGGTGACGAAGTAGATTTATTTGTAGCCGAAATTTCTGACTTAGGAAGAAAAGTTATCGTTAATGAAAAATACAGTGGTCTTATTTTTAAAGATCGCCTCGTTCGTCCGTTAAGAAATGGTGAAAGAACTAAAGGTTACGTTGAATTTGTACGTGAAGATGGTAAAATTGATATTTCTCTCGTTCCAATTGGATTAGAGAAATTTGATGAATTTTCAGAACAACTTTTGGAATATCTTAAAGCTCACGATGGTGTTAGCCATGTAACGGATAAATCTAGTCCTGACCTTATCAGAGATGTGCTAGGGATGAGCAAAAAGTCATTCAAAAAAGCAGTCGGAAATCTATACAAAAACAAGAAAATTAAATTAACCGATAAAACAATCGAGTTGATTTAAGTTAGAAAATATCAATCATGCAATTCGAATAAAACAAAAGAGACACACGGCCGTGTGTCTCTTTTGTTTTATTCGTGTGTTTCCTCTGATTTACACCTGTGTCACTTCTAATTTACACCTGTGTTTCCTCTGTTTTATACATGTGGCTCTTCTGTTTTATACGCTATTAGGCCAAGAGAAAAGTGTTTCGCTCAACTAACTTTTGGTGTTTTGGGTCAAACATAGTTGGAAACCATCTACAAAACAAAAGAGGTTGCCACTTTCGCGACAACCTCTCAATAATGATAAATCTAATTATTATTCTCCTGCATCAATCGCATCAGCACGCTTCTTATACTCTAACGCTTTGTCAGTATTTCCAGCATTTCTGTGCACTTGAAACAATACATTCAAAACACCAGAGTTATTAGGATCTTGTTTAATGTAAATTTCTAAAGGTTCAATCGCTTTTTTATACATCTCTTGACTTCTTTTACTTACATCATCATAATCAGGATTGTTGAAATCCATTTGACTAGCTGTAGTCTTCAATTTTTCTCCTCTTCCTAAGTATAATACTCCAAGATTATATGCCGCTTCAGCATATTCAGAATCAATTTTAATTGCACGTTTAAGATTAGTTTCTGCCTTTGTATACAACTCCTCTACCTCTTCAGATTTTTGTTGATATCCCTCTTGCGTGATTTCCATTTTAGAAAAATCAGCATAAGCTTTATCTGCTGCTGTCAAATATATAGAACCCATATTAGAAAACAATATTTTATTTTCTGGTGAAGATTTAGCTGCGGCATCAAAGTATGCTTCTGCTTTTACCAAATCACCATTATCAAGAGCAATGTTTACACCCGAAATTGCCAAATCAGCACTTTCTGGGAATAACTCAAGAGCACCAGAAATGAAATTTAAAGCCTTCTCTGATTCTCCAGATTTACTCAAGGTATCGATATAGTTTCTTCCAGCAATAATTGCATTTGTTTTCATTGCTTCTTGCTCCTCTTCAATGTTTGCAATTTGCTTCATTTGATAAGCTCCAGCAAAACCAGCAAAAGCCAATTCATAATTCTTTTGCTTAAACATCATCTCACCTATCGTTACCGCTTGAGCAATCTTACGGTTGAAGAATACATCAACATCTTGCTTATAGCGTTTTTTAGATTCGGTGTGCTTAATAGAATTTGCAATCACATCCTTAATTGAATCACTTCTATATAACATCAAATCCTCATGATTTGTTTTACCCGATAATTCTACTAAACTGTAATTAATTACAGCATTGTAGTAATTTGCCTTCGGATCAGTCTTAGTTGACTCATCCTTCATCGCAGGATCAATATATCTTTTTGCTTGTAGCAAATAGGTTTTCGCGTTCTTTAAATCATCTTTTGCAATTGCAGGTTCGTATTTTTGAAACTCAAGTGCAGCAGAAACAACATTGCTGTTTTGTGAAAACCCTTGCGCACCAACAAAAAAAGTTGCGCAAATGATTCCTAAATTAACTTTATTCAATTTCATTCTGATTAATTTTTATTGTTTTACTCTTCAGTAGTATCATTTTCTGTGCCATCTTCTTCTGATGTGTCTGTATTTTCAGAATCTGACTCTTTTGAATCAACTTCGTCTCCTTCAACAGATTCACCATCAATGACTTCACCTTCTACTATCTCTACTTCGTCTTCTTTTGGAACTTTTGCAACAGCTGCTATTTCACCACCTTTCGAAAGGTTGATTACTCTAACTCCTTGAGCAGCACGACCCATCACACGAATTTGATCAACTCTTGAACGAATTGTAATTCCACGTTTAGTGATAATCATTAAATCATCTTCATCCGTAACATTCAAAATAGCAATTAAATCACCCGTTTTTTCAGTAACAGAAAGTGTTTTAACACCTTTTCCACCACGGTTCGTTACACGATAAATTGGGTCTCCTGTTTCTGGATCATTAAAGAATGAACGTTTTCCATAACCATTTTCAGAAACAACCAAAATACTGTTCTCACTGTCTGGTTCTAAACAAATCATTCCAATAACTTCATCGTTTTCTGGACGACTCATTGTTACACCCTTAACACCAATTGAGTTTCTTCCTACAGTTCTAACCGTAGACTCATTGAATCGAATAGCATAACCTGATCTTTTCGCTAAGATGATTTCTTGCGTACCGTTTGTTAACTTGGCACTTAATAATTCATCACCTTCATTAATATTAATTGCATTAATACCGTTAGAACGTGGACGAGAATAAGCTTCTAACTTCGTTTTCTTAATGATACCTTTCTTAGTACACATAACAATAAAGTTATTGTCAACATACTCTTCATTCGTTAAATCCTCAACGTTGATGTATGCTTTAATTTTATCGTCTTGCTCTATATTAATCAAGTTTTGAATCGCTCTTCCTTTAGAAGTTTTACTTCCTTCTGGGACTTCAAACACACGCATCCAGAAGCATTTACCTTTTTCAGTAAATACCATTAGATAATTGTGGTTCGTAGCTACAAAAATTGTTTCTAAGAAATCTTTATCTCGCGTAGTAGAACCTTTAGATCCAGTTCCACCTCTATTTTGAACTTTGTATTCGCTTAAACTTGTGCGTTTTATATAACCCGCGTGAGAAATTGTTACAACAACCTCTTCATCTGGAATTAAATCCTCAATTCTCATCTCTGATGCCGAGTATTCAATCACAGAACGACGCTCATCACCGTATTTATCACGGATATATTCTAATTCTTCTCGAATGATTGCCATTCTGCGTGACTCATGAGCTAAAATATCTTTCAAGTCGGCAATCGTTAACATTAACTCAGCATATTCTGCTCTTAACTTATCTTGCTCAAGTCCTGTTAATTGTCTCAATCGCATTTCAACAATCGCACGAGACTGAAGATCTGAAAGTTCAAAACGCTTAATTAAGTTTTCTCTAGCTTCATCAGGACTACTAGACGCACGTATGATCTTAATTACTTCATCAATATTATCTGATGCAATGATTAATCCTTCTAAAAGATGAGCTCTTTCTTCTGCTTTCTTTAATTCGTATTTAGTTCTTCTTACAATCACTTCGTGACGGAACTCAACGAATTTTTCAATCATTTGTTTTAAGTTCAACAACTCAGGTCGACCATCAACCAAACAAATGTTATTAACTGAAAATGAGGTTTGTAAAGACGTGTATTTAAATAACTTATTTAACACAACATTAGGAATAGCATCACGCTTCAATTCATAAACAACGCGTAAACCATTACGGTCAGATTCATCACGGATATCAGTAATCCCTTCGATTCTGCCTTCATTTACCATGTCTGCAGTTTTCTTGATCATATCTGCCTTATTCACTTGATAAGGAATTTCAGATACTACAATATGTTCACGACCGTGTTTATTTTCTTCAATAATTGCCTTAGCACGAATTACAACACGTCCTTTTCCAGTTTCAAAAGCAGATTTTACACCATCATAACCATAAATGATTCCTCCAGTTGGGAAATCAGGAGCGGTAATGTGCTTCATTAAACCGTCAATCTCTATCTCTTTATCATCAACATACGCAATTGTACCGTTAATAACTTCTGTCAAGTTATGCGGTGCCATATTTGTTGCCATACCCACGGCAATTCCACTTGCTCCATTAATTAGAAGATTAGGAATTTTCGTAGGTAAAACCGTAGGCTCAGTTAAACTATCATCAAAATTTGGAATGAAATCAACAGTATCTTTGTCAAGATCACCCAACATTTCTTCAGAAATCTTTCTTAAACGTGCCTCAGTATAACGCATTGCGGCTGGACTATCGCCATCCATTGAACCAAAGTTACCTTGTCCATCAACCAAAGGATAACGCAATGACCAATATTGAGCCATACGTACCATTGTATCATAAACTGAACTATCACCATGCGGGTGGTATTTACCCAAAACCTCACCAACGATTCTCGCTGATTTTTTATGTGCCTTGTTGGAGTAAACTCCTAAGTCTTGCATTCCATAGAGTACGCGTCTGTGTACTGGTTTAAATCCATCACGTACATCTGGAAGAGCACGCGAAACAATTACTGACATCGAGTAATCGATGTAAGCGGATTTCATTTCATCTTCGATATTAATCTTAATGATTCTTTCTCCTTCTGCCATCTTGTCATTTAATTTATTACTGCACGAAAGTTGCGTGCTTTTAGAATGTCCGAAAATAAGGATTTAAATCAAGGTAGAGGGTAGTATTTTTATTAATTATAAACAAAAACCTGTGAATAATTGTGGAGAACTTAAACCTTTCACTTGCTAAATCGTTTTATTTTTGAAAGTGTTATTTACTCATTAAGTAAGCAACACAAAATTTATGTATATTCGTAAAACTATGGAAGCAAAATTTTCACCAAGAGTAAAAGACGTTATCAACTTTAGTCGAGAGGAAGCTCTTCGATTAGGGAATGATTATATAGGTGTCGAACACCTACTGCTTGGTCTAATTCGTGAAGGAGAAGGCTTGGGCATACGCGTATTAAAAGAGTTTAACTTAGATTTAGAACAAATACGATATCAAATCGAATCGTATTTGAATAAATCTTCAAATAATTCAGCAAAAGATTTAACCAATATACCATTGGTAAAACAAGCTGAAAAAGTACTAAAAATCACATATTTAGAAGCAAAGTTATTTAAAAGCCCGGTAATTGGAACTGAACATTTGTTACTGTCTATATTAAAGGACGAAAACAATGTGGCTTGCAGAACTTTGAACAGATATGGTGTGATATATGACAACATTAAAGATGAAATTGAAGCTATGTTAGAAGAAAATAACCCAAGGGCTGAATTCCCTGGTGCTGGTGAAGGTAGCGGAGACGCTGGTTTTGCTGGTAGTGGACCAACTGGAGGTGGTGCTAGAAAATCAGGAGATACAAAGTCGAAAACGCCTGTATTAGACAATTTCGGTAGAGATTTAACCAAACTTGCAGAAAATGATCAACTTGATCCAATCGTTGGACGAGAAAAAGAAATTGAACGTGTAAGTCAAATCTTATCACGTAGAAAAAAGAACAATCCTATTCTTATAGGTGAACCTGGAGTTGGTAAAAGTGCCATCGCTGAAGGTTTAGCATTAAGAATTGTACAACGTAAAGTTTCGCGTGTACTTTTTGATAAAAGAATTGTATCACTTGATTTGGCTTCACTAGTTGCGGGCACAAAATACCGTGGTCAGTTTGAAGAACGTATGAAAGCTGTAATGGCTGAAATCGAAAAAAACAGAGATGTCATTCTTTTCATTGATGAGATTCATACTATAGTTGGTGCTGGAGGAGCAAGTGGTTCTTTAGATGCTTCTAACATGTTCAAACCTGCATTGGCAAGAGGAGAACTCCAAGCAATTGGTGCAACGACGCTTGATGAATACCGTCAACATATTGAAAAAGATGGTGCTTTAGAACGTCGTTTCCAAAAAGTATTGGTTGAACCAACTACTGCAGAAGAAACTGTTGAAATTTTGAACAACATTAAGGAGCGTTATGAAGATCACCACAGTGTGACTTATACTCCAGAAGCCATTAAAGCTTGTGTTTCTTTAACTGATAGATATATTTCAGATCGCCATTTACCAGACAAGGCTATTGATGCTTTGGATGAAGTAGGTTCTCGTGTTCACTTAACGAACATTAATGTACCGAAACAAATTATCGATATTGAAGGGAAAATTGAAGAAATTAAAGACAAGAAGAATGATGTAATTAAGTCTCAGCAATATGAAAAAGCTGCTGAACTTCGTGACTCTGAAAAGAAACTTCAAGATGAACTCGAAGAAGAGAAATTAAAGTGGGAAGAAGATACTAAGAATCATAAAGTAACTGTCACTGAAGAAAATGTTGCAGATGTTGTGGCAATGATGACCGGTATTCCGGTCCAACGAATCGCTGAAAAAGAAAGTGGTAAGTTGGCAAAAATGTATGAAGAAGTTAGAAGTCATATTATTGGACAAGACGAGGCTGTTTCTAAGGTTGTGAAAGCAATTCAAAGAAACCGTGCGGGATTAAAAGATCCTAACAAGCCAATCGGTTCATTCTTCTTCCTAGGGCCAACAGGAGTTGGTAAAACATTATTGGCTAAAGTATTGGCTAGACAAATGTTTGACTCAGAAGAAGCTTTAATTAGAGTTGATATGTCTGAATACATGGAGAAATTCTCTATTTCTAGACTAGTTGGAGCACCTCCAGGATACGTTGGATACGAAGAAGGTGGTCAATTAACTGAAAAAGTGAGAAGAAAGCCCTACTCTATCATTCTTTTAGATGAGATTGAAAAAGCGCATCCAGATGTATTCAATATCTTATTGCAAGCTTTAGACGAAGGTCACATGACTGATGGATTAGGTCGTAAAATCGATTTTAAAAACACAATTGTTATTATGACTTCTAACATTGGAGCAAGACAATTGCAAGACTTCGGAACAGGTGTTGGATTTGGAACTGCAGCAAGAGCAGCAGCAACTGATGATGATCAAAAATCAGTAATTCAAAGTGCATTGCGTAAAGCGTTCTCACCAGAATTCTTAAACCGAGTAGACGATATGATTATGTTCAAATCTCTTGAACGTGAAGATATTCATAAGATTATTGATTTGGAATTGGTTCACTTATATAAGCGTATTAATAACTTAGGTTATGAAATCGAATTGGATGATGCAGCGAAAGACTTTATTGTTGACAAGGGATACGATTCTAAATTTGGAGCTAGACCATTGAGTCGTGCGATTCAAAAATACATTGAAGATCCATTGGCTGAACAAATCATCAATGCTTCAATCAAAGAAGGAGACAAAATAAAAATGACTTTGAACGAGGCAAAAGATGCTTTGACCACCGAAGTTGAAAAAGGTGAGAAAAAAGTGAATGATGCAAAAGAAGATGAAAAATAAACCTTAATATTTTTAATAGAAGGGAGTGTTTTAATGCTCCCTTTTTTTATTCTTTCAATATGAAAAAACTATCCTTACTCCTATTGTTTGCTTTGTCATTCAATACTTACAACGCTCAAGTAAACCCTAACTTGGTTGATATTCCTCATGAAGTTTTTGTGAATGAAGGAAAAACCGATTTCAATAAAATCCTTTCTCAGGATACATCTATCATGAGTAAAGTAAGAGATCTCCACAGATTTAATGAATTGAGTCATGATTTAACTATACAAACCAATAATTTTGATGAGTATTGGGAAAGATATGCTTCACAATGGTATTCTTTCAAATTCCATAAAAATCAAGAGGCAATGTTATTATTCATGGGTCTTAAAAATGATTTGGATGAAAGAGAATATGTTGAGATATTTGACTTAGAAAAAGGAATAGAGCAAAAAGGAGTGTATGGAAATGTTGGAAGACTTTTAGCCTACAAATTTCACCCGCTAACAAATGAGCTTATACTTTACACACATAAATACCCTTGTTGTGCAGGTGCTAGCCACAATATTTACCGCATCAGAAAAGTAAATGACAAATTAAAAGTTGAGGACCGATTCTTTGTAGGAAGAGACTCCGGAGATATGGTAGGTCCATTTTTCCCTGAGAAAGTAAACTTCTCTGACAAATACCACAAACTAGACAAAAAAACTGAACTTCGTTGGTCTCCTGCAATAGTAAATGAAAATGCATTTGAGGATTATACAGAATCAAATTTGATTATCAATTACAACAAAGGTGCAACATACAAAATTCTACATGAGAAAAACGATTGGCAATTTGTCGTGTTTTTTAACGGTATAGCCGAAGAACAAAGTATGGTTTTGAACTATACGAATTTCAAGAACAAAGGAGTTTATGGATGGATTAAGGTGGTAAATACGACTAAGAATTTATAGTTTTAAATGGATTGGGTGGATTTGAAAATCAAAGTAAATTCATTAATCCAAAGAATCAAAGAACAGCCAATTGGGTGGAATTTTCAAACTCCTTATTCACTTGGCTCTATCTCATCTTTCCCAAAAGTTCAGTATATTTGCACCCGAAATGAAATTGAATTACAAAGAAAAGCTTAAGCATCCCGTTTTTAAAGTTACACGAGATATTATTACCGAACTAGGATTGGAAGCCTATGTTATCGGTGGATATGTTAGGGATTTACTTTTGGAAAGACCTTCGAAAGACATTGATATTGTTGTTGTTGGGAATGGATTAGAATTAGCTAAAAAAGTAGCAGAAAAGTTACGTGTTAAAAAAGTGACCACTTTTAAGTCATTTGGAACTGCACATTTTATATATAAAGATCTTGACATTGAATTTGTTGGCGCGCGAAAGGAATCTTACAATAGAGATTCAAGAAAACCAATTGTTGAAGATGGCACACTTGATGAAGATCAAAAAAGAAGAGATTTTTCTATAAATGCACTGGCCCTTTCATTGCATGAAGACAGTTTTGGTGACATAATTGATCCTTTTGATGGAATAGCAGATTTAGAAAACGGAATTATTCGTACACCATTAGATCCTGAAACAACTTATTCTGATGATCCTTTGAGAATGTTGCGTGCAATTCGATTTGCCACTCAACTTGATTTTAAAATTGAAAACGAGAGTTTAACCGCTATTAAGGAAAATGCTGAACGTCTTTCGATTATTTCTGAAGAAAGAATCATGGATGAACTCAATAAAATCATTCTAAGTAAATCACCTTCTCGAGGATTTAAACTTTTGTATTCGACACACCTACTCCATCAATTTTTCCCTGAAATGGTAAATTTAGCTGGAATTGAAACAATCAATGGACATTCGCACAAAGACAATTTCTACCATACTTTAGAAGTTTTAGATAATATTTCAGAAAATACAGACGATCTATGGTTGAGATGGGCGGCAATTATGCACGATATTGCAAAACCACCAACAAAAAGATACAATCAAAAAGTAGGTTGGACTTTCCACGGTCACGAAGATTTAGGTGCTAAAATGGTACCTAAATTATTCCGTAGAATGAAATTACCTATGGATGCCAAAATGAAATACGTACAAAAACTTGTACGCCTTCATTTACGTCCAATTGCTTTGGTAAAAGGTGATGTTACAGATTCGGCAATTCGCAGGTTATTGAATGAAGCGGGCGATGATGTGGATGATTTGATGACACTATGTAATGCAGACATCACTTCAAAAAACGATTTTAAGGTTAAGAAATTCAGAAACAACTTTATAAAAGTTAAAGAAAAACTTAAAACCGTAGAGGAAAAAGACAGTGTTCGAAATTTCCAACCACCAATTGATGGTAAAATTATCATGGAAACATTCGATATAAAACCTTGCGGTGAGATTGGAACAATTAAAAATCGAATTAAAGAAGCAATCTTAGAAGGAGAAATCCAAAACGACTTTGATGAGGCATTTGGAATGATGTTAAAATTAGGGGAAGAATTGGGGTTGAAAAGATAGAAAACTATTAACTTCGCTGATTGTTCAATAGGAAACAATAGTATGGCAGGACTAAAATTTAGAATATTACTCGATAGTGTTGAGAAAACAGAAGTTTTTAGAGATATTTTAATCAACGACGATTTTAATTTCGAACATTTTTACAATACTATATTGGATGCTTTTGGTTTTTCAAATGATCAAATGGCATCCTTCTTTGTGAGTGATGAAGATTGGAATAAAGGAGAAGAAATCTCATTAATGGATATGTCCTTTGGTCAATTAGACGAAGAAGAGGCTCCGGTTGAAATGAATTCTTTGCTTTTAAAAGAAAGAATCGAAAATACAAAACAACGTTTTATTCTAGTTCACGACTTTTTATCTATGTGGATTTTCTTAATTGAACTTCACGAAATTACAGATGAGGAAGTTGAACATCCCCAATTAATTTTAGAGGTCGGTGAAATTCCTCCGGGCATCTTGGATAAGGGGCATAAAAATCTAGAAGAAATGAAATTCGAAACAGATCGTGATCCAAACGCGGAAGATTTTGATGATTTCAATGACTTCGATGATGAATTTGGAAATGGTCAATTCGATAATATTGACGATTACGATATATAGTTAGATCAAATAAAATGAACACAAAAGACCCTATCGGTTCCGCTATCTGGGATTTTCATACCAACAATAATCCCATTGATATTACAGTGGAATCAGATTTAATCGATGACGATTTTCTACCTATCAATCATTTAATGCGCGAATACACCGACTTTCCTAAGTTAGAAGCAACAGCCATGAATTTTTGTGAAGGGAAAATTTTAGATGTTGGTGCAGCAGCAGGACCACATGCCAAGTATTTACTTGAAAAAGGTCACGACGTTACAACATTAGAAGTAAGTCCAAAAGCTTTTAAATATTTAAACGAAGTTTATCCAACAGCAAAGCACTACTCTACCCCAATCTTAGAATTTAATTCAGGTAAATACGATACCATTTTATTATTGATGAATGGAATTGGATTAGCTGGCACGTTTAATGAAGTTACTCCATTTTTAAAACATGTTGCCTCCTTATTAGCGCCTGGAGGAAGTATTTTATGCGATTCTACTGATGTTCAAAATGTATTTGAAGACGAAGAAGGTGGACTTTGGGTTGATTTGAACGCCAATTATTATGGAGAATTCAAATTTAATATGAAATACAAAGACCATGAGAGTGGCTGGTTTAACTGGGTTTATGTGGATTTAAAAAACCTTGAGGAGTTTGCAAATGAAGCAGGACTATCATTAACTTTATTAGACGAAGATGAAAATTCATTTTTAGTTCAATTAACAAAACAAGTATGAAAAGATTACTGACAATAATTACAAGCTTATTTTTTGTTGCGCAATTTGGGATTGCTCAAGAAGCAACGACATCTTCACTTTTATGGGAAATTACAGGGAAGAAAGTGAAATCTCCTTCCTATTTATTTGGAACAATGCATTTAATTCCAAATGATGATTTTTTATTTCCAGAATCATTACAGGAAAAAGTGAAGGAATCTGACATTTTAGTGATGGAAATTGGCGGATTGAACGAACAAATGAAAGCCATGAAATTGATGATGTTGGATTCTGGAACGATGTTCGATAAATTTAATGAAGAACAATTAGATTCTATTTTTACTTATTCGAAAGAAAACTTAGGTTTTGAAGAAGCACAGATGAGAATGGCTTTTGGAAAAATGAAACCTTTCGTATTATTACAATTGTTTATCAAAGATGCTTTTGGAGAAAATCCACAAAGCTATGAGATGTCATTTGAACAAATCGCAAAGGCCGAGGAAATTGAAATTATTGGGTTGGAAACCATTGAAGAACAAATGGGTTTTATAGACAATTTAAGTGATGAAGAACAAGTGAAAATGGTAATGGACGCGTTAAAAGATGAAGAGGATGGCGCAGAATCTTCAAGGGAACTCGTCGACATTTACTTATCTCAAGATGTGGAAAAAATTCATGAATTTACAACAAGTTCTAACATGAGTTCACCAGAGTTTGAAGAAGATTTCTTAAACAACAGAAATCAAAATTGGATCAAACCAATTAGAAAAATAATTAAGAAAAATAAAGCTTTTATTGCTGTTGGAGCGGCTCACCTAGGTGGTCCGGAAGGAGTAATCGAATTATTAAGAGCTCAAGGATATACTTTAACACCAGTAAAACTATAAGCATGAGGTGGATTGGATTTATTTTACTCTTAGCATCAATTTCAAGTTGTACCACGTATTCGGATAACGATTTAGAATCATTCGACCAAAAAATTCAGAAATACATTGATTCCACCGGTCTTGACATGGAGAAAACAGAAAATGGCCTCTACTACTCCATTTTGGAAGAAGGTGAAGGTGAAGAATTTATCAAATACAAAGACCAAGTTACATTTCACTACAAAGGTTCATTTCTAACAGGAAACACATTTCAGGTTATTGATGAAAATGATCCTTTAAGTTTTAAAGTAAACCAATTAATTATTGGCTGGCAAGATGGCTTAATGATGTTAAAAAAAGGTGGTCGAATTCATTTAATCATCCCACCGCAATTGGGTTATGCCGATAAAAGTTCGGATGTTATTCCCACAAATACGATATTAGAATACAAATTAACGGTTTTAGATGTGCAGTAGGCTTGCCCTACTAAGGCATGCCTACATTGCACACATGCCTACCGCCCACTGTTAACCATAAATTTATCACCATTCCAACACTATTGCGAAACCTTAAATTCAACCGCAATATACCACCGCGTTTCAAAACAGAATGTGATACCAAATTCACAGGGGAATTACAAAACACAATTAAATTATCATCCAATAAAAAAATCGTAGATTTCTATTTTTCAATATTATTTCCATAAAACCCAAAAAGGACGCACAATTCGTGCGTCCTTTTTTAATATATCTTTCATTACTGTGAGCTTAATGCCCTCGGTAGCTTAAAATTAACTCCTAGTAATAAATCAATCTTCTCACTTTAGCTACATATTTAGCTAAACGAATAACTTGTTTAGTATATCCAAACTCATTATCATACCAAGTGTAAAGCACTACGTTTTTCTTATCATTTGAAACAATTGTTGCTGGCGAATCAAATACCGAACAGCAAGTGTTTCCGATGATATCGCTTGATACCAACTCTTCATCAACTGAGTAATGAATCTGGTTGATTAAGTTTCCATTTAATGCTGCATGCTTAACTGCCTCATTAACTTCTTCTGTAGAAATTTCTTTATCCAATTCTAAAGATAAAATTGCTAAAGAACCATTTGGCGTAGGTACACGAACAGCATTTGCAGTTAATTTATCTTCTAAATCAGGAATAACTTTAGTTACCGCTTTACCAGCTCCAGTTGATGTAATAACCATGTTGATTGCAGCAGAACGACCTCTTCTTGGTTTTTTGTGCATGTTATCCAACAAGTTTTGGTCATTTGTATAAGCGTGAACAGTTTCAATATGTCCTTTCTTTACACCAAACTTATCATTAATTACATTCAATATTGGTGCAATAGCATTGGTTGTACAAGATGCTGCAGAGAAAATCTTAGTATCTTCCAAATTTAACGTTCCTTGGTTAATTCCATAAACAATATTTGGAATTCCTTTTCCTGGAGCTGTTAAAATAACACGAGATGCTCCTTTTGCTTGAAGGTGTCTTGATAAACTTTCTTTATCTGTAAAAACTCCAGTGTTGTCAATAATTAAAGCATTATTGATTCCATATTTTGTATAATCGATATCTTCTGGATTTTTGGCTTCAATCATTTGAACCTTCATTCCGTTGATATTCAATACTTCATTTTCAGCATCAACGTCAACTATTCCGTCAAAAGCACCATGCACAGAATCATTCATAAACAATGCCGCACGTTTTTCGATTATTGCTGGATTAACATCTCTTGTTACAATTGCTCTAAGTCTCAATTGTTGACCTTTACCAGCTTGTTTAATTAATTCACGCGCAGCTAATCTACCAATACGACCAAATCCAAACAAAACCACATCACGAGGTTCAGTTTTTGCTTTATCTTGACCAATAAAATCTTTTAATGTTTCTTTTAAAAACTCAGTTGAATTATTGTATTTGTCTTTTGACTCATTGAATTCATAAGCCAAACGACCGATATCTAATTTAGAAGGTGCTAAATCAATAGATAACAATGCTTCTGCCATATCTGATGTAGTGTAAACATCGATTGGTTTTTGAACTACCTTGCGTGAATAGTCATGCAAGTTCATTATTTCAGAAACCGTTAATCCTACTAGGTGGTTTCTAAACAATACTAACTCCACTCCCTTGTCATAAAGAAGTTGACCGGTTTTACTAGCTAATTTTACAGCTGCTCTTTCTCTTTTAACATGAGCATCTAACTGTTCTTCATACCCGTTTGAAGTATCCATATTCTTAATTTATTGTTTGATATTTTTATTGATACATATAAAAAAGGGGCTGCTAATAATAGCAGCCCCCAAATTTCTTATCCTAAATAAGCCTTCAAAAGTTTGTTTCGCGAAGTGTGTCGCAACCTCCTAATAGCCTTTTCTTTAATCTGTCTTACTCGCTCTCTAGTTAAGTTGAATTTAGATCCAATCTCTTCTAAAGTTAATCCATGGTTCATTCCAATTCCGAAGAACAAACGAATGATTTCACGTTCTTTATCAGTTAATGTTGAAAGTGAACGCTCAATTTCTCTTTGCAAAGATTCAGCCATCAATAAAGTATCTGCCTTTGGTGAATCACCGTTAGCCATAACGTCCATCAATGTTCCTCCGTCTTCATTAGCCGATAATGGTGCATCCATAGATACGTGACGACCCGAAACGTTCATACTTTCTTTAATCTTATCTTCTGGAACTTCCAAAGCCTCTGCCAATTCCTCAGCTGAAGGTGGACGTTCGTATTCTTGTTCTAAACGAGAAAATGCTTTATTGATTTTGTTCAAAGAACCTACTTGATTCAAAGGCAAACGAACAATACGTGCTTGTTCTGCCAATGCTGACAAAATAGATTGACGAATCCACCAAACTGCATAAGAGATAAATTTGAATCCACGAGTTTCATCAAATTTCTGAGCCGCTTTAATCAAACCTAAATTACCTTCATTAATTAAATCTGGAAGTGTAAGTCCTTGGTTTTGATACTGCTTTGCTACTGAGACAACGAATCTAAGGTTTGCTCTGGTCAATTTTTCTAAAGCGCGTTGGTCTCCTTGTTTGATCTTTCTTGCCAACACAACCTCTTCATCGGCTGTAATCAATTCTTCCTTACCAATGTCTTGTAGATATTTATCTAATGATTGACTTTCGCGGTTAGTAATCGACTTCGTAATTTTAAGTTGTCTCATGTTTTTTTAATCCTTATTTAATATAATGTGAAATAAAGTTCGGCAAATTTACACCAATAAAACTATTCTACAAAATATAAGTGAGTGCAAATTTTAAATATGTTAGTAATTGAATTCCTTCAAATAGAAACGCCCTCAAACAAACTTGTTCAAGAGCGTTAATGTACGAATAATTATTGAATTCTTACAATCCGAATCCAACATAATCTTTTTTACCACTTTCAGTCATTATTTCTAATAAGACTCCTTTTTGATCTTTGCGTTTCAGAAACTCTGTTAACTGCTCAACACTTGTGACTTCAACATTGTTGATTTTTGTAATAATTATTCCCTTAGATAAACCTATCGATCTTAACTTCCCAGATGAAATAGATGATATTTTAACTCCATTTGAAATATTCAATTCTTTTTTCTCAGAGTTTGTTAACTCTGCAAATGATGCGCCTAAAGCAGAATATTTTTCAACATCTTCCTTAGAAGTCAAATCGGTATTTCCATCTATGTTTTTTAATAGCACATCTTTCGTGATTACATCACCATCTCTTCTTAATGTTAAAGTAACAATATCACCAGGTCTTCTTCTTCCAATCTCTTCTTGTAATTCTGCCACTGAGTTAATTGGTTTACTTCCTACCTTTAATATAACGTCTCCTTCCTTAACTTTTGCTTTTTCTGCTCCAGAATCAGCATTTACTCCAGCTACATATAGTCCTTGGGAATCAGAAAGGTTTTTAGCATCAATTAATTCTTGTGTTACTTCTTGAATTTGGACTCCTAAGAATCCACGTTGAACCATTCCAAAATCAATTAAATCACTCATAATTTTTGCAACTAATCTTGAAGGAACAGCAAATGAATAACCTGCGTAGTTACCCGTTTGAGAAGCAATTGCCGTATTTATCCCTATCAATTGACCTTGAGTATTCACCAAAGCACCACCTGAATTCCCAGGATTTACCGCCGCATCCGTTTGAATGAATGATTCAATTGGCATAATCTCCTTATTTTGACTTCCTATAATATTGATGTTTCTTGCTTTTGCAGATACAATTCCAGCCGTTACCGTTGAGTTCAAATTAAATGGATTTCCTACAGCCAATACCCACTGCCCTACTTTAACATCATCGCTATTGGCAATTGGTATAGCTCGCAAACCAGTTTTGTTAATTTTTAGAACTGCAATATCCGTTGATGGATCTGTTCCTACAACCTCTGCATCATAAGTTGTGTTGTTATTTAACGTCACTTGAATTTCACTAGCGTTTTGAATTACGTGATTATTGGTGACGATATATCCATCTTGAGATACAATTACACCAGAACCAGAACCACTACCATATTGTTTTCGTTCTCGACCAGAACCTGGTCCATAAAAGAATTCCAAGAAAGGATCTCTTTGCACATAAGATTGGACAACTTTAGTTTTAACGTGAACGACAGAATGTACACTTTCTTCACTTGCTTTTGTAAAATCCAATTTTCCATCCAATTCAGATGAAACAAAATTAACATTAGATACTGGAGCGCCTAAATTATTATTTGAATAGCCATTTGCATCAAAATTATCGTTCAGTTCTGATGTATTCAACATAAAAAACACGCCCAAAGGCAATAGTCCTCCAAGGACTCCTAAACCAATAGATTTTATATTCTTTTTCATATTTATTATTTTATTAATCATTTTTTCTACGTCAATAATAACTCCAAAACTTATTTTTTATGCATGTTGTCATGTTAAATGATGTTAAGCACATTATTCATTCTTTTTATGTACTTTTGTGAAGCTTTAGACCATTAAAAATTAATGAAAAAAATACTCTTATATTTAATACTTTTACTTGCGGGTGTTGGAATAGGTTACCTTCTAAATTCCACTTTACATAACAGCGAATTAGATCAAAAAGACCCTGAAACTGTTTACGTTGAAAAAATCAAGAAAAAGATAGTTCGTGACACGATAAAAATCAAGAAATACATTGATGTTCCCTCTCGTGTTGACTCTGTATTTATTTCAGATACGGTTTATCTTTCAGACAGTTTAATTACTGATGAAGAAAATAAAGAATTCCTTTCTACTGAAGAAGATGGTAGCGAAGAAATCATTATTATGGAAGAGATGATTTCTCAAAGAACGATTTCCTTAACTTCTATTCCTAATGATTCAACGGATGTTTCTGAAATTTTGAATTTGAAAAGCAGCTCATTTTCTAAAGATATCATTGTAGAGTTTTGGCAGAGTCCGCTAAATTTAACAGGTTATGAATTAACAAGAAATAGACTTAAATTATTTGGATTTAATCCAAATGAAGTTATCACTTTACAAATTGACAAAAATGAAGAACAGATTTTATTGAACGCTGAATCAATGAGCTTGGTTCTGCGAAAAACGAAACAATTTAAGACACTGAAATTAAGATGACAATTAGGTTTACAAAATATCAAGGGACAGGAAATGATTTCATTATGGTTGATTGCACGTCTTCCAATAATTTTAAGTTAGAAAATGAACAAATTCAAGCGCTTTGTGACAGAAGATTTGGAATCGGAGCTGATGGAGTAATCCTTATATCTAAGCACCCCTCCCTAGATTTTAAAATGACCTACTATAATTCTGATGGATCTCAGAGCTTTTGTGGAAATGGTGCTCGATGTGCAGTTCAATTTTCGAAATCCTTAGGGTTATTTAAAACAAAAACTTCTTTTGAAGCTATTGATGGTGAGCATTCAGCAACCATAGAGGGAGATTTAATTTCATTAAAAATGAATGATGTTCCAACTTTCTCAAAAGATGACACAGCATACATAATTAATACAGGAAGTCCACATTACGTTAAATTTGTGCAAGATGTTGACAATGAAAATATTGTTGAGTATGGTAGAAATATTCGTTATTCCAAAAAATACAATGCTGAAGGCATCAATGTAAATCTTGTTGAAGTACTAGCAGACAATGAATTAGAAATGTTGACCTATGAACGAGGAGTTGAAGATGAAACTTATTCTTGTGGAACCGGAGCAACTGCTGTAGGCTTAGCTTTCGCCTTGGTTTTGGACTATGACGATGTAGATGTCAAGATTTTCGTTAAAGGTGGTGAATTGTTTGTGAAGGCCGAACGCAATGATGATTCGTTCGACCATATTTACCTTATTGGACCAGCGGAAAAGGTTTATGACGGATTGATTACAATCTAAATTCTTATCCTTAAAAAAGAACAAATCGTTAACCTCATTTTTTCTGAAACCTAAAATTATTCTAAGAATAAAGGATTCTGATAGAAATGTTGCCGAAAATCTTATATTTGAAGGATAATGCTGAAAGGAAATAAAATATATCTTCGACAACTGGAAGAAGATGATGTAAACTTGTTGTTGCTTTGGGAAAATGACACAGAAAACTGGAGATATAGCGAGTCTGAAGCACCTTTTTCATTACATCAACTCCAACATTATGTAAAAAACGCAAGTCATGTTCGTGAAAATCGGCAATTGCGATTGATTATATGTTTAAATGAAAACGATTTATCTATTGGAACAATTGATTTATTTAAGATTGATTTCAAAAATCAACGCAGCGGAGTTGGAATCCTAATTGCCAGTAAAGAGAATCGAAATCAAGGATTTGCATATGAGGCACTGGACATAATTTCTAAGTTTGCTGCACAACGTATGGGAATGAGTCAACTTTTCTGTGATATTCAAGCAGATAATACCTCGAGTATTGCGCTTTTTGAAAAATGTGGATTCCAGAAAACGGGTACAAGAAAAAACTGGTATATTTTCAAAAACAAAGCAATTGATGCTTATTTTTACCAAAAATTTATTTAATGATGAATAAGGGATTCAAACTAATGAACTACTTATGTATTTTAGCATTTCTATTGATGCTACATTCGTGTACTTCGATATCCGCTTATTTTGGTGGTAAAAAGGAAACTTTAAATCAAAATAATACTGAATTTTACATTCCAACGGGAACTGGAATTGAAGCGCTAAAAATGCTTTTAATTCAACATAAAATTATTGATGATGTAGACGCTTTTCAGGCAGTTCTAGACTATAAAGAATTCGGAAATAAGAAAATTGGAGCAGGTAAATATATAATTGCCCCAAACACTGAGTACAAAACATTAATTAATGGGTTTACTCAGAACAGTTTAGACAATGGAAACAAAGAAGTTGAAGTTGAAGTAACTTTTAATAACTGCTTGCACATCAGAGACATAGCAAGTAAAGTTTCTAAACAAATTGAAATGGACAGCGCCACATTCGTTGACTATATTTTATCAGATGAAATTCTTAAAAAATATGGATTCAATGAAGCTAAAATAGGAGCCCTTTTCCTGCCAAATACATACCGTTTTTATTGGGACACTGATCATGTGCAATTTATTGAAAAAATGGCCAGCGAATTTAAAACTTTTTGGACAGCAGATCGCATGACAAAATTAAAACAAGTTGGTCTAACTAGTCAATCTGATGCAGTAACATTAGCTTCAATTATATATAGAGAACAGGATAAATATCCAGAAGAATGGAAAACAATTGCTGGGTTGTATTTAAACAGAGTACGCAATGGATGGTTATTACAATCTGATCCAACTTTTAAATTCTGTTGGGGTGATGAATTAAAAGGTGTTGAAAGATTAACCTACGAACACAGAGCTCGAGATTGTCCTTACAACACATATATTTATCCTGGCCTTCCTCCGGGACCAATATTTATTCCTCCTGCAGCGGTCGTGGATGCCGTCTTAAACGCAGAAAACAATGATTACTTTTACATGTGCGCCAAGCCAAGAGGAAATGGCCTACATAATTTTGCGAAATCACTGGCTCAACATAATAGGAATGCTCGAGAATTTCAAAATTGGATTAGAAATAGATAAAAATGGAAATGATGAAAACATTGGTGCTCGACGAAAAAAAAATTAATCAAAAGTTGGATAGAATAGCTTATGAAATAGTTGAAAACAACTTTGATGCTGAAAATTTATATCTTGTTGGAATCAAAGGTAATGGATTCGAAATCGCTAAAGAACTAGGTAAAAGATTAGAAGATATTGGTCAGCAAAAAATTGAAGTTTGTGAATTAACTATTGATAAGAAAAAGCCACTTGAACATGATATAACAACTAGCATGTCCATGGAAAAATTTGATAATCAAGCCATAATATTAATAGACGATGTGATTAACTCTGGTCGAACAATGCAATATGCACTGATGAAATTACTCGAAAGACCAACAAAAAGAGTCAAAACAGTTGCCCTGGTTGACAGAAAACATAGAAATTTCCCTATCCGATGTGATTATGTAGGCCTTACCCTTTCTACTACTCTTCAAGATCGAATTGAGGTGACTTTAGATGGTGAGAAAAAAGCTTATTTAGTTTAGGAATAATTGATACTGGACAATTGTGTACTTCTCCATATTGCCTTAAAGGCTGCGCATGCTTGTAATGTTTAATTGATAATTCGTAATTCCAAATTAATTATCTTGATTATAATATTCATCCAAAAACTCAAATAAGGGTCTATTTTTCCTCTTTAATAAGCCAGGACATTCTTTATAATAGGTAGTAATTACAGCAAAGAATTCTGCTTCAGAAGTTCCACCATAGTCAGGAATAGTAGATTCATTGGCATTAATTTTATCCATCGCTTCTTTCATTAAACGCACCCATAATTTCTTGTCTTCTTCACCTAGGTATTCAGGAATACCATCAATATCCCCATCTGATTTATCCAATAGATGAGCAAATTCATGTACCCCAACATTGTGCTTATCGTTATCAATTTGAAAGCCTCTTTCTAAAGCTGGCAAAGACAATATCATTGTGTTGTTCATTAATCCACCATGATGAACTTTTCCATTAACTATTCCTCTCTTATTTAGAGAATTGTCCATATCGAAGTTGGTAGGATAAATCAAGACTTCTCTCAAATCTCCATAGTTATAGTAAGGCAATCCCCAAAAAGCGATAACTGCACTTGCCCCAACATAAATACATGTTTCCTTTTCAGGTTTTTCTTTTCCTATCTCGGTAATCGTTACATCAGCAATAAAAATCCCTACTCTATCTTCAAAAATGACTTTGTCTTGTTTACTCAATTTTTTGTAGAAAGAAATATTTTCAATCATCCAATGTTTATCGTTAACCGATAATGAGACTTTATTATTTCTAGGTGATTTTTTACGAGAATTGATTTTCCAGAACCACAAAGCTGCGACAACAGAAATAACCACAATTACTCCAATAATTCTAGCGCTTGTGAAACCTTTGAAATGAAGAATTACAGGAATACTTGACAAGCACACTAAAAAAAGGACAATCCACGGTAAAAATGATTTATTTTTCATGGGTTAAAGATAGGAGTTATCTTGATTTTTGCAATGAGCACCAAATTTCAAACCTGTTTAAGAAGCACTACTTTCAATAAAATAACTATACTCCCTTCGAACCATTTAAAAGCGAATGCCATTATTACATAAACAAAAAACTATTTTACAATTCTGTAAATAGGTCTTTTAATTACAGGTTTAACATTAATAAAAGGGACAATTCTAGTTTCATCCAAATTATTGGTTGTAATCACCACTAATCTACCAGAAATCTTTATCATTTGACCCAAAAGTTTTTGATTCCAATCCTTTAGTTTTCCTACATAATAAATTGAATCTTGCTCTGTTTCGATAATCGCTCCACCTTTTGCATTTTCAGCTTTTCCAATTACCGTAATTCTATTTTTTCGTTCTGTTGTTATTTCAAAATCATTGTATATCACTTTACTGGGTTTACAACCAACAATTAAGAACAAAACTAAAATACAATACATAATAAATTTCAACATTTCATTCTAAAATTAGCCTATTGATTAAAACTACACTTCTTTGTGTATTGAAAAATACGCAAAAAGAAGAGATACAACTATAGTAACAATTGGCACAATTGGGAAGCTGATAAATAGTGATAAACCAATAGAACTATAGAGGTCATTGTCTAAATGATCCGAATCAAAATGTTCCTGTAGCAAAATATAACCAACTGTAAAAAGAATATAACAAAGGTAGCCAATCCAAATCAAGCCTACTACATTCCTATTTTTCCTAATAAGAAGAAAAGGCATACCATAACACATAAGTATTATGAGGATTAGCATGAACAGTACGGAGAAACTCATTTTACAATTTTAATTCAAAAAACAAATTCATCATGAAACCTTTGCCCATAAAAAAAGGCTTTCCAATTACGGAAAACCTTTTTTTAATCCTTGAATGGATATTATTTCTTTTTTGCTGCTTTAGAGTCCTTTTTATTAACCCATTTGTCATTTTTCAACTCACCTAAAACAGTAACATCTTTAATTCTGTTGTAATCTTCGATAGCCATTTGCATTTCTTCTTTAGTATCACGTCTAATTTTAATACCGTTTGCTTTTGAACCTTCGTTTCTTACTTCTATATAAAAACCATCTTTTAGCTTCGCTGGTCTTGTTGGCGGTCTACCCATAATATTTATTTATCTAAATTATTAAAAAAACACCGAGATTTCTCGATTTTACTAAGATAGAGAACTAAAATTGGAATACCAAACTTTAATTGAAAAAGTTTCATTAAAATCAAAATGAAACCTAAAAATTGAAAGAACAATACCGCAGTTCAATCAATTCAACAACTTTAATTCCTTTCTTAAATATGAATCTTCTTTGTTGTTCATCCTCCAATAAGGCATTACTTCCACTCCTTTCATTTCATAAATAGATTTTCGTAACGTCCCGTCAAAAACAGTTGGATAAGTTTCCTCCCATTTCATTATTCTGTTTTGATTATCATTAGAAACATGAATCTTAACAGACCTTTTTATTTCTGGAATAGTGTATTCATAAATAAAACCATTTTCTCCTGAAGAAATAGAACCATTGGCTAAATAACTTTTTACTTCTATATGAGATGACCTTAAATAAGATATACTAGGTAAGATTTCAAATTCACCAATGGGCAATAAATCCTTAGAAATCCGTATAAGGTTTAGCATATTATCTTCAGTTAAAACATAATCTAAATTGAATATTGTATCACCTTCCGATTCAAAATATGATTTTTGATTGAATTCAAATCCATTCCTGTTGTTGACTTGGTAAAATGATTGACCACACCAATCTTGACTTCCCATCGTAATTTTTATAGGATACTTAGCATCGTATTTTTGATAAGGAGTGAAAACAGACGTGAACTGAGAATAGTCATAAACTCCAGTTGAAAACCTATCTATCCTATTCATTTTTAAGACTTTCACGCTATTATCGGAATTAGGGCGATCTGCCTTCACTTGCTTTTCGCTTAAAAATGGTTCAGAAACAAACACTAAAACAGCTTCTCCGGGATGAATATCCTGATACCTCGCCTTTTTAAGTGTGTAAGTTGCAATTTCTGCTTGACCTGAGAAATAACTCATGTCATAATTTTCATCGCTTAAATTTATATCCTCTTTGAATTCTAAATCACCACCAACTTCGCTATTCTTTATATTAGAATCAGCTGTTTCAGGATTGATATGATTCGATTCTATATTTTCAGAATTGCAACTTAACAACAATGTAAATACACTAAATACTAAAATTTTTGCATTCATATCATGAGTTTTAATACTTAAAGCTAAGGAAATCTTAAGAATAAACACTTTAAAGATTTCAATAATTGCTAACTTTTATCATTAATCAATAGTGAGTATCACTCCTAAACCTAAAAAATTTCTATTTTTGATAAAAATACCAAAACGTCAAATATGACCGATTTTTATAACAATTTCTCAACATCTACCGAGGAGGAATGGCTTGAAAAAGTCAAAACTGATTTAAAAGGAAAAAATGTTGAAGATGCACTTCATAGGTTTCATCCAATTGAAGAAATAGACTATGCTTTTTATGGCCTAGCAAATGATAAAAATGATAATCATGGGATTCCAGGGCAATCAGATTTCTCTAGAGGAGGACAAATAAAAAACAACGATTGGATCAACAATGTGTATGTTCCAAATGATTCTCCTAAAAACATGAACGCTTTTGCATTAAAGCAATTGATGAATGGCGCCACAGGATTAACCATTGATTTAGCACAATTTGACACGAATGAATGTGAAATGATTGCAAACCAAATTGGTTTCGAACATATTGTTGCTAATTTTTATTACTCTACGAAAGAGCAACACGATTGGTTGAATACATTATCATCAACTAAAGGTTTAAACGGATCTATCATAAACACTAGTAATGAAGAATTTGTACACATATCCAGCTTACGAAATAATATTGTAAAAGGAATTGATGTTCAATACGCTGGAGGTAATATTCATCAAGAAATTGGTTACGCGTTACACAAAGGCCATGAACTTTTATTTGAATTAATGGATAGTGGATTATCAGTAGATGATGCAGCTGCTCAAATTAAGTTTAAATTAGGTTTAGGAAGTAATTTCTTCTTTGAAGTGAATAAATTCAAAGCCTTTCGTGCTTTGTGGTATTCTATTGTAAAATCTTACAACCCTGAACACAGTTGCTCTACAATTCCTTATGTTGAAGCAGAGACTGGATTTTTAAACAAATCTCTAAAAGACCCTCACAACAATTTATTACGACAAACAACTGAAGCTCTTTCTGCGGTTTTGGGAGGTATAGATGAACTCACTATTCGTCCATACAATACTTGGTCGACAGATGAAAATATTGAAAGAGAACAACGTTTAGCTTTAAACATTGCACTTTTATTGAAAGAAGAATCGTATTTGGATAAAGTAATAGATCCTGCTGGAGGAGCTTATATTTTAGATCAATTAATGAGTTCCATTAAAGATAAAGCTTGGAAAACATTTCAAAAGTTAGAAAGTGAAGGATTAGAATTCTTAAAGTCAGACATTCAAAGAATAGCAAAATTAAGAATTCAAAATACTGAAAACAAAAACGATACACACATCGGTATAAACAAATACTTTAATGACAATCCAAGTAAATCTTCTTGGAAAATTGTTGTAGAAACACCATTTGGGGCACCGATTATATTAGAAAAGGAAAGTAAAATTGAAGTTGGATTATGAAGAAAATAGATTTTAGTAATGTTTCTCCATTGGAGGCCAAAGCATCTGAAACTCATGAAGCAGTTAAAACTCATGACACAGCGGAAAAGATTGATTTGAAATCATTTTATCAATTCAAGGACATTTCTGCATTAAAACAACGACACTTTGTATCTGGAATCCCTCCTTATCTAAGAGGTCCGTACACTACAATGTACACTGCACGCCCGTGGACAATTCGTCAATATGCAGGATTTTCAACAGCTGAAGAATCGAATGCTTTTTATAGACGAAATCTAAAAGCAGGTCAAAAAGGACTTTCAGTTGCCTTTGATTTAGCGACACATAGAGGTTATGATTCTGATCACGAACGTGTTGAAGGTGATGTCGGAAAAGCAGGTGTAGCTATAGATTCTATCATGGATATGAAACTTTTGTTTGATGAAATTCCATTGGATAAAATGTCAGTTTCAATGACTATGAACGGTGCGGTAATTCCAATAATGGCTTTCTACATTGTCGCTGCAGAAGAACAAGGTGTAGATAAAAGCCTACTCTCAGGAACAATACAAAACGATATTCTGAAGGAATTCATGGTTAGAAATACGTACATCTATCCTCCACTTCCTTCAATGAAGATAATATCGGATATTTTTGAATATACATCTCAAAACATGCCAAAATTCAACTCGATTTCAATTTCGGGTTATCACATGCAGGAAGCCGGAGCGACAGCATCTATTGAGCTTGCCTATACCCTAGCAGATGGTTTAGAGTATTTGCGAGCTGGAATAAATGCCAGCCTAAAAATAGATGAATTCGCACCTCGCTTGAGTTTCTTTTGGGGAATTGGTATGAATCAATTCATGGAGATTGCAAAAATGCGGGCTGGAAGATTGCTGTGGTCAAAAATTGTAAAACAATTCAATCCTAAAAGTGATAAATCATTAGCCTTGAGAACCCATTGTCAAACTTCTGGTTGGAGTTTAACGGAACAAGATCCTTTCAATAATGTTGGAAGAACTTGTATTGAAGCAATGGCAGCTGTTTTTGGAGGAACACAATCTTTACATACAAACGCTTTAGACGAAGCAATTGCGTTACCAACAGATTTCTCTGCAAGAATAGCCAGAAATACACAAATTTATCTTCAAACTGAAACAGGAATTACCGACTTTATTGATCCTTGGGGAGGAAGTTATTATGTTGAGAAATTAACAGACGAACTCGTTGAAAAAGCTTGGGAATTAATTGAAGAAGTTGAAGGACTAGGCGGAATGGCAAAAGCCATTGAAACAGGTGTTCCAAAAATGAGAATTGAAGAAGCTGCGGCTCGAAAACAAGCACGTTTAGATTCAGGAAAAGATGTTTTAGTTGGTGTCAACAAGTACCAACTTGACAAGGAAGAGGAAATGGATATTTTAGAGGTAGACAATACGAAAGTTCGTTTATCCCAAATTGAAAGACTCAACGAACTGCGTAAAAACAGAGACGATGAGAAAGTTCAAGCGACTTTGAGGAATTTAGAAAAAATTGCCGAGTCAGGAAAGGGTAATATTCTAGAAGCTGCTGTTGATTGTGCTCGAGAGAGAGCTAGTTTAGGTGAAATATCTTCTTCATTAGAAAAGTCTTTTGGAAGATATCAAGCTACAATTCGTTCAATTAGTGGTGTTTATTCAAGTGAGTCTATGAAAGATAATGATTTCAATACAGCTAAAGAAAAGGCAGAAGAATTTTCCAAGCTCGAAGGAAGAAGGCCTAGAATTATGGTTGCAAAAATGGGTCAGGATGGCCATGATCGAGGAGCTAAAGTAATTTCTACTTCATTTGCAGACATTGGTTTTGATGTAGATATAGGTCCATTATTCCAAACACCTCAAGAAGCGGCCAAACAAGCAGTAGAGAATGACGTTCACGTTTTAGGAGTTTCATCCTTAGCAGCTGGTCATAAGACACTTGTGCCATTGGTGATTGCAGAATTAGAACGTTTGGGAAGAGGAGATATCATGGTTGTTGCAGGAGGTGTAATTCCTCAACAGGATTACGATTACTTGTACAATGCTGGTGTTTTCGGTGTGTTTGGGCCAGGAACAAAAATTTCTTCCTCTGCTATTAAAATTTTAAATTTATTAATAGAAAGTGCTAAGTAATTTATTTAGATATTTACATATTCAATTTCATGGGGAATTGAATCACCAATAACTAGATTAATTTTATAACTTTCTTATGACTAAAAAATTTAATGTAGATAGAGTAGCAAAAAGTCTTTTTATCGTAACGTTTATCGTGCTTGCACTTTATTTTTTCACGAATGTATTAATGCCAATTATTTTTTCTGGTATTGCCTCATTAATTTTATTGCCAATTGTTAAGTTTTTCGACAGAATCGGTATTAACAAATCTGTATCCGTTCTGTTAACAGTGCTAGTAATGCTTATTTTAACTTCTGGAATTATTTTCATTCTTGTTTTTCAAAGTCAGTCTATTGTAGTAGAATTGCCAAAATTAATGAATGAAAATGAGAATTTTTTAAAGATTGATCCTGACGACTTTTCAGCATCAAAAATTAGCGATATGATTTCCATTAAGACTGAATCTTTACAAGAATATCTATCTGCTATTAAAGGAGGTTTAATTTCGATGTTAGAAGGAGGATACAAAGGGTTATCTAATATGTTAATGTTCCTGGTTACATGCCCAGTATATATATTTTTCATGTTATTATATAGAAATAATGTTTACAGATTTATTAAGGAGTATCAGCGAAAAAGTAGCGGAAATAAAGACAGTGATGAAGTAATTGATGATGTTAAACACAATTTATATCAATATATCAAAGGAATGTTGATTGTAATGCTTGTTGTTGGTACATTAACCTATATAGGCCTCCTTTTCTTAGGAATTAAATACGCATTATTCTTAGGTATTTTGACAGCATTACTTACTCCTCTACCCTATATTGGTGTAATCATCAGTGCTTCAATTCCAATAATCATTGCGGTTTTAACCAAAGATTCTGCATGGTATATATTTGGTGTGGTTGCAGTATTTGCATTTGTACAATTTTTAGAAGGAAATGTAATTACTCCAAAAATAATGGGGAACAATGTAAATATAAATCCACTTATGATTATCTTAAGTTTAGTAGTCTTTGGAGCAATTTCTGGATTAGTTGGTATGATTCTAACTGTTCCAATCCTAGCTGTCATTAAAGTTATTGTGGACCATTCTCCTAACTTAACTCAATGGCAATATTTAATGGAAGATAAAAAAACATAATAATATGTCTCACTCTTTCACTATGTCTATAAAAATATGTATTATTAGACACTTAGGGAAATGTGTTAAATAGGATAATTATGAATTTAGGCACAGTTCTTGAATTTAGATCATTAAAATATAAAATGGATATGAGAAAATTGATTACAGTATTTGCAACGTTATTTCTAACATTAAGTGTTTTTTCACAAGAAACTTATGAGGATCTACTTATTGTTAAAGCTGATGCAGATTGGGAAAAACTAATAAAACAAGCCGAAAAATACACAGTTAAAGGCTCAACGAGTAAAGATGCTGAACCGTATTACTACATGGCTTATGGTTTGTATAAAATCTCATTTGAAGCAGAAAGAGATGATCAATATAAAAATGCTTACAAAGATGCCTTCACCTCTATCGGTAAAATGTTACGTTATGACAAATCAGGAGATATCCAAAGTAAATACAGTGAATTCATTGATGAAATGAAACTTTCATTACTTGAAATCATTCAAAATGAAGTTGGCAATGAAGAATACCGTCGGGCTTTCGGATGGTCTATGCGATTATATAAATTCGGTAGAGACTATATACCAGCATTGTATTTAGAAGGAGCATTGAGAAGTAGAAACAATGACCTTACGACTGCAAGAATTAAATGGGCTGAAGCTGATAAGTTAGTTCAAGAAGCGAATATCAAATCTTGGTCTGAAGCTGACAAGAAATTAATGATGTTGGCCTTATATCAATCAGCAAAAGCTCTAGTAGATGTTAGACAAGTAGACGCTGCTAAAGAAATAATGGATATTGGGGCTCCATATTTTGAAGACGACAAAAGATGGCAAGAAAATTATGATGAGATTGTAAACTAAGGTTTACCCATAAAATTTAATAATCCCGTAGCGAAAGTTACGGGATTTTTTATTTAATTGCAGTTTCTAATGGAAACTATACAAAATAAGTAAAACTAGAAATTTACGCCTAACAATACACAAGTATTTCTCTTAGTGATAATAAAACGCTTATGGAATTCATCAAATTAGTTAAAAGCCTATGCTGAATGAACCAAGAATTGAATTACACTAGCTCAATTTATTACAAAAAAAAGCTCACTCCTAGGAGCAAGCCTTAATAAAAAATATTAGAAAATAATTACAACTGTTCAGATGTAACTTCTTCGTTTTTTCTTTCTATCACATCCTTCCAAATTGTGTCGAGTGAAGCTTCTAAAGCTCTCTTCTCTTCTTCTTGGGCTGTATTCATAATAGAAGGCTCAGAGAAATAATGTTTTACAAAGTTAGTATCAAATTCACCACTTCTAAAAGCAGGGTGTTTCATCACATATTTCCCAAAATCAAGCGTTGTTCTTAATCCTGAAATTTCGTATCCATCTATAGCTTCAATCATTCTATCAATAGACTCTTCTCTATTTTCTCCCCAAGTAACAAGTTTTGCAATCATTGGATCATAATAAATTGGAATCTCCATCCCTTCTTCGAATGCATCATCAATTCTAATATAGTCAGCGACTGGTTTTTTATATCGTCTTAATGTACCAATGTCTGGCATGAAATTACTCAATGCATCTTCAGCATAAACGCGCACTTCCATTGCATGACCTTTCAATTTTACATCTTCTTGTTTGATTGGTAAAACTTCATTGTTGGCCACACGAATTTGCATTTCAACTAAATCTAATCCCGTAATTTCTTCTGTAACTGGATGCTCAACTTGCAAACGTGTATTCATTTCTAAGAAATAGAATTTTAGGTCTCCATCCAATAAGAATTCGACAGTTCCAGCACCAGAATAATCACAAGCTTTGGCAACTGCACATGCAGCTTCACCCATTTCTTTTCTTAATTCTGGAGTTAAAACAGCACTTGGTGCTTCCTCTATTACTTTTTGGTGACGACGTTGAATAGAACATTCACGTTCATGTAAATGAATTACATTCCCATGATTATCAGCGAAAATTTGAATTTCGATATGACGCGGTTTTGTTACAAATTTCTCAACAAACACAGCATCGTTTCCAAAAGATGAACGCGCTTCAGATTGTGCAAGTCCCATTTGTTCTTCCATGTCTTCCGCTTTTTCCACCAAACGCATTCCTTTACCTCCACCACCGGCAGAAGCTTTAATCAGCACAGGGAAACCGATTTCAATTGCTATTTCTTTCGCTTCAGCAAAATCAACAACCGCTTTATCGATTCCAGGAACTAAAGGAACATCATAAGCTTTTACAGCTTGTTTTGCACTTAATTTATCTCCCATCAGCTGCATTGCTTCAGCAGAAGGACCAATTAAAATAATACCTTCTTTTTTCAATCGTTGTGCAAAATCTGCATTTTCCGATAAAAAACCATAACCAGGGTGAATTCCATCAACTTTCAGATCTTTCGCAACCTGAATAATTTTATCTTGTACCAGATAACTTTCAGCAGATGGTGCTGGACCAATAAGCACTGCTTCATCAGCCTCATGGACAAAAGGAGCATTTTTATCTGCTTCTGAATAGACAGCTACAGATTTGATGTTCATTTTTTTTAAAGTACGGATTACCCTTCTGGCAATTTCTCCTCGATTTGCAATTAATACCTTCTTCATTCGTCGTTTTTTATTGCTTTTTCTTGTATATATTCTTTTGGGATAGGAACTCGTTTGTCTTTACTATCCTTTAAATCTACCCAGTCTTCCCTTTTTCTAAAAATATTCGCAAAAAACTGGAATAACTTAAAGTCCTCTAAAGTATGAAAATCTTCTTTATAACTAACCCCTACACCCTGAGTAAATTGTCCTCTTCCTTCATTTTGAAGAACAGTATGGTTATTTGACTCGTTGAAAACGTTCATTCTGAATGTTCCTGGTTCATTTAATAAATATTCAACTTTCACGTCACCTATTAAAGTATTTTGACTAGAATAATTTGTGTTTCCACTTGACGTAGAAGACATTGTACCCACTCCAAATGAACCTGAAATCAATAGTCTATCATCTAAAAACCCTTTAGACACACCAAATTCACCAGAAAACTGGCCAGAATATTCATCATTTTCTAAATTCACATTCATTATATAATCTTCAGAAATTTTCCCCAACAGAGCGTTAATTTGAGTAGCAGCTAGATCCAAGAACGCTCCACCACCTCCACCTGTTCCACTACCAGAACCCGAAAGTTGCATAAAAGATTTTGAAATCAAAATAGAAAAGAACTGTTTGTTCAGCTCATCCGGATCACTTCGAATTCTATTGATTACGGCCTTTCCTGATTCCGTTGCCCTAGGAGCTTCAAGGTCAAATGAGATTTCAGGACTCATCATACTCCCCTTTAAAGTTAAATAAGAATAAATTTCTTCATTATTAGAGGATGAATTTTCCACAACATTAGGCATAACAACGGATAAATTTGCTGTTGTTTTATAATAGGCATTAATGTCTAAGATGGCTTCAAATGGGTCTCCAGCCCATTGAACAGAACCTCCAGGTTGTATGTTGAAATTTTGCTTATAAGGGCCCAACGCAAAATTGTAAACCCCACTTGCCACAGTATAAGTACCATCCATGGCCAAATCATTAAATTGATCAACGCTTAGACTTATCTTACCATTACCGCGCGCTGAAATCTCATCTCCAATTTTTTCATCAAAGATTAATTTAGCTTCTGCATCTTCTGTAACATCAAAATTCAGTTGTAAATTAACTCCTGTTAAATCAACTTTTTTCTCGTTCTCTTCTTCATTTCCTTCTTTTTTGAATGAGATAAATCCATCTTCTTCAATTGTAGTTGGACCATACATGGGAAGTACAAATTTGGTTCCCCTGCGTGTTTTGGCATTTACAATTATAGATAAATCATCTAAGGTTCCAGAAATATTAGCAATTCCTGTTACGTAGGCATCTCCATAATAAGCGCTATTTATATCATATTTAGTATTCATAATTTTAAAACGATCTACGGGAAGTGCCCTAGAACGATCATTTGGCATACGGAGAGTTGGATGCTCTTCTAAATTCACGATAATTTCAAAAAGAAAATCTTTAAAGTTATTATGGAATAAAGATCCGGTGACAAAACCTGTGTTTCCTTCAACATCCTTAATGGGCATAAGGTCAATATAGAAACCATCTTTTACCGATTCTATTTCACCATTAAAAAACATGTCAGAACCTAAGATTGCCAAGTTTACCATTCCGTCATGGAAATCAATTGTACCGAGTAGTTGAGGCTCTTGGAATGTACCAGTCAATTTCAATTTTCCTTTTAATTTTCCTTGTAAATTACTTATGACATCTGGGTCCATAAATTCATTTACCGCACTAATATCTGTTGACTTAAATATCATGTCAAAATCTAGACGACCAATATTCTCATCTTCTTTCAATAGGTAATTTCCGTCAAAAGCGAATGTTTGTTCATTGCGATAGAAAATATCTCCGAACATTTTAATTTTATCTTCATCCGCCTGATAATTGGCACCAAAACTCACATTTCCAACCTCGGTATCATTGATGAAGAACTCTTCAACAATGGCTTCTCCAAAGAATTGAAGATTTGTAAGCGGTGTGGTAATGTACCCAGCTAGGTTAGCAATTCCGGACAAACTAATATCTGGTCCTAGAATATTTCCAAATTCATCTAAATTTAAGTCCATTATATCAACATATAATTTGTCATAAATAGAACTTGAAAGGTTTCCCTGAGCCGAAATATATTGATTTTCGTGTTCTAATTTTAATCCTTCAACCACAAAACAGCTATCAGCATAACTAATTGTGGCCATTTTCTTTAAATTCCATAAATGTTCATTGACATTGATATATGAAGGTAAAATATCAATGATAAAGCCACCTTCCTCTCTTAAATTTGTTAACCATTCTACATTAGACCTTGAGTCGGTTGGATCTTCAAAAAGTAATTGCGAATCAATTTCTCCATCTGCAGCTAAACCAGTAAAGTGAATGTCTTTAAAAGCCAAAGAATCATTGATTGTTATCGTGTCGATATCAATTAATGCCAAAAGTTCTTGGTTAGATACTTCCTGTAGTGCTCTAATATTTTTTATTCTAATCGAGTCATAAGAAATATAATCTGCATTAATATTTAATCCAAGGTTATTATCTTTTCCATTATAATAGCCGTCAATCTCTGCCAAATCTGCAATTTGAACAGCTGGATAGAAAATATCCAATAAGTCGTTCAATTTCTTAATTTGAATATCATAATCGAAATAAGTTAATTCATCAACAACTTCGGTATCCGAATCAAGACTAAATAGAGGAATAATTTGAGCGATTTGATAACTAATATTTTCAACCACATTAGAATAATCTACTTTTCCATAGAGCTCGGCATCAACTAAATCAGACTTTATAGAAATTGAATCTTTATTTGCTGATCTATCCATGAATGCATAGAAATTTGTTGTAGAAAAAGACTCCTCTCCCTCTTGGTAGAATAAGGTATCAATTAATAAATTTCCTTTAAAATCATCAAAATCTTTTCCTGAGATATCAAACTGAACATTAGTATTTAACTCACCTCTTTTAGCAAAAACTGGATTAATTTCTTCAAGCATTGCACACTCTAAATTAACTTGAGCCTTAATATCTAAAGTTTTACCTAGGCTAGCAAATCCTTTGAATGTCAAATCAAAATTCTCATCCCTTACATAAATATTTCCTTTAACTTCATTCTGCGATACTCCATATTTAGTAATCATATTATATGATAAGCGGTCTAAAGTGATATAGTCATAAGGATATCCAAAAAGTGTGGTTTCATTTAAAACTCCAGATAAATCAGTCGCTGAAAAGTCACCGTTTTTAATCACAGCAGACTTCATTCCAATATATCCATTTAAATTACCATAATCATTGCTTTTCAATAATAGATTCAAATCAAAATCTTTAATTATTATTTGATCTTCAATACCATTTTTAGGAATAATCCGCATGGTTACAAAGTTAGTATCTGATATAATTCTGAATTGATCCTTGAAGGTTAAAGAACCAACATTGGTAAATAGTTCATCCATACTAATATAAATATCAGTAATCGAACCTTGAGCAGTTATATTCGTTCCACTAATAGAGTTCAAACCATTTAAGGATTCAGGCCATTTTATGTGGTCCATTGAGGCGCTTTCCGGTAACTTAAAACTTTCTAGATCATAAATATTTAAAGCTATAAGTCCGATGTGTTGATTTATTTCAGCGTTAGAAATATTCATAAAATCAGGCAAAGAAAAATCTCCTTTTAATTTTGACCCAGTACCATATTGAAGATAAATTCCATCCATTTCCAATTGTGAAACAGAATTTTTAGTTGAACCAGTTAATAGGACCACATCATCCATACCTTTCAATTGTGGAGCAAAATATGAAACGTCTTTAAGTGAAACATAAGAGGTGTCGAAAAAACTTTCCATTTGCACCAAATCCACAAATTCAGCAAATTCTGACAAATCATTCGCTTTTAAAAGAAAACTATCGACTGCTAAATTTGAATTATTTGTATGAATAATAGTTTCTCTTAAATCTAATCCGTTAGTATTGAAAAGTGCATCAGCTGATAATCGTTGAATTTCAAATCCACTTTTTTCAATCAGAGATAAGGAATTGATTTTAGCGCTATAGCTTTCAGGAGTTATTACTACATTTTCTGCTTGTAAGTTTATTTTTCTACCGTTAATATTGTTAAAATCTACACCATAAGGAAGTAATTCGGCATTCTCATTTTCCATTGAAAAATGAGAATTTACAATATTGACTTTATAAGCATTAATATTAAAATCAGGAGATTCAGATGCTGTAGTGTCAGACTTAAAAGCATCCAAAACAAATTGTAAATTAAAATCTTCTTCACCTTCATAGGTCTTTAAAGCGAATCGGGCATCCTTCACTCCTACTTCATCAAGATGAAAATCCAATAACATTGCTCCTGCAAGATTAAAGTTTACAAAAAATTCATCTACATAAATTAAAGTATCATTGTGTTGATCTTCCACATACAATTTATCGAAATAAAGTCTATCCAAAAAGGTGATATCCACTTTACCAATTGAAACTTTTGTGTCTAGTTTTTCTGAGAGATATTTTGCTCCTTTATGGGCTAAATACGTTTGAAAATTTGAGGTTCTGATTAGAAATGCAAAAACTATGATTAAGATTAGTGAAATCTCAATCAACATAAGGGTGAAATTCCCTAGTATTTTCAGTAATTTTGCCATCAGTAACTAACAAAGATATTCAAAGTTGTCAAAAAAAGATATAATCATTCTAGGTATTGAGTCATCATGTGATGATACCTCTGCAGCAATCATCAAAAATGAGACCATTCTAAGTAATGAAATTGCTGGTCAAAAGGTTCATGAAGCCTATGGTGGCGTGGTTCCTGAGTTAGCGTCACGAGCTCATCAACAAAATATTTTACCAGTAGTTGATACAGCAATAAAAAATGCAAAAATCGAGCTTAAAGATATTGATGCAATTGCATTTACTCGAGGTCCTGGATTATTAGGAAGTTTAATTGTTGGTACTTCATTTGCGAAATCACTTGCATTAGGATTAGACATTCCAATAATTGAAGTTAATCACATGCACGGACATGTTTTAGCACATTTCATTGATGAATTAGAAAATGATGAGTTAAAAGAAAAACCATCCTTTCCATTTATCTGTTTGACAGTTTCAGGAGGGCATACACAAATCGTTTTAGTTAGAGACTATTTAGACATGGAAGTTGTAGGTACAACAAAAGACGATGCAGCCGGAGAAGCATTTGATAAAACTGCGAAATTACTAGGCCTACCTTACCCTGGAGGACCATTAATTGACAAATATGCTAAGTTAGGAAATCCTGAAAAATTCAAATTCACCAAACCTGAAATGGCGGATTTTAATTACAGTTTTAGCGGTCTTAAAACGAATGTGCTCCAATTCTTACAACGTGAAACCAAGAAAGACAAAGATTTCGTTGAAAATAATCTAAACGATATTTGCGCAAGTCTACAAAAAACAATTATTGATATTCTTTTCGATAAATTAATTAAAGCTACAAGACACTTCGACATCCATGAAGTTGCAATAGCTGGAGGAGTTTCAGCAAATTCTGGAATAAGACAGCGATTATCCGAAGAAGGAAAAAAAATGAAATGGAAAACCTACATTCCAAAATTTGAATACTGTACAGATAACGCCGCCATGATTGCAATAACCGGACGATTCCATTACTTAAATGGAACTTTTGCCGAACAAAACATCAGTCCAATGGCAAGGTTAAAGATTTAATATATAATTACGAATTTAGGGCTTCGTTAACAGGCCACGATAAACCTGATGCAACTTTTTACTTGCGAATCTATTTCACAAAAAGAGGAGGTGAATTCAATCAATTCGTAATTAACTAAACCAACTCAATCCCAGCATTAATCGCATTTGCAATGTTATTTCTCAAAGTAATCAAATCAGATTTCATCATATAACAAGGTGCTGTAACAATTTTATTTACTCTGTCTACATTAATTTCGTTATTCAGTTTCATTGTTGTTGCTACACCAGTTTTGGATAAACCATCAACAAATCCTCCAATATCATAATCAGATTCTGCTTTATCTGAACCTATCGTCATGAATGTTTTTACATCGGAACCTTCAAAAGCTTTCGCTACTACAACTGGACTCACACAAAGGGCTATCAACGGCTTTCCTACGTTTACCATATTAACCAAAAGTAATTTTACTTCGGGAAGAATAGATCCATCAGGTCCATCAAACGCCCAAGAAGTGAAGTTTTTTGCGCTTCCAAAACCACCAGGAATGATTAGCATATCGATATCTGCAGGAGAAACATCATTAATTTCAGTTACTTCTCCTCTCGCAATTCTAGCAGCTTCCACCATCATATTGCGTTTTTCATTTTGTTCTTCACCGTTCAAATGGTTTACCACATGATGTTGATCTTTATCTACACTTATACAAACTGCTTCATGACCTGCCTCAGCAATAGCCAATAAAGCAAACACTGATTCGTGAATTTCTGCTCCATCATAAACACCACATCCCGATAATAAAACTCCTATTTTCATATTTAACTTTTTTGTTCTTAAAATTTCTTCAAGTCTTCTAAGATAATCCATTAAATTTGTTTTCAAACAGAAATGATCTATGAATTTTGATGAGATTTTAAAATTAGAACGAATTGTTTTCTATGATGGCGATTGTGGATTTTGTAACACCTCCGTTCAGCTTATCCTCAAAAATCGTAAGAAAGATTTCTATTTCATTCCTTTACAAGCTGATATCTCACAGAAAATAATGTCGAAATTTAATGAGGAAATCAAAATGAATACTTTGTATTTATTTGAACACGGAAAACTATATAAAAAATCTACTGCAGCAATTCGCATAGCTAAAAACTTAAAAAGTGCTTATCCAGTTGTATTTTATTTAGGAATGATAGTACCTCGCGCTATTAGAGACTTAATTTATGACCAGATTGCGAAAAGAAGACACAGTATTCGACCAGGTTTTTGTGCGATGCCGCTAGAAGAAGAAAAAGTGTTCTTCTTAAAATAGATGAGCCTTTTTTGGGGAATTACCACGGCTTTTCTTTTCAAGGTAACCCGGTTCAACCTCAATTCAAAAATGATAAATTCTTAAAATAAGTAACTTGAATTTCAACGCCGGGTCGGGCTCCCCTTAAGCTGTCGGGATTGCTATATCATTTTAAAAAAAAGGATTCCGCTACAACTGCGAAGCATTCACGAGTACAAAATTTGTATTTTAGAAATAACGAGTAATCCCTAATGCGAAAGATCACTGTTGCAAGAATACCTTAAGCAAAAAATACATCCATTTTACTATCATTTTAATAACTTTAGCGTTAAATTTTATTTAAATCATGAAATACATTCTATTCTTCATTTTAGTGCTTCCTTGTTTTATTAACGCACAAGAAAAAAGCTGGCACCACCTCGACCCTATCGATGATGATGTGTTGGGAATTAGTACTCAAAAAGCCAATGAATTTCTAGCATCCAAAAAAGCAGACACAGTAATTGTGGCTATTATTGACAATGGTGTTGAGTTGACACATGAAGATTTACAAGGAACATTTTGGGTAAATCCATATGAAATTCCTGGAAATGGCATTGATGATGACCAAAATGGATACATCGACGATATTCATGGCTGGAATTTTATAGGAAATCAGAATGGTGAAAACCTTAAAATGGAAACAACTGGTTTGACAAGAATGTATGCCTTATTATCTAAAGAATTTGAAGGGAAATCAGAGGAAGAAATTGATTCAGAAAAAATGGATGATTTCAGGAAGTTTCAAACCGTAAAGGAAGTATATGAAGCAGAAGTAGAATCTAAAAAAGTGGATATTGCTTATTACAATAAAGTTTTAATGATACTTTCCCTTTCAGAAGAAGTCATGACGAAGTATTTTAATAAATCTGATTACACGGAAAATGAGGTGCGAAAAATTAAAACTAAGGACCAAGATGTTTTAGATTTTAAGGAATTTCTAATTCAAGTTTATGACAGTAATCTGGATAGAAAATCGATTGAAAAGAAAATTGAAGATTTAAATAAAGAATTAGAAACACGATTAAATCCAAATTTCAAAAACAGAGAAAATATTGTAGGAGATAATCCAGATGATCTAACTGATTCGATTTATGGAAATAATATGGTACATGTTAAAGGACCTTATCACGGAACTGGTGTTGCTAGTATTGTTGGGGCGCTCAACAATGATTTCGGAATAGATGGCGTTGCTAAGCACGTTAAATTAATGATTATTCGCATAGTGCCCAATGGAGATGAAAGAGACAAAGACATCGCTTTAGCTTTTCGCTATGCTGTTAAAAATGGTGCTGACATCATCAGTTGTAGTTTTGCTAAGAAATATTCAATGCATCCTGAATTCGTTGAAAAGGCAGTTGATGAAGCTGAAAAAGCTGGTGTTTTGATTGTTTTGGCCGCTGGAAACAATGGAAATAACAATGATGAAACACCGTATTACCCTACTGGCCTCAATGAAAGAGGGTCAAAAGCAAAGAATTTCATCACAGTCGGGGCATCTCGAGAAAATGATGATGAAGACTTAGCTGCCTTCTTTTCTAATTATGGCAAAAAGACGGTTGATATTTTCGCACCCGGTTACAACATAGACAATTGCGTGCTCAGCAATGGATATGGGAAAGGAAGTGGAACGAGCACCGCGGCACCTGTTGTAGCAGGAATGGCGGCAGTCTTAAAATCGTATTACCCACATCTATCAGCTCAAGAATTGAAAGAAATCATTATGAAATCAGCCTATATTCCCAAAACAAAAAAAGTAAATCTTCCCAATCTAAGTAAAAAAGAATTTATTGATTTTAAAGAATTATCTGTAGCTGGAGGAATAGCCAATTTGTATCGAGCAGTGATGTTAGTGGAAAAGGAATATCAAGACAATTAAAAACTTTCAAGAAAGATTACCTCCAATCTTTTTCAACCTCACCTTCCATGGCATTAATCCTTCTATTAATTTGGATTAAAACCAACTCTATCGTTTCGTATTCGTTATTTGGTCTTGGAGTTAGCGCTGGAGCAGCAACTACAACTCCTTGAGCATCCATAAGCAAGTAATGTGGATAAGTTGATACATTCAGTTTTTTCAAAATGTCATTGTCTTTCGAAATCACAGAAAAATCCCAAGCGATATTGTGCTGTTTTACGAAAGGAGTTGGATCTTCTAATAAGTCATCATTTTTTTCAACTACTAAAACCGTTAAAAACTGCGTATTTTTTGAGTATTTCTGCTGTAACTTATAGAGTAAAGGCATATCCTCAATTGAATTTTTCATGTCCTTGTTGACAAATTGAATGTAGACATGTTTCCCACTGTAATCACTCTGATATTTCTTTTCACCGTTTATCTTTAAACTGAAATCAGGCATTTTAGTTCCAGGAACTAAGTCAAGTAAACGGTATTTCAAATTTGAAGAAACAATTTTATTTTCATGAAATAACGCATGATTGGAGACACTATCCAACATTGTAAGAATATTTGTCTTCGGATAATCGTCTGTATAAAACACTTCTGAAAGCATTTTTAACATTATTAGTTCTCGTAACCTTATATTTTTCAGGGAATAATCTCCTCCTAAAGCATTTATTGCTAAACTTGGGCTACTTTGAATTACTGCTTCATAGAATTTTTCGTTTACCTTATTCGGGAGTTGTCTTTCATACATTTTAAAATAATGCAATATATAAGACATGTACCTATCATTCTGATACCAAACGGTTTCTGGTTTAATGTAAAAGTCAAATTTTTCATATTCATTTCTTTGACCCACAAAGGCTAAATCATCTAAGGAAGCAATAGAAAATTTCACATAGGTTTTGAAAAAATTACTTGTATCTCCTTTATATTTTTCGGTCACTCTTACCTTAAAAGTGTCTAGTTTACCCACGAAATTTGTAGATTTTACAGCTCTAGGGTTGTAATTGGCCTCAAGAAAATTGAACTGAAGGTCTTCAAACATTAAAATTTTATAATTAATATCCGTTGAATCCAGGTCTAAGAAATAAAACTCTACCTCTACTGCTTTTGCATTTTGATCTACATATGGTGAATTCTCTCCTACAAATAAGTTGTAATCGGCCTTTGGTTGAGCATAAATATGAAAATAATTCTCATCAACTTCTATTCTAATTTTTCGAGTTTGAGTATTATAGAAGCTTAATTCAAAACTAGAATCAGCTTGAACAACAGAACTTGCTATTTGAGTACGTATTTGGCTCAAGTAATCTTCTATGATAAAGACTTTCACCTCTTTCCCAACATAAGTATTTGCGACACCTTGAAGTGTTGTAACAGGTTGTGCAACTACAAATAAACTCAATGTTATGAAAAATAAAAATGCAAATACTTTGAACATAGTAATAAATTTAATCCCTTTAATATTGGGTATACTTACTTAACGAGTTTCCCAGCATTGGTTACAAACAAATCGATTTTACCTCCGCTTTTATGAATTTCTCTAACGATAGTTGAATTAATTGGCGTAAACTCAGGGTCAGTCATAAAGAAAACACTTTCTATGCCAGAAATCTCAAAATTCATTTGGGCAATACTTCTTTCATAACCGAAATCTTTAGAATCTCTCAATCCACGAACTATAAAATCAGCGTTTATTTTCTTACAATATTCTACAGTTAAACCACTATAGACATCAACTATTACGTTGTCATTTTCTGAAAAAATTGATTTTATGTGCTCTAATCTTTGCTCTAAATCAAACAAATAATTCTTAGAAGTATTTTGGCCTATAGCAATAATAACTTCATCAAAAAGCTTTGAAGCTTTATCGATTATACATTCATGACCTTTTGTGAAAGGATCAAAGGAACCGGGAAAAACTGCTGTCTTTTTCATAAAAAATTATTATTTGAATAGAATATTATTCACTGTGTTCGAAGAAACTAAACATCACATGTCCATATCTTCTGGAATGCTTAAATCCCTTTTGGTCTTCAAACTTGTTATGCTTACTATGTTCTAAGATAAACATACCATCTTTTGCCAATAGTTCTCCTTCCATTACTGCCTTGATTAAATCAACGTGTAATTTATCTTCAAAAGGAGGATCTGCAAATATCAAATCATACGATTGATTACTATTTTTAATAAATTTAAAAACATCTGCTTTCACCACATTCATTGATTTCTCAATGCCATGTTCTTTAATGAAGTCTTTAATAAATTTGGTACATCTAAAATTTTTATCCACAGAAGTCACCATTCCAGCTTCACGAGATGCAAATTCAAATGAAATATTTCCTGTTCCTGCACAGAGATCTAATATTTTTAGGTCTTGCAATGTGATTTCATTGTCCAAAATATTAAACAAACCTTCCTTCGCAAAATCAGTTGTTGGACGTGATGGAAATCCTTTTGGGGGATTGAATCGTTGTTTTTGTAATATACCACTAATTATACGCACAGTGTCTGAAGTTTAAGTATTGAATCAATAGTACTCGTTTTTATATTCTTAAATGGATTAATTTTATCGATGAGGTCTATTGTTTGCTTAGCAGCCAATTGTGTTTTATCATCAGTAAAATAGAAATTCAAATCTCCCTCTTCATGAGTAATTCCTTGCTGTTCTAAAACAAATAGTAAATGGTAAAGTACATCTTCCGCAGTTTGGTATTCAAACACATTACAAAAAATCAATTCATTTTTCTGAATTATTAATATGTTAACGTACTCATCATTAAAACTAACTGTAATTTTCCTTTTAAAAGTTCCCATTTGAAACAAGGCGCGCAAGGTAATTGCTTGTTCATGTTTAATTACGACTTGAGGGAATTTAATAATAAAGAAAGATTTCACCCAATCTGGAATTTCAAAAATGCTTACCATATTTAATTCCATCAACCGATTAAAATCTATAGTTTTTTCATCTGCCGACTCTCCAAACATCAATTGATGAATAGATTTTGCAGAGGATTCATTGAAAACGCTTAATGGAACTAATGTTTGTTTGGAAGTTGACCAAGCAACTGTATACTCAAGATATTCCTCTTTCAGCGTGGTTAACGATTCAAAAATCGATTTTAATTTAATATTGTAGGCAGTAGGTGAGCTTTCAAGCAATTCGAAGTGATGTTCTTGAATAATTTCTTGATTAGAACGAAGAACCTCAGCAACATGTACTGAGGTTCTTGAAATATGTATGGCAAGTTGTGTATTACTCACTTTAGTTTTTTATTACTATTCCCATGTCCCCTTATCTGAACTGGTATTAATATTTCCAAATCCAACTTCATTTCTTTGACCTTCCTCAAATCTAGAAACAGCTTCTTTTCCATAAACATGGATAGTAGAAATTGTATCATTTTGTAAATAAGGTACATTTTTACGTGTTTCCATTGTCCATTCCTCTCTTGGATCTGTCATTGGAATATATTTTATCTCATCGATATTAAAAGCTCCTAATCCTAATTGCTCACGGTCTCTTTTTCTCGTTCTTGAATTTAAAAATTCATCTTTATAGAAAACTTGAACTGTATCACGTTTAAAACCAGCTAAATCTTGAGCGTTTGCAGGATTACCCATTTCAGACAATAATGCAGCTTCTCTTTCAGTCATGTTTTGATCCAACGATCGTTTGTCATCATACAAAGCATCACGCTCAACAATTGTCAACCTACGAGAAGGAACAGAACCTAAAGACTCAATTTTTTGGATTTTATCATTTTCAAAGAAATTTTTTAATTCCGCAAAATCTTCCGCGTAATGCCCATTTTTCGCCTTATAAGCACGTTGAATATCTCTAATTTGAGTTAAAGAATGACGCATTAAAGTTTCAGAAGAAGCATAATCTAATTGGTGTTTTTGAGTTCTTTCTACAGACTTCACTGATTTGTAAATGAAGAAAACAGACAAACCTATACACAATACTCCTATTCCAAGAACAATATTTCGGCCGAGAATTCCAGCACTAAATAACATTGCCAATATTCCACCTATCAATAAGTTGATGGCAGCCATCATAAATAGAGAATCTTGATTGGAACTCAATCCAACACTAATCATTACTACACCAAATACGGCGATAACTGCTGCTATTAAGTAACGCTTTACAAATACAGAAAACTGATTATTCATTTTTCAATCTTATTTAAATTCATTTTAGTATCTCTACAAATCTACAATAATTTTGAAATGACGTGGGATTAAAACATAGATTTTTTCTACAGTTTAATCAACAGATTGACGTTAATAGAAAATTTAGAAGGATTTTCATAAAAATATTGAATGATAAATTATCAAATATGAATGTTTTGGACTGAAATCATTTCATGAATGCATCATAAAAAACACAAAGGATAAGGAATAATATGGGAATAAGCTTCTCGCCTCTACATCTTCTTCCACACCTTTGTATATTGTAGGGCAAAGTTGAAGTAGTATTTCGAAGAAAGTTTTGTTATCCTTAATCAAGGAAGTAAATATTGATTTTTCAGCTTTGACAGATTAAAGTCTCCTTTAAAAGCATTAAGAAATGAAAGACTTGATTCTCCTACTTTACCATAAACTTAAAAATACCATTAAATTAGCCACATGGCTATATATAAGGAACTATATAAATCTACTTTAAATCATTTTGAATTTGAAATTTCATCAAGTCAAGATGAATTACTAACGCAACTTTGTGATTTTTATGTTCAACCAAATAATCAGTCACTTTATATTCTAAAAGGATATGCTGGAACGGGGAAAACTACCTTATTAAGTGCTTTTGTAAAAGCTTTAGACGAATTGAAACGAAAATCAGTACTCCTAGCCCCTACTGGTCGTGCTGCAAAAGTCTTTGCGCAACGTTCAAATAAGTTGGCATTTACTATTCACAAGAAGATATACAGACGAGAAAAAGTTCCAGGCGGCGGAATTGTGCTTGCAGTAGCACCAAATTTACACACCAACACTTTGTTTTTGGTGGATGAAGCTTCAATGATTGGTGACTACACACAAAGTAATGATGGCGCAATCAGTTCTCAGAATTTATTACAAGACCTTGTAAATTTTGTTTACAATGGAAAGAATTGTAAACTAGTTTTAATTGGAGATGAAGGGCAGCTTCCTCCTGTAGGTTCAGATTTTAGTCCTGCACTAAATTTTGAATACATGTCCAATCATTATCCTCAATTGGATATTTCGGGATACCAACTTTCGGAAGTATTACGGCAAGCTGAAGGTTCAGACATTCTTAAAAATGCTACAGCTCTCCGCTCTGCACCAGAAAACTCTTATCCTTCATTTGATCTAAGTGGTAAAAATGACCTCATTCGTTTAGAAGGTGGCGATCTTGAGGATTTATTGGATTCCTCAATTTCAAATTATGGAGTGAATAATACTTTAGTGATTACGAGAAGTAACAAAAGAGCCAATTTATTCAATCAACAAATTAGATCTCGCATTTTTTGGTATGAAGAAAAAGTTGTTGCAAATGACTTATTAATGGTAGTAAGGAACAATTATTTCTGGTTGGGAGATAATTCAAAACTTGGTTTTATTGCAAACGGAGAAACAATCAGAGTAGTGAGGATACGTAATCGAGAAACGCTTTATGGTTTTGACTTTGTAGATGCGGTTGTTGAATTAATTGATTATCCCGAAGCTGATACTTTTGAAGTAAAAATTATGCTTGAAGTCTTGGATGAAGAAGGTCCTAATCTTCCAAGAAATAGGATGAAAGAATTGTTTTATGCCGTTGAAAGGGATTATTCGCACGAAAGAAACAAGAAAAAGCGCTACGAAATGATAATGGCCGACCAATATTTTAATGCACTTCAAGTCAAGTATGCATATGCCGTAACTTGTCATAAATCTCAAGGTGGTCAATGGGCATGTGTTTTTGTAGACCAAGGATTTTTAACTGAGGAAATGCTGGATAAATCTTATTTTAGATGGTTGTACACTGCGTTAACAAGAGCAACAGACAAGTTATATTTGGTCAATTTCAATGGTCAGTTTTTTGGAGATGATAAGGAAGAGTATTGAGTTTCGATCATGGCGTTTTGAGTTTGAAGTTTTTCAAATTGGAATATCATTGCTCTATTTTTCATAATAGTAGAAAGCTAGAATAATTGAAATAAAGCCTAATTCAACTATTCTAGCTCAATAAATTAACTTTTAATGAATGAATAACTTACAGCGCTAAATCACCTTCATTCCCCATATCCGGTTGTTTTCCAGTGATCGCACTCACCCCCATTTTCACTAATGATACTAGCTTTCCGCTTTTTGCTTCCCAATAATGTGCATCTTCTGGTTTAACGCAGATTGCAGTTAGATTTGGATCCTCAACACCTTCAAACCAGGCATCATCAGCTTTTCCATATAAATCCTCAAGAATTGCCATGTCATTTACGATAGATGCTTTTCCATAAACAGTTAAAAACTCAAAATCTTTACTGTTCGCATAGTTCAACAATACATTTTCATCTATTTGAATATTGATATTGTGTTGACTTGTTCGGCTGCTCAAAAACCATAAATTCCCATTAATATCCACCTTTTTGGTTGTCATTGGAATGGTGTGAAAAGGAGGTTTACTTAAATTAGAGGTAAACATTGCAAAATTAATGGTTTCAACTATCTCCTTCAGTTTCTGTCTTGATTCGTTTGAATTTAAATTTTTCTCGCTCATAATCTTTTTTACAGATAAGATATAAATTAGAAACGGATTTCATAATGGTGTTTTTATTTTCTTAACAAGTAATTTTGATAAAGGTCTAATTGATTACAATTATTAATGAATATAGTTTGTTATTTCTTATGAGCACATAATGAATTTATTTCTCAAACTTTTCATTGTTTTCAACCCACTTCACATGATTTCCTGCAGCTTTTTCCGCCCATTTACGTGGGCGATCCCCAAGACATTCCAAAATAGCATCCACTCCTATTACAGTTCCTTTTGCTAATCTTCCCAACAATGCAATTGGAATACTTCTGTCCTTATTTTCTGGAATTAAATATCCGTTTTCATCTGTTGCGACACCCAATTTATCATGCACAGCTTTGATAATTCCATCAGATAGCAAATTATTCACTACTGAAGTTTTTACAGATTTTATTCTGGGAGCATCCAAGACACAATCAATCATCATTGTAACAATACTAGATTTCTTGGAGTTACTTAACTCCCATCCATTTTGAGTCAACTCGATATTTGGATCAGTAACCAGATTTAAGTTCAAAACTTTGGCTTCAACTAATGCTATAATTTGCTGAATACTTTCGACTGGAGGACCGTAAGAATACCTTTTTGTAGATTCATCCAAAGCAATAATTTCTTCGAACACATCATCCGAACATTCATTATACGATAATTTCTTGTAAATCGAAGGCTGAAAGTGACGCCAAACTTGGCCAATACAAAAATCCAAACTGATTTCCTCCTCTCCTGTTGCCATTCCAACGAAATCACGCATACTTTTTTCTGCGGATTGAATTTTAGAAGTAATCGTGGCATGTTCAAAAGATTGATCCCTTAACCAATTCACAATTAGTTTTTCAACCTCAGTTTTCGAAATTTCTTGTGGCTTATTTGAATTAGACAATTCAAAATATATTTTCGAAGCAGTATCAGCAAAAGCTGTTAATAAAAAACGTGGGCTTTCAGCTGCTTTTTGGATTTGCTTATCACCTATTCTATTTTCAAATTCTTCGAGGTCAGATGATGTAGGTTGAAAAATTTTATCCACTTGTCCATTTATTGGTTTAGGAACAAGCGGTAATCCATCCAAAGAAAATGGCACTAGCATTCCTTCAATTGAATGTTTTGTTTTGTAAGTTATCAACTGAGTTTTCTCATTTTCGACAATAAATTCGCCAAACTCTTTAGCAATAGCGCGCATAACATCAACAAAAGCCAATCCAAAACCTCGAATTCCAATTTTAACATCCTTGTTAAAGCTTTTATGCGTTAGAAAATCTGATAAAGGATAAGGATATTTATATAAGTTGACACCCGCTAAGTTTTTTGCATAATTGTCCCATTCTTTTATTTGATCAGATAATTTAGTTTTTTGGTGACCAATGGTTAACAAAACTTCTTCGAAATCATCATAAACTTCTTTATTTGAAACAATTTGTATTTTATTGCTATTTAATAATTTAACATCAAGGACTTCCTCAACATGCAATGAAACAATTCCTTTTAGAATTAAAGGTTGAACTAAAGATTGAAAACGTTGAGTTAAAAACTCACCCATCTTTATTCTTGGAGGGTAAGAATCCTTGATTTCCTTCATAAAAGAAGCCTCATCCTTTTGAAGCCATTCATGATAGGAAGGGAAAGATGGGATTTTGAGATTATCAATTTCTATTGATTTTCGACCTTTTATATCCAAAACCCGCTCTGTAATATTGATCCAATTCGCTGGATTTTGGTTTAGGTTATAAACATGTCCATTCCCGAAATAACCTGTCGCTTCAAACAGTGAAATGTGAATATTCGTTAGCGATCTTTGTTTTGCTAATTCAAGAATTAATCTCTCTAATGCATAACCTCCTCTTGGTCCTACACCTACTATTCCAACTTTTCTGATTTCCATTAATTGATGTTTTAATCTTAATTTACTTCAAAGCAAACAGGTTTTATCTTTGATAGAAAATTGAACATTCGAAAATACAAACTTTTGGAATTTCAGGTTTCTAAAATAGATTTTTTTGTGAATTGAGATAATTAATGATATCAGGATTAAGAAATCGTGGTGAAATCTCGAAAATTACTTCAATTTATCTTTCTATTCACCAAAAGTTATAACTATAAGTGATTGTATTCACCAAAAGTTATTACTATAAGTGATTATATTCACCAAAAAGCATAACTAAAAGTGAATAAATGAATGATTTAGAAATAAAATTTAGAACATTCCTATGCTCTCAAAATTTGGTCTCACCTGTAATTCTAAATCTGATAACGCTCTATATTCTTTCAAATTCCCATGAATATCAAATATTTTCAAGGAATCTGTATCGTAATTGATAATTGCCCTGATTTCCTGATTTTCATAATAAACAAAATGCTCACCTATTGGTATTCCATCCTTTATAATTGAACCTTTGGAAAGTGTTTTACCTGAAACATAAGGCACTATTACATTTATTGTATCTTCCCCGATATAAATAAAGCCTTTAATAGGAACCAAATCTCGTTCAATCATATTTGGAAATGTGGACCAATTTTTTTCGTCATTTTCCCAATAGGTAACAAATTTTGAAACTGTGCTTTTTGGCTCGTAATGAAACGAGTAACCATTTTTAACTCCTTTCTCATAAAAAGTTTCGAAAACGTTTCCATTCGCTTGATATTCCAAACACTTACCATTTAATTCTCCTTTGTCATAATTCTCTAATTTCCACAATTTATGATGCAGGTATTCAATCCAGACTCCTTGTTTTAGTCCATTAGAATCAATTTTATTGAGTGTATCTTCAGTTTGAACGACATCATTTACCAAAAGACTGGTAATTACTGAATCCTTTGATAATATTTTACCTTTGGACTGCTTGGTTATTTCAGGTTTAACCTCTTCTATTCTATCAATACAAGCTGTCAGGGTAATTACAAGTAAGAAAAGAGAGGCAATTGATTTCATTTCTATAGTTATTCGGTTGTATGACAATATTTGTAATTGGATTTATGTTATTCCTGGATTTTTGAGGGTCCAAATTTTAGCCATCTCAACATGGTTATAAAACATAACCCAATTGGTTTCCTCAGAAATGATTGTGACATCATCTGAACTAGGATAACAAAAGTCATCCCAATATTTTAAGAATAATTCTTTTGTTGTTTTTAATGTAGTCCCTCTATTCCATGTAATTAAAACATTTTCTGTCCATGGTTCTAAGATTGAAGTAATTTTTTTACGAAATAATGCAATGTTATCTTCATGATCACTTGTGGCTCTAATCCAATCATGATTAATAAATTTTTTACTCAAATCATCCTCTAATTCAAAAAAATCTATCACCTTATTTAACCTTTTTGATTCCATTTCACTTACCGGTATAATTTGGTCTTTTTCAAAGTCAGAAATAATAGAATTATGACTTTTTTCCCAGCGCCAACTTAATTCAAAGTCACTCAGGGCAATAATTTCATTTTTATCTATCTCTATTCTCAAATCTTTGTTTGTTTGATCAAAAAGGAAAATTATTTTCAATCTGAATCGTGATTAATTATACACTTCTCATGGTAGCAGATGAGAAGTTTTAAATATAACTAAATTCTTTTAGATGTAAATAAGAATAACATATATAACAAAACAACTTTGAACAAAAAAGCAAGCAACTAAAATTTAGTTACTTGCTTAATCGATCAAACTAAGTATTTATTCTACTATTCTGAATCAATTATCCCCACAACTTCATATGCTCTGGTACCATCTATTTGAATTTTTTCATATAAAATATTAGCGTACTCATAGTAGATTACATTATTAATCACAACCTTTTCGTAATCATCAGGCAGCTCATAAACCACTGACCCGATTTCAGGGTTTACAACTTCATATTCGGTATTAATTTGTTTATAGAAAACTCCATTTGCATTATAATAGACATAGTTATTGTATTGGATTTTTCTATAATTGTTTGGTAAAAAGCCTATTCTAAATCCAACTATCGGGGCAATTCTTATGTAATGACCTCTGGATTGAGTATAGTATTTATTGATTGAATAATAATAATTATTACCTCTATGCACTATTACCTTTATGCACTATTACCTTTTTAGATGGTAATGTTCGAACGGAAACCACCTTTTTAGTTGGCTTTTTATAGACCACACGATTACTTTTAACCACTTTAATAGGCTGAGACTTTTCACAACTTTTCCCTTTCACTTGTGATTAATCTGAGCGTTAACTTGTGCTGTAAATGCTACCAAAAACAAAGTTGGCAGTACAAATGCTTTAATTAATGTTCTCATAATTTCTATTATGAATGATTCAACTTAATTATTAAAATCGTTTATTTTGATTCAAATTCTTTTCTTGACCTAAATATATATCATTGGGTAGATAAAAAAAAAAAACGATATACGATTGAGGAGATCCAATCTATGAATGAAGGGATTTTATAGATATGGTTTTATGGTAAGAAATAAATCTAATCATTAATTCCATTATCAGTCATTTTTCTATAGTCAATAAACTAACCTAAATCCTATCTTTGCCACATGAGAGGAATGGAAAGTCAAGATGCAAAAAAGGAGAAAAATAAAAACGTTTCGTTTAAATGGGCGTTCAAAGAATATATTTGGCCACGAAAGAAATTGATTTTCCTAGGACTATTTTTAATCTTGGTTAAAAGTGGAGCCGGTATAGTTTTACCCTATTCAACGAAATTTTTCTTGGATGATGTGATACCAAGTAAGAATATGGATAATTTAATGATTCTAGTTGGAATTGTATCCGCGGCAGTACTTGTTCAAGCGGTTACCTCCTATTTGCTTACTTTAATATTGAGTGTAGAAGCACAACGATTAATTTCTATTTTGAGAGCAGAGGTTCAACGAAAATTATTAAAACTACCGATTAGTTTCTTCGATAACAATAAATCTGGAGCTTTGGTTTCACGCGTAATGAATGACGTAGAAGGTGTAAGAAATCTAGTTGGAACGGGCTTGGTACAATTAATTGGAGGTTCACTCACAGCAATTTTGTCATTAATTATTCTTTTGAATATGAATTGGGTAATGACATTATTTACAATAGTTCCTGTTGCAATATTCGGAATCGTAGCATTGAAATCTTTTAAGAAAATCAGGCCTATTTTTAGAGCAAGAGGAAAAATAAATGCGGAAGTTACTGGTCGATTAACGGAAACTTTAAATGGAGTTCGTGTAATTAAAGGATTTAATGCCGAAGAGCAAGAAAGCGAAATTTTCGAAAATGGTGTTGAGCGTTTATTTCAAAATGTAAAGAAAAGCTTAACCACCACTTCATTCATAACAAGTTCTTCTACTTTTTTACTTGGTTTGGCTTCTGCTGGAATAATTGGTTTAAGTGGATATTACATGATGTTTGGAGATATGACCGCGGGAGATTTCATCATGTTTACATTGTTCCTTGGATTCATGATTGCACCAATTGTTCAAATGAGCAATATTGGTTCTCAGCTTACAGATGCAATGGCTGGTCTAGACAGAACTCAAGAACTCATGAAAATGAAAGAGGAAGACGACAACGAATTACGCACACATATTATGCAAAATTTAGTTGGTGATGTCGTTTTTAAAGATGTTCGTTTTAGTTACGAAGAAGAAAAAGAGGTTTTGCATTCAATCAATTTTGAAGCTGCTGCTGGAACTGTCACTGCTTTAGTAGGTTCTTCTGGATCTGGAAAGTCTACAATTGCTGGATTAGTCGCTACATTTTTGAATCCTTCAGAAGGAAAAGTAACAATTGACGGAATTGATTTGGCTACAGTAAATTTGTCTTCTTATCGTGCAAATTTAGGAGTTGTTTTACAAGATGACTTCCTTTATGAAGGAACGATTAGAGAGAATATCTTATTCCCACGCCCAAATGCTACGGAAGAAGAATTACAAAACGCTGTAATTGGTGCCTATGTAAATGAATTCACGGATAGATTTGAACTCGGATTGGACACTGTGATCGGAGAAAGAGGTGTGAAATTATCGGGTGGGCAAAGACAACGAATTTCTATTGCCCGAGCGTTATTGGCGAATCCTAAAATCATCATTTTAGATGAAGCAACTTCTAACTTAGACACACAAAGTGAAACATTTATTCAAAAAAGTTTAAATGAATTAATGAAGGACAGAACTACCTTTGTAATTGCCCACAGACTAAGTACAATTCAACAAGCAGATCAAATTTTAGTAATTGAAAAAGGAAATATCGTTGAAAGAGGAAAACATAGGGAATTGCTGGACAAAGAAGGTAGATATTATGAATTGTATACTTATCAAAGTAGGATTTAGGAGCTGGTAATCACCATATTTTCCACCACTTATTATTTGGCGACTTATTTTCAATGGTCTTATTCTGATTAATTTCAGTTATCTCCTCTTTAGGTCTAAAATCATCAAATTCAAGATATCCAAATTCACTTTCACTTATTTTTAGAACTATTTCTCCATTATTTAACCAGCGCAGTACCTTATCAATTTCACTGATGATATTTGGATAAAAGCGACCGATAATCGTTTCACGCTGTGACATAGTTAATTCCTCAAAGCTCTCGACACCATAAATGGTATAAGGGCAATCAAGAGTTAAACCATATTCAATGCCTAAGGTATACATGAAACCAAGTCCCTTACAATAGAGATCATAAAAATCGAGAATTGATTGATGAAAATCACCATTTTTGTATTTGACATTTTCAAGACTTGTTTTCAATTTCCAGTTGAGAAAATCCTCCATATCAATCTGGTTTCCAATTAACTTTTTTAGTTCATGGTATGCTCCACTTTTATGATAATTCAATGAGATAAAATCGATATATGCTTCTTCTACTAAAAGTATTTCTAACTCTTTTGAAGCATAAACCCATTCTTCAAACTCTTTTAGGTCTTGTTTCCTAAGCAATATTTCATAGAATTTAGATTTTATGTCATCTGGTAGATTCTTCATTCTTTTAAACCATAAAATTTTGGTTAATTTCTGTAATTCTTAACACTTTGAAATAATCATTCTTTAAAGCAATACTCTCATTTATTAAATCTATTTTTTTCCTACTCTTGAACTTGCTCCGGCTTTTACTTTTTCCTCAAGAACTAATATTACAGTCTTTTTCAAATCCTCATAATCGAAATCTTCCTCAAAACCATATAAGAACGTTGAATGTGTTCCATCTTTATCCATTCCAAGCATATATTTTGGACCACCTAGTTCAACGGACATAGGTGAATTTTCTGTTTGAATTGTAAATTCTGTTTCCCCCTTTTCATTTGTAATGAAAAAAATGTGTTTGTAATATAGTTCTCCCTCTTTTTCTTCAAACCTTTCGTACACGTAGATTAATTTTTCATTCCAATCAAATTGATCAAAACAAAACATATTTGTAAGATTGCCTGGTAATTTATCTTGTTCATATCCTTTATACAGTTTTTCTTTAAGTGGTATCGCTTTTTTATACTCCTTCCTTCCATAATAAATTTGAATTAATTTCACATAAGAATTGTAGTCACCTGGTGCTAATTCAATCAATTCTTTAAATGCAATTTCTGATTTATCATAGTCCTTTTTAAGGAACTCATAAACCCCAATATTATAAATTGCATTGAGATAAGAAGGAGATTCTTTTGAAACAGTTTCTTTCGCTATGTAATAGGCAATTAAAGCTTTTTCAGGTTGATTTAGTTCAGCATACATCTGAGGAATCATGGCGAAAGGTCTATCTATGGATTCACCTTTTTCAGTAGCAGTTAAATACGCAGAAAGTGCTTTTTCAAATTTGTCTTGGCTAAAATAAGCATCTCCTAATCCAACAAAATAAGTGGTTCTACTCGCGTCAAGCTTGATGGCCTCTTCGAAGGATTCAATTGCATGATCATATTCTCCCATAAAATTTAAAGTCATCCCTTTAAAGTAATGCGCATCTGGATCAGTCCGATTCTTTTTAATCGATAAATTCATGAGTTTAAGTGCATTATTATCATCAGCCTTCATATAATAAGCCAAACCAACATAGTAAATTGCTTTTGCGGGATATTCACTTACATTTTCGGAAAATTCAGAAATAATCTGTTCATATTTCTCCTCTGCGTAAGCTTTTTCTAACTGAACTATGATCTTATCTTGAGCATAATAATTTAAACTCAAAAGGATGAAAATTAAGGTATTTAGAATTTTTCTCATAAATATTAAATATAGTAGCGAATCTTAACGTTGCCTGATTAATTGATAAATCTAAGAATAATTATTTAGGTAATTCACCAAAATGCAAGTCATAAATTTTAAACAACCCTAATAGCATTGGAGTACACACCAACAATTGTCAAAGTTTTTGTCCATTAGATCTTGTTTTCTGATCCAGAAATAAAGTTTTCCATCATCTCCCCACATCATTCCTGTAGAATCTTCGTCGGAATCAATTTGAAAAAGTAAAATCCAATCTTCTTTCCCTGATTCAAGTTCCTTTCTTTTTGGGTCATTATAGCCGGTTGAATCTCCACAAAACAATCCATTAGTTACCAATTGACACTCCAATTCCATTGCACCTTGAACACAATCTGCATAACCTAGAATTTGATGTTCTATGTCACCACTAATTTCCATATATTCATCCAACTCATCGTCAGAAAGTAATCCATCAATACTATAATGTTCCCAACCAGGTAAACTTAAACTATTGTCAAATTCTATTTCGTTGGCTCGAAAAATAGAATGTTCTTCCAAATCACTTGGAAAATCGTGTCTCACGAGATCTGTATCTAAAGTTGTAAAAATTACTTTAAATCGGTCTTTATCTTCTGGGTCAAAACCCCAAGCTTCCTGATTAGCACAATAAAAAAATGAAATCAGTCCCTTTTCAGGAAGTAATTTAGATGCATCATAATTACGAATTTCATCGCAATTGATTTGTCCTATAAATGAAAGCGATTTGTTCGCATTATTAGTTGGCCAGTTTATGCCTGTTGCTAGGTCCGGCTTCCCTCCCATTTTGGAATTTCCAATTGGAATTTTAGCCTCATCACTTTCAACCAATTCAACATCAATTTTAGGTCTAATTAAGGATTCAAACAAATGAAACTTCGATCCTAAATCAAAAGTCTTAAATAGAGTTTCTATTTCTTTATTGGTTTTTGGCTCGCCTTCCAAAACATAACCAATATTCAATTCATTTTCTTCTTTATTGTTGTTTTCCATGTTGCTTGATTTAAAGTTATAATGTTGTCATGAAATTAATCATTTTTAAACCATTTCCTAATCGCTGATAATGACCATATTTTCCACCATTTTTTATTTTCACCTCTATTTTCTTTTGATACTGCTAAAAGGTTTATTGAAATTCTAGATTCACTTTCAATTATTTCTAAGGATATCAAACCTAATATTTCGTTTTTATCCTTTATTTGAATTTTATAGATATTGTTGTCCTTTTCTTCATTCTAATTGAACCAAAATTTAGATTTCGTGATTAAGTCAAAAATATCTGAATGAGCATAAGATTTTCCATCCTAAACATTAGATTTAATTATTTCTTTTGATAAACACGCAAGCCAAAACAAGGAGTAATATCACTTCCAAATACAGATTCAAATGGATGCCATATTTTATCAAGCTTGATTTTATCATTTTTGGTGATGAAAATGTATGATTTAGATTTCTCAATACGAGCGGTTGAATTGAAGTTGATACCTTCATTATTCATAGAATCCAATTCATCAATTGCACTAAAACTTTCTAATCCTATGAAAATACCGTTTTCAGGCACTCTAATGTTCTGACCTCCAACTTTGATTACACCTTCTTTCTTTAGACTATCGACAGATATCTTTCTGTGATATAATATTTTACTTGGCAATCCCATTGAGTCAGGTTCATATAAATAAACTCCATAATTCTCAGCATGTTGCTTTCTTTTTAATTCCAACAAGATTTCACCAACAAAGGTGTTTTGTGAATGATAGGGTATAAATACTGTTAATATTGAAGAGTTAATTAAAGCACTTTTGCTTTTACTTTTATTACGAATATTGAAATAACCTATATCAAATAGCTCATAAGAACTATAAGGTTTAATAATCATTTCTTCTATCTCTTGTGGTTTTCTTTGCATAAAAACCGTATCAATTTTCGAATCATATTGTATGAATTTCGGGAAATAATTGAAATGAAAAAGTGAAATTAAATCAGAGGAGTAATTTTTGATGATAATCTCTCCTTTCGAACTAGAAAGTAAAGTGTCCTTTTGCGATAAAATTAAAACTTGAGAAATAGGTGCTAGTGTAAGTGAATCCAAAACCAAAATTCGTTTGATTTGTGAATCTACAAATTGAGAGAGGGAAAAAAGAATAACAGTCGTGATTATATATTTCATGTGGAACTTTAATAAAGGTGCAAAAATGAGGCTCTTTCAGAAGGAAGAAATAGCCTCATTTATTGAATTTACCTTTTAGTATTTAAATTTTGAACCATGCAACATTAACAAGGATGTCCATATGTAGTAGATGAACACGCTTCTGATAAATTTAGGAGTAACAGAAACTAGCAATATTGCCATCTTCTCCTCGTTAGTCGCATACTTCTTACTCATTAACTTAAGCCTAAAGTTGGCTCTACTTTACCAAGTTTCTATTTCGTTATTTGCTCATAACTAAATTATAATGTTTAAACTTAGTAATTAAATTCAATTTTGCAAACAACTTCAACATTGTATTTCTCTTTAAATTCAAGTTTTATGCCTTCTGAGTCCACACCTATTCCAGTAGAAAAATAGACGAATTTATTTTGAGTTTTATCAAATTCGAATCGTTCTAACAATTCATCACAACTCTTGCCATGATAATTATTAGTAAAAACAGTTCTATTGTAAACTTCTAATGAATTGTAAGCCAAAATCATTTCGGATGAAATTAGTAGAATAGAAATAACCAATATGGACTTTATAAATTTAGGTTTCCGCAGTTTTGGAATCAAGGATAACAAGGTTAAAATCAAAATAACTCCCAATCCGATAAGCTGAATATCCATTATTAAAGCATCACTGTCGAAAATATAAAGATATTTTCTATTGAAAGCTAATAATGCAAGTCCAAGAAGTAGAAATAAAAGGATAAATATGTATTTTCTCATTTAGGTTACTTTATTAGCTTCTCTTCTTTCCTCCATCGTTCCCAAGACATCATTTGCATGGTGTCAGTGAATTTCTTTTCATTACTTAAATTTGGAGAAATATTTTCAACTGAACCATAAAAACTTCCGAATTCATATTTGTATATGTGGAGAGCAAAAATATTTGGAACACCGGTTATTGCACTGCGTGGTTCAATAAATTTTATTACCAATGTTCCAGCACTGTCAGAAAGATGGTAAGTTTTTAGCAAACTATCAGAAGAAAATCCATCATCGTAAAGCGAATCATTTTTAAATTTAATAAATCCCAAACCACCTTTTTTAAAAATCAACAGTACCGTGCTATCTCCCCATACTCGGATTTTATTCTTTAATAACTCTTTGTTTAAAACAATAGAATCTTTTGCTTGAACTGAAGAATATTCAGATTCTAAGGTTTGAACGTTATCATTAGTGCAGCATAAGATAATTATTAATAAACCCAGAAATAAAGGAAGGAATTTCATCTAAAGGCGCTTAATATGTTGAGGTATAATATTATTGATATATCATGTAATGAAGTAAATATACATTATTAATAAATCATAACATCAATTTTTCAATTACCAATTCTATATCAGTCATGAAAGAATCATATTTTGATGCGAAAAATTTTTGATAGAATTTTATTTGGGTTAATTTTTCTTGACGATGCTTAGGAAGTAAATCGAATAGTTTACTCAAAAGTCTTAAACTTCACTGATCTGGCCCCAACAGTGATCCTAGATTTATCAATTGCTTTGTTTAATTTATCAATCACTTTCGTTGCTTCTTCTCTTGGCAAATACTTACCTGCTAAGATATTCAATTCGCTTTTTAAAGTCTTCAAAGTCGTGTATGCTCGATAGGCACTCAACATTTGGTTTCCACTGAATTTATTTGAATTCATAAAGGAAAGTAAGTCGGGATTCGTGGGTTTGAAATTGCTTCTTACAGGATCGGTGAAACTGTTGACTTGTAATTCTACATTTCTTTCGATGTGAATGATTACTTCCGTCATTCTTAAACTTTTGAAAACAGAATCTTCTCTTGCAGCTTGACGTTCTTCGGCTGAATTACCAGGATAATCTGAAAGTTCATCTGGTGAATAATTGATCACCACTTTGTCATTTTTAAATTTCCCTACTCCTCCACCTCGGACAATGATATTGAAGTTTTTCTTTTTATCTACCAATGCCTCAAAAAATTCAACTACTGCAATAGAATCTTGCTGCTGAAATAGCGTAGCTTGATTCAGTTCATATTTGTCAACATCAAACAAATCATTAATGCGCAATTGAACTTGCGAAGTATATAATGGAATGGCATCAGTAATATTAATATGCAACATCACTTCATCGTGCTGACTGCTTAAATATGAAATAGGCATTGCCAAAAGAGTAACATCAAAACTTTCTTTATCTTCTGTAGCTGGAAAAACGAATTCTTGAGTAACTATATTGAATGTTGTTGAATCTGCGAAAAGGAAATATCCATCTTTCTCTACGTATGGAACCCACTTTGCTCCAATCTTATCATACATTTTTTGCGCTCGCGTAGAAAGTTCCATTTTTAACATCAAAGCATTTTCCTTATCTGCTTTTAACTTGGTAATTCTAGCTTCTATGCGTTTTAATCTATTGTAAGATTGAACAACCTTTTCCTGCCTGACCTTACGTTTATCACGTTTGGAATCCGTTTTATACTTCGTGTGATTTGTGGTAATTGTGCTGTAGCGAATGTCGTTTAATTCTTTTTCCGTTTTATCAATTTCTAGTTTGGTTTCATCACGTTTTTCTTCTAAAACTTTTATTTGATAATCAAAACCTTTTTTACCCGTGATCATCTCCTCCAATTCAGCAATATCCTTGTTTACTTGATTAATTAAAGAGTAGTAAGTCACACCACCTCCAAAAGCAGAATCAGGAGATAGAAATCGGGTATTGCTTGCACCAAACAAAGGGTAATAATCTCTCCCCTTTCTAACAACTACGGTAGTTTGTTTTTCTGAATTATATCCCCAAACATCCAAGTGAATATTTGTTTCTCTTCCCGCACCAGGAGTTTGAAAACTATGAGAAGTATATCCCATTGGAAGCACTTCAGGTTTTTTCTTTTTAGAATTGGGTTTTATTCCGATATAAGCATCATAAGGAAAAAGTCCTACTGCTTTTGGTAAGCCTCTATTCCATCTTCCGCGTTCATCTTTTTCTCTTTCTTCAAATAAACCAGAAGTAGTAGAACCATCTCCAGCAGCTGTTAAGATATTTTTAAAATAATCTGCTTTTCCACCCAATTGATAAAATATTTGCTCTGTTCTGTCTGAAACCCATTTATTCACCGCTGAATTATAGGCTAAAATCACTTGTAGCTTTTCTTCCTCTGTCCAACTACCAAAGCCATCAAGTATTGCGACTTTATCTTTAAAAGTTAAAGTTGGATTGGTTAATTTTTCAATTCTTTTATTTAGAACGACTTCATCTTTTTTTTCTCTTTTGGCTTGTTCTGGCAATTCATCCATCAACAATCCTTCAAACTGCTCATAATCTGACAAATTACCGTCTTTAATCAGGGTATTACTTCTATAAGATTGAAGCAATTGATTCAATTCCCATATCGCCATTTTATTGGACAATTCAGCAAGTAAACCTTTTGGGGAACGGCTAATTTCTTGTGAATAAATGACCAATAAATCGGGTTGATTGATAATTTTTTGTTCGGTAGAATCATAATTGATATCTCCGTTTGGCAGTCTCACCTCTTCTCCTTTAAAGTCAATATAACGACCGATATTTAATTCTAAAATCGGACTTTTTCTAACGGTATGATAGAGATAGGCTTTACTTTGAGGAGTTAGAAAGTAGTCTTCTTGCGCTTCAACTGAAAAGCTAGAAATAAGCATAAGAAGTAAAATCGTGCGAAAGTTATTCATATTACAAATATGGAAAAAAGTTTTAGGATTTTTTAAGGCATTTTAAGGAGTTATCAACAACTGTATGGTGGGTATAACGCTTAAAATTGCTGTGTGTTACATGAAAATATTGAATGAATAAATCTTTCTTTGCTCAAAATTTTTATTTGTGGTGGCACAATTTTTTATTTGTAGAGGCACAATGCATTGCACCTCTACAATAAATCACTATTTTCGCAGTTGAATTAAAAGAATGAAAAAACTCAGTATTTTTTTCATAAAATCATTTGTGGGGCCGTTTTTAGCGACCTTTTTCATTTCCATGTTTATGCTTGTAATGCAATTCTTGTGGAAATATATCGATGATTTGATGGGTAAAGGTTTGGAAATAAGCATTATTCTCGAACTCTTGTTCTATGTTTCTGCTAGTTTATTGCCATTAGCCCTTCCGTTGGCCATTTTACTTTCTTCATTAATAGTAATGGGAAATCTAGGTGAATCTAATGAATTAACAGCGCTAAAATCAAGTGGCCTCTCAATTTATAGAATCTTAAGACCACTCACAGGAGTAGTGATTTTAATTGCCATTGGAACATTTTATTTTTCCAACTACGTAATTCCAATTGCAAATTACAAATGGCATTCAATCATTTGGGATATTCAAGAAAAGAAAATGACTTCCTTCCTTAAACCTGGAACCTATACTCAGGAAATTGATGGATTTAGTATAAAAATTAAAGAAGGAAAAGACAACAGCTTTAAAGATATCATCATTCACGATAGAAGGGTGAGCAGCGAATTAAAAACCATAAGGGCTGATTCAGGTGAATTTTACCAATCTGAAAATGGAGAATTCTTATTCTTCAAACTTTTTAATGGAGATGTAATTGAAGAGTTAAGAAATGTTGCAAATTTTCAAGGAAAAAGCAGTTCTAAAGGAGGTGTTTTTCCAGGTAGGAAATCCGATTTTAAAACCGCAACCTATAAAATGGACATGACTGGTTTTAAATTACAACGCACTAAAGATGACATGTTCAAAAATGATTATGAAATGCTGAATGTATTTCAAATTAATGAAACAGTTGACTCTATGAAGATTCGCTATAGGGAGTTGATTGATGTGTTGGCAGAAAACACCAAAGTGAAACATGCATATTTCCAAGCCTTGAATTATGCAAATAAAGTTAAGCTTGACACGGCTAATCTACTTGCTGACATGCCAAATTATAATTCAATAAAAAAATATAAAGAGAATACTGCCAGAAATGACTCAGCAAATATTAAAAAATCTAAGCGTGATTCTGCAAACATCATAATCCCAGTTTATAACTTCGACGACATGACTGATGAAAATAGTGAAAACACTATCAATCACATGAAAACGCAATTAAGAAACAATATTAAATCAGCTGAAAGTCAAATCAGTATAGATGAAAACAGACATCGAAACTTAAGAAGATATGAAATTGAATTTCATCGAAAATTCGCTTTGTCCTTTTCAATTATTGTCTTGTTTTTTGTTGGTGCACCGCTAGGAGCTATTGTAAAACGTGGTGGATTTGGAGCTCCAGTTGTTATCGCTGCTCTTCTCTTTATGGTATACTTTGTATTGATCACAATTGGAGATGGGATGGCTAATAATGGGGTGATTACGCCTTTCTTCGGAATGTGGGGACCAAATATAATTTTGACACCTGTGGCTATCTTATTAATGATGAGTGCAGCAAGAGATAGAAGTGTTGTGACTATTCCTAAGATATTCAAAAAGAAGAAAAAGATTAAAAAGACTAATTAAATGCTTAAGGTTTTCCATTTTTCAAATAAGCCTCCATTTCCACTTAGAGACGGTGGTTGTATTGCGATTTCAAGCATTTTGAAGTCATTATTGTCTGCACCGAATGTAGAAGTTACACATTTTACACTTTCAACTCATAAACATTCCTTTAACATTGAGCACTATCCTGAATCATGGATAAAAAGAATGAAAATTGATTCGAGTAGAATTGATACAAAAACAAATTTATTAGATGCTATTATTCATTTAATAAAGAATAAATCTTACAATGTTACACGGTTTTATGATAAGAAAGTAGCTGCTAAAATCAAATTAGAACTAGATAAAGGAGAATACAATATTGCTATACTTGAAAGTATTTACCTCCTTCCCTATTTACAATTATTCAAGGACAAAGGCATAAAGGTAATTGCAAGAACTCACAATGTTGAATACCAAATTTGGTCTTCAATGAGTGAAAATACAAATTCGTTCATTAAGAAATGGTATTTTCAAAAACTAGCCAAGCAGTTAATGAAATTTGAAATTCAAGAACTTTCTAAGGTGAATGGGATTATTTCAATTACTGAGGAAGATGCAAAATTCTTCCAACAATTTGAACCAGAAGTAATGACAACTGCTATTCCAACAGCGGTAAAAACGAATTTTCCAGAAGCAGATTATTCAAAGTCTGACTTTTACTTTTTAGGTGCTATGGATTGGAAACCCAATCAAGAAGGAATTCAGTGGATGACGGAAAAAGTGATTCCAGAAGGTTTAAAGGGTACAAAATTCTATGTCGGAGGAAAAAGTTTGAAAAAAGAGGATTTGCATCATCCATCAGTAGAAAATTGTGGTGAAATCAAGAATGCAATTGATTTTATTACGAATCATGGAATTTGCATTATACCCATGCAATCTGGAAGTGGTTTAAAAATCAAATTATTAGAGAACATGGCCATGGGAAAACCTATCGTTACAACAACGGAGGGAGTTCGTGGAGTAAATATCACTCACAACAAAGAGGTGCTTATAGCAGATGATCCAAATGAATTTAGGGAATTAATGTACAAACTTCATTTGGATGAAAAATTGAGAAAAAAGTTGGGAACACAATCCAAATTGTATATTCGCAACAATTACAGTGAAGAAAAAATTACGAGAAGACTCCTTGCATTCCTTAAAGACATATAAAAAATTAGTGGTGATCACTTCTAGATTTCCTTTTCCTCTGGAAAAAGGAGATAAATTGCGTGCTTATCATCAAATTAAAGAATTATCTAAGCATTTCGAAGTTCATTTAATAAGTACATCTGAAATTAAGGTTGAAGAAGATCATATTCAAGAGTTAAATCCTTATTGCAAATCGATTAATATTTTCCCGATAAGTATTCTACAAAAAGTTTGGGGAGCAGGAACGAAATTATTCAACAGAAAACCCATTCAAGTTGGTTATTTCCATCATTATTCAATTCAATTAAAAATCAATAAATTATTATCTGAAATTAAACCAGATCATATTTATTGTCAATTGGTTCGTTCTTCAGAATACGTAAAAAACTATCATGATTGTCCAAAAACAATAGACTATATGGACGCATTATCGAAAGGATTAGAAAGACGTTCTTTGAATGCGAAAAGGTTGAGTAAATTTGTTTTTGAAAGTGAATACAAGCGTTTGATGAATTACGAAAATTCAATTTTTGAATACTTTGAGCATCATACTATAATTTCAAAACAGGACAAACAATACATTTTTCATAAGAACAGAGATGAGATTGTTATTATTCCAAATGGAGTTGATGATTCATTCCTCGAAATAAAAAACCAACATCCAAAAACTGTTGATTTAGTTTTCATAGGAAACATGTCTTACCCACCTAATGTTACGGCATCACAATTTATCGTCAATGACATTTTGCCTTTACTTTCAAATAATCTAAAGGTGAAAATCGCAGGATCTAATCCTTCCAAGGAAGTAATGAAATTAGCTAACACTCAAGTGGAAATTACAGGATACGTTGACGACATAAAAGAAGCCTACCGCAGCGCCAAAATATTTGTTGCTCCAATGTTTTTAGGAACAGGACTTCAAAACAAATTGCTAGAAGCCATGGCATTAGGAATCCCGTGTATAACAACTAGCATGGCTAACAATGCATTAGGAGCGAAACCGGAGAAAGAAATTTTGATAGCAGACAGTGCTGAATCATTTGCAAATCAAATAAAGCGTTTACAGGATAATCCAGAATTATACCAATTAATTTTAGAAAATGGTAGAACATTCATTATGGAAAACTATGAATGGAGTAAGGTAACAGACAAACTCATTCAACTAATACGTCAATGAGTTTATTATCCGGCTTAATTATCGTAATTTTGCAATAAATTTTAGAACACAGCAATGCAATATAAATTGAATACGATAGAAGAAGCGCTTGAAGACATCAAAGCAGGAAAAGTTATTATTGTTATTGATGATGAAGACCGTGAAAACGAAGGTGATTTTCTTACAGCAGCAGAAAATGTTACACCTGAAATAATTAATTTCATGGCTACACATGGTCGCGGATTAATCTGCACACCACTCGTTGAAGATAGGTGTGACGAATTAGGTTTAGACTTAATGGTGAGATCAAATTCAGCAGCGTATGAAACACCTTTCACAGTATCTGTAGATTTAATAGGTCACGGATGTACAACTGGTATTTCTGCGATGGACCGTTACAAAACAGTAAAAGCATTAATTGATCCAAATATTAGACCTGAAGAATTAGGTAAACCTGGACATATCTTTCCATTACGTGCAAAGCGTGGCGGAGTATTAAGAAGAGCTGGACATACTGAAGCAGCAATTGATTTGGCGAGACTTGCAGGATTCCAACCTGCTGGTTTAATCGTAGAAATTTTAAATGAAGATGGTTCAATGGCGCGTTTGCCTCAATTGGTTGAAATCGGGGAGAAATTCGGTATTAAAATCGTCACAATTGAAGACTTAATCAAATACCGTTTACAGAAAGAAACATTGGTTGAGCGCCAAGTTCAGATTAAATTGCCAACAGAATTTGGTGATTTTGACATGGTAGCCTACGAAGATAAAAACAGTGGAGAAGAGCATTTGGCCTTAATAAAAGGTGAATGGAATCCTGACGAAGCAGTTTTAGTAAGGGTACATAGTTCATGCATGACAGGGGACATTTTTGGATCGTGTAGATGTGATTGTGGACCTCAATTGCATGAAGCAATGCGCATGATTCAAGAAGAAGGAAAAGGTGCAATTGTTTACATGAATCAAGAAGGTCGTGGTATCGGAATGATGAATAAATTGAGAGCCTACAAGCTTCAAGAAGAAGGTTACGATACCATTCAAGCAAATGAAAAACTTGGATTTAAAGGTGATCAAAGAGACTATGGAATTGGAGCACAAATTTTACGTGATTTAAACGTAAGAAAAATGCGATTGATGTCTAATAACCCAACAAAAAGAACTGGACTAATTGGTTATGGTTTGGAAGTTGTTGAGAATGTGTCTTTAGAAATCGATAGCAATAAACACAATAAGTTTTATTTGGAAACAAAACGTGACCGAATGGGTCATACGATTGATGTGAAGGATAAAAAGTAATTGATAACAACAAATTATCAACGGATTCACTTGAAAATATTAAATCCGAAATTTATTTCGAAGTCACTAAGAATATAAATTAGAGCATATTTTAAAAGTCCGCCAATTGGTGGGCTTTTTTTAGTTTTAAAGGGTTTATACTTACTTACATAAATTCATTCCAGTGGCATCCTCTTCTAAGATTTATCGATAATTTATACATAGGAATATTCTCGTAAATCATTTTATATTTTCACCTTAGCGTGTAGCTTCAGAAAATATTATTTAAGATTTTGAATTCTGATTAATTAAGGTACAAACCGATATTGTCGTAAATCACAAAGAATTATAATATCTTAAAAATTGAAAATTAAATCTGTATATTAGTTTATCAGCACAAGTTTTACGAATTACGGAATTAGTATTTTTCATTGAGAATTACCGCAATAATTCCATCTTCAGTATTTGTTGATTTCACAAATTTCTTAAACTAAAAACCAAAACATGTCAGATAAAAAGATACAATTCAGTTCAGAAAAGCTTAAAAAATTCAAATCGATTATTGATGAGGAAATCAAAATTATTGATGAAGAGCTCACTAAATTGAAAAAAGAAAGAGAAATACAGAAACAAAAACGAGCAAATACAAACGTTGCATTTAATCAAAGCAGTAAGCATTTTCAAGAGCAAGCTAAAAACAAGCAATTAATGAATAGACTTCAATCTAAATCAAGGGAACTACACTCTGCATTGGAAAGAATTGAAGATAAATCTTATGGAGTTTGTGAAAGGACAGGTGAACTAATTCAAGAAGCTAGACTTAAAGCAAAACCGACCGCACGCTTTGATATTTTAAAGAAATGATTAAAATATTCTATACAAAGGCCAAGTTTAAAACAAGAATTAATTCTGATCTAAATTCACCCCACAGCAACAGTCTTCGCCATTCCTTCATTTAAAAAACCTTCAATTAAATCATTAGGATGGTCGGTTGAAGCTACTGGAAATTCGAACCAATGTTGCATTTCTTTATCATAACCTGAATTATTCAAATAGGAATTCAAAGCTAGATTTAATCCTTTAGAGTATTTTCTATGGTCTGCTCCTGTTGGATCTTCGTGGTATAAGTCGTTTTGTGCAAAACCTTTAAATGATGGACCTATAATTTTAATTCCAAAATCATCTGGATTTTTACCCACCGGACTGTGAATTGTCGTCGTGAATTGGTGCCAATAAGCCGATTGAATACAATTTTTCTCAAATAATTGCTTGACAACTTCAAGAGAATCAATGGTTTCTTGTTCATTTTGAGTTGGAAATCCGAACATTAAATAAGCATGAACCATTACTTTTGCTCGAGAAAAATTATTGGTTACCCTTGTGACCTGAGCAATGTCCACTCCTTTTTTCATTTTCGCCAGAAGTCTGTCAGAAGCTACTTCAAGTCCTCCAGTTACGGCAATACAACCAGAATCTGCCATTAATTGACACAATTCGGCGCTAAAAGTTTTTTCGAATCGAATGTTTGTCCACCAAGTAATCTTTACATTTCTCTCAATTAATTTAAGCGATAATGCACGACACATTTTCGGCGGAGCAGCTTCATCTACAAAATGAAATCCTGTGATTCCGGTATCTTTTATAATCTTCTCGATTTTATCTACCAAAGCATCGGCAGTGGTGTTTTGATAATTTGCAATGTAATCTAAATTCACATCACAAAACGAACATTGTTTCCAATAACAACCATGCGAAATTGTCAATTTATTCCACCTTGCATCCGTCCACATGCGGTGCATAGGATTTACAACATCTAAGAATGAAATGTACTTTTCGTATGGTAAATCAGCATAATTGGGAGCAGGTAAATTCTTGTGATGATAAATTGTATTTGGTGTTTTATCCTTGTAAACAACCCGACCATTTTCTAAAATGAAAGTTCTTTCCAAATCTTCTATTTCGACATTGCCTTCAAGATATTTTACAATTTTCAACAAAGGCCCTTCCCCATCGTCCAAAGTAATAAAGTCAACACTTTCAAAAATTCTTGGATCTTCAAGTGAGCGCAATTCTGTATTACAATATCCTCCACCAATCGCAATTTTAATATGTGGATAAAATTGTTTTATGAATTGAGAACAGCGCAAAGCAGCAAACAAATTCCCTGGGAAAGGAATAGTAAAACAAACCAAAGTTGGTGAATGCTTTTGAATAAGTTCCTCAAATATTTCCAGCATCTTGTCTTCTATAAGTGTTGGCTCATAGTTCAAAAATTCATCCAATTGATCGTAACTGCATGAATCATTTGAAATCTGTTCGGCATATTTAGTAAAAGCAAAAAACTCATCTACATTTGACTGAATAAAATCACCGATTTCCTCTATAAACAGCGTTGCATAGTGTTTTGCCTTGTCAATAACTCCAATTTCTCCCTTTTCCCATTGGATTTCGGTATTCACTTTTGACAAACGGTGTCCGCGTGGTAGAAAATTGTTTTCAAGAATTTTATTTGCTGTTACTAGATCACTTTTTTGGAGAAAAGCGATAACCGTTTCAACGCGCGAAATGTAAAGTTTCTTCAATTTTCTCACCAAAGGATAATTAAAACTCTGCATATCTTCCGCTTCTTGAAAAATAGCGCGAAGAAAGTCACTGGTGAAAATTTCAGTAAAAAGTTCAATACTTAAGTCACAATGAGCAGTGGCAATGTTGCGTTCCTCCAGAAATCCTCTAAGATATGCGGTTGCCGGATAAGCAGTATTTAACTGAGTAAATGGCGGAGTTATTAAAAGGAGTTTCGACTGCATTGTGCAAAGATAGGATACTCTATTCACATATTTATTGAATTAGAACTCAAATAATATAGTTGTATGATTAAATCTAATTCAATTCACATCTTATGGCTAAAAAGATTACTTTTAAATTATTAAAATTCACGAATATGAAATCAACAAGAATATTTTTAAAGCTATTAATAGTCCTGATATTCGCTGGTTGTGCTGAAAACGAAAATAATTCATTTGATGAACTAGCCATCCCTTCTTATGAAACTGCGCAGCAAGAAAAATCCTCAATGGATGAAAGCGATGATATAACTACCAACAGAAAATTAATCAAAAAGGGGAATGTAGAATATAAAACGGATGACATTTCCAAGACTAGAAAATTAATTTTTGAATCTGTAAAAAAACACAAAGGCTATATTTCTTACGAGGATGAACATAAATCTACCGGAAGATTAAGCAATACATTTGAAATTCGTGTTCCAGCAGAAAATTTTGATCAATTATTGCAAGATGCTACGGAAGATGTATCAAATTTTGATAGTAAAAACATAGAAGTTAAAGACGTTACAGAAGAATTTTTAGATATCGAAGCAAGACTTAAAACCAAAAAAGAGCTGGAGAATAGATATCTAGAGATTCTAAAAAAGGCAGTTGATGTTAAAGAAATCTTGCAGGTGGAAGAGCAAATTGGCAATTTACGATCTGAAATCGAATCAATTGAAGGCCGATTAAGGTATTTAAAAAGTAGAATTTCACTTTCGACCTTAAAAATTACGATTTATGAAACTAAAACAACCACCAACCAATTTGGTAATAAATTCTCAGATGGATTTAAAAACGGATGGGATAATTTGGTTTGGTTCTTTGTTTACTTGATTAATATTTGGCCTTTTATATTAATTGCTTTACTCGTTTTATTAGGAGTTAAAGGATTAAAAAGAGGAAAGAAATAGAGATGAATAATTTATAAATTAATGTTTCAATGATTGGAAATCATTTTTGTCGAATACATTTTTTGATTTCATCAATATCTTTTATTTTGACAAACCCTCCAAGCTTTTATGTACCTTTGTGGCTATAATTTTAACACATTTGTTTTGAAAAAATTTGAGGGATTAGGAATTAGCACAGGAATAGTAAAAGGACTTACAGAATTAAATATAGTTACACCAACTGATATTCAGAAGAAGGTAATCCCTATTCTTTTGGCTGGAAAAACGGATATTGTTGCACAGGCTCAAACTGGAACAGGAAAAACAGCAGCCTATGGACTTCCATTATTGAAACAAATTGATCCAAAACTAGAATCAGTTCAAGGCTTGATTTTATGTCCAACTCGAGAATTGGCAAAACAAGTAGCAAAGCAATTATTCAAATTCATCAAATATTCAGATAAGATTTTCATCGAAGCAGTTTATGGTGGTGAAAAAATTGATAGACAAATTTCAGCTTTACAGCGACCAACGCACATTATAGTAGCTACTCCAGGTCGACTAATTGATCTAGTTAATAAAAAAGCAGTTGATTTACGAAAAGTCAAGACCGTTGTTTTAGATGAAGCGGATGAAATGTTGAGCATGGGATTCAAAAAAGAATTGGATGAAATTTTAAGTTTTGTGCATTCAATTGATAACAAATGGTTGTTTTCCGCGACGATTCCTCATGGAATTCAACAAATTATATCAAAGCATATGTCCAAGGATGCTGTGAAAATTGAAGTAAAAAAGGCAGATGTTGTCAATAAAAATATCTCTCATCAATATTTAGTTTGTGATGAATCTGAAAAATTAGAAGCTTTACTCCTATTCTTAAAATCTCAACATAAAAACCGAGGCGTAGTTTTCTGTAAAACAAAAGCCGCTACTCAGAAATTAGCCAAGCAACTAATAGCGAAAAACATAGCTGCGGACGCAATTCATGGAGATTTACTTCAAAAGGAACGCGACAAAGTAATGCGCGCCTTCAAAAATGAAACTTTACGTATTCTAGTAGCCACAGATGTTTCAGCAAGAGGAATTGATGTTTCTGGTTTAACTTTCGTAGCGCATTATCAACTTCCTGAAAACGATGAATATTATACACACCGAAGTGGTAGAACTGCTCGTGCAGGAAAAGAAGGTGTATCAATCAGTTTTGTGAATAATGCCGAAGCTAAAACTTTGAAGAATTACGAACGAAATTTAGGAATTAGCTTTACAAAGATTAAGAAGACACGTTAGGAATGGAATGTTGTTCATTCAATTTAGCTTTATATAACTTGAGAAATAATGAATGTAAAAATTATTATATTATTTTTAATCGGTTTAGTTACTTTCGGATGCAATTCGATTGAAAGAGAAATGACTGAAGTCGAACAATATTTAGCCAATAAATATGACGCAGAAAGATTATCTATTGACTTTACAACTTTACAATCTCAAACTAATGGTGAAATGATGGAAGACCGAAAATTTATCAATATCGAAATTATAAATCCAATTGATATTGAAAAAATTATGTCTGATATTGAATATTCTAATAATCTTGGAGTAGCAATCACAAGCTTTGTGTTGGATTCAGTTCAATTTGACACAATACCTTTTCAGCCAAAAGAAATACAAGTTGACTTTATAAATGAAAGCGGTTTTTTGATCTTTAATAGTGAGAATAGAAAGACAATAAATTTGGAATTGAACTAAATACACTTGAATAATTTTAATGTTCAAAAAAATCTAAACTTCTCATATCCATTCAAAACAAAACCATAGCCGTTTATAACGGTTAAGTAACGACTAGTTATCAACAGAACGTCAAAAACTAAATTCATTCCTGAAAATGCAAACCTTCTACACCTCAATCATAGCAATACCATAGCCGTTTATAACGGTTAAGTAACGCCTAGTTATCAACAGCAAGTCAAAAACTAAATTCATTCCTGAAAATGTAAATCTTCTACACCTGAGTCATAGCAACTCCATAGCCGATTATAACGGTTAAGTAACGACTAGTTATCAACAGCAAGTCAAAAACTAAATTCATTCCTGAAAATGCAAAACTTCTACACCTCAGTCATAGCAATACCATAGCCGTTTATAACGGTTAAGTAACGACTAGTTATCAACAGCAAGTCAAAAACTAAATTCATTTCTGAAAATGCAGACCTTCTACACCTCAGTCATAGCAACTCCATAGCCGATAATAACGGTTAAGTAACGACTAGTTATTACCTGAAAGTCAAAAACCAAGTTCTTTCCTGAAAACATAAAACCGTTCATAACGACTAAATCCTATCGTCGATTATCAATATTTAATCGATAACGTGAAGAAAAATTTACCTAATAATTGGTAAATTTAAACCATAAATAACTATCCGTTGGTAGGTTTAGACTTATAAAATTTTATTTATGAAACCCTTTTCAACTGTTCTATTCTTTTTATTTCTTCTTATGAGTTGTTCTATTCAAAAAGATATAAGTGAAATGAAATCAAATGTTTTGAGACTTCCAATTCATCAAGCTGACTTAAATTCTCATTTCAAAAATGGAAATTACATCTTATCGATTCATGACAGTATTGGAATTTCTTTAAAGGAAAGATTTAAAAATGTACCAGATTCGGAATTCTTTAAAAAGGACACCATAGAATTATCGCTTCTTAATCAATTTTTCGCAGCGCATCAGATCAAAAGAGAATTGAGAATATGCTTCGAAAGCAAAAAAATAAATGTCTATTCATTATCAAATTCTGAATATTTATATAAAATAAAAAGAACCGTTTCTAAAACTAAATTTAACGATATTCACTCCTTTTACTTTTACTCAAACCCCGATGATAATGAAGAAATTCTAAATTCTCACTCCTTTAATACAGGAACACCTTCTTTTTAAGGAATTCAAATTTAATTAATATGAAATTTCAACTAATTTTGCTCATACTCATTCTTTGCAGCTGTGTATCAACAAAGAAATTAGAAAAATTAGGTCCGAACGAAGAATCTTACTCCGATTTTGAAAATTTGATTTACTCAAATTGCCCTAATTATTTAGATAATTCTTGTGATTATCGCTTTAACTTGGTTGATCAATTAAGACTGGAAGTTTTCTCCAAGGATACATTACCGAATTGGAATCATCTCTTAGTCGAAATTCGAAAAAATAAAAAATCACTTTCCATTAATGTTATTGATGGTGATCGATTAGTAGAAAATTTCGAATTAAAGGGAAAATGGAAAAACGATTCTTTTTATGTTCGTCGTTTTATTCGACCTATTGGAATTCCACTTTTGTTCTTCATTTATTACGAAAAAAAATTGATCTTAAAATTCCTAGAGGATGAATTATTGGTTATAAATGGAAGATTTGAAGCTATAATTGTACTTTTTATAAGCGGGGGAATAGATCCATATTCTAGCATGAAATACGAAAGGACATCCTGTTTTTCAACCGAATAGAATGTAATTAATCGAATAATTTTGGTCTTAATAAAAGAAAAGTGAATCCTACTTAATAATAAATTCTATTTCTTAATTTTAAGATGTCAAATTACACGGAGAGAAAAAATTAAAAATAAGAGAAAACTTAACTTATGAATTCAAGATTTCAGATTACTCAATTTCAAAAAAGCAATATTCGAATCAAAAGCTTAGTGATTAAAAATGATGTAATTTGTGAATTCTACGTCAGACTTTACTCCTTTCTTGGCGCAAACCCTGCAATACATTTCGAAGGATTTACTTTTCAAATTTTAGATAATAAAAATGATTTCTCTTTTGAAGCTAGTTTAACAGGATTCGGTGCTGGTTATTTTGCAGAAGAAGACAATCCAAAAACTAAACGGATCTTAAACGAATTCCATGAAGCACTTTATGCTAAAGATTTAGAATTAAAAGAATGTTCTTTTACCTATGAACATGATTTTGGTGAAACTAACTTTGGATATCAGAATGGTCAATTTTTAATTAATTAGGTCAAAAAAAATTATTAACTATCATGAAAATACTAATCGTTGGTGCAAGTGGAGCAACAGGAAAACATTTGGTTAGCCAACTCTTGTCTAAAAATAATAGCGTAAAAATTGTTGTTAGATCTCCTGAGAAGCTTCCTGTTTCCTGGAAAAACAATCTAAATCTAGAAATTATTACAGCAAGTATTTTGGACCTCAGTGATGTACAAATGAGAGATTTAACTTCAGATATCGATGCTATTGCATCTTGCTTGGGACACACTTTGAGCTTTAAAGGTATTTACGGTAAACCTAGAAAATTAGTCACAGAGGCAGTGAGAAGATTGTGTGAATCTGTAATTTCGAACAATCCAAAAACTCAGGTTAAATTTGTTCTAATGAATACTTCTGGTAATCGGAACAGAGATTTAGACGAAACTATTGGTTTTGCAGAGAAACTCGTTGTTGGAACTTTGAGGCTTTTGCTTCCTCCACATAGTGATAATGAAAATGCAGCTGATTATCTTAGAACGAAAATTGGTCAGGAGAATAAAAATATAGAATGGACAGCTGTTCGTCCAGATAGTTTGATTAATGATGATAAAATCACACCTTATCAAATTCACCCTTCTCCAATTCGAAGTGCCATTTTTAACGCTGGAAAAGTCAGTAGAATAAATGTTGCACATTTTATGTCACTTTTAATCCTAGAAAATGCTTTATGGAATAAATGGAAAGGAAAAATGCCTTTGATTTACAATAAATAAAATTAAAATGAAGTTTTGTAGTCTGTTTACCGCTAGAAATCAATTTTAAAATAGATAAATACGATGAAAATAAAGTTTTTTATAATTGCTCTTCTTATTGCAACTAACGTAGCTTGTAATGGGATTCCTGAAACACAAAACAATGTAGGTGCAGCAGAAGTAGTTCAAAATCAAACTCCAGAGGTTTTGGATGAAAAAGCTGATTATGGACTTAGTTCTATTTCTAGAAAGAAGAATTATGACATCATTTCTAAATTGTATAATGAAGCAATGGAGAAAAATTCAAAGTTGAATCAAGTCAATGAGAAAATTCTTAAAATGTATAATTATGAAAATGATAGCCTCAAACCATATTCAAAATATACTGCCACAAATGAGCGCTATTGGTTGTCAGTTAAGCAGCTAATCAGAAATATTCATGATTCAATTTTAAGGGAATCAACAGAAGAAACCTTCGAGTTGCTTGAAAGAAATTATCAATCAAAAATGGCTACTTACGAACAAAAATTGGAAACGATAAATGAAAAATCTATTTCACTGAAGGATCAACTTTTGTTAATGAAACTGTTTATTACAGCGCCAATGATGAAGAATTATCAAGTAAATGAACTTCCGCCAATAAAAGCTTTGGAAAATATTATCCAAGAATATGATAGTTTGATTAATGAATCTGAAGAAATTATTCACCCAAAGAAATAAGCCGCTATACTTTACTTTAACACCTATAAACATGAAAATTGCTTTAACCCTTTTCTTAGCGATATTTATTACTTCTACTCGAGTTATCGCACAGGAATACGAAAGTTATAATAAGCTTTTGGATACAACCATTTCCTCTAAGTTTCTTGGTTTCGATAAAAACATTTCAATCACTGTTCCTTATGAATGGCAGAAAAATATGGATCGTAAATTTCCTTTGATTGTAATTTTTGATCGTCAAAATCCAAGAAGTCATAATTACATCATCAACACCATTGACTATTTGACAAGCAATGACCAAATGCCTTCTTCAATTATAATCAGCATTGAATCTGAGCACATATTTAGATATAACGAAACTTCTCACTCTAATTACAATAGCGAAGCACAAGCTTCAGACAACGAAAAATTCATATTTGATGAAATTATTCCAATGGCGGAAAATGATTTAAACGCTTCGGATTATAGGATTTTAATTGGACATTCAAGATATGGCTATTTTACAACTTCTTTATTATTTTCTCAATTAGACGATGTTGATGCAATCATTTCACTAAGTCCATTTTTCACTCAAAAAAACGTAGATTTCACCGATTCTATTCAAAATTTAGCTGATTATCAATCTAAATCCACTAAATATTACCGATTTGGAATTGGAGGAGATTACCCAGCAGATTATCATAAAATGGACTCTTCACTTCAAGGGTTTCAAAACGCTTCCATTAATTCAAAAGGATTGTTGTTTAAGGAAGCGGGTCATAACGCTACACCAGGTTTAATAATTGCTCCAGCATTATACGAAATTTTTGAAGAATGGGCCAAAAGTCAAAACAAGTACTTTTCTAATGACTATGACAAAATTGAAGAATTCAACAAGTTTGAAAATGAAGTAATCGATCATTATGGAAGTAAAATCGATTTTTCTTTGGGAATTTTGAATGGTAAAGGTTGGTTTTTCTATAACGAGGAAAGATACAACAAAGCCATTGAAGCATGGGAAATTCAATTAAAATCGTATCCTAATTTTTCTGAAACTCATCTTTATATTTTAGATGCAAAAATGATGATGAACAAAGATTTACCAAAGGAAGAAATCGATGAAAGCATTCATTTTTTTAAAAATGAACTGGAAAAATCAGAGTTCTATTCTAATGAAGAAAAAATTAAACTTTTAAAGGAAGTTGAAACAGAATTTAAGTAGAGCAAGAATTTAATTTACTGAACATAAAGAACATGACAGAAATTTGGGAATCGATTTTTCAAAATAATAAAGAAATGTGGGGATTAGAACCCACTCCTTCTACTCTAATGGCTAAAGATTTTTTCGTGGCAAAAGAAATCAAAAACATTCTTATTCCTGGATTTGGTTATGGTAGAAATGCGCAAGTATTCATCGAAAATGGAATAAAAGTTACAGGAATTGAAATTTCCAAAACAGCCATAGAGAAATCGAAAATTCACTTTGGTTCCGACACAATAATCTATCATGGATCAGTAGCTGAAATGCCTTTTGATGATAAGAAATATCAAGGGATTTACAGTTATTCCTTGATTCATTTATTGGATAAGTCTGCAAGGCAAAAGTTAATCCGAGATTGCTATAATCAACTTGAAGCTGGTGGAATTATGATGTTCGTGGCAATTTCAAAAAAAGCCACGACCTACAAAACGGGAACTTTCATAAGTACCGATAGATATGAAATTCACAAAGGAATAAAAATGTTTTTCTATGATGAAGAATCAATCAAAATAGAATTTGAAAATTATGGACTAATTGAAATCAGTGAAATTGAAGAAGATTTTCCTTTTTATATAGTAAAATGCATGAAAAAATCCAGTTGAGATTAAAAATCACTCAATCATCCTTAAATTTGAAGTATGAAAATAGAATCGATTGCTACCATTAAAAAAGAATTAAAACATCTTTCTAAGGATGAACTTTTGGAGTTGTGCTTGCGTTTGGGGAAATTCAAAAAAGAGAATAAGGCAATGTTAACGTATTTGCTTTTTCTTTCTGAAAATGAAAACAGTTATATCGAAAGTGTTAAATCTACTTTGGATGAACTATTTGAAGAAATGAACACAAATAGTTATTTCTTCATGAAGAAGACTATTCGAAAAATCTTAAGACAAATTAGAGTTTATAGTAAATATTCATCTGAAAAATCAACCGAAGTTGAACTCCTCCTCTATTTTTGTGATCGTTTGTCGACCTTAAAACCATCGATTTTTTATAACACCACTTTAACCAATTTATATGAAAGACAAATTGAATCCATCCGTAAAAAAGTGAGTGTTTTACACGAGGATTTACAATTTGACTATAATGAGAAATTGGATGAGTTGGATGAAAAGTATGAGGAGTAGCCTTAAAAGGAGAATTTTAAACTCATATAAAAAAACACTTTTAATCCTGCCATAATTGAAACTTTTACTACGTAGAGCAAAATATCGACATGAACAACCTCATGGATTCACAAATCAATATTCATAATAGATCTGAAAATGAGCAGAATATGATTTGGGCCGAAGAAAGATTAATAGAATGAATAATTTCGAGAATATTTTCAGTTTAATACAAGTAATTTTTCATCCAACTATAACATCAAAACAATAAAACATGAAAAACCTATTGAATACAGTTTTTATGAGTATTTTCTTCATTGGAATATCTTCCAGCCAAGACGAATTGAAAATCGCTGAATTTGAAAAACTATGTAATTCCAATGGCTTGCAGTTTAAAATGCCAGATGGCTACAAGGTGGCAGATGTGAAAACCAATGGAGACTTAAACTACTCTTTTGCTGTAATAAATGCTGACTCTTCGATGGAAATTAGATATACCATTTGGTCATTAAAACCTGCCATTGAAGAATATGAAAAATCCTTAAAAGATGAAAACTCTATTATGATTCCGCCCAATAATATTTATAAAGGGCGAATTCAAGCCAATGTTTTAAATATGACAGGTGGAAAAATGTACAATATTGGTGCTTTTCCTCCTCTGGCAGTTCAAGAAGAATTTAATGCTAATAATGGAGGTTCTTGTTTTTTAGAATTTAACAGCGAGTTCGGAAAAGGATACAAATATGGTCAATTTATTTACCTCCACAAAGATGATAAAGCCGATGCAATTGTAACATTTATGAGCAACAATAAAGAAACTCATGCTGATTTAATGATGGTTGGATTTCATTCATTGACATTTAAGTAAAACGCAAACCAAAATATCGAAACAAAACCATTTAATCCACAAATTTAAAGTATGCACATCAATCGAATAACAATTCTAATAACTTGCCTAATTCTCATTAATAATATTGTCTTCGCTCAAGAAAATGTAATTTTTTTTGAAGGTCAAATTGTTTATGATATTGATTACAAGCCATACGAGCAAAATTTTTCTTCCGAAAGATTAAAAGAAATGATCGGATCAAGAATGATTCTCACATTTAAAGATGGAAACTTCAAAAAAGAATTCTTCTCTTCTGATGGAAGTAAATTAAGCGAAAGAACATTAAGCTTAAAGGATAAAAAACTTTACTCGAAAAGTAATGATTCAGACACAGTGTTATGGATAGATATTACAGTAACCTCCACGAAAGTCACTTTTGAAAAATTGAAAGATAGCGTTGTATTCGAGTATCCTTGTACAATTATCAGTACAAAGACTGTCGTTACCTTCGATAATGAAATCTATAATGTTGCTGCTTTATATAATTACGCTAAGGATTTACCTATTAATCCTGAATGGTATGTTGATTTCAAGGAAGGAAATTTTTATGAAATAATGAAAGTTGGAAAAGGAATAGCTGTAAGAGAAGTAAATAAAGGTTTATTTTGGGAACAAAAATTAGAAATGCGTTCAATTTCCCATAGAAAAGTAAAAAATTCAGAAATTAAGGTGAAATTGAATAAGAAATCGGCATTAAAAGAGTTAAAATAATGTTCATTTAAAACAATTAATTCCAACTAAAAATTATCAATCACAAAATATATAATTTGAACGTTTTTAAAATAGTTATTGGGTTTATTTTGCTTATTTCTTCCGGAGCTGAATATGTAAATGCAGGAAGACAAATTGGATCTTTCTATTCTCCCGTGATAATCTTCATGTGTCTTTTATCAATTTTAGCGGGAACCTGGCTAATAGGAAGTGGTTTTACAATTAAAAAGTTTAAATTTAAGTCTGTCAATTTCATAAAATTCTTAATTATTTCAATTGTTACTTTTGCTTCTTCTGCAATTTTCAATTTAGGTTCAGAAAGAACTCCATCTCATTTTATTAAGATCAATGGGCTTGAAATTCCTCTAGGAAATTGTATAATTGGAAACAAAAACATAATTCCTGATTTAGAGGAAAGAAAAGAGTATTGTAAATGTTTCGTTGAAAAAATTACAAATCAGCCTGAATTGAGGCAAAAATTCAAAAATCAGCTTGAAAACAATAAGGTTTTAGATGTTATCCAAGATGTGTATTCCAAGCCGAGTTACTCCTATTTAAAAATTGAGGATTGTATTAAATCAATCGAAATGAAATGGACAGACAAGCTTGTCAATTCAATGAAAAGTAACTGGAAAAAGCAGTTAACTGGAACTGAATTCGAAGAAACTAATGATATAGATTTATATTGCGATTGCTTAGCAGATGAATATCAAAAGTTTCCTTTAGATGTTGTAACAAAAGACAATTTTTTCGAAAGCGACAAAGCTAGCGATATAATGGATAAGTGTTCAGATCAATCCATTCGGTAATTTTGGATATTGTAACGAAGCCAGATCATGCTTTACTTAGAAGACATTTCTCATCAAGAATAAAACAAACATTATCTTAGTACTATTATGAGTGAACATTGAATCAAAATAGCTACTGAAATAGCGCTTTCAAACCTGATGTTTGAAAGCCATGATAAATCAGAACAAATTCTAATTGAATAAAAAATATATTAATGAAACAATTAACCAACAGAAATCTAATTATTATCAATTTTTCAATAGTGCTTTATTTCCTATTGCTATGGTTAATAGCACATTATGAAATTCATCATGTATTAATAGGAGTTTTTAGCGAACTATTGACAATGCCATTTTTAATAGCGCAAATAATATTTCTATTTCTAAGCATAAAATATTTGATCAACAATGAAATCCGTATTCTTTTAGTAGGGAGTATTCTGCTGCTCCTCATTTGTTCTACTTTAACAATTGGAAGCTTGTTTTAAACTCAGGAATATCTCACTATAAATAAATAGTAGATTAATTCTTCCCAATTTTCAATTTCAAAACTTATTAACTACTTTTAATTACCAAACGTTTAATTATGAATTCGGAAGTAGATAAATATCTCGATAAACTCAAAAATTGGAATGAGGAAATAACACTTCTTCGCTCTTTTGTGTTAGAATGCGGATTAACTGAAGAATTCAAATGGAAGCATCCTTGTTATTCACTAGGCAAGAAAAACATCTTATTGATTCATGAATTCAAAGATTATTGCGCAGTACTTTTTATGAAAGGAGCATTATTGAATGACGGTTCAAATATTTTAGTTCAGCAAACTAAGAACACCCAAACCGGTAGACAAATTCGATTTACAAATACTTCGGAAATCATAAAACTTAAGAAAGTCATTAAAGAATATATTTTTGAAGCAATTGAGGTAGAAAAAGAAGGTTTAAAGGTTAAAAAGAAAAAAACAACTGATTATGAGGTTCCTGAAGAACTTAAACTGGCTTTTAAGGATAATCCCCAATTTGAGATTGCTTTCAAAAATTTAACTCCAGGAAGACAACGTGGTTACCTTTTACATTTTGGAGGTGCAAAACAATCAAAAACAAGAACTTCTAGAATTGAAAAAAATAAAGACAGAATTTTAAAGAATTTTGGATTAAACGATTGCATTTGCGGCAGGTCCAAAAGAATGCCTAATTGTGATGGATCTCATAAATACATCAATAATTGAATAATAGAAGCGCTTTTAAAAATATATTCATGTAATTTATCCTTCGAAAATATTAAAAGACTAATAAATGAAATTTGGAGCAATAATATTAATCACATTCCTCATCTATGGATGTATTGACAATAGTTTAACTCAATCAAATTTTAATCAAAACGCATACAATCACGTTAGATCTATCACCTCATGTGATTCATTAATTGTTGATTCGGTTTTTATAGCGAATGAATCATTTACATTAGATAGTAAAACTCCAATTCCACAATCGATATTCGAAGCTGTAGTTCTTCTAGATGAAAATTCAAATTTATTCACAAAACATAAATTTTCAGTATGCAACCCTATTGAATTTCATCATGGATTAGGAACCTGGATAAGAAACAATTGGGGACTTTGGTCAGGTGGAAATTTGGCGGAGGAATTAATGACTACATTTGAAATAGAACATCCTGATGACATGTCCATGAGAATACTTGTTTTGAATTATATTTGTCAACAAAAAGACAAATACGCTATTACAGACTTCTTTAATGAATACGGCAGTCGTAAAAAAAACAGTTTAGCAGATTCAAAGCAAAAAGAACTAGAAATAAAATTACTTCGATGGAAAGAAGACAATTAGACTGAACATTATATGACTTTCCTTAAAGACTACAATTCAAAATTTTACGATTACTTTAACGAAGTTGGGGACAAAATTGTTTACAAGAGAAAAGGCAAAGACAGCATTCATATCATTCAAAATAAGAGGCATGATATTAAATGGGGTCTAATTTTTATCGCAATCGGCTTCGCTCTGTTCTTTTATCTAGGTAGAAATTTAATGCACAAACTTGATTTTGGAATCGTTTCCATGCTACTTTGTGTAACATTCTCTCCTTTCGCACTGGGAATTTATTACTTATTGAAATCAAGGTCAAAATATAACATTCAATTCGATTTAAAAAATTCAACCATGAGGATCAACAAAGATTCTCCTATTGATTTCAAGTTTATCCAAGAATTTTCCTTCACTCATTTATATGGAGTCAAAAACAATTATTCATATCAGTTAAATTTAATTCACGGATTTAAAGAAATCACTTTATTTACTGACGAAAAGCAAGCTTTAATTACAGAAACAGGAGAAAAATTGGCTAAACTTACAGGAATTCCATTGAACACTGAGTTTAAACCAGCTTAAATAATAATGATAATGCAATATCAAATAACTGAAAACCAAATCATTCTAAATGTAAAAAAATCAAATTTATTTGTTAGAGGAACGATGTTCTTATTTGCGTTTTTATTCTTTTTGTTTCCTTTAATATCCATAATTCTAAGTATTTCTTTAGGATTTGGTATGCACATTGGTTACTTCATTATCCTTTTTATCTTCGGAATTCTTGGGTTCTACCTTTTGAGAATAGCATTATGGAATACATTTGGGAAAGAAGTAATTGAAATCTCAAATACACAAATCAATTATATTGCTGATTATGGCTGGTTTAAAGATGGTAAAAAGCACATCGACATATTAGAAAGTAAATCAGACCCCATTGTATTTGAAATTCGAAAAATTGGATATGAAGAGGAACTTAAAGGAGCTTTGACAATCACATTGAATGAAAAAAGTATATTTTGTGTTACAAAAATGGATATTCCTGAAATAGAAGAAGTAATAGACCATTTGAAAAATCATAAAAAATTACAATAAAAAATAATATGGAAATTAAACCAAGAATTGGCTTCGATCATATAAAATTCGGAATGAACCGAAATGAAATTACCGAAATTTTAGGTGAACCGGACCAAATCATTGAAGATGCTTATGATGATGGTGAATTTATTCTGATTTGGAATAAATGGAAGATCAGCTTAACTTTTCAATCTGACGATAAATTTACTTTCTACTCTTCTAAAAACCGCGATTTAAAATTCAATGGAAAAACTTTTATGGATGCTGAAATTGAAATAGTTAAAAGGGAAGTTTTTGGTGATTTGAAAGATAATTGGGCCATTGAAAATTATGAAACCTTTCAAACTCATTTTTATGAAGAAATTTGGCTTACTTTACACTGTGAATATGGTGTTGTGAGTAATTTCGAATTGGGAGTTCCGTTCAAAAATGAAACAGAATTCGATTTCCCAAGCTAATTGTAATTTAAAAAAGTTTAAAATCAACAAAATACGATGGGCATTTTTAGTAATCTATTAAAAAGAAAGAACCTTCAAAAATTGGATCCTGATTTTGGTGAAATTGAAAGTATAAGCACCATTCGAAGAACCATTGTTTGGCGAGTAAAGTATCTGTTTTTAGAACAAAAAATTGAAATAAGAATCCATGGAAATAAGAATGGTTTAGCTAAACAACAAAAGGAAGTATTACTCAACGCGATAAAAAACGAAAAAAAAATTAAATCTGAGTCGGAGAAAATTCTAAAAGAACAGTTTAAAGATTCCGTATTGAAATTTGAATCTCTTGAAAAACACTTTGATGTTATCGGAATAACCATGGATAAGAAAGGGTTTGAGTTAACATTTCAAGAGAAGGATGGTCAATTTAGATTTTTCAATGTTTATTTCGAAAACAATATTCAACGTGGATTAACTATTGAAGAATTTTGATAGAAACCATGTCAAATTTCCAATTTGTAAATATTGATTTTAATTTATATCTTTATTTCAAACATCAAAAATATGACTAAAAAGAGAAAAAGAAATATTGTAATTATTGTTGTATTTGGTGTTATAGTAGCTTGGCAATTCGGACTTTTTAATCGCTTTAATTATTTAACTGCAAAAATTGCCATCATGCGAGACAACCCTCGAATGATCATTGTTGGAGAAGCGGATTCTTGTGGTCAACCCTGTATTGATTTAAGAGCAAAATACGGCTTTGAAGAGAAACACTTTGGTTATAAAGCAACTGGAGCTCAATTGAGAGGAATCAACGATTATAATTATGAAATTGAAAATCACTTAATTAAACGAAACGGTGAAGGTTGGAAGGAAAAATATGAAGCAGAACTTGCGGAATTAAAAGCGAATTAACTCCTCAATCCCTTTGAAGCATTATATTTTAACCTGACAAATGATGAAAATTTGTTAGCTTAGTTGAACTCGCCAACGCTATATCTGCTTTTAGCAAAATTCTTTGTTAAATTAAAAATTTACCTTTGAACTAGAATAGATTATATTACTTTTAAAGTATTTAAATCACAGTTCTACTTATTGATTAGTAGAATATTGTAAACCTAACATATCAAAACTAAATCATGTTCAACCGCAAAAACAATCAGTATAAACAATTTCTAAAAGATTATCCTCAATACAATGAAACCAAAAATTTAGACAAGCTAAGAAAGAAAGAATATAAGAGAATCGATCAAAAAAAACATGTTTATTTAGACTATACTGGTGGCAACTTATATGCTGAAAGTCAAATCAATAAACATTTGGAAATTTTAAAGCAAGAAACTTTTGGAAATCCGCATTCAACAAATCCTACTTCTCAATTAGCAACTAAACTATGTGAAGAATCTAGAAGTGCTATTTTAGATTTTTTCAATGCAAAAGATGAATATTTTTGTGTTTTCACACCAAATGCATCAGGTTCTTTAAAAATTATTGGTGAAAGCTATCCTTTTTGCAAAGAATCTTTTTTATTGTTGTCGCTTGACAATCACAATTCTGTAAGCGGAATAAGGGAATTTGCCAAAAATAAAGGATCTAAATTTTGCTACACCCCCATTCAAACAGAAGATTTAAAATTGGATGAAAAAGAATTGTTGAAACACCTCGATTCACATTCTGAATCTAAAAATAAATTGTTTGCTTTTCCTGCTCAATCTAATGTTTCAGGTATTAAACATCCTTTAGAATATATCAAATTAGCGCAAGAAAAAGGATGGGATGTTCTACTTGATGCGGCTGCATTTGCACCTTCAAATCGCTTAGATTTAAAAGAAATAAAACCTGATTTTGTAAGTATCTCATTTTATAAAATATTTGGATACCCAACTGGCCTTGGTTGTTTGCTCATTAAAAAAGATAAGTTCAACAAACTTATAAAACCTTGGTATGCAGGTGGAACAGTGACTTTAGCATCTTCTACTATCGACGCACATTATTTACAACCAAATCATGAACGGTTTGAAGAAGGTACAATCAATTACCTAGATATTCCAGCTATAAAAATAGGATTAGAACACATTAAAAACATTAAAATTGAAAACATATCAAAACGTGTTAAAACCCTTACACATTGGATGTTAGAAAACCTATCTCAATTAAAGCATAAAAATGGAAAAAAGCTAATTCATATATTCGGGTCTCATGATGTAAATGAACGAGGCGGAACACTTGTTATGAATTTTTATAATCAGAATGGAGAAATAATTCCATTTCAGCAAGTCGAAAAAGAAGCAAATAATCGGAACATTTCAATCAGAACTGGGTGTTTTTGTAATCCGGGAATAGATGAAACAAATTATGCTATTCCTTCATCAGAATTGGAAAAATATTTTTCAAATCATAAAATTGGAAATTATACAGAAATGGTTAATTTCACAGGAAAGTTAAGAGGTTCAATCAGAATTTCTGTTGGATTAGTAAGTAATTATGAAGATGTAGCTACTTTTAAAAATTTCGCAGAAACGTTTTTGGACAAATAGAAATATGCAACTTACATTATTTAAAAAGCTTAATAAATAATTTAAAATAATGAAAGCAGTTATTTGCACAAAATACGGAAAACCTGAAGTTTTAAAAGTTCAAGAAATTGAAAAACCAACTGCGAATAAGAATGAAATTCTTGTCAAGATTCATTCAACGTCAGTTAATTCCGCTGATGTAAGAGTGAGAAGTCTGGATGCAAAGGGAATTATGAAAACCTTTATGAAATTAGCCCTGGGCTTTTCTAAACCTAGAAACCCCATACTAGGTACAGTATTTTCTGGAATTATTGAAGAAGTTGGCGAAAAAGTAACCCGATTTAAATTAGGTGATAAAGTGTTTGGAATGACAGGCTTCAAATTCGGCACCTATTCAGAATATATTGCATTAAATGAAAAAAGTCTTACCTATGCAATGCCTGAAAACGCAAATTTTAATGAAGCCGTATCTTTAATTTTTGGTGGACAAACAGCAATTTACTTTTTAGAAAAAGCTAAAATTAGAAATCTCAAGAAACCTAAAGTCTTGATCATTGGTGCTACCGGTTCTGTAGGAGTAGCGGCGACTCAATTGTGTTTACATTATGGTCATGATGTCACGGTAGTCTGTAGTTCTAAAGGACTAGAATTAGTTCAAAAACTTGGAGTTAAAAACATAATTCTTTACGACAAACAAGATTTTACTAAAATGGATTTAAAATTTGATTTCATTTTTGATGCGCATGGAAAGTCAAATAAAAAACAATGTAAAAACCTGCTTAAAAATAATGGCGTGTTCAAAACAGTTGGAGGTTTAGAAATGGCATCAGAATCATTACAACAGCTGGAGTCATTGAAAAACTTATTTGAGACTGGAGCAATAAAATCAATTATTGATAGAACTTATTTAATGAAAGATGTGGTTGAAGCCCACCAATATGTAGATTCAGGGAGGAAAAAAGGAAATGTAATTTTGAAAATTCATAAATAATTAATCTTTTGATTTTTATGCCAATAATTCAGCTTAACACTAAAATCAACGCTCCAATTGATAGAGTTTTTGATCTCTCAAGAAGTATTGATTTACACAAATTATCAACTGCCCATACAAATGAAGAAGCAATAGCTGGAAGAATTAACGGTTTAATTGAATTGCACGAATGCGTTGTTTGGAGAGCAAAACATTTTGGAATTACACAGAAGCTCACTTCGAAAATTACAGAATTTAATGCTCCATTTAAATTTACCGACGAAATGCAAAAAGGCGCATTCAAAAGTTTCAAACACGAACATTTTTTTAAGGAAATATCTGGTATCACAGAAATGACAGACATTTTCAACTTTACCTCTCCATTTGGAATTCTAGGAAGAATGGCTGATAAATTATTTTTAAAAAATTACATGACCAAATTATTAGAGCAACGTAATAAAATGATAATGGAATTTTCAGAATCAGATAAATGGAAAGAAATTTTAACTTAATTATTTCATACAGATCATTTTTGAACATTTGAACATTTGAACCTAGTTAGAATGCTAATTCAAAGCATATAATAGATTTCAAGAAATTCAGAAAAAGTTAAGGAGTAAAAATCGATATAAGATATTAAAGATTAGATTTTTAGGCAAGAGTTCGACAATAAAAACTAAAAAAATAAGCACATAAATATTTGACATTTATTGACCAAATTCGCAAGTTAAAGCACTACTTTTGATCAGATTTAAATCAAGATGACTAAATGTTAAAAAACTGATTACTCCTAATTAATTTTAATGATTCTAAACAATTCTGCTACATTTATGTTTTCTAAGTATCAATTTAAATCAATAATTATTTAAACCGTATGATAGACACCCAAAAAAAAGAGAAATTAAAATCTCTAAAGCGTAGAAAAAGTTATTTATCTGAAGCCCAAAACCAGATAATTCTGCTTGAAAAAGATCAATTAGTTGGTACAAGATTCGTAGACAAACTAAGAGAAAACAACCAATTTCCTTTAAAAGCTAGAACAATAAATATTCTACAATTGAATTTGGGTTATATGTGTGACTTAACTTGCGAACATTGTCACGTTGATGCTGGTCCAGACAGAAAGGAAATTATGACCAAAGAGACCCTTCAACAGGTTTTAGACGTTATTGATATAACAGATGTACATACGGTGGATTTGACTGGTGGAGCTCCAGAAATGAATCCAAATTTTTTGTGGTTGGTGGAAGAGTTAACCAAACGAAACGTTAAAACTATAGTACGTAGTAATTTAACCATTTTAGTTTCTAATAAGCGTTACAGGACTTATGCAGAGTTTTTTAAGCAGAATAAAGTTGAAGTAATAGCATCTATGCCTTGTTATACTCAAGACAACGTTGATAAACAAAGAGGAGATGGCGTTTTTAATAAATCAATTGAATCCTTAATTATTTTAAATAAATTAGGATACGGAATGGAAGGTACAGGTTTAAACTTGCATTTAGTTTTTAATCCTGGTGGTGCAAGCTTACCTCCAGAGCAATCTGCATTGGAAAGAGATTATAAAGTAAGATTAAAAGCAGATTGGAACATTGAATTCAATTCCTTGTACACAATAACCAATTTACCAATTTCAAGATACTTAGACTTCCTTTTAGCTGCAAATAAATATGAAAGCTATATGGAAACTTTAATCAGTGCTTATAATCCAGTTGCTGCGGAAAACGTAATGTGTAAAGATACCGTTTCAGTAGATTGGGAAGGATATTTATATGATTGCGATTTCAATCAAATGTTACAATTGAAAGTACAGGGTGAACGTCAACACATCAGTGAATTTGATGAAGCAGAACTCTTAAAAAGAAATATAAAGATTGGACAACATTGTTATGGTTGTACTGCAGGAGCAGGATCAAGCTGTCAAGGAACTACAACTTAAAATAACACTTAACACCTTAGTAAACAAATATTTAAATCAAATCATTAAAACAATTACTTCACCAAATAATTTAAAAGAATGAATTCTAATAATGCCCTCATTATAATGACAAAAAACCCTGAATTAGGGAAATGCAAAACAAGATTAGCAAAAACATTAGGTGATGAAAAGGCATTGGAGATTTACATTCAATTGATCGATTACACAGCTGAAATTTCAAAAGAAATTAAAGCTGATAAATTTATTTATTCCACTGATATATTAACTGATAAAGGACGCTGGGAAAGTTCTAATACTTTCTTCAGCATCCAAAGTCAGGGTGATTTAGGTGATAGAATGAATAATGCAATTCAGAACGTTTTGGGTCTAGGCTATGAGAAAGTAATAGTTTTGGGATCCGATTGTGCTGAGATAAATGCAGACGATATCAGCAATGCATTCGAACAGCTTTCCAATGAGGATTTTATTTTAGGCCCTGCTTTAGATGGAGGGTACTATTTAATTGGAATGAAGAAAGTTAGCCCTACTCTATTTAAAGAAATGAATTGGAGTACCGAGACTGTTTTGGAGGATACAATTACAAGAATTAATGATAAAAATTCATCCTATTCTTTACTCGAAAGCAAATCCGATATAGATTTCGAGGAAGATTTAATGCGTGAAGGCTATGTAGATTTCCAATTGACAATTGATAAATCGTAATTTAAGAAGGGTCTACGTCAATTATCAACCTTACAGATTTATTATGAGCTAGACTATAAAATTCATCAATCTTCTTTTGCAATAGCTTTTTCACCTTCTTATTTGAAGCATCCCGCTCTACTTTCAATCGAATTACCTTCAAATAACTGTTTTGAATCCTTTTTACAACAGGAAACTCAGGTCCCAAAACACGACTTCCAAAGACTTGTTTCATTCGATCAGCTAAATCAGCAGCCATCATATCCAACTTATTTGGATCCTTATGCTTTAGAGTCAAATTAATCATTTTATAAAATGGTGGATAAAAATAATTCTTTCGCTCAATTAGTTCATTTTTATATAACCCCATGTAATCGTGATTGATCACATGTTGAATAATCCAATGATCTGGATCGTAAGTCTGAATTACTACAGTACCCCGCTTAGTTTTTCTACCGGACCTACCAGCAACTTGTGACATCAATTGATAACTGCGTTCAAACGCTCTAAAATCTGGTCTGTTCAACATCATGTCTGCATCCAAAATACCCACAAGACTTACATTATCGAAATCCAAACCTTTGGTAACCATCTGTGTACCAACAAGAATATCAATTTTTCTTTCATCGAAGTCATTCAAAATATTTTCATAACTATTTTTCTGTCTCGTTGTATCTAAATCCAAACGTTGAACACGAACTCCTGGTAATATTATTGATAATTCATCTTCGATTTTCTCTGTACCAAAACCAATCATTTTAAGTCGATTACTTTGGCATTTCGGACAAGCACCAACAGGTGGAGTGAAATAACTACAGTAATGACATTTTAAAATATTCGTATTCTTGTGATACGTCAATGAAACATCACAATTTTTACAATTTGGATTCCAACCACAAACTTCACAAGCCCAAACGGGATTATATCCTCTCCTATTTTGAAAAAGAATGATTTGCTCCTTGTTTTCGAGCGCCTTTTTCATGTGTTCAACCAAGAAACCTGAGAAATCTGATTGCATGGTTTTCTGCTGCTTCTCCTTCTTAATATTTGCAGTAAAAATTTCAGGCATTTGCAAATCTCCAAAACGTTTATCAAGTTTCACCAAACCATATTTACCTTCTTCGGCATTAAAATAGGTTTCCATTGCAGGAGTGGCAGAACCTAAAAGCACTTTTGCATCGTGAAAAGCACGTAAAACAATCGCTGTATCTCGACCATTGTATCTTGGACTTGGGTCATATTGCTTAAATGAGGATTCATGTTCCTCATCAACGATTATCAATCCTAAATTTTTAAAAGGAAGAAAAACAGAACTTCTTGCTCCTAAAACTATTTGAAATTTTGTGGTATCGTTATTCAATAAAGAATTCCAAATTTCAACGCGTTCATTTTGATTAAATCGAGAATGATAAACACCAATTTTATCACCAAAATATTTTTGCAAACGTTGAATCAATTGAGTTGTTAAAGCTATTTCTGGAAGTAAGAACAAAACTTGTTGACCTTTATCCAATTGTTCTTGAATTAGCTCTACATAAACTTCTGTCTTTCCAGATCCCGTAACACCATGCAATAATGTTACATCTTTTTCAATAAATGATTCTCGAATTTCATCTAAAGCACGTTGCTGATCTGGAGATAATTTTTTAAACGCGGAATCAGCTTCATCTCTCTCCGTTAAACGAGAAATTTCCAAGCGTTTTATTTCCAGAATCCCATCTTTATCCAAAGTATTAAATGACGAAGCTGAAGCTCCTTTCTCAACTAATTCTGATCTTAAAACTGGTTTAGAAACACCTTGTTTAAAACCGCCCATCTGCATGTAAGTCAGGATTGCATCCAATTGCTTCTTCTTGCGTTTGTCTTCGCTGTAAACTTCAATAAGCGCTTTGAGCTGTTCGTCAGACTGATATTCTTTTGCTAATTCAACAAAAAGTTGTGTTTTAGGAGCGTATTTTTGCTTTAAATCTTCCTGTGTAATTACCACGCGTTTTTCAATAAGGGCTTTTATTACAGGTTGGATAGTTTTTATTCCTAAGATTTCAGAAATCTCCTTTAAATCTAATTCACTTTGAACTTCAAGAGCTTCCACAACTTGATATTCTTTATCTGTCAAGATATCAAGATTTCCTTCGTATTCCGGATGAATCAAGACCTTAGTTTCACTTCCTAATTTGAAATTAGAAGGTAAAGCGGCGTTCATCACATCTCCAAGTGGTGCCATGTAATATTCTGAAATCCAATTCCATAATTTAAATTGTTTCCCCGTAATTATTGGGAATTCATCCAAAACAGCTTCAACATATTTTGATTGATATCCAACAGGAACAACCTCGTGAATTTTCACAATAATACCTGTTTGCAGTTTTGATCTTCCAAACGGTACTACTACCCTAACACCCGTTTTAATGTGGTCATTCATCTCGAATGGAACACGGTAGGTAAAAGCATTATTAATTGGAACTGGTAGAATCACGTCTACAAAATATGTCTTTCTTTCTTCCACGATTCAAAGTTAAGAATGAAGCGGGGATATCGAGGCGAATGATTGAAAAATTTATTTAATTAGAACATTATCGATGATTAAACTTTAATTGAAAAAATAACATTTATTTTAAATTCTTATTCATTGAATATCTCTCAAACTTCCTTATCTTTGTAGAACTAAATTAAATGGGGCTGACCTGGATTTGACAGCAACTGCATCTAATTAGTATAAGCATGTCGAGCCATGTGGTGAGTCTCGTTAATCTCTGGTCACACACGATAATTGACAACACGTCATATAATCTTGCAGCATAATAACCTCAGGTTATTAGCTTAATCCACTCCGAAGCACAGTAAGAGGGACAAGTTTCTCGCCAGTTCTCCCGTCTCATGAGCGCTGGACCCCGAGAAATCAACAATTTGAGAATAGTTTGTAAACGGCTTCTGTTTACTTGCGAATTTTAACGAAGATAAGTTATGGCAAGGGTGTTTGTGTCCGTTCCATAATCGAAAACCCAATCATAAACTAAACATGTAGAAGGCTGACTATTTCATTGTTTGGACGAGGGTTCGAACCCCTCCAGCTCCACAAGATTAAATTAGAAAATGAACTCTCCAATTTTATGGGGAGTTTTTTTTTGAAAGGAAACTGGGTGAGAAGTTTATGCTGAGCGACTTTAGGAGTCGAAGTAAACCCCTCCAGCTCCACAAAACAAAATTGAAAAGAAACTCTCTGAACTCAGGGAGTTTTTTTTTGTTAAGAATATCTCGGTGAGAAGTTTGCACTGAGTAACGACAAGAGTCGAATGTGACAATTAGTGGGAAATACTTGTATCGTTCCACGTCAGCTCGAGTGAATATCACAGTAAAACGGAGATATTTGTATCGAGAACACCCTACCTCCTTCAAACCAGCAATGCTTTTCAATAAACTTAAGAAAAAATAAAACAGCTTTAAACAAGAGCTATTTCAATTTTGAACTAGTGTAAATTTCTGTCTCCTTTTTACGCTTAATCAAAACTGTGTTCTTCATTTTATGAGGAGTTTTTTGGATGAAAATCGGAGTAAGCAATATAGAATTAATTTCTCTGTAAACAAAAAGCCAATTCACTACTCGAAACCTACTCTAGTTCTCCAAATAAAAAGGATTATCCTCCAAATCTGTTACTATCGAACTAAAATGGAATTTAAAAAACTTCGTAAATAACTCCCAAGTTAATTCCATTGGCCAATCTTCGTCATCTGTTGAGATATCAAAAAGCTCACTTTCGAATATAAATTCCCAATAATTTTCTAAAGCTTCTTTTGCATCTCCTTGAAAACTTTCTTCAGCAATTAAATATGTGTTGTATTCTTGGTAATGGTCCTCATTTGTTGGATCCTCTGGGAACACTGTGTTTGCCCAGTCAAAAAATGCTTGTTTCGGAATGATTAAAACTGCATTCCTATTTATTGTGATTGGCTCGTTCATATTTTACTCGGTCTTTATCAGTAATTAAAACGTAAATCTACTTATTATTTTTCTACAACTCTGACAATCCAATCACAATTCTCAACCAATTATAACCTACTCCAATCATTATGGCAAACCCGAAACTCAAAAGTGTTCCGATCAAAACATATTCTGTAAGATTTCTATCTTTTGAATTGGTTAAATCTCCAAATCTGAAAATTGATTTTGCTCCCAACAGAAATCCTATACCCGCCCAGAAATTTAATATGATAAATCCAAAGATGAATAAACGCTCTAACATTCCGATATATGCTCCAGCATTTTTAAGAGATTTTCCATCTTTCTGCATCGGTCCCCATTTCGAAATGAGCACGCGCATTAAGATTGAAGTGACCACAGTAACCAATAAAACAGCTACTGCCAAGAGTAATATTTGAGGATAGTATATTTCAAGTTTATTAAAATTGTAGGGCGCATAATATTGAACAACACCCAAAATTACAGCTAAATGCAAAAATTGATCGATAAAAAAGAGGGAGATATTATTCCATTTCTTTTCGGCATACAACTTTCCAATATCTATCACAAAATGTGAAAGCAAAACGATTAATATTCCCAACCAATAGCTAAAATCAAATTGTAAAGCAAGAATTAAAAATAATCCATGTATCAAAATATGTAAATACAATTTTGGCGATTTTAACTTGAACTTTCTTTTATTCTTCACCCATTTATCCGACTGAAAAACAAAATCTCCCAAAATATGCGCCAATAAAAATTTTAGTGTCAGTACAATCATAACTTAGTTATTTCATCTTTATAATAATTTAGTAATTTTTGTATCTCGTCAAACCCTCCTCTTTTTAACGCTATACTAATATTACTTTGACTTTTATCTAAAATTCTCGCCATCTCCAATTGAGTCATTTCAGGATTTTCTATACTTATTTGAATAATTTCTGAAGAAAGAGGTGTCCAATCATTCATCGATAATCCAGCAAGAGAAAACATCACATTCATTGTTTTATCAAAACTTTTTGAAGCTGATTTTATCATTAAAAGATCTTTCTTCAAATTCTCAAAACATTCTCCTGAGCGTAAAAATGCAGAGCCATTCGATTCTGTAATCTTTGGAGCATCGTACTCTACTTCACCTATTCCAATTGACATTCGAACATCTAATTCTTTAAATTTCTTGATCTGTGACTTTAGAAGAATTGTTGCAGTTAATGCATTCTCAGGTTCAACTTTCAATTGAAAACTATCTCCTCTATAAATTTCCCAATCCTTGGGTTCTTGGCCAAATAAGTTTAATTTTTGCTTGAGCTCCAATATCCACTTTTCAGCTTCTACAGCCCTAGAATTAACAATATCCCCTGTTATTACTGCTTTCATTTCTAATTCATCATTGTGTTCAAATATACTCAAATTTAAGTATATTGACCAATATACTCATTTTTAGGTATATTGTCAATTATACTCATTTTCGGGTATATTTACAAATATACTCGTTTTTAGGTATATTCACGATTATACTCATTTTTGAGAATATTATTTATCGAGAAACGATTCGCAAATAAATAAACCTAAGAATGACGAATTAAATATACTCAAACTAAAGCATACTGAACTAAATCTTCATTAAAAAGAGATAAAAAGAAAGCGGTGCTTTGACATCACACCACACTATTAACTGCTAAAAAATTTTTATGTTTGTAATATGGAATTTAAACTCGTTTCCCCTTTCGAGCCAATGGGCGATCAACCACAGGCAATCAAAGAATTATCAGCTGGTGTAAAAAGTAATATTGAGCACCAAACCTTACTTGGAGTTACAGGAAGTGGAAAAACATTCACTGTTGCAAACGTAATCCAACAAGTGAATAAACCCACGCTGATCCTTTCCCACAACAAAACATTGGCCGCTCAATTATACAACGAGTTTAAACAGTTTTTTCCAGAGAATTCAGTGGAATATTTCGTTTCCTACTACGATTATTATCAACCGGAAGCATACTTGCCAATTACAGATACATTTATTGAAAAAGATTTAGCCATCAATGATGAGATTGAAAAACTCAGACTATCTGCTACTTCAGCTCTACTTTCGGGGCGTCGAGATGTAATCGTCGTTTCCTCTGTTTCTTGTATTTATGGTATCGGAAACCCGAATGAATTCGAAAAAAGTATTATTCCTATTTCGGTTGGTGACACCATTCTACGAAATAAATTCCTTTTTAAACTCGTTGAGAATCTTTATTCCCGCGCTGGAGATGAATTTAAAAGAGGTACTTTTCGAGTAACAGGTGATACAGTTGATGTGCATTTAGCCTATGCCGATTATGCATTACGAATAGAGTTTTGGGATGATGATATAGAAGGAATTTATACCATCGATCCTGAAAGTAACGATGTAATTGACACATTAACTTCTATCAATATTTATCCTGCAAATATCTTTGTGAGTTCACCCGAAACCACCAAAGCGGCAATTGAATTCATTCAAGACGACATGGTAATTCAAGTAGAGAAATTTAAAGAAGAAGGAAAACATGTTGAAGCAAAAAGATTATTAGAAAGAACAGAATATGACTTAGAAATGATCCGTGAACTGGGATATTGCCAAGGAATTGAGAACTATTCACGTTATTTCGATAAAAGGCTACCTGGAACAAGACCTTTCTGCTTATTGGACTACTTTCCCGATGATTTCTTATTAGTTGTAGATGAAAGCCATGTTACCTTACCCCAAATCAGAGCGATGTATGGCGGCGACAGAGCCAGAAAAATTAACCTAGTTGAATTTGGATTTAGGCTTCAAGCAGCAATGGATAACCGTCCATTAAAATTTGAAGAATTTCAATCCATTGTGAATCAAATAATATACGTGAGCGCCACTCCAGCAGATTTTGAGATTGAAATGTCAGATGGGGTTGTTGTCGAACAAGTTATTAGACCGACAGGATTATTGGATCCAAAAATAGAAGTTCGACCAAGCTTAAACCAAATTGATGATTTAATAGAAGAAATTCAAAATCGAATTCTAATAAAAGAAAGAACTTTAGTAACCACTTTGACAAAAAGAATGGCAGAGGAATTACAGAAGTACTTGGATAGAATGGGAATTCTTTGTCGCTATATTCACAGTGAAGTGGATACCTTAGAACGTGTTGAAATTTTACAACAATTGAGAGAAGGAGTTTTCGACGTACTTATTGGTGTGAATTTACTCCGAGAAGGACTGGATTTACCCGAAGTGAGTTTAGTGGCAATCCTTGATGCTGACAAAGAAGGATTCCTGAGAAATGAACGCTCACTGGTTCAAACCGTTGGTCGCGCAGCAAGAAATGTCAACGGAATGGTAATCATGTACGCAGATAAAATAACTAAATCAATGGAACGTACAATAGACGAAACCAATAGAAGACGCGCTATTCAAGAAGCTTACAATGAAGCACATGGAATGGTTCCTACAGCATTAAACAAGACCAATCAGAATGCTTTCCAATATAGAACTGAAGAAGAAGACAACGGAATGATAGCGGCTGACCCTGTTGAGCAATACATGGATGTAAGGGAGCTAGAAAAAAGCATGAAAAATGCAGAACGTCAAATGAAAAAAGCAGCAAAAGATTTAGATTTTATGGAAGCAGCGCGATTACGTGACGAAATGTACCGTTTGCAAAAATTAGTTGACGGTAAAAAAGACTAGATTGAACAACTGAAATAAACTAAGGCACTCCGAGTGCCGAAGACAAACGCAGATGTATCTCGAAGAACTGCGAATGCACAGATGACAAATCTTGTTCTCGTTACAAATCCCTCCATTCTATTTCGAAAATCACTCGAACTGAAGAGAAAACGACACAAGCACTCTACTTCATTTCATAATATTAAGAACTGTAGCTTCTTATTTAGATAGCTGTAGTAAAACAAAAGTTTAAGGAGAACAAACCTTACTCAATCGCATTATTTCAATCAAAAAAAGCTAATTCCAAAGGAAAACAATTAAATTTGTAATAAAAATCGGCAATGATGTCTGCCCAAAACCGTCTTAATTGGACTGATGACTTCTATTTAAACTATAATCAAGGTCATAAATATGAAGTTGAAACTATTTAAAATCAGCCAATGGATCCTCATTACTCTCTTAATCTCTTTTGCCGCAGGATGTATTTCTGCGTTATTCTTAGGCAGCTTAACTGCCGTAACTCAAATTAGAACGAGTAACTCTATTTTCATTTACCTTCTCCCAATCGGCGGATTATTGATTGGCTTAATGTATTATTTTGGGGCAAAGGGAGTTGAAGGCGGAAACAATTATTTAATTCGTGAAATGAATAGTCCCAAAAAACCAATTCACTGGAAAATTATACCCTTGGTTTTTATTGGAACAGTGGCTACTCACCTATTTGGTGGATCTGCAGGTCGTGAAGGAACGGCAGTACAAATGGGAGGAGCTGTAGGTGATGCTATTCCGCAATTATTTAGTTGGACAAAAAAATATAGAAAACGCTTATTACGAATGGGTGTTGCAGCAGGATTTGCAGGAGTTTTTGGAACTCCTATTGCCGGTGCTATCTTCGCATTTGAATTAGCAAGAGATAAAAAATTCAAAATAGCTGACACAATTTGGGTAATTATCTCCTCATTTGGTGGGCACTTTTTCTGCATAGTATGGGGAATCCACCATTCTAAATATTCAATTGAGGATTTCCCTGCCATTTCATTTTATTCTGTTTTATCGACTTTAGTCGCAGGAATAGCTTTTGGAATAGCGGCCTATTCATTTATAAAATTTAAACATTTATTTACCCAACTATTCAGTAAAATCTCAATACCCTACTTGCGACCAATGATTGGTGGGATTACGCTTTTAATTTTATTTCTATGCTTTGAAATTGAACCCTATTTAGGATTGGGGATTCCAGAAATACAAAGTGCATTCAATGAGCAAATGAATGAATATGGTTTTTTAATAAAAATCTTACTAACTGCGTTAACTTTAGGAGCCGGATTTAAGGGTGGAGAAGCAACTCCACTATTTTTCATTGGTGCAATGTTGGGAAACCTCCTTTTCCTGATCATCCCCCTACCAATTGATGTTCTGGCTGGAATTGGATTTGTAGCAGTATTTGGTGCTGCAACAAACACCCCGATTGCAAGCACTTTAATTGGAGCAGAACTTTTTGGATTTAATGGAATTCTGTTTTATGGAATAGCAAATGGAATAGCCTATTTAATTAGTGGAAATTCCAGTGTATATAGTGTTCAACAAATATTACTCAAAAAAATTACAATTTTTAAAAGTGAAAAATCACTCAAATAAAAACGCCCTATTCAATGAAGAATAGGACGTTTTAAGAATTTCGGAATAAGAAATTAATCTTATTGCATTTTATTCAAACGGTTTGTCCAATCAATTCTTGTTTGTTCAACCTTAGCTTCGATAGCTTTGAAATCTTTTTTACTTTCAGCTCTTTTAATTTCACCCATTATTTCTTCTTGGAAATCTGCAGCATCATCGATAAAACTATCAGATTCAGCTGTTTTTGCGTCATTAAAAAGTTGAACGCTATAACATTCATCAACAACATCATATATCATTCCGTTGATGTTCTTCTTTAAATTTCTAACATTTGCCATTATTCACATTTTTTAAAGTGCAGAAGCACCATTATTAAATCGAAGTAAAGATAAACCTAATGTTTTAGTATTCAACATATTTTCTTAAAATGAATTAAATCATTTCGCAACAAGCAATACAATAGACTAAAAAACAGCGCATTACAATAAATACAACAACAATAGAATTATTCGCAGATAAAATGGATTTAATATCATGATATAGACTGCAAAAAATAAGTTGAATGGAAATTCAAAATTCTCCAATATTTAATTGGAGACTATAGTAAATGGTATTATTTTTGGAACGATTAAGAGAAAAATTATGAAAGGATTTTTATCAGATGATTTGTTATTAAATTTAAAGAATATTACTGAATCGAATATTTCATTAATATCGAAGAAATGTACTCATCTGGGTGAAAATCAAATGAATTGGAAGCCTTCAAAAGACAGTTGGAATATTCAAGAAGTGCTATCTCATCTCAATAGTTACTCCTCTTATTATCATCAAATTTTTGTTGACAAAATCCAAAACTCAAAGTTCTTGAACGTAAAAGAAAACTTCGTGCCGTCTCCACTCGGTAGAAGTGCCTGGAAATCAATGAAACTTGGCCGATTAAACAATATCAAAAGAAAGTTTCGCGCTCCTAAGAACATGAATCCGTCAATTAATCCAGAACTATTGGACCATGACCCAACAAACAATTTTATAAAGTATCAAACTCAACTTATAGACATATTAAAAGATGCTGAAAAAGTGAATTTGAAAAAAGTTAAAATTCCTATTTCAATTAGTAAGATTGTAAGACTTAGATTAGGAGATGCGTTGATGTTTGTCATTTATCACAATGAAAGACATATTCAACAAGTAAAAAACATATTGGCTCATCCAAATTTCCCTAAAAAACAATGAATATTGGATTAAATGCAATTTGCTGTCTAACCGTAATTCCCGTAAGAGATCAACATGATGATACTTCTGAAATAGTCACTCAATTACTCTTTGGAGAACTCGTATCAATAGTAGACATTCACAATCAATGGGTGAAAATTAAAATTTACCACGATAATTATGAAGGTTGGGTTGACAATAAACAATTATTGAAAATTACGGACCACGAATTGCACCTATTTCAAGATAAAAATAGACATCAACAAGAAGCTCTATTGGAGTTAAATACACCATGGGGAATACAAAACATTTTACAAGGGTCTCCAATTTTAACAAATGAAGTGAGTTTTACAGTTAATAATTTAGAGTTTTCATGGAAGGATAATCTACCCATGAAATCTAACCAAACTGTTTCTGAATTGGCGCTAAGCTATCTTAATGCTCCATATTTATGGGGAGGAAGAACTCATTTTGGAATAGATTGCTCTGGATTTACTCAATCAGTTTTTCATCAATTGGGCCATTATTTGCCAAGAGATGCTTCGCAACAATACCTTGAGGGAATAGAAGTTGGATTTGAACAACAAAAAGTTGGAGATTTAGCCTTTTTTAAATCTAAAAGAACAGGAAACATTCATCATGTTGGAATTATTTTACCTAATCAGCAAATAATTCATGCCCACGGAAGAGTCAGAATAGACACATTGACAAATGAGGGTATTTATAATGAAGATGAAAAATATTACTCACATCAACTTGACAGAATAAATAGCTTTGCTGATTAATTCAAATTACCATCACACTATTTTTTGAAAGTTCAAAATAAGAACAACTCTAGTTTGAATGTAAATAGATAAAGAAATAGCTGCTATTTCAATATCTGACTTAAAATTTGATTATATTGACCCTCCAAAAAGAATTACACTAAATGGAGTAATTGTAAACTCCATATGTATAGATAATTAAGTACTATTTATAATTTGAATAAAAAAAATAAGAATGAAAAGAGATAAGGAGATCTTTAATCTAATTGGGCTTGAGAAAGAACGTCAAATCAATGGAATTGAATTAATTGCCTCAGAGAATTTTGTGAGTGACGAAGTAATGGAAGCGATGGGTTCTGTGTTAACAAACAAATATGCTGAAGGTCTTCCCGGTAAAAGATATTACGGAGGTTGTGAAGTTGTTGATCAAGTTGAGCAACTGGCGATCGACAGAATATGCAAACTCTTTGGTGCCGAATGGGCAAATGTCCAGCCACATTCAGGTTCTCAAGCTAATGCTGCTGTAATGTTGGCGTGTTTAAAACCAGGTGATAATATTCTTGGTTTTGACTTATCTCATGGTGGTCATTTAACTCATGGTTCATCCGTAAATTTTTCAGGTAAACTATATAATCCGCATTTCTATGGTGTTGACAAAGAAACCGGTCGTATTGATTATGATGCTTTAGAGAAAAAAGCAGAAGAAGTAAAACCTAAAATGATTATTGTTGGCGCTTCTGCCTACAGTAGAGATTGGGATTATGCAAGAATTCGTAAAGTAGCAGATAAAATTGGTGCATTAATTTTAGCTGATATCTCCCACCCTGCTGGATTAATTGCGACTAACCAATTGGCTAATCCAATGGAGCATTGCCACATTATTACTTCAACTACTCATAAAACACTGCGCGGTCCTCGTGGAGGAATTATTATGTTAGGAAAGAATTTTGACAATCCTTTTGGTATCCGTTGGAACAATGGTAACTTAAGATCAATGGCATCCTTGTTAGACGCTGCAGTTTTCCCAGGAACACAAGGTGGACCACTAGAACATGTAATTGCTGCTAAAGCAGTTGCATTTGGTGAAGCTTTGGACCCAAAATTCACTGATTACCAAAAACAAGTAGCGAAAAACGCTAAAGTAATGGCTTCAGAATTTGTAAAATTAGGATATAAGATTATCTCAGAAGGAACAGACAATCATAGCATGTTGATTGATTTGCGTTCAAAAGGCATCACAGGAAAAGATGCTGAAATCGCCTTGAATGATGCTCATATCACAGTAAATAAAAACATGGTTCCTTTTGATACAGAATCACCGTTTGTGACCTCTGGAATTCGTATTGGAACACCTGCTATCACAACAAGAGGTCTAAAAGAAAATGATATTCCTAAAATTGTAGAATTAATGGATAAGGTTATGACAAACATGAATAACGAATCAGTTACCAAAGAAGTAATTGCAGAAGTTAAACAAATCATGTCAGGTTATCCGCTATTTAAATATTAGAGTTTATTAAAACTATTGAAAAGAGTAATTGAGCAATCGGTTACTCTTTTTTTTTCATGTTTTCACGTTTTAGATTCGAATATCCTTGCTAAGAATTCAGCACTATACAATTTAAATCAACTTATTTTCTCTTAATTCAAATTAACTTCCTATTCCGCTCAAAACACTTCCGTCTCTGCTTTGATGAGTCAAAAGACTTTAGTATTTTTGCTTGAAACAATATCAAAGCAAAATATAAAATGATTAAAGCAAACGACCCGTCATTAAAATCGTGGATTGAAGTAGATAAAAATTCAGATTTCCCAATTCAAAACTTGCCTTTTGGAATATTCAAAACAGAAAATAATAAACCTTCTGTTGGAAGTAGAATTGGTGACAAAGTAATTGACCTTTCTGCACTATATGTCTTAGGTTACTTTAAGAATTTACCTTTCGAACAATCTGATTTTAAATCTGATGCGCTTAACACAATAATGAAAAAAGGTAAAGAAGCTACCACAGACTTAAGAAATCGTTTGTCAAAGTTATTCAATATAGAGAACAAAGATTTATCAAACAACAATCATCATGTAGAGCAAGTTTTAATTGATGTTGAACAAGTGGAAATGTTAATGCCTGTTCAAGTTGGAGACTATACAGATTTTTATTCTTCTAGAGGACATGCTACAAATGTTGGAACTTTATTTAGAGATCCAGCAAATGCACTTTTACCTAACTGGTTATGGATTCCAGTAGGATACCACGGTAGAGCAAGTTCAATTATTCCAAGTGATCAAATGATTAAGCGTCCAAAAGGTCAAACAAGACCAAACGATGATCAAGACCCAATTTTTGGACCTTCGAAACTATTGGATTTTGAATTAGAGATGGCATTTGTAACATTTGATGGAAAACCATTAGGTGAAAATATTACAACTGAAGAAGCAAACGATTATATTTTCGGTATGTGTATCATGAATGATTGGTCAGCTCGTGATATCCAAAAATGGGAATATATTCCATTAGGACCTTTCCTAGCGAAAAATTTTGCATCTTCAATCTCTCCTTGGATAGTAACAATGGATGCTTTGGAGCCATTTAAAACAAAAGGTCCGGTTCAAGATCCAAAAGTACTTTCCTATTTAGAGTACAAAGGAGATTTCCATTATGATATTGATTTAGAGGTTGGAATTATACCTGAAAACAGCGAAGAAACTGTAGTTTCTAAATCAAACTACAAATACATGTATTGGAATATGGCGCAGCAATTGGCACATCATACTGTAAACGGATGTAACATTCGATGTGGTGATATGATGGCTTCTGGAACAATTTCAGGAGATGAACCAAGTTCTTTTGGTTCGATGCTAGAACTATCATGGAGAGGTACAAAGCCAATCAAAATGAAGGATGGATCAGAAAGAAAGTTTATCAATGACAATGACACTGTAGTAATGCGTGGTCATTGTAATGCCAATGGGGTAAGAATAGGTTTTGGAGAAGTTTCTACAAAAGTATTACCAGCAGAATAATTATTATACAGGAATTGAGTGGAAAATAAGCCGGAAATTGATTTAGAAAAAGAACGCAAAGAAATTCTAAATGCGTTCAGAAGTTTGTTACGTGTTACTAAAAATGATAGAACACGAGAAGAAACGAAGCAAATTCGTAAAGCATTTGACGTAGCTGTTGAAGCTCATAAAGATATGCGACGCAAATCGGGTGAACCATATATTTATCACCCGATTGCCGTTGCTAAAATTTGTGCTGAGGAAATGGAGTTGGGAACAACAGCCATTATTGCAGCATTACTCCACGATACTGTGGAAGACACCTACATTACTTTAGAGGATATTGAAGAATCTTTTGGAGAAACCGTTCGAAAGGTAATCGATGGTTTAACTAAGATTCCTGAAGTATTTGATGAAAATATTTCAATTCAAGCTGAGAATTTTAGAAAAATGATTCTTACAATCTCAGATGATTTAAGGGTTGTTTTAATAAAATTAGCAGATCGTTTACACAACATGCGTACTTTGGATAGTATGCGTCCTGACAAACAACTAAAAATTGCATCGGAAACAAATTTCTTGTATGCACCACTCGCCCATCGTTTAGGACTTTACACCATAAAGAGTGAACTAGAAGACTTGTGTCTGCGTTACATGAATCCTCAGGCATATCGTGAAATTAGCAGTAAATTGAAATCAACACACGCTGTTCGACAAAGATTTATTAGGCGATTTACACACCCTATTAAAGAAGCATTATCTAATGAAGGTTATGTTTTTGATTTAAAAGCAAGAACTAAATCTATCGCTTCTATTTATCGTAAAATGAAAAACAAAGAAATTCCTTTTGAGGAAGTTTTTGATCTTTTTGCGATTAGAATTATTTTGGATACTCCTGAAGAATTAGAAAAACCTGATTGTTGGAGAGTTTACAGTATTGTTACAGATTTTTATCAGCCAAATCCAGACCGACTTAGAGATTGGGTTTCCACTCCTAGAGCAAATGGTTATGAATCATTGCATACAACTGTGATGAGTCCCCAAGGAAAATGGGTTGAAGTTCAAATTCGTTCTGAAAGGATGGATCAAATCGCTGAAAAAGGTCTAGCTGCACACTATAATTACAAAGAGTCTAAAAGTGGTGAAAACAAATTTGATCGTTGGATTGGAGAAATTCGCGAATTAATTGGCAACCACTCTGAAGACGCTATGGATTTCGTAGATGAATTCAAACTGAATTTATTCAATGATGAAATCTATGTATTTACTCCAAATGGAGAATTGCGTGTACTTCCAACTGGCGCAACAACCTTAGATTTTGCTTTTGACATTCATACTGATATCGGATTGACCTGTATTGGTGCGAAAGTGAATAAAAAACTTGTTCCGTTAAGTCATCAATTAAAAAGTGGACATCAGGTTGAAATTATAACTTCTAGCAAGCAACGACCTAATGAAGAATGGTTAAAATTTGCTGTTACTGGTCGTGCAAAGCAAAAAATAAAGGCTGCATTAAACGAAGAACGAAATAAAATTGCTGATGATGGTAAGGAAATTCTTGACCGAAAATTCAAGCAACATAACATTCGATTTACAAGTGAAAACATTTCCATTTTAGAGAAATACTATAATGTAGCTGCTGCGACGGAATTATATATTCGAATTGCTAAGGGTAAAGTTGACTTATCGAAACTCCGAAAAATTAAAAATATTGGAGGAAACCTGCAAGTTGAAAAAGAAGTTAAGACGAATAAAGTTAAAAAAGCAACGGATATTTCTAAACGTATCGATGGAAAGAAAGATACCTTAGTGATTGGGGATGACTTTAAAGATATAGATTACGATTTTGCCAAATGTTGTAATCCTTTACCTGGTGATAGCGTTTTTGGATTTATTACTGTGAGTAGTGGAATAAAAATTCATCGAAATGATTGTCCGAATGCTGAAAACTTAATGGGGAAAATGAATTACAGATGTATTTCTGCTCAGTGGAAAAATCAAGCTGTTAAAGAACACCTTGCAAAATTGAGATTAATTGGAATTGATGACATTGGAATAGTAAACAAAATTACTCAAATTGTTTCCTACCAACACAATGTAAACATGCGATCAATCAGTTTCGAATCAAAAGACGGAATATTTGAAGGTAAAATTCAAGTCTTAGTAATGGATAAATATCACTTGGATGAATTGATTGAGAAATTTGAAATGACTGAAGGTATTCAGCGTGTTGAAAGATGGGATGATATTACGCAAGAAATTGAAGAAGATTACACCGAAGATGACAAATAACATTCAATTAAGAACTTTCTTAATTTTAAAGTGTTATTAAGTTCTTATTCAATTCCTAAATATGAGTTATCGCTATATAATGTTCTTTTCTATAATCTTAACCATTTTTTTGGTTCTTGATATTTATATTTGGAAAGCATTTAAAAGAACAGTCAACACAAGGTATTTTAAAGTATTGAAATGGTTAATACCTTTCTCTTCAGTTTTGTTTTTAACTGGATTCACTATTAATTTGTATCGCGGTTCTTTAGGAATTTACAACGCCAATCAATTCATCAATATATTCTTCGGAATCTCATTGGGGTTCTTTATTGCTAAACTAATTGCTGCCGCTTTTTTATTTACGGAAGATTTTGTAAGAGCTATATTATATATTAAGAATAAATTATTTTCTAGAAAAGATAAATCAAAGCATTTTCCGAGTAGAAGAAATTTTGTTAGGAATATTTCATTAGGAGTCGCTGCCATTCCCGTTTTAGGATCCATATATGCCGTGACCAAAGGGAAATACAATTTTCATGTAAAGAGATTAGACTTATCCATGAAAAGACTACCAGCATCTTTTGATGGACTAAAGGTTGTCCAATTCTCTGACTTTCACGCTGGTAGTTTTGATGATAAAGCAGCCGTTGAGGAAGGATTATCATTAATTAATGAGGCCAAGCCAGATATTATCATGTTTACTGGAGATTTAGTAAATAATCGCTCCACAGAAATGTTACCTTATATAGATGCCCTTAAAAATTTATCCGCTAAATATGGGAAATTTGCAATTTTAGGAAATCATGACTATGGTGATTATATCCAATTTGATAAGCTTGAAGACAGACAAACCAATTTAGATGATCTATATGCTATATTTAAAGAAACAGGTTTTCAGCTTTTAAGAAATGAAAATATTCAAATCAATAATGGGACGGACACCATTGATATAATAGGTGTTGAAAATTGGGGACAAGGACCATTTCCGAAATATGGAGATATTGATTTAGCCACTCAATCGACTTCAGATGAAAGATTCAATATTTTGATGAGTCATGACCCTGACCATTGGGAAAATATAATTAGAAAACATCCGAAACAATTCGACCTAACCTTAAGTGGTCATACACACGGATCTCAAGTAGGAGTTGATATTCCAGGCTGGCAATGGAGTCCAGTAAAGTATCGATACAAAAGATGGCTTGGTCTATACACTGAAAATGAACAGCATTTATTCGTTAGTAAAGGTTTTGGTTTCCTTGGTTTTCCAGGAAGAATTGGTATGTCGCCTGAAATCATTAGTTTCAAACTTCACAGTCAAGAAGCTTAGAGATTAAATCTAAATTGCTTATGTAGAAATAATGAAGAAATTCAAATTTTTGTTATTTTTCAGGGTAAAAATCTTTTAAACATTTCAATAACCTACACTTTTATATAATTTTGTATCTTATTTTTAAATTGAATCGTTAAAACAGCTATTTTGCGACAAATTTCCAAAATGAACAAAAACATAATATTTTTAGCAGCCTTATTCATTGGTATTAGTTTTAACGGCATAAGTCAAGATGAAGACAAAATCAATACTATTGAAGCACAATTCCAAGATTTAATTGAAAGTTCTAATGATTATCAAGCTTACAAAGTTATTGAGAAATCAAAACTGAAATCTCTTCAAAAAAACATTCAAGATTCAATAATAGTTTTTGAATCAGAAATTTTAGAATCATCTAAAAAAATCCAGGAACAAAAGAGTGATATCGATAGCAGTCATCAAGAAATTGAATCTTTGAACGCTGAATTAAAAGAGACCCAATCAAAAGTTGATAATATTGATTTTATGGGTATTTCTACTCAAAAATCTACTTTTACAACGATAATGTTAAGCATTATCCTCGTTTTATTAATAATTTCTCTAGTTATGTTCTTTGTATTTAAAAAAGGTCAGAAGAGCACAAAATTAGCAAAAGAAAAACTTACCGAGACCCAACTTGAATTAGACAATCACAGAAAACGATCATTAGAGCGTGAACAAAAAGTGCGTAGAGAATTGCAAGACGAATTAAACAAAAGGAGTACGAGAAAAGATTAGCAATGGAATAAATTTAACCATAACGGTTAAGTTTTACATTTCTAATAAAAGTAAAGAAACTGAATTATTGTAAATTTCTTATTCTTTTAACCAGAAATTAAAGAATACAATTTTCTCTGTGCATAACTTATTTATAAATCTATCGAAAACAATGGAACAGTCTTACTTTTTCCTTATTTTTGCCTTTTAAGGAATTGAATGCATGGAAAGCGTACAAGAAACAGTTAAGAATATTTTTTCGGCTTATTTAGAAAAAAACGGACACAGAAAAACACCTGAACGTTTTGCTATACTTGAAGAAATATACAATTACGAAGGTCATTTTGATATAGAGTCTCTTTATATTAAAATGAAAAACAAAAATTATCGCGTATCACGCGCTACTTTGTATAATACTATTGATTTGCTATTGGCTTGTAACCTTGTTCGTAAACATCAATTCGGGAAAAACATTGCTCAATTTGAAAAATCTCATGGATTTAAACAACATGACCATTTGGTATTAACAGATACCGGAGAATTAATTGAATTTTGTGACCCACGCATTCAAAATATTAAATCAACTATTGAAGAAGTACTAGGTGTAAAAATCAACCATCACTCCCTATATTTTTATGGAGTGAGAGATGAAGATGCAGCTAAAAATTCAACCGATAAATCTTAAATAGTGAGCTTTTCTATCCAATTAGATATACAATCTACAGTATGTATCCTTGATTTTTCAGGGACCATTCTGACGAAAAACAAAGTGGATGAAACGCTAGAAATGGTAGATTTTGAATTGGAAGATGGAAAAAGGAAATTCATAATTGACTTAAAAGAATTAAAACAAATCAACAGTAGTGGTTTGAATTTAATATTGCGAATTTTTACACATATAAGAAATAAAGGAGGAGAATTAATTCTTGTTCAGCCTAACAAATCAGTTAGCGAAATTTTTAAAATATCTAAGTTAAATACAGTTTTTAATATTTCGGCAGATAAACAAACTGCCATTAACCAATTAAATGCACCAGAGGCATGAGTAAAGTAGACGTATTATTAGGATTACAATGGGGTGATGAAGGAAAAGGGAAAATAGTCGATGTTTTGACTCCCAAGTATGACATCATTGCTCGATTTCAAGGAGGACCAAACGCTGGTCACACCTTAGAATTTGACGGAATTAAGCATGTTTTACACACAATTCCTTCAGGAATTTTTAGAAAAGACACTTTAAACATCGTTGGAAATGGGGTGGTAATTGATCCAGTTATTTTTCAAAAAGAAATTGAAAATTTAGCTAAATTCAACTTACCAATTAAAGAGACTTTATTGATTTCAAATAAAGCTCACTTAATTTTACCAACGCACCGTTTACTGGATGCTGCTTCTGAGCAAGCCAAAGGGAAATCTAAAATTGGTTCAACATTAAAAGGAATTGGTCCAACTTATATGGACAAAACTGGTCGTAATGGAATCAGAGTTGGAGATATAGCAACTGCTTCTTTTAGAGAAAAATATGACAATCTTGTAGCGAAACACAAAGGAATGCTAGATCATTACGAAGGTTTTGAATACAACGTTGAGGAGTTAGAAGCTGCTTTCTTTGAAGGAATTGAACTTTTGAGATCATTGACTACGATTGATAGTGAGCACTACATCAACCAAGCAATGAAAGAAGGAAAATCTATCTTGGCTGAAGGTGCACAAGGAACCTTATTGGATATCGATTTTGGTAGTTACCCGTTTGTAACATCTTCAAACACGATAACTGCTGGTACTTGTACTGGTTTAGGTGTTGCTCCAACGAAAATCGGTGACGTAATCGGAATTTTTAAGGCATATTGTACACGAGTTGGTTCTGGACCTTTCCCTACTGAGTTATTTGATGAAGTTGGCGAAGAAATCCGTAAAGCAGGTGGAGAATTTGGTGCAACAACAGGAAGACCAAGACGTTGTGGTTGGATTGACTTACCAGCATTGAAATACGCAATCATGATTAATGGTGCTTCTGAACTTTCTATGATGAAATCTGATGTTTTGGATGATTTCGAAGAAATTAAAGTTTGTACGCATTATATCATTGATGGCAAGAAAGTTGATTATCTTCCGTTTGATATTACAGATATCGAGATTGAACCAGTATATGAATCTTTCAAAGGATGGAATACTGATACAACAAAATTGACATCTTTTGCAGATGCTCCGAAAGAATTGAAGGAATATGTTGCATACTTGGAAAAAGAATTAGAAGTTCCAATTACAACTGTTTCTGTCGGTCCAGATCGAAGCCAAACTTTGAACAATAGAAAATAATTGAAAACAAAATTCAACATATTACAAATTGCGCTTCTCATTGGGAGCGCAATTTTTTTGTCAATGGGATCTTCCTTTTGTCAAGAATATATTGAATTATTAGAAGGATCTGAAGACATCAAAATTGATGGGAAAACGGGAAACTATATTGTTAAAGGAAATGTAGTTTTCAAAAAAGAAGAAACTAAACTCTACTGCGATTCAGCTTATTACAACCTGGTGCACAATACCGTTCGAGCATTTGGAAACATTCATCTCAACAAGGAAGACACCTTAAATATGTTTTGCGATTCCTTGTTCTTTGATACCAAAAAGGATTATGCCAAACTCTATGGCAATGTGAGAATACGTGACAACGAATATAAGCTCACAACAGATTCAATGGATTATGATTTAAAGAATAATGTTGGAATTTACAAAAACAAAGGTGTGATCACCAGTATTTCGTCAAGTGACCAATTAAGCAGTGATATCGGCTACTTCTATCCCAATTCAAAACAGTTCAATTTTAGAAAAAACGTAGTTTATACCAGCAATGATTTTACAGTAAAATCCGACACTTTACAGTTTAATGCAAATTCTAAGAAAGCTTATTTCTTTGGACCAACTTATATCACCAATCAAGATATAAAAATGTATTGCGAAAAAGGTTGGTATGACTTGAATGAAGATGAAGGAGTATTAGAAAATAATGCTTCAATTGAAAATGAAAACTTAAATATTGGAGCCGATAGTTTGTTCTACTCTTCAAAGGACAGTTTATATATTGCAAAAAAGAACGTATTGATAACCGATACCACGAACAAAATTGGTTTTCAAGGAGATTATGCAATCAATGACGAACGAAATAAATTTGCTTTTATCACCGGTCATGCGCTTGCAAAAAGATTTGAAGAGAAAGACACACTTTATATTCATGCAGACACATTGTACAATTATTCCGATTCTTTGGGAAAACCAATGTTAATGCAAGCTCATAAAAAGGTAAAACTATTCCGTGGTGATATGCAAGGAATATGTGATTCATTGATTTATGATAAAACCATTGGGGAAATGAACATGTTCACAAATCCTACTTTGTGGGCCCAAAATGCTCAATTAACAAGCGATACGATTACCATTTATGAAAAAGATAACCGAATACATCGTGCATTTTTACGGAAAAATGGTTTGGTAGCTACTCCAGTTGATTCAACGAATTATTATAATCAGGTTGCTGGAACCTTGCTGAATGCGTACTTTGATAGTACTCAAATTCGTAGAGTTGACATTGAAGGAAACGCTAAAACACTTTATTTTTTAGAAGATGAAGATGAAAGTGACACTGCCATAGTTGTCAATCGACAAGGAATGAATCGTATTTTCTCGTCAAATATTACTTTGAGATTTGTGGATGGAGATATAGAAACAGCAACTTATAGAGATAGTCCTGATGGGTTGGTTTACCCTATTTCTGATATCGATAAAAAAGAAGAACGCGTTGAACAATTCAAATGGAATGAGGAAAATCGACCTTTAAGTTGGCAGGACATGATTTATTCTGAAGATGAAAAGAAGATTATACTTGAACTTTATAGTCGAATATTTAGAAATATATAATTATTATTCAGGATATTCTTTCCTTTCAAAAAATCAAAAAACCTCCGATTTCATTGAAAAGTTTTAAATTTTCAAATCCAAAGTTTTCACAATCTTCAACATCCAAATCGTACTTCCCCAAAAAAGGACAAACATTATCCAAGAAATGATTTCAAACATTTCGATTTCAGAAAGCTCGAACCATTCCATAATATCTGGAAATAATGCAAAGCAAGATAATTGAATTGCAGTAATCAAATTACCAACCCAAAAGAACCATTTTAATTTACCGATAATGTTTGGAACCATAGAAATTGAAGAAGCAACAAAATTAGCCATTAACCACGGCGCAAGAGCTGCAGCAATCTCACCTGATAGTCTCCACTCCTCACCAAATACAAATGCAAAAATTGAATCTCCCCAAATGTAAATTATTGAAAATGGGACTATTCCTATCAAAGTCAAAAGAATCACGGAACGCTTTAAAATAGGATAAATCACTTTTTTTTGTGAAAAGTCAGCTGATATACGGTTATATAACACTTGTCCAACTGCCACTCCAATCAATAAAAGTGGAATTTTTAGCATTCTGAATGAATGATCATAAGAACCAAAAAGTGCGGTACTTAAATATAGAGTTAGGAAGAAAGCAATAAGTAATTCCCTACTTGCATCAATTAAAGAATGTGGAAGATTAACCTTAGGAAATTCTTTAAATTGCCTGGCTACAACTGCCCTTCTTAAATTTGAATTTTTATTATTTATTTTATAAATTCCAAAAGCGTCGAAAACATAAACTAAACTTCCTACTATCAGTCCGAGCAATGTAGAGACAGCTAAACCAACTACACCTAAACCTGCTAATCCTGCGAGTAATTTTGCAGTATTGGAAGTTGCTGAAGTTAACAAAGTAGAAATAGTAATGTTTTTGAACCATTTCATTCGAATAGCCCAATGTCGGCCAATACTCATAAAAACAGTAAAACCACTAATTGCGCTTATGAGAACAATGTAAAAAAGCAAATTATCTGCATCTGCTTTGAACAACCAAAAAATTCCACCCGCCAATAACGTTAGACCCACAGTCCATATTAAAATTCTAAGTGAAAGGCGATATATGTGAAAAGCGTGCTCATTTTTTTTAGGTAATGGAATGGCATATTCATATCTCGCTGCCCCAATAACAGATAGAAAGGCAACAATTCTCATGATAATTCCAAATTCACCAAAATCTTCCGGTGAATACAAACGTGTGATAAACGGAGTCAGTAAATAACTTATTCCTTGCGCCAAAACCGTTCCGGAAGAAAGCACGAGTGCCGACTTGATCAACTCAGACTTTAAATTGATTTTGGATCGCATTTATTGTTTGTTTAAGAATTTAAGTAGTTGTGAAAAGATAATTTACTCGAACCAAATGTCATTGATTACTTCAGAACCAGCAAATTGATTTACTCTTTGAATAATCACACTTCTTCCATAATGCAATTCATCACGCATAACTGATGAATTCAATTTTATGTGTAGCACTTTATTTCTGATATAAATCTTCTCTGTTCGATTGGCAATTCCTTGCCCCATCATTTCTGGCCAAGCATTGATGATGTCCATTTCCTTCATCTTTCCTTCTAAACCCCAAGCTTTCATCATTTTATCAATGATTTTATCTATTCCTTGGTCCTTTTGATTGCGTTCTTTATCACTCATACAGTAGTTTTAACTTCACTTTCTACAATTGAATTTCCTTCAATCTGAAATGCTTTATAATCAATTTGATTGTTTTCAAAAATAGATGCAATTCGTTCTTTATCAGTGTCTGTAATCAAAACTTGACCAAAATCTTGATCATTGACCATTTGCATTAATCGCTCAACTCTTCCATTGTCTAACTTATCGAAAATATCATCCAACAAAAGTATTGGCTTCCGATTTAATCGAGACAACAACCACTCATATTGTGCTAATCTTAAAGCTATTAAGTAGGATTTCTGTTGACCTTGAGAACCAAATTTTTTAATTGGGTGTCCTTTAATCGTAAAAATAAAATCATCCTTGTGGGTTCCAACAGTTGTATATTGCTTTCTCTGATCGTTGCGTTTAGCACCTTCCAACAACTCTTCGAAAGAATGATCGAATAATTGAGACCGGTATTCTAAACTCACCTCTTCCCTATTATCAGAAAGCCATTGATAGTATTTTTGAAATATTGGAATAAATTCTTCAACAATTTTCTTTCTTGCAACATGAATGCTTTTTCCACAAGCCACCAATTGTTCATCCCAAACACTGATACTTTCTTGGTCAAAAAAACCATAGCTCCCCATGTTTTTCAACAAAGCGTTTCTTTGGGCTAAAACCTTACCATACTTGATCAAATCCTGAAGAAAATCTCTATCAAATTGTGCAATTATTCCATCCATCCATTTTCTTCTGACTTCACTTCCTTCGAGTATTAAGTTTCTATCATATGGCGAAATCATTACTGCAGGAAAAAGCCCAATATGATCAGCTAACTTTTCATAAGTCACTTTGTTTTTCTTAAAAACCTTCTTTTGGCCTTTTTTTACCCCACAATAAACAGATTCTTGAACATCATCTTTATTCCAAATACTCTGAATAACAAAAAATGATTCATCAAATAAGATATTTTGACTATCAATTGGATTTAAGTAGGATTTACACATACTTAAATAATAAATAGCGTCTAAAATATTGGTTTTACCTGCGCCATTTGGTCCAATAAAACAATTAATATCGGGTGAAAGCGATACATCGGCCTGCTTATAATTTTTAAAATTAATCAAGCTTAACTTCGAAAGAAAAATATGATTGCCCACATTACAAAGATAGAGAAATTGTAAAGTATTTGCATGTTTAAATTGTAATACTTAGCACAATTTTCTTTTTATAAAATACATGAAGTCGCCATATGAAACAAATTTGTAATTTCGTAAAACTTAAATTCATAATAGTTGTTCATTTTTCATTGTCATCAACTGAATTTTGATTTTAATGTATACTTACTCTAAAACTTTTTATATGAACAGTTATTCTCCTAAAGAAGAAAAATTAAATGTGATTACCCATGCATTTGGATTTATATTAAGTTTTGTTGCTGTTATATTATTAATTCTAAAAGCATCGTTTTATGGTGGTATTTTGGCAACGGTTAGTGTTTCAATTTTTGGTGCAAGTTTAATTGTCTTGTACGCTGCATCAACAATGTATCACAATGCTAAAACAATAGAGTTAAGGATTAAATTGAAAATTTTTGACCATGCGGCGATATTTGTCCTCATAGCTGGTACTTATACTCCATTTACTTTAATAACCCTAGAAGGGAGTGTTGGTTGGTTAGTTTTTAGCGTGATTTGGGGAATGGCCTTAATTGGAATTACCTTGAAGCTCTTTTTTACAGGGAGATATAAAATCCTTTCTACTATTATGTATATTTTGATGGGTTGGGTCATTATTTTCGCCGTTAAACCATTGGTTGAAAGTTTATCTTCTGAAGGATTATTTTGGCTATTCGCTGGTGGTTTCTTCTATACAATAGGTGCAATAATATACAGCATCAAGAAAATAAAATTCAATCACGCGATTTTTCACTTATTCGTTTTAGGAGGCAGTTTCTGTCATTTTTATTCAGTTTATAACTATGTTTTACCTGGAGAATAAATAATTTAGATTGATTTTATTAGCCAAATAAAAGTCTATAAGAAACTTATTATAAATCCGTTAAAGTGCAGTACATTAAAAGTTGCACTACATTATTATTCAATATCTATTTCCTAAAAAGCCATATAAAATCATTAGTTTACAGACGGAATGAATACATTTATTGGATTATCACTTTTCACTAGATAGATATAGTTTTAAAAATCAAACAATTACAAATATATGTTCAAGAAAACATTGAAATTTCTAAAGAAAAATTATCACGATATTGTACAAAGTATTGCCTTCTACCCTATATTAATAAGTTTAGCCTTTCTTATTTTAGCATTGATTAGTATTAAAATTGAGAATATTGAAATAGTAACCAACGTTAAAAAAAATCTTCCATTTTTATTCATAGAAGATTATGAAACGGCTAGATCAATTCTTTCTACTATTATTGGTGGAATTTTATCCCTTACCGTTTTTAGCTTTTCAATGGTTATGGTCGTTCTTAATCAAGCTTCTTCCAACTTTTCACCTCGATTATTACCTAATTTAATTTCGAATAAAAGACATCAAATAATCTTAGGTTTTTATATTGGAACATTGCTATTCTGTATCATTATTCTTACTGCATTAGGTGCTTACGGAGCAGATTCTGAATCTATTAGTTTATCTACTATGATTTCTGCAATAGCTAGCTTGGTATGCATAGCACTGTTTGTCTATTTTATTAATAGTATTTCAGTTGCCATACAAATTCACAATATCATTGATAAAATCTATTTCACAACAGAGAAATATCTCAAGAAGGAAATTTCAGAACATAAAGAGGATAATGTTGAAATAAACACTGTTAATTCAGAAGATTGGACTACAATCAACATTAATAGAACAGGCTATTATAGAAATTTTGATATTTCTTTAATGAAGGATTCGATAAAAAACAAAGAAAATCATTTCATCATACTTCCTTATGTGAATCAACACATATGGGAAGACACTCCAGTTTTAAAAATTAGAGAATTTATTTCAGAAGAAGATTTGGAAAACATTCTTTTCTGCTTTGATATTTCTTCTGACCGTCATGAATCTGATAAAAATGTAACAGGTATGATAAAACTGATGGAAATTGCAGTTAAAGCTATGTCTCCTGGAATAAACGATCCCGGAACAGCAATAAATTCAATCAATAAAATTGGTCAATTACTGAATAAGTTTCTTGAATTCCCAGCGAAAACCACAAAAATTTCAGCCAATAATAAATTAGTCATAACCGATTATATAATAACAACTGAAGAAATCATGAGGTTAGTCATTCAACCCATTCGATTATACTCGAAATGTGATAACTCCGTATTGTTTGTTTTAATAAAATCACTTCAATTCATAAAAGAGAATCCTAAAATTTCTCTTCAAAACATAGCTGCAATAAATGTTGAACTTGAAGCTTTAAGATATGATATTGAACAAAATATTGACAATCCTTTTGATAGAAAAAGCCTGATTGATTTACTGGAGGAATAATAATTTAAGGTTTATTAGATATTTCTTTAATTATTCAACCGTCAAATCCACGTGAAAACCACTATATTTAAGGAAACTATTTTTAACCAAAAATTAGAACTTATGAAATTAAATAGAAAGTGGTTAACTGCAATTTATATAGTCGCAACAATTTTAATTATTATTGGAATAACGCTAAGATTAACTGAACAAGGAAATGGATTCATTGTAGGGTTTATCGGTATTACCATTGGAATTATTGCACTAATTGCAAATGGTATGGTGCCGAAAATTAAAAAATAGAATTTATAGGGAAATCAAATAAGTACTACGGTGATTGATAAAATGTAGTATGTCTTGGATTTAATTCTATATTTGTTGTAGATTCTTGACTAAATTTTTAGGCAATTCACATATTCGATTAAAATACTATTTACGATATATTACTCCCATGAAAAACACTATTCTATTATGCTTAATCCTACTTTTCATCAACTTTAATGGCACTTCTCAAGAAGAATCCCAGACAAAAGAATATTTAGAATATGACCAGGGCTTTAGTGCTGAAGTTTTTAATCAAGGAGCTTTTGGATTTGGAATTGGTGGTATAATTGGAAAAAATCTCGGTCACAAATCAAAACCTAACTTTTCAATGGGTATTTACACGGATGTTATTTTAGCTGATTCACCTATTTTTAGTCCACGTTTGAAATTCCTACTTAATCATTCCGGAATCTTAGGTCTTGGTGTGAATTTAGCCAGCAATTATAGAGAAGGTGAAACTGACCTGAGAATCACACCAGAAATCAATTTTTCCTTATTTGGGATAGTTAATCTATGCTTAGGCTATAGCATAAATGTTAATAATAATTCCTTCACAGATTTATCCGAATACAGAATTGGAGTGAATATAAATTTCATCTCCAAGAAGTAGAATTCACTTTTAAGTTAACTCCTCTATTCCATAAAGAAATCTAAATCCAGCCCAATCCACTATTTTCAACCTTGAAATTCAGATAATTAGAAACCTTTAATACTTCTTCATATTTCAAATAATTGATGCGTTCTTTACCTGAAGCAGTATAAATTACTAAATCTGCATGCTCATTTCTCTGTTGAAAAACATTTCTTTCGATAGCGATGGATTGTATCTTATGAACAGCAATATACTTTCTGTTCGTATGAATTGAACCCGATTGAATTTCTATTAAATCTTCATTCACTCCAACATGACTCTTTTTCACTTTACTAAAGGAGATGAAAATTAAAATAATCATCATAAAAATAGAAACAATTAGACTTAAAATCAATCCTTGTAAATAATACACAGCTATCCCAATTGAGGCAGAAATAATGATATTGGCTACCATCATTCTAATTATCAAACGCATGCTACTATTAATTTTTATAAAGGTTTGAGGATATGATAAATCAAAAATTGAATTGAAAAGAATCTTCATATTTTGATCCGTGATGCCGATAACACCAATCTTCTTTTTATTATTCAAATCTTGAGATGAAGCTTGACTAATAAATACGTTTCTGATATTAAAAAGATTTTTTATAGGATTCTCTTCAATTTCAAAAACTTGAGCTTTGTTTTTCTTAATTACCTGAATAACACGTTTCAAAAGTCCATGCTCCACTTCATATTCATGATCCACTTTCGTGACTTTTAAATCGAAATATTTAAAAACAGTTCTTCCTACAGTAACAACAAATGTCGCTGCCAGCAAAAGGACGATAAGGCTTAGAATAAACGCGAAAGTTCCTTGGATTTGACTTAAATACATCTCATCGAAATCTACATCAAACAAATTCTTAAAAACATCCTGAAGGTATTGAAAAAGAGTACTTATAATAAGCAGAACCAGTCCAAAACCTTTAAAATAATTTGAACTTATACCAACCTTCAATAATTGAATAAAATCAAGTTTGAATAAAACTTTTGATTTCTGTGGAATTGGAGATGCTGAAGGATCATTTTCTAAGACATCACTATTCTCAACAAAACCTTCAGCAATAAACTGGTCACCAGTTGACTTCTTCAGCAAAACCTCCTTCAACTCAATTGCAACTTCTTCAGTAAGCGCTTTTATTTTAATTTCCGCAGCCTTTTGTCCAGCGGTTTCAATCTCTAATCCTACAACATTTAAAACTTTTTGAATAAGATTCTGATTGATGTTTATGTTCTGTATCCGATCGAAAGGAATATCCGTGTCAGTTGAATTAAAAACACCTTGTTTTAAGAAAAAGCGTTGATTCTGAACATGAAACTTAAAATTCAAATAACTTTTATAGGAATAAAGTAATTGTAGAATTAGCAAAACTATGACAACAATAACGACCGTCCCGAGGTAATTCTCTCTTACTTTGCTGCTCAACAATGGCAATAAAACATAAAAATTCTGTCTTAAGCTTTTAAAAAGATCCATGAAAAATACTACAAGGATACCTCTTAGGTTTTGACGTCTAGGAATAGAAAAATCAGTTTTCATCAAGGTCTGCTACTTTTAGAATTTGAGCTTTAATTTTATCGGCTTCTATTTGATTCAATCCTTTTATACTTAAATCTCCAGTTGATGAACCAGCGGTATAGATTTTTAAACTAAAAATTTTAAACGCTTTGAAAATTAGATTTTGACGAAGTTCCACATGCTGAATTCTTTTATAGGGTACAATGGTTTGTTTAAAAACAAAAAATCCTCGTTGAAAAAGGATATCCTTTTCTCTTATTCCATATTTTCTTCTTTTAAACCCTTTTTCAATTTCAATCAATACAAGAGAAAATAAGAGAACTAAAACACCTGTCAATAAGTAAACAGTAGGAAAAGGTGGGTTTTTAAAGATGTGCAAAAAGATAATTCCACAGGATAAAACGACAAACCAAAAAATATAGATCAAGCGCAATAATTTGAGGTATTGAGTAGCAATAAAATGACCATCAACCGTTTCAAACTGCGGTAAATCATCAACATTTAATGTATTATTTTGAAAATCTAACATTTATTGTTTGTTTTAAATAGAAATCAAATTTAAGAAACAAATGATAAAAAGTTAGAATAGTTTGATTATTATAAAACAGGCTAGGTTAAAAAATGTGATCAATTGTTTTTTGTACATTAGCATACAAAATGTTGAAATATTTAACTTACATGAAAATCAATAACTACTTAATCTTCACATTCATTGCTATACTCACACTATTATGTTTTTCTGCTTGTTCTAAAAAAACAGAACCCAAAATTGCACGATTGTTAACTTATGAACAGCAGGTTGAAATTTTGGATGAATCGAAGAATGAAAATGTAAAAAACTACCTTTTACAAAAATATGGTGACAGTACTGCAGTAATTTATGACAGTCGTGGAAATATTCGAATGAATTATTATGGCTCTGGTAAAATGGGTATGGAGTATAACTTCTATAATGCCAACAAACATATCAATTGTGCAAAATGGAAAAATATGGATACAATTTTCTATCATGATGCATCTATTAATGAGTTCGATCTCGATTCAACTTCCCGAAAGGAAACCTTGAATGGTTTTTCGTTAATCTATTATTCAAAAAATCCGTCTGATACGAATGGCATAATTCAAGAGTTCCATTTTATCAATGACTCTTTAAAAGTTGACGCATCATTATATAAGAATTTTAAGGACATTTCCTTTAATGAAATCATCTTTGAAGCAGGCTTACTCCCCGTGAAAACCATTGTTACAGTTGAAGGAATTCGGATTTCACGTACTCTAATTCGAATGAAAAATATAACCGACCCTAGGGCATCCTATTTTGAATTAGATCCAAATCTACCTGCCAAGAAAAATTAGCTAGCTAATTGAGTGCAAAGATTAAATTCAATTCAAAAAATTCGTATTTACAAAACCATTAAATGCTAAAGGTTAAGAATTTACTTTATATGATATATTTGAGAATTCAAAATTCTTTAATCGTTGCAGTTAGCATGATGCCGATAAGACATGAAAAATGTTGGACCAGTAAAGAATAGGTTTTGAAGGTCCGTCGAAAGAAGGTGAAGACAAATTGAAGAATAAACATTAACTTTCAACATTATAAGGCTTCTCTATTTTAATAAAACTCAATTATGAATCCTGAAGAAAATTACAAAGAAATCAATCGAGAATCTTGGAACAACAGAACTGATTCCCATTTAAACTCAGAATTCTATGACATGGAAGGTTTTATGAAAGGAAACACTTCTTTGAATAGCATTGAATTGAATTTGCTAGGTGACGTAAAAGGAAAAACAATTCTTCATTTACAATGTCATTTTGGTCAAGATTCAATTTCTTTGGGTAGACTTGGAGCGGATGTTATTGGAGTGGATTTATCTGACAAAGCAATAGAAAATGCAAAACGAATTGCGAAAGAAACGAAATCAAACGCTCAATTTATTTGCTATGATATTTATGATTTACCGAATCATTTGGACAAGCAATTTGATATTGTTTACACAAGTTATGGAACAATTGGTTGGTTACCAGATTTGAATAAATGGGCTAAGGTTATATCCAAATTTTTAAAACCTAAAGGTAAATTTGTTTTTGTTGAATTCCATCCTGTAGTTTGGATGTTTGATGATAATTTCGAAAAGATCGCATATACTTATTCTAACTCAGGAGCCATCATTGAAACAGAAAATGGAACCTACGCAGATAAAAAAGCAAACATATCTCAAGAATATGTCATGTGGAATCATGGTTTGGCGGAAGTAATTACCAGTCTAATAAAAAATGGACTTGAAATGAAGGCTTTAGAAGAAATTGATTATTCCCCATATAATTGTTTCAATAAAACTGTGGAAATAGCGCCCAACAAGTATAGAATTAAACATTTAGACAACAAAATCCCAATGGTTTATTCTCTTGTTGCAACAATGAAATAATATAAGATTCACAAATTACATTTTTCGAATCTCATAAATTACATTATTCAAATTATCTTCATCAACTCTATCTTTCAGCAAATAGAACCCATTTTTTTCCAATAGTTTTCTAGAGTTCAGATTTTCTTTATGTGTACAAGCTTCTATTAATTCAAATTCTAAATCCGTGAAAGCATATTTGAGAACCGCACTAATAGCATTCGACATTATTCCTTTATTCTGAAATTCCGGTAATAACTCATAACCCAATTCTGCCTGCTTGTTAACTCTATCAATGTTCCAAATCGTAATTGTGCCAGCAAATTCATTATTATCAATTGTAGATATTAAATACAAATAGTTTTCTTTTCGCCATCTTACTATTGACCTGTCAATATCTTCTAAGGTAATGTTCAGATTTCGTTTTATATATTTTGTGACTACCGGGTGAGTTCTAAGCGTCAACAATTTCTCAGCATCAGATGATTGAACCATATTTAGATTAAGACGGTCTGTTTTGATGTTATGATTCATGTCCATATTGTTTAGCGAATGATATTTTTTTGTTGGTATTCGAAAATAAAGTAATATTTAGTTCTCATTCTAAGGTAGAAAATTATTAAAAATAGCTAATAAACAATGTTAACAGCACTATTGAACTCAACATTAAAATGAAGAATCTTTTCTTTTTTTTACTCTTTGCATATATTAAAACGAAAGGACTAAGAAAGATAGCAAATCCAATGAAAAAAAAGATATAATACAAGAGAATAAAAATAGATGCGTCACCGGCATACGCTAATCCATAAGGTATAACGTGAAATACAAATAAGAATTCGGACAAGTTTGATCCAGTATGATAAAATGATAACCAACCAGTCAATAGAATGAATAAAGCTGAAATCACGCAACTTATAACAATTACAGATTTTTCTTTCATATAATTTTATTCACTCAACAGCTTTAATTATCTGACATAAATAGACGGTACATCCTCTTTGGAAAATTGATTATTAATGCAAGCCGTTAAACATTAAAAATCATTCTTCCTCCTTCTTATTAATCACATCATCGCGTTTTTTATGAACTCTTTTTGACCAAGTTCTGGCGATGATTAAAATTAATATTAAAGCTCCACCAATAATCATTGCTGTAGGTGATTCCCAAAAATTGACCTGCTCACTGTCTGTTTGTTTAACGTGTTGTGGAGATTGAGCGAAAGTCATTAAACTCATTAATAATACTGCTAATACTGAATATACTTTTATCATTTTATAATAATTTAATCTGTGAAAATTCAAAATTGAATTTCTGGGTTTCAATCCAATAAATAGTTGTGCATTCCATCACTATACGCTCTTTCAATGCGACCTTGTTTATTCTCAAACAATAAATAAGCGTCTATGTTTAGCTCTGGGTGCTCTTTTATAAATTCTAAGGAAGATTCCAATCCCATAACCATGAATGCTGTGGCATAACCATCTGCTCTGGCTGCATCATCTGCAATTACAGTTGCACTCAATAAATTATGTCTCAATGGCTTACCACTAATTGGACTAATTGTGTGACTGTATTTTTTCCCATCTAATTCGTAGAATTTTCTGTAGTTTCCTGATGTTGCAACTGCCTTGTTAGTAATTTCAACATAGTTTTCTAACTCTCTTTTGTCTGCACCTTCAACACCCGTGTTAGATTCAACTGGTTCATCAATTCCAATTACCCAACTCTTCTTTTGGTCGTTCTTCCCTTTTACCCGAATTTCACCTCCAATTTCAATGAAGTAATTCTCTTGGCCTTTTTCATCAAGGTAATTTGCCACAACATCTATACATTGTCCTTTAGCTATTGCATTAAAAACCAATTTTAATCTCGGTTCCTTTTTGGTGAATACACCTTCTTCGTAAGAATAATTTTCTTCATTTAGTCCTACGAAACCTAAAACACTGTCAATTTCAGCTTCAGATGGTGCATTTTCAATGTCAGTAAAGAATCCCCATAAACTCACTAATGGATATACTGTGGGGTCAAATGAACCATTGGTTTTTTGATAAATTTCTAAACTTAGTTCGAAACATTTTTTAAAGAATTCACTTGAATTTAAATCAATGACTGAATCATTTTCATTAAAATTTGAAATCATTGAATTAGGAATATATGTTGACAATTCAAGATTAAATGACTCAATTAAATAATCTATCTCCTGAGGAATAGTTTTAAGAGAATCATCACTTGTCTTGATAATGAATGTTGTCCCTAAGGCATTTCCTGAAACAGATTTCACATCATTCCACCAAACGTTTTCTGTGTTATTTGGCAGCACAACATCCGCTTCTTCTTTTAAAGAAACTTCTTCATTAGGACTACATGAAAAGAGAATTATCGCTAACCCTCCAGCAATTATTTTTCTAGTAGTGCTTTTCCAATTTTGCATTCTCTGTGCCATAAATCCAAGTTTGTTCTGTTACTGGTGAACCGTTTTTACTGTAAGTTAGTCCAACTTTTGTTTGTGTTCTTATATAAACTTCTCCTCTTCCATCAGTAACAACAATTCTTCTTGTTACAATTTTTACAGGAATTCCCTTACTGTCTTTACGAACGTAATTCTCTTGTGTTACTCCTTCCGGATAATCATCTCCTATTGTGTTGGCAATTGTTTCGTTAAACTTAACCTTATTACTTTCTAAAGCATCAACATATTTTTGAGTTGCCTGCTTTTTCTTACTGGCTTGATCACCGCTCATTAAGTCAGCATTTTCTCTTCTAATTTCTTGATTTTTTAATTCATCATAATTCTCTTTAACGCTTTCCACTTTTTCTGAATGTAAGATGGCTTCTTTATTTTCAATTCTTAAAAGTTCATTTTCTGTGGCTTCAATCTCTTGGCGTTTTTCATTCGACAATTCTTTTCTTCCCCTTTCAAAAGTTTCCTCACGATTTTTGACATCGTTATCAATAACCGTTAAATCCTTTTCATTTTGTCGCGCTTTCTCTGCTTGAAGATCCAAAACAGCTTCAACCTCTTGGGAGTTTTCCTGTGCTTTATTAACTTGCTCAGTACTTCTTTCTACAACTTGATTGTATTGATCTTGGTCTACTTCCTTTAATTGTTCAACGGCTCTAAGTCTTTCGTCATCTTTACCAATTTGGGATTCTGTAAATTGTTTTTCAGCATCCGTTAATTGATCATCTATTTTTATTTGTTGTGCATGAACAGTTCCCGCTTCATCCGATAGTTTTCGTTGCAGCTCAGCCTCATAAGCAATAATATCTTCCTTTAATTGTTGTTGAACCACGGCCTTAGCTTTAGTAGATTCAGCAACTTTAATTTCGGCTAAAATAGATTCATCTTGCATTTCAACAACCTTATTGTATTCTTCTCTGGAATCCGTTGAAGGATTATACCCATCTTCAATTTTTTCTAATTCTTGATTGGTTGAAGTTACTTTAACTGCATTATGTGCTGCTTCAGTCAAATCATTGACATCTTTTTCATATTCAACCTCTTTGATTTGTTCTATAGCATCTTTATGCATTGACCTATAGTCAGCTTTCTCCTGGTCAAAATCGTCATTTATAAATACTAGGTCTTGACTCGCTCTTGAAAGTTCTCCTTCTTTATATTTATTCATCTGAGCTGATTTCTGTTCAAAACTGTACATTTGACCATCCACCTGATTCACAATTGTACTTTTCATTTCTTGCTCACCTTGATTGGCTTTTTCTCTTAGATCTTTCAAAGAAGTTACTTGATTTTCATATTGTAATCTTTCATCAAAATCACTTAAGGCACGATTGGCAGCCTCTCCCTCGTATTGGGTTAATTGTTTTGAAACTATTCCTTGTTTCAATCGCTCTCTATCAATTTCTCCTTGTTGCAATAATGCAGCTCCTTCAAGTATTGAAATATTTGATTGCTCACCTAAATATTCCACACTTCCTTGAGCCTTAGCATTGGCATTCTTTATAGATTCTATTTCAGCTAATTTTGTTTTTGGATATTGCTCATAGTCACGCAAACTAATAGCTCTTTTATATGCTTCAATCGCTTTTTCATATTCCTGACTGTTGAAAAATCCATCAGCTGTAGTTATGGTCTGATTGTAACGTTTTTCCTTATTTGCTGCAGCTTTTGCTTGCGCTCTCTCAATACTTAGTTTTATTTGCTTATTTGTGTAGGCATCATTAACATCAATATTTAAAGCTTTTTCGTATACCGACTTTGCTTCCAAATATTTCTCACCTTTAAACAACTGATCTGCTTCGGCAATAAATTGATTAAATTGTTCTTTTTGAGATTCGTTTTCTCTTTTTAATTTTAATAAATTATCAAGAATTTGACGAATTTCATCCGACTTATCTTTAGCATAAATATCATCTTCCTTTACTGACAATGCCGATTGATATGAATTTAATGCTTTGTCGTATTCTTTATTTAAGAATTGTGCATCTCCTTTATCCACAAAATTTTGGTATTCCTTATCCAAACTATTTGCTGCTAAATTTTTAATAGCCTCTTCTGCTTTTGCAATTTGAGTTTTAGGATAATTCTCAGCCGATTTCAACCCTAAAGCTTCATTGTAAAGTTGGATACTGTTTTCAAACTCTCCATTCTCGAAAGCTAAATCTGCTTTTAAAACAGTTGCTGTATAATTTGCATTTAATTCTTTTTCAGCTGAAGCATTGTCAATTATTGCTTGGAATTTCAAAATTTCATTCGATGGGAATGTTTCATTTGGTTTAATTTTTTGTGCTTCTTTTAAATATTCTATGGCATTTGCGTATTTACCATCAATCGCAGCAACACTGGCCAATTGCAATTGATCTTGATAATTTTGCTCAATTTCGGCTTCGTTACTTGAAGCTTTCTCCTCCTCTATTTTTCGCAGTAAATCATCTATTTCAACAATCTTATTTTGAGGCAAAGAGGCTTGTGGTCTAACATTTTGAGCCGATTCATAAATAGTTTTAGCTTCGCCCAAAGTTGCTGTATTGTTTCCATCTGCAATGGCTTCATCATATTTAATCTTCGCTGCTTCAATAAAAGCATTGTATTCTAATTCTTCCTCCTGAAGTTCTTTAATTTTAGACAATGCTTCTTCTTTCAAACGAGTAGCTTCTGGATCAGCTGGGATTTCAATTAAGGCATCATCAAATGCTTTCACAGCAAGTGAATAATCTTCATTAGTCATAGCAGATTTACCTTGAGCCATTGTTTCTTCATATTGCTCATTCTTACTATTTGCCAAAGCAAGTTCTTCAATTTTTTGCTGCATATCTTCAATTCGACTCATCGCCACTGGGTCGTTTTCCTTGATGTTTAAAGCCTCCTTGAATGAATTTAAGGCCGTTTGGAAATCCTCATTTGTTGCAGATTCTTCACCAGCGCTCATTTTCGTATTGTACTCTTCTTCTTTATTTTTTGAAGCCACAGCTAATGCCAACTTTTCTTCAATAATTTCTAAGTTGGCAGTAATTTCCTCATCCGATTGAATTTCAAGTGCTGATTCGTATTTAATTTTAGCCTCACTCCAATTTTCTTGAGTTAACAATTCATTTCCTTCAGCTTTTAACTCTTCAAATTGAACGCCTTGAGATTGAGCTGCATCAAATTCAGATTTACTTGCTTTAGCAGCAGCCAGCATGTCTGAGACATCTTGACGTTCTGTGTCAAGGGCCAATGCAGCTTCATACTTTGAAATCACATCATTCCATTTATTCTCTGGTTTTAATGCATCAGCTTCATCCAATAAAGTTTGAATTTGAGCCGAACTTTCTGCTTGTGATTGTTCTGCTTCCCAAGCTGTTTTACTTTCTTTTGCGGCAGCTAACATGTCAGAAACATCTTTTCTTTCTGAATCAATTGCCAAAGCAGCTTCGTATTTTGAAATGACATCATTCCATTTGTTTTCTGGTTTTAATGCATCAGCTTCATCCAATAAAGTTTGAATTTGAGCTAAACTTTCTTCCTGAGCAGCTGCGTTTTTTAATGCTGCTTCAACCTCTGTTAAACGGGTATTCACATGTTCTCTATCATCAAAAATTGCTTTTGCGGCTGTATACTTTTCCTTAGCTTCTGCCCAATTTTCTTGATCAAAAGCTTTATCTGCTTCTGCTACAACCTCATTAAAGGCTGATTCTTGCTGTTGTTGAGATTCTTTATCGGCCATCAACTGTTCAGCGTTCTTTTTACCTTCGATTGCTTCTTTTTGGTCTTCTTTCAATGCCAGTACAGCATCATAGTCTGTAATTGCACCAGAATAATTTTCTGATCCTACTTTCTCAGTAGCACTAGCCAGCAATTCTCCAATTTGCTCCTCCACCCCTGCTTGAGCAATCATGGCTTCCACTTCTATAATTCTATTATTTACATGTTCTCTGTCATCATAAATCGCTTTAGCCTCTGTATACTTTTCTTTAGCTTCTTGCCATGTTTTAGCTGTAAAGGCCTTATCCGCGGCAGTAACTAATTCATTAAACTGATTATCTTTTTCCTCTTGCGCTTGATTTTTGGCAAGTAATTCTTCTGCTTTTTTCTTTCCTTCAATGGCTGCTGGAAATTTGTCATTCAAGGCTAAAACTGCTGTATAGTCTTCAATTGCTTTTGCATATGTTTCAGCGTCCATATTCGTTTTAGCACTTGCCATTAAAGCATCAATTTGCTCTTTTTGTTCAGCATTCTTTTTTTGTTCAGCTAAAAGACTTTTCGCGTTATCCAATTTTGTTTGCACCGCTGGATCTTCAATTAAAGCAATAGCTTCGGTATATTTAGTTACTGCATTTTCAAATTCTGTAGCCACAACATGCGCATCCGCTTCGGCAACCAACTTATTAAAAGATTCAATTTTAGCAGCTTCGGCAGCTTTTCCATCAATAATTTCTTGCGCCATTTTGATTCTACCCGCAGGATAAGTGGCAGCGCTTTCAAAAGTTAAGGCCTCTTCATATTTCAAAATTGCTTCTTCAAAATTCTCTGCGGTATAAAGAATATCCGCCTCTTTAATTGCAGCGTTGTATTTATCTTTCTGCTCTTCAAGTGCTTTTTGTGCATCCAATTTCTCAGTCATATCTGCCAACTGCTTTGCTGGATATTCTTCTTTTGGGAAAATTTTAAGTGCAGCTTGATAAGCATCACGCGCAGCTTTTAAACTGTTTTGTTTCAAAAAACCATCCGCTCGTTTAACGATTTTATCATATTCTGCCCTTTTCTTAGCATTCGCCACCTCTTCCTTAAGTTCAGCTACTTTATCTTTAGGATATTGCTCATCTCCTTTCACAGCAATAGCTTCCTCATATTTAGCCATTGCTTTTACATAATCTTTAGCACTTGCAAAATTGTCCGCAGCTTCAATTAAATTCAGATAAACTTGATTTTCTTGCTTATAAGCCAATTCTTTTTCGTCTTGCTTTTGCAATAAATCTTCAATTTCTAGTAATCGAGAATTCGGGTGAGCTTCTTTTTGTTTGCCTGGCACTTGTAAAGCAGCAACATATTTATTCAATGCCTCTTTGTATTTTTTGCCAGAATACAAGGCATCAGCTTCTGAAATCAATTTGTTGTATTCGGCATCTGAGTTCTTCGCTTGATTGGCAGATTCAGCAAGTTTTTCCTCAATTTTTGACTTCATTGCCTGCATTTGACCTTTGTTGTAGGTCATATTTCCATTATCAAAAGACCAACTCACTACTGGCTGTGTTTCTAAAAAAGAAAAATCAATTCCAGGGCGTTCGGTAAACAAATCCAAGTTAATTGGAGGAAAAATTTTCCCCCCAGCAGGCATTTCTTCTCCGTTAACATCAGTTACATCAAGTGCTATAATTTTCGTGACATAACCAGATTTGGTGTATTTCACGGTATATTTTTTCCCTGGTGTAAAGCTAACTGTATAATCCCCATTCGAAGAAGTGCTTGCACTTGTCACAGTTGAACCTCCAGAAAGTACAGATACCTTTACGCCTGAAACGCTAGCTTTACTGTCCATATCAGAGATTTTTCCATAATAATTTATGTTTTGTCCAAATGAAAAAGCAGTGGAAACAATCAAAAAAGTTATAATCGAGAAAAAATTCTTCATTTTGAATATGTGTATATATTGTAACGCCAATAAGTATAATCTGTTACACCAGACGTTTATAGTTCTTTGTTTAACTCACAAATATCAGTAAAAATAAAATAAATCCATAGAATACTGATGGTTCAAATGGCTTCAATTATCAGACCATAATAAACATACTGTAATTCAGTAGATTAGCTCTACTTCAAATAACATTTACTATAAGGTTGTGAAAAGTGGAAAAAGTGAAACGAGAATATCCGAAAAATACTGAGTTGTGAAGATCATTAATAATGACAAATAATTAATGATTTTTCGGGTAGCTTCTCAGTTAAGCAAGCTTGGTTGAAATTAGCTTTACTGAGATTCAACTCACCTATTGAAAAACTTATTTTTTATTAGGGTTACCTCTGAAGTTGCCGATTGTAACAGCCAAATTACCTCCCTGCCAAGTTCACCACTTTACACTGATAATGAAAGCTTTGCCTTCTACTTATCAATTAGAATAAATCAAAACAGATCCTTCGGACAAAAAAACTGAGTTATTTTTATTTTCCGAAGGAAAGGATTTCTTCTAATCCATTTATTATCAAAGATTTTTACATTAAAAGATAAATAAATTTAAACAAAATTGCTTATTGCAATTTAAATGGATAACCCTTTTTTTTTTATAAAAACCCTACTAGTTATTCATCAAAACTCTAAAATTTGTTGCAATATTGATATCGTTACGCATAAAATTATAGAAAATCATTAAATTCGCCCTATGCAGAAAAATATTATTGAAGTTTGTTTCACCCCTAGCGACTATGATTATTTCAAAGGTCGATTTGAAATCGTTGTTGTAATAGATGTACTTCGCGCAACATCAGCAATTTGCTCGGCTATTCATAATGGAGTTAACAGCGTTATTCCTGTTTCTACAATTGAAGAAGCCAAGGAATATCAAGACAAAGGTTATTTGGTTGGTGCAGAAAGACAAGGTGAAATTGTTGAGGGTTTCGATTTTGGAAATTCACCGTATAGTTATATGAAACCTGAATTAGTAGGAAAGGATGTCGTACTTTCTACAACAAATGGTACAAGAGCAATTAATATAGCAAAGGAAGCTCCAATAGTTGTTATTGGTGCTTTAACGAATATAGATTTTCTTTGCGAATGGCTTATAAAACAAGAGAAAAATGTTTTATGCCTTTGTTCTGGTTGGAAAGATAAATTCAATTTAGAAGATACAATTTGTGGTGGAGCAATTGCAGATATTTTAATTAAATCTGGAAAATTCACATCGGATGAAGACACTTCTGTAGGTGCAAAATATCTTTTTCAAGGAGCAAAAGATAATTATTTTGGTTTTCTTAAATCAAGCTCTCATAGAAGAAGATTGAAAAGACTAAACTTGAATGAAGATATTAAATTCTGCCTTACTCCGAATCAAATGGATGTTATTCCGATTCTAAGGAATGGTAGAATTGAAAAATTAGAATTCTAAAATGAAAAATTTACTTTTATTCATTACGCTATTCATCCTATCTTCTTCCTTAATTGCGCAGAAAGATACAAGTAAAGTAGAATGGATAAAAGTGTATTTTAACAGCACTTCAGATCATAGTTTTGCTTTGCCTAACAATGAATCAAACGATTTGTTTGATATGATTCAACCACTTATCGACCGCATTGATAGCGCAAAATTTAGTATAGATTTAGTAGCTTATGATTTACAAAACATGCGGGTTGGACATGCTTTAGCAAACGCTTCTCGCCGAGGAGTTCGGGTGCGTGTAATTACGGATATTATTCACCGAAATCACGCGCCAAGATTCACTCAACCGATGTGGGACTCTTTAAGAGCTGCTGGAATTTATAACATTGATGACAGTGGAACGATTTATCACCCCGACGGTCAGATAATTGAACTTTACGAAAGCCTACCAAACTCTGGAGCAAATATGCACCACAAATTTGCCGTTTTTGATTTGTTAAATGAAGATCCTGAAGACGATTATTTATGGACAGGAACGATGAATATTACCTACACTGGGCCATGGAATACGAATGCCACTTTATTGATTAAAGACAGTGGATTGGCCGGAATTTATGGGGAAGAATTCCAACAAATGTGGGGAAGTAAAACCGAAATCCCTAACGCGAATAAAGCTCGTTTCCATAAAGATAAAAAGAATGTTTCTCAAAACATACACTTTGTAAATAACACCAAGGTTGAAGCTTATTTTGGACCTCTTGATAGAGATAATCGGAAGCCGAGTATTTCAAATAGAATTACTGAACTAATTAATGATTATGCAAGGCACGATGTTCATTTCTTGGCGTTTGCCATAAGTCCGAACATACCAATTAGTGAAGCTTTAATCGATAGATCAGGAAGAGGTGAAATTAATCTTCAAGGAATAATTGACCCTGCATTTTATGCCAGATACCGAAACAATGATCAAATCTGGGCCAAACCTGAAATGAATTTTGGTAATCGTAAAATAATGTCTGGTCGAGAAGTGAGAAAACTGCACTCCAAAACAATGATTATTGATACACAATATCCTTATCCTGAAAAACACAAATCTATAACCATCGTGGGTTCGTACAATTTTTCAGCCGCTGCTGAAATTGCGAATGATGAGAATATTCTAATGATTTATGACAATAAGATAGCAAATCAATTCTTACAAGACTTTAAAGGTGTTTTAAGTCGAGCAGAAGGAAAAACATACCATCACTACCCTGCAATTGACACCAGTGTTTGGTATGAAAATTATAGATTTGGAAGAAATGGAAATATTGAAATTGAATTGGAGACAAATATCTTTTATCCAGTTGAACTTTTAGGTGTTAAAATTCCAAGAAGTTGGGCCGGACACAAAGATTCAAGTTATTTTTACTCTGAAGAGTCTAATTCATATTTAGCAGAATTAATTGATGGAGCGAAATTAAAAGTTTCATCAGGAAATGAAATTCCATCGCATAGATTTAGCCGATATACTGCTTATATCAAGGCAAAAACCGATTCGGGAATTATTGATGTGAATCGTAATATGTTAGCTTCTGGACATGCCTCCTACTCTTCTTATGATCGTCAACCAATGGATTCAATCATGAGTTTTAAAGTTGCAGAATTAAAAGCAAAAGACAATAAATTTGGAATGTGGGCTTTTCCAGAATTATTCGAAACTAAAGTTTTGACACCGGATGCTAAAAAAATGATTGACCTATTTCCATTAGACTTGAATTTAGCAACTGTAGAGGAGTTAACTTTCATTCCTTCGATTGGATCAAAAACTGCAGAGATTATTATTGAATACCGAAATAAACATAAAGGATTCAATAGATTAGAAGAATTAACTCGTATTCCTGGTATTGGTGAAGCGACTTTAGAGAAGTTGAGACCTTTTCTTTTTGTAGAACTAGAATAGTCTTTTTTAGCAAACGTTAAAATGCCTATGATAATTAAAACAGTATTTAAACCTACTTTAAAGACTTTTTAAATAGTTTTGCTTTATCAAGAATTAAAGATTAAAATAAATAGAAAATGACAAACAACGATATATTACGCCAAATACGCTTCGCTTTTGATTACAACGACGATAAAATGATGGAACTTTTTGCATCAGCAGGACTTGAAGCAACACGTTCAGAAGTTTGTAACTGGTTAAAAAAAGAAGAAGATGAGTTATATGTAAAAATGGTCGATAAAGAAATGGCGACCTTCTTGAACGGATTCATTAACGAAAAAAGAGGTAAAAAAGAAGGTGCTCCAATGCGACCTGAAGATAACCTGAACAACAACATTATCTTTCGAAAATTAAAAATTGCTTTGAATTTGAATGATGTTGACATTCTAGATATTTTAGATTTGGCCAACATGCGTGTAAGTAAACACGAGTTAAGTGCGTTCTTCAGAAAACCAACCCAAAGACAATACAGAAAATGTAATGACCAGTTTTTAAGAAATTTCCTTTATGGAATGCAATTGAAATACAGGAGCGATATGAAACCTACCAAGAATACAGATTCTTGAACCAAAGACAATTCTATAAATTGAAATAAGTTTTCCTTTCAGGACATGTATAGATTAGTATTTCTCAACCCAACTCGGCACCTTGGGTTGAAATAAAATGTCTTTTAAGGACAAAAACAACCATAACGCAAACCCATCACAGGCTGAAAGACTTATTGAACTTAGCATAATGCTAGGGTATGCCGAATAACGTACATCCTCTTCTCGTTCTAGAAAAGGCTATTCAACAAGAACATGGAAAACAATGTTCATGAGAAAATAATAAATCAAAACAAAAATCTTATTTTAGCTCAGATTTAGAAATTGATAGATTACAAGAATATTATCTTATATAAAAACTTATGATTCAAGTACAGAACATACGCAAGGAGTTCGAATTGACAAAAAAGCAGCAGAAAGAAAACAATACTACTGATAAAGTAGCTTTGGCTGTTAAAGATGTTAGTTTTGAATGTCAACCAGGGCGAATTTTTTCATTGTTGGGACCTAACGGAGCAGGGAAAACTACAACATTACGTATGTTGGCTGGAATTCTGAAACCTACACAAGGCTCTATTAGAATTAATGATATTGATATTCAGAAAAATCCGAACGAAGCTAAAAAAGACATCGGTTTTTTAACAGGTTCAACAGGGTTGTACGAAAGATTGACTGCAAATGAAATCATTGAATATTTCGCCAAGCTTTACGGAGTTTCTAAAAGCGATTATGAAGAACGAAAGGAACATTTGTACACTTTGCTGGGAATGCATGATTTTCAAGAGAAGCGAATTGGTCGATTAAGCACTGGAATGAAACAAAAGGTTTCAATTGCCAGAACAATGATTCATGATCCTAAAGTTGTGATTTTTGATGAACCGACAAGTGGTTTAGATGTAATTACTGCTGAAAACATCATCAAACTCATTAGCGATTGTAAAACTCAAGGAAAAACTGTCATTTTTTCATCTCACATTATGAGTGAAGTTGATTTGTTGTGTGATGATTTAGCCATTATTCACAAAGGAAAAATTGTTCTTCGCAATACAATGCAAGAATTCCGAGACAATATGCAAACGGATAGTTTAACTGCAGAATTCATCCGTGTAATCAACGAAAATAATTAAGCCATGATATTTACAATATTTAAGAAAGAATTAAAAGACACGTTGCGTGATCGCAGAACGATTATCGCAATGATTGTTGTACCTGTTTTGGTGTTCCCTATTCTATTGGGATTGTCAACAACTGTTACAAAGTATTTTGCCGAAAAACAAAAAGAAGAAGTTTTAAATATCGCCGTTATTTCTTCAGATTCCGATAATCAATTTACCCAAAGACTTTCTGGCATGCCAGAGGAAATGGGGCCAAAAACATTGGTTTTTCGTGAAGACACTCTAGGGTTAAAAGAAGAAATCCAGGACGATTCAATTCAATTGGCTTTTGTTATTCCATCAGATTTTGATGCGCAACAAGATTCAAATCAACAATCTACAATTCAAGTTTATCATAAGGGTGTAAATGTAGGAAATAAGGACCGTGTGCGAACATATCTTTCTGAAATTGAGAATTCTTTCCTACTCGAACGTTTTGACAGATTAAATCTCGATAAAACTTTAATTGAACCTATTAATGAAGAATATATTGACATTTCCAGTCGAAAAGAGGTGATTGGTAAATTAGCTGGTGGTTTCCTCCCTTACCTTTTCATTATTTTTGGATTTATTGGGTGTATGTACCCAGCGATTGATTTATTTACAGGTGAAAAAGAAAGAAAAACTCTTGAAACATTATTAACAACCCCTGTTCCAAGATGGAAAATATTGGTAGGTAAAATGCTAGTAATTGTTCTTTCAGGAATAGCCGCAGCCAGTTTTGCTTTATTAGGAATGTTTGTTGGCTTGCGAGTATTTGATGTTGCATCAAATCCAGAAATTAAGGCGATAATTGATGGAATTCTTACACCAACATTCATTTTAGCGCTTTTAATATTGTTGCTGCCATTAACCATTTTCTTCGCAGGAATTATGATTCCAGCAACCATTTATGCGAAGTCATTTAAAGAAGCTCAAAGTGTTTTAACACCAGTAAATTTCATCATCATAATGCCAACATTTGTAGGTTTCCTTCCAAACATTGAATTGGATTACACCACAGCATTTATTCCGATTGTAAATATCGTTTTAGCGACTAAAGAAATCGTAGCAGGAACAATAGATCCAATCTTGATGGTTATAAGTTTCATGACCATGGTTGCAGTAGCAGCTATTTCTGTGTTATTTTCCTATAAAAGGTTTGGAAAAGAAAGTAATATAATAAGTTAAGGCTAATAAAATTGAAAATAATAAAGCACAACTCTGGTTGTGCTTTTATTATTATAAAATAATTTTGATTCTCGGGAGTCTTCAAAAAACTGTGTCATCTGACTTTTCACTACAAATATAGTTTTCTGTTTCCATATCTTAAACACCTCAAAGGTAATTTTTGGATTTGTCAAGTGCACCGGAGTGAAACGGAGGTGTTTATACACCCTTGATACTTCCAAAAATTGGACACCTTTGTGTTTTAGATTTGGATTACAGATACTGTTCATACCTATCACCGTATACATCCAGCAGATCCCTTTGAACAGCTACCCAGCTAAAAGCTTTCCGTTTCCAGCTTTTCTCATTATGCATTAAAGTTAAATAAAGTTGCTTAATGAGTGCGTTATCGGAGTTCCATGCACCTTTTGCTTTTGTAGTTTTTCGCATTACTCTGTGTACTGCTTCTACAGGATTAGTTGTATAAATCATACGTCTTATGTCTTTTTTGAAGTTCATAAACATCATTAACTCTTCCCAGTTGGCATTCCATTTCTTTGCTATTTCCGGATACTTTTTATTCCATTTTTCGCCAAAATTTTCCAACGCTAATAAAGCTTGGTGCTCATCAGCTGAAGTGTATATCGTTCGCAGGTCTTTACAGACAACTTTATAATCTTTGTAATGAACAAAACGCACAGAAGTCCTTACCATATGAACGATACAACGTTGTACGCTCGCCTTTGGGTAGACTTCGTCTATAACTTCTTTAAAGCCCTTTAATCCGTCTACACAAAAGATAATAACATCTTCAACACCTCTTCTTTGAAGGTCTTCAAGTACAAATCCCCATTGACGAGAACCTTCGCTTTGTTTTAGATATAAACCTAAAATATCTCTGTCTCCATGTTGATTAATGCCGTAAACTGTGTAAATAGCTTTTGATATAATTTGTCCATCTTCTCGAACTCGATAGTGTGTAGCATCAAGGTAAACAATAGGATAACATCTAGATAAGGTGCGTTCTTGCCAGGCTTGGATATCAACCCATACCTTATCAGTTATTGTACTGATGGTTCCTGCACTCACTTCTAAGCCATAAATGACTTTAAGTTGTTTACGAATGTCTTCTACTGACTGACCTTGCGCATAAAAACTTAATATCACTTCATCAAGACCAGTAGTAAGTTCTCGTTGCCATTTATTAACTAAAACGGGTTCAAAGCTTCCGTCTCGATCACGAGGAGTCTCAATGCTTAACTCTCCAGCTTGACTTCGTACTTTCTTTTGGCTCTTACCATTTCTTCGGTTTGTTTTGGATTTATTTTCTTGTAAATGAGCCTCTGCTTCACCATCCAAAGCTGTATTTACAAAGCCTTGGAGTAAGTCACGAAAAATACTTCCTTCACTATAGAGGTTTTCTTTTTTGTAAAGCTGTTTTATAAACTTTTCTCTAATTTTTTCATCAGGTATAATCTCTTCTAGATTATGACCCAAAATCTTGTTGTCTTTCTTTTTACTCATATGTCAAATTTAAAAGTTACTTATTAAACTTTCAAATGACACACTTTTCTGAACACACTCTGATTCTCGATCTAATTGTCCTAATGAACACGTTTTAACTTATAGGGCTTCTTTTAAAATCTATTTTAAACTCATCATACTTCCTTCATCCCAATTCCCTTCATAAATTATTTTCCCGTTTTTATTATAAAGAATTCCTATTCCGTTACGCTTATTGCTTTTCCAACCACCGACATATTTTTCACCATTTTCCCACATATAAGTTCCCTGACCTTCTCGTTCATCATTAATATATTCCCCAATATAGCGATGTCCATCCTTCCAATTGTATGATCCTTTTCCGTGTCGTTTATTGTTTTTCCAATCCCCTTTATAAACTCCTCCTGTATTAAAGATACCAATTCCAAAACCATTTGCTTTTTCATTTTTAACTTCTCCTAAATAGAAAATTGAATTTCCGTTCCCATTCACGAAAGTCAACATCTCTTTTTCCACCTTATTGGCTAATTGCTCTTCCTTCTCTACGTTGATTAATTGAAGATTTCTAATTTCATTCTCCAATTTCACAATTCCTGTTGAATAAATAGTTTCCAATAATTCTATTTTAGAAAGCAAAGAATCTTTGTCATGAGTGGCATTATCGTATGATGAAATATATGTATTTAAGCTATTTACCATCGAATCTCGTACTGAATTAACCTCTACAACTCTAGATTTTCTTAAGGCAATATTTGAGGGAATTGCTTTATTTATATACTCTTTTTCTATTTTATTATAAAAAAGTGATGCAGTATCATATTTTCCCTCTATAAAATACTTATCAGCTTTCATCAAGTCACTTTTAAAATCATTGTCTGCTTTCAAACTATCAATCATCAATTGATTATTTACGATTTCATTTCTAACTTCCTTAATTTCCGAATTCCCATTTTGGAAAATGATGTAAAACAAAATCCCTGAGATGACTAAATAACCCCAAAATAAATACTTGAAAACTCTCTTTTTGCTATTTGATTTTGATGTTGTCATAAAATTTTAATCTGTTAAATTTATCTGTGGCAATTTGTTTTCGAACTTACGGAAATCTAAAGAGACATATGCATTGATTCTCACAACATAGCGTCTTCGGTATTGAAAACCACCTGGATTTGATCGTTGCCCAGTGGTATACATTAAGCCCCCTCCTATTTTCAATTTCTTACTAAAAATATATCCTATTTGAGGATAAATACGAAGGTCTTCTAAAGGATTGTCAACTATAGACTTACCACTTTGAAGGATAACCTCGACATCCGGTGTAAAATAAAAGGCTCCAGGTTCTAAAGTCGGTTTATTCAATGGAATTGAAGCATATATTTTATACCTAAATCGATTTCTAAAAGAGTATTCTGAATCAAAATCAAATCCCCGTGACCATCGGTGTTCAATTCTTAACCTATGCGCCAAAACCATTCTTCCAAAAGGCATAATAAACATGTATTGATGCCAAATTCGCGGTTCGAGAATTAAATTTTCTATTGATTCATCACCTGGAGTTGGAGTAAAATCTAACCTCAAAACTCCACCAAGTGAAGCATTAAAAGCTTGATTAAAGATATAAGTTAATGCATGCCTATTATAGATTTGTGCCATTCGTCCAACGAAAGGAACATCTTTGTAATTTCCACGTCTATAATGTAATTGTGCATCCCAAACCAATCGCTCACCAATTCTTATTTTATTATATGATCCAACCCATAGGTACGAACCTAAATCTTCTTGAATTGCTTGATCTGGTATAGAATATTCTACTTCTTGAGACCTTACATTAAACCCGATAAGGATTGAAAGGAAAACGACTAAGTTAAAGGTTGTTTTATTGCTATTCATTTTTACTTCCACTCCGAAAATCTTACTTCAGATAATATTAGTTTGTTTCTATTTATTCCTCGTTAAGAAAAAATTTGAAATAATTCAGTTCATCCTTTAAATAAAAATAATCATCTAATGTATTCCAACCTACATCCTAACCTCAACAAAATTTGAGATGGCGAAAATAATAAAAACCGAAAAAAGCAGAGAATATGGAATAATAAATTGTTCCTATTTTTTGTTAACAAAAAAATAGAATATGAATTGAGTTTAGGCACGTGTCAATGAAATCAATTTTGGTTATTTAAACTTCTATAAACGCTAGAAAACTATGGTAGACACGGCAATTAAATTCAACACCCTGCTAATTTATGCGCATTTAAATTCAAAGCTCTTAACCTCCAAATACACTCTTCATAATTGCTTCAAATTCAACCAAACTTTTACAAGAATAATACTCCTTATTCCCTTCCTGAGAGATGAAAACATTCACCATTCCGGCATTTTTTCCAAATTCCATATCACTCGGCGAGTCTCCCACCATGATGGACTTATGGAATTCAACAGTTGGAAAATCTGCTTTGGCTTTTTCTGCCATTCCAATGTTTGGCTTTCTTAACTTATTACTTGGACCGGCCAAATCTGGAGCGAAATACACTTCGTCTATGCTTCCTCCGTTTTCTTCTATTCTGGAAATAACTTTTTCATGGACTATTTTAAGGTCTTCCTCCGACATTAGTCCTTTGCCAATACCTTGTTGATTAGTAACAATAAATACTTTATGGAAGTATTTGTATAATGTTGAGATGGCTTCCAAAGCACCTGGCAAAAATTCTAGTTCATCAAGGTTTTTTACATAGTCATTATCCCGCTTTTTATTAATAACTCCATCTCTGTCTAAGAATAAAGTCCATGATTTATCTATTTTGAAGAAGGATCCTATTTCTGTTTGTGCTCTTTGAAAGTCAGCCGGAATTCCAATATCGAGAAAGTAGCCATTCATCAAGAATCCCAGCATTTTTACTTCCTTCACATAGGCTTCGAAATAATCTCTTTCTACTGAGAATTTCTGTGGCCATTTTCTTTCTATAAAAGTTTTTACATTAAAAATATAGAGTCCAGCGTTGATAATGCCTTCTTTAATGGGTTGTTTTTCAATGAAATTTGTAATTCTTGAATTTGCATCCAAATTTACGGTGCCATAACGTTCGAAATCTTTCATTTCTTTCAAAGCCAACGTAACATCTGCTTTATTCTCGATATGAAAATTCAATTGTTTTTTGAGGTCAGTAACAACAAGAGAATCTCCATTGGCCACAATTACGTTTTCAGTAGTAGTAAAACGCATCGCATTTTTGATTGCTCCTCCTGTACCTAAAAGTTCTTTTTCAACCGCATATTGAACACTACAATTCTTGTAAGATTCCTTGAAATGTTTTTGAATTTGCTCAGATTTATACCCTATTGAAAGCACGAATTTATCCACTCCTTGTGCGATCAATAAATCCATTTGATATTCCAAAAATGGCCTATTCTGTATTAAAGCCATAGACTTCGGCATTTGCTTTGAAACGTCCTTTAAACGTGTTCCAAGTCCTCCCGCTAAAATAATTGCTTCCATAAATCTATTTATTTTTAATCTTGTGGAAAAAGTCCTTGTTCAACGATTTCACAAATTGAATGACCAATTAACATATGACATTCTTGAATTCGAGGCGTATTGGTAGATGGAACTTCAATCAGAATATCGCAAAGATCTTTCATCTTTCCACCACCTTCTCCTGTGAAACCTACGGTTAACATATCCGCTTTCTTGGCTTGAATAAGTGCATTCACCACATTTGTTGAATTTCCGGAAGTAGACAATGCGATTAAAACATCTCCTTTTCGCCCCATCGCTTTAATCAAGCGTTCGTAAACAACATCATATGAATAATCGTTTGCTACAGCCGTCATGTAAGAAGTATTCACGTTTAAGGCTTCGGAAAACAGTGGTGGGCGATCATAATAATATCTTCCAGAAAATTCAGCAGCTAAATGTTGAGCATCGGCAGCTGAACCACCATTTCCACAGAATAAAACTTTACCGTCTTTCTTGTAGACTTCGATAATTTTACCAGATAAATCAGTGATTTTTGTAAGAATTTCGTCGTCATTAAATAATTTCTGTTTGACTTCTATTGAAGCTTTTAAATTCTCTTTTATTGTTGACTTGTCCATGATTCTAATCCATTATTTTGAAAGCGATAACGTTGCCATTTCACACCAATTTCTCCCATTGCCTTTATAACATCAAAACGGCTGTTGAACGGACAATAGAAAATCATAAATCCTCCACCTCCGGCACCAGAAATCTTACCTCCCGTTGCCCCAGCTTTTATTGCGGTGTCATAAATTGTATTGATAGCATCGTTAGAAATTCCATTGGCTAATTTCTTTTTATTCTCCCAACTTACTTGTAAAGGTTCTTCAATTTTGGATAAATTTCCTTTCAGAATTGCTTCCTTCATTTTGAAAGCCTGCTCTTTTAATTGGTGTGAAGCTAAAATTGCATCAGAACCTTTCTTCTCGAAATTGGAACGCTGAACATCAATAATACTTGAAGATTCCCTTTGTGTTTCAGTATAAAACAGTAAAAGATGAAACTCTAAATCTCTTAATACTTCAGATTTAATTCTTAGCGGATTTACTACTACTCTATTTTCTTCGAAGAATTCCATAAAATTCATTCCACCGAAAGTAGCAGCATATTGATCTTGCTTTCCTCCGGTCATTTCTAAATCCTCACGTTCTATTTGAACCGCCAACTGAGCAATATCATATTCTCCCAAAGGTAATCCTAACCATTCAACAAAAGCACCAATGCACGCAACAACTAAAGTTGAAGAAGTTCCTAATCCTGAACCAGTTGGCACATCCATTGTCGTAATAATTTCACAAGGTAATGGCTTTTTAATAAAGTCCTTAACTATGCGATTATACACACCGATTTGCAATTTTAAATCAGAAAACTCCTCTAATTCATCCGTTGCTTTGAACTCATGTTTTACACCATTATTTATGGCATTGATTATTACTTTATCATCTTCTCTCGGAATAATTACAACTGTTGCATGTAAATCAATGGAGGCATTTAAAACTGCACCACCAAATTCGTCTGAATAGGGCGAAACATCAGTTCCTCCACCTGCAATTCCGATTCTAAAAGGGGCTTTACTAATATATTTCATTGTCCTTAAAGTTATTGATTTGATTGAATTTTATCCATTAAAGAGAAAGTATTTTGTACCAAAATAGCCCAACTGTATTTCTTTTTCTCTTCAATTATGTGCGCTATCATATTCTGTTGTTGGTCTCCATCGAAGAATTTTAATATCGCTTCAGAAAGCAAAGATTTATCTACTGGTACAACATATCCGACTTTTCCATCTGGACACATTTCTTTTAAACCACCGACATCTGTTACGATCATGGGTTTATTGAAATGATAAGCAATTTGAGTTACACCACTTTGAGTAGCTGTTTTATAAGGTTGAACAACGACATCCGAAGCACAGAAATAATATTTCACTTCCGAATCTTGTATGAATTGCTCAACATGTATAATTTTATCTTCCAATTGATATTTTTCAATCAACTCTAAATAAGGAGTTTTATCTGTATAATATTCCCCTGCGATAATCAACTTAATATTCTTGTCCTTCAATGTTTTTTCTGCGAAGGCTTCCAACAATAAATCGAGTCCTTTATAATCTCGAATCAAACCAAAGAAAAGCATGTATTTGAAATTCGGATCTAATTTAAGATGCTTTAGCGCTATCTCCTTACTCACCTCTTCACCGAAATTATCAAAAATCGGGTGAGGAGAAATCAATCTTGGTTTCTGTGTATCAAAAAACGATAAGTCATCATGAACCTTTTTAGACATAGCAACAAACCCGTCGATAGGCTTTACAAAATATTTGGTGAATTGTTTGTCTCCTATTCGAGATTCATGCGGAATAATATTGTCAAGAATTGAAATGACTTTTGAATGTTTATTCTTTTTAATACGATTAAGAATAGTTCCAAAAGCTGGTCCCATAAAAGGAAGCCAAAATTTACAAATAACAAGATCTGGTTTAGAATTTTTAATTTCATTCCCAACTTTCAACCAATTCAGTGGATTCACGGAATTAACAGCTCGAACAATATTGAGATTGTAAAGGGGGGCTTCTTCAACGAATTGACTTTTTCCTGGAAATAAAAATTTTGGATATTGTAAACTAAAGGTGTAAATTTTCACTGTGTGTCCTTTCTCTTCAAATGCTCTTGCCAAACGTTCGTTGTATGCAGCCAAACCACCTCGATAAGGATGTGCAGGACCAATAATTACAATATTCATAGAAATTTAAGTATACTTATTCATTTATTAATCAAGAGAAATACGCAAGCGCATACTCCATTGACAAACTTCATGATTTTTTTTCAGAAAAGGGCTAAAATAAGCACGAAATTAAGCTAGTCATCATCAAAACACACTACTCAAACAAGAATACTCCTTACTCATTTATGAATTATCCCCTAAATCCCATCATAAATCAATGAATATCCTTAATTTTAGCCCACGAAAAAAAATTATAAAACAATATGATAAAGAAAGTAGCGGTAATTGGTGCAGGTACAATGGGAAATGGAATTGCTCACGTTTTTGCACAGTTTGGGTATGAAGTTTCTATAGTTGATATTTCACAAGATTCACTAGACCGAGGAATGGCTACGATTGAGAAAAATCTTGATCGTATGGTGAGTAAGGAAAAAATTAGTGCAGATGATAAAGCTGCGACTTTGGGTAGATTAACAACTTTTACTTCAACAGAAGAAGGTGTTAAAACAGCAGATTTAATCGTTGAGGCAGCAACTGAAAACGAAAGTTTAAAGTACAAAATCTTTGAACAAATTGACAAAGCAGCAAAACCAGAAGCTATTCTTGCAACAAATACTTCTTCTATCTCAATTACAAAAATTGCAGCTGTGACTTCTCGTCCGGATAAAGTAATTGGAATGCACTTTATGAATCCAGTTCCGGTAATGAAATTGGTTGAAATTATTCGTGGTTACTCTACTTCTGATGAAGTAACAGAATTAATCATGGAGACTTCAAAATCATTAAAGAAAATTCCAGTTGAAGTAAACGATTACCCAGGATTCGTAGCCAACCGTATTTTAATGCCAATGATTAACGAAGCAATCATTACATTAAACGAAGGTGTTGCTGGAGTTGAAGAAATTGACACAGTTATGAAATTAGGTATGGCTCACCCAATGGGACCATTACAATTAGCTGATTTTATTGGTTTAGATGTTTGTTTGGCAATTATGGAAGTATTGTACAGCGGATTAGGTAATGACAAATACGCTCCTTGCCCACTACTTGTAAACATGGTAGCTGCAGGTAAAAAAGGTGTTAAATCTGGAGAAGGTTTTTATGACTGGAGTCATGGAACGAAGGATTTAGTAGTTGCAAGCAACTTTAAAAAATAGGCTGTATATAAATCTCGTTATCTGCGTTGCACCCTGTTTTTAAAGCAGTCATTGACAAAATCATAATCTGAAATTAGATTTTATAAAATAAATCCAATTCAAGCACCTTTTAATCGAGGTGCTTGTTTTTTTGGTAGATTTTCATCCGTTTACGTTGTGGACGATTGCCAATTGTCCCTTCATAATTCTTTATAAATAATTGGAATAAATTTTGTGTAACAAAACCCATCATTAAACGTTATATAATTATGAGATATACTGTTTTACTTTTTATCCTTGTATTATTCTCCTCCACTGGTTTTTCTCAGAAGAACGAAACAAAGCTGCGCGAGAAAGAGCAAGAGCTTTCATTGCTACTTAATGAATTGCGTTCCACAAAAGGAGATGATAAAATAGATGAGCTAAATGCAAAGTTCAAAAAAGAATTCGCTAAAGCTTTAGATATTGATGGAGCTTTTGACTTTCCATTCCTTTCCTTACGCTCCATTGGAAAAATTCATTCTCAAGATAAATTAGTGCGTGTAATTTCTTGGAATATTCAATATGAAGATTTGTCACACAACTATTTCTCTTTTATTATGAAGAAAGATGAAAGGAGAGACAAAGTTTACATCACTGAATTACAACGTGTAAAACAACCTTTCAGCATGATTCAAGACGAAAGTGTGACCTATGAAAATTGGTATGGAGCCTTGTACTACGAAATTATAGATATTGAACGTAGGAATAGAAAATTCTACACGCTTTTGGGGTATGACGCTAACAATCAAGCAAGTTCTATAAAATTAATTGATGTTCTTTATTTCACAGGAAGCAAACCAAACTTTGGCTACCCTTTCTTTTCAACAAATGAAGGGCGAGAAAGGCGTGTTATTTTTGAGCATTCTAACAAAGCTACGATGTCCTTAAAGTATGATGAACAAAGAGACAAGATAATTTTTGATCATTTAACTCCAGAGTCACCAGGTTTGAGAGAGTTTCGTTCGCACTACATTCCTGACATGTCTTACGATGCGTTAAGTTGGGATGGAAAGCAATGGGTTTTAGAAGAAGACATTATTGCTATTAACAAAGAAGAATCAAATAAGGTTAACTTAAAAGCATACGATTCTAAATTGGACTCTGTAGTAACTGTCACTGTAAAAAGAAAATGGATTGCTCCAGAAGGAAATGGCGAACATCAAGCAATTACTCCGAGTGATATAGACGGAAAAGAAAAAGGCAGAAAAAAGAAAAGCGAATTTGAATCAGTAAAGCAGTCAGAGAAAAATGTTGAAGGTGTAAGCTTTTCTAATATTAAGCGCAATAATAAAAAGCGAAAAAATAAAAAAGTTAAGCTTCCAGATGAGAATAAATAATTAAATCTTGTTTTATTTTGCTCAATTTTCGATCTTCAATGTTCATAAATTGTGAATTTTCAATTCCCTATCCCCCTACTTGTTTTGCTCAGCGTTCAGGTAGGTAAAATCAAATATAATACTTATCTTTGCACTCTAAAATTTTAACCTTATGTCAAAAAGCACAGTCCTTAAAGAGGAAACCAATAAAATAGATTTCGAAGGCTTCAAAAATGAAGTAATTGCTGATTATGAATTGGCTTGTGTTTCGCGTGAAGCATCTTTATTAGGAAGACGTGAAGTGCTAACTGGAAAAGCGAAATTTGGTATTTTCGGTGATGGTAAAGAAATCGCACAAATTGCTCTAGCTAAACAATTTAAAGATGGTGATTTTAGATCTGGTTATTACCGTGATCAAACCATCATGATGGCCATAGATCAATTAAATGTTCAACAGTATTTCGCTGCTTTATATGCAGAAACTGATGAAACATTAGAACCAGCTTCAGCAGGTCGCCAAATGGGTGGACACTACTCTACACGTAACATTGACGAAAATGGTGAATGGAAAAACTTGATGGCTCAGAAAAACAGTTCTGCTGACATCTCTCCTACTGCTGGTCAAATGGCGAGATTATTAGGTTTAGCGCAAGCTTCTAAAGTTTACCGTAATCACGACGAATTAAAAAACATAGAAAAATTTAAATCATTTTCAAATGGTGGAAATGAGGTAGCATTTGGTACAATTGGTGACGCAAGTACATCTGAAGGTCAATTCTGGGAAGCAATGAATGCTGCCGGAGTTCTTCAAGTACCAATGGTAATGTCAGTTTGGGATGATGGATACGGAATTTCTGTTTCTAAAAAATTCCAAACGATTAAAGAAAATATATCTGAAGCGTTATCTGGATTCCAAAGAACAGATGAAAAAGTTGGATTTGAGATATTCAAAACGAAAGGTTGGGATTACCCACATCTTTGTGCAACTTATGAAAAAGCTGTAAAAATTGCTCGTGAAGAGCATATACCAGTTTTAGTTCACGTTGAAGAAGTGAATCAACCACAAGGTCACTCTACTTCTGGTTCACACGAAAGATATAAAAACCCAGAGCGTTTACAATGGGAAAAAGATTTCGATGCGATTACAAAATTTAAAGAATTCATTCTTGGATTTAAAGGAGAAAATGGAGAAACTTTAGCAACAGCTGAAGAATTAGAAGCAATTGAAAAAGCAGCGAAAAAATCTGTTATGGCTCAGAAAAAAGCAGCATGGGCTGACTTTAGAGCTGGAACTGGTGCTGATTTCGATGTGGCCATCCAATTGATGAAAAATGTAGCGAATGAAAGTCCAAATGGAACTTTCATCAACAAAGAAATTGAAACCTTAGAAAAAGCATTTGAACCAATCAGAAAAGATGTGTTCAATACTTTGAATAAAATATTACGTTTGGTTAGAGGAGAAAACGGTACTGCCCGTACTCAATTAATCAATTGGTATAAAGGAAAATTAGCTGAAAATAAAGAACGTTATGGATCTCACCTCCACTCTGCTTCTAAATATGCCGTGGAGAATATTGAGGGAATCGCACCAACTTATGATGATGATGCGAAAATGGAAGATGGACGATTAATTTTACGTGACAACTTCATGAAGTTATTCGAAAAGCATCCAGAAATCATAACATTTGGAGAGGATACTGGAAAAATTGGTGGTGTAAACCAATCCATGGAAGGTATGCAAGAAAAGTTTGGTGAAGTTCGAGTTTCAGATACTGGAATCCGTGAAAACACTATTCTTGGTCAAGGAATTGGAATGGCAATGCGTGGATTACGTCCAATTGCAGAAATTCAATATTTAGATTACTTATTGTATGCAATTCAGGTCATTTCTGATGATTTAGCCACTTTACAGTACAGAACAAAAGGAGGTCAAAAAGCGCCAGTAATTATTCGTACACGTGGACACCGTTTAGAGGGAATTTGGCACTCTGGAAGTCCAATGGGAATGATCATTAATGCTGCCCGTGGAGTTCATGTTTGTGTTCCAAGAAATATGACACAAGCTGCTGGAATGTACAACACATTAATTGAAGCAGATGAACCTGCCTTGGTAATTGAGCCATTGAACGGTTACCGTGTGAAAGAAGCAGTTCCAACGAATTTAGGTGAATACAAAATTCAATTGGGTAAAGTGGACATCGTTAAAGAAGGAACAGATTTAACTTTAGTGAGTTATGGTTCTACATTTAACCTTGCAGCTGAAGCAGTAAAAGAACTTGAAAAATCAGGAATTAGTGTTGAATTAATTGATGTTCAAACATTGTTACCTTTCGATTTAGACCACGAAATTTCTAAATCTTTAGAAAAAACAAGTCGTTTAATGATTGTTGATGAAGACGTTTCAAGTGGAGCTTCGGCTTACATCTTAGATCAAATTTTGGTGAAGCAAAAAGCTTATTACTTATTAGACAGCGAACCTGTTACAGTAAGTGCAAACGACCACCGTCCAGCGTATGGAACGGATGGAGATTACTTCTCTAAACCAAATATTGACGACATTTATGCAGCTGCTTACAAAATTATGAATGAGGCAGATCCAAAAGAGTTTCCTTCTTTTTTGGACTAATAAATAGTTAAAGAATAAGTTATAATTAAGAGCGTTTCGAATGGAACGCTCTTTTTTTTTGCTTGAATTTTGAGGATAACGCTGAGTATACGGATAAGTTGATTATTATATGAATAATAAAGTGGTTGAAACCACTTTTGGATAGAAGTTCGCTTCTATTAGTGAGGAATGGATCCCTCACCAATAGCACGTTCAAAAATAATATCAATTATTTATCAGATATTTATCCTTTACATATTTCTATCTGATTTTAAAATTTCATTAATCATAAATAACTATTCGATTCCATTGTTGCGGGATTTATCCCGCATTCAATAAATTCAAGCTATACTTTAGCCGTTTCAACGGCTTTAAATATTAAGCTATATTGATTTTGAAAGAGGTTGAAACCACTTTTGGATAGAAGTTCGCTTCTATTAATGAGGGATAATCCCAAAATTTTCAAGACCTAACTGATAGGATGCTCAGAAAAAGAAATAATCTAAGAATTAGAATCTTTCACGCATTTATCCAAATTGATTACCTTTAAAGATTAAGTAAATAAGTTATCGTAATAAGAATAATTGTGGATCTTCTAATATTACATTGAACCCACTACCAATCAAACTGTACATCTTTAAAAAAGAACAATAGAACGCTAAAATGAAAACCCTACAAAAGTTAATTCTTCTACTCCCTTTCCTCCTCTTCTTTTCAGTTTCTTCCTTTTCACAACAAGGAAAAAATTCTCATTTGGCCTTTAAAACATTAGCCGGAAAAGACACTATTTTTAACAAAAAGGAAATTATTATTCGCAACACAAATAAAGATACTTTAGAAATTAGTGGATTTAAAAATGGAGTATTGCATGGAGAGAAAAGACTGTTTTATAACGACGGAAAAATAAAACTCATTGCGAATTACAAGAAAGGTTTACTCCATGGTAAAGTAGAGAGTTTCACACCACGAACTGAGCAAATTAGCAGAACTGAACATTATCTTGCCTTACCTGAAGAAAATATTTCAGTTATACATGGTAAAGTTATTATTTACTACATGGGAGGAGAAATTCAAGAAGAACTTAACTATGAAAAAGGATATAAAAATGGAAAGTACACAGTTTATCATTCCAACGGAGAAATCCGAGAAAGAGGTACTTTCCAAAATGATTTGCACATTGGAAATAAAATTGTCTATCAAAAAAATGGTAGACTTCGAAGTAATGAGAATTTCATAATAATTGAAAATCCTAATTATGTAAAAATCTTTGGAGAAAATAACAAAGAAAAAAAATCTTCTAATTTAAGAAAGGAAGTTCAGAACGTTCCTAAAAAGTTATCTGTGTTGGATGGGAATGCTAAATATTATCATTATAACGGGGATCTTTCATCTGATTTACAGTTCAAAAAAGGTAAAAAGGATGGATTATGTAAGGAATATCATCAAGACAAAATCAATTCATTAAAGTCTGAAGTTGAATTCAAAGATGGATTCGAACATGGTTCATTTATCCGCTATAACCAAAATGGTCAAATTGAACGACAAGGGATTTATTACAGGTTAATTACCGTTGACGACACTCTTTACAAAAATGTTTATGATGGTAAAATCACGATTTACAATTCTGGGAAACTCCAGCGCATCGAAAATTGGGAGAACTTCATGAGAAACGGTGTTCAAGAAGATTATTCTTATCACACAGGAGAGTTGACTACCAGAACTCATTTTAAAGACAATCTAAAATTCGGAATTGAAGAAAGATTTGATGCCGAGGGATTAAAAAGCTACGAAGCACATTTTGAAATCGTAAATCTTGATGGTAGGAAAGGTTCTCAGAAAACGGGAATTGAAACGTACTGGAATAAAGGAAAAATCAGTAGTAAAACAACTTGGATCGACGGAAAGAAAGAAGGTAAAACCATGACTTACTATGCAAACGGTCAAATTGAAAAAGTAATGTATTTCAAAAATGGCGAACTCGATGGGAAATATTTGACTTATTATGAAAACGGAAAATTGAGAGAAGATTATAACTATCACCTCATGTATAATTCTCGGAAATTTATTGGATGGAACCGAACTTATGACGAACAGGGAAATCTAACAAGAATATTCAATGCTCTAGGGAATGATAAAAACAGCTTAGACCTAAACTTTGAAAAGGGTAATTTAATTGACCTTGCCATTCATGATGCTTTTCAACTGTCTATTTCGAATGACCAAAATATTAAATCAATTCACCTACTAAAGCATTCTCGACCACTTTTTGGATATAAAACGTTTACGAATCAACAACTGAGAAGAATTCATTTTGTAGCGGACAAACATCATTCCAATACTGCGAATTTCACTACAAATGGTGAACTAAATCAAATTTATACAAGCACAGGTAATTCAATTGATGAACCTAAAATAAATAAAATTGCCGAAATTATTGCTGCTCAATACAATCCAGAGTGGAATGATGAAAAGTTAGTTAAAGAAGGTTTTAAAGACGGGAAACATCAATGGAAGTATAAAGATGGTTCAATATTTTTTGAAATGGAATTTAAAGACAGTCTGCCCAATGGAAAATGGATTTCTTACAACCCAATTGATGGTGACACTTTAATTCATGCTGAATATAAACATGGTTTACCAATTGGAAATTGGGTTGAGAAATCAGTTGATGGAGTAGTTAAATTACGAATTTCGTATTACCCTAATCACCAAATAAAAGAAAACTACAGTTTTGCTAACGAAGAAATGCTCAGAGAAGTAAGAAAATATGATAGTCAAGGAAAAGAAACTTATTATGCCGATTTCTACGAAAATGGAAATTTAAAAAGTATGCGAGAACCCGAGCTAAGCAACAGCATTTACATGTGGGATAATGGAGATACTTCAAACTTTAACATCTTATACACAGATGAGGATTCAATAAGAATAGAACGTCAATTTTATAAAGGGAATATCTTAAAATTACAACGAAAAACCAACTACTCCACTGGATTAGGAACTGTAGAAACATATTTTGAAAATGGACAATTAAAGACTTCTCACAAAATGAAAGATGGAAAGTCGAATGGAGCTTATCAACAATTCGATGAAAACGGTAAACTTTTGAATCAAGGCCAATTCAAGGATGGTAAGCGACATGGACAATGGATTAAATATGATGAAAATGGACTTGCAGAGATTAGTTTGTTTGACAATGGTGAATTTATAATTGACCGAAGTCAGGAAGACCCCAACGCATGTGTATGTTACGATAAATCCCTACAAAGTGGGAAAATAGGCTATGCCGGAGGACTTTATCATTTTGAAGAATTTGAAAATGTTAAAGCTTTTATTCCTAAGAAGGTAATTCCAATTGACGACTTTAACTACGGAAACATCTTTTATCTCAACTTACAAACTGATAATAACAGAGATGGTGGATATACGAGCATGAAACTTTTGATGTTTAAGGAATTTGCTTTTCATTACCCAGCGGTAGATTATCTAAAATTCAACCTAAATCCGTGTAAAACGGAAGGATACATTAGCAATATTGAGGGAAGTTTTAGATATGGTTTTAATGGAGAAGGAACAGTTTATGCTACTCTCATCACCAAGAAAATTGCTGTTACTTTACAAAACAATCCATTGGTCCAAATCAATAATGAGACTCCTTTTAAAGTGCTTTTCGACACCAAGGGAATGGATTTTGACAAAAATGGAATCAAAAATATTCAATTTGTAAATGAAGACAGCACTTGTTACCCGAAAGGGATAATAAATAATGTTTTTGAAATTGATATTCTGAATGCAAAATTAAATTTCAGACCATATTTGAGTGGATTTTATAATCTTCCTCTATTAACTAAAGAGTCAGAACGATTCTATGGACTTGTAATTAGTAAAGCAGATCTTTCTTTTGATTTTATAAATGGTAGTGATACGACTAAAATTGAAGCAACTTCAAACAACATTCTTGCAGGAGCGAATTATGTTGCCGCTAGAATTAACGTTGAAGGAGAATTAATTAATGACAAATCATTCAAACCTAAAAACAGTACTATTCCAATTGACATTGATGTTCTACAGCGATTTTTAGAGGAAAAAGGATTCTATCGCGTGAAAATAGAAATCGTAGAAGGAAACATGGCCATTGAATTTTTTACAGAAAAATAGTTTAAAGACAAAAAAATGAAAAAATTATCAACAATATTGACTTTAGGCTTATTCTCTATCATAGGTCATTCGCAGATTTTAGACGTTTATCAAAATAAAGAATATTCAGTTTCATCTTATGTTTTAAGCGCTGAGATAGAAAAGGATTACTCTCCAAGGAAATTGGAAATCGTTCATGACCAGAAAAAAGACAAGAACGAGGTTTGGTCAAAAATTGAAGATCAATTCTTCGCTATCGCAACAAAAACGGTAAATGATGAAGTTTCCTTCTTTCAGTTAAACAATAAAGCACTGAAATATCAAAGTCAGATTGAAAAATGGAACCGATTACAAGGAAATGAAAATAGGTATTCTGTTAATCCAAAATTCAAATCCGTTGACATCAGACTGATCAGTGTACTGAATAATTGCGGAATTTATTCCATCAATTATAATTTTGAATTCAACAATGGAGATCGTTATGGAAAAGATGAAATCCCAATGACAAAATATTATTTAGCTGACTTCGAGAAAAACAAAATAACTGAAATCAACGACGCTCCTACTCCTATTCAACAAAGTCAACTAAAGAAATTAACCCTTTCAAAATTCAAGACTTTATATTTGTTACAAACTCAAAAAATAGATTTAGATAATTTAGAAAGAATTGAAAGCATTAGCAAGAATGAAGAAAAAGGGGTAGAAATTGGAACTAAACTCTATTTCTCAGAAGCAGTGGTATATCCCTTTACAAATGGAGTTATTGTGGAATTCCCTCAAAATTCAAACTCAGCAGAACTCTTCAATAATGAATCTTTTCGTGTATACTTAAAAGGAGATGAAGTTGAGCAATTACTTTCTGTTTATCCAGAATTCAAATCTGCATTTAAAGATAAATTAGTTCAGCCTTCCAAAGAAAAAATTGAAGAATTGACAAATGACGATAATTTCGATTTGGCTAGATTCCAGCGTCATCCAAAAGAATTACAAATGCTTGATATTCTTGATTTCAACAGAAAAATTTACTCTATGGGAATCACGAGTTATCAACTCAATGACACTAACAGGAGATTTATGGGAACAAAGAAAATATTCCTAAACAAGTCGCAACAGGTTGATAAAATTGAACATCTTGGAGAAAACAAGAAGATCAGACGAGAAGAAATATATAATTACAATTCTGATAATCAGATAATAAGAAGAAACACAACGGATCGTGAAAAGTCGCTAAAACTATATCATTACAAAAACGACCTTTTAGATTATATTGAAGATTATGAATTAGATATTGAACCAAATTATGAAGGGAATCATGTCGATTTATATATTCAACAAGAGCATGTTGTTTACAGTAATAATTATAAATATGTCGTGAGAATAAATTTGGTTGGAGAGTTTAACACGCGAGGATACACGCACTATCGATTTGTCGAAAAGAATAAATTTTGCACCAATTCCTATTGTATTTTGACAGATGACGACCAAAATATCATTGGCGTCACACAGAAAAGGTCTGGATTAATCGATATTCTCACCAATGAAAGAAATCAACCGCTTGAATCATACATTGACAATGACAGGCACCAACATTTCTTTACTTATGATGCACAAGGAAGAATTATAGAACTAGACTCAAAATCTGACTCACGAAGTTCTTATTTAGTTACTTACAAATATCATTTAGATAAAACTAAAGCTTTAATAATTAAAGAAGTTAGACATTCTTATTCCAATGAAACTGTTATTGAGCATGTTTATGAATTTGAGTTTTGGGAGTAAATGGAAATAATTCTAAAAGAAAATGACCACGAGATAAAATCTCACGGCAGCATTTTATTTAGAATTCTATTAGGAAGAACAATAGTTTTTCAATTCCAAAATTATTCTTAAATTAATATCAGTTAACATTAATTGATTGTTCGGAGCAACTCTCCCTTTGGAGGGAGATACAGAGGGAGGATATGCAAAAATAAATCTTAATCTGAAACTCCGTGTTTTTCAATTCCAAATTAAAACCCTAAATTTAATCATCACAACAAAACACACAAACATGAAATCACTTCTAGTTTTCTCATTTCTACTTCCTACACTCCTATTTAGTCAAATCACGCATCACTTTTCGAATCAAGATTCAAAATGGAACGTAGCAAAATCATTCACTGCAGCCACCCAGGAACATCCGAGTTTTGTAGCAACTACAACAACAGTTTTTGGAATACAAGGAGACAGCACGATAAATAGCGAAGTTTGGTCAAAAATTTATTCTACAAGTGATTCTTTCTTCCAAAACAATCTAGTTTTTGAAGGATTAACAAGGGTTGATAATGATTTGATTTTGTACAAAAACGGAACAAACCCAATTGATACGCTTTATAATTTTGATTTAGTAATTGGAGATAGTGTATTTTATGATTTTGACTACTTCACTTCATGGATTCATGTAGATGAAATTGAAACCGTTCAGTTGAACGGAGAAAGTTATAGAAAATTCATTTTTACTGAACCAACTGGTCCCACAGCTTTTGATCACTTAAGTGAAGTTTGGATTGAAGGAATTGGGAGTGTTCATGGGCCACTTTTTCCAAATACACCAACTAAATTTAGTGGAGAAGTTCCAGATTCAATGTTAATGACTTGTTCTTTTTCAAACAATCAAGATTTCTTTCAGCATCCATCCTATTCTGATTGTTATGTAAATATCACTTTAGGAATTGAAAATCAAGATGCTTTAGATTTTAGCATATATCCAAATCCGGTAAGTTCGATTCTGACGATTGAGAGTTCACAAAATATAAATGGAGAAATCGAGTTTTTTGATGTGAATGGGAAGTTGGTAAAAACGATGGAATCTTTTGGTGAAAAGGTTACAATTGATGTTTCTGGTTTTGAGAATGGAATTTACTTTTTGCATTTTGATGTTGGTTCTGGGAAAGTTGTGAGGAAGGTATTAGTTGATTGAAAAACGAATTAAAAGCCTAAGCCAAAATTATTTATGGATTTTATCAATTTCTTCGTATTTTCATTAATGATAAAGGAACAAATTTAAATAACCCTCTCTAAATCAATAATTTTATGACTGGAAAAAAGAAACAAATTGAAGTTGAACAAAAGATCATTGCAATCACATCTCATAATGATGATGATTATATTTGTTTAACTGATATGGTGCGTGGAGAAGAAGGAAATGATCATATTAGAAATTGGATGAGAAATAGAAATACTGTAGAATATTTGGGCATCTGGGAACAATTAAATAATCCAAGTTTTAAAGGTGTCGAATTCGACACCTTTAAAAAAGAAGCAGGATTAAACTCATTTAATTTGACACCAAAAAAATGGGTAGACAACACTGATGCAATAGGGATTATATCTAAAAGTGGAAGATACGGTGGCACTTATGCTCATAAAGATATTGCTTTTGAATTTGGTGCTTGGATTAGTCCGATGTTTAAACTTTTACTAATAAAAGAATTTCAAAGGTTAAAGAAAATAGAATCTAATCAATATAATTTAGAGTGGGATGTGAAAAGAGTTCTTAGTAAAGTAAATTATCAAATTCATACTGATGCAGTTAAAAATCATATTATCCCTAAATCAACTCAAAAATTTGATAATTTATGGATTGAATATGCTGAAGAAGCAGACTTATTAAATGTCGCTTTATTTGGTTGCACAGCCAAGCAATGGAAAGAGGCTAATCCGAGTCTTTCTTTAAATGGTCAGAACATGAGAGATTTTGCGAGTATAAATGAATTAGCGGTTCTTTCTAATCTTGAATCTATAAATTCCGAATTAATTAGAAATGAAATAAGCAAAGAAAATAGGTTTGAGAACTTGAAAAGGATTGCTATTCATCAGTTAAGTATAATCGATAAACTAGACATAATAAAATCAATCAAAAAACAATCGGACTCAACCTTTTTGGATGCTCAAAATAAATTTAATAAATAGATTTTTTTTAAATTGAATAAATTATGAGATGGTCTTATTTTTTCAAACATTGGATAACAACTGTTCTAATAGGATCTTTGATTTACATCTTTCTCAATAATATTACTGTTCCATTTTTCTCTACCTCTATTGAATGGTTTTTAATCTTAATCTTGTTTAGCGCAGTATTTTCATTTCCAACATTTATAGTTTTAGCTTTTGTTTTCAATTACCTTGAAAATTTTGAAATCGAAATCAAAAAAGTAAAAGTAATTCAAATTTTATCCACAATTTCAGGAGTGGTTTTATCGGAGTTAGTAATAGTGCAAAATATTACTTTGGAGACAACTTTAGGCTATTCTCTTCCAGCAGTTATTTCAGGAATGTTCTTTAAATTAAAAAAGAAAGAAACTGAAAATATATCTTAATTTTAAATTTATGAGATGGTCTTATTACTTCAAACATTGGTTTACCACGGTAGTTTTGGGCTCTATGATTTTCATGTTTCTCAATGATTCGACAGTACCCTTTTCCTCTTCCTCTTTTGAATGGTTTTTAATCTATATCCTTTTTAGCGCTGCATTTTCATTTCCAACATTCACTATTCTAGCAGTAATATTCCAATATTTTGATGATATAGAGGTTGATTTAAAAACAGCAAAAGCCGTTCTAATTTCATTAACAAGTTTAGGGGTTGTTTTAACACAATTAATAATGACGAATGATATTTCTTTTGTTATATCGTTCAGTTATTCTATTGCTGCAATTATTTCGGGAATGCTCTTTAAATTAAGAAGAAAAGTCAATCAAGAAGATATTCCAAACCAATCAAAAATTACTCAAAATGAAGATTAGCAATAAAATTTGGAAGATTTTAAACATTCTAAGCATCTCAGCCATCCTAATAAATGCCATTTTATTGATTTTCAGAATCAAAGATCATATACAAAATCTCGATTCTCCATTATTACCAAAATACGTTTCAATTTATATGTATGGATCTGAGATAAACCTCACCTGTTTTACTTTAGGCGCTCTGATTCCTGCGCTATTTCTGACATTTAGAAAACTATACATCTTTTCAATTCTTGTGATGACTTTGTTTCTTATCGTAGGATTTCTAATTAAAGAAAAGGTCTTAATCCATGAGCACTTCTATTTTCTAACTCAATTTAATTAATTAACAGAAAGAAAAGTTATTTTTTTTATTCTACATAAAACTAATTTTTCCACTTCTTGAAAAAAGTCCGAAATGAAACCACTCTTCCTAAAGGTTACAATTTCCCTTGCAATATTATTGTGAACCTTAAAATATATTGATAGTAGAACATTTCGTTATGATGTTTTTAAAGAAATTTAAATAATTACGATGACACTCTAACATCCTTCTAATAATCAAAACCTTACCCTACTTCTCAACAATTTTTGTTCATAACTCCAAAATTATTTTCCTTCCTCCTCTTACATTCTTATCTATATTTGACCAAAATCCATTTGTTAAGACAACTTGATATTTCTATTAAGAATATTAAATGGAAAATGAGGAATCATGTGAAATTCATGAGCTGTTGCGCAACTGTAAGTGGTACAAAACCATAAGCCAGATACTCAATCTTAACAAGTAGAATTTTGTTTTCGCATGAAAAACAAGGTTCCGAAGCGAGTTAATTCTCCATCTTCTCTCCTATTTTTTATGCAATTGTTTTAACTATTTAAAAACTATTTGCAATGGGAATTTTCGACAAACGTATCAATTACAAGCCATTTGAATATCCAGAGGTAATGGATTTCATTGAAAACATCAACAGAACTTTTTGGGTTCATTCTGAAGTAGATTTTACTGCAGACACTCAAGATTTCCACTCTCACCTTCAGGAAAAAGAAAAACAAGCAATCAAGAAAAGTCTTCTGGCAATAGCTCAAATTGAAGTGGCTGTAAAATCATTTTGGGGAAATCTTTATGAACACATGCCAAAGCCCGAGTTTAATGGATTGGGAAGTACTTTTGCGGAATGTGAATTTCGTCATTCTGAAGCTTATTCTCGGCTTTTAGCTGTTTTAGGGTATGATGAAGAATTTGAACATATAATCGAAATTCCAACCATCAAAAAGAGATTAGAATATTTGGAAGATGCGCTCCAACATTCGAAATCAGACGATAAAAAGAAGTACATTTTCTCATTAATTTTATTCTCTATTCTAATAGAAAACGTTTCTCTTTTCAGTCAATTTGCAATTATTCTTTCATTCACAAGGTTTAAAGGATTAATGAAAAACGTGAGTAATATCATCTCATGGACTTCAATTGACGAGCAAGTTCACGCCAAAGCTGGAATTTTCCTTGTCAATAAAATCAAAGAAGAATATCCAGACTTTTTCGATGCAGAAACAATAGAGGAGATCAAAAATATCGTTAGACAATCAATTACCGTTGAATCAGAGATTCTAGATTGGATTTTTGAAGATGGAGAAATTGATTCGGTCAGTAAAGAAAACTTAATTCACTTTATGAAATTTAGAGTAGATGAAAGCTTAGATCAAATCGGTATTGGGAAATTATATCACATCAGCACAGAACAATATCGCCCAATGGCATGGTTCGAAGAAGAAATTTTCGCCAATTCTTTGGACGATTTCTTTGCTAAACGTCCTACAGAATATACAAAGCATGATAAAAGTATTAGCGCTGCAGACTTGTTCTAAAATGAGAATAATAATTGATGCCTGATTAAAAATCATATCATTAATTAAATTAGTATAAAGATTATTTTAAGCTATTGGATGGATTATCTTAAGTTTCATAATCGAAGGGTTCGGGGTTTCCAAGTGAAAGTGAGTTATCATGTGGAATTGCATTTCTCTTGCAGAGAAATATAGCATGGAGCATAGATAATCTCATGTTGCATAGCATTCACCTAGGAAATCACCTTGATTTTTTGTTTCGTTTTTTATCAAGAAAAAATGAAAAAGAAGAAAGAAGAAAGTTTAGAGGCTAGTCTATATATGTGAAACTTATTTTAATCAGAAAACATTTATAAAAATATACAACTATGGAAAACTTGTGGTGGCTCAATGATGAAAGTGAGCAAATTTTAAACCGAGGATATTTACTTAAAGGAGAAACAGTAAAAGGTGCAATAGAACGTGTTGCAACTGCGGCAAGTAAGCGCCTGTACAAACCTGAATTAAAAGAACCATTTATCGATCTTATTGAAAAAGGATGGATGAGTTTGAGTTCTCCAATTTGGGCGAATATGGGAACAGAGCGTGGTTTACCTATTTCTTGTTTCAATGTGCATGTTCCAGATGGAATTGAAGAAATCACACACAAACTAGGTGAAGTCATCATGCAAACCAAAATTGGTGGAGGAACTTCGGGTTATTTCGGTGAATTGAGAGCACGTGGTAGTGCTGTAACTGACAACGGACAAAGTAGCGGCGCAGTTTCTTTTATGAAACTTTTTGACACAGCAATGGACACAATTTCTCAAGGTGGTGTTCGTCGTGGTGCTTTTGCTGCTTATTTAGACATTGATCATCCAGATATTAAAGAATTCCTTCAAATTAAAGACATCGGGAGTCCCTTACAAAACCTATTTTCTGGTGTTTGTGTCTCAGATTATTGGATGGTTGAAATGATAGATGGTGATATGGAAAAACGTGAAATTTGGGCCAAAGTTCTAGAATCACGTCAACAAAAAGGATTGCCATACTTGTTTTTCACAGACAATGTAAATAAGAACAAACCTCAAGTTTATAAAGATAAAAGCATGAGCATAAATTCAAGTAATTTATGTTCTGAAATTATGTTGCCATCAAGCGAAGAAGAGTCATTCATTTGCTGCCTTTCTTCAATGAATTTGGAGCTTTATGACGAATGGAAGGATACAAATGCGGTTCAATTGGCTATATTTTTCTTAGATGCAGTTCTTCAAGAATTCATCGCAAAAACAGAAAACAATTATTATCTAGCTTCAGCAAATAGATTTGCAAAACGCCACCGCGCACTGGGATTAGGTGCAATGGGTTGGCATTCTTACCTTCAAAAAAACATGATTCCATTTGAAGGAATGCAAGCGAAGCAATTAACCTCATCAATATTCTCACACATAAAAAATGAAGCCGAAAAAGCGTCAAGAGAATTGGCTGATATTTACGGTGAACCAGAATTATTGAAAGATTATGGAATGAGAAACACAACGCTACTTGCGATTGCTCCCACTACATCATCTTCTGCTATTTTGGGACAAACTTCTCCAGGAATTGAACCTTTGAGCAGCAATTACTATAAAGCTGGATTAGCGAAAGGAAACTTTGTAAGAAAAAACAAATACCTTAAGAATCTGCTTGTTGAAAAAGACCTTGATAATGAAGAAACATGGAGAAGTATCATGTTGAACCAAGGAAGTATTCAGCATTTAAAAGAATTAACTGCTGAAGAAAAAGCTGTTTTCAAAACATTTAAAGAAATTAGTCAATTGGAAATTATCCAACAAGCTTCAATAAGACAGAAATTTATTGATCAATCTCAAAGTTTAAACCTAAATATCCCTTCAAATTTGCCAGTTAAGGATATCAATAAATTAATTATTGAATCATGGAAATTAGGTGTAAAAACTTTATACTACCAAAGAAGCCAAAGTGTTGGTAAAGAATTTGTGGTGAAGAACTTGGTGGAATGTGTTAGCTGCGAGGGTTAATTAATTTCGAATTTTTGAATTACGAATTACGAATTGAACACATTCGTAATTCGTAATTAATTTTACCATTCATTTCCTTTACCCGTTCTCTTTTCTTCTTCGGCCATCAATTTCCTCCAATCATTCGTTCCGTCTTCAGAATCTTCTAAAATGGCGCTATAATCTTGTTTTGAAAGATCATAAATTGCAATTTCAGTCCCATTGTAAGCCTCAATTGCTGATAATAAAATCTTTTCCCCTTCACTGCAAAATGAAATAGCGACACCTTTTTCTTTTCCACGTCCTGTTCTACCTACACGGTGAACATAATTTTCTGGTTCATCTGGTAAATCGTAGTTAATTACTGCTCCAATTCCAGGAATATCAATTCCACGAGCTGCAACGTCTGTCGCTACAAGAATTGAAACTTCATTGTCTTTGAATTTTCTTAAAACCTCAAATCGGTCTTTTTGCTCCACATCTCCATGAATTGTCACCGCTTCAATTGCCACACGCTCCAATGCCTTAACTACTCGTTCTGCACGAACTTTCGTTCTAACAAAAACCATAATTTTCAAACCTTCATTTTCTTTTACGATGTTCTCTAAAAAGAAACGTTTATCGTCCATTTCAACAAATGTAACGGCGTGTTCAATATTTTTAGCAACAGGATCTTTTGGTGAAATTTGAATACGAATGGCATTTCTCACCAAGTTATAAGCGATTTTCTTAATGTTCTTGTCAATTGTAGCTGAAAAGAACAAAGTTTGACGTTTCTGAGGAATATGACGCATCAAATCTTGAATGTCCTTGATAAAACCTAAATCCAACATGTGATCGGCTTCATCTAAAACCAAAGTCTGTAAGCGATCAACCTTTAAAACACCTTGTGAAATCAAGTCGAACATTCGTCCAGGCGTAGAAATAACAACATCAATTCCGTTGTCCAAATCTGCTATTTGATCATCTTGTGAAACACCTCCCATTAAAGAGCGAGAACGAACATCAATTCCTTTTCCTACTTCAGCAAATACCTTTTGAACTTGTTCAGCCAATTCTCTTGTTGGAACCATCACCAAAGCACGAACAAAATGCTCAGAATTCTTTTCTAATTGATTGTGAATTGAATTTAAAATAGGAATCACAAAACTCGCTGTTTTACCAGTTCCCGTTTGTGCGATTGCCAAAACATCCTCTCCATTCAAAATCGGTTGAATTGCCTTAAACTGAATATCTGTGGGCCTTGCCCAACCTAGATTCTTAATTTCAGTTTTTATAACTTTCGCTATTTTATAATCTTCAAATTTCATGGTGCAAAATTACGATTTAAAGTTGGGATTGGGATTGTATGGTTGAATATAAATGTAGCGCTGTAAAGGAACGCGGATGACACGAATCTCCGAACGCGGATTGGTCGCGGATTTAAAAAATCAAAGAATGTAATAATTACATCTAAAATTTCGATTCGAAGCCTTTCCTTCTTTGAAGAGGGATTAAGGAAGAGGACTCTAGTTTCTAAATCTATTTAAATTCATGTAATCCTAAAACTCAATTTACTAAAATAAATAATTTCGATTTTTTTTTGTGTATTTGATAATATGGGAGTTCAAGTAAAAATAGGATTTAAAGAATTACTGAAAATAGTAAAAACACTGCCTAAAAATCAGTTGGATAAACTTTTGGATGAAATTGAAAAAGGAAAAATGACTAAAAAATCAGAATCTATTCTTGAAGAACTACTTTTAATAGGACCTGTTGCAACTAAAAAACCTTAAGTTTCTTACTAAGATTCGGAAATAAATTAATTTTACTGCCAAATCAAAGTAGAATAACTTAATCGACTAAAACATAGTATCTAATTCACTTTACCCTTTAAATAAACTCATAAAAAAATCCGTGTATATCCGCGTTGCTTGCATCCGCGTCATCCGCGTGCCATCATCCACAAAAAAAATAGCGCAGAACTTCCGTCCTACGCTATTAAAATATATATAACGTTTTTATCTACTGATCCAACAAGTAAGCAAACACCAACGGCGCTACAATCGTAGCATCCGATTCAATAATGAATTTTGGTGTATCGATTCCTAATTTACCCCAAGTAATTTTCTCGTTTGGAACTGCTCCAGAGTATGAACCAAAACTTGTTGTAGAATCAGAAATCTGACAGAAGTAACTCCAGAATGGTGTATCCTCACGTTCTAAATCTTGCGCCAACATCGGCACAACACAAATTGGGAAATCTCCTGCGATACCTCCACCGATTTGGAAGAAACCAATTCCTTCTTCACCAGCGTTGTTTGTGTAGTAATCTGCCAACCACATCATGTACTCAATTCCTGACTTCATTGTCGAAGGTTTCAACTCTCCTGTGATGCAGTAAGAAGCGAAAATATTACCTAAGGTTGAATCTTCCCAACCTGGAACGATAATCGGTAAATTTTTCTGCGCAGCTGCAACCATCCATGAATTTTTAGGATCAATCTCATAGTATTGCTCTAAAACTCCAGATAAAACCAATTTGTATAAAAATTCATGCGGAAAATAACGTTCTCCTTTATCTTCAGCATCTTTCCAAATATCAAAAACATGTTGTTGTAAACGACGGAATGCTTCTTCTTCAGGAATACATGTATCCGTAACACGATTTAAACCTCTTTCTAATAATGCCCATTCGTCTTCAGCAGTTAAATCACGGTAATGTGGTACACGTTCGTAACTGTCGTGAGCTACTAAATTCATTAAATCTTCCTCCAAGTTTGCACCTGTAGTTGAAATCATGTGAATTTTGTCCTGACGAATCATTTCTGCTAATGAAATTCCTAACTCAGCTGTACTCATTGCACCAGCAAGTGAAACCAACATTTTCTTTCCTTCTGCAAGGTGTTTTTCATACCCTTTTGCCGCATCTACAAGCGCTGCAGAGTTGAAATGTCTGTAATTGTACTCGATAAACTCTCTAACTTTCCCCATTATGAATTAAATTTATAGGATAATATTTTATATAATAATTTTGCTGCCATAAAATCTGGCGCTGGAACTCCTTCTACTGGAGCCAACTCTACAATATCAAAACCAACTAAGGTTTTCTCTTCTATTACTCTTCTCACTAAAGTGATTACATCATACCAATACAGTCCTCCTGGTTCAGGCGTTCCTGTTGATGGCATAATTGACGGATCAAAAACATCCAAATCAATTGTTAAGTAAACTTCTTCCCCTAGCTGATTGATTACCTCATCCATCCAGTTTGAAGTTGAATTAATGCGGTACATGTCAAAGAAATTCTCCTCTTTTACGAATGGTAATTCTACTGAATCCATACTGCGAATTCCAACTTGAACAAGATTCGTATTTTTTGAAGCTGCGTGTAAAGCACAAGCGTGATTACAAGCTGATCCATGAAATTCAGGTCTTAAATCTGAATGTGCATCCAACTGTAAAACGGAAAGATTCTCGTATTTCTTTTTGAATGAACGAATCGCTCCAATTGAAATAGAATGTTCTCCTCCGAATAAACTGACAAATTTCCCAGTTTCGATATATTCATCTGTTGATTTTTCAACGGCGTCACACATCGCTTCTGGTGAAGATTCTTCTGTTACTGTGGGAGCAATGAAAATTCCTTGTTCATAAACTTCAGAATTCGTTTCAATGTCATACAACTCCATGTTTTCAGAAGCATCCATCAATGCTTCAAACCCTTTGTCAGCTCCTTTTCCATAAGTCGAAGTTCCGTCATAAGGCACAGGGATAATCACTACCGCTGCGTTTTCTAATTTCCCTAATTCTTCAGGGATTCCTCCAAATGTTCTCATTAGTATCCTAATATTTTAAGCATTTCTTCACTCGTTTGTTGTGGAGCAAATAGTTCATCAACTAATTCTCCGTTTTCATCATGACTCAATAATATATGTTTTGGACTTGGAATCAAACAGTGCTTAATTCCTCCATACCCTGAAATTGATTCTTGATACGCTCCACAGTTAAAGAATCCAACATGCATTGGCTCTTTTTTATTATAAACCGGCAAATAAATCGCGTTTGTATGTTGCTCTGAGTTATAATAATCATCACTATCACATGTCAATCCACCAAGGAAAACACGTTCGTATTTCTCATTCCAGCGGTTAATTGGCAACATAATAAATCGTTTGTTAATCGCCCAAGAATCTGGAAGTGTAGTCATGAAAGAACTGTTAATCATATTCCATTTCTCTCTATCGTTTTGCTTCTTTTGATCGAGAATAGTGTACACCATACCTCCTGCTTCAGCGACTGTGAAAGAACCAAATTCCGTAAAAATATCTGGGTGACGTGCATCTACATGATCTGCTGACAATTTAATTTGCCCAATAATTTCATCTACTAAATATTCATAATCGAAGTCAAAAGCTAATGAGTTTTTCACTGGAAATCCTCCTCCAACATTTAAATACGTAATGTCAGCGTCATTCTTTATCAAATTTTCATAAACGCTCAAGAATTTATGTAATTCGTTCCAATAATAGGCATTATCACGAATCCCTGTATTCACGAAGAAGTGTAACATGGAAAGTTTAAACTTCTTGTGATCTTTTAGTTTCCAGTTGTAAAATGAAACAACGTCTTTATATCCGATTCCTAAACGAGAAGTATAGAATTCAAATTTTGGATCTTCCTCAGAAGCGATACGAATTCCTATTTCTAACTCAGCATCAATTTGCTCATCTAGAATATCAAACTCTTGAAAGTTATCAATTACAGGAATTACTTTAGTAAATCCAAGCTCCAATAACTCTTTGATTTTCTTAATGTACACTTCGGTTTTGTAACCATTACATAGAATGTAAGCGTTCTTATCTAGCTTTCCTTTCTTGTGTAAAGCAATCAAAATATCGATATCAAAAGCAGAACTCGTTTCAATATTGGTTTTGTGTTTTGTGCACTCCTCTAACACAAAATTAAAGTGTGAACTTTTTGTACAATAACAGTATTCGTATTTTCCTTTATAATCCTGTTTTTTGATACTTGTATTGAACCAATTTCGACAGCGTTCAATTTGCTTCCCAATTACAGGAAGGTATGTAAATCGAAATGGAGTTCCGTATTTTTCAATCAATGCATTCATGTCAATACCTCTGTATGACAATTCACCATTTTCAACACTAAATTCCTCTTGTGGAAAGTCAAACGTTTGCTCTATAAGATCTTGATATTTGTTCTTCATTTTATATTTTAGAAATTAAACTTTTCATTTAAAGTTTTGATTTTGTAAAAGATTAAATCGCTGCAAATTTGATTCAAAAAAGTGATATAAAATACTAATAGATAAAAATTAGTATATTTTACTACTTAACCTTATTTTTACAGCTAAAAACACTAAACATGGATAATATTGATCAAAGAATCCTTGAAATTCTCCAAACGGACTGTTTAAAGACCGCTAAAGAAATGGCTTCAGAGCTTTCCCTAACCACTACTCCTATATATGAACGGATAAAGAAACTAGAAAAAGCTGGATATATCAAGGAATATGTTGCTTTATTGGATGCTGATTTACTCGGGAAATCAATTGTTGTTTTCCTTAACCTTACTGTGAAAGACCATCACGCATCTAAACGAACAGAATTCATTCAACAAATGGAATCTTTAGAATCAATCACTGAATTTTATCACATTTCTGGGTCTTATGACTTCTTGGCCAAAGCTAGATTTTCAAACATTAAAGAATACCGTGACTTCTTGGTAAATGATGTCGCTTCGATTTCTAATATTAGTGATATTGAATCTCAGATTGTGTTGGAAGAGTTGAAGTATACGACTAAGGTGATTATATAGAATTAACCGCGGAGGACGCCAAGATTTCGCTGAGGTGACACCTTTGGTGTTGAGGACACTGAGGATAAGCCTCTGCACACTTCGCGAAAACTCTGTTCCCTCTGCGGTAAAAACGGTTAAAACTTCCCATTAAAAACAAAATCAAACAAACATTTCCCTCAGGTGAATCCTTTGTGAACTCAATTCCCTGTGAACTTCGCGTATAACTCTGCGCCCTCTGCGGTTAAACAGTTAAAACTACAATAACATAATTTTTNATTCCAAACAAACATTTGCCTCAGGTGAATCCTTTGCGAACTCAATTCTCTGCTTACTTTGCGTATAACTCTGTTCCCTCTGCGGTAAAATCAGTCAAAACTTCCCATTCAAAACAAAATCAAACTAATATTTACCGCAGGTGAATCCTTTGCGAACTCAATTCTCTGCGTATAACTCTGCGCCCTCTGCGGTTAAACAGTTAAAACTACAATAACATAATTTTTTACCGCGAAGAACGCCAAGGTTTCGCTGAGGTTACACCTTTGGTGTTGAGGACACTGAGGATAAGCCTCTGCGGTTAAGTTAAATCACAACATACCAAACCAATATTCAACGAACTTGAACTCTTTGTGAACTCAACTCTCTGCTTACTTTGCGAATAACTCTGCGCCCTCTGCGGTTAAACAGTTAAAACTACAATAACATAATTTTTTTACCGCGAAGAACGCCAAGGTTTCGCTGAGGTTACACCTTTGGTGTTGAGGACACTGAGGATAAGCCTCTGCGGTTAAGTTAAATCACAACATACCAAACCAATATTCAACGAAGTTGAATTCTTTGTGAACTCAACTCTCTGCTTACTTTGCGAATAACTCTGCGCCCTCTGCGGTTAAACAGTTAAAACTACAATAACATATTTTTTACCGCGAAGAACGCCAAGGTTTCGCTGAGGTTACACCTTTGGTGTTGAGGACACTGAGGATAAGCCTCTGCGGTTAAGTTAAATCACAACATACCAAACCAATATTCAACGAAGTTGAATTCTTGGTGAACTCAACTCTCTGCTTACTTTGCGAATAACTCTGCGCCCTCTGCGGTTAAAACTGAACTCAATTCTCTGTGAACTCTGCGGTAAAAACTACTTCAAACTCTTCTTCAAAGCCTCCAACTCCACTCCCAGCCCATTAAACATTTGAATAATACTACTCAATTTCAACTCATGTTCTTCATACTCCTGTGTATTGATACTACATGTAAATTTCCACAATTCTAAAACCTCCGAAACAGGTACTTCATAAGGTGGGTAGCTTGGGTTATCTGGCTTCAATAAAAAGGATTGCTTCTCTTCTACCAAATTCACCAATCGCTTATAAGTCATTCCGTCATCTTTTGTGACTACAATATAGGACAACCCGCTTTTTGCTTCTTTGATATTCTCTACAAATTCTGCCACTACATAAGAACCATCTTTCATCGGTAACATGGAATCTCCTTTAATGGGAAAAGCCCTGTGTTTTCCTGTGGGTAAAAATGGCAACTTTATCTTCTCCAATTGCTCGATATATTCAGGATCGTCATACCCCAACAAATATCCTGCAGAGGCTTTTGAAGATATAACCTCAATCAGATTCTCGTTATCATTATCTACAGTAATCGGAAACAAAACCCTTTTATTTCCCACTTCGATGAATGAAACATCTTTCGCTTTTGTTAAATCATTTTTAATGATAATATCAATTGGAATTTTAAAATAAGCCGAAAAATCAATCAAAAACTCAATGGTTGGCGAAGATCTGTTTTCTTCATAAGAACTTATTCTTGATCTTGTTACAGACAATTCCTCAGCCAAGACTTCTTGTGTTAACTTCTTTAAGCGCCTTAAATGTTTTATGTTTTTTGATAAATTATTCATAATGCTACAATATTGAGCAACAAATGTATGAATTTGTAGCTAATTTTGCACTATGGAAAAGAATATTTTACATCTTGATTTAGACACTTTCTTTGTTTCCTGCGAACGACTGATTGATAGTAGGTTACAAAAAAAACCACTATTGGTTGGCGGAACTGGAGACAGAGGTGTTGTGGCAGCTTGTAGTTATGAAACAAGAAGATTTGGTGTGCATTCTGGTATGTCAATGAAGATTGCTAGAAGGTTGTGCCCAGAAGCAATTATCATTCGAGGAAACACCGGTACCTATTCTAAATACTCCAATATTGTTACAGATATCATTAAAGAAAGTGTTCCCATTTTTGAAAAAGCAAGTATCGATGAATTCTATGCAGACCTTTCTGGAATGGACACCTATTTTGGGAGCTATAAATATGCTTCTGAATTGCGTCAGCAAATTATCAAAGAAAGCGGATTACCAATTTCTTTTGGGATGTCTCAAAATAAAATTGTTTCTAAAGTAGCCACTGGCGAAGCAAAACCAAATAACCAATTATTGATCAACGCAGGTTTTGAAAAAGACTTCTTAGCGCCTTTATCTATCAAGAAAATACCTTCTGTTGGTTCAAAGACCTATACTATTTTAAGAAATCTTGGAGTAGATAAAGTAAGGGTAGTTCAAGAAATGCCTTTAGAAATGATGATTAGTGTCTTAGGTAAAAATGGAAAAACGATTTGGAAACGAGCGAACGGAATTGACAACCCACCAATTATCGCCTTTCACGAACGTAAATCTTTATCAACCGAAAGAACGTACAGTAAAGACACCATTGATATGGTAAAACTAAAAACAACCATTTTTGCAATGGCGGAAAACCTAGCCTATCAATTAAGAAAAGGGAATAAACTAGCAGGAACAATTAGTGTGAAAATTAGATATTCGGATTTCAACACCTACAACAAACAAATAAAGATACCTTATACAAGCGCAGACCATATTATCATTCCTAAGGTTTTAGAATTATTTAAAAATTTATATCAAAGAAGGTTACTCATTCGGTTGGTAGGTGTTAAGGTTTCTGACATTGTAAGTGGAAATTATCAAATCAACCTTTTTGATGATACAGAGCAAATGCTCAAACTGTACAACGCCATGGATACTGTTCGCGATAAATATGGAGAATTAAGCATTATGAGAGCTTCTTCTATGGGCGCAAAATCTATAGGAAGATTTAAAAATCCCTTTAATGGTGAACCACCTTTAGTTTTAGCCCACAGAAAACAGTAAGTGTATGTATATCAATTGTCATACATATTACTCTTTGCGTTACGGAACATTTTCCGAAATTGAATTGCTGCAGCTTGCAATCGATAATGATATTGATTCTATTGCGCTGACAGACATTAATAATACGTCTGCTTGTATGAATTTCATACAGGAAGCAAAAAAGCTGAACATAAAACCCGTAATTGGCATCGATTTTAGAAACGGTAACAAGCAGCAATTTGTGGCACTTGCGAAAAGTAATGCTGGCTTTGAAAACATCAATCGTTATTTGTCCTCTTTTTTAGAATCTAAAACCGCTATTCCAGAAAAACCAAAACAATTAGAAGACGTTCTTATTATTTATCCCTTCGAGAAAGTTTTAGAACTCAATCTCAACACTTTCTCAGAAAATGAATTTATTGGTATTTCTATTGCTGAAATAAATAAACTTCGGTTTTCCTACGTGAGAAAATTTGAAGATAAACTCGTCATTCAGCAACAAGTTACGATTAGAGATAAAAAAGATTTCAATGCACACCGATTACTGAGAGCAATTGACAACAATACTTTATTGAGTAAACTCCCTACTTCCGAGGAATGTTTGCAAACCGATAAAATACATTCTAAATCAGAATTAAAGGAGTATTTTAAAGAATTTCCTTCTATTATTTCAAATACTGAATCACTACTCCAACAATGCAATGTCAGTTTTGGATTTAATGATAAACGTGAAAATCAAAATAAAAACCTATACCTGAATAGTTTTGAAGAAGACTGTAAAATGTTGTTGGACTTGTGTGATGAAAAAATTCACGAACGCTATAAAAATCCGACTCAAAAAGTACTTGATCGTCTTCAGAAAGAATTGAAAGTCATCATTGATTTAAAATTTGTTTCTTTTTTCTTGATCAATTATGATATCATTCAATATGCAAAAAGGAATAACTTCTTTCATGTGGGAAGAGGAAGTGGTGCAAATAGTATAGTTGCTTACATTATGGGAATTACAGATGTAGATCCTGTAGAACTCGATTTATATTTCGAAAGATTCATCAATCCTTTTAGGGCTTCCCCACCCGATTTTGATATTGATTTTTCATGGAAAGATAGAAATACCGTTACCCAATATATTTTTGATCGCTTTGATCATGTGGCATTGATGGCAACTTACGTTACTTTCAAATATAGAGCTGTAGTTCGAGAATTGGGAAAAGTGTTTGGCTTACCGAAAGAAGAAATTGATAAATTAAGCAAAGGCACCGTAGAAGGTCAACTAGATGACGTTTCTAAACTTGTTTTAAAATACGGAAAGTTAATTGAAGGTTTCCCAAATTATGTGAGTGTGCATTCTGCCGGAGTTCTAATCTTAGACAAACCTGTTCATTATTATTCTGCCACAAGCCTCCCTCCAAAGGATTTTCCAACAGTTCAATTTGATATGAATATTGCTGATGATGTAGGTATTTTCAAATTTGACATTTTAGGTCAACGTGGATTAGCGAAAATCAAAGATGCTTTAGAAATAATTAAAGAAAACAATCCGAATGCGCCAGAAATTGACATCACAGATGTTGAGCGTTTCAAAAACGATGAGAAAATAAATAATCTTTTAAAAACGGGTGGAGCAATTGGAGCATATTATGTTGAATCTCCTGCCATGCGCGGATTAATGCAAAAACTAAAAACCGAAGATTACATTGGTTTGGTCGCTGCGAGTTCTATCGTTAGGCCTGGTGTTTCAGGTTCTGGAATGAAAGATGAATTTATAAAAAGACATCGTTATCCTGAAAAAAGGAAAGAAGCCCATCCTATTTTATTAGAAATTATGCCTGAAACTTATGGCGTGATGGTGTATCAAGAAGACGTCATGAAAGTAGCCAGTAAATTCGCGGATTTAACTTTAAGTGAAGCAGATGTTCTCAGAAGAGGAATGAGTGGTAAATCACGCTCAGCTTCTGAATTTAAAGCTGTAGAGGATAAATTCATTGCTAATAGTAGAAAGAAAGGACATGAAGACAAGCTGATTTTTGAAATTTGGAATCAAATCAAAAGCTTTGCAGGATATGCATTTGCTAAAGGCCACTCGGCTTCTTATGCTGTGGAAAGCTACCAAAGTTTATTCTTAAAATGTTATTATCCAATTGAATTTATGGTAGCTGTATTAAATAATGGTGGTGGTTTTTACTCCGCTGAACATTATATCCACGAAGCAAAAATGTGTGGTGCCAAAATTGAATTACCATGTATAAATACCAGTGAACATGTAAATAGAGTAATCGGTAAAACTATTTACTTAGGTTTTGGATATTTAAAAAGTCTAGAACAATTGGTTATTCAACGGATTTTAAATGAAAGACAAGTATTTGGAGAATTCAAATCTTTAGATGATTTCATGGATCGTATTACCATATCCATAGAGCAAATAACCATTTTAATTCGCATTAATGCTTTTCGATTTCTCTTAACACCAAAAACAGAACTACTCTGGAAAGCTACTTTTAGATTAAATGCAACGAAACAACGTCAAGTTCAAGAGCAAGTACAATTATTTCGTGTGCAAAATCAAGATTTTACAATTCCAAAATTGAATTCACATTGGTTAGAGAATGTTTACGATGAAATGGAGTTATTAGACTTCACCATTCACGATTACTTTTCTTTAGTAACAGAAGAATTTAAATCACATATAAAAGCCAGAGAGATGAACCTGCATGTAAATAAAAAAGTGCTTTTATATGGAAAATTAGTGACTACTCGTTTCAATAAAACATCACAAGGCAAAATCATGCGATTAAGCACTTTTATTGATCAAGAGGGTAATTATTTTGACGCAGTTCATTTTACAGATGTAGTTCATCAATACCCAATTGTAGGGATGGGAATTTATGGTTGTTATGGTGAAATTACAGATCGTTTTGGTTTTTGCAGTATGAATGTAATTCAATCTAAAAAAATGAGCATTGCAGGTGATCCTCGATTAGGAAAATAAAAATATAGACAACACAATCTTCAACCCTCTAAGAGACACTTTTACTGAAACTAAAAGTAAAACCTGAAATTGTAAAAAAACTTAAAAAATAGGTGTGACGCTAGAATATATGTATATTTGAGCAAATTAAAAAAATAATATTATGAATAAAATTTACTTATCTGCATTGGCTTTATTAGCAAGTGCTGCAATTAGTGCTCAAATTTCAAATCCAAGTTTTGAAAACTGGACAGCTGGAGAACCAGATAGTTGGGTTACAAACCAAGCTTTTTCTTCAAATGGAGATGTAACTGATGGATCTATGACTGTTGAACCATCAACAGAAATGACAAGTGGATCTACAAATGGATCAAGTCACATTAAATTGACTTCATTCAACATGGCAAACACAACAGACGCTACAAACTTTCCAAACGGAGATTACGGTGCGTATGCAATCCAAACAGTAGCAACTTCAGATAAATTTGTTGATTTCACTTTTGATGTGATGTACGACGTGGCAATGAATGACACAGCAATCATCTTGGTTCAAGCATATAATGCAAATGGATCTTTGATAGGTCAAGGGTTCGAAACATTCGCCGGAATTCAAGCTAACTTCGCAACAAGCACCGTTACAATGCAATACCTTGCAGGAGCAGTTGCTGAATACGATATCTTTATCGCTAGTAGTGAAGGTGAAATTTTTACAACAGTAAATTCAACACTTACTCCTGGTTCTGTATTAGAAGTTGATAACATTACAACTGGAGCAGTAATTCCAGATGCACCAAATGTAACAAATGTGGCTGCAAATGACGTTTCTGATAATGGAAATGGTTCAGATTTAGAAGTTTCTTTCGACACTCCAGACGAAACAAACGTTGCTAGTTATTATGTTCTTGCAATGGAATCAAGTGTTACTCCTAACATGTTGAATAGTCCATTAGGATTTTTACAAGGAAGTGGTGTTCAAATAGCTACAACTGGTGCATCTCAAACTTATAATTTCACAGCAGGAGGTGTTTACTTTAGATTAAATGCAGCAGGAACTGCAGTTGAAAGCGCTCCAATCGAAGAGAATGTTGAAATGATAGTTTATGTTCTTGTTGAAGGTGCTACTGGATATTCTAGTGTATTTGGAGAGTCAAATCCAATCATATTAACTTCTCCAGTTTCTGTAACTGATCAATATAAAGAAATTAGCATCTACCCTAACCCAGCAAACAATTTTGTAAACTTCAAAATTGATGGTTTAGAGAATGGTACTGTTATCATTAACTCTGTTACAGGTCAACAAGTTGTAAATACAACTATTGCAAACGGAATGAAGAAAGTAGATGTAAGTCACCTAAACAATGGTGTATACATTTATACTGTACGTAATCAAAACAATGAAGTTGTTAAAACTAACAAACTAGTTGTTCGTAAATAATTGAAATTTACATTTCATTTTAAAGGAGAGATCACCAATGGTGGTCTCTTTTTTTTGCCATATATTAAGCGACACAATTAATAACTACTTAAAATATACTATTATAATTGTTATAAATGATCAAGTATAAAACTAAAACCTACTCGAAGATTAAATTAATCATAAGGTTATTATAACATTTTATTACACCGCGAAAGCCTGTGCTTTGAAATAATAATACATTAAATCCACCTAAATGATTTTAATTTTTTTTGTGATTTTCAACTTTGAATAGCATGTTTAATTACGTACCTTTAATAAAACAGTATTAACAAAAAAATATATTATTATGGACGAAAAATCAAAAATCATTGTAGCAGCATTAGCAGGAGCAGTTGTTGGAGCAGGAGTATCATTATTATTAGCACCGCAAAGTGGTAAAGATACACGCGACGTAATTGCTAAGAAATTTGGTGAAGCATCAGATGCAACGAGAGACGCATTATTAAGCGCTAAAGATGCAGTAGTAGAAAAAGGAGACGAACTGTTAAAGAAAGCGCATATCAAATCGTAAGCATAGAATACAAGGCTTTCACTAACTACACAGAACTATGAGGGAAAAGAACATAACCAAAGAAGGAATACAAGAAGTTAAAAACCTAGCTGAGTCATATTTTGAATTGGGAAGAATAAAGAGCGTACAAAAAACCTCTCAACTTCTATCAAGAGCAACTCATGGGTTACTTACTGTCATACTTATAATGATAGGAATGTCTTTTTTTGGTTTTGCTTTGGCAATATATTTAGGTGGAGTGCTTGATTCTTATTCTCTAGGTTTTTTAATAGTTGGTGCTATTCCGCTATTAACAATTCTACTCATGCGAATATTCTATAAAGGAACACTCGGATATTTACTTAATTTTTTCACACGTGCAATGACAAGAAAGATATGAAGACAATTAACAGTTATAAGGATTTATTAGAGGAAGAAGAGCGAATCAAAAAAGAGATCGAAATCTCTAAAGGAATCATTGAAGTCTATGGTAAAGAATACATTAAACCTAAAAATCTTTTTGGATTTATAGAAAGTAAGGTAGAGAAAACCGTAGATCATCAATTTTCTGGTGAGTTCGAATTCAATAAATACCTTGTAGGGTTATCGTTAGACTATCTTTATGATAAAGCGGGACAGAAAATTATGGAAAATTCTCCTAAACAATCTTCTGGCATGGACTGGAAGTTGATTGGGAAATCTTTGATCGACAAACTATACATTAACAATAAGGTGGCCTTAACTGATGCAGTTTCAGGTCTTATTGACAAAGGATTAGAAAAAATAAAAAAATAAGGGTTTTCAATTTATTAATGATACAAAAGCGGCGCAATTAAAATTGCGCCGCTTTTGTATTTATATTATCTTAAATTTCTCATTGACTCATGTAATCGTCAAATGGACTTAAATATTAATCTGCTAATTTTCCATATAGATCGTAATGATCAGCTGATGTAATTAGAATTGGTGCAAAATCTCCAATTCTCACATAATTATCTTTGGCCTTAATCAAAACCTCATTATCAACCTCAGGAGAATCAAATTCTGTTCTACCAATAAAGTATTCTCCCTCTGCTTTATCAAACAAAACCTTTCTTACTTGTCCCACATGTGTTTGATTCAAATCATAGCTAATTCCAGATTGTAATTCCATGATTTCATCAGCTCGTTGTTGTTTAATGGCAGCTGGGACATTGTCTTCGAAATTGAAAGCATGCGTGTTTTCCTCATGAGAGTAAGTAAAGATTCCTAAACGCTCAAACCTAGATTTTTCAACCCAATCGTACATTTCTTGGAAATCAGCATCTGTTTCACCAGGATAACCTGAAATCAAAGTAGTTCTAATTGCAATTCCTGGTACTCTATCGCGAATATCAGATATAAGTCTTTCTGTCTTTTCTCTTGTAGTTCCTCTTCTCATGGCTTTCAACATATTCGTTGAACCATGTTGTAATGGCATATCTAAGTAATTACAAACATTACTTCTTTCTCTCATTACATCTAAGACATCCATTGGGAATCCAGTTGGAAAGGCATAATGCAATTTAATCCATTCAATTCCTTCAACATCCGCAAGTCGATCTACAAGTTCAGCTAAGGCACGTTTTTTATATAAATCTAACCCATAATAAGTTAAATCCTGTGCAATCAACATCAACTCCTTTACTCCTTTTGCAGCTAATCCTTGTGCTTGTTTCATCAAGTCCTCAATTGGAGTAGATCTATGATTCCCTCTCATGATAGGAATAGCACAAAAAGAACATGGTCGATCACAACCTTCTGCTATTTTAAAATAAGCATAATGAGATGGCGTTGTCAATAACCTTTCACCAACTAATTCATGTTTATAATCCGCTTTTAAAGTTTTTAGCATTCGTGGCAATTCACGTGTACCAAAATAAGCATCAACTTCTGGAATTTCTTGTTCTAGCTCATCTTTATATCTTTGAGATAAACAACCTGTTACGTAAACTTTATCAACTTGACCTTCCTTTTTTGCTTGAGCATAACGCAAAATAGTATCTATAGATTCTTGTTTTGCATTATCAATAAATCCACAAGTATTAATGATTACTATCTCAGAATCATCCTGCTTTGCTTCATGCTCAACTTCAAATTTATTGGCTTTCAATTGTGCCATTAGCACTTCTGAATCATAAATATTCTTTGAACACCCTAAAGTGACAACATTCACTTTGTTTTTCTTCAGCGTTTTTGTCTTCATGCCGCAAAGTTACAGCTTAAAAAAGATTTACAAGCAATCCGGTCTAAAAAGAATGTGAAAGTTAGGAATCTATTTATTATACTTTTCTAAATTGGATAAGTTGATAGTGATTCAAACAAATTTTTATCTTTGTTGTAATTGAAAGCAATCCAACTATGTAATTCATAAACTATGACAAAAATTAAAGCTTTTAAAGCTATCCGTCCTGTGCGTAGTAAAGCTCATTTAGTAGCTTCTCGTGCAGTGTCAACCTACAAACATTCAATTCTTGAAGCCAAGTTAGAATCAAATCCATTTTCATTTATTCATATTATTCACCCAGAATTTTTTGAAAATGACAATACGAGAACTTTACCCAATACTATAGAACGATTTTTAAAGGTTAAAGATAAGTATGAAGAGTTTTCTGCCAGAGGAATTCTACTTCAAGATGAAGATGAGGCATTTTATGTTTATAGACAATCAACTCCAAATCACTCCTACCTCGGAGTTATTGGCGGGGCAAGTGTTCAAGAATATAAGGACAATAAAATAAAAAAACACGAAGCTACATTGGCATCTAGAGAAGCTATGTTTACAAATTACCTTGACATAGTAGGATTTAATGCAGAACCTGTGCTTTTAAGTCATAAGAAAAGCGATGAATTAGATTTAATTCTTACGAAAATTGTAAAGAAACGTCCTGAATATGAATTTGCAACAACCGATGAATCAGTACATGAATTATGGATCACTACGCGTGAAGAAGTAAAGCAAATTCAAGATGCTTATGCGAATATAGAAACTTGTTACATCGCAGATGGTCATCATAGATCTGCATCATCAGTACGTTTACATGACTTGATAGCGGCCAAAGGAGATTATAACAAAGATAAAAATTACAACTCCTTTTTGAGCTTTTTTATTGATGAAGAGAGATTAAATATTATGCCTTTCAATCGTTTATGTAGCACCTTAAATGGTCATTCGAAAAAGGAATTAATAAAGTTAGTTGAAAATCATTTTGAAGTGAAAGAATTAGAACGACCAAAAGCTCCAGAGCAACTTCATGATATTCACATGTTCATTGATAGAAGTTGGTACAGATTAAGGTTAAGAACAGAAAAACACAGTAAATTAGATGCCGTAAGCAGCATTGATGCTGAAATTTTAACACGTTACATCTTATCTCCTGTTTTAGGAATTCATGATTTAACTACGGATGAAAATATTTCCTTTCAAAGCGGTGAAGATGGAATTTTAGCCTTAGAACATTCTGTTAATTCTGGTGAAAATCAAGTGGGATTCTTATTGTACCCCGTTACAATGGAACAGCTAAAAGCAGTTGCTGACGAAAATGCAATTATGCCTCCTAAGTCTACATTTATTGAACCTAAAATGCGTAGTGGATTAACTATTTATAGAATTGACGAATGATTGCAGTAAATTTATTAAAGGTTAAAGGCAGTATTCCTACGGATGTAACACTTGTTGCTGTTTCTAAAACCAAGCCTAATGAGGCAATTTTGGAAGCTTATCTAACTGGTCAACGTATATTTGGAGAAAATCGTGTTCAAGAATTAGTAGACAAACATGAAGAGCTTCCTAAGGATATAGAATGGCATTTTATTGGTCATTTACAAACCAAAAAAGTAAAATACATCGCTCCTTTCGTGTCTCTTATACATGGAGTAGACAGCTTTAAACTTCTTTTAGAAATTAATAAACGTGCAAAAAATGAGGACAGAATAATTGATGTTTTAATCCAATTTCATATTGCACAAGAAGAAAGTAAATTTGGTTTCGATTTCGAAGAAGCCAAAGAAATGTTCGAAAAGAAAGAATTTGCTGATCTTGAAAATGTTAATGTTCGTGGAGTTATGGGAATGGCGACATTTACTGAAAATAAAGAAAAAGTTCAAGATGAATTCAGAACATTAAATAACTATTTCGAAGTTTTTAGAAGCCATTTCTTTAAATATAATGAGGATTTCTCTATCATTTCCATGGGAATGAGCGGAGATTACGAAATCGCCATTGGTGAAGGAAGTAATATGGTAAGAATTGGAAGTACAATTTTTGGGGCAAGAAACACTTAAGTTCAATAGAAAAAGAAATAATCAATCAATTAATAGATTCCAATATGAAAACCATAACATTAGCTCTTCTACTATTCTTGCCTACAATGGTTGCATTTACCCAAGTCAATTATATAGAATCGATTCAAACCGAAAGAGATAAATTTGAAAATAAATTATTAGCTACAGATTCAATTTTAAATTCAGAAGAACAGGAAAAAATAAATCAATTGAATCATTTCAAAATAGATTCAAGTTGGGTTTTAACTGCAGAATTCGAAAAGAAAAAAGGTAGAAAATTTGAAATGCCTACTACCACAAGTAGGACTCCAAAATATCAACGTTTAGGATATCTTCATTTTAATCACTCCGGGAAAAAATTCAAATTAGCCGTATATAAAAACCTTGGATTGAAAGGTTCGGATTACAAAAACTATGTATTTGTTCCATTTAAAGATGCCAATGCCCCAGAATTAACCTATGGCGGAGGAAGATATTTGGATATCGAAATGTCTATCAAAAGCAAAGAAGTAAGAGTGGATTTTAACAAAGCGTATAACCCTTACTGCGTATATTCCTATCGCTACTCTTGCCCAATAACTCCAGAAGAAAATCACATAGATGTGAAGGTGAATGCTGGCATCATGAATCCTGATAAAAAATTGTAGACTTGCCAAATTGGATAAACCTACTACATTTTTTTATTCACATTCTAATTTGTAATCCCAATCAAAATCTTTAAAAGTGATTCTTGATTCGAACCAAATTGTTTTTGCGTTTACTTCGACAGTATCGCTTTGCACAAACTGTATTTGCTGAACTGCTTTTGTTAGCATTAAATCGCTTCTAGAGAAATCAACTCTTCCTGTTGATTTCAATGCTTTTACAATATCTTGCTGTTCAGTTGAAGCCAGCCCTCTGGATTTACATTGAGTATAATTTGATTTATCAATAAAAACCAAAGCTGAATCTTTAGGTAAACGCACCATTGTTCCCCACCCCTCTAACTGCTCATATCTTTTCGGTTTTTCATTCTTATCTAAAACATGAGCGATTGTGATATAACTATCTTCGTACAGTGAGAATTGTAATCGTCTATCTATCGAGTCATTTTCTTCAACAATATAAACCTTAGGAAACTTATCTTTTAAACTATTTGAAAAATCAACATCTGCCTCTACTAAAAATTTATAAATGCTTTCTTTATTCAATCCTAATGCATCGAACGATTTAATCTGATTTTCTGGAAACACAATAATCTTATCTTGAATGGAATTTTTAACTCTATTGGTTGGAGTCCAAGAACACCCTCTGTCTCTGAATAAAATACTTACGAAAATAGTTCCAATAAGAAAACCAATTAAATAATACCTAAGTCTTTTCCAAATTCCTTTCATAATCACAATTATTAGAATGCAAAAATAGGAGGAATATTAATAAGTTCTTCAAAAGCCTAATAAGATTCTGAATTATCTTTAACTTTTAGAATAAATAAATTGGACGCCTATCATCTTCTCATTCCTATGATTATTTCAGCTGATAAATTCGAGAACAGATATGCAGGTAGACCAAGAAAAAAAGCATTTTTCCTGTGCTCATTCTATTTAAAAAAGAAATTGGACACAGGCAAGTATTTTGAATTCATGTCATCCTTAGAAGTGCAAAAGCTAATCGATTACATTCCCATCAACAAAAGCTCAATTTCTTTGTAATTAAGATCAAACACCTTACCCAATACTTCACTAGTTAAAGTACCTTTGTACATATACACACCACTTCTAAAACCATGATCTCTTTTAATTAATTCTTTATCACCTCCTTTGTCACCCATTTTAATTAAAACAGGAGCAAAAATATTCGAAATAGCGAAAGAGGCCGTTCTAGAAACACGTGAAGCAATGTTAGGCACACAATAATGTGTTACACCATATTTGTCAAATGTTGGCATTTCATGATTTGTTAACTCAGAAGTTTCAAAACATCCTCCTTGATCTATACTTACATCAATAATTATGGAACCTGATTTCATATTGCTTACCATATCGGCAGAAACGATGCAAGGAGTTTTTCCAAATGGTGACCTTACGGCACCTATTACTACATCAGCTCTCATTAAGGCCTTATTCAAAACTTTTGGTTGAATAATAGATGTGAATATTCTATGTCCTATAGCTGTTTGAAGTCGTCTAAGTTTTCCTAATGAATTATCAAATACTTTCACAGAACACCCTAATCCTAAGGCAGAACGAGCAGCAAATTCCCCTACTGTTCCTGCGCCTAAAATAACCACTTCCGTCGGTTGAACACCAGCAATTCCTCCTAGCATTACACCTTTTCCATTTTTAAATGCATTAAGTAACTCTGCAGCAATATGAATTGATGTATTACCTGCAATTTCTCCCATCGCTCTAACCACAGGAAAATGCCCTTCATCATCGCGCATATAATCCCAAGCGATAGCAGTAATTTTCTTTTGCATCATTTTTTGCAAAATCTGTTTAGGTTGTAGATTAATTTGAAGCGCAGAGATTAAAGTTTGACCTGTTCCCATCATATCCACCTCTTCCTCTATTGGAGGTGAAACCTTAAAAACAATATCGCATTGAAAAACCTCTTTTCGATCGTAAACAATTTCGGCTCCAGCTTCAGAATAAGCCCTATCAGAGAAATTAGCATTTTCACCAGCTTTCGTTTCAACTCTAATATCATGACCATTGGCCACCAATAAAGAAACAGCTTCGGGAACAAGCGCTACCCGTCTTTCTTGATAAGAATACTCTCTTGGAATCCCAATTTTCAAATTACCTTTTTTACGGGCAATTTCTAACATTTCCTCTTGAGGAAGAAGTCTACCCTCCTTCATTAGGCTTTTAATTATCTCTGGATCTGTCTTCATATATCTACTTCAATCTCACGACCGTCTTGATCATTCTTAGTAATATTAACCCATACGCAATCTTCAGGTAAAAGGTTCTCAATATTTTCTGCCCACTCAATCAAAATAATGTTATCGTCATAAATATATTCCTCAATTCCTATATCATAGGCTTCATTTTCATCTTCAATTCTATACAAATCAAAATGATAAATTGTACCGAAATAAGGACTTTCATATTCGTTAACATAACCATAAGTAGGGGAACTAACTTGATCAACAATTCCCATTGCCTTAGCAAGATAAGAAATAAATGTGGTTTTTCCGGCACCCATTTCACCTTTAAAGGCAAAGCAATTATATTCCTGCATTAAATCAATAAATTCTTTACTGATATTAATTAAATCTTCTTCGGTTCTTGCAACAAACTTCATATTTGAGGATTTTAACCAATTAACATTGCTGTAGTCAATTGATATTTTGATTAAAAAAGAATACGAAGATACTAAATTAGCAGCTTCGTATTCAAATTCTAAATCCTATTTTTTTCCTCTCATCTCAACATATGGAATCAAAATCTCCTCTAAAGAAATTCCACCATGTTGGAAAGTTTCCGAGTAATATTTAGAGTAATGGTTATAGTTGTTTGGATAGACAAAGAAATCATTATTGCGACTAAAAACGTAGAGGTCTGAAATATTGTCCTTCGGTAGATATGCTTCATCAGGATTTTTTACTTCAAATACTTCTTTATCCTTATAATTCAAATTCTTTCCAATTTTATATCTCAAATTGGTATTTGTTTCTTTAGGACCAACAACTTTTATAGCATTATTCACTTTCACGGTACCATGATCAGTAGTTAAAATAACTTTTGCACCCGTTTTAGCGATCTCTTTCATTATATCTTGCAAAGGTGAATGTTCAAACCAACTCGAAGTTAATGAGCGATATGCAGCTTCATCATCAGCTAATTCACGTATCACCTTCATATCCGTACGAGCATGAGAAAGCATATCCACGAAATTGTACACAATCACATTTAAATCGTTATTTTTTAATTGATTAAGGTTTTCATATAATTTCTTACCAGCCTCTAAATTTGTGATTTTTCTATATCCAACTTTAGCTTCAATTCCAAGACGTTTCAATTGTTTTTTCAACAGATCTTCCTCATGAACATTTTTACCTCCTTCTTCCTCTTCTCCTACCCATAGATTAGGATATTTCTTTTTTATTTCACTCGGCATTAAACCAGCAAAAAGTGCATTTCTCGCATATTGAGTGGCTGTAGGTAAAATCGAATAAACAATTTCTTCCTTATCAAAAGAAAAATATTTACTTAATGCAGGACGAAGCATTTGATATTGATCATAACGTAAATTATCAACCACCAGCAAATAAACTGGTTCTTTCATGTGCGGAGCTATCCTATCCTTAAATAAAGTATGTAGCATTTGAGGCCCCTCTTCAACCCCATTCAACCAATCCAAATAATTTTCTTCAATAAATTTAGAAAATGAGGAATTGGCCTCTTTCAATTGCATATCAAAAACCTCCTGCATTCCTTGATCCTCCATTTTGGAGAATTCTAAATCCCAATTGACCAATTTTTTATACATGCTACTCCACTCCTGCGCATCTAAACGATCACTTAAGTCCATTCCAATTTGCCTAAATTCTCTTTGGTAATTGGTATTTAATTTTTCAGAGACCAATTTACTTTGATCAAGATTCTTTTTTAAACTCAAAAGAATTTGATTTGGGTTTACAGGTTTAATTAAATAATCGGCAATTTTTCCACCTATGGCCTCCTCCATAATGCTTTCTTCCTCACTTTTGGTAATCATCACCACAGGAACCATTGGTCTGAGCTCTTTTATTTTCGCCAAAGCGTCTAAACCAGAAATTCCCGGCATATTTTCATCTAAAAAAACGATATCATAAGCCGTTTCTTCGCATTTTTCAATTGCTTCCCCTCCACTGCGAACGGGTTCTACCTCGTACCCTTTCTGTGTTAAGAATATAATATGTGGCTTTAATAAGTCGATTTCGTCATCTGCCCAAAGAATTTTCACTTGCATTGTCTGATTATTTTTAAATTTACATGATATTCATAAAAGTAAAGATTTGCGTCCAAACCTCAACATAAATAACAAGAAGAAAATTATAAACGACCCTGTGTATGGTTTTATTTCCTTACCCAAGGATATAATTTTCGATTTAATTGAACATCCATTTTACCAAAGACTAAGAAGGATAAAGCAATTAGGAATGTCACACCTCGTATATCCAGGGGCTTTGCACACTCGTTTTCACCATGCAATTGGAGCCACACACCTAATGACAAAGGCTATTCAAGCACTGCGGTATAAAGGGATTGAAATTACTGAAGAAGAAGAAACAGCCGTTTTAATCGCCATTTTGTTGCATGATATTGGTCATGGACCTTTCAGTCACACTTTAGAAAGAGACATTGTGAAAGGAGTTAGTCATGAGGAAATTTCTTTACTTTTTATGCAACGTTTGTCTAAAGAATTTGGAGGAAAACTTGATTTAGCGATTGAAATTTTTGAAGATAAATATTCCAAGTCGTTTTTACATCAATTGGTTTCCAGCCAATTGGATATGGACAGAATGGATTATTTGAATAGAGACAGTTTTTACACAGGTGTTTCGGAAGGCGTGATCGGAAGTGATAGAATAATTGCCATGCTTGATGTTGTAGATAATCAACTAGTTGTGGAACAAAAAGGCGTTTATTCAATCGAGAAATTTTTGGTTGCACGTCGTTTAATGTATTGGCAAGTATATATGCACAAAACAGTGGTGTCATCAGAGGTGATGCTAACCTATTTATTAAGACGGGCTAAAACACTAGTTAAATCGGGAAAAGATTTATTTGCTAGTCCACCTTTCAAAATATTTTTAGAAAGAGATATTGAATTAACTGATTTTGAAAATGACGATAACCTTTTAAATCAATTTGCTTTACTTGATGATTTCGACATCATGGGGGCCGTTAAAGTTTGGCAATTTAATGATGATAAAGTATTGTCACTGTTAGCAAAACAACTTATTAATAGAAAATTATTCAAGATTGAAATTTCATCTACACCTTTTTCAGAAGAGAGGATTCAATATGAAATCGATTTAGTTAAAGACCATTTTAAATTAAATCAAGAGGAGGCCGAAAATTTTATTAAAACCGACATTTTAAGAAACAATGCTTATAATGAGCAAAGAGAAAACATAAATCTTTTAATGAAAGACGGTAGTGTTAAAGATATAAGTCAAGCAGCAGATAATTTAAACATTCACGCTTTATCAGAACCTGTAGAAAAGTACTTTTTATGTTACCCAGCTCCAAATTTACACTTATAAATGTTGAATTGTGAATAAATAAAGCTAATCTAAGGGGTTTGAACAAACTCTTTTTATATTTTTGAGGAATGGAATTTTCAGCAGAACAAATTGCAGGCATTTTAGAAGGAGAGGTTCATGGAAATGAACAAGTTACCGTTTCAGGACTCTCCAAAATTGAAGAAGGTCAGCCAAACACACTTACTTTTCTATCAAATATGAAGTATGAACCTCATATTTATGAAACTAAGGCTTCGATAGCCATTGTTGCCAAAACTTTTATTCCAACAAAATCAATTCCTTCTACTCTTACTTTAGTAAAAGTTGAGGATCCATATAGTTGTTTTGCTAAACTTTTGGAAGTGTACAATCAGATGCATCAAAAAGCACCTCAGATTGAAAGAAATGCATTTATTGCAGATTCAGCAAAGATTGGTGAAGAAGTTTACATTGGTGCAAATGCCTATATTGGTGAAAATGCTGTAATTGGAAACAATGTTAAAATCTATCCTAATTCATTTATTGGAGACAATGTTAAAGTAGGAGACGGAACAACTATTCATCCAAATGTTTCAATTTATCATGAATGTGTGATTGGAAAATCATGTTTAATTCATGCAGGCGCAGTGATAGGATCGGATGGATTTGGATTTGCACCTAATGAAAAGGGTGAGTTTCAAAAAGTTCCACAAATTGGAAATGTAATTTTAGAAGACCATGTTGATGTTGGTGCAAATGCAACCATTGACAGGGCCACATTAGGATCTACAGTTTTACGCAGAGGTGTAAAAATTGATAATTTAGTTCAAATTGCACATAATGTTGAGATTGGAATTAATTCTGCGATGGCAGCTCAGGCTGGAGTAGCTGGTTCTACTAAAATTGGTAAAAGTGTTCTTGTAGGTGGTCAAGTAGGAATAAGTGGACACATCAAAATTTCAGATTACACACAAATTGTTGCCCAATCAGGAGTACCGGGAAGTGTCAAAAAACCAAATACCACTTTAATGGGATCTCCTGCAATTCCAATGGACGATTATAAAAAATCATTTGTTGGATTTAGAAGATTGCCTTCTATATTGAAACGTTTACAAGAAATTGAAGAAAAACTTAAATAAAATTCATCTGAATCAGATAATAAAAAACTATGGTTGAGAATCAAAGAACATTAAAAAGTGAAGTAAAACTTATCGGTATAGGGTTGCATACTGGTGAAAAAGTTACATTAGAATTATGTCCAGCACCAGATAATCATGGATACAAATTCCAGAGGATTGATTTGGAAGGAGAGCCAACTATTGATGCAGATGCAGATTTAGTCGTTTCTACGGAAAGAGGTACAACATTAGAGCAAAATGGTGCTAAAGTTTATACAACTGAACATGTTTTAGCTGCATTATATGGAATGCAAGTTGATAATGCTTTAATAAAAATCTCTGGTCCTGAAATTCCAATTATGGATGGTAGTTCGTACCCTTTTGTTCAAGCCATAGAGTCAGTAGGATATGAAGAACAAAAATCTGTTAGAGAATATCTGGAGTTAGACGAGGTTATTCCATGGGAGGACACTGAAAAAGGAATTGAATTTTTAGCAGTTCCTGATAGCGTGTATCGTTTAACTGTTATGGTAGATTATAAATCTCCAGTTTTAGGTACTCAACATGCTACTATTTATAAAATTGAAGAATTTAAAGAAGAAATTTCTACCTGTAAAACATTTGTTTTTCTTAAAGAACTAGAATATTTAGCTACAAATGGTTTAATAAAAGGTGGAGACATCGACAATGCTATAATTTTAGTTGAACGTGAAGATGTAAAACAAGAGGAACTTGACCGATTAGCAAAAATATTAGGGAAAGAAGGATTAGAAGTTAAATATAAGGGAATTGGAACGCTGAATAACTATCAGATGAAATTTCAAAATGAACCTGCTCGTCACAAATTATTAGACATTGTAGGAGATTTAGCTTTGGTTGGAAAACCTATTAAAGCGCATATTTTAGCAGCACGACCTGGACATTCAGGAAACACGCGTTTTGCAAAAGTTTTAAAGGATCAAATTAAGAAGCAAAAAAATGCACCACGCAAATTTGATTTAAGTAAAGCACCTTTGTATGACATCAATGACATTGAGAAAATGTTACCTCACCGTTATCCATTTTTGTTGGTAGACAAAGTGATGGAGATTTCTGAGGATACAATCGTTGGTGTAAAAAACATCACAATGAATGAGCCTCAATTTACTGGACATTTCCCTGGGAATCCAATTTTCCCTGGAGTTCTGCAAGTTGAAGCAATGGCACAATGTGGTGGAATATTTGCATTAAGCAAAGTAGATGAGCCACACCTCTACTCCACTTACTTTATGAAAATTGACAATGTTAAGTTCAAACAAAAAGTGATACCTGGAGATACTATCGTTTTTGAACTGAAATTATTATCTCCAATGCGCCGTGGTTTAGTAAATATGGGCGGAAAAGGTTATATTAACGGTGTTTTGGCGGTAGAAGCAGAAATGTTGGCACAAGTAATTAAAGACAAAGTAGAACATGATAAGTAATCTAGCATCTGTTTCTTCTGAAGCTCAGATTGGATCTGATGTTACAATTGAAGCTTTTACATCCATTTATGATGATGTTGTCATTGGTGATGGTACTCACATTGGACCTAATGTCACGATTTTTCCAGGAACACGAATTGGAAATAATTGTAAAATTTATCCAGGAGCCGTTATTGGTGCAATTCCTCAAGACCTGAAGTTTGATGGAGAATATACAACCGTTGAAATTGGAAACAATACTACTATTCGTGAATGTGTAACTATACACAGAGGTACGACAGATAAAATGAAGACATCTGTAGGAGACAATTGTCTTTTAATGGGCTATGTTCATGTCGCACATGATTGTACTTTAGGTAACAATGTAATTCTTGCCAATTATGTTGGATTATCAGGACATGTAACCATAGATGATTATGCTATCATTGAAGGAAAAGCAGCAGCTCAACAGTTTGTTCACATTGGAGCACACTCTTTTATTGGAGGAGCAAGTTTAATTAGAAAAGATGTACCTCCGTTTGTTCGTGCAGCGCGTGAACCTTTAAGCTATGCTGGAATTAATGCAGTTGGACTACGACGCAGAAACTTTTCAGACCAAGATGTAAAAACGATTGAAGATATATATAGAATTCTATTCGTTCAAAACAACAATGTAACGAACGGATTGGCAAGTTTAGCGGCTGAAATGCCGGATCATCCTTTAAGAACTCAAGTTATAGAGTTTGTAAAAAGTAGTGAAAAAGGAATAATTCGTGGATTAATGTAATCCATTTTTTACTCATTCACTTTCATAAATTAAAATTTCAAAATAAATTGGTAAAACGCGGTCAAACCATAGAACTAACCATCGAAGATTTAGCCTTTGGTGGTAAAGGAATAGCTCGTCTTAAAGATGAAAATGGTTCCTTTGTTCTTTTCGTCCAAAATTCATTTCCCGGTCAAAAAGTACTTGCAAGAGTAACTAAAAAAAGAAAGAAACATGCCGAATGCAGTTTACTGAAAGTTTTAGAAAGATCTCCTCAAGAAGTAACATCTGAATATCAAGAAATTAGTGGTGCACCATATATCCATGTTCCACCTTCAATTCAGGAGGACCACAAAGAAAAAGTAACTCTAGAAGTATACCGTAGGTTAGCTAACCTTCAAAATATCGATGAATTATTTGATGAGTTTATTCCTTCTCCTGAGCATTATCACTATAGAAATAAAATGGAATATTCTTTTTCTTGTATTGAACACGATATTCATACAGACGAAGAAATTGATGATGCTTTTGCATTAGGGTTTAAACACCGTGGAACATGGTGGAAAGTTGAAAGTCTAGATAAGGCATCAGGATTGTTTGACGAGCAATGGGAAAACTTCTTAAAAGAATTTAGAGAATTTCTATTCAACACAGGATTACCGGCTTGGCATCCACCGAGAAAAGATGGTTTTTTCAGACATATAGTTGTGAGAAAATCTTTCTATGAAGACAAATTATTAATAAATCTTGTCACTTCTTCTGAAGGCCTTGAGAACTTTGACTTACAAGCAGTTGCTAATTATCTTCAAGAAAAAATGGGCGATAGAATTGCCGGTTTTCAACATACAATTAATGACAATGTTGCAGATAGAGCGAAGATTGAAAACGGAGATTGCAAATTAGCATTTGGAAAAGACCATGTTATAGAAGAACTCAATGGGTTGTTCTTTGAAATAAGCATGGAAAGTTTTTTCCAAACAAACCCAAAAAGCGCAGAACGTTTATACAACAAAGCTTTGGACTATGTTTTTGAAGGTAATCGTTCTTTGAAAGGAAAAGTTGTAATGGATTTATTCTGTGGAACTGGAACTATTGGACAACTGCTCACTCAACGCACAGTAGATACTAAAATTGTTGGAGTTGATATAGTCGCAGAGGCTATTTCTGATGCTAAAAGAAATGCTAAGAGGAACAATATTACTGGTGTTGAATTTTACGCTGCAGATGTCGGTAAGTTCTTAAAAGCTTATCCAGATTATGAAGGGAAAATAGATACCATTGTGTTAGACCCACCAAGAGCAGGTATTGCTCCAAAAACATTGCTCAAAGTAATTCAATTGGGTGCTGAAAGAATTGTATATATTTCATGTAATCCTGCAACTCAGGCAAGAGATATTAAAACATTGGAAGAGAATGGCTACAAGACGAAAAAAATCAGTTTAGTTGATCAATTCCCACACACTAGTCATATTGAAGCTATTGGCCTTTTTGAAAGGTAACGAATAAATTAATAAAAAAAACCAGGTAAAAGCTACTCTTCTGGAGTAGCTTTTACTATTTATACATTTTCCAATCAGCTATAAGTCGGTCAAAAATTATTTTATTTTCTTTAATATAAGATTCTCCATCTACAATTAAAGATGCAATATTTTCAGGTAAAGCATTGTCCATCTGAGGATTCGCCTTAACAATATCAGGTTGAAACCTATAGTAAATTAAATTATCATTTAATTCTGATTTCTGTAAGAGCTTTTCATCAACAGCATCAACATCTTTCTCAATAGAATCATACATAGCTCCTTTCAAATTTCCTGTTCCGAAACTTAACAATAAATAAACATCATCTGGAAAATAAGTTCTTGCCTGCTGATAAGCGATATGTGCAGGGTTTTTAGCAGCCATAATTCCATCAATCAATTCGTACTCATTAATTTTCACTGGATCAAAATACCCTGGTACAGCACTACATGCTGCAAGTGCCGTGCTTAAATCTACACCTGATAAAGATCTCCTATGACGACCAAAAACAAAAGGTAATTTGGATGTCTTGTCATAACTAACAAAAGCGAATTTAGTATTTAAATCAGACAGCATAATCCCTTTAAACTTTCTTTTTAAAACTAATCTAAGACCTTCAGATCTTCGGTTTGATGGATTTGCTAAATTGAATAATTGAGGACCTCTGGCAACATATAGTCCCAGAAGGTCATTAATCGAATAAATGTTCTTTTTGTCTTTTGTAACAATTAATCCAGCAGAAATTATTGCACCTGTTGAAGTCCCTGAAATTAAATCAATATTACTTGATAAATCATCACCAAGCCCATGCCGTTGAATCAGGGAATTGATATGGTTCAGTATTAAAAGGGGTAAAACACCTCTTATCCCACCACCATCAATTGAAACTATAACTTTCAGTTTTCTTTTATTCATTTGATTAAGATAAATAAAAGATATTATAAAACTAAGTTAATTACTGATTTTTCAAACTATTTCACTCTTAGCCTACGACCAATTTTTAAAGTTGTAGTACTCCTGATGTTGTTCAACTTACACAACCTAGAAACAGTAGTATGATTTTTTCGTGCAATGTGACCTAAAGTATCTCCACCTTTTACGCGGTAATACACTGCATTAGAAGCGATTGCTGATGAAGCGACAGCGGTATGACTTGTTGTGGTAGCCAAAGGAGAATGGCTTGGTGCAGCTCCAGGTCTAAACAATCCATTATGTACAAATAAATTTTGGTCTCTAACTTTCTTTGTTTTGAAATCTATAACTTCTTCAGGATTCATAGGTGCATCATAAAAGCGCATTTCGAAATGCAGATGAGAACCATAAGAATTTCCAGTATTTCCTCCCAATCCAATTAAATCACCAGCTTTTACAAATTGATTAGGCACCACATTTAACTCAGAAAGATGAGCATAAAAAGTTTCCAAACCATTATAGTGACGAATGATCACCAAATTTCCGAAACCCGATGAATTGTATTTAGAATATCTAACCTTTCCGTCGAAGGCTGCCACCACAGGGTCTCCTGTATTTAAATTAATATCTATTCCATTGTGATATCGTCCTCTTCTATAGCCATACCTTGAAGTTACTTTACCATCAAAAGGCATTACGAACTCTGAATTTGTTGAATCTGTAACACACAACCAAAGCGTATCTTTTAACAGTGATAAATCGTTTGTTCTATTTGATGAATAGCAAGACTCACTATCCCAAGGCCATTTATAATCAATTAATGAATCTTTTAAAAAGTATTCATGAACAAAATCATTTAAAACACCATCGAAAGCTAAATCTTCCAAGTACTCCCACGTGTGATTATCGTACATTAAAATTTTCCCATTTGGAGAATCAATTGTGTCCCTAACTGTCTGAGAAGACAAAGGTTTAACCATTGCAAAAAGAACAGTCACGAAAAAAAGATACTTCATTAAATGCTTTATTTCTCAATTTTCAATAATTAAAAACTGAAATTAGTGAGACAAATTTAAAACATAAATTATTGGATTAATTAAACTAATGTTAAAGTTTTAAACAGTTTATTTATGAAAACTAAATATTAACAATAAATTAAGTTTTGCTCTTAATTTAAAGAATACTCATCAATAGCATATTGTAATTTCATTTGTGTTCCATCTTGAGAACCAAAAAACGAATAGAGAATATCGCTTTTGCCATTCATCAAAATCCAATGAGGTGTCCCTTCACAATTAAAAAAATCGTAAAGCTTATGATGGTCCTCTTTATAAATTTCAATTGGGCTATACTGCTCTGTAAAAATAGATAAAATCTCTTCTTGTGTAACGAGTTTCTTTCCAAAATTAGAATGAATTACGGATAAAGCAATAAATGAATGTTGTTTAAGTAAATTGTATGCCAAAGGAATTGCCCTTCCCGTACAACCCAAACAATTTGAATTATAAAAGAGTATTAAGTTAAGTTTATCTGATTTTATCAAATCAGAAAGTATATGTTTGTTTCCACTTAAATTGGTTAATGAAATATTCGGAATTTTCATGTTGAATTTTTCAAATTATAAATTAAATCATGGAGAAAACAAAAATCAATTAGAACATCCTATTTTACCTGAACAGTAATTTTGGAGGACGCTGCTGCAGAAAGACTTAACATTTTATCGTTAATGAGTACTTCTGTAGAATGATCGAATTCGAACCTATCTATTACCTTAACTGCTACTCCCAATTGAATACCATGTTTGTCTAAATATTTCAAAAAAGAAGCAGAACTATCTGAAACCCCAATAATAATTGCCGGAACATTAACTTCCAAATCAATTAACTTAAACGACTCTTCTCGTTGTGCGAGCTTTCCATTTTGATCTGGAATAGGGTCTCCATGTGGATCAAATTTCGGAAAATCTAAAAATTCATCCAACTTATTTGTCAACTTAACAGACTGAATATGTTCTAGTTGTTCTGCAATTTCATGAACCTCTTCCCATCCAAAATTAAGTTTTTCTACTAAAAAGGTTTCCCAAAGTCTATGTTTTCTAATGGTTTTCAAAGCAGCTTCTTGACCAGTAATAGTCAATTCACATCCCTTATATTTTTCATATATTATCAAATCCTTCTCAGAAAGTCGACGCACCATATCAGTAACAGAACTGGCTTTTGTGTCCATCCTATTCGCTAAATCATTCGTTCCAACAGGCTTATCCATTACTTTCTGAAGATAGTAAATGGCTTTTATATAATTTTCTTCGCTTTGAGTTAGCTCTTTCATTTGTCACAATTAATTCCACAACAAATATAAATATGTATTTAGATTAATCTAATCATTTATTAGCTAATCTTGAAAAGAACGATATTTTACTATCAACTGAGATTAAAGAAAAAAAAAGACCGTTATAATAACGGTCTTCAGTAGTTAGAATTATATCATCTTATTTCAAAATCAGGACATTTCCTTTAAATTCATATTTGTTATCAGTTTCAAAATCGAAAGCTTTTATTGTCCATATATATGTCCCATCTTTTACAACTTTACCTCCATAAGTCCCATCCCATTCACCATTTGGGTTAAAAGATTCAAATACTTTTTCTCCCCACCTATTGTAAACTTGAAGGTGAAAATTTTGAACATCTATACCTTGAATGTTTACTCTCCATGTGTCATTTGTTCCATCTCCATCCGGTGTAAATGTATTAGGTGAGAAAATTAAAACTTCATTTTCTATTCTCACTATCTTCGTTAAAGTATCAGTACAACCATAAACATTTTCCACAACTAAAATCAATGGATAATTTTCAATTACATTTGGATATTCAAATGATGGATCTTGTAGCGAAGAAAACTCAGGTTTAGCTCCTTCTGCAAGCCAATTATGAGAAACAATATCACTAGAAGTTTGACTATATGCCTTAACTTTTGGTTCGAATATAGAAGCAGGATTTGGAGTTACATAAAAGTCTGCCTCTGGATAAGGATAACCTTCAATTAAACTAGGAAAGTCAGTTATATATCTACATCCTCTGGCAGTGACTACTTCCATTTGTATATCATAAACTCCTAAACCAAATTCATGAGTTGTAGGGTTTTCTCCTGCAATTGTATCCACCTCACCGTCACTATAAGTCCAAATTGTATAATTAATAGTTTCTGTAGTATTCGTGATGTTTTCAAAGACAACCTCAACTGGGAAACATGCACCTGTTTTATCAGGTGATAAGTTTGGAATTACTTCAGCTGGATAGTCTACAGTTACGCATTCTACAGCCACTGGGGATCCACAAACCTCACTTACCGTAACGCAATATTCCGTACTTGCCGAAGTAGGCGTTACATTAATTATACTGCCATTACCGACAACAACATTGTTTTCTGTCCATGTATAAATATAAGGACTACTTCCACCCGCTCCTTGTGCAAAAAGTTGAACAGGATCACCAATACATATAATGGTATCTTTCGACATATCCCCTACACTTAAAGCAACTGGTTGTCCTAAAGTTACATCTTGAGTAACAATACAACCATTAGCATCTGTAACCGTAACTGTGGTAGTACCAACAAACAAATCATCGGCAATTTCTGTTGTAGAACTTGAACCAGTCCAACTATATGAGTAAGGTCCAGTTCCATCTGTAACAGCAATCTCTACTATTCCATCATTTCCACTATTGCAAGTAACATCAACTTGATTAACAACTTGAACAACCATGCCCGGAATTTCAGTTACAACAACGGTAACTGTGTTAGTACAACCAACACTAGATGTAATAACACAATCATAAGTTCCAGCAGCTAATCCTGTTGCTGTACTTGTAGTTTGATTATTAGGGTCATTCCATTGATAAGTCACAGTCCCAATCACTGGAAGCATTTGTGCGGTAGCTGTTCCATCAGAACCTCCTGGACAAGAAACTGGAGTTGTATTTGTAGGATATGTTGCAGGTGTATCACCAACCACAACTGTTCCTGATGATGTACATCCATTTCCATCAGTCATTTGAACAATGTATGTTCCTGCTGAAACATTATTTACAGTTTGCGTAGTTGCGTTCCCCAACCCAGGCCACAAGTAGGTATAAGGTGCGACTCCAGTATTTGGAGTTGCTGTTACACTTCCAACACCTGCAGAACACAAATCATCAACCGCGGTTGCAGAAACACTAGAAGTTAAGCCTGTAATAAAAGTAGTGTCAGAAATTGCACCCACTTGTGAGTTACAACTTGTTCCTTGAACCGTTAAAAAATAACCAACCGTTCCAGCCGCAGCACTCGGAATATTTAAAGTACCGTTATTATATGGAAATGTTTGACCTAGTGTATTTTCCCATTCATAAGATGCATTACCAGACAAAATTAATTCGAAAGGAATAGTTGAATTGGTATAAGCCGTTGTATTCGTTGGACTTGTAGGTAGAAATATTTGTCCATCATTAACAGCTGTCCATTGTGAGTTGTTTCTCCCTGGAGTAAATGTTCCAATGTTTCCTAAGTTATTTTGAACACCTTGAATTGCAACTCCTCCATTCCAAGTGAAATTTATTGTTTTGTTAGAAATATGATATTCAACTGAGTTACTCGTTTCATTTAATATTAGAGTCATATAATTACAATCTGTAGCACTAAACATTGGCACGTTAGCATATACTACATAGAATTTTCTATTAGGCGCAGTTCCTTCAGTCTTATAAAATATAGCACCTCCAGCACCTGGATTAATATCTGAATAAGCTATCATAGCGGAATTTTTGGCATCATTTAACCCAGTACTAGGCAATTGACCAAAACCACTTGTTGAGTAAGTATTATATGCTCCTGCATTACTCAAATTAAATGAAACTAATCCATTAGATCCAATAACACATTGAGTATATGTATTACCGTAAAAATCAAATGAAAATCCAATATTTACAGCTTGTGACCAAGAATCATCACTCAATGAAATTGCTGTGGTATTTTGCAACACAGTCATATTTCCTCCAGGAACACCTACTCCTGAACAGTTATCTATTTGAACATTTGTTCCTTGACAAACTGAAGCATCAGTACCAAGGCAAACTGTGGTCTGAGAATGCGCGAAAGAAGCGACAATCAACGTAAACCCTAATAATAATTTCTTTACCATAATTTTGTGTGTTATTCCGTTAATATAACGTTAGTAAAAGTGCAAGGTTGTCTTTTCTTGAAAAATTCCATGATTATTTTGTAATAAATGACAATATACTGTCAGAATAAACTTCTAACCCCATAAAAGTAGGAACATCACTATGATTAGCTCCAGGCACTTCATTTTTCTGCTTCCAGCTTTCACTATGGTTTTTATAAACCGTTCTCCCATGTGATTCTATGGATAAAAAATCATCATTTATACCATGTAACCAATAAAAAGGTACCTCGCATTTCTTTATTTGCTCTGCATTTTCAATTTTAGTATTTACAAAATATGAAGCGGGCATATTTAAAATAGAGGCATCTTGAACCATTACAGAACTGCTTGCAAAAGGTGCTTCTAAAATCAATTTACTTGGACTCAAAACAAATGATTGATCACCAACTGATTTTGTTGCTGGAGCACTTCCTAGAGAATATCCATAAATTACTAAACGATCATCACTAAGTCCGTTGTTCTTCAACCACTTCATAGCTCCATTTGTAGATTCATACATATTTTGTTCTGTTGGCTCACCTTCTGAGAGTCCATACCCAGGATAGTCAAACATTAAAACACCAAATCTGCCTTGTTCTCCTAGATGGCTCAATAATTTTTGTCTGGGCCAATAATGATCCATATGGTCTTTATTACCATGACAATATAAGATTACAGTATCTGAACTAATCTTATTTAAATCACCTACAAAAATGGCTGAAATATTTAAATCTTCTCCTTCATCTTCTATTTGGTATTCAAAAAGGTGAATATCATTGTTAGGAACAAGATAATCTATTGGAATATCTAACGCTAACTCTCCTCCATAACTATCCAATTTATATTCTATAATTGAATTATCATTATTAAAAAGAAAACTATCGAGTCTTTTTCTACACGCCGTCAAAACGAACAGCGATCCAATGACACAAAAGATTTGTAAATTTTTCATTTGATTAAAATTTTCTAATTAAACCTAAATAAACCCCTGTTGAACCCTTATCCCCCGTTAAACTAACGTAATCCAAAACGATATTCTCATTTGAAGAGAATGGGGCAATCAACTTAACCTCAGTTTTTAAAGTCCATTTTTTCCAATTTAAATCATGTCCAATATTTAACATCGGCACAACTATATCTTGTTGTTTTTCGCCATGTGCTTTTACACCTTCTAATTCATACCACGTTCCTACACCTACATAGAGTAAATTAGATCTTTTTCTACCATTTTTAGTCAACAGATCCTCCTGTTGTTCTCCCTTATAATTGTATTTAAAGTAATAGTGAGCATCCAGTTGCGGCCAGAATTTGAAATTTTTCTCATATACGTCAAAGGCAGTATTGAATCCTAACATTGCAGAAATACCATGTTTTTGTCTTTTACTTTTCCAAACCCCATAAGTGGCTCCTGCTCCTATTTGAGCTACTCCGAATATTGCAGCAGTTGTGTACCAACTTCCATGAAGAGTCAATTTATCAGACCACCCATGCCCATAAGTAATAGAAGAAAAAGGTATAGGCATACTAGCCACATCTGGAATAGTAACCATTGGACCACCGACATCAATTGCAATTGCGTTCTCAAACTTTTTCAATGGTTCTACAAACTTCGCAGGTCCACAAGCACTAATTCCAACGACAAGCACCATAATTAGGCAGATTATAAATGTTGATCTCATCTTTCAAAAATAGGAAATTTAATTAAGATTAAGACCGTGGAGAATGTAATCTTTCTTTATACATTGGCTTTAATAGCCACATTTTAATGAGTTTATAATGATGTCTTGTCATTTCTAAACTTTTAAAGTCATATAAAAGATAATTTTGGTATTTTGTCGGATTGAAGAAACTATAAAAAGAAAATCTATGTTGAAAATCGATATGCATACTCACATCATTCCTAAAACCCTTCCAAACTGGACAAAAAAGTTTGGATATGGTGATTTTATCTTTTTGGAGGAAAGAGATGATGGGAAAGCAGATATGATGCAAGGAGGTAAATATTTCCGCACCATAAAAGAAAATTGTTGGGAAGAAAATCTGCGTATAGAAGAATATAAAGACTTTAATACATCTGTCCAAGTAGTTTGTACCATTCCAGTTTTATTTTCTTATTGGTCAAAACCAAAAGACGGACTTGAGGTTAGTCAATTTTTAAATGATCATATTATAGATTTAGTAGATCGATATCCAAAAAACTATATTGGATTGGGAACAATTCCTATGCAAGATACAGAGTTATCAATTCAAGAATTGGAACGTATAAGCAAATTAGGAATGAAAGGAATTCAAATTGGATCAAACATAAATGGCCTTAATTTAAGTGAAGAAAGGTTTTTTCCAATTTTCGAAGCGTGTGAGCGCTTAGGTTTAGCTGTTATGATTCATCCTTGGGACATGATGGGATTTGATGATATGAGGAAATATTGGCTTCCATGGTTGGTAGGAATGCCAGCAGAAACGTCGCGTGCTGCATGTTCCTTAATTTTTAGTGGAACTTTGGAGAAATTACCAAATTTAAGAGTTTGCTTTTCCCATGCAGGAGGATCCTTCTTATCTACGATTGGAAGAGTTGAACATGGATTTAATTGTAGACCTGATTTAGTAGCTATAGATAATCCAATTAATCCTCGTGAATACATTGGTAAATTTTGGATCGATTGTATTACACATGACATTGATATGTTAAAATACCTTTTAAAAATGCAGGGAAGTAAAAAAATATGCTTAGGTTCAGACTATCCTTTTCCTTTGGGTGACCTCGAAATTGGTAAATTTATTGAGGACAGTGATTTATCACAACAAGTTAAGGAAGATATTTTCGCCAACTCCACTGTAGATTGGCTTAAATTAGATAAGAATAATTACATTTAATATTAAAATAATAGAATGAAAAAAATTACATTGATTTTAATGTCAAGCACTCTCCTAATTCTAGGGTCGTGCGGCAATTCAAAAGAAAAAATGGATGACAAGGTTGAGCAATTAACTTCTGAAGTTATGCATCAAGATATGAGTAACGTAGATTTTTACGCAAATGCCAAGGATGAATCTTGGAAATTATCAGTTAGTTATAATGGAAAAATTGTTTTTACAGATACCAAAAACAATATTGCTTTCATTTCAGAAGATAACGAAAAGCAAGTTGCTCAAGGAGCAGATGTACTTAATATAAATGCTAAAAATGAGACGCATGTTATTCGTGTAAATGTTGATATCGCTGATTGTATGGCAACCGGTAAACAAGTGAACATCATGGTGAGAGAGATTAGCAAAAAAGAAGGATTTGACTATTCAGGATGTGGATTTTATCGTGGAAAGCCTCAACTTCATGACATTTGGGCTCTAAAAGAATTAAACGGACAACCTATAACAGCGGATCAATTTCCAAGAGAAGCTCCACATTTTGAGTTCAATTTAACTACAAAACGCATGAGTGGATTTGCTGGATGTAATCAAGTAAATGGAAACATTTCTTTTGGCTATAATAAAATGATTATTGATAAACTATCCTCAACTAGAATGTATTGCGGTGAAACTTCAAAAATAGAAGAAGAGATTTTAACTATTTTAGAAAGTGAACCGGTTTATGATCATCATAACTTAAATCTCACAATCGAATCCAAGGCAGGTAGTCTTGTATTAAAAAAAGTTGATTAATGGAAACAATAGATAAAACACCTGGTAAATTTGATGGAAAAGACTCAAATCTAGGCATGAAAGCAAATAAAGTTGAAGTTCAAAAAAAGCCATTTTGGAAGAAGCACTTTTTGAAGCTTTTTTTAGTATTGCTAATTATCGCAAGTCTCGTATGGGGTTTTATTAATAATAGATCCACCGTAAACACTTATGAAAAGCAGATTACTGAAATAAACACGACTCATGAAGAAGAATTACAATCTATAAAAGCAGAACACCTAAAACAATTGGTTAGCACTTTAGCTTTAGCGGTTCGAAGTGAAATGATTGCTGAAAACATGAACCAAGTAAATCAATATTTTGTTCAGTCTTTGAATAATGTAAAAGTTGAAAGATTGATTTTGGTTAACCAAAGCTCAGGAAAAGCAATATTAAGCACGAACAAAAAAGATGAAGGTACTATCTTTGGTATGAAAGAACTTGTTGGCGCCAAAAGTCCAATGACCAAAGTTTATGATGGTAAAACTTATGCTGCCACTCCGATTATGGGATTAAATATGCAATTAGGTGTGCTGATAATGCAAGTCGACTAGGTTAAATTTTAAATAAGCTTCAATTTTGTTTAAAAATATTATTAATCATCAAATGACCTTTTAATATTAAACATCCTCTTTATGAGGATGTTTTTTTTTAAAATTGCACTTTTTTTTGAAGTAATCAAGGAAAGTTAAACAAAATTATTAAAATTGGAATCATTCTTGCTTGACTATAACCAAACTTAGAAATTATGTATTTAAAAGAGAATAAAATACCGAAATGGAAGGTCAAGGAAGAGTTAATAAAAACTCAATCTTTTGATTCGTCATTGGCAGAATTAGGAACAAATGGTGAATTTTTGAACGCCAAAAAAGTTTCAAAAAAATTAAATAAAGTAATTCCTGACTCTTGTACTGCAGAATAGCTTTTTAATGACCCTGTAAAGGTTCATCCAACAGATAATAGTCAATAAATTCACGGACGCAACCTCGACCTCCTTTACTATTCAAAACTAAATCTACTTGTGCCTTTACAATAGGAACTGCATCTGATGGCGCAGCAGAAAAACCAACACTTTTCATCACGCCCATATCATTGATGTCGTCGCCTATAATTCCAACTTCTGACAAATCAATTTTCAAATTTTCACACCACCCTTTAAGAATATCGATTTTTAGATCTCTTCCAACATAGAGGTGTTCAATTTTCAAAAGTTCTGCTCTTGCTTTCACCATTTCCAGCTTAAAACCAGAAGAAATAATTCCTACAGCAATACCTATTTTTTTCAAGGCCATAATTGCCATTCCGTCTTTGGCATTGTATTTCTTTATTTGATCTCCGTTTTCAGTAAAAAACATTCCAGCGTCAGTCATAACACCATCTACATCCAAAATAAGTAATTTGATTTGCTTTGCTTTTTTAAGATCGACAGTCATATTATAAGAAAGTAAATTGGTTAAATCTACTTCATTTCTGTAGCAAAAAAGTTCGAGGGAACCTAAAGTCAATTTCTCGACTTTAGACACCTCGTTTTCTTTTAAAAATTGTGCTAAACTGCTATTATTCTTAATTAAAACAGCCTCTAAATTTTTGGATAATAATTTCATTATACGATGTTATAACCTACACTATTTGCAACAGGTTCGATTGCTGATTTCAAAGATTTAAATTGGTCATGAGTGAGTTGTTGAGCAGCATCTGACTTTGCAACCGAAGGATTTGGATGAGCTTCAATAATTAACCCATCAACTCCCATCGCAACACAAGCTTTCGCTAATCTTTCAACTCCATAACGGTAACCTAAAGCGTGACTTGGATCTAAAACAATTGGTAAATTTGTATATTCTTGCAAGTATGCAACTCCACAAAGGTCAAGTGTAAATCTCGTATTTGTTTCGAATGTTCTGATTCCACGTTCACATAAAATAACTTGATCATTTCCTCCTGCAAGAATAAATTCAGCCGCTTGAACAAACTCCTGAAGTGTGGAACCAAATCCACGTTTTAAAAGAACTGGTTTATTAATTTTGGCACAAGCTCGTAAAATCCCTTGATCATACATAGCTTTTGCACCAATTTGAATGATATCACTGTGTTCGATAACTTCATCAATATGTGTTGCATCTCTCACCTCGGTAATCACACTTAAACCATGCTCTTCTCGCATTTGAGCAAGTAATTTCAATCCTTCAAGACCTAATCCTTGAAAACTATATGGAGAAGTCCTAGGTTTATAACATCCTCCACGTAAAGTTGTCAACCCCATAGACTTGATCATCTTTGCACTTTCTTGAATTTGCTCCAAAGATTCCACAGAACAAGGTCCACCTATAAGAATTGTGTTTTTTGAATTCCCTCCTATTGTCAAATCACCGATTTTTACCTCACGTGTTTCCTTTTGGAACTCACGAGATGACAATTGCATATCATTAGCAAAAACCCAGTCCTGATCAACTTTGTCCGTAATAGATGATGGCACTTCTTTCAATGAAGAAGATGTAATTAAATGTTCACTTCCTTTATAAGTGATGTGAAAAGCTTTGTGCTCCTCTGCTAATTTTGCAGCATCTGCACTATTTACTGATGAATTTAATTTTAAAATCATATTTCTCCTTTAATTAAGTTAACAAAGGTAACAATTCCCTCTGCTTTTTTATTCTTGTTGATTACTGGCAAATACATTACCGGAAAACTCTTTTCTCGTACTAAATGTAGCATTTCATCCACGTTTGCTTCTGAATCGATTGTGATTGGATTACTGTTGACCATTTCTTTAACATGTAATCCAGGAATATTTTCAAAGTTATCAATCAAAGCTTTCCTCACATCTGCATTTGAAATAATCCCTTCGAAATTTTCATTTTTCTCAACCAAAGTAAATCCTTGCTTTCCATTGTCGATAGCCTCAAGAACTTCTTTAAAAGTCATTGTTTCAAAATCAACAACTGGGCATTCTTCTATTGGAATCATGAAATCTTTAATCATGAATCTAGATTGAATAGCACGTTTTGTTAAATCCATCAACGCGTGACCAACACTTGCACCTTTAAACAAAAAACTTCCAGAAACAGAAGAATGAACTCCCATATTTCTCAGAATGAATGAAACTTCTCCATTTACTCCACCATCAACATGGACGTTTTTATTGGGATACTTCTTTTTGAATGCTCTTATTTTTCTAAAATTTTCAGGATCAAAAACACCTCCACTTTGTCCAGGAATTGTTGCCATGAATAGTACAAAATCAAAAGAGCTATAATCATCGAAGGCAGCCACAGGAGTTGGTGTAATTAAGGCTAAACCTTTTTCACCCTTGATATCTTCAGGAATTTCCAGTTTTTCTGACAATTGTTCAAATTGAAAAGTCACATACTCCACAGGTTGTTTTCTTAACAAATCGAAGTATTTTTCTGGGCTTTCAGTAATGATGTGCAAATCAATCGGCATATCACACCAAGTTCTAATTTTCGCAATGTCATCAAAAACACTCACATCATCATTACAATCTACATGTAACAAATCAACTTGATGTGCTTCAAGGTCCAGAATAGTTTCTTTAAGCGTACGATTTTTATCAGAGTAAATAGATCCTGAAATTTTCATATAATTATCTTTTTATTATTGGTCGAAAGGTATTGTCAGTAATCAAAATATTCACTTCTTCAATAAAAACTTCCTTCTTAAGGTCCCTTTCTAAATCTTGTAATAATGCTTCCTCTTGAATGGTGAATGCATCTTTGTGGTACAATTCACGTTCGATAAGTTTAACTGTTATAGCATTATCTTCCCTTTCCAATTGAATAACTTGCTTTTTATCACCGATAAAGCCATTGTTTTTCCAATATCGCGCAAAGCTTATTGCTTTATCTTTATTAACCCCTTCAAGAAAATAAACACTTAAGTTTCCATTATCAATTCGATCTCCCATGGAGATTCCGCAAGCTTGAAAAAGAAAGACAACCAAGAATATAACAATCCAATTTCTCATGATGTTCAAAAATATAAAGATAATCTTAAAGGAATCCCTTTTGTGAAGGAAAAAGAAGGGAAAAATGCGAAATAGTTAGGACTATTTAAATTATAGAAATCCTCAAACAACCTCTCTTTACAAAAGAAATTAACCAAGGTTCTCAACACTAGCATTAATTTCTTCGAAAAGCTAATTGAAGTATTTAAAATCTGCTAAATTTACAGAAAAGAAGGAAAGTAAAATGAAGCTAATAAATAAGACATACATTGGCGCTAATGGCCGTGAATCTCTAATTGATTTTCAAGAACCAGATAGTTTAAACTATAAAAATATTGTTTTGTTTATTCATGGTTACAAAGGATACAAAGATTGGGGAGCTTGGAATTTAGTGCAAAAGTATTTCGTTTCAAACGGGATGGGTTTTTGCAAGTTTAATATGTCCCACAACGGAGGAACTGTAGAAAATGGCATTGATTTTCCAGATTTAGAAGCTTTTTCGTTAAACAGGTATTCTTATGAAGTTGAAGACCTTGAGCATGTGTTGGATTGGTTGGCAACAAAAGTAGATCTTAAGAAAAGAAATATTCACCTTATTGGTCATAGCCGTGGAGGAGGAATTGCTATTTTATCTGCTAAAGATCCTCGTGTAAAATCCGTTACCACTTGGGCGAGTATCTCTTCAATTGAAAATAGATTTCCCCAAGGTGATAAGATGAAAGCCTGGAAAGAAAAAGGATTTTATACGGTCAAAAACTCACGTACGCAGCAAGACATGCCTCACAAATATGTCATGTATGAAGATTTCTTAGAACACAAAGAGCAACTTGACATTGAGTTTAGTGCAAAAAATATTAATATCCCTACTTTACATATTCATGGTGATGCTGATGAAGCTGTTTCCTTATCGGAATCGGAGGATTTAGAATTATGGACGGGTGGGAAAATGATCATAATTAATAGCGCAAACCACACATTTAAAACTTGCCAGCCATATATTAATGAGGAGATGCCCAATAAACTGCATGAAGCTTGTATTTTAAGTCTTCAGTTTATAGAAGCTCAATAACAAAAATAAGAAAGATTAATATTTGAATATGCTAGAATCATTAAGGAAATCAGTTAGAAAAATGTCTTTAGGAGTTAAATTCATTGTCAGAATTATATATCCTGTATTAATTTATTTGATGTTCTTTTTTGTTTTTCATCTTAGTTTCAAAATTGAATTACAAACTGTACAAGTAGTTTTTATTTTATTATGGCTATTGATTGAATGGCAGATTTTCTTTAAGAAACCTATAGAAAAATAGAAACCTGTTCTCCTTGGTTTATTTAACCACAGTGTAAACTTCTCTATCAACATGAATCAAATAAATTCCGGAGGAAAGGAAATAACTATTGATCTTAGCTGAATTCTCATTAAAACCAACTTGAATTTTCATTCTCTTTCCGTCAATTGAATACATTTCAATCGAGGTAGAATTATTTACACCTTCAATTGTTATCTGATCTTGAAAAGGATTCGGATATACTTTTACGTTTTGGGAAACAGTGCTTTCTTCAATGTTATTTAGCGCACTGCCATCAGTAATATAGAAGTTATCAAATGCTGCGTTTGTAATATTATTTGTTGCTTCATAATTAGAAGTTTGAATAAAAATCTGCATTGTAGATGTAATGGTAATATAGTCTGAAAGTTTTCTAAAAATAGGAATCCAAGTAGCAATAGTGGGGAAATCATAACCTTGTAAATCCAATACCACGAAATCCGTTCCATTTGAAATTGATACTTGTAATGTGTCATTATATGGCTCAAATCCATAGTAATTAAAAAACCATCTTTCATAGTTCAAATATGGCTCTGTGTACGAAGTCAAATCAAAAACGGGTGAAATCAAGATCACCTCTCCATCGGTTATACTTTCATCAATAGTATTTCCTGTAATAAAACAAGATTCTCCACAATCATTTTGGGAATCGCTCAAAGGGGAAACACTGAACCCAGGACTTGCAACAAAAAATGGAACACCTCTTTCCCAATCTCCAGAAGCAGCCGTAGATGCTTCAGACCAGCCAAAATCGAATGAAAAGTCATCCATATATCCTTCCTCTAAAATCAAGGTTAACTCATTATCTACTGGTGAAAAAATAAAATCTTCACAATCAGTTATTTTACCCCAAGTTCCTGCAATTACATTGAAAGTATCGGCGTAACTAACACTTTGTATCGCTTCACCTAACCCATTGGTTTGCAAATCAAAAATCTCACCTTCATGAGATATTTTAACATCTGCTCCTAAAATTGGATTGTTGCTTTCATCCAAAACGGTAATTGTAATATCATACTGTGGCAAAGGAACCATTTGAATATCTTGAGTAACAACCATTCCAGTGGTTAAAGTTAAAGAGACCTCTTGAGTAACGAACCCATACTTTTCATATTTTACAGTATAAACTCCTGGTAAACCCTTTCCGGTTTTGTAATTACCATTCACTTTTGACAATTCAACTTGAACATCTCCTAAAATCGTTACTTCCACTCCTTGTATTGGATTTGAGTTTACAGCATTTGTAATTAAACCTTCAATTCTTGCAGCATAGTCATAATCGGAACCTAGAATAAAAAGTCCATTTTCTATGTCTGTTGCTAAAATAATTCCTGAGGCAAAATAAGGAAATGCACCCCAGTTTCCAATTGTAAAATCGGCTGTACCTGGATATGTATCATATCGTGCTACTTCCACCATGTTGCTAGGGTCTGATATATCATGAACTGTAAGTCCATCAGCATAATATGATGTGATGAGAAAATCACCTTTAACATGAACATTGTGAGGCACTACTCCACTTCCTGGACTCGACTGAATTCGATCCACTTCAACAATATTACTTGGATCCGAAACATCATAGGCCGTCAAGAAAGCTCTAGTAACCTCATCAGTTGTAAAAACAAAGTTCTCATTGTCAGTAGGCCAAATGTTATGAGCAAAACTTGATGGAGTAGTTTGAGTTCCCAAAATTACTGGATTTGCTTTATCTGATACATCAACAATTGTAAAAAAGCCATCATTAATATGCGCGGCATACAGAATATCATTGACTACAAATCCATCGTGCACGTACCAATTGTCATAAACTCCAACTTCAATTGGCGCCATAGGGTTGGTAAATAAATCTAGAATTATAGTTCCTCCATTTCCTCTGTTACTTCCAAAAATATAGCCATATCCATTCTCATCGATGTATAAATTATGCGCTGAAGACCAAAAATTTGGTAAACCGAAGTAATTGGTGGTATTCGTTATAGGATTTGCAGGAAGAGGTGACAAATCGATAATTAACAAACCATCATCAGCCTCTGTAGTAACATATGCAAAATCACCATTGGTTTTAATATCTCTCCAAACACTTGTTGACCCAGCGTGCCAATAAACCTCAACTGGATTTAATGGATCAGAAATATCAACAACACTTACACCTTTTTCGGCTCCAACTAAAGCATATTCGTTACCAAATTCATCGGTATAACCCCAAACATCATTTAATTCAGTGTTATGCAATGAAGCATAATCAACATGAGATAGAGAGTCTAAATTGAAATTTTGCGCCCAATTTGAGAAGGAAATAAAGAATGTTAAAACAATGAGGAATCTCATAGGAAATCTATTTTTTAAGGAAAAATATACTGTACATCAATAAAGTAGTTCCAATAATACCTTATTTTTTCCACAGTATGAATTTAGTTCAATTTTTTAAAATCATTGAACTCTTTGAAGGATAAATCAGGGTATTTATCTTTAAGTATACCAAATGCTGTTTTACCTGTATTCTTTTTTGGTTTAGGATAAATTATTTCAATAGAATAATTTGGTAAAGCATTAAAAATCAACTCTAATTCATAGCGCTTTTTATTCAAACTCGTTTCACTTAAATCAAAATCAATTCCCTTGATTATTTTCATCTTCTTTTTGTTGGCCAAATCGATTTTAAAACTAAGTAAAGAAGAAGGTATAAGTTCTGAGATTAAAATATCTCTATCCCAGGTTTTGAACCTACTGGACTGATAAAATGCTTTCCACTTTAAATGAAAAACAGGTCTTTTCTTTGGTAATATATTTATTGATTCACCGAAAAACGATTGCGCTAAAGCACTAAAAAACTGAGTATCCAACCATTCATTTATCGTTGTTGGCTGACTATAAACGATTGCATTTTTAGAATGCTTAGCAAGCACCTCCATTTGCTCAACAGAAAACACAGGATCAAAGAGTAAAAGTCCAGCTCCATCATTTCTGTGCATACCAACTTTTTCGAACAGAAATTTCAAGTGTCTTCTCACAGATAAAAATGTATTAGGATGTAATACTTTCTTCAACAAATCCAACCTGGCATTCGAAATATACATGAAAGGTCCTTCACCACCACCTGCCAAAAGTCCAATGCTTACCATTTCATCGGTGAGTGAGTTAGTTTTATAATAAATGACTGAATAATAAGATTCCATTCTAAAGTTTCAATAGATAATTATCTGCTTCTGCTTTTGCAAAAGTCTTAAAATCTTGATCAAAGCATTGTTTTAACTCATTCCAATATTTGTTTCTAATTGAAGGAAATAAGCTCACTTGATACTTTAAATCTTTGTATAAATTATCGTGATGCAAAATTAAAAAATCATCAATAACTTGTTCCATTTCCATTGAAATATAACCAAAAAGCTTCCTAAACTCGATTTTAGTAATTCCTAATTTATTAAAATCTGTTGGTTGAAATTGAATACCTTCTTTTTTAGACAAATTTGGATAGGCATCAATAACAAATCTGTCTTTCTTCCCAGGAATCATTAATTTTTTAGTTGATGCAAAAACTGGGAAAAATAGATTTACTAAATACATTTTAAACAATGATTGGGGATTTAATAAATGATTAAACTTTCGTTTAGAAGTCCACAAACTATCCATCCAATCATCAACTGTCAGTATTCCTTCAGGTTCTTCGGCAAGTAAATATTTAACTTCTTTTAATTTGAACATTCCTGCTTCCAACATTTCAATCTTAAAATGCTTATGGATTAGCGAATATATCGTTTGAGCAAGAATAAAATCTTGCGTTAAAGGTTGAACAAAAACAAATTTCTCAAGTTCAGGAGTTAAAAGAACAGATGGAGCTGATTTTATACTATTAGAAATTGTTAGAGGCCTTAATTCCCTCATTATTTAGCAGTTTTCTCCAACATAGGGACAAAACTAAAATCGCCATAAGTTTCAGTTTCAAAGTCTCCATTCTCCAATTTAATTAACCTTGTCATGATTTGCATTTTCCCTTCCCCTACTGGAATAACAAGTTTCCCTCCTACTTTTAATTGTTCTTTTAAATCTTGAGGAATAAATGGAGCCCCACAAGTTACTAAAATGGAATCATATGGAGCGTATGATGCTTTTCCCTTAAAACCATCTCCAAAAAATAAATTTGGAGTGTAGCCTAGGTTAAATATTTTAGGTTTTGCGTTAATAAAAAGTTCTTTTTGTCTTTCAATTGAGACAACTCTCACACCTATTTCACATAGAATTGAAGTTTGAAAACCACTACCGGTTCCAATTTCTAAAACTTTATGCCCGCGCTGAAGTTCCAATAAACTAGTTTGAAAAGCTACAGTAAAAGGATGGCTAATTGTTTGTTCAGCGCCAATTCTGAAAGCTTGGTTTGTATAGGCTTGATTCATAAATGATGAATCCAGAAAAAAGTGTCTGGGCACTTTATCAAAAGCATCTAAAACTGCTTTATCAGTTATCCCTTTTTCTTTCAACTCATCAATGAGCTGCCTTCTCAATCCTTTATGTCTATAACTGTCAATCATCGGAACAAAAATACTGAAACAATTAACATTTATTTGAATGCACAAGATTTCTTTTCCGTAGCGAGATGTTAATTACTCAATTGGTTCTCCGTTTAATTAGCCAAACTTATATTTCCGATTTTAAACTGCTAGTGACTGGGTCACATTAGAGCAAAAATAATAATTCTACGTTGCAATTTAAAGGATAAGCCTATTAGTAAATTGAAAAAATTAAGCGACTTTCAATTTCTATCATTAAATATATAATTGCTATTGGATTATATATTTAACAAAGCTTAAACACCTTAACAATTTGATATATCATTCATTAAAACTTTATTTAATTGATTTAGATTTCTATTTTTGTCAAAAAAACTTATTGGCCGCATTAATCATCATATTATATACCCTTGCCTTTTTATTTCTGTGTTATTGGATCAATAAAAAGTTTATTAAAGTCGTTCCAAATTACACACTTACTATTCTATTTTCATTGAAAATAGCTTATGCGTTATTCTTTCTTTATGTATATACCTATCATTATGGAGGTGGAGAGTTAACAGCAGATGCAGGTGCGTTTTTCAAAGAAAGTATCGTTTTACATAATGTCTTTTATGAATCACCTTACGATTTCTTCCAATTCTTTTTTGGACTAAATGAAAATCCTGAATTCATTGATAAATATTTATCAAGCACAACACATTGGAACGGAGGTAAAACTCTATTGTTCAACGACTCTAGAAATGTAATTAGAACGAATGCATTATTACTTTTTATAACAGGAGGCCAAGTTATAGTTCACTTTATCATTTTTAGTTTTGCTTCATTTATAGGCGGTGTTGATCTTTTTCAATGGCTTAAAAAGAAATCTAATATCCCTCCTCCCATTTTATTATCCATGCTCACTTTAGCACCTAGCTTAGCATTTTGGAGCAGCAGTCTCATTAAAGAACCACTCATGATTCTTGGACTTTTTTTGTTGATCAGAGGAGTTTTTGATACGATTTCTATTCCAAGAAGAACTTGGCGAATTCTTGTTGGTTTTATTTTAACATTAGGTTTTAAGCCTTATGTTTTGATTTGTTTTGTTATAGTCTTAATTTTCTATCTCTCATTCAGCAAATTATTCAAGCGTCAATGGTTGACTCTTTTAACATTTAGCATTTTTGGAATTAGTGTATTATTATCCACAGGGTATTCAGATAAAATTGCATACATTATTGCTAATCAACAAGAAGATTTTATCAATTTAAGGGATGGTGGATTATACTTGCAAGGAGACGATGAACATTATTACTATATATATTATGCGAATAGAGATCATTTTAAACTTGAAAATGGAAATGCTGTTCTATTAGAGCCTGTTGGTGCGCATTATTTAAAAAAGAATGAAAATTTTGAGCGTTTTCCAATGAAATTAGAAGAAGTTGGAAGAACCTACAAAATACATCTACACCTTCATGAAACAAGCAGTAAAGTTGAGGTGACCCCAATAAGAGATAATTTTTGGCAAATGCTTTTGAATATTCCTGAATCCTTTATTAATTCATTTTTTCAACCTATTCCTAATAAACAAAGTACATGGTTACAATATCCTGCTTTTTTTGAAAATATTCTCTTTGCGATACTTGCAGTTCTAACTTTCATCCTTTTTCCGAGAAAACTAAATCAGAGTGATAAAAGAATAGTGAGTACTTTATTACTTTTTGCAGCATTCATAGCTATGATTGTTGGTTGGACCACTCCGGTTTCAGGTGCAATAGTTAGATATATAATCCCAGCCTACATTGCTATTCTTGCTGTTTTAGCCATTAAGCTAGATTATAAGAAAATGATGTTGATATTCTCTAAAAAAGGCAGAAAGAAAACTAAAGTGTAACTTTAAACTCTGTTCCTTTTCCTTCTGACGAATTAACTACTACTTTACCTTTGTGCATATTAATTATATTCAAAGTTGCCGTCATTCCTAGGCCTAAACCATTTTTACGGTTTGTAAAATAGGGATCAAAAAGACTATTTTGGGTTTCTTCGTCCATACCTTTTCCATTATCGCGAATATAAACTACAGGAGAACCATCCTCTTCTGTTAAAATAATCATGATTTCTGGCCGGGGGGTTTCATCCATAGCTTCAATAGAATTTATAATGATATTTACAAAAGCAATTTTTAATTTCTCAGGGTCCCAATCCCCTTCAATTTCTTTATCACAAAAAGCTTTAATCAAATTTACATTTAGCAGTTCTACACGATCTTGACAAAAGTCAATTGCAGAATTGATCACAACTTTTAAGTTAGCAGGAACTATTTCTAGCTCAGGTGGTCTTGCTGATTTTAATAAATCATCAATTAAATCAGCAATTCTAACGGTATTTCTTTCAATCATTTGCTCTAAAAGCTTCGCATCTTCATTTTCACTTTTCGCGTCTGATAAAGCAGATAATTCACCCACAGCCAATCTAATATTGGTTAGCGGATTTCTTACTTCATGAGCAATCATTCGTGCCATTCTAGTGGATAAATTGATTTTCTCTGCCTTTTTTAGTTCGGCTTCTTGCTCCATGATTTTTGTCAAGTCACTTATGGCTACATGAAATGTATTTCCATCGATATTAGCCTCTTTTGGAAGATGAGCAATAGAGAGAATTGATACAATATCATTATTATTATTCAACAAAGTAGTTTTAAAACTTTTCACATAACCATTGACATCTAATTGCTGAGTTAAGGCTTTAAAATCAAAATCATATTTAAAAAGTTCTTCAAATTCTTTACCTTTCAATTGCTGCAGAGGTGTATTTTCATTATGAAAAACATCCAAGAATGCTGCGTTATATTCGGTAATTTTCATGTCATTATCTAAAACCAAGAAAGGCTCTAAACTCAACTCAAATAAACTCCTGTACTTTTTTTCTTGCGCCCTAATAAACCTTTGTTGATTGTATCTTTCCAAAGCGTAACGCATTGCACGTTCGATAGTATCGACACGTACTTCTTTTTTTACCAAGAAGTCAGACGCTCCTTTAGCCATTGCCTTTTCATCAACAGAGTAATCGCTAGAACCGGTCAATAATATCATTGGCTTAAGTACATCCCTAGATCGAATTCTTTCAATAATTTCAATTCCTTCTCCTTTACCCAAAAAGTGATCAATTAAATAAATATCATGCTCATCATTAAGAATTTCTTGTTCGGCAAAGTCATAATCATTACACCAATAAACGTCGTATTGTTCAGTTTGAATCTTTGACAAATAATGGCTCATGATTACATAATCATCTTCATCATCGTCGATTATAAGTACTTTGACACTCATTTTTCTATTTTATAGGTAAGTAAATAGTAAAAGTTGAACCTTGCCCATCAATTGCATTGGCAATAATAGTTCCCTTGTGGTTTTCAGTAATCTTTTTACAAATTGACAAGCCAATACCAGTACCTTCATATGCAGATCGACCATGTAACCTTTGAAAAATAGCGAAAATTTTATCTGCATATTTATCATCGAATCCAATTCCATTGTCACTTATCGAGATCTTCCAAAACTCATTGAATTTAAAACTATTGAGTTCCTCCAAATCAATATTTGATGAGCTCACAATTTCACTTTTTATATCTACAACGGGTGATAAATTGGGTTGCTTAAATTTAATCGCATTGCTAATAAGGTTCTGAAATAACTGTCTCATTTGAATTTCATCTGCATAAATTTCGTCCGGTAAATCATGAATATTAATAACAGCTGAATTTTCCTGAATACGAAACTCTAAGTCACTGATAACATCTTTTAATACAATATTAAGGTTGATCTTGTTTTTAATATCATATTGCTTAGATATCCGTGAATAAGATAATAAATCCTCAATTAACTCTTGCATTCTTGTGGAAGCAGCTTGCATTCTATTAACATGCGCAACAATTGTATTGTGGTCTACATTCTCATTGGCTAACTCAATTTCAATTAGATCACCGAAAGTTTTAATTTTTCGTAATGGTTCATTGAGGTCATGAGATGCAACATAAGCAAAGTTCTCCAGGTTTTCATTCATAGAACTCAATTCTATATTTATTTGATTAATTTCCCTTAAATAGCGTTCACTTTTTTGAATTTCCTTTCTCATCTTAAAGAAACTTATGAATACAATCAAAAACATAATTACACCAAAAAAAGACAACACAATCAAAGCATTACGATTGGCTATTTTGGCTGCCAATTGATTGCTTTCACGCATTTCACTATTTACGCTTCTTATCTTCTTTAAAGTATTTAGAATCTCCAAAGTTGTCTCATTTCCAAAAGACATTTCTTGAATTTGTTTAGATGTAGACATGGAATCATGCAACATCATATTATCCAAAGTTGAAATCCTTTGAGAGATTAATCGATTTAGCTTTTTAGTTTCTGCACTGGCTATATGATGCGCATAACAGTGATCCTTTAATTGTGTTACATATTCAAGTAGTCGAACTTTCTTGTGAACATAAATGGCTTCACTTTCTCGGGATTTTGTAATAACGTAACTATAAGCGGAGGTTTCTAATTGTGTTATTTGCTGAATTACGGCATTTGTCCTTTCAACCGTCATTCCAAAACTCTCGGCCTGTTTTCCAGATTCTCCTGCCCGATTCAGAAAAAATAAAGATGTAATGAAATAACCAACTATTAACGTCAGTGACAACATTAGAAAATAATTAAAATAACTTAAATTTCTATCCTTTAGCATTCTTCAATCAAACCATAGATACTTAACCTAACTCAAAGACTAAATAACTAACAATAAATACAATACAACTCAATCCATTATCTTATTCAAAATAGGAAAAACAATTCCGCCCTTGAAGGAATAATAATTGGTCATTCAATTTTTTAAAAGTAACAATTTCACCTATTAATTAATAACATCTAACACACAATTTTTGTTCTAAATTCAACCGTAAACCCTTATTATTTGAGTAACTTTTACAAATTTTAGTTTAATAGCTACTCACGAATGCCTTGCCGCTCAAAAAATCAATTAGTACTTAGAAAATTATTTATTTCACCATAAAAGTTCAACATTATTTTCTAAATTTAGTTCGACAGATTAACCCAAGAATTAAATTTTAGACTTATGAAATGGTTATTATTTTTAGGAACCCTTACTTTCAACATCTTACTCACATATTCACAAGACTATTGGCAACAAAAAGTCAACTTTGAGATAAATGTTGAACTCGATGATAAGAACCATTTTCTAAACGGAGTAGAAATTTTCGAATATTTTAATAATTCTCCCGATACATTAAATTTTATTTACATTCATGTTTGGCCGAATGCTTATAAAAATGGAAAAACTGCACTTGCGAAACAACTTTATATAGACGGCGACAAAAAATTGAAGTATGGAAATGACAGTATCAAAGGATATATAGATTCTTTAGATTTTAGAAGTAACGGAAACCAACTGTCTTGGGAATATGATAAAGAGCACATCGATATCATTAAATTATTCCTCCCTTCACCACTTACACCAAAAGAATCTATTCGAATTTCCACACCATTTAGGGTTAAAATTCCAAGTGGGAGCATTTCTAGATTAGGACATATTGGTCAATCTTATCAAATTACCCAATGGTATCCTAAACCGGCTGTTTATGATAAAGATGGTTGGCATCAAATGCCATATTTAACTCAAGGTGAATTTTATTCAGAGTTTGGCGATTATAGCGTTGCAATCACCTTACCTGAAAACTATGTAGTTGGTGCGACAGGTGATTTACAAACGCAAAAAGAACTAGATTTTTTAGAGGAAAAGGTTAAGCTAACGGAGGAAAAAATCAAAGATTTAATGCCAGCTCGAAAATCTAAACAACGTACTCCATTTCCACCATCATCAAAAAAAATGAAAACAATCCGTTACGCTCAAAGTAATGTTCATGATTTCGCATGGTTTTCTGACAAAAGATACGATGTTTTAAAAGGAGAAGTTGAACTCCCAAATAGTGGAAGAAAAGTTACCACTTGGTCGATGTTCGTTCCTGAGAATATAAATGTTTGGAAAAATTCGATTGAATACATTAACGATGGTGCATATTACTATTCAAAATGGAATGGTGATTATCCATACAATCAAATTACAGCCGTTGATGGCACAATTAGCGCTGGGGGTGGAATGGAATATCCGAATGTCACTGTTATTGGAAATACAAGTGATACAATCTCACTTGAAGTCGTGATTGTTCACGAAGTAGGACACAATTGGTTTTACGGAATTTTAGGATCGAATGAACGTGATCATGGATGGATGGATGAAGGCTTAAATACCATGAACGAAGTACGGTACATGATGACCAAATACCCAGAGAACAAACATTTGGCTGATATGATAGGGAATGGTGCTTTCAATTTTCATGGTTTAGATTATCAGGATAACAATGATGTTTTTACAAGGACAGTTTCAAGTTTAGGAATTGACCAACCAATAGATACAAAATCTGAGGAATTTAAAGGACTGAATTATGGAGTTACAATGTATTATAAAACTGGAATAGTATTCAACTATCTTCGTTATTACCTTGGTGATGAACAATTTGATAAAGTAATGAAAACGTATTATGCACGCTATGAATTTAAACATCCTCAGCCCGAAGATGTTCAGGAGGTTTTTGAAGAGATAACAAAAGAAAATTTGGATTGGTTTTTTGATGGACTAATTAGAACTTCAGACAATGTTGATTTTAGATTAGGACATATAAGTGCAAAACAAGGAGAAACTAACATAAAAATTAGAAATATAGGGAGTATAAAAGCGCCTATTCCGGTTTCTGCAATGATTGGTGATAGTATATTAAAAACGAAATGGATATTAGCGAATGAGAAAAAAGCAAAAGTAACTTTCGATGAGGAACATGAAAAAATAATGATAGATCCCTTAAGAAAGATTCCAGAATCAAACAGGCAAAATAACCTTTGGCGAAAAGACGGATTAATCAATAAATGGGAGCCCTTGAAATTAAACTTCCTAACTAGTTACAACAGGGCCGAAGAAACTAATATGAATCTTATGCCTGCAATGGCTTGGAATACAAACGATAAATTTATGATTGGTTTAGCATTTCATAATTTCTCATTAGCACCTAATCCTTTTAAGTATTTTATTGCCCCAATGTACTCTTTTGGCAGAAGAAATGTTTCAGGAATTGGGGAATTGAGCTATACTTTCTATCCTAAAAAGGCAAAATTAACAACCCTAGGATTGTCATTAAAGTCATTTAAAGATGAATCCTTTTTCGATAGAAATAATTCATACTATGCCATTGCATCACCTTATCTCAGATTTGATTTTACGAATGAATCTAAAAGACAAACTTTTCAGCACACTTTATTATTTCAAGGTATGTTGAAAAACACAAGAAGAGGAAATATAGATGAAATAGAAACTGGTGGTTTTGCAAATTGGAAGACCACTTATAAGATGTTGGATCATAAGTTGAAAACTAACTTACGATCTGATTTAATAATAAATAATAACGGTGGCGATCAAGTAGGTAGAATTTTCGGTTCTGCCGAATACACATATAAATACATAAAGCAAAAATGGGAGAGCAATGTAAGTATACGCGTTTTTGCGGGCTATAATTATTTATTTGATGTAAATAACCTTCAAAACCTTAGCAAATATGGAATTCCGCTTTCTGGAAATTCTGGAATTCAAGATGTATTTGTTGAAGATTATTACTTGAATAGAAGTGGTAGTGTTTTCAATTCATACCACACTCAACGCGCTGAAAACAGAGGTGGATTTCTATCAGCAAGTAGTTTTGGCTACGGTACTTCGTGGATGACAACTTCTAGTATTTATATTGATCTTCCTATTCCAATCAAAGGATTTGGAGTGTTTGGAGATATTGGTTCATTTGAACAAAACGGAATATTCCAAAGTGCTTACAATGTAGGTGTAGGATTTAGAGTAGGTGATATTTTCGGTATATATTACCCAATAATGGAGTCACAAAACATAAAAAATGGATATGCAGGGAATAAATTCTTTGATAAATTGAGATTGACCTTAAAATTGAACCCTGTGAATACTGGATTTATTAAAAACTTGATCAAATAAATGAATGTTCATTTATCTGTCAAGTAAGTCATAAATATTCAATTTATTATAGAGCGTTTTCCTATCGATACCTAAAATATCTGCAGCTTTTGTTTTGTTGTTACTCGCTAATGATAAAGCTTCGATGATAGCTTGTGTCTCAGCCTCAGCGGTAACGTCTTTTAAAATTAAAGACTTTGGTTTTGATGAATTAGAATTTTCCTTCTGATTATTATGTTTAAACCATTCTTGCGGATTCAAAATATCATTAGGTAAATCATTCTTTTCAATCATGTCATTATCAGACATTAACACGGCTAATTTTATTATGTTTTTTAGCTCACGAATGTTTCCTGGCCATGAATAAGAATTAAAAATATTCCATACCTCATCATCAAGACCCTTAACGGTTTTTGAAAGTTCTAAATTAGCCTTGTGTAGAAAAAACGCTACAAAATCTGTCAATTCCGCTTTATTTTCTCTTAATGGCTTAAGTTCAATTTGAAACTCATTAATTCTATAGTAAATATCTTCTCTAAAAGTACCTTTACTCATTGCTATTCTAAGGTCCTCATTTGTCGCAACTATGATCCTCACATCAATAGGTAAATCCTTCTCTCCTCCTACTTTTCGAATTACTCTTTCTTGTAAAACTCGTAAAAGTTTCACTTGATTTTCATAAGACAAGTTCCCTATCTCATCCAGAAATAATGTTCCTTGATTGGCCAATTCAAAACTCCCTTTTTTATCAGAAGTTGCACCTGTGAAAGCACCTTTTAAATGTCCAAATAATTCTGACGCTGCTAATTCTTGAGTTAGCGCTCCACAATCTACAGGAATAAAAGGTCGACTGCTTCTATCCGAATTTTCGTGAATTCTACGCGCCACTACTTCCTTTCCTGTCCCACTTTCGCCTAATATAACAACAGTCATATTTGTAGGCGCAACAAGTGAAATTAATCGCTGAATTTTAGTTGCACAAGTACTTGCCGGAATTAAGAATTCATCTTTCTTACCCTTGTCGGTGGTATGGATTTGTTGGTCATTGGACTTTTGATTGGATTGCGTAGACTTAGTTAATTTGGCTGACTCTACTTTTAACTTGTCAAGGGCATCATGCACTAAAAGCAATATTTCTTCAGGAAAAATGGGTTTAGTTACATACTCAAAAGCTCCCAAACGTATCACTTTTACGGCTTGATTTACATCTGAATAACCCGTTATCACAATTATAGGAAGATGAGTGTTGATGCTTTTAATGGCTTCAATCATTTCAAGACCATCTTTATCTGGGAGTCTAAAATCCGTTAAGACGAGGTCAATCTTTTCATTTTTTATTATCTGAAGTCCTTCTAAACCTTTGAATGCAATTTTAACATTAAAATCATTTCGTTCGAAGAAACGCTTGAGTAAGTTGCAAATATCAACATCATCATCAATAATAAGAATCGTCTTTTTATTCATTTACCCTAAATTATGCATCATATTAAGGTGTTGTATAAAAGCATCTTTTTCAAAAGGTTTGGCTAATAAACCCACTGCACCAAGCTCGGTAGCTTTACGTTTTTCCATACAATGACTGAAAGCTGTGATTACCAAAATTTTTACAGATGAATTTATCTTTTTTAATGCTGGAATCAGATCAAAACCATCCCCATCTTGCAAACATAAATCCAGTAAAACATAATCAGGAGTATGATTTTTCAGCACTTCTTGAACAGTTTTTACAGAGTTTGCTTCAACAATTTCAAATTCGAAATGTCTATTAACGATAGATTTATATAATGCCTTTATATCACATTCATCGTCAATAATAAGTAAAACCGGTCGTTTCATCAGAAAAATTTAATGCTTTAATAAGAAACAATACAACACATACTTAGTTCAAAAATAACATAAAATAAAGTAGAATGAGACAAAACGATAATAATTGTAGAAAAAAGTCTACAACAATAAATAGGATTTTTAGTTGAAGAATTGAAAATTCAGTTGCTTTACTTCGAAGTGTTTTTTAACCAATGGCGAAATTTGATCTGTTACATGTGGAGATCGATAAACGTTGAGTTTATTAATTCCACTAAAATCTAAATAGGGATTTGTAATTTTTGGAATTCCATCAATAACTTTAACTATTAGTTTATGATGGTTTGTAAAGCATATTTTAATCCAATTGTTAACCTTTTTTATTACTTTATCTATTCTGATTTTTTTCAAATCATGAATCATTGGTTGAGACCCCAAAGGATATGCCTTCAATTGAATAATGATAAATATGGGAGCAGTCGATTTACTGAACATACTCAATCGCCATTGAAATTCAGGCTTGAGTTCATCTTCTAATATGTATAATAAGTTTGCTTCCACTCCGGCAAAACTCAACAAAAAATTAAGTCCTCAAAATGATTTCAGTGGGTAAATAAAATGATTTATGTCAGTATTGTTAAAATTAAATCAGTTTTAAGGATAATCCATTAAGTTCGTACTTTATATTAGATAAACAACATGATCAAGATTAGAAAAGTTAAGGTCTAAATCCCCCAAAATTAAACAAATTTCATCTTACTTATTTTTAAAATTTAAAACCGCTTTTCGCACTGAACCATGCTGTAATAATAGAATTTTGGCTTCCTCGAATTCAATTTCACATTGTTCTGCTACCATTTTAGCACCGCGAATTACGAGTTTTGCATTACTTAATTGCATATCCACCATTTTATTTCCTTGAACCCTTCCCAAACCAATCATCAAGCTCGTAGAAATCATATTCAAAATTAGTTTTTGAGCCGTTCCAGATTTCAATCTTGTACTTCCAGTAACGAATTCTGGACCAACGATTGCCACTAGAGAATGCTGTGCAGTATTACTCAATGGACTATCAGGATTACATGTAATTCCAGCAGTTAAATTTCCAGCTTCATTCGCTTTTTCTAGTGCACCTAATACATAAGGTGTTGTTCCAGAAGCGGCAATTCCTACAACTATGTCATTCTTTTGAATATTGTGTTTTTGAAGCTCCGCCCATCCTAATTCTGTATTGTCTTCGGCGTTTTCAACCGCGATTCTTATTGCAGCATCTCCTCCAGCAATTAATCCTACAACTAATCCCTGTTCCACTCCAAATGTAGGAGGACATTCAGAAGCGTCTAAAATTCCTAGTCTTCCACTTGTTCCTGCCCCAAGATAAAACAAACGACCTCCCCTTTTCATGCGAATCAAAGCTGCTTCTACAAAGGACGTAATTTGAGGTAATATTGCTTCTACAGCCAACGGAACTAATTGATCCTCCTTATTCATTGCAGTTAACTGTTCTAAAACAGTTAATTCTTCAAGCTTATCGTAGTTGCTAGATTTTTCAGTTATTTTATTCACTAGAAATATTTTAAAATTTGATTTGATAAATAATAATTGGTTGCTATTCTAAGAATTGCTTTTTTGTCGATGTTATCCAACCAGCCTCACTTTCAAAATCAACAAAATAGATTTTTATATCGGCTTTGCTTTCTAAATCAACGAAGAAAATACTTTTATCCGATTGACTTTTGAAATTAACAAAAAACCATTTCCCATCATTCTCGCCTAATTCACTTTCGAAATCTACGGCATAAACCAATAAGTCGGCCGCACTTTTAGAATCAACAACCATTGCTGTTAGGTCTGCTGCGCTTTTAAAGTCCGATTTATGGATTTTTTGAGCGTTAGAAGCAAAGGAAAATAACAATATGAAAAACGAAATGAAGTATTTTGAGCTCATAAATTTATATCTTAGGCCTACTAAATTAAGAAAAAATTATCTATAAAGCATTTTCAACTCTTTAATAGTAAGAGACCATACAAATATAAAAAATGAATATTTTAATTATAGAAGATGACCCTATACTAAACGCAAACATTAAAGATGCTTTATTATTAGAAAAACATAAAGTTGAAACTGCGTTTGATGGTCAAATAGGGTTGAAAATTTTAAAAAAGAATAATTTTGACTGTGTAATTCTTGACATAAATCTACCATTTATTAATGGTTTGGAAGTGTGTAAATTATTTCGTGAATTTAATAAACATACTCCAATTATACTGCTTACAGCTTTTGGTGAAATTGAAGATAAGGTCGAAGGTTACTCCAAGGGTGCAGATGACTACTTAACAAAACCATTCTTTATGAAGGAATTAATCTTAAGAGTTGATTCTTTAATCCGTAGAGGTGGAAATTCTAATCAGAATATTCAAAATGAGACTTTGTTTGCCGATGATATAGTTCTACATAGAAAACCAATGAAGGTGCTTAGAAATAATCAAGAAGTCATCCTAACACAAAGGGAATATCAAATTTTACTTTTGTTAATGGAAAAAAAGGAGGAAATAGTTTCAAAAAAGGAGATGCTCGAAAAAATCTGGAATACAAATTACGATATAAACACCAATACTATAGAGGTTTACATTAATTTTCTAAGAAATAAAATTGATAAACCATTTGGTAAAAAAACCATTAAAACAAAGGTTGGTTATGGTTATTATCTAGAAGTAAATGAAGATTAAACATAAAATTCTTGCTAATATTTCAGCGATTGTAGTGCCAATTATTGCAGTCGCCTTTGCATTTATTTATATACTTTTTTCAGAAAATAGGGAGGAAGAATTTCAACAGCAACAGAACTCTAAAATTAAATCTTCAATTAAATTAATTGAACAATTTAAATATAAATCTGCGGAAATTTCTTACCTATTAGATGAACAAGACATCAATGATTTTTATGATGAAAAGCTTCTTGTTTTTGATAAAAATAAAATCGAGATTTTTTCAAGTTTAGATGATTTAGAAATTTTAAAAGTTAATTCAGTTTTAGACAATTTAACTCATGAGAACCCATGGATAGAAACGAAAGAAGGAGAATATGATTTAATTGGGGTCTACATTGAACGAAATGGTATTGTGTATTATGCGATTAGCAAGGCATTTGATGAATATGGTTATACGAAATTACAATTTCTACGAAATATTCTGATTTCGGTATTTATTCTAATCACCTTAGCCATCATTTTTGTATCAATTTATATTGCAAGAACAATTTCAAATCCAATTTCTAGTTTAGAATCAAAAATTTCAAATTATGAGTTAGATAAGATCAATAATCTACCTATATCACTTCACTCTAACACTATCGAGATCAACTCTTTGACGACACGATTTAATGAATTACTAATTCACACAAATGAGGTTTTTAAATTTCAGAAACATACAATCAATCATATCTCACATCAGTTAAAAACACCTATCACAATATTGGTTTCTGAATTAGAAAGAATTCAAAATCAGTCAAATGAAGTTGAAATTCAACAAAAAATCAACCTACAAAAGATAAAAGCTCAATCTTTAGGAAACATAATAAATGTTCTTTTAGAAATTTCAAAGATTGATTCAGGTCAAACCATTGAGAACAAAAAATTAAGAGTTGATGAATTACTTTATGATTGCATTAATGAGTTAAATATAATTTATCCAGATTTCATTTTTTACGTTAATTATTCTCAAATGAATATCGAAGAAAACACATTAATGGTGGAAATGAATTCCATTCTTTTGAAACAAGCATTTTCAAATTTACTTTCCAATGCGATCTCCTACTCCAATAATAATCATGCTGAAATTTTTATTGAAATAAATTCTGATAAACAATTAATAATTCGATTTACAAATTGTGGAGATCCAATTACTGAAGAAGAAGAAAAAATGATTTTTAAACCCTTTTTTAGAGGTCAGAATAGTATCAATAAATCTGGCCAAGGATTGGGGTTAATACTAACAAAGAGGATTATCGAAATCCACAATGCATCCATTTACTATTCTAGAAAAGGAAATCTCAATAATTTTGAAATCAAATTCCCTTTAAGCTAAATTTAATTCATTTTAAGTTTATTTTAAGTTCGTTCTAATGATGTTTGCCATGTTCAAAAATGGTAAATAAATGATTCGAAAATTAATTAAAGTATCTCTTCTTTTTAGTGTAGCTTTTTATGCTAAAAATAGTTTTTCTCAAGACACGCTCAATTTAAATAAGGCTGAAGCTGAGACAGTCTTCCTAAAAAACAATCTTGTTCTTCTGGCAGAAAACCTGTCTATCTCCAAAGCAGAGGCCAGAATAATTCAAGCAAAAGTATGGCCTAATCCTACTTTTACTATTGATCAAATAAATTTGTGGAGACCAACCAATCCCACCGCAGAGCCAATTCCGCCAATTTTTGGAAATTATAATAATCAACAAGTTGGTATTTCAATAGAACAGTTAATATTAACAGCTGGTAAACGAAAAAAACTTATCGCTTTAGAAAAAGTTGGTCGAGATCAATCCAAGCATTACTTTGAAGAAGTGCTTCGAGGATTAAAAATAGAGTTTAGAACTTTATTAAATGAACTCAGCTATTATCAAAGTCAAAATGAAATATACCAAAGTCAATTAGAGTCAATCAATCAACTAGTTACATCTTATAAAAACCAAGTTGAATCAGGATTTCTAAATAAAGGTGAATACATCAGATTAAAAGCTGTGTCACTCGATTTAGTTAATCATCTCAATGAAATTGAAAGTAGTTTGAACGAGGTTGAATTAGATTTAAAAAACCTGATGAATCTACCATCTACCTCTCAATTTACACTTGCAGAAAATAGGGATGAATCAACACAACTGAACCAACTAATAAACCTTGAATTTTCATCATTGGTGGATACAGCCTACACGCATAGACCCGAGTTTCATATTTCCAAACTACGGCAAGAATACACCCAAAAGCATTTAGCTGTTGAACGCGCTGAAAAAGTACCAAATCTCACATTAATTGGAAGTTATGATCGCGGAGGAAGTATCTATACCGACTTCATAGGTTTTGGAGTTGCTTTGGATATCCCTGTTTTTAATCGCAATAAAGGAAATATTAGAATAGCTGAATTAAACATAGAAGAAGCTAAATTCAATCAAGACCTAGTTTCTTCTGTAATTGAAAAAGAGGTGAGTTCTGCATTGTTTAATTATAGAAAATCGTTGAATTTAAATCAACAAATTGAGGAAGGCTACGAGAATGAGTTAGACGAAACTATAACGTCTTACACCGCTAACTTTAAAAATCTAAACATAGACTTAATCCAGTATCTAGATTTTTTCGATGCATATCTAGAAAATAAAAACATTATTCTTCAAGCCACTTTAGAATTAAAAAACAGAGCTGAGGAATTGAATTATGCTGTTGGAAAAGACATCATTAAATAACCGAAACAAAAAAGTTTTACATAAATATAAAAATCATGATTATTTGGAATAAAAACATCCCATTAATATTAAGTAGCACGCTGGTAATATCCTTATTAATATCCTGCTCAGAAAATACAGATCAAACCCAAATTGACAAAATTAACAAAGACAAGTCCTTCTGTTTAGATGAAAATTTCGAAATAGAAACCGTAAGTCCAATTCAAGAAATGATGATGAACGAGATTCCAATGACCGGAGTTGTTGAAACCGTTCCAGATAAGGTTATTCATTTTAGTAATTTGGTGAATGGGATCATAGTTGGAACTAATTTTTCACTTGGAGACTTTGTTCAAAAAGGTCAGGTTTTAGCAAGAGTAAAAAGCACTGAACTTTCCGAATGGAAATCTCAACAAAAAATATTGACTTCACAATTAACAGTTGCAAAACAAGATTACAAATCAATTCTATCGATGCATAATGATGGAATTGCATCCTTAAAACAACTGAATCAAGCTGAAAGCACTGTCATTTCATTGGAATCTGAATTGGAAGGGATAGGTTCAAATTTAGAACTTTACAATGCCAGTACAGAAAATGGTGTGTTTTTAATAAAGGCACCTGGTTCTGGCTATATCACTGAAAAAAACATTACATCAGGAAGTCATGTTTCGGCCTATGATGAATCATTATTTACTATTTCTGATTTAAGTGAAATTTGGGTCCAAATCAGTGTTTATTCTTCCAACATTCAAAACATAAGTCAAGGTATGGAAGTAAATATTCGTTCACTTTCCTATCCAGACACAGTTTTCTCGGGAAAAATAGATGCAATTCCTTACGTCATTGACAATGATTCAAGAGTTTTAAAAGCCCGTGTTTCAATTGAAAATAAAGACATGTTATTAAAACCAGGAATGTTTGTTGACGTAATCGCAAGACAAAAAACGGGGCTAAATGTAATGTCCATTCCTACAGATGCATTGATTTTTGATGATAATAATAACTACGTTGTGGTTTACAAGGATGATTGTAACCTCCTAAAAACACCTGTTAATTTCATCAGTCAGAGCAATGAAAAATGTTATATCGAGGATAATTTAAATCCTGAAGATAAACTTATAGTAAAGAATAATTTACTCTTATTCGAACAAATTAAGAACTTTCAAAAACAAGATTAATGAATAAGTTGATACAAAATATAATAGGTTTTTCCCTGAAGAATTCATTCATCGTTATTTTCCTTACAGGAGTTTTAATTGTGGCGGGAATAATAAGTTTGATCAATACCCCGATTGAGGCTTTCCCGGATGTAACTAATACACGAACGAGAATAATTACACAATGGCCAGGTCGAAGTGCTGAAGAAGTAGAGAAATTTGTAACACTTCCTTTAATGAAGGAAATGAATACAATTCCGAAAAAAGCTGAAGTTCGTTCAATTTCATTGTTTGGACTATCTGTGGTTACGGTATTGTTTGAAGACGAAGTCGAAGATTTTTTTGCACAACAATACACTTCAAATCGCTTACAAGGAATTGGACTTCCCGAAGGAGCTGAAGCAGAAATCGAACCTCCTTTTGGTGCAACAGGTGAAATTTTCAGGTATATTATTGAAAGTGATCGCCCGATTAAAGAACAGTCTGCAATCCAAGATTGGTTAATAGAAAGAGAGATAGTCTCTGTTCCTGGAATTGCAAATGTTGTAAGTTTTGGTGGTGAAGAAAAAATTTATGAGATTAAGATTAATCCCCAAGAACTCGAGAGTTATGGTTTATCACCTTTAGAAGTTCATGAAGCAGTAGCCAAAACAAATATTAATGTTGGTGGTGATGTTATAGAACGCGGTTCGCAAGCTTATGTCGTACGTGGGATAGGATTACTAGAAAAAATTGAGGACATTGAAAACATCATTATTGAAGTTAGGGATAACGCTCCAATCTTAGTAAAACACGTGGCTGAGGTAAATATTTCATCCAAGCCTAGATTAGGACAAGTTGGTTTCCAAGACCAAGACGATGTGGTTCAAGGAATTGTTGTGATGCTACGTGGTGAAAATCCAGGAGATGTTATTAGTAGTTTAAAAGCCAAAATTGAAGAACTCAACAATACTATTTTGCCAGATGATGTAAAAATTGTTCCTTTTATTGACAGAACTGACTTGGTAAATACAACCGTAACTACAGTAAGTAAAAATATTGTTGAAGGTATACTTTTGGTTTCATTTATTGTGTTTATTTTCCTGTTCAATTGGAGAACCACAGTAATTGTGGCTTCAGTTATCCCATTATCTTTTCTTTTTGCAATAATCATGTTGAGAATTCAAGGTTTACCCGCTAATTTAATTTCTATGGGAGCAATTGATTTTGGTTTACTGCTCGAGGGAACCTTGGTCATTGTAGAAACCGTTTTCGTAGGAATGGCCACACAAGCAGAGAAACTAGGAATGAAACGTTTCAATAAAGTCAGCAAATCTGGAATGATTAAAAAGAGCGCTGGAAGCGTAGCTTCTTATATCGTCTTCGCTCAAATTATATTGATTGTTGCACTGCTCCCAATTTTCTCCTTCCAAAAAGTTGAAGGAAAAATGTTCTCTCCCCTAGCCTTTACTCTCGGTTATGCGCTTATCGGTTCTTTACTTTTAAGCATAACATTCGTTCCTGTCATGTTAAAAGCTTTACTTAAAAAGAATGTAAAAGAAAAAGAAAATTTTGTGTCCAGAGGATTCCAAAAATACATGAACAAAATGTTTCTTTGGAGTAGCCGAAATAAAAAAATAACTATTTCTGCATTTATAGGACTTCTGGTACTTTGTTCTACAGCATTTATGAATTATGGAACTGAGTTTATACCTAGTTTAAATGAAGGAGCACTTTATGTAAGAGCAACTTTACCAAACAATATTAACCTAGAAGAATCGGTGAAGCTTTCCAAGAAAATGAAAGCTGAAATTAGAAGCTTTGAAGAAGTTGAGTTTGTTCTTACACAAACAGGAAGACCAAATGATGGCTCTGATCCTACAGGTTTTTTCAATAATGAATTTCACATTCAATTGCATCCCGAAAAAGAATGGAGTCGAGATGTTTCAAAGGAACAGCTATTGAATGAAATGAGAAAAAAGCTAAACATTTTCCCTGGAGTTGTCTTCGGTTTTAGCCAACCCATTCAAGATAATGTTGAAGAATATGTTGCAGGAGTAAAAAGTTCTTTAGTCATAAAAATATTTGGAGATGATCTTTTCCAACTTGAAGAATACGCAGATGAAGTTGCGAAAAACATAAATAATGTAGAAGGAATTACTGACATTAATGTATATCGAAATATTGGACTTCCTGAACTAAGAATTCAACTCCTTGATCATAAAATTGCGAGGTATGGAGTTGACATTCAACATGCTCAAGCAGTCATTGAAATGGCTATTGGAGGAGCAGAAGCAACAAAGTTTTATGAAGATGAGCGTGTTTTCGATGTTCGTTTGCGCTTCCAAAAAGAGTTTAGGGATGACGCAAATAAAATTGGAGATATTCTAATTTCATCATCAAGCGGAAGAAAAATTCCTTTAAAAGAGATTGCAACAATAGAATACTTAACTGGTCCAGCATTCATTTATCGTGAAGGAGGAGGTCGATTTATTGCCATTGGATTCAGTATTGAAGGTAGAGATTTAGGATCTACGATTGAAGAAGCTAAAGGACTAGTTGAAGCAAATGTAAATCTTCCAAAAAAGAACAAAATGGTTTGGTCTGGTGAGTTTGAAAGTAAAGAACGCGCTACAAAACAATTAGCGATGATTGTTCCAGCTGTTTTAGTTTTAATTTTATTCCTCTTGTATTTCAATTTTGGAAGTACAAAAGATACGCTTATCGCAGCAAGTACAATTCCTTTTGCATTTATTGGTGGATTTGCTTCGCTTTGGATTACAGGAACAACATTCGGAATATCTGCTGGAATTGGATTTATTATTCTCTTTGGAGTAAATACAATTAATAGTATAATTTTAATTGCCGTAATGAAAGAAAACTTACGCTTTATGAATTTAAAAGATGCCATATCCCGGGGTGTTTACAGTAGAATTCGACCTATTGTTATGATTGCTTTGATGGGATCTATGGGATTATTACCCGCTGCACTTTCAACAAGTATGGGATCCGAAATTCAAAAACCTTTGGCCATAATGATTGTTGGAGGACTAATGATTTGTATGGTGCTTTCATTAACCGTGTTACCGCAAATCTTTTATTGGGCTTACAGGAAGTCAAGTAACCTTCCTCAAACTAAACAAAAAACTATTGAATAATTCAATAACAATTAATAATTAATCAGAAGTGGTTCTGTTACTTTGTTTCAAAGGTCGAGTTGATTTTAAAACAAAGCTTCAGAACCATTTTTAATTTTCACCCTTAAACCTTTTGATTTTAAGTAAACATTCATTTGTGATTAGCTTTTTTAAGTCTATTTTTGCACCCCATAAAAATAGAACGATGAATAAATTTATTCGAAAATTTACAACGAATCCCAAAAACGATGTTTTAAGTGGAATTACTGTGTCTTTAGCAATGATTCCAGAAGTTGTAGCTTTTGCTTTTGTTGCACAAATCGATCCGTTAATGGCGCTTTCTGGAGCCTTTATTGTTGGTTTGATTGCTGCTATTTTTGGAGGAAGACCTGGACTTATTTCTGGTGCAGCGGGTGCAGTTGCAGTTATTTTCGTTACAATGATTGCTGATGGACATGCAAAAGGAATGTTGTTCGATCAACCTATAGAAAATATGGGATTCTTTTACCTCATGGCCTGTGTGATTTTAATGGGTGTGATTCAAATTTTTGCTGGTGTTTTTAAACTCGGTCGATTTGTACGATTAATTCCGCATCCAGTAATGATGGGATTTGTAAACGGTTTAGCAATCGTGATTTTCTGGGCTCAGGTAAAAATGTTTTCTCACAAAGAAATGGTCATTGGAGAAAATGGTGTAAAAGAATACGTGAGCACTTTTATGTTCGGAACAGAGTTGTACATAATGATTGCTTTAGTTCTTCTTACTATGGGGATTATCTGGCTATTGCCTAAAATCACAAAGAAAATTCCAGCGGCTTTAACAGCAATTTTAGTTACAACATTATTGGCAATTGGAATAGATTTAGACGTTTCAACTGTGGGCTCTTACATTATTGAAGGTGGTGGAACTGGCTTAAAAGGTGAATTACCTACTCCAAACATGGAGTTATGGCAAAATCTACCGCTTAATTTAGATACCTTAAAATTCATTTTACCTTATGCATTCCTAGCTGCATCAGTTGGATTAATTGAATCTTTAATGACCATGAATTTGGTTGATGAAATGACTGATACCAGAGGAAATGGAGACAAAGAATGTATCGCTCAAGGAACTGGAAATATCATGTCAGGACTTTTCGGAGGTACTGGAGGTTGTGGAATGATTGGTCAAACCGTAATTAACCTCAACGCTGGTGGCCGTGGACGTTTATCTGGAATCATGATGGCACTCACTTTATTAACTTTCATTCTATTTACAGATAAATTAATTGAACAAGTTCCAATCGCAGCGCTTGTTGGGGTAATGTTTATGATGGTAATTCAAACATTTGCTTGGTCTAGTTTCCGAATTTTAAAGAAAATCCCAAAATCGGACGCCGTAGTTTTAATTATCGTTTCTGCAGTTACTGTAATTTTTGATTTAGCCATCGCAGTATTCGTTGGTGTAATCATTTCTGCCTTATCATTTGCTTGGCAGAACGCAGTGCGTATTCGTGCTAGAAAACGTGTAAAAGAAGATGGAACGAAAGTGTATGAAATTTGGGGGCCACTATTCTTCGGTTCTATTCAAGCCTTCAATGAGAAATTTGACCCTAAAAACGACCCAGAAAAGATAGAAATCGATTTTGTTGAATCACGTGTAAGTGACCATTCTGCGTTGGAAGCCATTTTCAATATCGTTGAAAAATACGAAGCCGAAGGGAAAACAATTAAATTAAAACACTTGAGTCAAGACTGTAAAGCGTTAATGTATAAAGCCAGTCCAAAATTCAAGGAAGTTATCGTCGAAGACATAGAAGATCCAAGATATCACTTGGTGGCCAATCCGGAAGACTTTCCTAAGCCACTGTCGGAGTATAAGTTGTAATTTTTAATGGTTAAGATTTTGTGGATAACATCGTGTGAATTTGAATTCGTTCTGCGAAGTATTTGTAATAATTTAACCCACAGAATAATAAAGCGTCTAATGCATTGATCTCTATTAATTATCAATAGACGTGCCGCGTTTTCTTATACCGGGTGAAGAGAAACATAGAAAGAAAGCTCGAGCTTTTATTATAGAATATCAATTATTTGGTGGCCTCATTCTGCCTTCACCTCCAATCTGTTTCTTTGTTTTATTACACTGCAAAAAATACTAATTAAGGCGCTTACTCTGGTCGCGATTAATTAGTATGCAGCTGAATCAACAAATTCATCAGGATTTCCGGTTACGTCAGGACCTATTTTAATTATAAATTCAATTTTAACAAAAATAAAAAAGGACAATCTCAAATTAATGAAATCATCCTCTTTATACTAAAACTTATCTTTGAAAATTGAATCTGATTTAGGGATTGATGTTATTGTGAATTATGGTGATTAAATCTAGTTTTCAATAACATTTTTAATTTCATCAAGATAGTCTTCTTTTTTGTTGACTTTTGTGGCTACGGTAATGTCTTATGATATTTATATTTTTTGTGTTGTTCAATAGTGCAAATATAGCGGCAGCATACAGAAATATATTGGTGTTTTTAATGCAGAAACTAGGTAAATTTAAAGCTAAAAAATACAACCAAAAATGTAAATACTTGAAATACTTACAATTACAATTTAAAGTCATTATTTTATGAGAACTGAAGTTACATTATAACTTCATAAAAAAACAGTAAAAAAGGAGTGAAATATTATGCATTCAATCTAATTACGATGTCCCAAACAAGCAAAACCTTAGATTAATGGCTATATTTGGACGACGTAACTCAAAACCTACATATTGCAGAAATATCGTTTTTTAGGGTAGGATCAAAAAATATTAATCTACATGAATGACAAATATTTAAATTTAGAAAATCAAAATAAGTCTCATTTTTTACAGTTTACATTATTAATTAAACTCATATAGGTATTATTTGTTTCTTATTAATTATTTTTTTACTACTATCTTACAAAAACTGCAAATGACCTTCTATCGCAACTTTTATATTTCCCTTCGATTCTTTTCAATTGTTTTTATAGCTCCATTGTTTTTAATTACCATTGAAGCACAATCAGAAAATGGAATTAGGGAGATTCAATTGCAAAAGATCCACAGTATTAAAGCTGAAATTAACGATGATAAAAAGGATTTAAATTATGTTTATCAACATATAGAATTAAGTCAACTATTATCGAGTATTGAAATGTATGAAGAAGCACTCTACTCTATAAATGTTGCTATGGAAGTTTCCGAAAGTCTTAATCAAAAGAAGGCCACAGCTAGTGCCCTTACAACCTTGGGGTCAATTTATTTTGATCGCGAGGATTATATAAATGCGCTTCCAATTTTAATTGAAGCCGATAAAGAATTAACAAAATATAATCAGGAAAAAGATCTCAGTTTTAATTATCAATACCTTGGAGAAACCTATTTAGAATTAGGGGATACGGTTTCGGCAATCAGTGCCCATAAAAAGGGGCTTGCATTATGCGAAAAATTGAATTTTCAATATCGAGAAGCGTTTTACTCAGATTATTTGGGACACATTTATTTTCATCAAGATAATTTTGAATTAGCTATTGAAAATTTTAAAAGAGCTTTAAGAATTCATCAACAGAAAAAAGTATCTTTCAAAATCTCGCTATCTGCTGGAAACCTGGGTCTTTCACATTTAGAAATAGGGAATAAACGGGAAGCTATTCATTATTTACTTATTTCAAAAAAATACTATGAACATGATAAAAATGTCAAAGGCGTACTTTGGATGAATTCTTTAATATCAGATGTTTATAAAGAAATTAGAGAATTTGAGAAAGCACTAGAATTCAACAACAACAATATTGAAATCTGTAAAGATATAAGTGACACTTTGAGATTGGCCATTGCCTATAAACAACGAGGTGAAATTTCCACTGCCCATCGGAAATACAAAAAATCGGAATATTATCTCGATAAAGCCCGTTTTATATTCGAGAAGCTCAATGAAGATAAACACATTACTGAATTACTTATCAGTACAAGTAACTTGTATTTTGAGAGCAAGAATTACCCTAAGGCTATAAAATTCTTGAATCAAGCAAGAATTTTAAATGATAAAAATATCAAGGATCATAAATTATCTATTGATATAAGTAGAATATATGGTGGAATACTTGCCAAAACAGGACAAGCTGAGAAAGCAAAGGTTGAATTAGAACACGCACTTGCACATTATATCTCCTCTAAATCAAGATCTCACCTCCCATTTATCTATCAACATCTTTTTATTGCCGACAGCATTTTAAACGACTATCCTTCTGCATTGAAGAATTACAAATTATATACAGCCAATTTTATAAAAGAAAATCGCGACCAACTAGATACTGAAAGGTTGGCCTATCAATTTGAATTTGAAAAAAAGGAAGCCATTGCGGAGGTTAAATTAGAAACTAAAAATGCAGAAAGAAATCTTGCTATAGTTCTTTTGGTACTCACCTCACTACTTACTATCATAATTATTTATTTCTTTAGGTTAAGACAAAAAAACATTAAAATTCAACAAAAAAACATTGAATTTGAAAAGAGAGAAGTCGACCAGATTAAAAAGACGGAAGAATTTAAATCGAGATTCCTTACCAACATCACTCATGAATTTAGAACACCACTAACATTAATTAAAGGACATTTAGAAATTTTAAAAACCAATACGGAAATTGGCGAAGAAAAAAGATTAGTTGAGATGGAAAACAGCAGTGACAGGTTGCTTCAGCTCATTAATCAGTTAATGGAGTTATCAAGAATGGAAGAAGGAAAATACCAACTTCATTATCAAAAAGGATTTCTAATGAAAACTTTGTTAAAGTCAAAAGAGACCTTCGAAACCCTTGCCAAACAGAAAAACATCACTTATAATTATCAAAACAAATTAGATGAAAATTTTGACATTGAAAATTTCGTTTATTCCCAAGAAGCTATAGCTACCATAGTTTCTAATCTGTTATCCAATGCATTGAAATTCACCCCTAATAATGGTCAAATTGAATTAATTCTAGGAAATATAGATGAGGAAACAATATTTATCCATGTAAACGATTCAGGATTAGGAATTTCACCCGATGATATTAATAACATTTTTGAAAGATTTTATCAGGTTGAAACAGAAAAACAAAGAACTTTTGAAGGTTCTGGAATAGGTTTAGCTTTTGTAAAAGAACTTGCGCTTTTACATGGAGGAAGTGTAAAAGTTGAGTCAATAGAAGGTGATGGCGCTAAATTTACAGTAACTTTAAAAAGTGGTCAATTTGACGTGGATTCACTTCAACCCAAAATAGAATCAAGTTTAGCAGCAAACATTTCATATTCTGACACCTCACAACACAACTCCGAAGAGGCAAAGTCCGATAAACCAATCATTCTAGTAGTTGAAGATCAAATTGAAATTCGTAAACTAATTACGGAAAGCTTAAATGAAAATTATCAATTCTTAGAAGCTGAAAATGGAAGAAAAGGAATAGAATTAGCAGAAAAATGCCTTCCAGACCTCATTATTAGCGATGTTATGATGCCCGTCACAGATGGTTTGGAATTAAGTAAAGAATTAAAAAACAATATTGCTACATCTCATATTCCGATTATACTGTTAACAGCGAAATCTGACATGAAGGATAAAATTTCAGGGTTGGAAATAGGTGTTGATGATTACCTTACCAAACCATTTTTGATTGCTGAAATCAAATTAAAAATTAGAAATATTTTATTAACCCGAGAAAATTTCAGAAGGTCATTCAACAAAAACACGATAATTTCTAAGGATGAGAACATCAGTAAATTCAATGATAAAGAACGAGAATTTATAGAAAAAATTGAAAAAATAGTATTCAGTAATATCAACAATCAACAATTTGGAGTTCCAGAATTAGCAGAAGAGATGTACCTCTCCTCTAGCCAGATTACCAGGAAACTCAATAGTTTGATCGACACTTCACCAGCAAAATACATTAGAAACATTAGACTTGAGAAAGCGAAAGAACTTTTGAAAAACGGTTACAATGTTTCAGAAACGGCTTGGGAAGTGGGTTATGAAGATCCAGTTTATTTTAGTAAAACCTTCAAAAAACACTTTGGTGTCGCTCCTTCGTTGGAAAAAAAATGATATTCAATTTATAATAGCTTTAGTTCTTTCACAAATCCAATTTGTGGGATGCCAAGAATTTTCGGAATTATCCCCATTAATTAGAGTCAAGAGTTTTCTAAAGTAATTTCAACCACTAAATTTAATAGATTAAAACTATTTCTCCACCTACAAAATATCTGACAGCCATCTAAAATTAAGACTTCCACGTTCAAACAAGATGGTCAAATAGTAATTGCGATTTCATAAATTAAAAACCTAATTAATTGCCCTCCAATTTTTCTAAAAAATATAACCCAATCCATAAAAAAATCCTGAAACCGAACTTCGATCTCAGGATTAATATTCACTAATTCACTACTTTAAATTTACGCAATTATCTGCCTCCTGATCTTGGAGAGGTTGGAATTCTCGGTGATGTACCTCCAGTTCTTCTTGGAGTTGAAGGACTTGGTTGAGTTCTTGGATAATTTCTTCTTGGTGGTGATACACGCACTCCTGTACCGATAAAAATAGAAGGTCTCACTCTAATTTGTGAATTGGTAGATTTCTCTTCATTCTCCTTTAAACCATCACCATCTTTATTTAATATAGGCTCTTTTGAACGATTAGCTTCTTTTGGAGCAACATAATCGTCAGTCATAGCGATTGGTTCCAAACCTAAATGACCGTAATCATAAACGGCTTCAAACATATCTTCTTCTGCCACTCCAGCTTCTCTAGCTTTTCGTAATCCTTCTTCAATTTGCTCGTCTTCTAATTGTGCCAGAGTTAATAATTCTTTCGGGTAACGAATACTATCAGGTATATTAACCATTTGCTCTCTTAATAAAGAAGTGGATTCATCCAATTGAAATTCTCCTCCATAAGTTCTAGTTATGAAAAACAATTCTTTTGAAACTCTTTCCAGAACAACAGGGTTTCTTCTGTTACTTCCAAAAACATCTTCTCTGTTCATTTCACCCGACTCTCTTGTCAATTCAGAATCTGTTTCACGGTCATAAACAACCAAATCATTTTTTCGGTCTCCATCATTGTTTCCCAATAAACCGTAGTAATTTGAATTACATTGAGGAACATAAACATTTAAATCGAATAATTTAGAATCTTTAAATGAACGTTCAGAAATACTCAATTGCTCACCAGTAGGCCATTTTACAAGATATTTTCCTTTTGAATAATTCACTACTCCACCTTGAGGAAGAGCAAGGTCAGTTTTTTCTGTTTGAATTTCTTCACCGTTAATATGAATCATTTTTTCCTCACTATCTTTCGAAACTGATGTAAAAGTTAACAAATCTCCATTTATATTCATTGCAACAGCACTATTTAAAGCAACGCTACTACTTGTTCTCATTTGTTGTGTTTGAATCATAAATGAATTGTCTTCCGATGCAGTTAATAAATAATCACCTGCATTCTGAAAATCAAAACTTTCTCCATCGAATGTTCTCATGTGAGGATCACCACTCGATTTTCCATCTCTATTCATTTCACATCTAGAAGATTGTAAATAATCAGACCATTCTTTCCAGTAATATCTTTCACCAGAATGGGTGTTTCTTTCGTTTTGTAATTCTGTTGCGGCAATTCGCTCCATTCTATCAATACGATTATCATCCATTGTTTGTAATAATTCGTATGATGTTTGATTCACTCCAAAAGGTCGCTCTGGTTGTTTTTCATGCATTACAATTGCAGCCATGCTTTCATAAAGGTATTCCCCTTTTTCAGTATTCCATGCTTTTAAAATTTCTTTTATATGATCAGAGTCTTGCCTTTCGAAAGGAACAGGGTCTGATTGAATATTTGCCCATAGTGATAAGGCAAACAGCTGTACGAGTAACAAAGTAAAGTATTTCATATTTCTAAATTTATGTTCAAATATATGCAATCCAATTTTTATACCAAAAAAGCCCCGACGAATCCGTCGAGGCTTTAAAATATAATTAATCTAATTTTTATTTTACCATCACCTTAGGCGCAGCGCTCAAAATTTCTTCTGATGCATTGCTTTCAAAAGTTTCAAAGTTTTTCACAAATGCTTGTGCTAACTCATTCGCTTTTTTATCAAATGCTGCCTTGTCTTCCCATGTATTCACTGGATTTAAAATTTCAGTAGGCACGTCTGGACATGAAGTAGGCATATTTAAACCAAATATTTCATCTGTAATGTAATCTACTTTATCCAACTCACCAGTTAAGGCTGCAGTAATTAAAGAACGTGTATATTTCAATTTCATTCTTGAACCAGTTCCATAAGCACCACCTGACCAACCAGTGTTGACCAACCATACATTTACATCATTACTTTCAATTTTATTTCCTAGCATCTCAGCGTATTTCGTTGGATGTAAAGGCAAGAAAGGAGCTCCAAAACATGCAGAGAATACAGTTTGTGGCTCAGTAATTCCAGCTTCAGTTCCAGCAACTTTTGCAGTATAACCAGAAATAAAGTGATACATCGCTTGACCTGAAGTCAATTTAGAAATTGGAGGCAATACTCCAAATGCATCACATGTTAAAAAGAAAATATTTTTTGGATCATTTCCTTTAGAAGGAACCATAATATTGTCAATGTGGTGGATTGGGTAAGAAACACGAGTGTTTTGTGTTATCTTATCACAATCGTAATCTGGAGTTGAAGAATCTTCATGGAAACCAATGTTTTCCAAAATTGCTCCAAATTTAATTGCGTCATAAATTTGTGGTTCTTTCTCAGCTGAAAGATTGATCGTTTTTGCATAACAACCTCCTTCGAAGTTGAATACACTTCCGTTATCAGCCCATCCATGCTCATCATCACCAATTAAACGACGATCTTCATCAGATGATAAAGTTGTTTTTCCTGTCCCTGAAAGACCAAAGAAAATTGCAGTGTCTCCATCTTTTCCAACGTTAGCTGAACAGTGCATAGAAAGTACATCTTTCTCGAATGGAAGAACATAATTCAATACAGAGAAAATTCCTTTTTTGATCTCTCCTGTATATCCTGTTCCACCGATGATTATCATTTTCTTAGTGAAATTTATCACTGCGAAGTTAGATTGTCTTGTTCCATCAATTTCTGGATCAGCCATAAAATTTGGAGCGCATACTACATGCCATTCAGGTTTGAAATTTTTAATTTCTTCATCTGTTGGACGTAAAAACATGTTATAAGCAAACATGTTAGACCAAGGCAATTCAGTTACTACACGAATATTCATTCTGTAATCATCATCTGCACAAGCATAAGAATCTCTAACATACATGTCCTTATCCGTAAGGTATGCTTTCATTCTATTGTAAAGTGCATCAAATTTATCTGCGTCAAATTTCTTGTTAACTTTTCCCCACCAAACAGTGTTTTCAGTTTTTTCATCGCAAACGATAAAACGATCTTCTGGTGATCTACCTGTAAATGTTCCAGTATCAACAGCGATTGCTCCCGAATCAGTCATTATTCCTTCACCTAATAGAATTGTATCTTCTACTAATTCCGCTGGAGTCATGTTCCAATAAACATTTCCTAGGTTTCCTAATCCAATGTCCGACTTTAAATTGGTATTCGAACCTCTTTTACCAAATTCATTCATAATTTTATATTTACGTTGAGCTTTATTTTTACAAAAATAAGCGATATTAATCGCATATACTTAATTTATCTTGTATTTTATTCACAATGCTTTTTTAAATGTTGAAAAACTATGACTTATAAGTCCTTAAGTATTTAATCAACATGGTCAACCATCCGAATATCATAATCATTCCTCCAATCGGAGTAATTGGTCCAATAAATTTATTGATTTCAACTCCTGCAATAGGCAATAAGACCAATGCGAAAATTGAACCGGAGAATAAAATCGTTCCCCAAAGAATTAAATTAAATTGAAAAGAAATTTCAAAATCAAATTTATGGGCAATTCCAGCAACTGCCAATGCAGCTATTCCATTATAAAACAAATAATTAGCACCCGTGTCAAAACTATCTATTTGACTTTCAGAAACTCCAATTATTTTTAGATAATGGGCTCCCATCGCGCCAAGAATAATTCCAAGTACAATAAATATTAATCCTATTAAAATAAACTTTTTATCACTCATTCATCAAGTTTTTTGCATTCATTAAAGCGGCTTCATTAATTTTACTCCCACTCATTAATTTGGCTATTTCCTCAACGCGTTGATCATTTTCAATTCGATTTAGATAGGTTTTCGTAATCCCCTCCTCATCTTGTTTTTTAACCAAAATGTGATGTGTCCCCTTACTTGCCACTTGTGGCAAATGGGTTATCGCCATTAATTGCATGGTTTCTCCCATTTTCTTTAAATGATCTCCAATTTTTTGAGCTACTTCACCAGACACTCCCGTATCAATCTCATCAAAAATAACTGTTGGTAGTTGTTGTTTCTGAGACAATAAATATTGAATCACTAACATCAATCTAGATAATTCTCCCCCAGAGGCAGATTTTTCAATTATCTGAGGAGTCATTCCTTTGTTAGGAGCAAAATAAAGCGAAATATTATCTGTTCCAAATTCTCCTAACTCAATCGGTTCAAAATCAAATCGAATTGTTGCTCCAACTAGTTTTAATTGATTGAGCAATTCAGCAACTTCTTTTTCAAGTTTTTTAGCTACTTTTTTACGAGAAGCAGATAATACTTCAGCATATTTTAATGCTTTAGTGTTCACTATTTGAAGTTCAGCATTCATTTCTTCAATTCGCTCGTCTATATGTCCAGAATCCTCAACTTCCTTGACCAGAGAGTTAAACAAATCTAGTAATTCACTTTGAGAATTTAAGTTGTGCTTTCTCATAGCAGAATTGTAAGCGTCCAATTTATTGATATAACTATTTAAAGTTTCTGGCTCTAAAGTCATTTCAGATAAATCATCTTCTGCAATTGCAGCGATATCGTTAAGTTCTAACCTTACCGATTGAATACGTTCTATTAACTCTCCTACTTTTGGATCATTGACATTGGCATTTTTAATTAGTTTACTTAGTATACTAATCACTCCTTCATCATCGTCATTTACCAAATGAGAAATTATTTGATAAGCGGATTTAATTTCTTCAAATTGCTCTCCTCTTTCAACTTCTTTCTCTATGCTTTCGTAATCCTGTTGTGTTAAGTTAAGTTTTACAAGTTCATCCAATTGGAAAGAATTAAACTCATGTTCTAATTCAAGTTTTGATTTACTTTCTTCTAATCTTTTAATTTCCTTTTTCAACTTTCTAGCTGAACTATAAACAGATTTTAAGTCGGATAAAGTGGAACTATTTTCTGCGATAACATCCAAAATTGACCTTTGAAATGCAGTATCTTTTAATGCTAATGTATGGTGTTGAGAATGAATGTGTATTAATCCTTGAGTTAACTCCTTTAATACATTCAGTTGAACTGGCGTGTCATTAATGAAAGCCCTTGACTTCCCTTTCGCATGAATTTCTCTTCTGATAATTGTTTCTGACTCTAAATCTAAGTCATTTAACTTAAAAAAGTCTGCATAAGCTTTTTCATTGATCTTAAAAACAGCTTCAACGATAGTCTTTTTCTCAACATCTCGAATCACTGAATAATCGGCACGTTCGCCTAAAATCAATTTAAGTGCACCAAGCAAAATTGATTTCCCTGAACCTGTTTCACCAGTAATTACGGTGAAACCACTTTCTAATTCAATTTGTGCATTCTCTATTAATGCAAAGTTCTTTACCGATAATCGATTAAGCATTATTCAAGTATTTCTTGGTATTTAGAAGAATTGGCTGGATCTAATCTTTTCAAAGTATTCACCAATTCAATTTTCTGTTTTCTATCTGCTTCTCCATAAATCCCTTTCAATTCATCTCTTTTAGACTGAACAAAATTGAGAATATTTACAGATCCAGGACGTGAATTATTTACGGCTAACAATTTATTTACAGCTGCAGAAATGTTTGTTTTTGCCAACTCTTGATTGTTAAACATATTATCTAAACCATCTCTGTGATATTCATAGAAAGTTTCTCTTAAAGGTGAGAAAAGCTCCTGTAAAGTATTATCTATTAGCCAATATCTATTTCTTCTCCCTTTTTCACTTGATCTCCAACCTAATCCACCACCACTTTGAGCCAAAGTAACAATATTCTGAGCCTTATTAAAGTTAGGGTCTCCCGCTCTAAGCGAAAAGGAATCTGCGTCTAATCCAATAATGTAATAAGCATAAAATGCCAATATTGAGGTAAGATTACTGGTAAATTGATTTTCTGAAAATAATATTTGTGCATTTCTTTGGTATGCAAAACTCACATCCTCATCAAGGAAATTGATTAATGTAGTATTATAGGTAGAATTGTAAACTGGTCTTGTAGCCTGAACTTGAAGTGAACCTTCAAACACACCATTCCCAGAAACCTTTGTGATAGACAATTGAAACACACAATTTATACGTTCTTCGACTTCATATTGATCTTTCGTCCAGCTTGTACTATTCATCAATTCGAAAATGGATTGCTCTAATTCACTTAGAACTTCTTGCTCAGTTGTTGTGATATCTACACCTGGCTTAGTTACCACATTCACTTGACAATTCAATTCTTGTCCAGAAACATACAGTATTGATAGCAAAGATATTATAGTTAGGATAAATTTCATTTCTTTAATTTAATTAGATAATCCAATATATTATTGGCAACTACTTTCTTTGAAGATAACTCAAATTTAGTAGTTTTATTGTTGAAGTCCAACAGTGTAATCTTATTTGTATCGTGACCAAATCCAGCACCCTCATCCTCAAGGGAGTTCACAACAATTAAATCTAAGTTTTTCTTCTTGAGTTTCTCAGCGCCATATTCGACTGCATTGTTTGTTTCTAAAGCAAATCCAACTAAGAATTGATCCTCAGATTTTGATTGACCAATTGTTTTAAGAACATCTGGATTTTTAATCATCTCTATGGTCATTTCATCAGATGATTTTTTGATTTTTTGTTCTGCAATAGATTTTGGTCGATAATCTGAAACTGCTGCTGCGAAAATTCCTCCTGTACAATTTGGAAAATTCTTTTGAGCAGCTGCTAGCATTTCATCCGCAGTTTTAATATCTATTCTTGTAAGGTTTTCGTGATGAATTTCACATTGGGTTGGGCCAGCAATTAAAATAACTTTAGCTCCTCTTTCCAATAAACTTTCAACAATTGCAAAGCCCATTTTTCCGGTAGAATGATTCCCTATAAAACGAACAGGGTCAATTGCTTCGTATGTAGGTCCGGCGGTTACCAAAACTTTATGACCTTCCATAGTACTTGAAATACTAAAGAAAGATTCCAATTCTTCAACTATGGTTTCTGGTTCAGCCATTCTTCCTTGACCAATTAGCCCACTGGCCAAGAATCCTTCCTCTGCGGGAATCACCTTAACACCATGACTTTCTAATTTCCTAAGATTTTCAGTAGTGGTTTCATGTGAATACATGTCTAAATCCATAGCTGGAGCCACAATCACAGGACATTTAGCTGATAAATAAGTAGCGGTCAACAAATTATCACAGTACCCATTCGCGATCTTCGCCAAGGTATTTGCCGTTAAAGGTGCCAATAAAATGACATCTCCCCATGCTCCCATTTCCACATGATTAGTCCACTCCCCATTGTCTTTATTCCAGAAATCAATATAAGCAGGATTTTGTGACAGCGTAGAAACGGTTAAAGGTGTGATAAAATCAGAAGAGGCAGAAGTTAAAATACATTTAACTTCTGCCCCTTTTTGTTTTAATATTCTGATTAGAAACGCAATTTTATATGCAGCGATACCTCCTGAGATACCAATAACAATGCGTTTTCCTTTTAACATTGTAGTTTTTTACTCTTCAATTTTACGCTCAATTGTAATTTCTCCTCTTTCGAATTCATCTATTGCCATAGAAACTGGCTTAGGAAGACGCTCATAGAAACGAGAAATTTCAATTTGCTCTCTATTTTCGAAAATCTCTTCTAGATTATCTGTAGTAGATGCGAATTCTTGAAGCTTATGAGTTAACTCATCTTTTAAATCAACATTAATTTGATTTGCACGCTTTGAAAGCACAACGATTGATTCATAGATATTGTTAGTTCCTTCTTCTAAGTCTACTGTATCCCTAGTAATTGTTGAACGTTCTGCTCTACTATTTTTAAAGCTCATATTTATAAAAAATTATTTAACTATTGACTATTTCCTTTTCTGCTCTTTTTTGATAAGCCCTTGCCTTTTCAAGTAATTCTGAGTCAGGATATTTTTTGGCAAAGTTATCAAATCTTTTCAATGTTTCCTCAAGATAGTTTACTTTTTTCTGTTGCGAAGATGTTCTTGACATTTCATATGCATCAACAATATCATTATAGGCATATTGCTCTGCAACAAATATTAATTCTTGAGCCAGTTCATCATTGTATCTACTTGTTCGTCTAGCGTATGATTCATCTGCAAAAAGGTAACTATACTTTGCATAGGACTCCATTGCATTTTCTATTCTTTCTTTCTTTTTATCAAGAACACTACGCATCGCTAATTCGTGGTAATTTCTGAATTGTATAAATGCAGCCTCTTTGATAAAACTTGATCGTGGATAATCTTCAAGAAATGACTCGGAGGAAGCTACTGCTGCCCTACTGTTTTCTGTTCTATCATATAGTTCTACAGCTTCAAATCTTTTCGTTTCCAATTTAAATCTTAATCGATCCATAGTTCGATTACAAGAATCTATCAATTCACTTTCTGGATAACGTTGAACAAACAACTGAAGATCATTTAATGCTAATTCCGTTTCCTCTTGATCTAAAGATGGCTTTGGACTGTTTTTTACTGAACAAATTGCAGTCATAAACAAAGCTTCTTCGGCATTTTCACTAAAAGGATAACGCATTGTGAACTGGTTAAAATAATATCCAGCCATATAATAGTCTTCAACTTCGAAATATGATTTTGCGATTCTATAATAAGAAACCTCACCCTTATCCGTTTTTGGATAACGCTGATAAATCTGCTCATACAAAGTCATTGCTTTGGTGTAAGTTCCTTTTTCATACATACGGTTAGCATGCAAGAACTTCTCGTCGTAATTGTCTCCCTTTACAATCTTCTGATAATCACTACAAGAGAATAACACACTCATTAAAAGTGATGCGGAAAGTATTTTAAAAATCATTTTCATCGCTGCAAAAGTATAATATTTATGCCTGTAAATGCAAATTTTTGAATAGTTTAACTAAAAGCGCTTTGTTAATAGTACACTTAAACGAAATTTAGTCATTTAAATTTAAGGTTTAATTCGGCGTTTTAAATGAACGAAGCAATTTGCTAGGAATTGTGTTTAATTCCTAAATGTTTTTGATAACTATTACATTGTTATGATAAAAAAACATTTCCAATTGGTTTGGGATTCATTAAGTCTTAATAAACCCACTTCATAAATATCACACATGTTATCCACAAATATGTATTACAATAGTTTCTTTTATTTTCGAAAAAAACATAGTTTAGCACCATGAAGAAAATATATCATAATAGTATACTATTTACTTTGCTTACGTTTATAAGCTTACAGACAATAGTTGCTCAAATTCCACCTGGATATTATACTCCAGCAGATGGTTTAAATGGAAGTGCATTAAAATCGGCTTTAAATAACATTATTAAAAACCACAATGAATTCCCATACTCTAGTAGCGGAACAGATGTATGGGATATATTAAAAGAAACCGATAGAGACCCAAATAATTCTAACAACGTAATTATGCTTTACACCGGGAATTCTGTGAATGGACCTGCCGAATATGACAACAACAATGGTTGGAATCGTGAACATGTTTGGGCAAAATCTCATGGTGATTTTGGAAATGCACAAGGTCCAGGAACTGATGTCCATCACCTTAGACCATCCAACATTCAAGTGAATTCAGATAGAGGTAATATGTGGTTTGGAAACGCCACTACCCCACATCTTTTAGGAGGTACACCAACTGGTAATTTCTTTAATTCTTCTCAACACCTTTGGCAACCAAGAGCAGAAGTAAAAGGCGATGTTGCAAGAATGATATTCTACATGGCTACGCGTTATGAAGGACAAAACGGAGAGCCAGATTTAGAGGTCATCGATTATTTACCATCAAACAACAATACCTCCGACCCTGTTCACGCACTACTTTCTGATCTATTGGAATGGCATTTAGAAGATCCTGTTGATGATTGGGAAAGAAATAGAAATGACATTATCTACTATGACTTTCAGAACAACAGAAACCCATTTATTGATCACCCAGAATATGCTCAGTTAATTTGGGGTGACCAAACTTCATCCAACGTAATAAATCAATTGGAGCAAACACACAAAGAAATACTTAAAATAATCGATATTACTGGTAGAGAAGTTACACCTAAAAGCAATACTATGCTCATCTATATCTATAATGATGGTTCAAGAGAAAAGAGGATAATCACCCAATAATCAAGTTTATAAAAAATCATAAAATAAGTGTCACACGAAAGTCAATCCAAATAATTGTATTAATTTAAAATCGTAAAACTAAACTTTTGAAATCTTGACTGTAAGTAGCATTTTACGAAAAGGTGAACATTTCAAATTAATACTCACTATTAAAACTATATATTATGCTTAGATTATCGATTGGATTAATTGTCGTTGCGATTATTGCAGCCATTTTTGGATTTGGAGGAATTGCAGCCGGTGCAGCTTACGCGGCTAAAATTGTTTTCTTTATTGCAATTGCACTTATTGTTCTTAGTTTAATTTTTGGAGGATTCAGAAAAAGCTAAGGAAAAAATTTAAATTATATTTATATGAAGACGCAATTTGATTGCGTCTTTTTTTTTGACTAAACTTTTATTTATACAAAAAACCTTAAAAAGTAATGGTTTTCATTTCAAATTATAAAATAAATGGTATATAATTTTGGACATCTTGACATAAGCCATACCTTTGCACAAGATTTAGGTAATTAGACCTCAATCAATATTAATACACAAACAATAGTTGTTATGAGTCAAGTTAAACAAAATGACAAAGTAAAAGTACACTACACAGGGAAATTATCAAGCGGTGAAGTATTCGATAGTTCAGAAGGACGTGAGCCAATGGAATTTCAAGTGGGTACAGGTCAACTTATCCCAGGATTTGAAAATGGTGTAATTGACATGAAAGTTAATGAGAAAAAAACAATAGTTATACCTTCAGCTGAAGCATATGGTGAACCACGTGAAGAATTAATTCAAGAGGTGCCAAAAGATCGTTTACCGCAAGAAATTCAACCAGAAGTTGGAATGGGATTAGTTTCTAAAACTCCAGATGGTAACGAAATTCAATTGATCGTTAAAGAAGTTAAAGACGAAGCTATCATCGTTGATGGAAACCACCCTTTGGCTGGTCAAGAATTAACTTTTGATATTGAAGTTGTTGGAATCAACGCATAATTATTCTACTTATTAGAATAGAAAACATAAATTTTATTTTTAATAAAATTGAAAAGGTGAGATTAATTCTCACCTTTTTTTTTGCCCTAAATTTTCCTAATTATTTTATTGAAGACCCTGTCTTTATTTAGATTCGGTCTATTTTATTACTGACATAAATCATCTTTTCTTCGGGCTTACATCATCTTTCTCCCAACACATACTTCCTACATTTGTGCCATGGAAATTATGTTTGTAATGCTACTCGTTAGCTTATTTCTTGCTTTAATATTTTTAATCTCATTTATCTGGGCTAATAAGTCTGGTCAATACGATGATGATGTAACACCTGGGATACGTATTCTCTATGACGATGAAGAGGTTGTAAAAGAGAAATCAATTAAAGAAAAAAAACCAAATAAAGAATAATGGAAAAAATAGAAGTTAAGTATGACAATAAGATTGTAAAGTACTTTGCGTATGCTACAGTTACTTGGGGAATAATCGGTATGCTGGTCGGTTTAATTGCCGCTTTGCAATTAGCTTTCCCAGATTTTTTTAATGACTATCTTGGATTTAAATATATCTCTTTTGGAAGAATACGACCATTGCACACTAATGCAGTGATTTTTGCTTTTGTAGGTAATGCAATTTTCACAGGAGTTTACTATTCTCTTCAGCGTTTATTAAAGACAAGAATGTGGAGCGATAAACTCAGTTATATCAATTTTTGGGGTTGGCAATTAATTATTGTTTCGGCAGTAATCACCCTACCGATGGGCTTCACCTCTTCAAAAGAATATGCAGAACTTGAATGGCCTATTGATATTGCAATTACTCTACTATGGGTTATATTTGGATGGAACATGTTCGCAACAATTTTAGTTAGAAGGGTGAAACACCTTTATGTTGCCATTTGGTTCTATATCGGAACATTCGTTACTGTTGCTGTATTGCATATTTTCAATTCATTTGAAATTCCAATTCATTTTATGAAAAGTTACTCTTGGTACTCAGGGGTACAAGATGCACTTGTTCAATGGTGGTATGGTCATAACGCGGTTGCGTTTTTCTTAACAACTCCTTTCCTAGGTTTAATGTACTACTTTGTGCCTAAAGCGGCAAATCGTCCAATTTATTCGTATAAATTATCTATTATCCACTTTTGGGCATTAATTTTCCTTTATATCTGGGCTGGACCGCACCACTTATTATATTCAAGTCTTCCAGACTGGGCGCAATCATTAGGTGTAGTTTTCTCTATTATGTTAATTGCTCCATCTTGGGGAGGTATGCTAAATGGATTACTGACCTTGAGAGGTGCATGGGATAAAGTAAGAGATAGCGCAATCTTAAAATTCTTTGTTGTTGCACTTACAGCTTATGGTATGGCAACATTCGAAGGTCCATTATTATCACTTAAAAATGTAAATTCAATCACCCACTTTACAGATTGGATCGTAGCTCACGTTCACGTTGGTGGTTTAGGCTGGAATGGAATGTTAATCTTCGGGATGATGTATTATTTATTCCCAAAATTATTTAAAGTAAAACTTTACTCTGAAGCATTGGCAAATACACATTTCTGGATCGCGACTTTAGGAATTTTATTATGGACAATCCCTATGTATTGGGCAGGATTTAGCCAAGGATTAATGTGGCAAGAGTTTAACCCAGACGGAACACTAGCTTACCCTGACTTTTTGAGTACCGTGACAGCGCTCAAACCTTTTTATATCATGCGTTCACTAGGAGGTTTGATTTACATTAGTGGTGTATTCTTAATGGCATACAACATTTATAAAACTGTAAAAAGCGGTGTTTTCTCTAAAGATGAAGTTGTTCTTATTGCAGACACATCCAACAAGCATCACAACGAAAAAGGAGAATACTGGCACAAGGTAATTGAACGTAAACCAGTTCGTCTTATGGTATTTAGTTTAATTGTGATTGCAATTGGTGGTATTGTAGAAATCATTCCTACAATGGTAGTTGAATCAAATATTCAAAAGATTACACAAGTTAAGCCATACACTCCGCTTGAAATTGAAGGGCGCGATATTTATATCAGAGAAGGTTGTGTAGGTTGCCACTCTCAAATGATTCGACCACTGCGTTTCGAGACTGAGCGATATGGAGAATATTCTAAAGCTGGTGAATTCGTTTATGATCATCCATTTTTATGGGGTTCTAAACGTACTGGACCAGATTTAGCACGTGAAGGTGGATTGAGAAGTGACTCTTGGCATTATAGTCACATGATTATGCCTAAAGAAATCTCTCCTGGCTCTATCATGCCTGCATACCCTTGGTTGGCGGAAGATGATTTAAATACAAGTCATATTGAAAAGAAAATAAAGGTATTGCAAGGATTAGGTGTTCCTTATCCAAAAGGATTTGAAAAACAAGCTAAAACTGATTTAGAAAAACAAGCATTAGGAATTGCTGAAAATATCGTTCAAGATCTTAGTAAGAAAGAAAGTACAACAACTGCTTCTGACATTGCCAATAAGGAATTGATTGCATTAATCGCATACCTTCAAAGATTAGGTACAGATATTAAAGCTGTTCCCGCAACAGAAACCGACGTAGAAACTTCAATTAAATAATTGAGATATGCTTAGATACATTAAACACAACATGTCAGAAATAATAGGGATAGAGATTTTCCCTATTATCTCCCTGCTCATTTTTACAATATTCTTTGCAGGTGTACTTTGGAGAATGTACAAAATGACAAAATCAGAAACAGATATTTACAGTCAGATTCCACTTTTAGAAGATGACGAAGTTATTGATACTAACGACACTAAAGATTAATTATGAAAAGAATGATGAACTTAAAAAAATCAATCCTTTTTAGTCTTTTGACAATCGGATTTGCTGTGGTTGCCAAAGCACAAGATGGAAAAGAGATTTTCGAATCCAAATGTAGTGTATGCCATATTTTAGGAAAAGATGCAACTGGTCCAAACCTAATTGGCATTAAGGCGAAATGGGAAGGTGAAGAAGATAATTTGTACAAATGGGTACTTAATCCGCAAGAATTAGTTGAATCTGGAACAAGTGAAAGAGCGATTGAAGCTGAGAAGTTTAGTGTTGCATTCATGACGCCCCAACCGATTTCTTTAGAAGAGGCAAAAGCAGTAATTGATTATGTTGACACTTACGTTGTTCCTGCTCCTACTCCAACTCAAGGTACAGACCCTTTGGAATCAACGGGTAGCGACACTTCTGAAAGAGAAGAAGTAATTTATGTGGATAATTACGAACACAACTTAACAATCTTCAAAATCTTCATATTTATTATTCTCGTTTTATTACTAGCTATTTACGTTATTTCTCGCAGTACATCAGCTTTAATCAGTTCACTTATGTACCGCAAAAAAATTGCAGAATTACACAATAAATCTAAAAAAAATGGAAAAGCGTTGTCTATATTATTAGTTATTGGATTTATAGGAACAAGTCAAATTGCAAGCGCATTAAGTTTCACAGGACCTACCGCTGCGGCTAAAGAATTAGAATTATGGGCCTATGTTACAAGTGCTGATATTAATGCTTTATTAATTATCACACTATTATTGTTGACTTTCTTGTTACATATGGTGAATATGTTTTACAAGTCTTTAAGATTAATAAAACCTAAAGTTGTTAAAGTAAATGCAGAAGGCAAACCCCAAACAAACTCATTTACTCAAGCTTTAACCGGTGCTACACCAGTTGAAGAAGAGTATAAAGTAGACATGGGTCACGATTATGATGGAATTCGTGAATTAGATAATCCGATGCCGCCGTGGTGGGTCGCATTATTTGTAGTTACCATTATTTTCGGTGTAGTTTACGTTTTTCATTATCACATTTTAGGTACTGGTGATCTACAACAAGCAGAATACGAAAGATCAATGGCCAATGCCAAAATCGAAGTAGCCGCTTACCGTAAAGCTAATGCGATGAATGTAGATGAAACCAATGCAACCTTAATGGAAGATAATGCCGACCTAATGGCAGGAAAAGCATTATTTCAAAATAAATGTGCCTTGTGCCACACTGAAGATGGACGTGGTGAAATTGGACCAAACTTGACAGATAATGCATGGATTTATGGTGGAGACATCAAGGATGTTTACAAAGTAATTAAGCTTGGCGCTCCTAAAGGAATGCCTGCACATGAATCTACTTTCAATCCTATCCAGATACAGCAAGTTGCTTCTTATGTTCTTCACTTCGAAGAAGTAAGTGCAGCCGATGGTGGAAAAGCACCTGAGGGAAAATTAGTTGAATAAATTCAATGTTATATAAAATGCGACAATGAAAGAAGAGGAATTATACGAAGATGAATTTAGAGATTCAATTTCTACAGTAGATAAAAGTGGAAAAAGAATCTGGGTTTATCCAAAGAAGCCTAAAGGATTTTTCCACAAGTGGAGAGTAATTCTAAGTATCTTCTTAATTGCTCTTCTTTTTGCAGCACCGCACATTAAAATTGGTGGGCAGCCACTCGTTTTATTAGGAATTTTGGAACGTAAATTTGTATTGTTTGGACAGGTTTTTTGGCCACAAGATTTATACATATTTGCATTCACTATGATACTTATGGTGGTGTTTATCATCCTGTTTACCGTTGTATTTGGTCGGGTATTTTGCGGATGGATTTGTCCACAAACTATTTTTATGGAATTCGTTTTCCGAAAAATAGAATATTGGATTGAAGGAGACTGGACTCATCAAAAGAAACTTAATAAGCAACCTTGGAATGCAAATAAGATCTTTAAAAAAGTTGCTAAACATTCGCTTTTCTTATTGATTTCTTTCCTTATTGGTAATACATTCTTGGCATATATTATTGGAGCAGATGGATTATGGGAAATTCAAACTGATCCTCTTTCTGCTCATTTAGGAGGGTTTATCGCTATGATTGTCTTCTCACTTGTTTTTTATGGTGTATTTGCATTCTTACGAGAGCAAGTATGTACAACCATTTGTCCATATGGCAGATTGCAAGGAGTATTATTAGATTCCGACTCAATTATTGTAGCCTATGATCATGTGCGTGGGGAAACCAGAGGGCGATTCAAGAAATCTGAAAATCGCGCTGAATCTGGCAAAGGAGACTGCATAGATTGTAAACAATGTGTTCATGTTTGTCCTACAGGAATAGATATTCGAAACGGGACACAATTAGAATGTGTGAATTGTACTGCTTGTATAGATGCATGTGATGACATAATGGAAGCCGTAAATCTTCCTAAAGGACTTATTCGTTATGCTTCGGAAAGTAATATTGAAGGGGGAAAGAAATTTGTTTTTACAAAAAGAATGAAATCTTACTCTGCCCTGCTTATTCTATTGATGTTGATTTGGGGATTATTGATAGGAACCAGAACTAATTTCCAAGCAGACATTTTAAAGAAAAGAGGGTCCAACTATCAGCAGTTAGAAGGTGGAATGATTAGCAATATCTACGAACTTCATTTAATTAATAAATCAAATGACTCTTATGAAATTGAATTGAAGTTAGAAGAGGGTCTCAATGGAGAAATAAAACTGACAAAATCTCCATTACACTTGGGACCTGAAGAACATACCAAAAACAATTTCATCATTCGAATGAATACTAAAGAACTAGAAAGAGGTCAAAAAAAGCTGAAAGTTATCGTTTTAGGTGATGGTGAAGAATTATTAAAAGTAAGAACGAGCTTTGTCGGTCCCTTGCTTTAAAAAACTAAAATTTAAAAAAATGAATTGGGGAAAAGCAATTGCAATAGCATTAATCGCATTTATGTCGTATATCATATATATGGTGGTAATCTTAGTAAGTCAAGACACAGATTTAGTGAGCCCAGAATATTATAAAGACGAAGTTACTTTTGAAAAGGAAATTACGGCTCAACAAAACGCAGTTGACAACCGTAGCAACTTGAATATTGATATTACTCCAGAAGGATTGTACCTTGTTTTGGAAACACCTGATGTAATAAATGCGTTGAATGTTCAACTGTATCGTTCTAATGCAAAAAATGATGATATCGTAGTTCAATCTCAAGGAAAAAATCTTTTCATAGAAAATTCTAAATTAAAAAAAGGGAGATATTACCTCACTACAGATTGGGAAATCCAAAATAGAAACTACCAGTTGAGAGACACAGTATGGATTCAATAATAAACATAGTAATTTTAGCTTTCACCTTGGGATTAGTAACCAACCTCCATTGTATTGGAATGTGTGGTCCTATTTCTATGGCACTCCCTTTAAACAGGAAATCTAAAGCGACAATTTCTGGTGGCATCACCTCCTATTCCTTGGGAAGAAGTTTGGGATATACAATAATGGGACTTATTGTTGGAATCATTGGACTCAGTGCATCCCTATTAGGTGTTTTGCAATGGTTAAGTATTCTTTCAGGAATAATAATCATCTTTTTTGCATGGGGAGCTTATTACAAAGGAAATGGAAAAGTTACGTGGTTTAATAAAGTTGTAATGCGAACGATGTCAAAATTTTTACAAGCTAAGCCTTCAGGTACACCAAAACTAATAGGAATTGGATTTATTAACGCTTTTCTTCCTTGTGGAATGGTTTACGTAGCCTTAGGTTTCGCTTTAACAATGGGAAGCGTTCAAAAGGCCATGATTTATATGTTTGTTTTTGGATTAGGAACTCTACCTGGCTTTATTTTCCTGGGCGTTCTCAAAGATTTTTTTGCAAGAATTGGTTTCTTCAATAGGAAATTTGTATTCGCAACCTTGATTTCTATAGTTGGTTTATTTATGGTGATCAGAGGTCTTAATCTAGGAATTCCTTATGTAAGTCCAAAAATTGAAATGATGATAGCAAAAGGTGAAAAAGAAAAAATTGGCGACCCAAGAATGGAAGTAAAAATGACTTGCTGTTCTTCCAAAAATAAAAAATAATATGATACTGAGGAGTAGGCTTAATCACCGAGAATTCCAATTACTCCATTTAAGATTATAGTTTGAATACATTTCAACTATTTTTATCATTCCAGCTTCTAAATCGCTATTTCAGAAAAAACATCTTATAAAACCTTAGTGGAAATACAACAGATTTATAACCAATAAAAAAAGGAGACCTTTCAGCCTCCTCTTCAATATCAATAAATTGGAAAGTTCTTATTTCTGAACCTGTCCTTTAATTGTAACTATTTTTGTAGAACCAGGAATGTTTGCAGTAACAGTTACTGATTTATTCATTGGTGCACCAGCTTGACTAGCATTAGAAGTAAATGACACTTCTAATTCACCTTCTTCACCTGGCATAATTGGCTCTTCTGGTTTACGAGGAACTGTACAACCACATGATGCTTTTGCATCGTTAACGATTAGGGGTTTGTCTCCAGTATTTTTGATTTTAAAAACTGTTGTAACCGGTGTTTCCTTAGGAATACTCCCAAAATCATGAACATTTGGAGTGATCTCCATTGTTGTTTGATTTGCTAAAATTTCTTCTTGTGCTTTAGCTTGTTGAGCTTTACGTTCCTCAGCAGCTTTCTGTAACTCTTCAGCAGATTGTGAACCTGAAGAAAGTCTAGATCTCTTTTGGCCTTCTTTTACTTCAATGTTTGAATCAACTCCTGTTTCATTAGCACATGAAAACGTCAATAGTGCAAAAGAAAATATCCAAATAACTTTTTTCATAATATTTTAATTCTTGATTTTATTACTGTGCAAATATAAAAAATGTAAACGAAATTTTAAACGGATATAATTTCAAATGCTTATTTGTACTCCCGTTTAACATTTATTAAGTTTGTAATTGCTTTCTTATTTTTCGTTTAAATTCATATTGTTATATGTTCCATTCTTTAAAGTATTATAACCTTCCATAAAAATTTCATTCTTAGCATTTATAATTTGGTAGAATGCTTGAAAATCCCATATATTTTGAGCAACCATAGCTTTTAATCGAATTTTAATTAAATCTCCACTCACTTCAAAATCCTCTTCAACAAATGTTAAACTACTGTCTTCTTTAACAGAATAATCAAAGAACTCATCCATAAAATTTTGATCTATTTCAAAGCCATTTTTAAATTCTTCAATCGATTTATAATTGTCTTTGAATTCTTTCCTGTGAGCGTTAGCATATTCTAAAGAAAAGGTGTTGATTACTCCAGAACGACTTAATTTTCTGTAATATTCTGAATACTCTAAAGTATCTAGCGGTACAAACACATCTGGCATAATTCCACCACCTCCGTAAACATTACGTTCTTTGATTAATGTTTTATGAACCAAAGAATCTGGTAAATTAATACTGTCTCTGTGCATCATTTCCCCATGTAAATATCTTTCCATGTAATCGTTTCTATAAGTAGCGATATCTTCATAAGACTTTTGAATAAATCTTCCACTTGGTGTATAATATCTTGCAATGGTTAATCTTAATTGACCACCATCAGACAATTCAATTGGTCGTTGAACCAAACCTTTACCAAATGATCTTCTTCCTACTATTAATCCTCTATCCCAATCTTGAATAGCTCCAGATAAAATTTCACTAGCAGAAGCAGAGCTTTCGTCAATTAAGACAACTAAACGTCCTTTTTCAAAATCACCTTTTTTATCTGCTTTCAAAACACTTCTAGGCTGTCTTCTTCCTTCAGAATAAACAATTAACTTATCATCTGTCAAAAATTCATCAGCAACATATTTCGCCGCATAAAGTAATCCACCTCCATTTCCTTGTAAATCAAAGATAAGGTCTGTCATTCCTGCCTTTTTTAATTTTTTTATCGCTTCATCAACTTCATCTTCCGTGGTTCTAGAGAAATTTGTTAATTTGATATATCCAACTTCGTCATCTACCATGTAAGAACTTACCACAGAATTTACAGGAATATCATCTCTGGTGATAGTATAATCCTTTAACTCTTCTTTCCCCCTTTTAATCGTTACGATTACTTTACTTCCTTTTTCACCCAATAAAAATTCTCTCACTTCAGAATTCTTTAATCCAGTTCCAGCAATTAACTCACCATCAACTTTGATTATTTGGTCCCCTGCACGAATCCCTAGTTTTTCTGATGGTCCGCCAGGAATAGGATTAACCACCAATAAAGTATCCTTTAAAATGTTAAAACGAATTCCAACACCTACAAAACTTCCATTAATCCTTTCATTTGCTTCTTCTACTTCATCCGCTGGAATGTAGGTTGAATGTGGATCCAATTTTTCTAACATTGAAATTATTGCTGCTTCAGAAATCTCTTTATTAGGAACATCATCCACATACATTCGGTCTATGTAAGTATATACCTCATACATTCTTAGCATGTTAGGATCCTCTTGTTGTGCAAATAAAGTGCTTGAAAGTAAAAATGTGGTTAAGGCTATTATTATCTTATTCATGGTATATTTTTAATTATTCTTTGAAATTCAATCAAATTTGACACCAAAAATAATAGTTTGGTGACTTTTAAACACTGAATATAGACATTTGTTTTATAATTCGCTTTTAAACATGTAAATGTTAATCTAATAAATCACCCTCCATACATACTCAATAACATTTAGATTAGTTTTGTAAGAACGAATAAATTGAATCATGCGTAAACTCTTCATATTTCTACTTCCTTTACTATTTAGTTTTTCTATAACAGCTCAAGTGATGGAGTTTGACAAATTAGAAATGCGATATGATCAAAGGCAATACAAGGCTGTTTATAAAACTGCTAATAAGTTGCTAGACAACCCAGAATATGATTTTTCCCTAATACCGAATTACTACTTGGCATTATCAAAACTTCAATTGGCACAAAACGACAGATGGTATAAACGTAATAAATATGCATTTCAAGAAGCCCATGAAACATTTCAAGATCTTAAGAAAACCCATGAAGGACGAGAAATAATTAGAGCGCATACGTACGAATTGAGTATTCTGAAAAGCGATTTAAAAAACTGGATGAATGAACTCAAAAGAGATGGTAATCAAAAAACATTTGAATTAGTAGAACAAGTTGTAAATACATTCTTGTCTGAAATTCCAAATGTGGATGGTATGAAACAAGACTTTACAGTTCCTGAAGAAATTGTTACTGTTGAAACTGTATCTATTTCAAAACAAAGGGAGAACATTTTAGCGCTGTCCAATGACCTACTTGGAGTTCCATACAAATGGGCCGGAAATACACCAAAAGGTTTCGATTGTAGTGGATTTACATGTTATTTGGCCGAAAAAGAAATGGGCAAAAGCATCGAAAGAAGAGCGGCTGATCAATACAATTCCTCAACTAAAATAAAAAGAAGAAATGTAAAACCTGGAGACTTTGTCTTCTTTGATAATGGGTCTGGAATTTCACATGTGGGTGTCATTTATTCTACAAATAACAACAGCATTCAAATGATACATGCAAGCACAAGTGTTGGGATTTCAATCGTTGATATTTATCAATCCTCCTACTGGAAACAAAGAATTGCAGGGTATGGTACTTTTTTGAATGATTAAAGCTAAAATTCCATCGGAATAACGAGGGTCTTGGAGTTTAACGATTGCGATCGGATCTCTCTTTCCAACCCACAAACGTAAGTCTGTTCATTCCGACAATTGGAAGCCGTGATGATTTTATTGAATCTCTTTATTTTAACTAATAAAATAGCACAATCCTTATCACTTAAGAAATGAGTGCATTAATGTTCTATTCTTGGAGTGGTTATTTGGCAATGTTGGTTTAAGAAGCTCAGCAATTAAGAATATTGAATTTAGGTTACATTACTTTAAATTAATAATATGAGGTAAATCAAGAAATCAATGTGAGAAGTTATTTTAACACACTCAAATTTGGCTTTTTAAAAAGCAATAATATCAAACTTAAAACACTAGCGATTACTCCAATAACTATATAATGCATATCTTGACTCAAAACATTAGCATTAAAAATTGAATTAAAGGCCATTATTGTAAACAAGAAATAATTAAAAAGGACTAAAAAACGTTTAATCGGAGTCAATGGTCCCTTCATTAAGCCTCCTAAAATTGAATAAATCCCTGTTCCTATTTGAAAAATAGTTCCTCCAATGAATAGTTTCCAGTAATCGGAATACATTTCTACTGCCATCAATCCAATTAAAGGTATAGAAGCCGGTAAAATCAAAGCAATGACAAATAGAAAATATGATATTTTTCTTACTTCATTGTTGCTAATAAATAAACCAAGGGATAATAAGGTAAAAAGGATTGAAACAAGTACAATCAAGTATTTCAAATGAAGGATAGGATTTAAAACATTAAACACCATCAATAATGAGTAAGTGACCAAAGCCAAAAAACTTATTATTGATAGCATTAAAAATGTTCGATTCATCATAGAAATTAAATAATATTTTTAATACTAATGTCCTAAAAACTACACAGTCTCTTCTTCTTTTCTCTTCATCAAGAAATCCTTAAAGAACAATCCTCCAATTACAATAAAGAGTAAAAGTGAACCAGCCAAAGAAGTATTGTTTGATATATCAAAAGCAGGAACTTCAAACCTCATTTCAAGTTCATAATCTCCAGCAGGTAATTCAACACCTCTTAAAAGATAGTCTACTCTAAGAATATCAACTTTTTCCCCATTGATATATACATTCCAACCATCTGGATAATACATTTCAGAAAAAACGGCAAATTGATTTTCTGTGATATTCACATCATAAACCATTGCATTTGGAGCATACAATTTCATTTCAATACTTCCTTGACCTGAAAATGTTAAAGAAGAAAGTTTATTGGCATCCTCTTGTCCTATTATAGCTTCGTTCTTTGGATCAAAATCATGAATCAATTCTATAGTTAACATTGTGTTGAAGCTATTTAAACTGTCTTTAGCTAATTCTGCTGTAGGAATCCAATTTACTGCTCCGTTTGCATCTTGTACATAACTAGAATTGATACCAGATCGCACAACATTCATCAAGTCTATATTTAACGAATCTCCATCAAATAATACTACTTGCTCTCTTCCAGAAATGGTATCTAACTTCTTTTCTACACCATTCACAAATAAAGAGTTACTTGTTCTGTTTTCAACCATGTACATATTTCCTAAAGCCAATAATTCCTTATTCGCATTTGGTTGAACACTCATTTCTTTCACCAACCATGCAGCTCCAAGAGCTCCCGGATTTCTCCTAGCTTGTCCTTCTTGAATGAAATACTTCACATTCAACATATTCAAAACATCCATGTTATTGTAATTAATATGGAAATCTTTCACATTTTGAATACGTCTTAATTTGGCTCCATGATATCCGTTGAGCGCTTTATGGAAATATGAAGCTCGCGAACTATTAAAACCAATAGCGGGTTCATAAACTCGGTAATTGGTTTCCATTCCCAAAGTTTGTAACTTTTTCAACCACAACTCATCTTGGTTAACTCTTCCTCTAGCACCTCCGTTATCGACAGAAACATTATCTATTATTGATTTTAACTCAGGATTATTGGCTAATTCTTGTTCTAGAATTTGTTTATCTGCTTGAGATGCAGCTACAGGGAAATTATTCTTCTCTGTTTCTGCCCAATGATCATAATTTCTTCCATCCGACTTTTTATTGTTGAGATAATTTAAGTCTACAGCTACCAAATCAATAACCACAAACACCGCTAATCCAATCAAAATATATTCTTTCTGTATATTGGATTTTAAGAAAATTGCAATTAAAACAATTCCCACCACCAAAAAGAATATAGAACGCCACATACTCGACTGATAAACTCCCTTTCTAAACTCTGTTAAGGCATCAAATTGATCATTTACTCGTTTCATTTGTTGATCAACTACTTGTTGAACCTGACTCGGATTATTGATATCAATACCGTTCTCTCTTAACCTCTCCGGATCCTCATTCGCCAACTGAGCTCTTACCTGATCTCCATAAGAATAAATATATTCACTTTCTTGTTGAGACATGTAACCATTTCCTAAACCTGTAAAAGTCAAAACAACCATAATTCCTAACATAGAACCAGAGGCTATGTAAAAAGCCTTTATGTTGTTCACAATAATTTCTTTTTTCTTAAACAATTCATTCAAGAACAAAACGGCCAACAGTGGAATGGTCAATTCAACCAATGCTAGAATAATTGTCACGGCTCTAAACTTGTTGTAAAACGGAACATAATCAAGGAAGAAATCTGTTAATCCCATAAAGTTCTTACCCCAAGACAACATTAAGGCCAAAACAGTCATTCCAAATAAAGCCCATTTTAGAGGTCCTTTAAGGTAAATCATACCAAGAACAGCTAAAAAGAATACTATTATTCCTAAATAAACAGGTCCTGAGGTGAAAGGTTGATCACCCCAATAAATATTGTTTTGAGCCACTAAACTCGCTTTTGACCTCATTTCAGGAGTTTTCAATTGATCAGCAAATTGACTATTTGAAATTGCTGCACTTGAACCACCTAATATATAAGGAGAAACTAGAGTCATGGATTCTTTTACACCATAACTCCATTGTGTAATATAATCTTTATCCAACCCTGAAGTGGAATTCTCCTCATTGGCCGTTCCATCTATATTAATGGAAATATCATTCCCTCCACGAATAGTATATTTTGAATAATCATTTGTAAGCGCAAGGTTTCCATAATTAATTCCTAAGGCAAAAACATAAACCAATAACAATCCAACAGTTGCTTTAACAAAACGACCAATATTTTTCTGTTTAATATGGCGTATGAATTCAGCAATACCCATAAAAACAAGAAGGATACCCAAGTAGAATGTAATTTGAACGTGATTTGCGGTTAATTGTGTACTCATAAAAAGAGCGGAGAGTACGATTCCCCATTTTAAATTATGACGATATGCCATATAAAATGCTCCAATAACAGGTGCTGCTAAACCAATTGCCGCCGCTTTAGTATTATGTCCGGCTTGAAGAATTATGAGGTAATACGACGAGAAAGCAAATGCCAACGCCCCAAAAATGGCTATTTTAGGGTTCACTTTCATACAAAGTAGCATGATATAGAAACCTAGAAGATATCCAAAAAACAATCCACCAGGAGAAGCCATCCACAAATGGAATCCATGATAAATTTTTTTCATTAAATTTCCTTCATATTTAGTAGAGATCTGATATGTTGGCATACCTCCAAACATTGAGTTTGTCCATAATGGTTCTTCACCATTAATCTCTCTGAAATGACTTATTTCATTCGACATTCCTTTGAACTGTTCAATATCATGCTGTTTCAAACTATAACCACTGAATTGCGGTTGAAAATAGATTAATGTTATGATGATAAATAATACTAACGCTAAAAGGTGTATCCAGTTCTTTTTAAATAGGAGTGGGAAATTAATTTTTCTCATGTGTTGTTTATTTGCCTCTTTAATATAAAATGTAAATATAATTAAAGTAGTGAATTAAGTTAGTTTTGAGTAGCTAATTTTGAGTAGGGAGGATCAGAATCTCTCTACTCAAAACTCTATACTCTCAACTGTATTAACCGTGTATGGTATCTTTTTTACCATATTTATTCATTAACCCTCCTTCATACTCAAGAAACTCTTTCCAACGATGATCCACATCAATGGTTGTTGCATATTTTTTAGCAAAATTCAAAAACATCATATAGTGTCTAGCTTCACTTTCCATTAATTTTCTGTAGAAAACACGTAAGTCAGGATCTGTTAATTTTTCTGATAACAACCTAAATCTTTCACAGCTCCTTGCTTCTATCATAGCTCCGAACAACATTTTTTCCACAAACTGCTGTTCTCTGCCTCCACCTTTTCTTTGAAAAGCCAATAAGTCATGAATATATTCATCCTTTCTTTCAAAGCCTAATTTCAAACCACGCTTTACAAGCTCTTGATGAACCATTTGAAAATGTTCAATTTCCTCCTTGACCAATTCTGCCATTGCTTCTACTACATCAGGATACATTGGAAATTTGACGATTACAGTAATTGCATTAGAAGCAGCCTTTTGCTCGCAATAAGCATGATCAGTTAATATTTCTTCTATATTTTTTTCTACAATATTCACCCAACGAGGATCTGTTGGTAGTTTTAAACCTAGCATATTTATGAAATTTTAAATTCATCACAAAAATAGATTTTGAATCCAAATTACCAACAGAATCTTTTTGAATACCTCAAATTTTAATATTAAAAATAAATACTTGGTTGGATCTACTCCAATAAATCAACTTGAATATTATGCCGTTTATTCCATTAGAAATTTTGTGTCTGAATCTGATGGAGGTTGTATATTTTCTTATCACCGCCCTATTTTCTCAATCTAAAATTAATTGATGAGGGATTTATCGCTGAGTGGTTAAACTGATTAATTATTATTGAATTCCTTGCAACAACCTAAGGGGAAACGATCCTTTAATCAATTAAAATTATACTGAAAGCACTTTTTTACTAAGAATTAAAGCATTCTATTTAGCTGTGAACTATTTTTTATTTACATTTGGAGCTATTTCAGAAATTAACTAAAGTAAAATTTTACCATGAAACATATCCTACTTTTCACTTTTCTAACCAGTTGCCTATTCAGTTTTGGGCAAACTACAATTTGGTCTGATGACTTTGAAGCTACTGCAGCGAATTGGGATCTAACGATTCAAACAGGTGTAAATGAACCAGATGCTAACATTTGGACTATTGATGATGGCGAAGGTGGAGTAACTCCTCCAGGATGTTCTGTGACAGCAAATGGAGACAAAACACTATATGTATCTTGTCAAGGTATGGTATGTCCAGCAGTTGGAACAGGTGCTAAGTATTATCCTGGCGATAATGGATTAGCCACCAATCCCGCAACAACAAATATTCGTGCTGCATTAACTACTCCAATTTCAACAGTTGGAGAAACTCAACTAGAACTTGATTTTGATTGGCTAGGAGAAGGAGCAGCAGGTGCAGACTTTACTGAATTGGAATACAGTATAGATGGAGGTGCAACTTGGACTGTATTATGGACTCAAACTGTAGGTCCACTTTGTGGAGGTGGTGAAGCGCAATGGAGTCAAGAAAACATTGCTCTACCATTAGTGACAGAAAACCAACCAGATTTAAGATTCGCATTACATTGGAGAAATGACAACACCAACCCTGGAGTTATAGTTTCATCTTTTGCCATTAACAATATGGTTTTAACTAGCAACTCTGCAGCAACAGGACCAAATGCAGACTTCAGTGTTGTATCATTCACTATTTGCAAGGATGATTGTATCGATTTCACTGACGCTTCTACTGGAACAAACATTTCTGCATGGAATTGGTCATTTACTGGATCAACAACAGCAACATCAACAGACCAAAATCCAACGAATATTTGCTGGAATAATGTAGGAACTTATAGTGTAACACTTTCTATAACGGATGATAACGGTACGGATAACGTAACTTATCAAATATTTGTTCAAAATTGTACTCAAGGTCCACCAACGGCAGATTTCTCAACTGAGGAATTTGTGATTTGTTCTGGAACATGTATAGATTTCACGGACGAATCAACTGGTGATCCAACTTCGTGGGAATGGGATTTTGGAGGAGCTACTCCTGCAACTTCAACTAGTCAAAACCCTTCGAATATTTGTTTTGACACGCCTGGAACATACGCTATTACTTTAACTGTTACAAATTCTGGAGGTAGTAATCAAATTACCACACCAGTTACAGTTCTTGACTTACCTTTAATTGAAGGTTTTGGAGATACCATTATAGACTTAGGAGGAGCAGCAGAATTAAATGCGATACCTGGTGCAGGTGGTTCTATATTATGGATTCCATCAAGTACTATCGACTGCCCTACTTGTCCAAACGTGATAGCTACACCTAGTATTACAACAGATTATTATCCAACAATCACTGACATTAATGGATGTGTAGGTATGGATACTGTTACTGTTTATGTAGCATTTGAAGAAATTGTAGAAGTACCGTCAGCATTCTCACCAAACGGAGATGGAAAGGATGATGTTTTAAAAGTATTAGGTATTGGAATAGCTTCTATTGAGTTTAAAATATTTAATAGATACGGACATATGGTTTTCGATACAACTGATTTAAATGAAGGTTGGGATGGAACTATGGACGGAAAAGAGATTAATCAAGGTGTATTTGTTTACACTTTGTCTTACACTCTTATCGATGGTACAAAAAGCGAGAAATCTGGAAATGTTACACTTGTAAAATAAGACTAAAATGAAATTTATACTATTGACAATATCACTTACCACTATCTTATTTGCTTCTGCACAACAAGGAAATAACTTCAGCATGTGGTTTAAGAATAACATGCAACATAATGCTGCTGCTGTAGGAACAAATGATAATGATGTTAAAGTTTTTACAAACTTTAGAAATCAATATTTCAGTGTTACAGATAATCCCTTTCGTTCCATTTCAGCCTCAGTAGATGGAAAAATCCTTAGATCTTACAAAAGGAATAGCTATTTAGGCTTGGGTGCTTCTTTCGTAAATGACATGAGTGGAGATGGCCGTTATGTAGTAAATAATTTTAAAGTTCCGGTTTCCTATCACATATTCTTCAATAAGGCAACTTCGTTATCTGTTGGGATTGCACCGGGTATATATCAAAGAACAATCGGAAGTGGAAATTTCACATGGGAAAGTCAATGGAATGGTTATGAATTTGATGGCAATATAATTGCAGATCCAATTAACAATGCATCAGTGTCAGAATTTGATCTAAATGCTGGAATATTTCTAAAGCATCAAACCTCAAACTCTAATAGAATTTATTTCGGATTTTCAGCTAACCATATTTTACAACCAGAGTTAGCTTTCAATATTCAAGATAATTTGTTTGTTCGATATGTTGGTCAATTTGGAATGAACCATAGATTCTATCAAAGTGATTTCGGTATCTCACCACAGGTCTTAACAGTTTTTCAAGGTCCTACATCGAACATAGTTGTTGGAACAAACTTTGACTTTTACCTACAAGACGCTTCATTAAGGACTGGGTTTTATACTCCAACAATGATTTCATTTGGTATTTATCACAGACTTAGAGATGCAATTATTGTAAATGCTCAATATTCTTTCAAAGGAATAACTATAGCAGCATCTTATGATTCAAATATCAACGCTATGCTTCCTGCCTCAAGAAGTATTGGAGGATTTGAAGTTGCAATTATGTATGACATAATGTTAAACAGAAAAGGTAAATACGTTTATTAATCTTTGAATTTTTTAGGACATTTATATTTCTCGAAAGAGAATCAAGAGTTAATGGTCGCCAATTTATTTGGCGACTTTGTTAAAGGTAGGAATTATTCCTACCTACCGCAAATAGTTCAGGAAGGCGTTTTTCTGCATCGACAAATTGATGATTTTATTGATCACCACCCGTTGATTACAGAATTAAGACTTCATTTATATCATGAACTCCCTAAAATTGCAGGGATAGCAATTGATTTGTATTTTGATCATCTACTCGCTAAAAATTGGCCAAAGTACCACCCCAAATCATTAGATGAATTCATAGATTTATTTTTGGAATACACTGAAGATCCGAATCATCTTCGCTATAAAAATCCAAAATTTGAATACCCTATTTATTTCAACAGCCTACTTTTGATGATTAAAAATCATAATCTTTTAAAGAAAAATCTACATCTCGACGGATTAAGAATCGCCTCCGAAGGTTTATCCCAAAGAATTGCATTTAAAAACAATCTAAATATAGCGGCAGAAGTATTCATTAATAATGAACAAAGAATAGAAAAAGTATTTCACCTATTTATGGCTGATGCTATTTTACATTTTAAATCGCTTTAGGAATTTACATCTCTCGTTTATTATTTCTCGTTTAAGAACATTTGTTAACCCAAGAAATAAACCCAATAATATCCAATAACTTATCAACTTATTCATCTGAATATCTAAATTTTAGTAACGCTATTTTATATTTTATTTTTTCTTATATTTAACCTAGAAAATATAAATTTTGATAAAAAAACTAACATTATTCACTTCAATCCTTCCCTGCATAACAGTGCTTCTGTTTATAACATTCAGTTGTCAAAACACAAAAGGGAAAGAAAACAAGCAAGATGTTGTTGGTCGTACCGATTTAAAAAAGCAAAAAGATCTTGGAGAAATCCTTAAAGACAACAAACTTACCATTTTAGCAGAAAATAGCGCCACAAGCTATTTTATTTACCGAGGGCATAAAATGGGCTTAGAATATGAAATTCTTAATGAATTCGCTAAGGAAATAGGCGTTAAATTAGAAATTAAGATTGTTCCGGACCTTGACAATATTATTTCAAGATTAAATAATGGAGATGGTGATATTATTGCCTGTAACTACACCATAACCAAAGAAAGAAGAAATCAAATTGATTTTTCTAAACCAATTATGAGGACCTCTCAAGTATTGGTTCAAAGAAAACCTGAAGGTTGGCAAAATTCAAGAAGAAGTACTTGGGAAAATAAATTAATTAGTGACCCTGCTCAATTATCTCGAAAAACCATTCACGTTTGGAAAAACTCTAGTTATTATGATAGATTGGTTAATCTTCAAAATGAATTAGGTGATACCATTATTCTTAAACCTTTAGAAGGAAATATAATTCCTGAAGATGTGATAGATATGGTTTCTAAAGGTTTTATCGACTATACAGTAGTTGATGAGAATGTGGCCCAAATCAACAAAAGATATTATCCTAACGTAGATACAGAACTTGAATTAAGCGTAAAACAGCGAATTGCTTTTGGGATAAGAAAACAAAGTCCATTATTAAGGAAAAGATTAGATGCTTGGTTAGAAGAATTTATGAAGACTTCCACATTCAACTATATAAAATATAAATATTTAAAAAATACAGCCAATGTATCCAAATCAAAAAGTGAATATTCTTCAATTAGGGGTTCCAAGATTTCTCCTTACGATGACATAATTAAAGAAGTTTCTGATCGCTATGATTGGGACTGGAGATTAATCGCAGCCCTTATTTATCAAGAATCGAAATTTCAGCTCACAGAAGAGTCTTGGGCTGGGGCTTATGGTTTGATGCAATTCATGCCTACCATTGGTCCTACCTTCGATGTTTATCCGGACTCCCCCCCTGCGGTTCAAATTGATGGTGGAATTAGAAAAATTATCAAGAATTACAATGAATGGAAAACTATTCCTGATTCAATTCAAAGAATAAAATTTGCTTTTGGAACATACAACGCAGGAATTGCGCATGTATTAGATGCACAAAGGCTAGCCAAGAAATATGGTAAAGACCCCTTGATTTGGGACGATAATGTAGAAGTTTACATTAAGAATCTTTCTAATCCAAAGTACTACCACGACCCAGTATGCTACTATGGGTACATGAGAGGGTCAGAAACCTATAATTATGTGAGATCTATATTTATTAGATATACTGAATATAAAACTGCATTTCCATTGGAAAGCTAGCCCTTATATGAAAGAGAGTTATTGTATCATGAAGTAGTTCCTAATTAATGGCTCGAAATCACTTGCATCTCGTATTGTACAATTCCAAAAATAAGTATCTAAAAAGGTAAAAGACCTTAATAAAGTAGTCAATTAGGTTCATTTGAATTAAAATAATTAAAACAAAAAACGGGCATCTCGAAAGAGAGTACCCGCTTAATAAATTCGGTAAAATAATGCAATTATTTACTCCATTCCTTAATTGATGCTTCATTCATTCGAACATAATCTTGATTTCCTGCTTTTTGAGCTGACTCTAAAGAAACTTTAGCAGCTTCGATTGCTTCAGTTTTCTTACCTAATCCAGCTAAGATCAATGCTTTTTTACGTACATAATAAAAAGGTGCATCACCATTCATTTCTATGGCTTTGTTTATGTAAGTTAATGCATTCTCCAACTCCATGTTAGCATTCAAATAGAAATTAGCAGCACTATAATAATCACGTTCAGAAGGATTTCCTTTTATACCTTCATTGATAGAAGCAATTGCTAATTCATTTGTTGGTAATTTCACTTTAATTGACAATGAAGTATTTCCCCATTCGGCCACTAAATCAAAGTGATTTATATCAAGATTATCAAATGAGATCGTGAAAGTTTCAACATTGTTCTTAGTCTTGTTTACAGGAACTGTAACTTCAGCTGCAACCATATCTGCGGACCATTCTTTAGGCAATCCCCAGTTTTCAGTTTCTTTATACAAAATGATTTTCCATTCCTTTGCTCCAGTTACTGCATACATAGCATATGTTCCTGATGAGATATCTGTTCCTCCAAAGTTCACCTTGGTATCAAAAGATATAGTTGTATTTTTATTCGCCCCAAAACGCCATTTTTCACCTAATGGTAAAATTTCTTTGTGCATATCTCTTCCTCGCAAAGAAGGACGAGAATAATCAACTTCAACCTCAGTTAAACCTACTGTTTGTTCCATTTCAGCCTCAGGGCTTAAAGCTGGAGTTTTCACCTGAGCAGAAGTCACTAAACTAATCCCCAAAGCACTTAATAAAAATAATGTTTTTTTCATATCTATAAATTTTTGAACAAAGATAAAGATTCAAACACAACAAAGCCATCTTGGCATAGCGATAAAACAAATTCATCTTATTTAATACAAAAAATGAAATGAAACTCTAGACTATCAAAGAGAAAGTCTAAGCTATAAAAAGTGTTAAATACTAAAAAAAGTGTCCAAAGAATTACAAAATGAAAGTTCTACAATTACGAATAAAAAGACTTAGTTTATTTTTTTAAACATATATATGAAGGCATTACGAATTTATTTGCGCTAATTTTAATATTATCATTTATTATTCCTAAATTATTATTGAAAAAAGAATAACAATCAAATTCAATAAAAAAAACTATATTAGAAAGGGTTTAGCAGTATCCCGATATTATCAACTCACATTTAATTAAAATATGAACAGTTTAAAAGAGATTTTGATTCCTTCCAATAAAAAGAAAAGAAGACGTCGAATTATTCTATATGCATTTCTGGTGGTCATAATAGGATTTCGAATTTGGTTGCCCTATTTTTTAAGAGATAAAATTGTAGCTGCTGTGAATGAAGTAGATGGCTATGAATGTACACTCGAAGATATCGATTTACATTTATTTAGAGGTGCTATGATTTTCAAAGAATTTGAGATAAAAATTACAGAAAATTCCGTTACAAAACCTTTCGTTTATTGTAAGAATACAGATATTTCAGTTGAATGGAAAGCTATTTTTCAAGGTTCGATTGTAAGTGAAGTTGTTCTTGATGAATTAAAACTTTACTTTGCGGATGGAAACAGCGAAGAACAAGAACAAACCGGAGATGTTTCATGGGTAGAACCTATTATTGATTTTATCCCACTTAAAATTAACAGATTTGTTATTAATAATGGTCAGATTGAATTTGAAAATATGGTTTCAGATCCAGCCGTAAATTTAAAATTAACACAACTTCAATTAAAAGCTGAGAACTTAACTAATTCAACAGATGTCCAGGAGCCACTTCCTTCTCACTTAAAACTAACTTCGAAAGTTTTAAACAAAGGAAATCTTAAGGTCGAAGGAGATTTAAATATCTTGAAAGATTTACCAGACATGGATTTAAATGTTGATGTTAAAGATGTTGATTTAACAGAGCTAAATGCTTTTACGATGGCTTATGCAAATTTCGATTTCGAAAAGGGTGATTTTGCAGTCGCTTCTGAATTTGCAATGTTAGACGGGCAAGCAAAAGGTTATGTAAAACCAATTCTGACAGATGTGAAGGTCTTGAATTTTAAAGAGGACAAACCTGTTTTGAATGGATTTTGGCAAGCCTTTGTTGGTTTAGCCTTTAACATCACTAAGAATATTCGTAAAGATAAGACGGGAACTAAAATTCCAATTTCAGGAAATATTGATAACCCTGAAATAGGAATTGTAACTACAATAGTAAACATCTTCAGAAATGCATTTATTGAGGCTTATGAAGCCGAAGTTGACAATACCATTAGTTTAAAAGACATTGCCAATGAACAGGATGACAGAGGTTTTTGGGATAAGTTTAAAGATATATTTAACAATGATGATAAAGAGTAAATAAAATTCGGTATTCAATGTGGCAACAATAGTTGCCACATTTTTATTATTAGGAACCACATAATAATTATGAAAAATTTTTACACCACATTTTTAACGCTTTCAGTTGTTTTAATTTTAAGCCATTTAAGTTTCGCTCAAGAATCTAGAAATTATTGTTCTAAAAGAGATGCTTTTTCTAATCATCAAATGAGAAGTCCCAATTTGAACCTTCAACAAATTGCTGATGCCAAGAAATATGATATTCATTTTTATTCTCTAGATATAGAAATGGATAATTTAACAACAGATATTGCGGGAACAGGAGAAATTCATGGAATTGCAAATGAAATTTTGGATTCGGTTTTATTTGAATTGTATTCAACTTTCAATATTTCTGAAATCCGTTTAAACAACGTGGCTACTCCGTTCAACAGAAACGGTTCTGTTGTAAAAGTTCCAGTTAATTTGACAAACAATCAACCCTTTAAAATAGCTATCGATTATAGCGGAACTGCTCCAAGCTCCTCTTCTACTCCATTTGGAGGGTCAGGAATGTCAAATGATTCTTCACCTTCTTGGGGGAATCAAGTTACTTGGTCATTATCAGAACCATTTTCGGCATATGAATGGTTTCCATGTAAACAAGACTTAAGAGACAAAGCAGACAGTGTTTCAATGAAAATCACTGTTCCAAATAATTGTAAAGCAGGATCAAATGGACTTTTAGAAAATGTTATTGATTTAGGAAATGGAACATCACGTTATGAATGGTTCCACAGACACCCAATTGCCTATTATTTAATCTCGGTAGCCGTTGCAGAATATGTAGAATACAATGTTTATGCTAACCCAGTGAATTCAACAAATCCAATTCTCATTCAAAATTACATTTATGACAATCCTGTCACTTTAATGAATTTCCAGAGCGACATCGAAGAAACGGTGGATTTCATGGAATTATTTGCCGAATTGTATGGAAAATACCCTTTTGATGATGAAAAATATGGACATTGTATGGCACCTTTAAGTGGAGGAATGGAACACCAAACAATGACAACTCAAGGTTTCTTCGAAAAAGGATTAACAGCGCACGAACTAGGTCACCAATGGTGGGGAAATAGTGTGACTTGTGCTTCTTGGTCAGATATTTGGGTAAATGAAGGATTTGCAACTTATTCTAGTCATTTGATGCTTGAATATCTTCACCCAAATGAAGCAATTCCAAACATGCTAGACATTCATACCAATGTAATGAGTAACCCTGGAGGCAGCATTTGGGTAACAGATAGCCTTAACGAAGGAGCAATTTTTAGTGGTCGATTATCGTACGATAAGGGAGCGGCATTTGTTCACACTTTAAGGTTCATGATGAATGATGATTCTTTATTTTTTCAAGCATTACGAAATTTTCAAACTGATTTTAAAGATAGTGTAGCAATAGGTTTAGATGTTAGAGACGAATTCAATTCTATTTCAATCGTAAACTTTAACAATGCATTTAATGAATGGTATTTTGGTGAAGGTTACCCGACTTATAGTTTAAAATACAACATTGTTAATGATGATTTATTGTTTGAAATAAGTCACACTACCTCTAGTTCTACACCAACTTTCACAAATCCATTAGAATTAGAAATTCAGAGAAATGGGCTACCTGACACCACAGTAAGAGTTGATATTTCTAGTAATAGTAATCATTTTACAATTCCAAATTTCGGAAGTTCTTTGCAAACCTTTGTTATAGACCCGAATAATTGGATAGTAAATAAAACCGGATCAATTACAGAAGATGTCAATTACTTATCAATCGATGAAGAGTCGAAATCAGTTGATCTCAGAATTTTTCCAAATCCATCAAATGGCCAATTTAACGTTGAAATGGATGATCACTCAGAAAAGTTTATCAAAGTTTTTACATCCCAAGGAAAAACTGTTTACGAAGGAAGTTTTAATTCAGCTGTGAAACTCGACCTTCAATCAAAAAAATCTGGATATTACATCGTGAAAATTTCAGACAAAAATGGTCATCAATGGGTAAAAACAATTGTATTAAATTAATTACCAAATAGGTACTTCCAGCTTGGAATTAAGAATTAATTGAACGAATGAAAAAATAATCATTTTATGTGAGTAGTAAATTTAAACTAGATGATAGCATTTCCAATTCTGATCGCATGGATATTATTGAGAACAGAATGAAAAAGTTAGGCTATAATTATCACAGAAAATTATCAAAAATTCATTTTGGAAATAAAACCCCTTTCCTTTCAGGAAGGTTCGCCTACTCCTATTTACTATTTGGAGTTACTAAGCATGGTTATTTTGAATTTGAAAAGAATTAAATTATTTGTAAACCCTCTATTTACACTCAAATTATTGGTCTTTTTATATTAGTGATCACGTTTTCCGCAATTCTCATTAATTAGCATGGATATACCACCATAATTGCGAATAACTTATTTTTCGTTTTTCTGATTGTAAGATGGAAAAATGTTATAGCTAATGAGAGCATGCTGAAAAAATTAGTTGGATGGAGATAAATTTTTTCGGCTCATTGGAAACTTTTAATTTCAAAAATACTCAGTTCCAATTGAAACCACTTTTTTTATCGGATATTCTGACCAATAAAATTAAAATAGTTCAAATAAAAATCTTGAGCATAAACTATTAAATAACATTCTATTACAAGGTAATGAAAGGTATTTTTTATTAATTACTACTTTAAAATATCCTTTAATTTCGTCCTTACTAACGAATAAGAATTATTCAAACATTTTTTCAAATTAATTCGATTAAAATAAAAACATCTCCATTAGCTTGGGAGAACTCACGGTTATGATTATTTTGTCATTTTTCTTAATAAAATACCGAAAAAAACACATTTTTAATGATAAAATTCAGATTTTTAGTTCTTTTTACACTTTTTTCCTTCAATTTTCTAAATGCTCAAACTTCTTCTGATTCAAAATTGAAAGTCGAATTAAAACTTGAGAATCCAACCAAAGAAATTAATGATGGAATAGCCAAAATTAATGTGACAGGTGGTGTTCCACCATACCAATATAAATGGAGTGATCAAAACACATCCTTGAAATCTACAGAATCCATTGAATTAATTGAAGGACTAAACCACGTTGTAGTAGTTACAGATGCCAATGGAGATTCCATTACCAAAAAATTTAAAATTAAAGCTGAATCTATTACAGAGATTTTCAATAGTGGTGTTCAACCTGCTGTGGACGTGATGGGAGCTATATTGTTTTGGGATGCATTTTCAAAACTTGGACTATATGACCCTGTGGTTTATAGTTCTGAAAAAATCATTCAACTACCTTTATTTGAAGTTTCTTCTGAAGAAGAATTCATAGTTAAGAAATGGTTGGTTTCAGATAATAAGGTAGTTACCAAAGGTGAAGAAATAGCAATTTTAGAAACACATCAAGGTAAAGAATTTCCTGTCTATGCACTTGCTGAGGGAAAAGTCCATAAAATTATTCAAGAAGGTAATACAGTTTCACGAACACCCGAAAAGGGCTCATTTAAATCTTCACCCATCGGTGTTATTCACTTTAATTCACCACAACCTATCTTACATCCAAATGGCGAAGTTCGAACCAATAACATTCCTTTTATCGTTATTTGGTTGATTCTAGGAAGTGTTTTCTTCACTTTCAGGTTGAAACTAATAAATATTCGTGGCTTTAAACACTCAATAGACTTAGCACGAGGCAAATATGATGATCCTAAAGCCCCTGGAATAATTACCCATTTTCAAGCAATGGCTACGGCCGTGTCCGCCACTGTTGGTTTAGGTAATATAGCAGGAGTTGCTGTAGCCATATCATTAGGCGGCGCTGGAGCAACTTTTTGGATGTTTATAGCTGGATTTTTTGGAATGTCACTAAAATTCGCGGAATGTACCCTAGGAGTAAAATACCGATTTATAGATAAAGAAGGACGTATTTTTGGTGGACCAATGAATTATTTACGCTATGGTTTAGAAAAAAGAAATCTAAAGCACTTAGGGAAGTTCCTGGCAGTATGTTTTGCCATTCTTGGTATTGGTGCTTCATTTGGAGGAGGAAATATGTTACAATCAAATCAGGCATTTAAAATTGTTTCCGAACAAATTCCTTTTCTACAAGGTTATGGTTTTTGGTTCGGAATTGGATTTGCAATTTTAATTGGAATAGTAATTATTGGTGGAATACAAAGTATCGCAAAGGTTACGGCCAAAGTAGTACCCATAATGGCTATATTATATGTTGTTGGCTGTTTGGTTGTCATTGGCACGCATATAGAATACATCGGAGGAGCATTTATCGCAATATTCGAAGGAGCGTTTTATTCTGAGGCTTTAAAAGGAGGTTTTATTGGAGTTCTAATAATAGGGTTACAACGCGCTGCTTTCTCAAGTGAAGCAGGTGTTGGTTCAGCAGCCATCGCCCATAGTGCGTCAAAAACCAACCATCCAATTTCCGATGGTTTTGCCGCATTGGTCGAACCCTTCATTGACACAATGTTAGTTTGTACAATGACCGCATTGGTTTTGATATTCACAGGAATGCATGAAACCAACACTGGAATAGGTGGTGTAGAACTCACAGCTGATGCGTTTGGAAGTGTTGTTTCATGGTTTCCCAATGTACTGGCTATCGCAGTATTCCTATTTGCATTTTCTACCACTGTTTCTTGGTCATATTATGGTATGCGATCATGGACATTTCTTTTTGGTCAAAGCAAAAAATCAGAAATGATTTATAAAATTATGTACTTACTATTTGTAGTCTTGGGAGCCTCTGTAAGCTTGGGAGCTGTATTAAGTTTTGCCGACATGATGATCCTTGCCATGTCCTTTCCAAATATCATCGGATTATATATTATGTCTTCCGAAATTAGTACTGACATGAAAATTTATTGGCAGAATTTAAAAGAGGGCAAACTTTATATTGACCCGAAGTTTTCAAAAGGGAAGTGATTTATCAATATGAACTAATGTATAGTGAAAAGAACGGTTTCATAATGCTCTAAAAAATAGAACAGGAATACTATGTTTCATAATTGAAGTATTCACCCAACTAGCCCACAAACAAAACCAAAACTAATAAAAAGACAAAACCCCTACAACATTGATACGTTGTAGGGGTTTCTAATCCTCCAGCCATAGAGGCGTATTTTTATGCGGTCCGGACGAGACTCGAACTCGCGACCTCCTGCGTGACAGGCAGGCATTCTAACCAACTGAACTACCGGACCAAAACTTATTATTCTTCTTTTGAAGAACGTTGACGACAGTCAACTATAACTTATTTTACTAAGTCTTTAAATTCTGTATTGTTCATATTTAATACGTATTGAAAAAGGAAAGACAAAACCCCTACGACATTGATACGTCATAGGGGTTTCTGTTCCTCCAGCCATAGAGGCGTGTTGTAAATGCGGTCCGGACGAGACTCGAACTCGCGACCTCCTGCGTGACAGGCAGGCATTCTAACCAACTGAACTACCGGACCAAAATTTATATTCCTACTTTCGAAGGATGCTGACGACAGTCAACTATAACTAATTTAACCTAGTTATTAAATTCTGTATTGTTCATTTGCTTCCGCAACTTACTTTTTCAATTTCTTTCTTTACTTACCGTTGTAAGTGCCATACTTGTTTCGTTAGGCGAGTGCAAATATAACCAACTTTCTTCGACCGACAATGGTTTTTTGAAAAAAAAATAAACTTTTTTTATTGTTTATTTAAACTTGATTGAATTTCAACTATTTAAGGCAACACTTTTTTTTAGCCTTTTTTTTCATTATCCTTTATTTCTTCAAAATCCACATCCTCTGCCTCGCGATAACCTCCCTCCACAATGTGAACCTTTCCCTTCTCCGATTCACTCTTTTCCTTGGCTTTTCTAAAAGCGTCGTTATTTTGATTAAAACGTTTTTCGTTTTCCACACTTTTTTTAGTGGCCATAATTCGACCAATAAACCGAATGATTACAAATATTGCGATGATGATCAACACCATTCTAATCGTACCTGGAACACTTAATATTATCATAATTCAATTAATTTAAACATCTATACTCAAAAGCTTTCAAACTAAAAACAAAAAAAGTCCAGACAATAATCGCCTGGACTTTCTTATAAAATTTTCCAGAAGTAATTTTATAACTATTTAGATAAATATAAATTACGTTCCGCAAATATCTTTCTAAAGAATGGATCTTTCAAATCTTTGATAAATTGAATTGCTTCTCCAGTAGATTTCATCTCAGGTCCCAATTCTTTGTTCACATTAGGGAACTTGTTGAATGAGAAAACTGGAATTTTAATTGCATACCCACCTTTTTTAGGTTGGAAATCGAAATCAGTTACCTTATTTACTCCTAACATTACTTTCGTTGCGTATTTTACATAAGGTTCGTCATAAGCTTTTGCAATAAAAGGAACAGTACGAGATGCCCTTGGATTTGCTTCAATCACATAAACTTTATCATCTTTAATCGCAAATTGAATATTAATTAATCCAACCGTTTTTAGAGCAACTGCAATCTTCTTAGTGATATCTTCAATTTGTTGCATTACTAGATCTCCTAAGTTGTATGGCGGTAAAACCCCGTATGAATCTCCTGAGTGAATTCCTGCAGGCTCAATATGCTGCATAACTCCAATAATGTAAACGTTTTCTCCATCACAAATTGCATCTGCCTCTGCTTCGATAGCACCTCCTAAGAAGTGGTCCAATAGAATTTGATTGTCTGGCATATCACGAAGAATATCAACTACATGATGTTCCAATTCTTCTCTGTTAATTACAATTTTCATTTTCTGTCCTCCCAAAACATATGAAGGACGGACCAATAAAGGGAAACCTAAATCATTTGAAAGTTCTAATGCTTGTTCTGCACTTTCAACAACACCAAATTCAGGATAAGGCACATTGTTTTCTTTCAATAATTGTGAAAAACGACCTCTGTCTTCAGCTAAATCCAATGCATCGAAACTCGTACCCATGATTTTGATTCCATATCGCTCTAATTTCTCAGCTAACTTCAATGCAGTTTGACCACCTAATTGAACGATAACTCCTTCTGGTTTTTCATGACGAATGATGTCATAAATATGTTCCCAGAAAACTGGTTCGAAATATAATTTATCTGCCGTATCGAAATCTGTTGAAACAGTTTCAGGATTACAATTAATCATGATGGTTTCATATCCTGCTTCTTTCGCAGCCATAACTCCATGCACACAAGAGTAATCAAATTCAATTCCTTGTCCAATTCTATTTGGTCCAGAACCTAAAACAACAATTTTCTTTTTCTCTGTTACTTCACTTTCATTTTCTAATTCGAAAGTTGAGTAATAATATGGTGTTTGCGCTGGAAACTCTCCGGCACAAGTATCAACAAGTTTATAAACACGTTGAATTCCAAACTCTTCTCTTTTCGCATAGATTTCTGATTCTAAACAACGCAGTAAATGTGCTATTTGTCTATCGGCATATCCTTTTTGCTTAGCTTCGAAAAGTAATTCTTTAGAAATGTTTCCTAAATTAAATTTCTCAATATTACGTTCTAGCTTGATCAATTCCTCGATTTGACGTAAGAACCAAACATCAATTTTAGTTTTCTCGTGTATTCTATTAAACGGAATCCCCAATTTAATCGCATCATACACATGGAAAAGCCTGTTCCAGCTTGGGAACTCTAAACTTTCCAAAATTTGGTTTTGGTCAGTTAATTCTTTTCCATCGGCTCCTAAACCATTTCTTCCAATCTCAAGAGACTGACAAGCTTTTTGAAGGGCTTCTTGGAAATTACGACCAATTCCCATAACTTCTCCAACAGATTTCATTTGGAGACCTAATTTACGGTCTGCTCCTGGAAATTTATCGAAATTCCAACGTGGTATTTTTACAATTACATAATCTAAACTTGGCTCAAATAAAGCAGAAGTAGTTTTCGTAATCTGATTATCCAATTCATCTAATGTATAACCAATTGCTAGTTTAGCTGCAATCTTTGCAATAGGATAACCTGTAGCTTTTGATGCTAAAGCAGAAGATCTAGAAACACGAGGATTAATTTCAATTGCTATGATTTTCTCTTCTTCATCTGGAGAAACAGCAAACTGTACATTACAACCTCCAGCAAAATTACCAACTGAACGCATCATTTTGATGGCCATGTTTCTCATGTCTTGGAATGTTGTATCAGACATTGTCATTGCTGGAGCAACGGTGATTGAATCTCCTGTGTGCACTCCCATTGGATCAAAATTCTCAATCGAACAAATAATAACAACGTTATCATTTTTATCTCTCAATAACTCTAATTCATATTCTTTCCAACCTAAAAGTGCTTTATCAATCATCACCTCATGAATTGGAGAGGCATGCAAACCAGCATCTAGTAAATTATCAAATTCTTTTTCTGTATAAACAACTCCTGCTCCTGCACCTCCTAGAGTAAATGAAGAACGAATACATAATGGGTATCCAAATTCTTGCGCTACACTTTTTCCTTCAAGGAAAGATTTAGCAGTTTTTTGAGGAGCCATTGGAACATCAATTTCTTCCATTAAATTACGGAAGTCCTCACGGTTTTCTGTGATTTCAATTGCCGCGATATCAACTCCAATAATTTCGATATTGTTTTCTTCCCATATTCCTAACTCATCACATTTGATTGCTAAATTCAAAGCAGTTTGTCCTCCCATAGTTGGCAAAACAGCATCGATATCATGATTAGCAATAATTTCGCGAATGCTTTCTGGTTCTAGTGGCAATAAATAAATATTATCCGCTACTACTTTATCGGTCATAATTGTCGCAGGATTCGAATTAATCAAAGTTACTTCGATTCCTTCCTCTCTTAAAGATCTTGAAGCTTGTGATCCGGCGTAATCAAATTCACATGCTTGACCAATTACAATTGGTCCACTTCCAATTATTAAAACTGACTTAATTTTCTCGTTCTTAGGCATTCCAATTTTTCTTTTTGCTTTGATGTTAAAGCGTTATACAAATCGGACACAAATTTAATTCATTTTTACTACTTTTATAGGTATGCACAGGATTTTAATGATAGTTTTTTACAGTAAAGTTGAATTCACCCTTAAATTAGAAATTCTAGTTTCCAAAAATCACAGAGAAGACTTCAAATTATGCAAAGCAAAATGGAACCTAAATTAAGAAATGTATCACATGAAGATTTGCAACTTTTTTATGAAGTATATGGCACTGGAAACACCGTTATTCTTTGCTTCCATGGGAACGGCAGATCAGCAGAAGACTTCCGGTTCCTAGAGAAAAAATCTCGAAAAATCATATCTGTACATCTATTCTTACATGGCCATTCTATATTTAATCCAAGTAGAATTGATAAGGATTTAATAACTAAAGAACATGTTGAAAAATTGTTAGAAAAAATATTCATTAAAGAAAAAGTCCAAGATTTTCATTGGGTCGCGTATTCTCAAGGCGGCCGATTTACTTTAAGTGTATTTCCAACTTTTGCAAAACGCGTTAAAAGTATGTTTTTAATTGCTCCAGACGGATTGAATGATAAAAATTTCTATAGTTGGTCTCAAAGACAATGGTGGACTAGAAAATTGTTCAAACGATGGGTAAAAAAACCAGAAGAATTAATGTCTATTTCTAGAACATTAGAAAAAGGAAAAATTATACATCCTAAAATACTAAGCTTTTTAGACTACTACACCTCAGATCAAGAAAAACTAGAAATAGCTTTTAAATCTTGGAGCGCCTTCAGAAATTTAAGACCTTCTATGGAAGAAATAAAATCTGCCATTGATAAAAACGCTGTAAATTTTAATTTAATTATTGGAGAACAAGATCAAATAATCACCCTAAAAAGCGCTTCGTTGTTTTTGAACAAACTCAATAAACCCGAAGCTTTAAAGACTATTCCATATGGACATGATATTTTCAAACCTCATATAGAGAAAGAACTTTTGGCTTTGATGACTTTTGAAGCGTTTGATTGATTATTTATCGAAATTTACAGTAAAAAACAAAATGATTAACTTCTAAAATCCAGATAATACTAGAAAATACAAACCGAAAATCAATGGAAAGTATATTAATCCAATTATGCGTAATGTTTTCTTAAAAGACCAAATTTCATCACCATCTACCCTCATATAGAGTCTTAAAACATGATAAACAAAGAGCGAAATAAGGAAATACAGTCCTATCACTATTAATATTAATCCGGGTATGATACCTATTAAAGGAAGAAGTAGTACAAAAGCTCCAGTTAAAACAACTCCTGAAAGTCCAGTCAAAAAGTAAATTAACAAAAATCGAAAAGCTCTTTCAAACGGATCCAAAATAAAAGGCTCCTCCGGTTCTTCAGGTTCAATTTTCTCAACATTTTCTACTTTAATATTTGAAATTTTCTTCTCATAAAGCACTATCTCGCTACTTTCAGTGTTTACATTCACATCTTTAAATTTCATATCTTCCACATATGAGGTAGATATGTTCTTATTTAAATCAATTCCCTTTTTTCTTATATTATTTTCTGAAATCACTTCATTTATTTCTTGATCTGTTTCAAGTGTTAAATTAGATGCTTTGAAATGATTGGAGTACCTTGAGTTTTTATCTTCGTTCTTATGAGATGAAGAAATATTTGAATTCCCTTTCTTTTGAAAATGCCATCCCCTGCTATGTTTTCTTTTATCAAAAACACCTTTATTCACTGCTCCACACGAAGAAAAGAGAGCAGTTAAAACAACCGAGATAAAGAAAAGATGTGATGTTTGAAATTTCATAAAAGTAGTCTTACTCCTGTTATGGTTAATACTCTAAAATCAAATTCCATTCGCACCTAAAGATACAAGCAAGGTGATAAATGCTACAATAACTGTGGCTATAATAAGCGCTTTATTGCCATTACCTTCTTTGTTTTCCTTGTCTTTGTTAAATAATCTAGAGATAGCCATTACATATAAAAAAATAATTAGCGCTACGCCAACAGCTGCAAACAACAACCCAGCTACTTCTCCTCCGGAGCATATAATTAGACAAGACACTGCCGCTATTACATATAGTAATAACAGCAATAATAAAGTGAATAGGATAATAAGTAAAACATTAACAAATGTTGTGTTACCAGATGAAGTTTGGTTTATTGGCTCAACATTATTGATAATTCCAGAAGAAAGTGACCAATTGGAAAATTGAGAGATATTATTCATCATTCCACCGGCCATAAAAAAACCAAAACTAGATGATGTATTGACCGCCCCAATCAACGCAAGTTTCTTGGTCGAATTCAACGACCCTTGATTTTTCCAAAATTCCCATAATCCATAACTCATTCCAATTCCCGCCAGTGATATTCCTAAATGGATATTAGAAAAAGGAATTTCAAGCATGTGCCCTAGTCCTAATGATGTTCCAATCAATGCTCCTTTAGCACCAATCAATAAACTTCGTGATTGTTTGAGATTATCTGCCGCCCAATGCTGAATTTTCCTTGTATGTCTCCTTTTCACGAGGAATGGAGCGAAAAATGATAGTAAAAAAAAGCTATGGTAATTCCAAGAGTTTGTGCTTGTAGCAGTATCATCAGCGCTACTCGTTTTCGTTTTGGATGTTTGAACCTCTTCCCTATCTAAATCGTGATTACTTGGTATAGATTTTTTTAAATCTTCTTCTTTTGGAGTAATAGATCGATTTTCATCATTAATTTTTTCAACTTTATGATTTTTAGTTAAATGATTTTTTGAATTTCCATTTTTGAAATTATTCGCCACACCTTGAAAATCCAATACTACTTTTTCATTAAAAGTTGAAGAATTTAAATTTGATTCATTGATATTTCTGTTTTTTGAAAATTCTTCACGAGGAGAACTCTTTTCTGACGTTTTAGAAATATTACTTTTCTTATTGAAATGCCAACCTTTCAAATGCTTCCGCTTTTCGAATAAACCATTTCCACTTGCTCCACAAGAATACAAGAACAACGATAAAAAGGAAAGTGAAAGTAGGTAAAATATAAATCTTGATTTCATAAGTTCTATCATTAGTGAAGTGAGTGTAAAAACTTTTCGATTATTCACGAATAACCACCATAATAGTAACCAATAATATAAAGAATTCCAAAAAAGGCAATTGCAATTCCAAACCTAATTCCAGTTCTTCTCAAACTTTCTTGATAAATCCAAGAGTAATCTCCTACCGAGCGATTTCTAACTTGCATCGTGAAGTAATCAAATAATGTATATCCAAAATAGAGAATTGATATTATGGATTGATTTCTCCTTATTACGATATTCGAGTGTGATTTAATGGCTAACTTGATATAATTCAGAAACTTGAAATCTCGAATCTAAATGAGTTTTTTTGAAACAATTACAAAATCCGTCTTTTCATTGTTGGAAACTGCGTTATTTTGGACGTTTTTGGCAGTTTTAAAGTGCCAACCTTTCAAGTGCTTGCGTTTTTCAAAAATACCATTAAAACTCATTCCACACGAATATAGAAAAGCTGATAAAACCAGAAGAGCAAGAAAATTAATAAGTAGCCTTGGTTTCATTGATAGATCTAAACGGTAAGTTCTATGTGAAACTAAATATAAAAAATTGAACAAATAAAGGATCTTAATGCAGCTAATTTTTAAACTAAATTTTCTTCAATTGCACTGAAATTATTTGAACTGTTGTCGAATCAACTTTAAACTTCTCACTTACTCCAAATCCAAAAATTCCAATAATATTGCCCTTTTCACATACTAAAACTTGAATATCCTCCTTTACATGGGCCAAAACTTTTCTGTCTCGCAAAAACTTCCCAACTGACTTTTCTCCTTTCATTCCCAAAGGTTGAAAACGGTCACCAGATTGCCACTTTCTGAAAGTTAGCCTCCCTTTTATTAAAGAAGCGTCTATTAACAAATCATTTTGATTTAACTCTACATCTTCTTTTGAAAGTTCTTGAATTTCCAATTGAAACTGAGTTTCTTCTTCTCTTCGCTTCACAAAAATCAACTCCTTTCCTTCATTCCATAATTTAGTAAAATCATTACCAATAAACTTTCCCTTTTCTGAAATTGTGAGTTTTTTAATCTCTGAGGTTGAGTATTCACCCAAATCTTGTTCCGATAGAATATACTCTTTCTCCCAAATTGTTAATTCGTTCCAATCGGCAATTAATATGGAATCTGGAACTGGAAATCCTTTTAAAAACTTTAAAACTTGCTGATAAGATTCGACAATTGAAACTACATCTTGTATTGGGAAATTATTGGATTTCAACCAAGGTAAAATTTCGTTTCTGTACCAATTTCGTGTATAATTATTTGAAGCATTCGAAATATCTTCACGCCATTTCCAACCTTGTTTGTTGGCCAAAGAAATGAGATCATTTTTTGTATGTTTCAAAAGCGGACGTAAATATCCATTTCTGAAAACAGGCATTCCCGCTAGACTTCTTACCTTTCCGCCTCTTCTTAGCTGTAAGAAGAATGTCTCCACTTGATCATCATAATGATGCGCCAAAAGCACTGTTCCCCCCTCGTTTTCAATAACTTCGTCAAACCAATTGTAGCGCAATTGTCGTGCTGCCAATTGCGTATTCATCTTATTTTCCTTACTGAATTTCTTCGTTTCAAATTCATTTACTCGAACAGGAATATTTAACTTTTTGGCCAATGCACGTACAAATGCTTCGTCACCATTCGAAGATTCTCCTCGTAAATGAAAATTACAATGCAAAATACCTACATCCTTTTTCTGTTCATGCATTAAATGCAATAATACAACAGAATCAACTCCTCCGCTGCAAGCAACCCAATATTTTGCTGAATTATCCATAGGTCAATAAAACTTCTTTTAAGGCTCTTACTTTAATCATACATTCTTCATATTCCGATTCAGGTGAAGATTTTAATGTAATCGCTCCTCCAACTGGACAACTGATATTTTGCGTTTTTTCATTGTACAAAATACTACGAATAATCACATTGAAATCAAAATCTCCATTTGGACTGAAATAACCAACACTTCCGGAATACAAACCTCTTTTGAACGTTTCATGTTCTTCAATTAGCTTCATTGCGCTAATTTTTGGAGCTCCCGTCATACTTCCCATTGGAAACAAAGCTTTTAGTATTTCGAGAATAGTCACTTTTTCGTTTATTGTTGCGGAAACAGTCGAAATCAATTGATGCACAGTTTCAAAAGTATAAACCCCAAATAATTCATCCACTTGAACAGAGTTTCTTTCTGCAATTCGAGACAAATCATTCCTTACCAAATCAACAATCATCACGTTTTCTGCACGTTCCTTTTCACTTGCCAATAAATCGGTTTTCAATTGTACATCCTCATCTTGAGTCTTTCCTCTTTTGGCAGTTCCTTTGATAGGTTGTGAAATCAATCTGTTTCCTTCACGTTTTAAAAAGCGCTCTGGACTTGCAGAAAGTAGATATTTTCCTTTCCACTCCAAAAAACACGAAAAAGAAGCTTTTGTTTTCCGATTCAGTTCAAAATAGCTGGGCAAAGGTGCTATTTCACTGTTTTCCGCATAAAACTCTTGACAATATGTAACTTCATAAATATTACCATATTGAATCTCTTCACGTAGTTTTTCAATTTTTGAAATATACTCAGGTTTACTTAATCCTGCAGTTAATTCCACCTTATTAAGTGGCAAAATACTTCTCTGATTTTCAAACTCTTGAATAAAACTTAATGAATTTTGGTCAGCTTCACCTTTCAGAAAAGTTTGTTGACCATTTTCATCCCATTCCACAACATATTTAGGCACGAAAAATCCAATTTTCGGAAATCCTATTCGGTCTGGATTCTGAGAATCTAAATCTTCAATTTCATTTTTCAGGTCATAACTCAAAAAACCAAATCGATAATCATTCGTATGTTTATCAATAAAATCAGATGCATTTTCTAAACAATTACGACTGCTACATTCAAATACATCCAATGCATCAAAAGCCAAAATCGATTGATTTTTATTATTCGTTAAAAAAGTGAAGATTTTGTCCATCAAAAAATATATTCCTTATTATTACAGTAAAATTGAATTGAAAACACGAAAATAAGAAATTACCATGAAGCATTTGAATTGGATTGTACTTGTTGTATTATTTTTCGCAACATCATTTGTCACTTTTTCACAAAAAGAATCCGAAGTCAAAATCAAAAGTGATAAAGGGACAATTTATGGAAACTTAATTCAGGTGAAAAAATATAAAGAAGCACCTGTCGTAATTATTATTCCTGGTTCTGGACCAACAGATAGAAATGGGAACAGTACTTTCATTCAACCGAATTCCTACAAATTATTAGCCCAAGAACTCTCCGAAAATGGAATTTCCAGCTTACGATATGACAAATTAATGATTGGTGAAAGTCAAGGAGAATTAACAGAAAAGGATTACCGATTTGAAGACAATTCAGATCAGGTCACCGCATGGATTGATTATTTGGAGAAAAAGAAATTCACAAACATTATCTTAATCGGACATTCTGAAGGTTCATTAATTGGAATGCTGGCTGCACAACAAAGGAAAGTTTCAAAATTTATTTCCCTTGCCGGAACAGGCCGTGAAATTGATGTTGTTTTGTCAGAACAAATCGGAAATCAATCTCCAATCTTTTTAGAAGAAACAAAAACGCTCTTAACTAAAATGAAAAACGGCGAAACTGTAAGTGAATTTTCTCCAGAGTTAGCTGGATTATTTAGAGAAGATATTCAACCCTACATCATTTCATGGTTAATATATGACCCAAAGATTGAAATTGGAAAATTAGACATTCCAGTGCTTATCATTCATGGTTCAACCGATATTCAGGTTGTCAAGGAAGATGCAAAACTTCAAAAAGAAGGAAATGCTGAAGCAGAATTAAAAATCATTGATGGAATGAATCATGTATTAAAAACTGCTCCGGAAAACAAAGAAGAAAACATGAAAACCTATTACGATCCGAAATTACCTTTACATAAAGAGTTGATTCCTGTAATTGTTGGGTTTGTAAAGTGAGTATTGAATTTTGACACCCAACTAAATTCGTAATTATTTAATTCTGGATTTCCCTGCTAATTTATCCGATAAATAATACCTGAACATAAATTCCACTCCTCCTCTTCCTCTGCTGGCTTGAGTTAAGGATGAAACGTTCACATCATAAGCTATTCCAATGGCAAATCCACTAAAATCTATGATCAACTTATTTACAAACGCATCCTGGAATCTGTAGAAAGCTCCGTAGGAAATTGAGAAGTCATTTCTAAAACTTGTCCTTGTAGTGGATTGAATAATTTGATATTTAATATATGTTCCTCCCAGTATTTCTTGGGAACTTCCTTGGCGATGATAATATAATGCTGGCATCAAATTGAAACGAGAACCATTCAAAGTAAATTCAGCATCAATAAATCCAGAATACCTTATTGAAAGATCTTCATTCCCTCCTTGAATAAAGGAATAATCCGGACGAACTAAATGATAAGCTGCTGCACCTGCAGTAAAGATAAAACCATCAGAACGAAATGAATTTTGACTTAAAGAATTGTGTTTATAAACAAAACCACCTCCAGCATCAACATATCCAAAATTGCTGTTTCCAAAACTTTCTCCACTTGAAATAGCTGGATCAAAATCACTCCCATCATATTGACTAGCAAACAAGCCATTGACCTGATCGATTCCACGTTGCGCATATCCAAATTGTACACCTAAACCAAAGGTGCTTGTTCTGTCAATTCTAATATGATAAGCAAGATTTAAGTTCACATTTGAAGTCGTCATATTTAAGTCCCCTGCCACATCATGATAGAAATTAACTCCTAATGCTAGGAATCCAGTTCGATTCGAAGGGTGATTAAAATTTGCGTCAAAAGAAGCGCCAAGAGTTGTATAGGGAGACGCCACACTATTCCATTGTGTTCGGTAGTTTGCTATCGCATTATATTTTCCGTTCAGACCTGCAAGGGATGGGTTCACACTTAGCGGAGAATATTTCATTTGTGAAAAATGAAAATCTTGTGCAGAAATTTGATTAGTAAATAGAACCGCAAAAAAAAGACTGCAGTAAATTAACAAGCGATATAGAAGTGTTCCTTTCAAAGTGTGGTAAATGTAAACAAATTATAGAAACCTAAGAAACTTAAAGTTCTATGAAAATTAATCTTTGTTACTTATCATTTTTGGAATATCATCAACTAATTCGTGTAAGCTTTTCTCCTTTTCTTTAACTATTTAATGAACTCAATTGTTTTTTCGTCCTTTGGATTATAGTCAATACTTGACGTATAAAAATTTTTAATTTTCTGATAGAAAAACTTTTCCGAAATGCGAACCTCACGAAAACGTTCATGCAACTCATTGGAGTAAATCATAGATTGTCACAACTTGAAGCCATCATCATTCAATTTTTTGGCGGTGAAAAATAAGTATGTAAAACAAAAAAACCGTCTCAATTACTCGAGACGGTTTATATTTTAAAAATTAAGCTTAAAGATTAATCTTTTTTCTCTTCTTTTTCTAATAGAACTTTTCTTGAAAGTTTCCATTTCTTAGATTTTGGATCACGACCAACCACTTTGAACTTCAGTAAATCACCTTCTTTGGCAACATCTTCCATTTTAGCAATACGCTCGTTTGCAAATTCTGATACGTGAATCAATCCATCAACTCCTGGCATAATCTCAACGAATACTCCATAAGCTTGAACAGACTTCACTTTACCTTCGTAAATTGCACCTTCTTCAACAGTTGGAGGGAATGCAATTGAACGAATAGATTTCGTTGCAGCATCCATTTTCTCCGCTCCATCAGCTAAGATTTGAACGATACCTTCTCCAGTTTTCTCATCCTCTTCAATCATCACAGTTGCTCCTGTGTCTTTTTGAATTTGTTGAATGATTTTTCCACCAGGCCCGATGATTGCTCCAATCGCTTCGTTAGGAACACGAATAGTTTCAACTCTTGGTGCAGATGGCTTAAGATCAGCATTTGGCTCAGAAATAGTTTTTAAGATCTCTCCTAAAATGTGCATTCTTCCTTCTTTTGCTTGCTCTAAAGCTTCTGTCAATACTTCGTAAGGTAATCCGTCTACTTTAATGTCCATTTGACATGCAGTAATTCCGTTTGCAGTACCTGTAATTTTGAAATCCATATCTCCTAAGTGATCTTCATCTCCTAAGATATCAGACAATACAGCATATTTCCCTTCTTTGTTCATGATTAATCCCATCGCAATACCAGAAACTGGTGCTTTGATTGGAATACCACCATCCATTAATGCAAGTGTACCTGCACAAACAGTAGCCATTGAAGAAGAACCATTAGACTCTAAAATCTCTGAAACCAAACGAATTGTATAAGGATTATCTTCTGGCAATACGTACTTTAATGCACGCAATGCCAAGTTTCCGTGACCAATTTCACGACGAGAAACCCCTCTAATTGGGTAAGCTTCTCCCGTACTAAATGGAGGGAAGTTATAGTGTAACATGAATTTCTCAGTTCCTTGTCTAGTTGCAGAGTCAATCATTTGCTCTTGCATTTTACCACCTAAAGTAAGTGTTGTCAACGATTGAGTTTCACCACGTGTAAACACAGCAGAACCGTGAACCATTGGTAAATAATTTACTTCACTCCAGATTGGACGAATTTCATCAAATTTTCTTCCGTCTAAACGGATACGCTCGTTCAAGATTACATCACGAACAGCTTCCTTCATTGTTTTAGAGTAATAAGTGCTCACCAACTTACCGTGCTCAGCTAATTCTTCTTCTGTAAACAATGCTTTTACCTCTTCTTTGATTGCTTTGAATCCTTCAGAACGCTTATTTTTATCTGCTGAACCTTGACGAGCAACTTCTTGACATTTTGCGAATGCAAAGTCATTAATCCTTTGTGCTAAGTCAGCATCATTATCTTCGTGACAGTATTCTCTTTTTGGAGATGAAGTTGGAACTTCAGCAGCCAAATCAATTTGGAACTGACATTGTTCTTTAATTGCTTCGTGTGCGATTTTAATTGCTTCGATCAATTCAGATTCTTGTGCTTCGTGCATTTCACCTTCGATCATCACAACATCCTTCATTGTACCAGCAATCATTAATTCCATATCTGCTCTATCAAGTTCAGATTTCAATGGATTAACAATAAATTCACCATCAACACGTGCAACACGCACTTCAGACATTGGTCCATTAAATGGAATATCAGAAACAGCAATCGCAGCAGATGCAGCAAATCCAGCCAATGTATCAGGCATGTGCTCACCATCGTAAGCCATCATTTGAATCATTACTTGTGTATCCGCATGATAATCATCTGGAAACAATGGTCTTAATGCTCTATCAACTAAACGCATGATTAAAACTTCCATATCAGAAGGACGAGCCTCACGACGTAAGAATCCACCAGGGATACGTCCAGCTGCCGCAAATTTCTCACGGTAATCAACTGTTAATGGAAGAAAATCGATTCCTTCTTTAGCTTCTTTTGAAGACACAGCTGTAGCTAATAATACTGTGTTACCCATTTGTAACACTACCGAACCGTCAGCCTGCTTTGCAAGCTTACCAGTCTCTACTGAGATATCTTTACCTCCGATAGTGATGGACTTTTTTATTCCTATATTCATATTTATTTATTTACTTATTTGTTTTACAACAAGTCTTCAAATACTGCGTTATGCTTGTTTTTAAAAACTTCTTATCAAAAAATTAAAGAAATTAGTTTCCCTTGCTGTATTTTAACAAAAAAGGGGAACTTCGAATGATCTCGATTGCTCCCCTTTTTATTTAAATTATGTTGATCAAAAATTATCTTCTCAATCCTAATTCTTTAACTATCGCACGGTAACGCAGGATGTCTTTTTTCTTTAAGTAATCCAAAAGACTTCTTCTTTTACCTACTAACAATTGAAGTGCTCTTTGCGTAGCATAATCTTTACGATTGTTCTTCAAGTGACCAGTCAAATGACTGATACGGTAAGTAAATAAAGCAATCTGCCCTTCTGCAGAACCAGTGTCTTTCTCAGACTTCCCGTGCTTTTTAAAAATTTCTTCTTTCTTTTCAGTTGCTAAATACATTCCAATATTTGTTTAATGATTTTTATGTACGTGTTTCTTTAAACACAGCCGCAAAGATAGTGGTTTTATTTGGTTTAGCTATTAATTGGTAATTTATTTTAAATGAATTCTGTAGTTCTTTATATTTAAGTGTTAAACTCGGGATAAAATTGCATCAATCTTTAATCAATCATTGCACTTATAGAATAATTATAATCGATATCAAAATAGCTTTAACAATCACATCTGCAGCACAAAACTCTATTTCTCATCACATTTAGCTCCTTCAATTTAAATTAATCCCAAAAATAAACTACTTTTAATGTAATATTCCTTTCTAATATTAGGAACTATATATCATTCAAATCTTAAACTTCAAATAAATGAAAAAAATCTATTTAATGGGCGCTTTTCTAGCCACTTTCTTTTCAGTTGAAGCACAAAACTGTACTGGAGGAAGATATGACACAAACCAGTTCACAAATATTGATGTAACATCTGATATTCAATATGGCTCAAATTTAAACTTTGACGGCACTACGCAAAATTTATTTTTAGATGTTTACCAACCCTCTGGAGACACTGAGAATACAAGACCGTTAATCATATTTATTCATGGTGGCTCTTTTGTTTTAGGCTCTAAAATAGGGATTGATGTTGTTCCTTTAGCAGAAATATATGCAAAAAAAGGATATGTAACTTCTTCTATAAGTTATAGATTAGGAATGAAAGATTTATTTACACCAACAGGACCAGGTCCTTCAGGGGCTTCTGAAGCCGTTATGAGAGGAACTCAAGATGCAAGGGCAGCCGTTCGATTCTTTAAAAAATCTGTGGCTGAGGACAATAACCCCTATGGAATTGATACTACAAATATTTATTTGGTTGGTAGTTCTGCCGGTGGATTTATCGCTTTACACCTGGCCTATTTAGATCAATTATCCGAAATTCCAAACCATATAAATATGAATGATCCTTCTTTGACTGGGGGACTTGAAGGGAATTCGGGAAATCCTGGTTACACTTCAGACGTAAAAGCGATTGTAAACTTAGCAGGCGCAATTGGTGATGCTGCTTGGATGTCAAATAGCACAACACCTGTTTTGAGTTTACATGGAGATGCCGACGTTACTGTGCCATTCGGAACGGGTTTAATTACAGTGGCTATTTTCGACCTTTTAGTTGTTGATGGTAGCGAAAGCATTCATGTCAAAGCTGAAAGCTTTGGAATTAAAAATTGTTTCAAAGCTGAATACGGTGCAGGACATGTACCTCATCAAAGTAATGCAGCATATTTAGATACAACAGAACAATACATCACTCAGTTTCTATTGAGTGAAGTTTGTGGCGAGGTTGATTTTTGTATTTGTAATACCCCGGCTGACCCAATCGCTTGTCACCCATTAGATGATCCAGCCGGAATTACTATCCAAGAATTGAATGAATTATTGTTGATGTATCCAAACCCAGCGAAAAGTGAAGTTGCAATTTCTTTTGAAGGCTTTAACATCGAAAACATTACTCTTTTAGATATGAATGGAAGAACAATTCAAACCCAAACTGTGAATGATTCATTTGCAGATTTCAATATCAGCTCTTTAAATAAGGGAGTTTACTTTGTTAAAATAGAAACCGAAAAAGGGATCTTGACTAAGAAATTGGTTGTTGAATGATTGTTCAATAAATAATTTTATTGCCTCAGTGTCATTAGAATACTGAGGCTTTTTTTTATATATTAGGCTCTGCCTTTTTAAGTCATATGACTTATTTTGAAGTGAGGTATTCCAATAATAAATTAAATTGGGAATAAGTTAAATGAGATCTGTCCACCTATGAATATTGGATTGAATTTTTTTTTCAATTATCAAACAGAAAGATTGCAATGAGAGTCACCCTATTTTACTAGAAAAGTCTAATATATAAAATCAAAAAGCTCAAAGATTTCTCTTTGAGCTTTTCCAAAATCCGTCGACTGTCGGTAGACTTATCGTACTTTAGTATGAAATTCTATGTTTTCATTTATTCTATTCTATTTCTAATTAAACACCTTGTAAAATCCAGAAATATTTGAACTTCCCGGTTGTTTGAATTAGAATATTAGAATCAATTATGTAAGATGGTTCCCGCATAAATAGGACGCTCATTCATCTCTGGATTGAAAATTTGAACCTTCCAAATAAATGACTTGTTACTCGATGTCATTTTCCCAGTTCTTTGATCTTTCCCATCCCAAGCTTCGTCAGCATCAGTTGAAGTAAATACTACACCATTATCAATAGGATCAACTATTGTCAATTGGAAACGAACATCTCTCTCTGTTAAAGAATAAGGCATAAATGCTCTGTTTCTTACATCTGAACCATTTGGTTTGAATGCATCTACAGCCATTAAATTATACTTATCTCTAATTCGTACTATTTTTGAAGTTTCAGATGAGCATCCATTTGCATCTGTAACTTGCAATGAAATCTGGTATTCACCTTTATCGAAAAAGTTATGTTTCACAATTGCTCCTTCTCTTTGAATATCACCATCAAAATCCCAAGAATAGTTAGCGAAATCTTCATAAGATTCGGCAATTACCACAGGCAAACCACCTTCAAAAATATTAGCTTCTAAATTGAAATCTGGAGAAAATGCCTCATGCACCTTTATATACTTCGTTTCAATTAGTTCACCTTCTTTGTTTACAAAGTTGATGGAAATAGACTCTTTAACAGTTAATTCAAATGAATTACCACCATTCAACTCAATCCATTCACCATTCCACTGGAAACGAACTTTATCATTTTTAAATGAATTCGTGATTTCGACAGTTTCTCCGTAACAGACAATCGCATTAGAGATATGTCCTGCCACATATTGAGTTTTCTTCGTCAATTTTTCCACTGGAACTATAGGGGGCGTAGGCTGCTCTTCTTTCTTAGGTTCAACTTTTGGTGCATTTTTTTCATTAATTGAAACTTTTTCTTTCTTAGGCTCTACCTTTATTTGCTCATTAACAACAGGAAGAACTTCTTTTTTCGTTACAATTAAATCTTCAACAACTCCTTCTAAATTATCAGTTGAAACACCTTCTTCTTTATTTTGCTCTTCTTGCACAACAGTAATAGGTGATTCCAATTGATCCTCATTTTGAACAACTGCAGTTTCTGTAATCTTTGGCTTATTCTCATCATTCCATAAGAAAAAAGAACCTGTAATTACAGCTCCTACCAAAACAGTTGAAAGCACCCATTTAAAGGCACTTGAAATTGCACTACCACCGGCAGCAGCATTTGCATTTAATTGTGAGTTGACTGCATCCCAAGCTTTAGGATCGTATGCAACTTCATACTCCTCTAAACTACTTTTGAACGCTTTTTCTAAATTATCTTTCATTATCTATATTGATAAATTTTTCGCTTAATATCTTTCTTAAATTTTGCTTTGCTTTAGCTAGGTTTGATTTCGATGTTCCTTCATTGATGTCTAGAATCTCCGCAATTTCTTTATGCGAATAATTCTCAATCACAAACAAGTTGAAAACAGTTCTATATGCTGGCGACAATTCTTGTATTGCTTCCATGGCATATTCTGCTTTGATTTTAGTAATATCCTCATCGAAATCATGTTCTTGAACTGAACTTCTGTCATTGAAGACATATTCTTCATCTGTTGAAAAAGGTTGACGGTTTCTTTTACGGATAGCATCAATCGATGCATTCACCATAATTCTGCGCACCCAACCTTCAAACGAACCTTTAAAATCAAAATCCCCTAGCTTCTCAAAGATCTTTATAAAACTCTCCTGAACAACTTCTTGAGCTCTGTCTCGATCTTTCGTATACCGCATACAAACCCCCATCATCTTCCCGTAGAACAATTTAAATAACTGCTCCTGAGCACTTCTATCTTGCTCGGCACAGCGTTGAATTAATTCTTTGAGTTCGTCGTTGTTCACTTTTGTTTCATTTTAAAAACGAATGATATTTACTGGGGTTGCCTAAATAACGTAAAGATATTAAATTGACCTTTTATCCTGTAATTTGTCGACCGCAAAACTAAAAAATTTATGCTTTGAATAAAATACCTATTTAAACATTTCAAATTCGAAGGTTAATTGATAATTATTCCAGATATACTGCTGCTTTTTTTGATTAATTTCTTAATTTCGTGGGCAGAATAATCTATTAAAAAATAAAATTATACCATAATGAAAGTAACAGTTGTTGGAGCAGGTGCCGTAGGAGCAAGTTGTGCAGAATATATTGCGATGAAGGATTTCGCAGCAGAAGTTTGCGTGTTAGATATCAAAGAAGGTTTTGCTGAAGGAAAAGCAATGGACTTAATGCAAACTGCCTCATTAAATGGATTTGACACAAAGATTGTTGGTTCAACTAACGATTATTCAAAAACAGCTAACTCAGATATCGCAGTGATCACTTCAGGTATTCCAAGAAAACCAGGAATGACAAGAGAAGAATTGATCGGAACAAATGCAAACATTGTTAAGACTGTTGTTGAACAACTAGTAGCTCATTCACCAAATGTTATCGTTATTGTTGTGAGTAATCCAATGGATACAATGACTTACTTAGTACATAAAGCAACAGATATTCCTAAAAACAGAATTATTGGAATGGGTGGAGCTTTGGATAGCGCACGTTTCAAATACAGATTAGCGGAAGCTTTAGAATGTCCAATTTCTGACGTTGACGGAATGGTAGTTGGTGCACACAGTGACACTGGAATGGTTCCATTAACAAGATTGGCTTCAAGAAACGGAGTTCCTGTAACTCAATTCTTAAGCGATGAGCAATTGGCTACAGTAGAACAAGAAACACGTGTTGGAGGTGCAACATTAACTAAATTATTAGGTACTTCAGCTTGGTATGCGCCAGGTGCTGCAGTTTCTGCTTTAGTTCAAGCAATTGCTTGTGACCAAAAGAAAATGTTCCCATGTTCTCTTTACTTAGAAGGTGAATACGGACAAAACGACATTTGTATGGGAGTTCCAGCATTGATCGGAAGAAACGGAGTTGAAGAAATCGTAGAAATCGAATTATCTGATGACGAAAAAGCCAAATTTAATGAAGCAGCTGATAAAGTTCGCGATACAAATGGAGCTTTGAGTTTATAAGATTCAAAATACTTTTATATGGAAATGGTTGTTGGAGAAATTCAACAACCATTTTTTTATGGCTTCCACTACTCTAGTAAAAGCCCGGTAAATTGTGTTAATTCCTATTTGGGCGGCTACTCTGGCTTTCTACTTCAATCTTTCACTGCCAAGTTTACAATTAATCTTCCCAAAGGAGCTTCCGTTAGTCGCTCTTTCGCTACGTTATTTGTAAAAGCTCAGCAGAGAAAGGATTTCCTTGACAATCCAGGCCGCGGGGTGAATACATGAATTAAACATTTAGAAATAAAACTTTCAATACTACTTCATAAGTCAAGCTTCAAGCCCCAATAGCTATAAGCCTAAGATTCAAGTGTAACTTTTCAATGGGGAAAATTGTCTTACTACTATAATGGTTCAATAAAAATATTAATTATGAAAACGCTGATCACTGTTACTCTATTCTTTTTTTGTTGGAATTTATCCATTGGACAAGTAAATTCTACAAAAGACAATTTTGAACGAAATACAATTTATGCAGAGGCATTTGGTCAAGGATTTTGTTGGTCATTGAATTATGATCGACTTTTCAATACCGAGAAAAGGTTTATGAATTCGTTTACTGCAGGTTTAGTTTATGTTCCACAGCCTATAGATTTTGGAGATGGGATTTATTACGGGATTCCTGTCTCGTATAACTGGTTACTAGGTAAAAAAAGTCATCATTTAGAGTTAGGAATCGGCTTGACATCACTTTTGGTAAATCCACATTCTAATAAAAAGTCAAGTTTCTACGCTTACTTAACTCCTAAAATTGGATATCGTTTTCAAAGACTACAAGGAGGATTGTTTTTCAGAGCTACATTAACTCCAATGATAGATATATTGAGTGTGAGCACTAGCAATCTGGGAAATGTAAAAAATCGTAGTTTTTCAACACTAAGCAATGTTGCTGGACTTGGATTTGCGGCTTTTCCTTGGCCAGGATTGAGTATTGGATACACTTTTAAGTGACAATCGACAGGCAGCAATACCTTCGATTTTAATATTGATGTAAATGAAATGTATGTCATCTTCGATATAAGATATAGCAAACAGTCCGCCACAAAGCCTCAATCGTTGTTTATTAAATAAATCTAAAAAACTATATATAAATGAATATAGTGCAAGTCTGTTTTACAATATTATATGCTATTACATATAATCAAGCAAATAATTCCTGATTCCAACATCTCACGAAGTAAATCATTCCCTTCACGTGTACACTCTCTCTAAGCTTCAACCTTCTCTCCCTAGGATTTTCTCACAAAACAACCTTTATTCCACTGGAAAACATTTACTCAACTTCACCCCTGCTCCTAGACTTGTTTTACTCAATTCATCTATATCTGGAAAGTCGATAACCAAAAATCCACTTGTTGGCAAACTAATTCTTTCATCAAGTAAATAGCAGGCTAAATCAGAAATCCCTTTATTGTGCCCTATGATTAACACATCATCAGTTGGGTGATTAACATTCCAAATAAAGTTCAATAATTTAGTTCTTTCAGCTAAATACAAATCGTCGAGAAACTCTAGCTCCTCAACTTCTAAAACTGGAGCGATTATTTGCCAAGTTTCTTTCGTTCTTTGAGATGAAGAAGAAAATACCGTAAATTCATGATTACTGTATTCGTTTTCTAATCTTTTCTTAACACGTTCAACTTGATTTCTACCTAACTCAGTAAGGCCTCTATCGAAATCTTTTCCTTCTTTTGATTCCTTTTCTGCATCACCATGTCGAAGTAAATATAATCTCATGAATTCTATTCTTTAATTTGTAAATGGCGAAGTTTCAAAATTTTATTGAATTTTACCAACCTATTCTCTTAAAATTCCGTTTAAATTAATGAAAAGTGTTCAAATACATTATTCTTATTAATTTGGGGAACAAGGAAAACATAAGAAGAGTCAATAACTACATGCATATAGATGTCAAACTACTCAAGGCTTGCATTAAAAACAAGCGCAAAGCTCAAGAAAAACTCTATGAGGCGTGTTATTTGTTTTTGATTCCTATTTGCAAGCGTTATCACAATAGTGAGCAAGATGCTCGCTCAGCTTACAATGTGGCTTTTCTAAAAATCATTGATAATTTACACAAACTAGACTTAGAGGAGGTACCTTTCGCTGCTTGGGCAAAACGTGTGATGACAAATACGCTAATTGACGAATACCGAAAAAACAGAAAATACCGAGAAAGAATTAGTAAAAGAGATCAAGAACGGGAATTAGAGTATCATGCTGATGGAATTATAAATGATGCTGAAAGGAACTTCGCCGAAACCAGTATTATGCAATTACTCGAATACCTTAAACCAGCCACAAAACGTGTTTTCATTCTTTATGTAATTGAAGGTTATACCCATAAAGAAATTGGTGAAATTATGGATATGTCAGATGGAACTTCAAAATGGCATTTATCCGTTGCAAGGAAAGAACTTAAAATACTACTCGAAAAACAAGAAAAAATTAAATTGCAGAACTTAGCAATATGAGTGAAGAAAATAAAAATATAGACCAATTGTTTCGTGATGCAGCGCAAGCTGAAAAAGCACCGCAATACAATAAAGCATATTGGAATGAAATGAATGCTATGCTTAACGCTAGAGATGCTAGAAAAAAGGCTTTCTTACTATGGGCTTTTGGAGGTTCTGCAGCTTTTGCTGTGCTCCTGTTTTCATTATTTGCATTAAATATGGACGACTCAACTATCGAACAGCGTTATGCGAGAGAAGAAGTGAATTTAAATATCGAGAAATTAAATCATGCTAGAATTGAAAATTCTAATCAACAGGAAAACTTGAATATTTCCAATGAATTTAATGCAGTTGAAAATTCTACAATAAATGATGAATATGAAAGCAAGAATCTTAAAAACAATGTCATTGCGATGAAAGAAAATGGAGAATCTGTGCGCTCTTCAGCTAAGAAAAGCAAGAATTCAGTAACCTACACTAATACCAATGAATTGAATAATTTAAAATCAGAAACTGAAAACCTTTCACAGCACGCTGATAAGGTATTGGATAAAAATTTAAATGCACAATTCAGAACTTCAGCGTTTGAAAAAATCAACTATTCACTTCCATATGAAGAAACGAATCAATTATCACAAAGTAGCTCTGGGAATATTATTCAATCTACTTCAAATGTTAAAGCACCTATCCGCTACATTTTATACACAAAATTCAATGCGGGATTGATGGAGAATTACAAAACCAGTCGACCATTCGAATCTAGATTGTTTGATTTATCTTTAAATTTAGAAATCAATATGAATCACGTTTTGTTGCGTACCGGACTCGGAACACAGCTAACAAGTAACGCGGATTTAATCGTATCTCAAAGAAAAACAATTAATGGAACAACGGTGATTAACCAGCAAAAGGATTTATCCTACCAGAACTTATTTGACATTTACATTCCATTAGAATTTGGTTATGAATTGAACAACACCTCTTTCGGAATTGGTGCTCAAGTGAATTATTTAATGACAACTTCGATGAATTTAAATAATTATGAAAATAAAATTCTCGTCAATACAACAAGGCAATATGGAAATAGAAATGGTTTGAACAGTTTCTCAACACAAGGATACATTTGGATAGAACAAAGGTTCACTCCAACTATTTCTTTAGGGTTAAAAACAGGAACTAATATTTCTGGTAGAATTAAGGATGGTGCTTATTTTAATGAATCTGCAACGACTAATCCAATATATGGACAGTTATCTCTAAGGATGAATCTATTGAAATAGTTTGATTTCAAGGTTCCTTATTAATCTTATTTGAATAAAACCTAATAACCGACTTATTCTCAGCTTCATATCAAACCAATAATTGAGGTTAAATGAACTCATTTCCATTCCGCACAATATTCTACATTCAAAGCAAAGTAACAGATAGACATCTTAAATTAATATAAAATATTCCTTGTCAAATTCTTATTTCAATAGTACATTTAAGACTTGAAACCACACAGTTACTTTAGTTTCGCGTATTTTTCGTACATTTCATGAAATAAATTCATTATGATGAAAGCACTTTTACTCACTTTGATTGTCCTAATTTCTCTAACCTTAAATGGTCAAATCACAATTGATGATTCAGATTTCTTTCAAACAGAAGATTCTGTTGGGATTTCGATTTCCGATGATTTAAACATTGATTTTACAACAACTGGAGCTAATTCCAATTGGGATTTTTCAAACCTCACAGCAAGTGAGCAACTATTTGAAACCGCACGAAGTTTAACTTCAGGAGGAATAATAATAAATCTACAATTTGGCCCATTTGCCCCGTCGGAATACCAATCTTCCTATTTTCAAAAATTTGATGGATTACCAATTGACGAAATAACAAGTTTTCTTCCTATTCAAGTTAATTCAGTGAACAGAATGGTGAAACTAAACAGTAATGAATTAACTTACCCTGGATTTAGTTTAGAAGCAGAAGGACAATCAATAGGATTTCAAAGTGATACAATCGAAATTGGATATGAATTCCCTCTAAATTTTGGAGATAGTTACTCTTCAGTTGGTTATACAGATATTAATTTCTCGCCACTTTACGAAGCAAGGATAAAAATGCATCGCCAAAGGACGAGTACGGTTGATGGTTATGGACAGTTAACCACACCACATGGAACTTATGACGTTTTGAGAATCCATCATTCCATTGAAGAATTAGATTCTATTTATATCGAATTTGGACCAATTCAACAATGGATACCATTTCCAAGAATAACGAGTGAATATGAATGGTGGGCGAAAAACAAGAAAAGACCTGTTTTGAAAATTGAAACTGAAACCCTTTTTGGTGCAGAGACACCAAGTAGAATTTCTTACCTCAATAATCAAGTTGCTCAACTTGAAAAAAATGAACTCGAAACGAAGGTTTACCCTAATCCAAGCAATGGAATTATAAATATTGAGTCTTTAGTCTTGATAAACACCATTAAAGTTTTTAGTACAGACGGAAGAATGGTGTATCAAAAAGCCACATCAGGAACAAATTCAACAATAAACCTTTCACATTTAACACCTGGAATGTATACCATTCAAGCAATCTCACCAAAAGGTCAAAGTTTTAATCCTATTATCATCAAATAAACATTAATTTTGCACAAAAGGCAGATCGTTTGTCGCTGTCTCGATTTAATATCGGGAAAGAGGAAAGTCTGGGCAGTATAGAGCACCGTACTTCTTAACTGGAAGGGTTTCGAGCAATCGGAATACAGATAGTGCCACAGAAATAAGTAGCCTAGGAGTCAAATTCTGGGTCATAGTGAAAAGGCGAGGTAAGAGCTCACCGCTTCAATGGTGACATTGTTGGCTAGGTAAACCTTACGGACTGAAAGACCATGTAAACCAAGGCTAAAGGGCTGCTCGCTCAACTTGGAGGGTAGGTCGATGGATCCCGAGGGTGACTTCGGGACTAGATAAATGACAAACAGCCATCTTCGGATGGTGTACAGGACCCGGCTTATGATTTGCCTTTTTATTTTTTTTCTTAACTTTGATATATGGAATTTTTAGATGAAAAATTGGAGGAATATGTCAATGCACATACTACACCAGAATCAGAAATATTAAGTGACCTTAACCGTCAAACCCACATTAACGTTCTTCAACCAAGGATGCTTTCGGGGCATTTACAAGGTAGAACTTTAAGTTTACTCAGTAAAATGATTCAACCAAATCGCATTTTGGAAATCGGAACTTACACTGGATATTCTGCTATTTGCATGGCTGAAGGCTTAAAAGAAAACGGAAAACTTATCACTATAGATGTGAATTATGAATTGGAAGACATGGTGAAAAACTATGTCGACAAAGCAGGATTTAAAGATCAAATTGAGATGAAAGTTGGTGATGCGATGGAAATTATTCCAAAACTGGACAAAAACTTCGATTTAGTCTTCATTGACGCCGACAAATCAAATTATTCGAATTACTTCGATTTATTGATTGCTGATTTACCAAAAGGTTCAATTATGATTGCAGACAATGTTTTATGGTCTGGAAAAGTAATTGAAGAAACCAAGAAAAATGATAAAGACACAGCAGCATTAAAGGTCTTCAACAAAAAAATTCAAGACGATGATCGCGTTGAGAATGTCTTACTTCCGATTCGTGATGGTTTAATGGTGATTCGAAAAAAATAAAATATGCACACAGATTTACGTTCAGATACAGTGACTAAGCCATCCAAAGAAATGAAGGCTTTTATGATGGATGCTCCTGTTGGTGATGATGTTTTTCAAGAAGACCCTACAGTTAATGAGTTAGAAAAATTCGCTGCTGATTATTTTGGAATGGAAGCCGGATTATATTGCTCATCTGGTACCCAAACTAATCAAATAGCAATCAATGTTCATTGCCGACCAGGAGATGAAGTGATTTGCTCAAAAGATGCGCATATTTACTTTTACGAAGGAGGTGGAATTGCTAAAAACAGTGGAAGTTCAGTACTTTTACTTCCTGGAAATCGTGGAAGAATAACTGCAGAAGATGTTAGAGGCGGAATTAAAGATCCAAATAATCCGCATTATCCACTTACTAGTTTAGTGTCACTAGAAGACACAATGAACCGGGGCGGTGGTGCCATATATGATTTCGAAGAAATTAAAGCTATTCGTAAAGTATGTTTAGAAAACAAACTTCCACTCCATTTGGACGGTGCTCGATTATTTAATGCATTAATTGAAAACAATATTCCGCCAAAAGAATATGCGGCACAATTTGATTCTATTTCAATTTGTCTTTCTAAAGGTTTAGGTGCTCCAGTGGGTTCAGTATTACTTGGAGCAACAGAATTTATCCATAGAGCTCGACGTGCAAGGAAAGTTATGGGAGGTGGAATGCGCCAAGCAGGAATCATTGCAGCAGGAGGACTTTATGCGATGAAAAATAACATTGAAAGATTAAAAGTCGATCATCAAAATGCTAAATATTTAGGTTCTGAATTAGAAAAGCTTGATTGGGTTGAAAAAGTTTTATCTGTTCAAACCAATATTGTTGTTGCTAAACTTTCTGACTCTGTTGATGTGAATGCTCTAATTGCAAAGTGTGCAGAAAAAGACATTCATTTTATGGCTTTTGGAGAGCAAACTATTCGAATGGTGACACATTTAGATGTGAACGCCGACAATATGGAATACACGCTTTCCGTTCTAAAGGAAATTTAATTCACGAATCATGTTTTTTCAATTGAATAAATGGTTTCTTCTCGTTTCCTTATTTCTATTATGGAGCTCATGCTCTGATGATACTGAATATGAAATCGTAAACTCAGATGAAATTTTACCACAATCTCAAGGTACTTACACGTATGAAGAAGATTCCATTGAGTTGGATGAAGTTGAATTATCATCCACTCAAAGAACACTTTCGCAAATTTTTAGCACTATAGATTTTGATAGTGAAAATATTTTAAAAGAACGAGAAATACTTTTTATGCCCAATCGACTGGGTTTTACTGATAAAGAGGAAATCTATTTCACTAATGACAGTATTCCATATCATTTTATAGAGTGGGTATTTGAAGACAGCTTAAAAACAGTCAATGCTTTTTACAATTGGATGGATTGTTTTGGAAATAAGTGTAATTCGGTTAGAATAAACGAAGAAATAAATGCAAACAAAGAAGCATTTGTAATTTGGATTTCTAATAATAAAATCTCCTACCTTTCGAGCACTAAAACTATTAAAAGAAGAATTTATCAAGATGTTCTTTTAAATAATGAAGAGAAAAAATGGAATTATATTCTTCAGCAAGCACCGCGAGGGAAAATAAATTGGGTGGTGAGTTCAACTCCAAAAATTGAAGATGAAGCTGAAGAAAAATAAAAACCAATGATTCTCAAGCTAAACTTGCTCAACCATTGGTTCATTTGCATTATGGAAAAGTTTAGTTTTCTAAAATGACTCTAAATTAACGTCATTCTCTTCCATGTTAACTTCACATTCTTTTATGGCAGATTCAAACTTCTCATTTAACTCTGACGATTTTTCATTGTATTCTTTAGGATTTTCAAAAGTTTCAGTTGCTTTTTCAACGTAACATTCACAATCGTAACCTCCCATTGTGATACAACCATTTTTAACTAAGTTTTTTTGATCATCTGACCAACCTCCTCCGCAAGAAGTAAGAAATAAGAACGCGGTTCCGAGTATAAGACTAAATAGTTTATTCATAAGATTTTTTTGTAAATTTGGAATAAGATTTGTTTAAAAATAAACATTATTCATTAAAATCAAAAATATGAAATCAAAATTAATTGTTGCTTTATTCATTGGTGCAGTACTTTCGTTTACGACAAATGCACAAAATGTAACTGTTTCTGGTGCTACATTTCCGGCTAAATTTAAAATTAGTGATAAGGTAGTAGAATACAATGGTGCAGGTTTACGTCAAAAGTACTTCTTCGACTTATATGTATCGGCATTATATGTTCCTAAAAGAACAAGTGATGCACAAACAATAATTGATCAAAACGAAGAGTCTGCAATGCGTTTGAAGATATTATCTGACAAGGTAACGCGAGATAAATTCTTAGAAACTGTAAAAGGTGGATTCTCAACATCTACTGAAGGAAAAGCGAGTAATGAAGAAATTGAAGGATTCATGAAGATATTTAAAGAAGACTTCAAATCAGGTGATGAAGTAATTTTACTCTATAAACCAGAAAGTGGTATTGAGGTTTATCACAATGGAAAACACTTAGGTGGAGCGAAAGGATTAGAATTTAAAAAAGCACTTTGGGGAATTTGGTTAGGAAAAACTCCTGTTGATGAAGGGGTTAAGAATGCCATGCTCGTAAAAGTCTAGTGTTTTTTGTTTAGAAAGCTCATTATCTGCGTTCCAACATTTTTTTAAATCAGTTATTGACTAATGTCAACTCTTTAAATTTAAAAAATATTGCGCCTTGTTAATGAGCTTTCTAATTCAAAAAACAGATTCAACAACAACTCCTTAAAATACAAATTAATCACGCCTAACGCTCAAGCTTTCAATTTCAAAAAATAGATTTCAACGGTAACTCCAAAAAGAAATTTCAAATAGCTTCTGATATTATAATTCAGAAGCTATTATTTTTCTAATTCTCTGATCATTTCGTTTCTTTGTAGTTATGAAAATTGGTTTACTTTCTGATACACACAGCGTACTTGACAAGCGTGTTTTTGAATACTTCAAAGATGTTGATGAAATATGGCATGCTGGAGATGTGGGAGATCCTACAATTATAAATCAGTTGGAGGAGTTTAAACCGTTAATTGGTGTATATGGCAATATAGACGACACGGCTGTTCGGCAAAAACTTCCTGAATTTAATAGATTTGAAAGAGAAGGAGTATCCGTTTTAATGACGCATATAGCAGGAAAACCTGGGAAATATTCCACACCACTTCTGAAAGAATTAAAAGAAAATGGAGCGCCACAATTATTCGTTTGTGGACATTCGCATATCCTTTTAGTAAAATTTGACCCTCGATTTAATATGCTATGGCTAAATCCTGGTGCATGCGGAAACCATGGTTTTCATAGCGTAAAAACACTATTGCGCTTTGACCTGCTTAATGGAGAAATAAAAAACTTGGAAGTAATTGAAATGGGAGGAAGAGGTATAGAAGTTTGAGGCATTAGGCAAAAGGCAAAATAAAAAACTGTGCTTCTTTAATATCGTTTTTGAATCATTGTTTAATTAAATTTTCCTTTTATACACATAACTTACAATTTTTCATAAATTCGAGCGTTGAACAAATCAGATGAAACGACTAATAATAATCCTTGCCTTAATTCCATTTATCACCCTAGGACAAACGGGTGGAAACAATGCTTTTCCATTTTTAGACTTACCGGATAATGCAAGGTCTGCAGCATTAGGTAGAAAATTTATCACCGCATACGATGATGATATAAATATGGGAATTCAAAACCCAGCATCCTTCAACTCTCAAATGGATAATTCCATCGGATTTAACCAAGCCTTATTGGCAGGTGGTGTTAATCATGGAATGGTAGCCTACGCTAAAGACATCAACAACGTTGGAACAGGTGCAATCCATTTAAGATATGTGGCCTATGGAAATATGGACAGAACAGATATAAATGGAGACAAAATCGGAACATTCTCGGCCGGAGATTTCGCATTAGGAGGAAGTATTGGTCGTGAGTTAAATCCAAATATTTCTATTGGAGCAACAGTTAATCTAATTTGGTCTCAATTAGAATCATACAATTCAATGGGAATTTCTGTTGATTTAGCAGGTATGTACAGATCTATAGATAAAAGAACAACTGTGTCAGCCGTGGTAAGAAATGCAGGCTTCCAATTAACCACCTACACCGACAATACCCGAGCGCCATTGCCAATTCAAGCAATGATGGGGATTTCGCATAAGTTAGAGCATGCACCTTTTCGTTTTTCACTAGTTGCTCATCATTTAAACAAATGGGATTTAACTTATAATGACCCCAATGCTGTTCCAACAACAGATCCTTTAACCGGAGAAGTTGTTCCAGTTGAAAAAGCTGGATTTGGAGAAAAACTAGGACGTCATCTTATTTTTCAATTAGAAACCCTTTTAGGTAAAACAATGAGAATTAGAGCTGCTTTCGACTATAATCAAAGAAGAGAAATGTTAGTTCAAAATCGACCAGGAATGGGTGGATTTTCATTTGGAGCTGGTCTTAATTTCAAAAGATTTACAGTTGATTATGGATTGTACATCTATTCTAGTGCAGGATTTAATAATTTAATTACGCTAAGAACAGATTTTGATAATTGGAGAAAATAATTTTTAGTACTTTTCCACGCTGAAAAGTTTAAATTAATTATTCGATGCTTAATCATAGTAAAATATGCGTTTTAATTGACGATGACGAAGATGACCAACTCATATTCAAAACTGTCATGAATATGCACTTTAAGGATTATCAATTTAAGTCTTTCTCTAACTTCGAGAATGCAACAGCATATATTCTAAATAATCATGAAGAAATTGAAGCGCTTTTTATTGATCTCAATATGCCTAAATCTAATGGTATAGATTGTCTTAACTTTCTAAGGAAACAATCAACTTATAAAGACAAACCAATAATTATCTATTCAACTTCGAACAACCCAGATGATGCTAAAAAATGTTTAATACATGGGGCAACAGCTTTTATGACTAAACCTTCAAGGGTAAATGAATTGGTTGAGAAATTAAGCGAACACTTAAAATTAAAAGTTAATTGATAATTTAAAAATTCCAAATCCAGAATACAATTTAGTTTTGATAAAATTAAAATTAATTATTGGGGTGAATTTTATTTGGTGCGCTGTACATTCGACTTCTTAAGGTCTGTAAAGCAATAAATTATGTATAATTGACAAAGGTATTTTTTTCTTCATCAATACAAAATTTTCACGCATAGCCATAGCTACAGTTTAAAATTTCAACGTAGAGGTTGGAAAAAGAGCTAGTCGAAATGAATTAATTATTTCGTTACAGATGCTTGGTTAAAGATCTTGAGAAAAAGACTATAAATGTTGATGTTTTGAAGTGGATTGTTTTAATTCTCCTGTTTGACTGACGTGCTTATATTAATTGAATATCGGATTTCCCGATTAATATGCCGGAAAGGTTGTTAACATTGTATTCAGCGCTGACTTATCGGCAATCCGAAAACTTAGTTTATTTTTAGGATTCGTTGTTTTTCTTTGAGTTCAGATTATTTATCCAAAATACATTTTCACTTTTCTGCGTTTTAGTAGTTTCAATCAATGTTTTATAGAACTAAATGTATTAGTTCCTGTTGAGTGAGAAATTCCGTATTTTTGCGATAATCGAATATCTTTATTTATTTATTTTGTTCGGTATTTTCAGACTAAATAATTCAAACATAATGAACAAAATTATTTTATTAGCTAGCTTCCTTGTTTCTCTTTCCAGTGTTGGACAAGAGTTAGAACATTATTGGTCTGGATCAATTGGAGACCCTGTGCCAAACACCAGTCAAATTCCAGTTGAAGTAGTTATCGATGCCGACAACAATAAATACATTTCAGGTCGATTTACAGGAACCCATGATTTTGATCCTGGACCAGGAGTATTTCAATTGAACTCAATGGGTAGTGACATTTATATCTTGAAGTTGGATTCAATGAACAACTTTTTATGGGCTAATTCATACGGAACGACAGGGTCATTAGAAAATACCGGCTTGGTTGTAGACCCTTCTGGAAGTGCATATACATACGGGTATTTTAAAGGCAACTTATTTTGTGATCCTCAGAATTCTATAACTACCTGTGTAAGCTCAACTTGGTGGTACGAAGATTGTTATGTTCATAAGCTAAAACCTAATGGTGATTTTGATTGGATTAAAGCATGGGGAAATAGTGGTCGCGATGGGATTTCTCACATGGTGATGGACGAACAACAAAATTTCTATTTCACTGGAACTTTCGAATCTAATTTTGACGCAGATGAAGGCCCCGGAGTTTACACACTTAATTCCCCACCTGGAAATGGAACGTTTTTAGCAAAATACGATGCGAATTTTAATTTCATTTGGGCAAAACAATACGAGGGGACTGGAAGTTCAATTATTCATGATTTTAATTTAAACGATCATGGTGAATTGACCCTTACAGGCGGATATACAAAGCAAATAGATTTTGACATGTCTGCGGGAGAAGATTTGGACACTTCGCAAACAACTGGCTACACTGATTTATTTACGCATGTAATGGACACATCTGGAGTCAGTAAATGGCATCATACAATCAAAGGTTCAAACTCTCAAAGAAATTTTCAAATTGTAGAAGATTCAGAAAGGAATAGGTATGTGCATGGAACATTTCTGGGTACAATAGACTTCAATCCTGGAGGAACACCTAACGTAATTGAAGCTTTAGGTTTTAGCGATGCATATCTAATCAAGCTGGATTCTTTGGGAAATCAAATTTGGGCAAAAGTCATGCACGGAGAGGGCTCAGATCGGATTCATGGAATGACAATAGATGATGATCAGTTATTAGTGTTTGCTACTATAGAAGATAAAACTGACGTTAACCTTAATAGTGGGATTCATATAATTGAACCCCCTTTACAGATGAATGACTTGCTTTACATTGAAAAATTGGATGGAAATGCGAATATTCTGTGGCATGAGGAATTTATAGGGTCAAATATCTTAGGGATTCGTCAATTGGTGATAGATGAAGCAGACAATTACTTCGTTGTTGGTCATTTATATGGAACCGTAGATCTTGATCCAAGCGCGGGAGTTGCTCAATTATCACACAGTAATAATATAACTACTTTTTTTGCAAGTTTCGGAGAACTTCCTTGCGCACCATTGGGTACGGATTTGTCATCTCACACAAATGCTACTTGTTCTGCTTCTGGAGGCGTTGACGCAATTGGCGTTAGCGGAGTTCCTCCTTACAGTTTTTCATGGCTTACGAATCCTCCAATTTCTGGTGCTCAACTCGTAACGGATACAACTGGGATGTATTTGGTTGAAGTAACGGATGCGAGTGGTTGTGTTGATACAAACGGAGTATATATTGAGGGAGCGACAACCTCGGCGGGATTTGATCTTGATGTGAACATGGTATCTGGTAATTTCATTCAAGGACAACCAAATATCCTGTGGCTTGATGCTTATAATGGAGGATGTCAATCGGTATCTGGCTCCATACAGTTGATATTGGATCCTTTGGTACAGTATGACTCAGCATCGGTTGCCCCATCTTCTATTCAAGGAGATACACTAATTTGGAATTATAGCAATTGGAACTATGATTCTACACATTTTATGGCAGCCGTTTTCGTCACAACTAGTCAATCAGCAATAACTGGGGACACAGTTTGTTTTAAGGCTATTGCAAACCCAATGGCTGGAGATGTTGACACTCTGAATAATCTAAAGTCCTATTGTGAGCTTGTATTAGCAAGCTATGACCCAAACGATAAAAAAGTTTATCCTGCAGGAACTTGTGATGACCATGTGTACATGGAGCAACCACTAACATACACTGTACGATTCCAGAATACAGGGAATTCCGAAGCAATCCATGTTAACATTATTGATACGCTAGACTCAAATTTAGATCTTTCTACATTTGAGGTTCTAGGGCAAAGTCACCCCATGCTAGAAATCAATTACTCTAGTGGTCAAATAGTGCAATTTAATTTTGAGAATATTTATTTGCCTGATAGTTTGTCCGATCCTTTGGGAAGTAATGGGTACGTTGTTTTCAAAATCGAGCCACATGAAGGTATGGCTATAAACACTGAGATTGGAAATGAAGTAAATATCTATTTTGACTTCAACTCACCGATATTAACGAATACTGCAACTACGACATTTACGGATGATATCCCGTGTGATCCAACTGATAATGTTAGTGTTTATGAACATGAAGATTTGATCTTCTCAGCTTACCCTAACCCAATGAATAGTGAGGTCATATTCAAGATTAACAACAAGAAGTCTCATAATTTAGTTGTTTATTCATCTGAAGGAGTTGCTGTAATGACGTCTGAAATTGTTGATGGAAGTATCCTTTCCATTGTTGATTTATCTGTCGGGGTGTATTATTTTATAGTTGATGAAAGTCACGTTATGAAAATGGTCAAACACTAGTTGATCGGGAGATAATTAAGTGATTACGATTATTATACATAACGATTACACCTAAGAAAAGTACTTAGTTCGTGACCGAAGATTTTCTGGAGAAAAAATGGATGCAAGGATACAAGCAATATCTTTAGAATGACGGATAAACTTACGCATTATTTTTCTGCGGTTTGACAGGTGATACCTTTTCATTTGTCATAGAATCCAAGATTTCAATAATCTTTTCATTTTTCAGGATATACATTCCTAGTCTATCATGTGATATTCCATTTTCTAATTTATATTCATAAGTGGGAATATTGTTTACTAATTTTGAACCAAATAATTTGAATTGAATGTTTTTATTATTCTTTACTTCTTCCGCCACTTCAGTGATGTGAGTTGAAATGAAGAAGGTGCTATTCGAAATATTCGCAAAAGATTTTATTATCAGTAATGAGCCATCAAATGCATCTTTCACGTTTGTACCTCTAAACAATTCATCAAAGATCACAAACAAGTTTTTCTTCTCTTTGATTTTCAAAATAGTTTCTTTTATTCTTTTGACCTCACTAAAATAATGACTATATCCTAAATTAATATCATCTGATAAGTTGATCGTTGTAACAATTCCATTATAAATAGAGGTAGTCATTTTTTTAGCTGGGACTGGAAATCCAATATGAGCTAAATAAACTGATAATCCAACTGACTTTAGAAATGTCGATTTCCCAGCCATGTTAGGGCCAGTTAAAAAACACAAGTTAGACGATTCATCCATTTCACAGGAATAAGGTACAGCATTTTTTAATAATGGATGATAAAACTCCTCAATTGAAAGAAATTGTGTAGTTGAATTTGAATAACTTGGTAAAGCGAGATTTTTTTGTTTCCCCACTTTTGCAATTGAAATAAAAGTATCCAGATTATAAACTAAATCAATTATTTCGCGTAATTCGTTTTTATATTTTTTACGAAATAGATTGTCTAATTTATTCAGTTTGGAATTAGTTATTTTTAGCCTTTTGGTGTAGAGAAATTTCAAATCTGGTTTTTCAATTAACTTCGAAATTATTTTTTGATAGGAAACAAGTTTTTCAGGAATCTCAGCTTCATTTAAGGCTTCAATTCTTTCTTTAAGTTCAACTAAGAAATAGACTAGTTGTTGAACACCCGATTTTATGATGAAATAATTATTACTAGGCCTAATTCTATAAGATAGATTTTGAAAAAAGGCATCAATGAAATTATTTCTCAGAGGTGCGATATTTAGTCTTTTGTAATGCTCTATAAAATCTAATTGACCTGAATTTATTTTTAATTCAAAATCTGTCTTGGATATAAACTGAATTAATTCTGTTCTTTGCCTTAATTCATTAATATCAGTAGTAGGATTTTTCATCAACTGATATAAAAAATTCTTACCACCAATTGTTTTTGTTTGATTATAGAAGTTTGAAATAGAATTAACAGACCTGCTATCAAGAAAAATTTCTAAGTCTTTTATTGTTTGTTTATCTAAATCAAATTCTATCATTGGTCGATTTCTTGGCATTCCACATAACGTCAGGCGAATTTCTAAAGTCGTCTTCCTTTATTTAATTAATTATAAATTTAAACATTTTACTTTATAGTTAAACCTCAGATTGAAAACATTCAGGACGATTTTTAAAATTCGCCAGTTATCGTAAGTAAATTCTTTTACGGAGTAGTCTGCTCGGAAATAAACAAGATCTGCCCACACATTATTGTTTCTTTATAGAATTGAGCTTAGGTAGCCAACTAGGAGTTGATAAAGGCAACCTATTGTCTGTCAGTTAATTTCTCCATACCAATTTACTCTTTTAGTTACTATTGTCGTCCCGTTTGTTTTTTTGCTTTTAAACAAATTTTTGAGTCTATTGAGAATATCAGTCTTTTTAGGTTCTTGAAAATTTATTGTCGCTGAAATCGCCATTGCCGGTTCGTCCTTATGATATTGCGAAGCTCGTAATAATTTTCCATCCTGCTCCTGATACTCAATGGTAATGTATCCATTTACAAAGTCTTTGATGTAGTCAATTGCTGATGAGCAAGCAACCTGATTTTTCGTTTGCATGTGCTTTACTTCGTCAAAATGATAATTTCTAAAATGTCGGTGGTCAAAGTCCGAAAATACTGTAATCTCTGTATCGTCAATGTCAAAACTTAGTTTACCGAAAACTTGGGATACAGATGTCACCGAAAAGCAAAAATTGTCCACGTAAATAATACCTTTCTCAATTGCAATCTTGTCTTTCAAGTCAGGAAAAGATTTTATGAAAAGGCGATAAAACTCCTTCTGCAAGTCGTTAAGTTCACTTTCTATTTTGTACTGATAACTCACTTTGTCTTTCCTGTCATTTAATTATTGATTGTCCTTTTTGCACTAATGTTTGGTGCCCGGTTTCATAGAACATATGCATGTGCACTTCTATCATGAGGGATTTCACCAACGACAGTTCTCCTTCTAACAAAGAATCCCTCAATAAAATTAATTTTCAACTAATTTATAAAAGAATTTCAACAAGGAATTAATGAACTCCACAACCTCCTACTTTTCCATTGCAGGCATCGGAGTCACATATTTCATTGTTTTTTCATTAAAAATAAAGTAGACAAATAATTCTCCGTTGTTCGTGACTTCTTCAGGTTGAAATTCATTGATGTCATCAATATTTTTAGGATTATAGCCTACAATTTGACCTTTAAACAAAGCAATATCCTTTGCTATTCGAACAGAACTTGTCTGATGCTTTATGTCGTAAACTAAAGGTTCAGACTCCCCTATTTTATCGAAAACTGGACAACTAAAGGTAAGGTAAATTCTATTATTTCTTACTGTGTAGTAATTTCTATGTAAGCTGTTTCTAACTCTAAATTCCACATAAAAATCCTTATGCGCTTTGGAAGTTAACTCCAAGAATTCAACTTTCAAAGGATAGTTAGCATTAGATCCTACAGGATTAGTAGAAATAATCCTCTGCTCTCCTCCTTTTAATAGAAATATATAATTGTATAATCCAGTATTTCCAGTTTCTTTAAAAAAACGCTCGGTATCCGTATTTTTTGCCTTTTGAAAAGCAAATTCTCTTCTATTTACAAGGATAAGTGCATCTTTTAAAGTGTCTTGATCAATAAATTTATATTGAATGTCAATGTCATACGTCTCGGTAGCACTAATTCCCAAAACACTTTCAACCTGACGGATAATTTTCTCCTCCTCTGTGAAAGTTTCAACTTCTTTCTTTTTAACACTTTCCTTAATATCAGTACTTCCCTCATTGTTATTACATGAAGTAAATGTTAGAAATACAATAGATATTAAAGCTATTTTATTTAGTCTAAATTTTGTCCAAGACATATTCAATAAGTTCTGTGATTTTCGTCTCATAATTAGTAGTAAATTCTTTTTTCCTGCGATTAGCTAAACCCAAACAAATGGCTGTTGCTTCATGTCCTAAAGCAGTAGATAACGCAAACAATGCCGAACATTCCATCTCTAGATTAGAAAATCGAATTTCATTATGTTTGAAATCACTAAAAGAGTTCAACATATCTGGTTCTACAAGTTTCAACCGCAATTGTCTTCCTTGTGGACCATAAAAACCAGAACTTGTAACAGTAATTCCTTTTTCAATGTGAGGGGCATCCAAGCGCTTATTTAGTTTTCCTGAAGCCTTTGTTAAGTAAGGCTTAATATATTTAGGAAGTTTAATTTCCTTTTCTATTTCCACCTCTAACCTTTTTGTTTCCTCATCCACATTTCGTTCATAATAATGACCAACATTATCAATTCCATAGGCATGAGTAGACAAGATGAAACTGTCAATTGGAATTTCGTCTTGTAGTATTCCACAAGTACCAATTCGAATAATTTCCAAAGAAACTTTTTCGGTTTTCTCCGTTCTAGTTTCCAAATCAATATTTACAAGTGCATCAATTTCGTTGATTACAATATCGATATTATCGGTTCCAATACCAGTTGAAATAACAGAAATTTCTTTGCCTTTGTATTTTCCAGTATGACAAGCAAATTCACGGTGTTGATTTTTACTGGTTACCTCATCAAAATAATTTGAAATCAGTTCTACTCTTCCTTGATCTCCGACAATAAGGATTTTTTTAGCCAAATCTTCCGGTCTAATATCTAAATGGTAAACACCTCCTTTCGGCGTAATTACTAATTCGGATGGTAAAAAATCTGCCATGAAATTTATTTTATTTGATAGAATTAATGAGTTTTTCGCCTGAAGGCAAAGTAGGATTTATGAACAAATTGGGAAATTCCAAAATGAAACTACTTCATTTAGAAATATTAGTTCATGCTTGAACCGAAAACACGTTTTAAGATATCAGTTACTCGGGCAGCAGGATCTTGGCGAATAAGTGCCTCTTCTTTAGCAACCATTGTAAATAGCCCATCAATTGCTCTCTCCGTTACATACTCGTTAAGATCAGTGTCAATCTTTTCTCCTCCAGTAAACATCATTGCTTGATTATATTTTGTAGCCACAGGCTCCCAATATTGCGTTAATTTTACTTTTTCTATTGAATTTTGTACTTTAGGAGCGAAAACAACGATTAATTCGTTCGTAGTATTTTTTCTTAAAAAGTCTGTAGCTGCATTATCACCACCTTTTAAAATGGCAAAACCATCTTGAACAGTCATATTTTTAATGGCATTTACGAAAATTGGAACTGCTTCTTTTGCTGCATCTTCTGCCGCTCTGTTCAACGTTGTAACAACTTTATCAACTTGATTTCCTAAGCCCCATTCAATAGCTTTCTCTTTCATTGCATTTGCACTCGCTGGAAAAGGTAATTTTATTTCACTGTTCTCTAAAAAACCGTCTGTGATCGCTGTAACATCAACCGCATTTTTTATTCCCACCGTCAGGGCTTCTTTTAACCCCTCAATCACTTCTTGGTTGGTTAAACTTTTAGCACCACTTTCTCCATTTGTTGTTTCTAGTAATGTTTCTGCAGCACTATTCAACACATCACATGAAGAAAATGACAACATTAGGACGCCTAAAGCAAATGAATTTATAACTTTTCTCATTTCAATTGTTTTTTGTCAAATTTACGAATAATTTTACTCTTTAATTTCTAAAAAAACAATTGAAGTTTATGAAGGCTGGAATTATTTGTATAGGTGATGAGTTACTGATTGGTCAAACAGTAAATACTAATGCTGCTTGGATAGGACAAGAATTTGGAAAGTTTGGAATTTCCGTATACAAATCAACTACAATTAGAGATGTTAAAGAAGATATTGTTCAAACGGTAGATGAATATCTTAATGAAGCCGATTTAATAATTGTTACTGGTGGTTTAGGTCCAACCAACGATGATATTACAAAAGAAACACTGACAGAATATTTTGGAACTACCTTGGCATTAAATGATCAAGTTTTGCACCGAGTAAAATCTTTTTTTGAGCTACGAGGTAAGAAAATGTTGGACTCTAATATTCAACAAGCAATGCTCCCTAAAGACGCTATAATATTAGAGAATTTACATGGAACAGCATCAGGAATGTGGTTTGAGAAAAATGGAAAAATTCTAGTTTCTCTCCCTGGAGTTCCTTACGAAATGGAAGCCCTCATTTCAATGGAGGTTTTACCTAGAGTAAAAGCTACCTTTGGAATTGAAAGTAACTATCATCAAACATTAATGCTTCAAGGAATTGGAGAATCATATTTAGCTGAATTAATCATAGACTGGGAAAATAGAATCTACAAAAATGGTCTTCACTTAGCCTATTTGCCATCTTCAGGTTTGATAAAATTAAGATTAAGCTCAGAAAATGGTGTAGAGGATTCCGCTAAAATTGAATCCTATTTTAATGAAATAAGAAGAGATTTGCCACAATTTGCGTATGGAATGAATGAAGAAAGCATTTTTGAAGTTGTAGGTGAATTACTGAAATCAAGTCATAAAACACTTGGAACAATAGAAAGCTGTACCGGTGGTGGAATAGCGAATTCTTTTATTGCAAAAAGTGGTTCGTCAGCCTTTTTCAATGGTGGACTAATCACTTATTCCAATGAATTAAAACAAAAATTAGCAAAAGTTTCCAAAGACACCTTAGATAAATTTGGTGCAGTTTCTGAAGAAGTTGCAATAGAAATGGCCATTGGTGGTCAAAAAGAATTAGACGTAGATTATGCGATTGCTGTAACGGGAATTGCTGGACCAGAAGGAGGAACTGAAAAAAAACCTGTTGGAACGGTTTGGATTGCGGTTGCTACTCCAGAAGGCGTATTCACAAAACATTATTTATTTGGAGAACACCGTGGAAGAAACATTGAAAAAACACAATTGTACGCAGCTAATTTATTAAGAAAACTTATTCTTGGAATCGCTGAAAATGAAAATAACTAGGTTTAAATTATTTCATTAAAAAAATCAGAATATGCATTTATATAGTTATTATGGATGTTTATGGAATACTTGGGATTATATAAATAATATTCTATAGTAAAGTTGTTCGAATAATTATTCAAAAGAATAAGGTAAATATTAAAGTAATTCAACACGCATTTCGAAGTAGCAAGTATCTTCTTCGAAATTTATAAATTGGAATTTGATTTTTGATTTTGATTTCAAGGAAATTGTTGTGAAACCAAGTCCAGCACCACCTTTATCTGTCATTTCTCCATTACCTAAAATGTCTAAATAATAAGCCTTTAAATTTTCAAGGTTCATATTATTTATCTTATTCAGGTAATCAGTTATGTTCTTTTTGGAGTTTTCATCTACAATATTTCCAAAGGAAACAGAATAGCTTTCATTTTTCTCCATAATCATTACATGACCTATTTTCTTATTGAGCGAATTGACTTTACTATGTAATCGAATGTTTTGTAAACCTTCAATCATAATGGAGAACATCCGTTTTGTGATAATCCTTTTTACATCTCTCCGATCCATGATATATTCCAATCCCTCAGAAAGGCTATTCACTAGATCTTGAGAGAATTCTCCAAAATGAGACATCACAACGAAATTACTACCATGATTCGTAAAATCATCGTGCAACTCTTGGTAGATACTTTTAGCATCTATTTGCATCTCATTTTGTTTTGACATTAACTTTGGGTTTCTTAAAGTTAAACTTATCATTTTCAATTTCAATTTCAAATAAATAGCAAATTATTATTCATTGAAATAAAAACCGACTCTTTATACATGACGAAATTAAATTACGAATAGTTGTTTATTTACCTCAACAAATTAACATTTCCTGGTAGCAATATTGATTCTCCTTTACTATTCATCCCTTTTAACTTATAAATATAAACCCCAGTATTTAAATCTTCTCCTTTAAATTTGCCATTCCAACATTCTTTTGAATCTGTTGTTTCAAAAATAACTTCTCCCCACCTATTGTAAATTTGTAGAACCATGGATTGAATACAATTACCTAAAACACAAAACTCATCGTTTAATCCATCTCCATTAGGTGAAAAAACAGTTGGTAATTTTATTTGTCCACAGGGATCTAAAACCTCAATGTAAATTGAATCGGTGGCCAAGCATCCATCATCAGATAGTGCGCTAAGCACATACCACGTGGAAACATTCGGTGAGGCAATCGGTTGAAGACATGTTGAACAAGACAATCCTGTAGCTGGGGTCCAAAGTAAACTTGAATTGACCGGATCAACCGATGATTGAATAGCTACTGATTCCCCATTTTCAATAATTTGATTTGGAGTTAAAATAAAAACAACTGGAACTTCAAATCCTTGGATAGTAAATGGACCAACATTTCCAACACAAGCATTTGCATCAGTAACTTGTAATCCATAACTTCCTGCTGTGGTATTAAGTAAGTCAATAGAATTAGTTACCGTGCCATTCCATTCGAAAATAAAAGGAGCTGTTCCTCCTGAAACCGAAATTCCTGTGATACTTCCATTATTACCTTCACAATCTGCAGGGTTTATAGTAATTCCTGAAACATCAATTGTAAGACTTGGCGTATTTGTGAGGGTATATGGGCCTACAGTTACTGAGCAACCAGCAGCATCCGTAATTAGTAAAGTATGGGTTCCACCTGACAAACCAGTTGGATTCAATACAGCAGCTCCAGAAGGTGACCAATCGTAAGTTAAACCCGTTCCATTTGCTGTAATTCCAGAAATGCTACCATTTCCTGCTCCACAAGTTTCATTCGAAATAAGAACATTAGCATCATCGAAGGTTGGTCCTGCAATTTGATTGATTAAATGCGGGCCAGAAGTTTCAGAACAACCTTGGGCATCTGTTACAGTTAAAGTATAACTTCCACTTGATAAAGCATTTAAATCCAAAGTTGTGGCAGTAGATAAAGTCCAACTAAAAGTCAAAGTTCCTGAACCACCAAAAGCTGTAATACCAGTAATTGAACCATCGTTCCCATTGCACGATTCATTAGTTATCAATAAGTTAGCTTCATCAATTACAATTGGTGCTGGTGAATTAATTGTGAAAGGTCCAA
>NZ_PVSS01000020.1 GCF_003025005.1 Brumimicrobium mesophilum
TCTTTTTAATTATTTTTCCATCCTTAAAAGTATTTTAGAACAAGAATATTATTATGAAAGAAGAACTAAAAGGGCCTGAAGTTGAAAATGTATACGTTGCTATAGTACAAGAAGTTGGGGAAGATAATTTACCTGTTTTCGATGTTTATTTTATCAACGAAAGTGATGACATTTTGGAGCAAGTTTTAATTACATCGAAAGGTTATGCGATAAATAAAGAAACTGGAGAAAAAGTTGAAACTACAACTTTAAGAAAAGATTTGGGTGGATTAATTCCTTTTTCAGCACAGAAAGTAGAACCAATTATGGAAGACGTCATGGCACTAACAAATGAATATTGGGTGTGTTTTTGGGTTGGAAATAAAATGTACGATAAGAAATACGTTTTTCATTCTGACTTAATAAAAGAAGAGAATTTCGTTTACATTCCTCTATTGAATTTGAAAGGAGTATTGGTAGGGTAGGACAGCTTTGAGTTGGAGTATAGAAGTTAAAGTAGAGAAAAATATTAACCGGGACAAAGACTGTGTAATGGTCGCTAAGAAAAAACATTAAGTAAGTTTATATGTTGTTAGTCATTAACTTAAACACATCTAACGTCTAATAATTAAGATCTTTTGTCTTTCCCTTTCCGAACTTTGCGATAACCTTAGCGTTGTTTTGCGGTTAATTTTTAAGTGGCAAAGCCGCTATCTCAACCGCTCAAGACTCAAAACTGTGAAGTTACCACTTAGGACAAGTTCCACAGTTATTTTTTGGTCGCGCAAAAACATTGAAGCCTAATTGAACAGAAGGCGAAATGAATCCAACAACTTGCTTTCCCTCTGTGGCTCCATTATCAGATAGTTTAATTTGATTTTGATTTAGAATTCCACCGTCTAATTCCAATTGAAGAAAAATATGCTGTATAAATTCGAATCTTACACCAATATTTGCAGCAGCACCAAATCCACTTAATGAAGAAATCCCTGGTGAAGTATAACCATCATATGTGTATTCCACTTGTGTTAATAAGGGCCCCACTTGTACACCGTAAATTGTTTGCAATGCGAATTCAGATTTTCTCGTTCTGGTTAATAAATCGTTGCGCTGAATACCTACAGAAAAGAAGTTTACTCCGCTCGTTTGCGCTATATTGAACTGATTTCTTGTCAATAATACTTCTTCGTTTACTGCTCCAGAATAAGTTGAGTTTTCACCAGGTGCAAAATTGCCTTCTAAGGTTACTTCCTGATTGTCTTCGAAAAAGGTATTGTACCGATCAAAACCTATTGTAATTGCCCATTTTGGTTTAACGAAATAACCTAATTTTATATTGATTTGAGGAGATTTGCTAGAAAAAAATGCACCTAATTTTTCTCCTTCTAAATTATCCTGAATAGATGTTTCATTCAGTATGACATTATAATTGTTTCCTGATAATTCAACGTTAGAATTGCTATAAACACTTCTGTTTAATCCAACTTGAGCAAATAAAGTTCCTTGTCCATTTGTGTTTAATTTACTTTTGCGTTGTGCAAAAACAGGCTGATAAGAAACAGCAATTAGCAATATTATAAGAAGAGTTCTCGTTTTCATATTTCACAAAAGGTCAAAAAAAAAGGTATGCTTTTACATACCTTAATAACTTTAAAAATATTGTTTTAGTCTAAAGAAAGTTAATCGTTAAAATAATTACGTCAATAATTACTGTGATTACACAAAAATTTAAGATCTGTTTTAATGGTGCTACAGCGATAAGTAATGAAAGAGTTAACATAGTTGGAAGTACAACTAAAAACAATTGCCATGTGTGGTGAACAGCACCCAAACCAACTGTCATACCGCCTAAACAGCCAATTATAAGTAAAACAACACTAATAATTCCTAAACGATTTATTTCTAGATCCTCACCTAAAAACTTATTCCAAATTGATGCATTTGCATTCGCCATAACAAGAGTATATTTAAATTTCAAAGCAAATATAAGGAAATATGTAGTATTTCGTTTTCGGAATAATTGAAAACTGATATTATTTTTGAAAAAAACGAAATTATTAAAGTGTTTTTGATGTCTTCAACAATCTAAAATGTCAAATTTTTAACGGTTAATTTTAATGTAAGATAGGTGGTTAATTTCTCATTTCTATCCTGTCACATAATTTTTTCTCAGAGAACAACCCGATGAATGAGCCCGGCGAAGACAAAAATAATTCTGGACATTTTGTTGATTGCGTTGACTTAGCTTGTCGGAGGCCTACGTTGCGTTACAGCGCAAATAGCCACCACACCCTAAGCCTTATGAATATACCTCATTACTTCAAATGTAATATTCGTAAACAATAATTTGCTGTGGGCATTTCGTTCTACATTATAGTGGGCATCGTTGAATAAGTCATTAAAATTCAAGACATTATTCCCTGTAATAAAACGTGCAAATTTTGATAAGAAATTGGCTTCATCCGAAGAAGTGCGCATTAATTGATCTTCAGTATAGTTCTTCATTAAACTTTGCCTTACCATATATAGCGCATATTTTAGAAAGTGTTTTTGATCTTCTCTGCTCAATTTTGACATGGTTTCAGCCCAAAACATCATCGGAAGCACTTCTTTTTTATAACAAACGCGCATTAATTCAACGAAGCGCTGATAGTTGGTGTTGGAATTTTCCCCAGAACCAATCATTTCCAATGCTGAAGATACATCTCCTTCTGCTCGTGATGAAATACTTCGCAATAAATCCTCATCTGAATTTCCTTTGTTACGTAAGAATTTTACTAAATCATCGTCGTTTAATTGCTTGATTTTGGTGATTTGCGTTCGACTTAAAATCGTAGGTAAAACAGTATCTTCATTTTCAACAATCAAAATGAACAATGTATCCTTTGGTGGCTCTTCAATAATTTTCAATAACTTATTGGCACATGCAGTGTTCATTGTTTCAGCCAACCAAATAATACTGATTTTATACCCTCCTTCAAATGATTTTAATGTTAACTTCTTTATAATGGCTTCACTTTGATGAACAGAAATAATCGGTTTTCTACCCTTGTCATCAGAAACGTTAATCCATTCATTTAATCCCATGTAAGGATTTCTCAAAACATTCTTTTTCCATAATTGAAATTCCGGATCTGAAGTTTTCGAAATCGCTTGTGTAGTAGGAAAAGAAAAATGAATATCGGGATGCTCAAGTTTTTGAACTTTGCTACAAGACGCACAATTTCCACAACTGTCATTTTCTTGTCGGTTTTCGCACATTAAAAATTGCGACAAAGCCAATGCAATCGGCAAACCACCATATCCAATGTTTCCCAATAGTAAATGCGCATGAGAAACTTGTTCACTTCGTACATCATTTACAAATTTTTCCTTAAGGTCATTGTGTCCTAATACATCTTTAAAAAGCATTGGATAAAGATAAATAATTCTTGTTGTTTTTACTTCAATTCTAAAAAGAAAGCTTTAGTCGAGTATAATGACTTAATAAATATGATATTATTTTTATTTCATTTAAAATAAAATATTGTTTTTTTAAAAAAAGTTGTGATATATCTGGCTTCTAAAACCTTTAAAATATGTATCTTGATTTGATATTCAGAAATTTAAAAATCACATCATGAAAAATAAGAACATTTTACTACTTGCTACCTTCGTTTTGGGTGTTGCAATTACTCCTATAGCTAATGCATCTTCAAATCTAGAATTGTCGGTAGAAAAATCTATTCAAGACTTAAAAAATGTTGCATTTTCAGTGAATGTAACCTACTTGGGAAAGCCCGTTGAAGGTGCTACAGTTTCTATATCATTGGATGGTAAATCTTTGGCTACATCGAATACAGATTCACAAGGTAGGGCTTCAATTAAGGTCGATGAGTATGCTGGAGGAGCAACTACATTACAAATTCAAAAAGAGGGCTATAAAACACAGGTTTTAACTGGTTTCATCTTAAAGAATGGAAGCGATTATAAATTTGCTTTAGTTCGCGGTTCAGGAACGGTAACTACTGCTATTGCTAATAAGGTGAGTAATATTAACAGCAATAGTGCGCAGGAGGTAAAAAAGCAAGCTGAAAAGGAAGAAGAGGCTAGAGAGGCCGTTGAAAAAGCAAATGAAAACGCTAAATCCTCGCAAGAAAGCGCTGAAGAATACGCTGAAAAATCGAAAGAAGAGCAAGAAAGAATGAAAGCTGCAGAGAAAAAAGCTGCAGAAAATCAGGCTGCTGCTATAGCATCAGCTGAGAAGGCTGCAGAATTGGAAAAACAATTGTCCAACACAGGGACAGATTCCAAGAAACGTGCAGAACAAGAGGAGGAAAGTAAGGTACGGATAGCTGAATTAGAAAAACAACGTGCTGCTCAAGAAGCTGCGGCTGCAACATTAGCTGCGAAAAAAGCTGCCGAAAAAGCTGCCGAAAAAGCGGAGGAAGACGCCAAAGAAAAAGCTAAAGAACAAAAGGAATTGGCCAAAGAAAAAGCAGAGGCGGAAAAAGAACGTGCAAAAGCAGCAGAGGCAGCTGCGGAAGCAGAAAAAGAGAAAACAAAAGCGCAACAGCAAGCAGCCAAGGAGGCCAAAGAAGCAAGAAAGGAAGCTGAAGATGTGGCCAAAAAAGCGGCAAAAGCGGCAAAAGCAGAAGAAAAATACACAAAAAGTCTTGCTAAACTGACGAAGAAAAATGATAAAGTAGAAAAGAAACGTTCAAAATTGGATGCTGCCCAAAAGAAATTAGATAGTAAAATTGAGAAAGGGAAAATTGAGGTTGAAGATGCAAAAGAACAACAAGAAAAAATAACTGCAGCGCAAAAAGAATTAGACGAAGACTTGAAAGAACTTGAAAAAGATTTTAAAGCGTTGAAAGCGAAGTACAAAGAAAAATAAAAAACAGTTAATGATTTATTGAGGGTTGTCTATAACGGGCAACCCTTTTTTACGTTCGTAATTGTGATAGCGCCTAGGAATCGTTTTTTATTAAAACTCCATTAATTAAATCTTATTTAAACCAAGGAATAAGCAATCTTGTTTATACTTGCCGATTATCAAATCAAGGTCCTGAAATAATTAAAAAAGAAGTACTTTTAGGGAATTTAAATAGCAAATTTTAGATATTTGTAAAAAGAATTATCATGAAACATCTGTTAGTATTATTTATTTTAATTGGCCATTTTGTGAGTGCTCAAAATGTAGAGCCTTTCCAATTGTACACAAAAAACGGAAAGAAGATCAGTACAAAAAAGTTCTTTAAACAAATTGAATCTGGAGAGATCATTCTTTTTGGTGAGCTGCATGATAATCCAATTGCGCATTGGTTACAATTAAAAACAACTCAAAAAATGCATGAAAAGCACCTTATTTCATTGGGAGCTGAAATGTTGGAAGCAGATGTTCAGAAACAACTTAATAATTACCTATCTGGAGAAATTTCACAACAAGAATTAGACTCTACGGCATCACTTTGGATGAATTATAAAACAGATTATAAACCTTTGGTTGATTTCGCAAAAGAAAATAAGTTGTCTTTTATTGCTACAAATGTTCCACGTAAATATGCTAGTCATGTTTATAGACTAGGTTTAGAATCTTTGGCGTTAGAATTAACTGATGAAGAAAAAGCTTGTATCGCACCTTTGCCAATTGCGTATGACCCTGAGTTGCCAAATTACAAATCGATGTTGACCATGATGAGTGATCATGAAAATCCAAATTTTCCAAAAGCACAAGCTATAAAAGATGCAACGATGGCACATTTTATTTATGAGCATTTTCAGTCTAACAAAAATCAATTTATTCATTTTAATGGAGATTACCACAGCAAGGACTACGAAGGGATTTATTGGTATTTGAAACACAAAAATAAAGATTTAAATATCATAACTATTTCCACTGTTGAGCAATCTGATGTAAATAATCTTGAAGAGGAATTCGAAGGTCAAGCGGATTATATTTTGGTGGTAGATAAGGAAATGACCAAAACTTATTAGTTCAAATGTTGCCAAAAAAACTTCATATAGGAGATACAATTGCGATTGTTGCTCCAGCTAAAGGAATCGAAAAACATTTCGTTGACCACGCAATAAATTGTATTGAAGCAAATGGTTTTAAAGCCATTGTTTCCAAGAATTGTTTAGGTCAACACCATTACTTTTCTGGAACTTTAAAAGAGCGGTCTGAGGATTTGCAATGGGCAATTGATAACGATGATGTAAAAGCTATTCTATGTGCTAGAGGAGGTTATGGTTGTATCCAAATTATTGACAGAATAAGTTGGGCGGGATTTCTTGATGAACCAAAATGGTTGCTTGGATTTTCGGATGTTACAGTTTTTCATCAACATCTTGCCAAGATAGGTGCAGCTTCCATTCATTCCACAATGCCTTTAAACTTTGAATCGAATTCTAAACCTGCTTTGGAAAGCCTTTTTGCAGGAATTCAGGGTGGAAAGTTACATTATGAATGGAGTACAAAACAGGATAATGTAGCTGGAGAAGTAGAAGGAAAAGTAACAGGAGGGAATCTGACAGTTTTAGCAGGGCTAATTGGAACAAAACACCAACCGGATTATCAAAATACGATCTTGTTCCTGGAAGATGTGGGAGAACATTTATATGCAATCGACAGACATTTCTTTCAATTGAAAAATGCGGGAGTCCTAGACCAAATACGTGGATTAATTATCGGTGATTTTAGCGGTATAAAGGATACGAACCCACCTTATGGTAGTGACTTATACGAAATCATAAAATCGCATTTCACTTATCATTCAACTCCAATTTCTTTTGGATTCCCTGCTGGACACTTAGATGATAATCGAGCTTTGATTTTTGGAAAAACTGCAAAGTTTAACTGTAAAAAGAATAGTGCTGAACTTATTTATAAGTAGTAAGCAAAAATTAGTATCCTCTAGATTTTATCTATTGGTTTGCTTTTAGTTGAACCAAAATCTTCTGTAACTCTTCAAAAGAAGAATATTTTAATGTAAAATCAGATTTTATTCCATTTTTGCTCAAAAAAGCCTCCGTTGTTTTTCCCCAAGCAATTACTTTTTGACTTTCTGAAACCTCATTGAGTTGTAAAAATGATTCAACATTGGTGGGACTCGTGAAAACAAGAATAGATGGTTGAGCTATAAGTTTTATTGGTGTTAACACGGTCTTATAAACCACCAAATCAATAATCTGATGAGTATCTAAACTTGCTTGCATCGAACGTTGAGAATAGTTGGACTGTGGAAAGAGCACTTTTCTTTCTCCTACAAATGCTTTGAATTCTTCACTCACGATAGATGGAATTCCACTCGTAACACCTGTAAATGCGATAGAATATCCCTTAGTTTCAACAAAATCTGATGTAACTTTTCCTATTGTTGCTATTTCAACCTCGTGAGGAATTTCACAACTGTTCAAAAAGAATTGAGCAGAACGAGGACTTGTAAAAAAGACCACTTCATATTTGCTTTCTGGACATTCAATAGGTACAGCTTCAAACGAAATCATTGAAGTATCAATCATATTTATCTCCGCAGCATTAACGTAAGCTAGAAACTCAGGTTGTGTAACTTTTTTGGAGACGAATAACATTGCTTATTGTGGTTGGATGTCGCTTAGAATTTCTTTTATGATATCTGGATTGTCAACAGCCGAGTAGGTATTGAATTCTGCGCCATCTTCCCATTCTTTAGCGAAAGCTACATGAACAGTCATTTCTTCATCACAATAGATTCCTAATGGTAATTGGCATCCTCCATCAAGATTTCTCAAAACCCCTCTTTCAATACCAATGCGTTTTTCAACTTCTGTATCGTTCAGCTCCTCAAGAACCTTTGCCAATTCTTTGTCTTCTTCTCTGATTTGAAGTCCTAAAACTCCTTGAGCTGGACATGGAATAAACAGGGTTGGATCTAAAGTACTAATCGTTAAATCAGATAAATCTAAATCCAATCGTTTAACACCTGCCATGGCTAAAACAATGGCGTCATATTGACCTTCACGTAGTTTATTGATTCGTGTGCCCACATTTCCTCTTAAATCCCTAATTTCAATATCATCACGAAATGTAATTAATTGCGATTTTCTTCGTGCGGAAGAAGTCCCAATAATTGGATTTTGTTTAATTCCTAGTTCTTCATTGTTGTCAACAGATTCATTTCTGATTAACAATAATTCTGATGGATCTTCTCTGTATGAAACTGCTGCAATAACTAAACCTTCTGGGGAGGTTGTTTCTAAATCTTTATGTGAATGAACTGCTAAATCAATTGTTTTGTCAAGAAGTGCGGCTTCAATTTCTTTGGTGAAAAAACCTTTTCCTTCCATTTTGTCAAAACTCAAGTGTTGAATTCTGTCTCCTTGTGTGGAAATCACCTTAATTTCAACTTCTTGTCCTCGTTTTTGTAATTCGTCTTTTACAAAATTTGCTTGCCACAATGCCAGGTCACTTCCACGTGATCCTATGATTATTTTTTTCATTTCTTAAGTAATATTTCTTTGGCCATTTTCATAGGAACACTCATGTATTTCTTTTCAAAATAGGCCATCATTTTTTCAACTGTTTCTTTTGATGCTTCATCAAGACATTCAATTTCTTTGGCAAAAACATGTTCCATTGCAGTCGCTTTTATATCCTTCACTGTTTGAGGAACTATTCGCATAGCTTTTTCTACCTCTCTTTCGTGAGCCATGAATTTAAATTCTTTTACTGCTTCCTCAACAATTGTTTCAACGTGAATAATTTCTCGTGCTCTTTTTTCTAAATTTTTAGATGATATTTTTTGCAAATAATCAATAGAAATATAATCCAAAGAGAATTGTTGCGTTACTTCATGATCTAAATCACTAGGAATAGCCAAATCAATCACTATTTTAGAATCTGTATCTCCCTGTAATAAGTTTTCATATATAACAGGACTAATAATTGAGGAATCCGCTCCTGTACAAGTAATAATTATGTCAAAGCCCTTAATGTAAATAGGTAATTCATTTAAAGAATACGCTTCACCATATAATTGATTTGCTAAAACTTGCGCCTTACTCAATGTTCGATTAAAAACAGCAAAGTTTGTAAACCCATGTTTCTTTAAAAATCGGCTCATATTGGTGTTGGTTACCCCAGCGCCAATAATTAATATGCGAGCATCTAATGGGATATCCTTTACGCGTAATGTGTGATAAGCCAATGACACCACAGATACAGGGTTTTGAGCAATATTTGTTTGTGTATATATTCGTTTTGCAGTTTCGATGGTGTGACGAATCATTAATCGAATCGAATCTCCAGTAAGGTCAAATGCCTTACAAGTATCGAACGATTTTCTTACTTGGGTAATAATTTCTCTTTCTCCTATTACCATCGAATCTATTGAAGAGGTCACTTTTATTAGGTGCTCAACAGCATGAAATTCTCTATATCTTTCTACTTGATGACCAAATAGATTTATCTGATCTTGATCAAAATCTGGAAATAAAAAAGCCAAATAGGATTGGAACTCAGGAATATCAATTTCTTCTTGTTTTGAAATGATGAACTCAACACGGTTACATGTCGAAATGTACATTAATTCATCTATTTGAAATTTTTCCTTGAGTAAAGTTAGTTTTTCCTTTTGGTCATCAGGAGCAATATGAAGTCGACCAATCTGATTAACTTCAAGTTGGCGGTGTGTAAATGCAAATATGTGAATTCCTTTCACCTTCTTCTCCCTTTTTTTTTGCTGTAAATATCGTGATAATGCCTTATTCTATTGTCATAACATTGTCAGAATTTATTATTTAGAACGGTTTTAAATAACGGTGTAGAACAATCTATTTTGATATTATTTTTTTTTAAGTAAATATCTTTTTGAAATTGAAATAGGAGACCGAACTTATATTTAACGTTTTTTTTATGTATTTCCTCCTCTAAAAGTAAAAAATAACCATCCTTTAATAATTCAGATTCTTATTTTTCATAATGATTTACTAATTTTGCATGGTGAGAAAACAAAAGTTATATTCAATTATTTGTTTAGCAAGTTTGCTAATGTTTTTTCAGGGTCCAGTTATTTTTATTGCTGAGACCTTAATTAGTTTTCACATTGAAGACTGTAATGACTATTATGAATTAGGTGACCAAGAGAATCCAAATAGATCTGCTAATCCCATGGAGGAAGAAGTTATTCATACACCTATAGGAGTTGAGCGATACTTAGAATTGCCTATCCAATTGAAGATTGACAAGGATCTTTACTCTTTTAAAATCAAAACAAACCACCAGGAGAATACTACTCCACCACCAGAACACGCATAATTTTTCTTAATTCTTATTTATAAGCATCCTTTGAGTGGCATTTTTTTATGTTGCTTAACAATTATTATATGACATTATTTATGTCACAAAAAAATATTAATGAAAAATTTTGAAATGTTTAAAAATCTAAAATACGATGTTCCGTCAGGTTTAGTTGTCTTTTTAGTGGCTTTACCATTGTGTCTTGGTATTGCTTTAGCCTCTGGAGCTCCTATGTTTTCAGGAATTATAGCAGGTGTAGTAGGTGGAATATTAGTTGGAGCAATAAGTGGTTCTCCATTAGGAGTTTCTGGTCCAGCTGCTGGTTTAGCGGTGATTGTCGCTGATAGTATTTTGGAATTAGGTACAAATGCAGCAGGTGATTTTGATATGGCTGTTGGTTTTCAAGCCTTTTTAGTGGCTGGAGTTTTAGCCGGTATCTTCCAAATTATCTTATCCATTATGAGGGCAGGAATTATTGGATATTATTTCCCTTCTTCTGTGATAAAAGGAATGCTGGCAGGTATTGGTATCACGCTTATATTGAAACAGATTCCACATGCTTTTGGTATGGATAAAAATCCTGAAGGTGATTGGAAATATTTTCAAGTTGATGACGGTAGTTTTTTCGCTGATATTACCTATTCCTTAAGCCATTTTTCTGTAGGAGCAATCATTATTACAGTGGTTTCTTTAGTTATTTTGATACTTTTTCAAAGACCTTTTATTAAGCAAAATGCTATTTTAAAACTTATTCCAGGACCTTTATTAGCCGTTGCTGTGGCAGTATTGATCAATGAATTGTTTTTTCACACTGCACCAAATTTAGCTTTGACGAATGAATTCATAAACTTAGGGGATAAAAAATTATCAAATTCTCATTTGGTTGATATTCAGTCTGCTGATAAAGAATTGCCATATTTTGGGTTGCTTACTTTCCCAGATTGGACAATTTTATCGAACCCTAGGATATATGTTATCGCTTTAACCTTGGCAATTGTTGCTAGTTTAGAGACCTTGTTGAGTGTAGCAGCTACTGATAAAATGGATCCATTTAAACGCTCTACTCCAACAAATCGAGAATTATTGGCGCAAGGTTCGGGAAATATAGTTTCTTCTTTAATTGGTGGTTTGCCAATTACTCAAGTTATTGTAAGAAGTTCAACTAATATTGCTGCAGGTGGTAGAACTAAAATGGCCGCTATAGTTCATGGTATTTTCCTTACCGTATTTGTTCTTGCATTGCCGTCAGTTTTAAATATGATTCCTCTTGCAGTTCTTGCAGCTGTGCTTCTACAAGTTGGTTACAAGTTGGCAAATGTGGATTTATTTAAGGAGATGTATAAGCAAGGATTAAGTCAATTTTTACCATTTGTTGTTACTATTGTAGTGATTGTATTTGTTAATTTACTTTGGGGTATTATTGTAGGATTTGTAATCGCAGTATTCTATATTCTCAAAAGAAATTTCGAAAATGGAATGCATTCAAAGTACATACGAAGCGAGTCTGCATTAACTATTCAATTAGGGGAGGTTGTTTCTTTCTTTAACAAAGGTAACTTACATAAAAAGTTTGATGAACTTGAAGAAAATAGTAATGTAATAATTGATGGTTCAATTAGTAAGCATCTTGATAGCGATATCTATGATCTATTAAAGGATTTCAATCAAAACGCAAAAACAAGAAACATAAATGTGGAGTTTAAAGGATTTGAGAACCACAGAAATTTAGATGAAAATTCATTTTTAAAAAATCAATAATATGAACACAATTAATAAAGAAATTCAAACAAAGTTAAGCATTGAAGAAATTAAACAAATTTTGAAAGATGGAAATGAAAGATTTGTAAAAAACACCACAATGAACCGAGACCTTTTAAGTCAAGTAAGAGAAACTTCTACTGGTCAATTTCCACATACTGTGGTTCTAGGTTGTATTGATTCGCGCGTAACCTCTGAACAAGTTTTTGACTTAGGTATTGGTGATTCATTCAATACAAGAATCGCAGGTAACATTGTAAATGATGATATTCTTGGTTCTTTGGAATATTCTTGTAAAGTGGCAGGAGCGAAGTTAATTCTTGTTTTAGGTCATACACGTTGTGGAGCTGTAACTTCAGCTTGTCAGGGAGTTGAATTAGGTAATATTACAGGTTTATTGAGCAAAATTAAGGTTTCAGTTGATAAAGTTCGTTCTAATGTTGAAGATGTAACTGAAAATGAATCTGTTAATTTAGTTGTTAATGAGAATGTTCTGAATTCTATGAATGAAATTAGAAATGGAAGTGAAATTATTTTAGAAATGGAAAAAAATAATGAAGTAGCAATCATCGGAGGGGTTTATGATGTTGAAAATGGAGTTGTAACTTTCCTTGACTAATTAGATATTTATTTTGTATGTAAAAAGGTAGATCAATTTTGGTCTACCTTTTCTATTTTGTACTATTTCGAAAAAAAGGCTACTTAAAACTATATTTAAAACCAAAACCGTTGTTGCTCAATGAAACTTGGTCGAAAAATAGTGTAGAAGAATTCAACCTGTGATTACGGTGTCGTAAGAATTGAATAAGATCAAATACCAATAAAAAACTTCCTTGAAAAATCATGGATTTCCCATAGCCTTGAAATCGTTGTTCATTTTTAGGATATTGATCAGCAACATTACTTAATAAGATTCCTGATCCTATATAAACTACATTTAAGGCTTCATTGATAAGGTATATTTGTTCTGTTGAATATTGTTTTTGAATTAATTTTCCGTTGCTTATTTTTTTTTCTTCATCTTTTTTAGACTGAAATAATCCTGGAACTGAAATTCCTAAGTTGACTATGTTCCAAAAAGCATTCATCTGATGAAAGTATTTAGCCTCTGCTTGAGCGGTAGCCCATCCAATAGATCCAATTGCTATGTTGGCGGCCGCCCATGAAGAAAGTGCCACCATTCCCGACTTATTGATCTGTTGTCTTTCTTTATTGAATGCTAAATTGGTTTTTATTTGAGATTGACCATGGAATCCAAAACCAATAAGCATTAAAAACCCGATTATTAAGTGATTATTCATATTGTGATGCTTTTATTCTATGTTTAAACACACAAAACTTACTTGAGTTCGATTGAAATCGGTTTTCAAACATTTATGAAAAAAAAAGTCCGCCTTTCTAAAAAAAAAGCGGACTTTGAATATGTTTTAAAAGTAAATTGCCTTAGTAAAGCTCTTCTTTTAAAGCTGAACGGTAATCTTTAATTTCTTCTCTGTTAATCTTGTGATCAGAATTTAGCATAAGATTCAATAGGTTCAAAAGATTTTCTTTGTCATCGATTTCCAATGGAAATTCTCCTCCTTCTTCATCTTCTTCCCACAATGCTTGCACATCGTATGCCTCTTTTTCTTCAAGGTATTCAAATGTTAAACGTGTAACTTTTGCCAATAAAGGATCTGTTTCTTTAAGTGCTAATTCTCTTAATTCCTTAAGTTCTTGAATTAAACTTTCTGCAAGTACACCATCTTTTTCAACCAAAGCGATGATTTTCTCAATTTTCTTATTTGCAATACCTGTCTTCATACCTCGTTAAAATTTAGAACACAAATTTAATACCTTAATGCAATTAACAACCAGATTTACTCACTTTTTAATTGAACTTGTATATTATGCCTATGTTTGCTCCGAAAATAGTGGTGTTTGATGCTTCAGTAATTGTAAGTCCGTCTAAATTTTCGATACCTTCAAGGTTAGTTTCTTTATCGCCTTTGTTGAATACCAGGTGATATTTTAGGTTAGCATCTAAAAAGATATTACTTGTAACTTCATAACTGAATCCTATTTTGGGATAAAATCCAAAGTATGCATCTGATTCGTCTTGTCCAAATGCTTCTGTTCTAAATCTGTACATTCCTAAATTTAAACCAGCATAAGTTTGAAGTTGGCCAGTCAAAAATGTGTAATCTGCGCCAATTGTAATTGGCGTTATGATTGTTTTAATGGGAAAATTTCCTAAAAATCCTAACGATATGTTTTCTTCCCTTGCTAATCTTTCAAATAGAATTTCAGTACGAATTTTTTCAGTAACCTCATAAGTTATCCCAACATCAAATCCTAAATGCATGTTAGATGTACTGTTATCCAATGGTTCCCCTAATGCAAATCCAGCTTTAACTCCAATTTGTGAAAAAGCTGATCCTGAAATTATTAATGCCAGAACGGTAGTTAAAAGTAATGTTTTCCTCATGATTGATTTTTTAATTAATAGTGAATCAAACTTATATAATTAAATTCAATTTACAAACTAATGTGTAATTTCACTTGGCAAGTATTCGGCTTTTATAGTCATATTGATAGGAGTCAATGAAATCATTACAATTGCGTCATTATAATCTATAGGGCAAACCTAAATTAGCTCCTAAAATATTTTTAGCTTATGCTTAACTTCTGTCGTTGAATTAATTTCTAATAGAATTTGAAATGTTTGTATGGGGTCACTTAATAATTGTTCTGCTGGTTGAGAATCTTAAAGAAATAACCATCTATTAAAAATTATAATTTACTCCCAAGTTGGCACCAAATATTTGATTATTGGATATTCCATTGTTCTTTTGGTTGAAAATAATATGATGCTTAATGGCTAAGTCCAATTTAAAATTCTCCGTTAAATCTATATTTAACCCAACTTTTGGATGTAATGTGAAAAATTGGTTATTGTATCGTTTACTTTTTACTTTCGTTCCTAAGGTCATCATTCCTATGTTTAAACCTACATAAGGTTGAAGCATACCCGTAAGAATTCTATAATCTAATCCTAACGTTATTGGAATGATGTTATGATGTGCAGTTAAGGTATCAACCTGCAGGCTTTCTTGATTTTGTTCTATTGTTGTGAATGTTATTTCATCTTTTTGATACATTCTCTCAAATAATACTTCACCTCTAAATCTATCATTCCATTCATAAGTCAAGCCTGCATTAAATCCTAAATATGGTCCTGAAGTATAATTGTTGACTGGTTTTACTATTGCGAATCCTGCTTTTATTCCTAATTGAGAAAAGGTAGAAAAAGATATTACGAATATGATTAATGTGAGTATGGTTTTCATAGTGTTTAATTGTTTCTACTTTAAACTTGAAAAAGATATGAATATTGTAGGTCGAAAGTTTTTTAAGTTATGAATAGGGCTTGTTAAATTCAAAAAAAAGTCCAAACATTACTGCTTGGACTTTTAAATTATTTAGTTATTTCGGATTTTAGAATTTAAAATCTTCCATGAATTTTGTGGTGAAATCTCCAGCATTGAATTTCTCATCAACCATTAATTTTTGGTGAAAAGGAATTGTGCTTTTTACACCTTCAATGATGTATTCATCTAATGCACGACGCATTTTAAGAATTGCTTCTTCACGTGTTTGTGCAACAGTAATCAATTTAGCAATCATTGAATCGTAGTGAGATGGAATTGTGTATCCTGCATAAACATGAGTATCGATACGGATTCCATGACCACCTGGTTCATGGTATTCAGTGATTTTTCCTGGAGAAGGGCGGAAGTTATTATAAGGATCTTCTGCATTGATACGACATTGAATCGCATGCATGATTGGCTCATAATTTTTACCGCTGATTTTACTTCCAGCCGCTAATTTTATTTGTTCTTTAATTAAGTCAAAGTTAATTACTTCTTCAGTAATTGTGTGTTCAACTTGGATACGTGTATTCATTTCCATGAAGTAAAAATCTCTGTTTTTATCTACAAGGAATTCAACAGTACCAACACCTTCATATTTTACAGCTTTTGCTGCTTTAATAGCTGCCGCTCCCATATCCTTACGCAACTTTTTGGTCATGAATGGAGAAGGAGTTTCTTCTACTAATTTTTGGTGTCTTCGTTGAATAGAACAATCACGCTCTGAAAGGTGACATGCATTTCCAAATTGGTCTCCCGCTATTTGGATTTCGATATGACGAGGCATTTCGATGTACTTTTCCATGTACAAACCATCGTTACCAAAAGCAGCTTTAGACTCTTGTCTTGCAGAATCCCATGCTTTTTGCATATCTTCTTTTTTCCATACTTCACGCATTCCTTTACCACCACCACCGGCAGTTGCTTTAAGAATAACAGGGTACTTTATCTTTTCTGCAAGTTTTAAACATTCTTCAATGTCTTTCACAAGTCCTTTTGATCCAGGAATACAAGGAACACCAGCTTTAATCATGGTAGCCTTTGCGTTTGCTTTATCTCCCATTCCATCAATTTGTTCTGGGGTAGCACCAATGAATTTAATATTGTGTTCTTGACATACTTTAGAAAACTTTGAGTTTTCTGAAAGGAAACCATATCCTGGGTGAATTGCATCTGCATTTGTAATTTCTGCAGCAGCAATAATATTCGGTATTTGTAAATAGGATAATGAGCTAGCTGCGGGACCTATGCATACAGCTTCATCGGCGAAACGTACATGTAAACTATCCTTGTCAGCAGTACTATATACAGCGACAGTTTTAATTCCCATTTCCTTACATGTTCTAATAACACGTAAGGCGATTTCGCCCCTATTGGCAATCAATATTTTCTTGAACATGCCTTTTGGGTATTTAGTTCTACGTAAAATAATTTTATAATGTTTTAATCGTTAACATTATGAAGGATCAACCAAAAATAAAGGTTGGTCATATTCAACAGGTGAAGCATCATCTACAAGTACTTTAATAATTTTTCCTTGTACTTCTGATTCAATTTCATTGAACAATTTCATAGCTTCAATAATACAAACAGGATCACCATTTTTGATTGTGCTTCCTACTTCTACAAATACAGGTTTGTCTGGAGATGGAGAACGGTAGAATGTACCAATCATTGGAGATTTAACAGTGATGTATTTACTGTCTTCACTAGCTGTTTCCGCTGCACCTTTATCTGCCGCTGGAGCAGGGGCTGCTGGAGCTACGGCTTGTGGCATTTGTTGTTGCATTGGCTGCTGTGGCATCTGCTGCATTGGTTGTTGAATGTAAACTGTTTTCTCTTCAGATTCATTCTTTCTTTTTGGTTCAGACTTAATTGTAATTTTAAAGTCTTTTTCTTCGATTTCTACTTCTGTAACACCAGACTTAGAAACGAATTTTATTAGCTCTTGAATTTCTTTTTGATTCATCATGTGTGAATATTTATAGGATAAATGTACGTATTTTATTTTAAGAATTGTAAGCCCACTTAAGGTAAACTGCTCCCCAAGTAAAACCACCACCAAATGCAGAGAGAATAATATTGTCTCCTTTTTTTAGCTGTTTCTCCCAATCCCAAAGGCATAAAGGAAGAGTTCCAGCGGTAGTGTTACCATATTTTTCGATATTGATCATCACTTTTTCTTTTGATAATCCCATGCGATTTGCCGTTGCATCAATAATTCGTAAATTGGCTTGATGAGGTACCAACCAATTTACATCATCTGATGATAAATTGTTGCGCTCCATTATCTCAGCAGAAACATCTGCCATATTTGTAACGGCAAATTTAAATACTGCTTGACCTTCTTGCTTAACATAGTGCAAGCGTTCATCAACAGTTTTATGACTTGCTGGAAGTTTTGATCCTCCTGCAGGTTGTACTAAATATTTTTTTCCTTGACCATCACTTTTAAGGACGCTGTCGATGACACCATATCCTTCTTCGTTTGGTTCCAATAAAACAGCGCCACCACCATCTCCAAAAATCACACAAGTTGTACGATCTTCATAATCAATGATAGATGACATTTTATCTGAACCTATAACAATAACCTTTTTGTATTTCCCTGTTTCAATAAATTGAGAACCTGTAGTTAATGCATATATGAATCCTGAACATGCTGCGTTTACATCGAAACTCCAAGCGTTTGACATTCCTGTTCTATCAGAAATAATATTTGCAGTTGCGGGAAATTGATGATCTGGAGTTACTGTTGCACATATTACAAGGTCAATTTCTTCTGGAGAAATTCCTTTTTTAGCAAGCAATTCGTTTACAGCAGCTACTCCAATGTCTGAAGTAGGATTGCCATCACCCAGCATTCGCCTTTCTTTTACACCGGTGCGAGAAGTTATCCACTCGTCTGTGGTGTCAATCATTTTTTCAAGATCCTTGTTAGAAAGTACCGTTTCAGGTACATAACCTTGAACGCCTGTTATTGCCGCTGTTATTTTTTTCATTATTTGAAAGCTTCTTTTATCTTTTTAGTTAATCCAGAGCTGGCAACGTTGTGCGCTAAACACAACATACCTTTAACTGCAACGTCATTAGAGATTCCATGACCAATAATAACGTCAGAATTAACGCCTAATATAGGAGTTCCACCGTAATTTTCATAATTAAAACGCTCTAAGTACTTGTCTTTCATTCCTAGTTTCCTAGTTATAGAATACATTCCTTCTGCTTGTTTTAATACAATATTTCCAGTATAACCATCACAAACTACAACATCTGCCTTTCCAGTAAATAAGTCACGACCTTCGATATTTCCAATAAAATTGAAATCCTCGGAGTTCTTCATTAATTTGTATGCAGATTGCGTAAGTAAATTTCCTTTTCCTTCTTCTTCTCCAATATTTAATAATCCAATACGTGGATTTTTAATGTTCATTACACTTTTAGCATAAATAGAACCTAAACTGGCGAATTGATATAAAACGTCTGGTTTGCAGTCTGCATTTGCTCCAACATCCAGAATGATAGAATCTCCACCACCAAAGACAGGTAAAACAGAAGTTATGCAAGGACGAATTACCCCAGGAATGGAGTTTACCTTATATATAGAACCAACAAGCATAGCACCGGTATTACCTGTGCTAGCAAATGAATCTATTTCTTTTTGTGCTAAAAGTTCAAATCCCACTGAGATTGAACTATTGGGTTTTTGAGGAATTGCTCTTGTAGGATGATCCTCCATCGTGATGATGTCTGGAGCATTAACAATTGATAAACGGTTAGAATCCACCCCTTTTTCTTTCAAAATTGGGGTAATTTCTTCCTCACGTCCGATGAGAACAATTTCTACATCGTCGGGCAGATGGTCTAAAGCCAATATTGCACCAAGAACATTTGCTCTTGGTGCAAAATCGCCACCACTAATATCTAATCCAAGTTTCATAAGTGTTTGTACACTTTAGTTTGCTGGATAAGCAAATTATACTGCTACTTCTTTCTCAGCAATTACTTGACCTTTATAGTAAAGTTTTCCCTCGTACCAGTGAGCACGGTGAAATAAATGCGGTTGACCTGTTGTAGGACATGTTGAGATATTTCCAGCTATTGCTTTCTTGTGTGTACGTCTCTTATCTCTTCTTGTAGTCGACGTTCTTCTTTTTGGATGTGCCATTTTACTTTATATTTAAGATTTTAATTCAAATTTTTTAATGCGTCCCAACGTGGATCGGTATCTTCCTCATCATCGTCGGATTCGTCTTCATAACTTTCTGATGAATCAACGTATTTATCTATTAAGTCCAACATTTCTTCATTGCACTCATCTTCTTCATGAACTGTTCTTCCTGGCAATGCCACGGTTAACAATTCGTATAAAGTTGATGCGATATCAATTGTAAATGCTGAAACTGGAAGGACAATTAAATTTTCATCCACACTTTCTTCTTCGCCAAATTTATAAATAATTTGGTGCGAAACTTCCAATGGAATGTCCATTATATCTGTACATCGATCACATGATTTTTGAACTGTACCTGACATTTCAATATCACCAATCAACATAGTGTCTTTCTTATTCAACTGGAAATCGACTTTTACATCACCTCCTTGAATAATAGAATACGCTAACTCTTCAAAGAACTCTGTCGTTATATTAAACTCAAATGAATGTTTTCCATTCTTTAAGCCTTCAAACGGTATAATAAACTCTTTATTCGAACTCATAATGTCCAAAAATTTTGGAGTGCAAATGTATAAAAATTAATACAAATTGCACTTCTTCTTACAAAAGAATCCACAAAGTTACACTTTTTTATGCCAAACAAGTTATTAACACCTGTTAACTTTGGTTTTTTATTCTCCACAAAACGATAATTCGCTCTCCTAAATTTACTTTTTCAAGTATGAATGTTAATTTTATACCGAATATCTTACTATAAGTTTCAGAATTTTGAAGAAAGTTCAATGAATTATTTTTTGAAGTATATTTCATCTAACTAGTTTAAAAAATTATGTTCCACACCGAAAAAATTAATTACGGACCAGTATCAGTTTTCTTACTTTACTACGACGATTTTGTTACGGAAGAACACCTACATAATTTACTTCCATCTGAACACAAAAAGTTAGAATCTCTAAATCATTCTTCAAGAAGAAGAGAATATGTAGCCACACGCGTTTTAAGAACTATGCATTTTGGAAATGAACCGATTCTTTATTCCGAAATTGGAGCGCCTTACGTGGAAGGTGAAGGTTTTATTTCTATCTCTCATGCTAATCATGTTGTGGGAATGGCTTATTGTGAAACTTTTCAAGTAGGTTTGGATCTGGAGCCTATCAATGAAAAAGTGATGCGTGTAAAACATAAATTTTTAAGTGCGGAAGAAGAACGGTTAACCAACACTTCTTCTGTTGAAGAAATGATTAAAGTTTGGTCGGGAAAAGAAGCTTTGTATAAATTGGCTGGAAGAAAGAAGATTATTTTTGCTGAGAGTTTATTGCTCACAAGAATTAATGAGCAAAAATGGAAAGGCAGGATTTATTTTCCGGATAATAAAAAAGAAGTAGAGCTTATTTTAGATGTTAAAGATAATTTTGTAATTTCAATTAATCCATCTCCTGTTTATGAGGTCAACTAATCACATTATCCAAAAACTGAGGGCTAAAACTGGTCAAATTGCTGTTTTAGTTGATCCTGAAATGACAAATTCTAAAGGCGATTTACAAAAGATTGTTGAAAAAGCCGAATTCGCGAAGATTGATTACTTTTTTATTGGCGGAAGTACAGTTACGCGTTCAGATTTTGAAAAAACAACGTCGATTTTAAAAAGCCTAACGAAAATTCCATTAGTGATTTTTCCTGGTGACCATCAACAAATTTCCAATGATGCAGATGCTCTATTATATTTGAGTTTACTTTCTGGTCGAAACCCGGAGTATTTAATTGGGCAGCATGTGAAAAGTGCACAAGAGGTTATTCAATTGGATTTGGAAATTATTCCTACGGCGTATATTTTGATCGATGGAGGAAAGCAATCTACCGTGGCTTATGTGAGTCAAACCACGCCAATTCCTAGAGATAATTCATTGATTGCTTTAAATACGGCCATCGCGGGAACGCTGCAAGGTAATCAAGTTGTATATTTTGATGCTGGCAGTGGAGCCAGTGAACCAGTTGAAGTATCACTAATTTCACAAGTAAATTCAAGATTAAAAACGATTACAATTGTTGGTGGAGGAGTTCGTTCTGTAGAACAAATTAAATTTCTGGCATCCGCGGGGACAAATGTAATTGTAATTGGAAATAAGATTGAAGAGGACATTGATTTTTTATTGGACATTCAGATTTATAAATCAAATACAGTTTCATGAAATTCATCACTGTAAGAAGATTAGCAACAGTTTTTAAGCTGGATGTCTCACGCATGGATGATGAATTTATTGAAAGATTAAAAATATCGGTTGACCAACATTTTGAAAAAAGTGACATATTAATTGCTTTTGGTCAAGAATTTACTCGAAAACAATTGATTTTTATCATTAGTCAACTCCAAGAGGAACATGTTCTTGGTTTTCATGATTGGATAGAAGATGACCATTTACTTGTAGAATATTTATTTAGTAAAGGAGATATAATTTTACCAGATGAACAAATTAAACACCATGATGAAAGCTCATTACTTAAGTTATATCAAGATTTTATCGAAGTATATTTAGCACCAATTCTCTTATGTAAGATAAAGCTTTACACTCAGATTAATGATTTATTTGAGTTGAAAAATCATTTAATATTTAGTGCATTACTCAAGAAGGAGAAACGCATCGAAGTCCAAAAACCAGTTAGTGCCTATTTGAGTCAACTTTTGGTTCAAACAAAAGTGAGTCAAGATAAGGAATTGATTGAACAGCTTAAAATGGTTTATGATCATAATTATGTAGAGGTTTTGAATGAATTGGACAGTCACTTTTATGCTGACCTCATCACTTATTTCAATACCGCAAAACTAATTGTTCAAAGAAATGATTTGAGCCCATTAATTTTAGAAAGGATTAAGTCTTCAATTATTGGATTAAACCTTAAAGAAGAAGATCACGAGAAGGTTTTGTTATTTACCAATGCTAAATCTTTTAATGTTAGAAGTAAGAAACCTGAATCTAGGCTTAATGAAATTGTAAAGTCACCTTTCTTTATTGTTGCAGTGATTGTATTGTTGCTTAATTTTGTTTTTTTTGAATGTGAGCGGGAGGAAAAGAATGAAATTGAACTTATCGAAAACGAAACTGATTCAAAATTAGAAAATCAATTTCCAATTATAATGGATACATTTCAATTTAAGTCTACAAATAGAAAATTAGAAAAAAGGAACTTCTCTAATTCTTCTCCATTGTATTTTGGTGAGATAAAGGACACCCTTTATGCAGATTATAATCTTGTTTCGTATGCTTTTGGAGCTGCCACAATTTTTCAAGTTTTAGAAGATAAAGAATTGATGAAACAGAATAAAGTTAAAGCTGAATTATTCAATGAAAAGCGAGAAAATTATTCCAAATATTACAAGGATTTGAACTTTCGTTTTGACTCAATTCCTAAAACTTGGGAAGAAGCTAAAATCAAAATAACGATAGATACTTCCCAACTCATCAGAAATATTGGGAGAACTAAGTTTGAGATGAGAGAATTTGTTTACCGTGCATATCCTGTGGTTTTAGAAAACCTTTCTAATGATCAAATTTTGATAGGTTATGGTTCGCAAATTCCAATAATTACAGAAATTAAAGAAGCGAATGGAGAGTGGAAAGCGCTTGAACATCCATATAGCTATCCTTGTTCAGGCGGACTTCCATCAATAGCACTTCCAAAAGGTGAGATTGTTTTAACTTCTGTTGCAATTTTAAAAGTAGAAAAAGGAACGAGGTTTAGGTTGAAAATAGGGGAGAATTATTCTGAGGAGTTTGGAAGTTGATCATTTTCCCAAATACAAATTAAAACTTTAGTAATTATTAGTTTCGCGCTTGCTGTAAAAGTTCCAATTCTGTAAAAGAACATCACTTTCTCAATCTCTTTTTGGCCAATAAAACTTTCTTCTTTTTTTAACATTTAATGGTGAAAACCAAATTGTTTTTCATTCTACATTTGAATAAAAATTAATGTCGATAGAACGGAAGGTGAAATTAGTAGAAAAGTTATTCTGCGATTTAGAATTGGAAAGTGTTCAATTTAAAAAAGAATCAGGTTTAAGGTGCGTTTCAGGTTGTGGAAACTGTTGCACTCATCCTAATTTGGACGCTTCACCATTAGAGTTTTTACCATGGGCATTCCATTTGTTCTTGAATGGAGAGGCAGAAAACACACTTGTTGAACTTAACCAAACAAACAGTAAAACCTGCCACATTTATAAGTCATTAACCGTTTTAGGGAAAGGCCGTTGTAGCGCCTATAAATACCGAGGATTAATTTGTCGACTCTTTGGTTTTGGTGCAACTAGAGATAAATTTGGTCAACTAAGGCTTGCTACTTGTAAAACTATTAAAGAAGGTCAAACTGAAAATTACGGGAAAACAGTGAAATCCATAACTAACGGGATGTTCGTCCCAGTATTTGCCGATTACTATATGAAACTTAGTCAAATAGATCATCATATGGGCAATACTATTTTGCCAGTCAATAAAGCGCTTAAAATCGCTTTGGAAGAGGTATTACAATATTATTATTATCGACCTTATTCAGGAGCCCATTTGAACTGTGGTTAGTGAATAACATTTGGCCTAACAAATAGAACTTTTGAATTGATGGAGTGAAAATTTAAGCTCATTAAATTCAAAGGTTTTTATGTGTTCTAAAATTTTTTTCAAAATATTAAATCCAAAAACGTTTTTAGTTCGTAGGTATTAAAAAGAGAATGTTTTAAATCAATTAAATGAATTTAAACGCATAAAAGATATGCCTCTCTAAACTAAAAACTCTATGGAATGAAAACTAGAAAAAAAATTAAAATGGTTGCTACGATATTACTCGGAGGTGCTTTTTTATTCTTTGCAACACTTGTAATTCATATTGGAATTATGGTTTATGGAAAAGAAGCTTTGCCGCTTGCAACAACACAAATAGGCAGATTAGATTTTGATGAACAAATTAATGAAGGGCAAGCGAACGCCATTGAAAATCAATTCAAAAATATCGAAGGTGTCAAATCCACTTACTTTAATGTTGGAAGTGATATCCTTATTTACACTTTCGATAACCGTAAAAATTCTACAGAAAATATATACAAAGAATTTAATCAAGGTTCCAATTATCTTAGTTCAAGGTATACAGTTTCTGAAGAAGATCTTTCTAAAGGATGTCCAGCAATAGAAAGCGATTCCTTCTATGGAAAGTTGACGAGTATGGTTTCAAAAATTGTTAATTAACTTCCTATTCATCTAAATCACTATTTATTAATCTTTAAAACTTTAAATTATGTTTAAAAAATCAAAAACACCGTTCGTTATTGTCTTAACAATACTGATTGGATTTGGCTCTTTTATGTCTTGTAAGAAAGACGAAGTTACACCACCGGAAGTTGAACCTCCAGTATTAATGAGTACCCCGCTTTATGATACATTGGGTTGGTTCATACAAGGAGGAGACCCAAGTATGGCAATAGAAGGTCAGGGTACTAAGAGTATTTCTGATCCTGATAATTCTGGTCAAATGATCCAAGCTGGTCGATTAGCAATTAGAAAAGTTGTAGAAGGTTCTTTGCAAATCATTGCTGGAGACACAGTTTTGGCTAAGTATTTCCCTACTTTATTGAATGAAGTTGGAAATGGTAACACTACCGGATTCGCTCAATTGTTGGAGAGTTTCACTGACTTTACACAGCAAGCAGTAAGTGGTCAAATGGTTTATCAAGGTAAGTCAATGGCCGATGCGCACAACAATATGACTTATTCTAGATTTGGCTCTGCTAATCAACAATTTGTTACAGACAATGCAGATTTTGATAAGTTTGTTGGAGACATTGTATTGGCTGCCCAAGGATTAAATGTTCCTAATAGTGTAATTGGACAATTAGGTGTTATACTTTATAGTACCGAAAACGACATTGTTCAATAATCAAGTATAATGTGTGTTAGATAGATCGCAGGTTGAATATTCAATGAGATGATTGCTGCTTCTACCAGCGAACATTAAATTGAAATCTGTAATTGTTTTCAGGAGGATGAATTCATTTTTTTTAATGGATTCATCCTTTTTTGTTGGGTTAGAAAATCTTAGACAAAAGATATTTATGTAACGTAGTTCAATATTAACACTATTCATCAAGGAGAGTAGACAAAAAGGTGGAGGTTTTTAATCATTGTTGATTTCGTTAAATTTATATAAATGAACTCCTAATAATTGTCTATAACTCAAATCTCTACCATAATTTTGTATCTTAGTAACAAGCATAAAAGAAATGTTAAATAAGAAATTTTGCATGGCTGTTCTTTTTATAAAACAATTTATCAATTGGAAAGTTCAAGCTAAAATTTCAAGGAATTTAATATAATTAATCAATTTAAAAAAAACAAAACATGGATTCAGGAAAAGTAGTTTTAGGAGTAGTAGCAGGAATAGCGGCAGGAGCAATTTTAGGAGTATTATTTGCGCCACATAAGGGGTCAGATACTAGAGATATGATTTCTAGCAAAAGTACAGATACCATCAATGATTTAAAAACGAAAGTTACTGGTGTAATGGACTCACTTGCAAATAAATTACATAGTGAAGAAAAGGAGCTTGCTGAAAAAATTAAAAAGGCTTAAGACTTAATTAATCTTTAAAATTTTGAAGATAACTCACATGAAACTATTCTTTAAATAGAAGAATAGGGTTATGTGAGTTGTTTATCTTTTAAAGGAGGTGGTAACTTGACGAAAATCTTCAAAAATCAATTATTTATTTAAGAATTTTAACTTTTTTCAAATTTTATAAAACCTTCATTAAATAATAAATTAGTACTTTTAAAATGTATCAACTTTTTAAATAAATCCCATTTTAGAAATTAAAACTTAAAAATATGAAAACTAAAAAAACACTTATTGCGCTTTTTGGAGCGTTGACATTAATGCTAGTACCAACAACTTTAACTGCTCAAGAATCAGATAAGCCATTGACAGAGCGTCTTAAAGATAGAGTTGTTATAGAGAAGGAAGAAAGAACGAGTGATATTGAATCAAGATTAATTGAAATCAAAAACATGGATCTTTCTGACCTTGATAGATCAGAGAAAAGAGCGCTAAGAAAAGAAGTTCGTGAAATAGAAAAAACGACCGCAGTAGGAGGTGGGGTTTATATTTCTGTTGGTGGATTGCTCTTAATAATCATTCTATTAATTATCTTATTATAAGATTGTTATTTTTAAAAGATTTGAGAATCACTTAGCATTTAATGTTAAGTGATTTTTTTTTGCCTTAATTTTACCGCATCAAAGAATATTTATTGCTTGTTAGATTAAAAAAATCAATCATTTTTTTATTGTTTAGTTTCTATAGTATTTTTAATACATCGAATGCAGGAGAATGAGATGAGTATTCATGAAGTGTTTTTAAAGAACTTCGTTGAATCAATTAGGCTCTAGGATCATGAAATTCGTCCAGTACATTTTAAGCCAGAGGAATTCCTTCCCAAGTCTCATTTAGAAGAGGTTTTACAAGTATTAAACGAGGACGAAAAGGATGTTTTTATGGATAATACAAAAGATGCACCCAAGAAATTTGATTTGATTCATGAAATTGCTTCAGCCTTAGATTGTGGTATGGATTGTGATTATAATTCAAAATTAACGGATTCTGCTATTGTGATTTTGCTAATGGTGAAAAACAAGAATATGATTTGCGCCACTTATCAAAACAAGAACAATTTGACACGTGTAGTATGCATGATCAAAGTGCTGGAGGTTTTGGAGGTGAGTGTGAATTGAAAGAATAACCAAATTGATTTATAAATATTAAAAAGGTCGCATCTATGCGACTTTTTTAATTCAGTTAGCGATGAAGTGTAACCAATCTGAATTATTCCGATATAGTATGTACATTACTTTTATACTTTCGCTAAAATTTTATTTATGAAACCAATAAAACTTACCCTACTTTTTATCTTTTCATTTTTGTTTTCTGAAACTTCTTTTGGACAGTTTTATCCTGTGCCAGAAATGACTGTTGAGCCTATAATTGCATCATCAAAAACAAAGGAGTTGCTAGTTACTCCATTTAGCATTTCGGAGTTTATTTCTGTTGGGGAATTTAAAACCTATATGGAAGAAATTAAACGCGATTCTACTTTGGGTTTTTATGAAACTCAGTTACCGAAATCCATAACTTTTAGTATCGAGTTATTCAATAATATTTTGAAAAACGAAGCATTACAAAATAAACCAATGCCTGGTGTTTCATGGACCGTAGCACAAAATTATTGTAATTGGCTAACTGAAAAATCGAAGTTGAAAGGTAGAAGTTTTGAATATGATTTACCTATAGTTTCAGAGTTAATTGCTTACTATGAATTGTATAATCCAAAAACAGATCAAGGTCTTGAATCATGGACATTGAATGCTTATGACGAGAGTATGTTTGAGCTTTCAGAAATGACGGTAGATTATCAATATAATGCAAAAACGTATGATCCTCCAGCGCTGAAAAGAAAAGTGATTTATGGTGGTTCTTATCATATGGAGTATTCTCCAGGTTCAAAAAATGATTTTCACCTAATTAACGCACCTTACAAATATATTTATCAAGACAGTTCTTCCAGATATGTTGGTTTTAGAGTAGTAAGAAAAAGTTCAGACGCGATAAAATCCATGAATGATAGTTTGTTTGTAAATGCTGATTTTGGCTTTCAAAACAATCATTTCAATGGAATTTATCATGAAAAATATCAGACAGGTGAAACTAAGGTTTTAGGTGAATTTTTCAAAGGGCAGAGAATTGGAATTTGGTCAGTTTGGGATAGCACAGGAGTATTGAAAGTACAAAGAAATTATTCAAATAATAGATCTTTTGAATTTGTGTATCCTGTATCTAACCATCCTTACAAAGAAATTTACGCAGAGAACCCAAGTTATGTTTTAGAAAGGAATGATAAGAATTTGTATAAAAATCGTTATTTGAAATTGCGTTCTGTTGCTTATTCTGCAAGAGGTTGGAAACAATTTTCTGAGAAAAACGAGCCTGAATTGTTTAATCAAATTGATTTAAAATCTATAGTTAAACAAGTTTTTGAACAAGACCTCACCTGGTATTTTTATGAAAATAATGGAAGTTTTAAAAATGAATTAACTAATGAAGATCTCTTGAAAATAGCTTATGAATACGATTCTTGGGATTTCAGCAGAGTTGAAATAAAAGAAGATTTTATTATTAATACAGAAAGCATGAGTTCCGAAACGCGTCAAATCGGAATGGCTTTTTATACGGATAGCATTGCTGTTGATCCAACATATTTATTGTACTTTCCAAGTATTCGTTCAATACTTTCTAAACACAAAATTGTAGTAATGGGAAGATCAGAAATTGAGCATTTAGACGACGCTTTTTTCTTCAATGCATATAGAGGTAAATTTATTAAACCATTCCAAAGTGTGTATAATCATGAAATGAAAAACGACAAAGAAGATTTGTTTATGGAGTTTCAAAAGCTATCCGCAGAACACGATTTTTGGGTGGCTTTTGGAAGGTAGTCTTTTAGTGAGTTTCTAGTTTTTCAACGCTATCTTTATGGGATTCCTTGTAAATTGTTTTTCAAAGCATTACATTGTAGAAAACAAACTACATAATGGAACAAGCAATTGGCATTTTTATTATCATTCATGCCAGTTTTGGCGGCGTAGCATTCATTTTTGGTCTTATTGCAATGATTGCTAAGAAAGGTTTAAAAGTACATAGGAGATCAGGCCTAGTATTCTTTTATTCAATGGTTATATCAGCTATTAGTGCAATGATTATTGCAGTGCTTCCTAATCACGAAAGTCCTTTCCTTTTTGCTGTGGGTTTATTTAGTTTATACTTTGTTTTAATTGGGAAAAGAGCACTTAGATTTAAGCATAAGAATCCAAATCTAACTTTTGAAAAATGGATGGCATGGATTATGATTTTCGCCGGAATTTTAATGATTAGCCTGCCAATAATTCTACTTGGAGTGATCAATATAGTTTTATCGGTATTTGCTGTCGTCGGAATTCTTTCAGCATTTAAAAATTTGACTTTATACAAACACCCTGAACGTTTACAAAAAGATTGGTTGAAGTTACATTTAGGAAATATTATGGGAGGCTATATCGCTGCAGTAACCGCTTTCGTTGTGGTAAATCAGTTTTTCCCAAGTTTTTATGGATGGTTCATTCCAGGAATAATAGGCGGTTTTTTTATCGCATATTGGTTGAGTAAAGTGAGGCCTCAACAAAAGTGAGGTCAATTCCAATGGATAATATTTGAATTTTAAGCGGAGATAAGTTTTAATATTTATGTTGAATTTAAGTAGATGATTTCCCTCTAATTGATTCAAAAACGTGCGATTTTTTCGTTATAAATTTCGACTGATTTTTCATCTTCTAATTTGAAAATCTTGACCGTTTTTACATTCAAACTTTTATTAAAACGAATTGAGAAATAGTTCCTTTCTATTTGGTCATTTATCAGTTCTTTTTGTTCTTCTTCTTCGTATTGATCTATAATTTGAAGATTAGACTTCATAATTACCAATTCATCCGTAATGATGTTTTTAGAATCCACTAATCTAACCAGCAATTTACTTAATTCTTTAGGAGGATAAATGATTTCACTTTCATCTAGTTTTCCCGCTATAACTTCTGATTTAATTAATGTGATTTGTTCTTGATTTTTTTTGCTTTTAACAATTTCAAAATCCAGTTTTACAATCTCGGAATTTGTTGGTTTTTCCGTCGAATTATCTTCTGTATTTGTGCTGTTCTGAACATCTTGTGTTGAGGCGCAACTTGTGAAGAAAAGGCAAGGTAAAGCGAATATTAAAATTATTAAGCGCATAAGTTTCGAATTTTCAATAAATCTAACTAAAATCAAATTCTTTTCATACTATTTCTGATCACTATTTATAAAGATTTTCTCCTATATTTTTTTATAATTCTATGCGTAAACAACTTACTGCCATTAAAAGCATATATGTTTGTAAGCTATTTTTATGGTTCAATATTTTGTAATTATTTCTATTAAAAGTGTAAATAAAGAAATAGGAATCGTAAGTAAATAGATAAATTTTCAAATTGTTTAGTTTGAAAAAATCCGTTACTTTGGGATTAGAAAATTGGCATGTGCAATTCTTTTCCAATCATTGAAACATGGATGATAAATCAATAAAGCTTGAAAATTATTTAGAAAAACATTACATCCACAAAAGCAATTGGCTTCGTGCAGCTGTTTTGGGTGCAAATGACGGTATTCTTTCTACTGCAAGTCTTGCAATTGGAGTTGCGGCAGCTAGTGAATCTAGACAGACTTTAATTATTGCTACCCTGGCCGGATTAGTGGCTGGAGCTTTGTCAATGGCAGCTGGTGAGTATGTTTCGGTAAGTTCACAATCTGATTTAGAAAAAGCGGATATTGAAAGAGAACGCAAACAATTGAAAGAAACTCCCGAGTATGAATTGCTGCATTTAGCTGATATTTATGAACAAAGAGGCCTCAAAAAAGAAACGGCCTTAATTGTGGCCAAAGAGCTCACTGAAAAAGATGCTTTAAAAGCACATATTAGGGATGAATTAGGAATTAGCGACGCCAACGAACCAAAGCCAATTCAAGCTGCTTTCGCTTCTGGTGCTGCGTTTACTATCGGAGGATTGTTGCCTTTTTTAGTTGCTTTGTTTATTCCATTGGAAATCATGGAATATTCGTTATACGGATTTGCTATTTTGTTTTTAATGATGCTTGGTGCTCTTTCTGCATATACCGGTGGGTCTAGTATTTTAAAAGCGGTTTTAAGAATAACTCTTTGGGGAACCGTAGCCATGGGATTAACTGCGTTTGTGGGTTATTTGTTCAATGTGAATATTTAGAGTAAAAACTCCCTTGATCTCTTCTATCTTCGTTTGAAAACTGATAAAAAAATGAATTACAATAATAAAAAATTCCGTCCACTTCATAATACAGAAAACGGTGAAACTACTTCAGAAACTGTTTTTATTTACAAACAAGAAGGTAATATCCTTACCTCAGATTATGCTGGTGGAAAAATAAAAAAAGGTCATTTGATTGGATTAGTTGATGAAGATGGAATTATAAAAATGCGATATCATCAAGTAAATATTTATGGTGAGTTAATGACAGGAAGGTGCAAGTCAACACCTGAGATATTACCGAATGGAAAAATTAGACTCCATGAAAATTGGCAATGGACTTCTGGAGATAAATCTTCTGGTAAATCGGTTTTAGAAGAGATTTAGATTCAATTAAAAAGCTTATATTTTAAAGGATGAAAATTCACTTTCAATAAAATTTATTATGAATAAAACCTTACTCATATTTCTATTATTTTCATTCCAAATATTTGGTCAAAACGAATCTGAAGTAGAATTAAAACCTTTAAAATTAATTGATACAATTTCTGAGGAATCAACAATTGATTATTTAAAGGAAATTAGTGTTTATGAAGATAATAATCACTTTATAGTTATGGATTTTAATCACAATGAAGGTTTATTTTTTCTTCAAAAGAAATATGATATTTGGAAAGTTTATGAATTAGACTATGAATTTTTTTTAGGCAAAAAAACAAAAATTGTGACTGTTGAAAAAATGCGGGAAGGTTTTATAGATATTCAAATTAACCGCAGTATTATTGACGAATGTGTAGATATTTATGGTTTCATGTTTCTACTAAATATTGAGTTGTTAGAAACTATTATGTTTTCGAATTTTTATAATCAAGTTTGTTATGATGAGAAAAGTAAGAAAAAAGTGAAGGTTTGTAGGGCTGAATTTGAAATAATTAATGGCATACTTTTTATAAAAAGTGAGAAACTGCCGAATGATGGGTTAAGTTGTATTGAAACTGGTGAGTTTATGCTGCAAGGAGGCAAGTATATTCGAATTAATTAATTTCTGAATTTGAATTTTATCGCTTTAAATACTTAACTATTTTACACAAATTAACATGAAAAAAATCAATAGATTACTTACAAATATATGTTCAAATGAATTAAATAATAGTAGAGACTTTTATACTAAACTTTTTGATTTTAAAGTGGACTTTTAAAGTGATTGGTTTATTCATTTAGTTTCAAAAGATAAAAACTTGGAATTGGGAATTATTGATAAAAATCATGAACTGGTTCCAAACGAATTTCAAAATTTACCAACAGGTTTTTATATCACTTTTGTGGTTGATAATGCAGATGAAATTTATGAAATCGCTCAACTTGAAAAGTTAGAAATAGTGAGCGAACCAAAGGATACTTTTTACGGACAAAGACGTTTCCTTCTCAAAGATCCTGACGGTAGTTTAGTAGATGTTTCTTCTCCAGTTAAAAACTAAATCTATAATTAAAGTTAACACATATCTATTGATCAGTTATTGTTATTATTTTAAATAAGAATTTCACTTTTTTAAAAACTTTATAAGATATGGCCTTACAAGAATTTGATGTATTTGTTATTGGAACGGGTGGTTCTGGGAAGACAATAGCTTTTGACTGTGCAGCTGAAGGAATGAAAGTTGCAATTGCCGATAATAGAGAATATGGTGGGACTTGCGCCCTTCGAGGATGCAGTCCAAAGAAAGTTTTTTCTGGAATTACAGAGGTGTTACAATCTGTAAGAAATTTAGAAGAAAAAGGATTGTTGAGTGAAACTAAAATTGATTGGAAAAGTTTACAAAATTTCAAAAAAGATTTTACTGATACTGTTCCAGTTCAGACTGAAAAAAATTTAAAAAAAGCAGGGATTACATTATATCATCAATCACCTAAATTTATTGGTGAACAAACTTTGTCTGTAGAAGGAAAATTAATAAAAGCTAAGAAAATAGTTATCGCAACAGGTCACATCCCTTTAGAATTAAAAATTCCAGGTCGGGAATATTTAAGAATTAGCGATGATTTTTTAAATCTTGAAGCGCTTCCAAAAGAGATTGTTTTTGTTGGTGGTGGTTATATCGGAATGGAATTGGCACACATTGCGGCCAGATGTGGAGCTAAAGTTACGATCATTGAGTTTGGTGATGCTATTTTAAAAGAGTTTGACAAAGATTTGACCAATGAATTAGCAGATGTGTCAAAAGATTTAGGGATTAATATTATTCTCGGAGCAAAAGTTAACAAGGTAGAAAAACTTCAAAAAAACTACCGTGTTTATTATGAAATGGATGGTGAAATAAAGTCAATGAAAACAGAAATGGTTTTCAATACGGCAGGTCGTGTTCCAGCAGTAAATGAATTGGATTTAGAAAACGGCAATGTAAAAGTTGAAAAAAGAGGTGTGAGGGTAAATGAATTTCTTCAGAGTTCGAGTAATCCCCATGTTTATGCTTGTGGTGATGTTGCAGCGACTTCTTTCCCTCCCCTTACACCAACCGCAAGTTTAGAGGCCAAAATCTTATCTAAAAACATTCGAGAAGGGAATAAAAATAAACTCCCACAATTAGCGATTCCTTTAATGGTTCATTGTGTACCTCAATTGGCTATGGTGGGTATGAGTGAAAGGGATTTAGAAAATCAGAAAGATAAATACCAAATTAACTATGAAAAAGTTCCTTATTGGTTCAACGCAAAACTTTTGAACGAAAAGAATTATAGTTACAAAATAATCCTTGATAAAAAGAGCCAAACCATTATTGGAGCACATATTTTGTCTCCAACAGCTGGTGAAATTATCAATCTGTTCACAATGGCTATTAATCAAAAACTTACAGTTAGTGAGTTTAAGAATATGGTTTTTGCCTATCCAACATGGGGATCAGATATTGAGTCAATGTTGTAGTTTTAAATTCCTCTAAAAAACCATAAACACTAAGCTTATTGTCTTTATTTAAAGTTGAATTATTCCTAAATATGAAATGATGGACCTCACTTCGAATGAACCTTTTTGGCGGGTTAAAAATGGATTGATTAATTCCTTTCCTTCTGTAAAATCAGACTTAAAGACTGAAATACTAATAGTTGGTGGTGGAATCACGGGTGCTCTGATGGCCCATAAATGTATGGAGGAGGGTTATGACACCACCTTGATTGATCGTAGAGAAATTGCTAACGGAAGTACTTCTGCTACAACTTCAATGTTACAATATGAAATCGACCTTCCTCTTCATAAACTTAGTCAAATCATTGGAGAAAATGCGGCTGAAGCAAATTATTTGGCGGGACATAAGGCCATAAATGATCTGGAAAAAATAGTTAAAAAAATAAAGTCAGATTGTGGATTTAAAAAGAAAAAATCACTTTACTATGCTGCCTTTAAAAAGGATGTGAAAGATCTTGAAAAGGAATTGAAAGCAAGAAAAAAATGTGGAATTTCGGTGCAATGGCTTTCACCAAAGGAAATTGAGAATAAATATAAGATTATAAATACTCAAGGAGGAATTTTATCAAAGCAAGGGGCAAGTGTTGATGCTTTTAAATTAACGCATGACTTGTTGGCTTTCAATTTGAAAAGAGGCTTACAAGTGTTTGATAAGACGGATACTAAATTGACGAATTATAGCAAAACCAAAGTTGAATTAACTACTGAATTCGACAATAAAATCACAGCGGATAAGGTCATTTATTGTAACGGATATGAAAGTACGGAAATGATAAAAGATGATTTTGTTAAATTGCTGTCTACTTTTGCTATTATTGGAGAACCCAATGAAGACCACCAATCTCATCTGAATGATACTCTTTTCTGGAATACTGCCGAACCTTATATTTATATGCGAACAACCGACGATAATCGCTTGTTAATTGGAGGGGAAGATGAGGAGTTTATTAATACAGAAATGCGGGATGAATTAATTTCTAAAAAAACTAAAAAATTAGAGAAACAGTTGAAGAATATGTTGCCTCATTATAAATTTAGATCTGATTTTGCTTGGGCAGGAACTTTTGGAGAAACCAAAGATGGTTTGCCTTATATTGGTGAACATCCAAATTTTAAAAATTCTTATTTTTTGTTGGGCTTTGGGGGTAATGGTATTACATTTTCAGTAATCGGAACGGAAGTAATTTCAGATATGCTAGATAAGAAAGTTCATCCATTGGCAGAATATTATAAATTTAGAAGATAGTTTTACAAGTTATTAGAGATCTTTATTAAATTATGAACTTATTGACATCTATACTTTTAATCGGAATTATTCTTAGCCTTTTTTATTTCAAAAATACGCAATCTAAGTTTCTAAAATGGATTTTGATTGGGTTGATTCTGAGTGTAGTAGTGCCATTTTTATCCTTTCCTATATTAACAACGTTTGGATATTTTGTTTTTGGAATTCTAAGTCTAATTTATACTTTTTATTGTTTTAAATTAAAGAAACATTTAGGAATGATAATTGGCTTATTTGTATTTATTTCATTTCTCGTTTCAATTTTAAATTTACCCTTATTAAATGAGGTGAGATTAATGATGATTGTTCCGGTTTAGTGCTTTGCTTTTACATTCAAAAGCCCAATTAAATACCAGAATGAACTTTCAATATTAATTATTTTTGCGTTCTACCAATTAGGAGAATTATTACAATTACTTTTTATCAATTAATACAGGTTTTAGTTGGTTTATAGGAATCGTCAAACTTTAACTGATTAAACCTCAAAAACTAAAAGACTACCCTAACATTTCTTTACATTCTCCTAAAATCTCCTTACTTTCGCATGAATCAAAAAATCAAAAAATTCATGTCAGAAATTGATATCAATAAAGTATTAAGTCAACTAGGAGTTAAAAACGAAGTCAATAAAGGAGCATCAACTGGAAAAAACTGGATAGATACAAAAGGCGACGTGATTGATTCTTTTACACCCGTTGATGGTTCGAAAATCGGACAAGTAAAATTAGCTTCTGTAGAAGATTATAATGAGGCAGTAGAAGTAGCAACAAATGCATTTTATGAATGGAGACAATGGACTGCGCCAGCGCGTGGAGAAGTTGTTCGTCAGTTGGGAAATGCTTTAAGAGAATATAAAGAACCATTAGGTAAATTGGTTTCTTACGAAATGGGGAAATCATACCAAGAGGGACTTGGTGAAGTGCAAGAAATGATCGATATCTGTGATTTTGCAGTTGGACTTTCTCGTCAACTATATGGATTAACAATTGCTTCAGAACGTCCAGGACACAGAATGTATGAGCAATATCACCCACTAGGAGTTGTTGGAGTAATTTCGGCATTTAACTTCCCAGTTGCCGTTTGGAGTTGGAATACAGCTTTGGCATGGGTTTGTGGTGATTCCTGTGTTTGGAAGCCATCTGAAAAAACACCTTTAACATCTATCGCTTGTCAAAATATTGCACAAGAAGTATTTGCAAAGAATAATGTTCCTGAGGGAGTTTCAACTATGGTAATAGGTGATGCAGAAGTAGGTAAAGCAATGGCCAACGATAAGAATATCGCATTGGTTTCCGCAACTGGTTCTACAAGAATGGGACGTTCAGTTAACGAAGCTGTAGCGAAACGTTTAGGTAAAGTATTGTTAGAATTAGGTGGAAATAATGCAATGATTATCACTCCAGATGCTGACTTGAAAATTGTTGTTCCAGGCGCTGTGTTTGGTGCTGTAGGAACTGCTGGTCAACGATGTACTTCTACGCGTCGTTTAATTATTCACGATAGCATTTACGATAAAGTAATGAAAACTATCGTTGACGCTTATGGTCAGATTAAAATTGGTAATCCATTGGATGAAAATATGCATGTTGGACCGCTTATCGATAAAGATTCTGTAAAAAATTACTTAAATGCAATTGAATCTGCAAAGAAAGAAGGAGCAAAAGTATTAGTGGAAGGTGGAGTTCTTGAAGGAAAAGGATACGAATCTGGATGTTACGTAAAACCAGCTATTCTAGAAGTTGAGAATCACTATGAAACTGTTCAACACGAGACTTTCGCACCAATTCTTTACGTGATGAAATATGCCGGTGATGTTACCGAAGCTATTAAACTTCAAAATGGAGTAGTGCAGGGTTTATCTTCTGCAATTATGACAACAAACTTACGTGAAGCAGAGGCTTTCTTATCAGCTCAAGGTTCTGATTGTGGAATAGCGAATGTTAATATAGGTACTTCAGGTGCTGAGATTGGTGGAGCATTCGGAGGTGAAAAAGAAACAGGAGGTGGACGTGAGTCTGGTTCTGATGCTTGGAAAGTTTACATGAGAAGACAAACGAATACTATCAACTATACTGCTGAATTGCCATTAGCGCAAGGCATCAAGTTTGATTTGTAGTCTTTGCAAGAAAACTTCAAATATTGCTTTAAGCTAGTTTTAAATTACAGTCATTTATAAAAATAAACTCCTGACAATTTATTAAATAGCAATCCTTGCCTTTGAAGCTTTTTTGTCAAAGGATTAAGCATTGGTTTTCTTAAGAACACGAAATAAATATTTAATAGTCTCGGCGGAAACGTCGGGACTTTTTTCCATTTGTAGAAAACTGAATTGATTTAACTGAAGTGTTAACAAATAATTCCTTCCATTTTCGTCATTTTCCTAAATTTAATTGCTCGCTGAACCTCAGTGAAAACAAAAATAATTGAATAGGAATTCTGAAATGCTCCTGATGAAATAAATACATTTTTAAGATGTAAATCTCTGACATTCAGTTTTTAAATATATAGGAAAGCCCAATAAATCAAAACAAATTGCAACGGCAATCTCAAATAAGCAATCCATGCATTTTTGCTTTGTTTTTGGTACATGCGCTTTGCCATATAAATGTTAGCAGGGAAAACAGCAATTAATAATAAGATAAGTCCTATCGCTGCATAGGATCTTGTTATTTCAAACAGTAATCCGATTCCGAAAATCAATTCGAAAAAACCAGATATATATACCATCATTTTCGGATATGGAATATATTTCGGTATTATTCTGGCGTAAGGTTTTGGCTTAATGAAATGGAGAATTCCAGCAATAATATATATTGATGCCATGATGTAAAGTGAAAAATTCTCCATTTGATATTTTTAGGTAAGTTAATAAAAAAGAGTCTTTAGCATTCTGAAATAGCCGTTTTTATAAGAATCCCCTTCTTTTTGCAAACTATTCCTCTGTATTTAACCTCATTTTCAATAAATCGGGATGAAATCCAATTTTTTTGTAGGCTTGCAATGCACTTTGATTTTCTGCATAAAGTTCTATTACAATTTCCGATAAGTCATGTTGTTTTGACCATTTAATCAGATATTCCACAATTTGACCATTTACTCCTCTACCTCTAAATTCTGGAATTACATACATAAATCCTAAATAGGCATGAAAGCGTTCTTTTTTTGTGGGTTCAGCTTCCTCGATTGATGCATATCCAGAAGCAATTAACTTATTGTCAACTTCAGCTACAACAAAACAAGAATCTTCATTTTTTATAAGATCATCAATAGCATAATAATGAATAGGGTCAGCTTTTAATTGTGGAGCAAATGTACGTTCATATTGAATCACTCCTTGCTCAAATTCTTCTAGTGCTTCAAGGTCGTCTAAAGTTGCAATTCTGAGTTTTATATCATGCATAAATTATATGTTTTTTCAGTTAATAAAGCTAATAAATTTTTTAAGCTGAATTTACTGAAAACTTATTTAATTTTGAATTTTCTATAATTTGATCCTTCTATTCAAACTCCCGTTATTCAACTCCAAACGTTTTTTTTATATTTGTCAAAAAATAAATCTAACTATGAAACTCATTCCATTCTTGTTTTTAACTTTTGCTTTTATATTGACCTCTTGTGGTGCAACTAAATTTAGTAAGAGTGATGAAATAGTTGATTATCCTGATATTGAAGCTGAATATCCCGGAGGAGTTGATGCAATGAGGACATTCCTTTCAAGTAATATTAATTATCCAGATATTTCAATGGAATTGGGTGATCAAGGTAGAGTATTTGTTCAATTCGTAATTGAAAAAGATGGTAGTTTAACTAATATAGAAGTACTGAGAGGTGTTTCGGATGAGATAGATGAAGAATCTATTAGAGTTATTGCGATCATGCCGGCTTGGACACCTGCTATTTATAAACGAAAATATGTACGTGCGAGAGCAAGAATGCCAATAAATTATATTCTTGAATAATATTGATATAATTAATTCTGGTGATGCTAACTTGAAAAACTAAGGCGTCTCTACTGCACAAAATTAGCAAATCAGATTGTCAATTTATTTTTTTCATTCCTAACTTGTTTATTTTTTTGTGGAAGGAATAATTTAGTAAGTAGCTTGATATACGATTAGTTTTTTTCCCTGAACTGATTACCTCAATTAATACCTGACTCAATTGCTCCTTTAATTTAGACAATCAACATTGCCTGAATATATTATTTAATATTCTAATATTTCTAATTGATTCAATCATTTCTCCATTGAATAATAATTGAGTTTTAACCTAATCTATTCAAAAGATTATGGGTCTTGTTCGTGCAACAAAACAGTAGCTTTCAATTGTCGTAAAAAATGATTTTTGTCATTTTTCATAGTGCAAAGTGATTGATTCTGATATTAATTCAAGATTAATTTATGACTTAAGTCATGTTTCTAAAATATTGAAGTGCAGATTCTTGTATGTTAATTTTATTTTTTTTATAGATTTCTTTATGGTATGTTTTGTAATTTTTGTTACATTTGGTTTGATTTACATATTATTGTGAGCTATTGTTGATTTTTTTACAGTAGATTTTTTTTGTGATAAATTGTAAATTATAAGTTGTCAAATAAGAAGATATTACTATGAACTAACTAGAGACCTAATGAGAATTTTTGATTTTATTTTAACATTATTATGTGTCCCTTTCCAAGTGTTAGGTGAAGCTGATGTTTATTCTCAAAGGTATGTTATTTCTAGTTCAATTTTTCAGACTCAATCAATAGCAAATTGTAATGACTATCTAAGTCATAATTCAAATAATAATATTTATCGTTCATCTTTCCTGCCTTGTATAGTAAGGGTAAATGTGAATACGTGAGATTTTTTCAGTTGAATATTGTGTTCAGCTTATTTTTTTTTTTATAAAAGAAGAGTTAAGTTGAAGTGTTTTTAATTTTTTGATATAGAAGCTTATGAAAGGAATTGTACTAAAAAATTGGTTATTGTTATTGCTAATTGTAAACGTTGTAAGCGTAAATGCACAAAATAACATATCAACCTTACCAAAAAATCAAATTGTTCCATTAGTGAATGATGGGACTAATTTTACAAGTGTAGGTGTGAGTAGTAGTCAAGATTGGTCTATCATTGGAGGTTACTATGACGAGTTTAGTAATAAAGGAAGAGCGGTTGATGCCGATTTAACAAATTACACTTCAACTAATGTAAATAGTTTTTTAACCATCACTTCTCCTATTGATATTCCTGCAGGTAGTTTTGCAGGAGCAAGAATAAGAACGTCTTCATTGTTAGGAACGGTAACTAGTTTGTTGGGAGGTCTTGACGATATTGTTATTAAAACATTAGATGCTAATGATAACGTGTTAGAAACCTATGAGCCTGGGAATGATAATTCATCAATAGAATTATTAAGCCTAGCGCAAATACGAAATGTTGGGTTTGTTACAGGCCAGGCCTTTAGGAAAATAAGAATTGAATATTCAGCCTCAATATTATCAGGTCTTAGAGTATACTATCCTTTTATTAAAGTATATAGTGACAATGTTGCGCCTTTAGCTTGTAATGCTCAAACACCTGTAATAGCTCCAAATTATGCTTTGGAAGTTGATGATGTAGGTGTTTCCGGAGTTTCTATTAGTGTTTTAGGTAGCTCTATTCTTAATCCTGAAAATGTGATTGATGCGAATTCTACGAATCATGCAACTTTGAACGCAGGTACTGTTGGTGTGACTGCTTTAGGAACTTCATATTTATCAGTTAAAAAACAATTAGCGTATGATGATTCGGATGGTATTCTGGATCCTTTTCCTGCTGGCACTTACGCAGGGTTTAATATTACATTATCTGATCTTGCAAACGTAGGTCTATTAGATAATATTACGATCATTACCTATTTGGATGATGTACAACAAGAAATAAGTACTTCTTCAACCAATCTTGTAGATGTTGCACTTTTAGGCGCTGCAACACAAAACAAAGGATTTGTAACCACTTTGCCTTATAATGAAATTCGTATTGTAGCAAATGCCGAACTGGCAAGTGTTTCATTAGGAGAGCTTCAAGTCAACTATCCAATTATCAAAAAATACTGTTCATATGATGTAGCGACTGGTGGGGTTTTAGATTGCAATACACAAACGCCTTGGACGAACACTGATTATCCAGTCGAAGTTCATACTCCAAATTCTTCGGGCCTTATTGCAGCTGGGACTTCAGTTTTAGGGTTAGAAAATATTATTAATCCTGGTGCTATCGATGTTGATGGTGATAATATTGGTGATGATTATGCCCAATTAGGCCTAAATGTTAGCGCTCTAAGTGTTTTCGAAATAGGTGTATATGATGTTTTGGATAGTTATACTTCTTCGCATTTTGTTGGTTTTGATATAGAAACTGCAAGTTTGCTAGATGTTAATTTATTAAATAACATTACCATCTCTACATATTTGAATGGTGTGGCAACGGGAGAATCTGTTACTGGAACAAGTTCATTAGTTAATGCACCTTTATTGTCAGGTTCAATTTCTCAAACAATTGGTTTTGTAACTTCAGATGAATTTGATGAGGTGAGAATTAAATTTAATTCAACGGTTAATGCAAATTTAGGTTCTATTAAAATATATGGTAGTGTAATAAAGAAAATGTGTCCAATAACTTTGGCTTGTAATTCATCCTACAGTTTAAGTTCACCAGATTTTTCTGCCTATATAGATTTTTCACAAACCGGAATTAGTGGATTGGCTTGTGTAGATTGTAATGTTGAAAACGTAAATAATGTTTTAACTGCCAATCAAAATGATTATGCTGTTTTAGATTTAGCAGTAGGAGTCATAGGTTCAGCAAGCATTGCGGTAAGAGATGCCACAAACTCATTTCCTCCTGGATCAACGGCTGGTTTTAATATTGAATACGAATCTTCAATTTTATCGATAGATCTTTTTGACGCAATTACCATATCAACTTTAGATGCCAATGGTTCGGTTCTCGAAAGTAAATCTGGTACTGATTTGCTAGGATTAGGTTTGTTAGGTGGTACTTTCTCTGGAACTACTGGTACAGGGTTTACTAATATTGGTTTTGAAACTTCACAAACTTATCATGGAATCAAAATAACAGTTGAAAAATTATTAGGAGCTGACCTTGGAGGAATTTTAGCAAATTCTGAAATTAAAGTATATGGTGCATTTGTAGATACAAGGAATGCCACTGGAGGTATTTTCGATGCATGTCCAGTTCCTTGTTCTAATATTCCAGTCTTAGGTTTGATTACTCAGCCAACTTGTGCGATAGCAACTGGGAGCCTTCAATTAACAAACTTTGATGCTTCGCATACTTATGTATTTAGTCCTTCAATTCCTTCAGCAAATATTTCATCAACAGGATTGGTGACTTTGCCAGTAGGAACTTATACTTATACAGTGAATGATGGATCATGTGTTTCATCTTCAAGTGCTAATATTGAAGTACTGTCTCCTACTTCTAATCTTAGCTTGAACAGTACTCAAGTAAATGTTACATGTTTAGGTGGAAATACTGGTTCTATTGATTTAACTGTTTCTGGAGGTCAACCTAATTACACTTATAATTGGACAACAAGTAACGGAAGTGGTTTAAATTCATCAGCTGAAGATCAATCAGGTCTAACGGCAGGCAAATATTACATTACCGTTACTGATGCCAATACTTGTACAATTCAGGATAGTGTAATTATAACTGAGTCTTCTCCTTTTGCTATTTCTGTAACCGGAACAAATACAAATGTTAGTAGTAATGATAATGGTACGGCAACAGCTAGTATATCAAGTGGTTCTTCAACGTATTCTTATTTATGGTCACCTGGTGGTGAAACTACACCTACTATTACAGGATTGAGTCCGGGTAATTATGTTGTTACTGTAACAGACTTAGGAGGTTGTGAAGTCACTGATTCTATTGAAATCGAAAATGGATTGCAAATAACTATACCATGTAATACTGATAATTTTGTTCCTATTACATCAGAAAATTTTAATGATTTAACAGTGCTAACTAGCACGAGTGGCGTTTGTCTCGGGCTATTAGGCTGTGGGATATATAATTCAAATAACATTATTAATACAGATCAAACAGATTTCGGATCTGCTTCTTTAGGACTTTCTCTTGCTGCTACTCATACGGTGAGAGTATCCGATTTAACACCTGGTGAATTCTTTAAAGGAGGAAGTTATGCAGGTTTTGTCATTTCTAATAACTCACTTGTTAGCCTTGACTTATTATCTGTTACAACAATAAGAACTTATTTGAATGGGGTTTTACAAGAAACTAGTTCTTCAAGCTCCCTATTGGGTGTTTCAACTACATTATTAGGTTCAGGGCAGTTTAATGTTGGTTTTTATACAACGCTAGATTTTGATGCCATCGAGATTTCACTTGGTAGTACAGTTGGTTTAGACCTTACTGGAGCTACAAATATATTCTATGCAGTAACAAATAGTTTCTGTGAAGGACCGGATTTTCAAGATCCACAATTTTGCAATACACCAACTTATCTAGCTAAACCAACATTCCCTGCTAGAATTGTTGCAGAACGTACAGGAACTTCAGGGATTTCTGTAGCTACAGTAACAAATCCAACCCATATGGTTGATTCAGATCCATTGACTTATGCGGAAATTAACTTTTTGGCTGGTTTATTAGGTGGTTCGGCTTCGATTAGTGTAAAAGATGAATTGTCTTCATATCCTTCTGGAACTTTTGTTGGTTTTGACCTGGAAACAGTTTCAACACTTGGAGTGGATTTATTGGGTCAAATTTCTATTACGACCTACCTCAATGGTATTCAAGTTGAAAATGTTTCAAATGCCTCGGCATTATTAGGAGTTGGTTCAGGACTTCTGACAGGTTCCGAGACTACCCGTGTAGGTTTTGTTACTTCGAGTGCTTTTGATGAAGTTCAATTAACAGTTTCAGGTTCGGTAACAGTTGATCTTGGTAGTACAAAAGTTTATGGTTTAATTCTTCAAAGATTCTGTGATGGTCCTATTGAATGTAGTGAAGACTTCGTTGTAAGTAATCCAACATATCCTGTAATTATTAATAATGCTCTAACAGGGGTTGAGGGTGTTGCATGTGTTGGATGTGAGGTTGATAATTCACAGAATGTCATATCTCAAAGTCCTACAGATTTTGCTTCAATTAATGTACTTGCCGGAGTTGCAGGAACAGCTTCTGTTTCTGTTCAAAATATACTTAATACTTACCCAGCAGGAACTGTTGCAGGATTTGTGATTAGAGATTTAGGTTCAATTCTAGAATTAGATTTATTAAATTCTATGACCGTTTCAACTTATCTTGATGGAGTTCAACAAGAAAGTTATTCAGGTGGATCAGGATTACTTTCATTAAATGTTCTGGGTATATTAAATATCAACCCAGACCCAAATGGAGCTTATGCATTTGCTTTCCCTTCATCACTTCCTTTTAATGAGGTACGATTAACTGTTGGCTCCTTAGTTGGAGTGATAAATTCAATAGAAGTTTATGGTCAGTATATCAACATAAGCGCTACAGGTATATGTTCTTCTCCATTTAACAATGATTTTAATGTTGGGATATTGAATGATTCCATCAGTGGAGATTTAAGTACAAATGATTCGGCACCAGCAGGAACAACTTATGGAAGTATAGTGGATAATGGAAGTAATCCTTCAACTGATTTGCCTGTTCTGAATTCTGATGGAACTTATACCTTCATTACTGATACAGTAGGTGTATATGAGTTTTTAGCTGATGCTTGTTTACCTGGAGTTACATCACCAAATTGTAACCAAACAACTTTAACCATCACAGTGACAAATCCAACGCTTTCAAGTAACCCTCCAATAGTTAACCCAGATATTGCTACAGTTATAGAAGGCACTCCATTAACAGTTAATGTGTTGAGTAATGATGGTCCTGGAAATTTAGGAGGAACATTAGGTAATCCGACAGTTGTGGGTGCTCCTTCAAATGGAACAACCACAATTGATGGAAATGGAAACGTAGTTTATACCCCAAATACAGGGTTCGTTGGTGCAGATACTTTAACATACGAAGTCTGTGAAACACCAGGTAACTTATGTGCAACGGCAACAGTTACTATAACCGTTTTGCCAGCAGGTTCTGACAACACTACAATTGCAAACGATGATTATACAAGCACTGCATACAACACAGCAGCTAGTGGAAATGCTATTTCAAATGATACGGATCCGGAAGGGAATTCACAATCAGCTACACCTGAAACAGTAGTATTACCAGAAGGTACATTTGAAATTGACGCTGCAGGGGACTGGACATTTACACCAAATGCAACTTATTTAGGAGGAACTGTAAATATTTCGTATGAAGTATGTGATGATGGAACTCCAATTGCATGTTCAAATGCAACCATCCATGTTGTTGTAGAAAATCCAGAGATGACCATCAATCATGACTTTAATGTTGGAATGTTAAATGATACAATTACTGGTGATGTAAGTACAAATGATTCTATCCCAAATGGTACAACTTACAGTAACCCTGTTGCAAATGGTAGTAATCCAAATACGAATTTGCCAGTATTGAATACTGATGGTACCTATACTTTCGTGACAGATGTGGCAGGTGTTTATGAATTTGAAATAGATGTTTGTGCACCAGGGCTTGTATCACCAGATTGTGATGTGACCACTTTAACGCTAACAATTACAGATCCAACAATTTCAACTAACCCGCCAATTGTAAACCCAGATATGGCAGTAGTCATAGCAGGAAACCCGGTAACTATTAATGTTGTAATTAATGATGGCCCTGGAAATACTGGAGGTGTACTAGGCACACCCACTGTTGTTGGAATACCAACAAATGGAACAACAACTGTTGATGTAAACGGAAATGTTGTTTATACACCAAATACAGGATTTACTGGTACTGATACTTTTACTTATGAATTGTGTGAGACACCAAGTAATTTATGTGGATCTGCAACGGTAACGGTGGAAGTATTTCCAATAGATACAAGAATTAAAAACAGAACAATAGCTATCGATGATTATGCTAGTACACCGTATAACACAGTGGTAAATGGTAATGCATTGGCTAATGATGTAGATCCAGAAAATGACTCACAGGTGGCTACCGCTCAAACCATAACTTTAACAGAAGGTTCTTTCACAATTGACGCTGCAGGAGACTGGACATTTACACCAAATGCTTCCTATATAGGAGGTACTGTAAATATTCCTTACGAAGTGTGTGATGACGGAACACCAATGGCATGTGCAAGTGGAACCATTCATGTACTTGTGGGTAATCCTCCAACTATTCCAGATTTTAAGCCGACTATTTTCACTAGTAATTTGAATATTATTGGAGGAACAGGTGTTATTGACTTTAGAGTGCTTATAGGAGAATATTTGAATGTAAATTCTAATGGAGTTTCTAATGTAGAATTAATAATTCTTAAGAACCCATTATTAAATATTTCATTCAATAATATGCTCACTACTTTCCAGGGTATGCCTGTTAATAATTCTGATTGGGTATTTGATGATACGAACCCTGCTTTATACAAATTCACATATGTTGGAAACAATACCATATTTCAAAAGAATTCTGGGGAATTTATTGGAATAAACGCAACCTATAATCCAGCGTCAAATTCAGAAGGATTTTTCCCACTTAAAGTTACAATTAAGTACTTGTCCGGTGGTGAAACTAATACGATTAATAATGATGACATAGATTATATTCAATATAATAACAATTAGGCACAACAACTCCTTTAAGTATTCATATTAAAAAGGATTGTTCAATTAAATTTTTAATAAAATAATAAAAGTATTTCATTATGAAAAAAAGTATATTCTTATTGGCATTGTTGTTTTCGGTTTTTACCGTAAGCGCACAATCCGTGTCTTTACCTTCTTCATCCATATCTCCCGCTCCCTTGGATCTTTTTGAGAATAATGGTACTGGAATTGCTACTTTCACTTTCGGAGAAAGTTCTGGTCTGCCTGTACCTGCTGAATCATTCCCAGGAATCGCCAACGTGAGAATAATCGTAGGTTTACAGTATATTGAACTTACTGGAGCAGATATTAATGGAGTAACGGGTACTATTTTAAATTACTTTACACCATCTTATGATGTTGCTACTAATAATTTAATTTTCACTCAGAATGGCGTTATTCCAGGTTTTACTGGGTTAACAGCAAACTTTCCAATTACAGTAACTCAAAATTCAACATCGGCACAAAAGTATAATGGTTTTAATGCGAATATTAGTGCTACAGGAGGTAATACAAATGCTCAAGGAAATACAGCTGTTTTTACTTTTACCGACGGGTGTATTAATCCAAATACACCAATAGTATCAGTAAGTGCAGCAACTATTAGTTCTGCAGCTTTAGTTACAGTAACAAATTATGATGCTGGACTAACTTATACATCAAACCCTGCAGGTCTGACAGTAGGACCAGGAGGAGTTGTTACAGGCGGAACAGATGGAGTAGATTATACAATCACGGCCAGTAACTCTGGAACAACTTGTTCAGCAACATCACTAAGTTTCACATTCGATGATGATATACAATTACCGGACCCAGTATTATTTGAAGCCCAAATAGCTCAGGTATGTGAGAACAACGATGCCACTACATTATATGCTACTGCAGTTGGAGCTCCTTCTGGACAATGGGAGGTATATAATACAACTACTTCATCTGTAATTGGTGGGCCGTTTAACAATGGTGTTTATATAGAAATAAATTCTGTGGCTATCACCCAAAATATTCAGATTCGTGACGTTACCACTTCTGCAACATTGGCGGATTTTGTTAATATAAGCGGAGGAGGTTCTGATTTTATTACGGCTGATGATGGCTCATCAGATGCAAGTTGTTTGCAAGAACGGGCATGTAGTGGAAATATGTTCGATCTAATAGAGCAGGGATACGCCGGTAGCTTTTTAAATACAACTAATGAGGATGGGATTCTTGGAGATTTTTCTTTAGCTGGCCCTCACAACGGAAGCTTTAATGCAGTCGTTTTTGGAAATTTTAGTTCGGATGGAACAGGTGATACTGAAGGTCGATTGGCTATAGAAGGTGATTTAACTGTTGCACCTGGAACCTACACTGTGGGGGGAGGAGCACCATCATCTACTGGAGGTCTAAATGCCCCAATGGGTTGGGACAATCTTATTGTTGGTGGTAATATGGATTACACAACGGGTGGTGTAAGAGGAAATATTTTATTCAACAACAATGTTGGAGCAAACTTGCCTGGGTTTATCGGTATAGGGTCGGCTTCAGGTGTGTATAGAAATATTTCGCCAGATATAAATTGGTCAGGGGCAAAATCTTTATTTGAAAATTTAAGTACTGACAATAATCCTTCAAATATTAGTAATTCTTGTCAAGGAGCAGTTGCAGGTACGATAACTGATTATGGTGGAGGAAGTTTTGATTTGGATGCTAACAATAGTGCATCTGTGGTATATTTCGATTTATCTACGTTTACTTTACCGAGCTTCCCTAGTTTCAACTTTATTAATATAGGAAATGCCGAATCTATAATAATTCTTTATCCTTCCAATTCAGGTACAGTTTCTTTTACTGGTGGGAGTATTTCAATTGAAGGTACAGCGCCAGCTTCGCCTTACTCAGGTGCAGCATTAGGGTTTATAGAAAAGACCTTATGGAATTTTTATGATGCTACAACATTTAATTTTAGTTCTTATGCAATTTTCGGAAGTGTTCTTGCTCCTTTTACTACATCGGCTACCCTTTCTGGTGGTCAATTGAATGGTCAAGCAATCTTATCTGGAAACGTAAATCAATTAGGAGGTTTCGAATTTCATAACTTCTGCTTTAATGGTGGTGCAGAAAACTGTGATGTTGCAGATTTGTCTATGGACAAAACTGTAAGCAACACAACACCAGCTGTGAATGATATAGTAACCTTCACATTGACAGTAACAAATCTTGGTGGAGATGATGCCACTAATGTAAATATAGAAGATGTGGTTCCAGCTGGTTATAGTAATATTACCAATATAAGTAATAGTGGTGTACTAAGTGGCAATACAATAAGCTGGACAGGTTTTAATGTTAATACAATTACACCACTTGTCCTGACTTTTGATGTTACCGTTGACGCACCTACGGGTGCATTAGAGGAATACAAAAACACGGCTACCATTACAGACAGCGACCAGTATGACTCGAACCCAAATAACAATGAAGATGACGCCACGATAACAACTCCGTGTGTTGCTCCTTTAACACCAGTGGTAACAGTAACATCTGAAGATTGTACAGAAGATGCAAGTAACAAAGTAACGAACTATGATAATGCTCTTACTTACACTTCGACACCATCAGGTTTAACAGTAGGCTCAGGTGGGATTATTACTGGAGGAACAACAGGAACGGATTATACAATTACAGCAAATAATGGAACCGTAGGATGTTCATCAACATCTGCAAGTTTCACATATGATGGAGATCTTCAAATTACTGTTCCACAACCAACATTAGCATGTTACGAAACGGCAACGTTCAATACTACAACATGTGTATGGGATGTAACAGGTACGCAACCAGCACAACCAACATTAGCATGTTATGAAACGGCAACGTTTAATACAACAACATGTGTTTGGGATGTAACAGGTACGCAACCAGCACAACCAACATTAGCATGTTATGAAACGGCAACGTTCAACACAACAACATGTGTTTGGGATGTAACTGGAGCACAACCAGTACAACCAACTTTAGCTTGTTACGAAACAGCAACATTTAATACAGCAACATGTGTATGGGATGTAACTGGAACACAACCGGTAGAACCAACAACAGCATGTCATGAAACAGCAACTTTCAATACAACGACATGTACTTGGGATATTACAGTTACAGATAATCAAGATCCTGTGATTGCGGGTTGTCCTGCAAACATTACACAGGTGAATGATCTTGGATTAAGTACAGCTGTAGTAACATGGACAGCTCCAACAGCTACTGATAACTGTTCAGTAACATTAACGAGTAGCCATAATCCGGGTGATGTATTCCCATCTGGAACAACAACTGTTACTTATACAGCAACAGATGGAGCAGGAAACGTAGTGACTTGTACTTTTGATGTAACAGTTTCAGATGATGAAGATCCTGTGATTGTAAATTGTCCAACTGACATAACAGAAACTATAACTGCAGGAAATTGTTCACAAACTGTAACATGGACAGCTCCAACAGCAACAGATAATACACCTGGTGTAACTTTAACAAGTACGCATAACCCAGGAGATGCTTTCCCAATTGGAACAACAACTGTTACTTATACTGCAACAGATGTTGATGGAAATACAGCAATTTGTACTTTCGATGTTGTAATCTTGCCACCAGCACAACCAACATTAGCTTGTTATGAAACAGCAACGTTTAATACTACAACGTGTGTTTGGGATGTTACTGGAACACAACCAGCACAACCAACATTAGCATGTTATGAAACAGCAACGTTCAACACAACAACATGTGTATGGGATGTAACTGGAACACAACCCGTAAAACCAACATTAGCATGTTATGAAACAGCAACGTTTAATACAACAACTTGTTCTTGGGATGTAACTGGAGCACAACCAGTACAACCAACATTAGCATGTTACGAAACGGCAACGTTTAATACAGCAACATGTGTATGGGATGTAACTGGAACACAACCGGTAGAACCAACAACAGCATGTCATGAAACAGCAACTTTCAATACAACGACATGTACTTGGGATATTACAGTTACAGATAACCAAGATCCTGTGATTGTAGGTTGTCCAGCTAATATTACTCAAGTAAATGATGCCGGAGTAAGTACAGCGGTTGTAACATGGACAGCACCAACAGCAACAGACAACTGTTCAGTAACCTTAACTAGTAGTCATAATCCAGGAGATGTATTCCCATCTGGAACAACAACTGTTACTTATACAGCAACAGATGGAGCAGGAAACGTAGTGACTTGTACTTTTGATGTAACAGTTTCAGATGATGAAGATCCTGTGATTGTAAATTGTCCAACTGACATAACAGAAACTATAACTGCAGGAAATTGTTCACAAACTGTAACATGGACAGCTCCAACAGCAACAGATAATACACCTGGTGTAACTTTAACAAGTACGCATAACCCAGGAGATGCTTTCCCAATTGGAACAACAACTGTTACTTATACTGCAACAGATGTTGATGGAAATACAGCAATTTGTACTTTCGATGTTGTAATCTTGCCACCAGCACAACCAACATTAGCATGTTACGAAACAGCAACGTTTAATACAACAACATGTGTTTGGGATGTTACTGGAACACAACCAGCACAACCAACATTAGCATGTTACGAAACGGCAACGTTCAATACTACAACATGTGTTTGGGATGTAACAGGAACACAACCGGCAGAACCAACAACAGCATGTCATGAAACAGCAACTTTCAATACAACGACATGTACTTGGGATATTACAGTTACAGATAATCAAGATCCTGTGATCGCGGGTTGTCCTGCAAACATTACACAGGTGAATGATCCTGGAGTAAATACAGCTGTAGTAACATGGATAGCACCGACAGCAACAGATAANTTGGATTAAGTACAGCTGTAGTAACATGGACAGCTCCAACAGCTACTGATAACTGTTCAGTAACATTAACGAGTAGCCATAATCCTGGTGATGTATTCCCATCTGGAACAACAACTGTTACTTATACAGCAACAGATGGAGTAGGAAACGTAGTGACTTGTACTTTTGATGTAACAGTTTCAGATGATGAAGATCCTGTGATTGTAAATTGTCCAACTGACATAACAGAAACTATAACTGCAGGAAATTGTTCACAAACTGTAACATGGACAGCTCCAACAGCAACAGATAATACACCTGGTGTAACTTTAACAAGTACGCATAACCCAGGAGATGCTTTCCCAATTGGAACAACAACTGTTACTTATACTGCAACAGATGTTGATGGAAATACAGCAATTTGTACTTTCGATGTTGTAATCTTGCCACCAGCACAACCAACATTAGCTTGTTATGAAACAGCAACGTTCAACACAACAACATGTGTATGGGATGTAACAGGTACGCAACCGGTAGAGCCAACAACAGCATGTCATGAAACTGCAACTTTCAATACAACAACTTGTATGTGGGATATTGCAGTTACCGATAATCAAGATCCTGTGATTTCAGGCTGTCCAGCAAACATTACTCAAGTAAGTGATCCAGGAGTAAGTACTGCAGTAGTAACTTGGATAGCACCGACAGCAACAGATAACTGTTCCGTATCATTAACAAGTAGCCATAATCCAGGTGATGTATTCTCCACAGGAACGACTACAGTTACTTATACAGCAACAGATGGGGCAGGAAATAGTGTTACTTGTTCATTCGAAATCACAATTCTTAGTGATTGTTTATCAAATCCTTTATTGGATTGTGATGGGGATGGTGTGTCAA
>NZ_PVSS01000021.1 GCF_003025005.1 Brumimicrobium mesophilum
GCAGTGAACAGCGTTAAAACAAGAGCAAATATTTTTGTAATAGTCTTCATATCTTATTGATTTAAATTAGAAACAAAATCTATGTCAGCTTGAAACATTGATAGATTTAAATTTAAGCTATTCGCTTGATCAAGTTTCAATTGAAAATTTTCAATGTGCTCAACTCTTTCAGGGGCATTAGCATTTAATTGATAAATGAAATTTAATTCCTCATACATATCTTGGAAAATGTACATTGCTTCTTCTGATATAGGTTCGTCAATATCAAAAGATTGTTCTCTAAGAATTTGTTCAACGGTAAGTTGACAGTTAGTATTTGGCGTCGGATGCTGCTGTGCAAAGGATACCGAACAAATTAAAACGAAGCAAAAAATTATTAGATTTCTCATAGAAAATAGATTAAAATAGAGTGTTAATTTTATTTATATATGTTCTTAATATACAACGAGAACTGAATTAAATAGTTGCCTTTCAAAATCCAACTTTAATTGAAATGAGTGGAAAAATATGCTCCATTCTTTATTTAATTATAACCCTGAGCAAAATATCTCTCAAAAAAAACAGGGTAGTTAATTGAAATAAAAGCACGGGTAGCACAAAAAGCAATTTCTGTTTCAAGTAAGCTTGTAGCTCGTGTCCAAAAGCTGTTATTGCTTGCTTTCGCGTACCAACTTTTTAGTCTATCTTAATAAAGTAAAGTGTCCAGTAGCAACTTCTCGTTCGGGACTTTTTTCCGTTCCAAATTCAACTACATAAATATAGGTTCCGTCCTTACATATTTTTCCATTATAGGTTCCATCCCAACCAACTTGTTGATTGTTTGATTCAAAAAGAATTTCTCCCCAACGGTTAAAAACTTTGAAATTATAATCATTTGGATCAAATCCAGTCGTAAATATTGGTTTGAATACTTGATTATTCATGTCGTAATCTGGTGTGAAAGCATTTGGAATATAGTACAATAATTCTTGGAATACTAAGATTTTAAGATTAGAACTGTCTTTACAGCCAAATTGTGAAGTTGCAACCATCCAAACTTCGTAAGTTGTGTTCTGGCTAATGTCAAATTGATGGCTAGTATTCCTGTCATAAACATATTGTGATCCGTCTCCAAAATCCCACATATAGTCCGTGGCTCCAGTGGTTTGATTAGAAAATTCAACCATACCACCATTAGAATTATTCAGAATAGTTGGATCTCCTGTAAATTCAGCGTTTGGAGCGAAATCACCAACTATAAAAGTACGGTTTACGAAAGTTACGTTACCACAGTCATCAACAACGCTATAGGTTCTTACAATATTTTCTGGACAGAAACCATTGTCTGAAACATCACTAACCCATTCCACAATTGGAGTACTGCAATTGTCTGCAGCATCCGAAACTAAACTTACATCTGGTGGAGGTAAAACCGTTACTTGTTGCAATGGTAAATTACTCGCTGTTGGCGGAGTGTCATCGTTAATTACAATTACTTGTACCTCTGTACTTGTGTTTCCACAGGCATCTGAAATCGTCCAAGTTCTAGTAATTGTTTCTGGACAAACTTGACCATCAGAAACTTCAACACCACTTAAAACACCACTGCCGTCACAATTGTCTGTCCAATTTAATGTAGCCATTGGAGGAACATCTGAAGGACATTGTAATGCTAAATCTGCTGGAGCAGGATCAATTACCGGAGCAATCGTATCATTTATTGTGATCACTTGGGTTTGACTCACCGTATTTCCACAACTATCTGAAACGGTCCATGTTCTTGTAAGAATTTCTGGACAAGTTGTTCCGCTTGATACTTCAATGCCATTAACAACACCACTTCCAAGACAATTGTCTGTCCAATTAAGCGCTGCTATTGGTGGAACATCTGATAGACATTGTATTGATAAATTTGCGGGAGCAACTTCCAAAACTGGATCAACTGTGTCGTTAATTACGATTATATGATATCTTTCTACGAAGTTACAAGTGTCAGCAATTTGATAAGTACGGGTTAAAGTTTCTGGACAAGTGTTTCCATCCGATACTTCTCCAATGTAGGTTACAATTGGATTTGGCGTGTAATCATCCAATACATTTGTAATCATCGATGGGTCTGGCGCCGGAATATCAGCATAACAATTTATAAATGTTGTGTCAGGAGTATCACCTGAAGGCAAAGAATCAATTTCAATAATTACTTGTTGTGTACAGGTAGCAAGCGTAGAAACCCAACCACATGAAATTCCTGGATTTAACCAACCTGATGATGTAGCTTGACAAACAAAATCAGCAGATGTATTCGTGTCTGTTGTTCCATTTCTTGATATACTATAAGGTACTGTCCCAACTATCGAGCATGCTGAACTGCAACCGGCTCCAATCCATTCAGGTCCAATTGTTAAGGTGTTTCCATTAACGATTGGCGCGAATGTAGCTAATTCAGCTTGAGACCAACCCCAAGAAACAAAATCTACTATACTTCCTTGATCATCAATAATGGCGGCCCAACCAGGATCGTTTGGGTTCCATAAAATATTATTTCCCCAATAATTTGGAAGAGAAGAAACATCTGATTTATAGGTCATTGAGCAAGGGGCGAAACTATTAGGGAGATTCCAAATAATAGGATTAAACAAATTAATGTTTGTGTAGGAGCGGCTAATTACAACAGTCCAACCTGTTGTATTTACTGCAACATTGTATAAGTTAGAAATTTCTAAATAATCAGCTGAGGCAGTCCCAGGAAACCCATGAAGACCAGCTTCTGTAATTAAAATAGACCCTGGATTGATTGATGTTGCAGTCACCGATCCACTTACTTGCATATAAACGGTATCATCTTCGAATAAAGGTGGGGTAGTGTAGCTTGAACTATCAATAAGGATATTTCCACCAGTTTCACTGTCCCACCAAGTCATGTTGTTATTTGGAAATTCGTTAGCACTAAGTGCAGCAGTTGTTCCGTAGCAAACAATAGTATCAGCAGTAATTGTTGGTTCAGGAATTATTTCAACTACAAATGTATCTTGAATAACTACACCTGGACAAGTTGAGCATCTGACTTCTGCAATATATGTTTCGGTTGACAAATTTGTGGATATGTATTGGTCATTGGGCGACCATGGTTGAACTACCGCATTTGAAGAATTGAGTACTTGATATTCAAAGTTTCCAGTACAAGTTCCAATTGCAGAAAATGTTACGGTGTCTGTTATTCCTTCGCATAAAACCATGGCTTTTGGATTCGATTCTAAAAGCGTTGGCCCACATTGTGCAAAGGTGGAATTAGCGTAGCTTAATCCTAAAACAAGGGTTAAAAAACTAAATATAAATTTCAAATCTTACGGGGTTAAATTTATTACAAAATCAATGTCTTCTTGAATCATAGAAATGTTTAAGTCTATCTCAATAGGGTAATATGTCCAGTTACAATTTCTGGATCAGAATTTTCATCTGTACCAAATTCAACTCTATAAACATACGTTCCATCAGTACATTCTTTACCGTTATATTTTCCATTCCATCCCATTTGAGGATTGTTCGACTCGAAAATTAACTTTCCACGGCGGTTATAAATTTGAAAATTGAAATCATTCGGGTTGAATCCAGCCACAAAAATGGGAACAAATAATTGATTATTTGCATCATTATTTGGAGTGAAAGTATTTGGAATAAAATACAATGGTCCTTGAACAACCAAGATTTCAATTGTGGCGCTATCTGTGCAGCCAAAATCAGATGTGGCAGCCAAACGTACCTCATAAGTTGTGGTCAATCCAATATTGTATTGATGACTCGTATTTGTGTCATAAACATAAGGAGAATTATCTCCAAAATCCCATGTGTAAGTGGAAGCTCCTGTGGATTGGTTTTGAAATTGTACCCAACCATTACTTAAGTCATCCAATATAGTAGGATTTGCCGTGAATGCTGCATTGGGCATAGTATCACCAATAGAAAAAGTTTGATTTATAAAAGCTACATTTCCGCAATCGTCCGTAACGCTATATGTTCTCACAACATTTTCTGGACAATATCCAAAATCAGAAACATCGCTAACCCATTCTACAATTGGAGTATTTCCGCAATTATCAGTTGCATCAGTAATCAAGCTGATATCTGGAAGTGGCAAAGCTTCTACATTTTCAAATGGTAAATCACTAGCGGTTGGTGCAATATCATCATGTAAAACAATAACTTGAACCTCTGTCGCTGTATTTCCACAACTGTCGGCTATTGTCCATGTTCGAGTAATTGTTTCTGGACAAATTTGACCATCTGAAACTTCGACTCCGCTAATTGTACCATTTCCACCACAATTATCTGTCCATGGAAGAGTAGCCATCGGTGGAAGATTTGACGGACATTGTATGTTTAAATCTGAGGGTACAAAATCTATGATTGGAGCAATTGTATCGTTGATTGTAATCACTTGGGTTTGTGTTGCTGAATTCCCACAACTATCTGTTACGGTCCAAGTTCTTGTATATACTTCAGCGCATGCTGAACCACCTGAAACCTCTGTTCCAAGCACATTTCCAGAGCCCATGCAGTTGTCTGTCCAGGTCAAAGTACCTATGGTTGGAATTTCGGAGTAACAAGCAACAGTTAAATCTGCTGGTGCTACTTCTAAAACTGGAGCTACGGTGTCCGTAATTACTATAACGTGATATATTTCAACGAAATTACAAGAGTCAGCAACTTGATAAGTTCTTGTTATAATTTCAGGACAAGTATTTCCATCTGAGACTTCTCCAACATAGCTTACTGTGGGTGAAGCTGTATAATCATCCAATACATTTGTAATAATTGAAGGGTCTATCGCTGGAGCATCGGAAATACAATTAATAAATGTTGTGTCTGGAGTATCTGCAAATGGTAAAGAATCAATATGAATAATCACCTCTTGGGTACAAGTTCCATAGGCTGATCCCCATCCACAATTCAATCCCGGATTAACTAAATCTAATGATGTAGCTTGACAAACGAAATCGGCCTCTGTATTTGTGTCGGTTGAACCATTTCTGGATAAACTATAAGGAGCTCCGCCTCCGACTAATGTGCAGGCAGCATCGCAACTTATGCCGCTCCATTCTGAACCCAGTGTAATTACATTTCCAGCTATGGTAGGTGCGAAGCCTGCTAAATCAGCTAATGTCCATCCCCAAGCAACAAAATCTACGAGATTTCCTTGATCATCAATTATAGCTGCCCATCCTGGATAGCTAGGATTCCAAAACATATTATTACCCCAATAATTAGGAAAATTTGCAACATCAGTTACAGAAATCATTGTACAAGGAGCAAAACTATTGGGGAAATTCCAAAGGGATGAATTTACGACATTAATATTTGTATAAGAATTACTAATTGCCAAAGACCAGCCTGTAGTATTGATAGGTGTACTATATAAATTTGAAATTTCTAAATAATCTGCTGATCCAGATCCTGGAAATCCATGAAGTCCTGCTTCGGTAATTAAAATTGACCCAACATTTGACCCAGTATTTTGAATAGATGCCGATCCACTTACTTGCATATAAATGGTATCATCTTCGAATAAAGGTGGAGTAGTATAGCTAGAACTGTCAATGAGTTGATTTCCCATGGTTTCATTGTCCCACCATGTGATGTTGTTATTTGGAAATTCTGTAGCACTGACTGTAGCTGTATTTCCAAGACATACAAATGTATCGGCGGTTATTGTTGGTTCTTGAATGATTTCAACTAAAAATGTATCTTGAATAACTACACCCGGACAAGTTGAACATCTGGTTTCAACAAAATATGTTTCAGATGTTAAATTTGTGGATATGTATTGATCATTTGTAGACCATGCCTGAATAACAGTATTTGATGAATTGAGTACTTGGTATTCAAAATCTCCAGCACAAGTTCCAGTTGCAGAAAATGTTACGGTGTCTGTTATTCCTTCGCATAAAACCATGGCTTTTGGATTGGATTCTAAAAGCGTTGGTCCACATTGTGCAAAGGTGTAGTGGGAGTAGCTGAATAATAAAACTAAGGTGAATAAACTAAAAGTAAATTTCAATTTTTATGGGGTTAAATTTGTTACAAAATCGATGTCTTCTTGAAACATTGAAATGTTTAAGTCTAAAACATTTGCGTTTTGAAGTGCAATATTAAAATAATTAATGTGTTCAGCTCTTTTTGGATCATTTGCATCCAACTGATAAATGAAGTTTAGTTGTTTATACATATCGAAGAAAACATATTTTGCTTTTTCAGCAATAGGTTCATCAATTTCAAATGATTGAGCTTTGAGAATTTCTTCAACCGGCAGTTGACATTTCGTAGCAGAAGTTGCATGTTGTTGAGCAAAAGTTGCAGAACAAATTAATGTGAAGCAAAATAAAATGATAGTTTTCATATTCAATAGTTTGATGTCAAGGAGTTGTATATCCTCAATTAATTTATAATAAGGAAACGACGTGTGAAGTTTATAGTTGCTTTTAATTCATTTTTTTATAGGCTCAAAATTATTGATAATTCTATAGAAATAGACATTAAAAATTAGAAATAACAGGATACAAATCTGTCTTTTTAGAAAATCTTAGGTTCATTAAGGATAATTAAAAGACAAGATTAATTTTCGTTTATTTGCATAATCTGCTTGTAATCTATATTTTAGTGAACCTTATTAATCAGTTAATTATGAATTTTAGCTCTTCATTTTCAATATTGTCTACTTTATTTTTTGCAATCATTTTTTTGATTTCAAGTAATTTATCCTTCTCGCAAGAAAAGCAAATGAAGATTTTTGAAAGCATTAAAGTTTTGCCTGCTAATCCAAGCACGGATGATGAGATAAAACTGATTATTCATACAATTCAACCCTCATCTTTTTGTTTTTTCGACAGTACAGATATATCAATGAAAAACAATAAAATTGATTTAACCCTCTATTTTAGATCTTTCGCTTGTCCTACCGAATTTGAAAGAATTGACACCCTAAACATTGGCAAATTACCTTTGGGGAAATATGAATTGAATAGCAACTTGTTTACATTTAGAAATAAAGGAACACCCACTTCCATTGATGATATTTCAATTGGATTTAAAGTTGAACTGTTTTCACTGTCAGAATTGGAGAGTAGTAGTGGAATAAGTGTTTATCCAAATCCTTTTAAGAATGTTATTCAATTAAAAAATCCAAATCAAGAGAAACACGATATTACCATTTTTAATAGCGTTGGAAAAATAGTGCTGAAAACCGCAATTGAATCTAAAATTGAATCTTTGGATTTAGACGAACTGCAAAAAGGAGTTTATTTGATCAGAATGAGCAATGAAAATTATACAAAGTCAATGAGAATAGTGAAGAATTAGTGTAAATCTCCAAATCAACAATAGTAAAGGCTAGTATCAAAAGTCTCCGATCGTCACATCTCTAAATCTAATAGCTAGGCTTTATCTTTGGTTTTCTTACTCATTCCAAATCGAACAATTTCAATAATCAACCAAACCCATGGAGCGCCGTGCATAACTAAATCAAACCAATCCATAGGAGCCATGCCGATCGCGCCACCAAATACCCATTTTAACTTTCCTAAAAGGTGAGGTTCAGGCGTAAATGGAGCCAATCCCAATGTTAATGAAGCCACAAGTGCTAAAAGAATGTTGTTATTTTTACTTTTCATATTTATAAGTTTTTTCCCCAATCACTTCGCAGAAGGGATTCGAACTCAACCCTCTTAAACCTTAACTCTTAACCCTTAAAATTAATCCTTCTCTTTTTTAAATGGCGCTACCATCTGTTGAAAAAATCCGGGTGCATAATTCTCATCATCATGAAAACCCAATTCTATATCGCGACCATCGTAAGGAATATACTTCGTTTTGAAAATATAATCCCAAATACTCAAAGAAATTCCGTAATTCATTCCATAAGGATGTTCTTTTGGTAATTCCCTTGCATGATGCCAAATATGCATTTTCGGATTGTTGAATATATATTTGAAAGGACCATAATCCCAGCCTAAATTGGCATGATTCAAATGTCCAATAGTGATGGCTAAAGCGTAAACGATAAATGCCAATTCCAATTGAAAACCGAACAACATCGATAAAGAAATGTACTTGAAAGAATTATAAACTAAAGTTTCGCCAAAGTGATAACGCATGTGAGCGGCAAAACCCATCTCCTTTACAGAATGATGTACTTTATGAATTTTCCAAAGGAATGGAACCCGGTGGAGCATAACATGTACACTCCATTGAACGAAATCAGCAATGATAAAAAACAAAAACAATTGAAGTCCCCAATGTAATTTCGATAAATCGATTAAGTGACCACCTTCATACCCCAGTGGAGCCAATAAATTATTAAGGAATTCAACCGTAACGGAGGATAGCGCGATATAAAGCAACAAGTTGAAAATAAAAAAATTGAAGAACATATAAAATCCATCCAACCAAAAATCCTTTCGAAAAGCTTTTTGATATTTTCTCCATGGAATAATTACTTCCAATCCCCAAATGAGCAGGGAAATGATAATCACAAAATAAAAGAAATTAAAATCCCCCTCAAATGGCGATTTTATTGTCTTCCAAAGGTAATTCGCATAATTTTTATACGTTTTAGCAAATAATTCTAAATATTCATTCATGCTTTGAAAATAACCTTTTAATAGTTACAAATATACATTTTCCAAAATGCTATCGATGTGACAAATGTCACTTACGCTTACTTTTCCCAAAAAAAGAATTTACCTTATTATCGGGACCTCTCTTTTCAAAAGCTAGGGTTCTATTAATTTCAGCTTTAATGTTTATTCTCAGAGCACATCAGCACAGTAGCACATCAGCGCATCAGTTCGAGTGCCGCAGCGCAGCGGAGGTGTATCGAGAACGAAAACAAGTGCCTTTCTTCTTTTTACCTCAAAAAAAAACGACCTACAGAAGCAGGTCGTTTTTTAAATATGTTAAATTCTCAATTCATAGAATCCTTGAATCTTTCAATCCTTAAATAACATTCTTAATTTGACTTCAAAATCGAAATTGACTTATCGCCAAACACGTTATTCGTTCCATAAGGAGAGCCTTGTCCATCCCATTTTTCCCATTTTTTCAACTCAATGTATTGTGGGTTTTTGGCAATTTGTTCAGCCTCCAAACGAATAGCTTCAGCTTTAAATTTCGCAGATACAATCAAAGATGAATCTCCTCTTGCTTTCTCAATTCTAGCATTCGCTAGATATTCTTGCTCCTTTTGCTTTTCCTTTGCTGTAAGGTTACGTTGTTTTTGCGTTTCTTTTTCCTCAATTTGAGCAGCAATGTTGTCTGGTAAGTTCACATCAGCAATCTCAACATAGTTTAAGTTCAAGAAGTTTCCTTCGAAATCTCTTTCTAAAATTGCTTCAATCTCACCCTCAAGCGCTTCTCTTTTTGAAGAATAAACTTGCTCATAAGTATAACGTCCAATCACATCTTTAATCGCTCCTTTTGCTTTATCATCAATAAAAATTGTGTAATTCTCACGGTGTTTCATGTGTAAATTCGCAACATCAGCAGGAATAATGTTATAATTCACAGAAATCTCTACAGTAACATCCGTACCGTTGATATCCATTACTTTTTGAACATATTGCTTCGATTTGTTTACAACTTCGTAGTTGATCATTTTGTTCCATGGAAGAATGAAGTATGTTCCCTCAACATAAGCTTCATCTTCTGAAATACTTGGTGAGTTAAACGGTTTAAAAACAAATCCTTGTTCACCCGGTTTCACATCTACCCACGAATTAAAAAATATTACAAAAACAATTAAAGCGACCGCTCCAATTGCTACATACCTCACCATTTGCTTAGTTTCCATATCTGTCTTTTTTACCTTTTCTTACTATATAATCAATTGTTAAATAAATAACCGCTACCAATGCAATAAGCACCATTATCTTCATAATCGGTGGTGCATTAAACAAAAAACGTATTGAAACGTAGATGGATCCGCCTATAATGACCGAACCAAATAGAATCCTAAATATTTGTCTGTTTCTTACATTCATGATAGCAATTAAGTGGTGCAAAGATAGTATTATTCAATTACGAATTGTCAATTATCAATTACGAATTGCAGATTGCTGTTTAATGAGGTGCGTGTTGATTTAATTATTCAAAAATTAAGGAATCAAGGAATCAAGGATTGAAGGATTCAAAAATGAAATGATCGAAAAGCAGGAATTAATTATTCAATTACGAATTGTCAATTACGAATTGCAGATTGCTGATTAATGAGGGACTTGTTGATTTAATTATTCAAAAATTTAAGGAATCAAGGATTGAAGGATTCAAAGATTGAAGGATTGAAGGATTCATAGATTGAAGAATTCAAAAATGAAATGATCGAAAAGCAAGAACTAATAATTCAATTACGAATTGCAGATTGCTGATTAATGAGGGGCTTGTTGATTTAATTATTCAAAAATTTAAGGAATCAAGGATTTAAGGAATCAAGGATTGAAGGATTCAAAAATTAAGAGAAATCTGCTTTTCTCATTTTTCTTCTCATATCACCGAAGGTGATACATACGTGTACCTACTTGAAAGACCTCCGAGAAACTTCGCGTAAAAAAAAAATGCGTCCTTTGCGCCACCTCAGCTCCCTCCGCGGTTAAAAAAACTTACGGTAAGCCTTTAGCCCCCACTTAAACCAAAAAGGCGACTTATCCCACGAATAAACAAAATACTCAACATCAACTCCACTAAACCTAGAATTAAAAAATTGAATTCCTTTTACCCTTGAACCTCCAAAGTCTATTTTGCAACCTTGTTCAAATCCATAGGTAATAAAATGCTCCATCAAGGCATACATCGCGCCTTCTTGTTGCAATTCTTCCTCCGCTGTTCCTTTCAAATAAAGCAAAGTATCCTTAAATTTCAATCCAATTAGTCCACCTTTGAGTGCTTCACCATCAAAAACACCAACTTTGTATAAAAAACCATTCTCTTCGGCTTTTTCTACCACGTCATATAAATGTTGAACATCTTTAGAAGCATAAATCGGAAGTTTCTTGGAAAGTTCTCTGGCAATTAAATGCGAAAGTTCACCTGTATCGATATTTTCCTCTCGGATTTCATATTTCGTTTGACCAAAACGCTTAATCATTCGCTTGGCTTGGGTTTTTAACTTAAAATGTTCCTTGTTTACCACTTGGTGAATGTGTTCTGTTGAGGAAATCGACTTATTGTTCGTTTGAGAAAAAACAGCCGTTTTCACATTCAAATCTCCTTTCGAATAGCGTTTCAACAAAGATTTTTCGAATGCCGACCAATCAATTTTGGAAACCTCACCAATCGCTTCAACATAACGCTGGAATAGGGGAGGGTAAACCCGTGTAATTCCACCTTTTGGAACCACACCCACAGGAATTGCAAACGAAAAATCATCTGCCACAAAAGCTTCCCAATCTATTGCCGTAGCATCCAGGTAGAAAGAACAAACATAAATACTAGCATCCACGGTTTTCGCAACCAATTGATCCCAATCTTCCCTGTCAATCTCCCGCTGATTTATCCACTTTCCTTCCATATTCAATGAAGGCGAAGTTAATTATTTTCTTGGGTAGTTTTGCCTGTATCGCGTCTATATTCATTATAAATTGAAATACCTTTTGATGTGACCACAAAACGCGACCCATTTGTTGGTGTTAGCGCTAATCCTTTATAAAAAAAAACCGTTGATCACTTGGTACAGTGAACTATACAAAACGGATGCTCAATTGCTGGTTTTTTACTTACCAATAATTTATGTTGAGGAGATATTATTGCTCGTTCTAACCTGTTGGTTCATTAATTTTATTAAAAGTTTATATTAACTTAATTTAAACAAATTCCACCCTTAAAAAATGGTCTTTTTAGGAAAAAACATGACCAATTTCGCTAAAGTTCGCTCATGACTTGAGGTGTCAAAATTCTTAAATTTATATAAGTGTAATACAGTGTATTAACAGTTTGTTATGAATGAAAATGAAAGATTTTTGCGTCGGAATTCATCTTATTTTTGTTACAAACTGAATGATAATTTCCTGTAGTCAACATGATTTTTGACTAACTATTATTCAGTATTTGTTTTAACGTAAAATGAAATGTTTAAAAATGTATTTAGAAAAAAGTTGATTCCCGTAGTTCTCGTGATTTTGACTTTTTTGTTTAGTGGAATATCAAATGTTTGGGGACAAAACACGATTTTTGATGAAGATGGTTCAGGTGCATTACCCATTGGATGGGTTGGTGTAAATAATAATTCATCGCAACCAATTGTAAAAGGAACTTATTATTTAGTTGAAGCCGACGATCCTTCTGACATCATAACTACCGCCGCTTATGATCTAAGCGCTTATGGCTCAGCAACATTTGAACTTGATGTAGCTTCTTATGGAAGTGGTTCATATAATCCTGCTAAAATTGAAATATCATATGATGGAGGTTCAACTTATTTAGAAACATATACATCCACTGTTACCACAGGGAGTTCATACATTTATGGTGGAAGCTTCACTTTAAGTAGTGTCTCATCTCAAGTTGTTTTGAGAATTACAAATAATGGTACTTCTGGAAGAGGTGTTAGATTGCGAGATTTAATTTTAGAAGCTACAGCTCCCGTTGGCCCTACCTTATCAACAACGTCAACTTCACTTTCAGATTTAAACTATGTAGTTGGAAATGGACCGTCTACGGTTCAATCTTTTGATTTGTCAGGAACAAATTTAGATGGTTCAGATGTTGAGCTTGCTACCATAATTAATGATTGTGAAATATCATTATCAAGTAATAGTGGTTTCGGCCATTACATTGATTTAGGTGCATATGATGGAACTTCTACTACTATTTATGTTCGTTTAAAAGCAGGGTTAGTTGTAGACTCTTATATCGATCAAGTTTTAATTACAGGTGGTGGAGTTCCAGCTGCAGGTGAAATTGATTATGATTTATCTGGAGAAGTTTGGTTAACGGCACCGCCTTTGGTTTATTGTACACCTACTTATTCTAGTGGTTCAGCAACGAGTGATTGGATTTCAAATGTTACTTTAAATTCTTTAAATCATACTTCACCTAAAACTACAGGTCCCGAATATTATATATTTTATGATTCGGAAACTGTTCCGGACCTAACTCTAGGTAACAATGAAGACGTAACTGTAACGGTTGCAAGTGAAAGTAATCAATATATAGCAGTATGGATTGATTTCAATCAAAATGGAACTTTTGAACCTTCAGAAGGTTTGGTTTCAGGAAATGTTGGAACTAGTGGAAATAATTCTTTGAATGCTACCTTGTCATTTTCAGTGCCTTTAAACGCTGTATTAGGAAATACAAGAATGAGAATTCGTGGTGGTGATGATTATCCTATAAGTATTTCTGAAGCTTGCGATGCTACATCAAGTAATTGGGGTGAAACTAAAGATTATATTGTAAATGTAGTTTCTGCATCTCCAACCCTTAGTGTTAGCCCAACTTCACTTTCGGGACTTGATTATACTTTTGGTTCAGGACCTTCAACGGTTCAAACTTTTACATTGACAGGGAATAATTTGGATGGAATCAATTCTGTTGAATTACTGCTTGGAGGAACAGATTTTGTAATCTCATCAGATAATGTAACTTTTTCAGATTACTTAGATTTAGGTACAAACACCTCCATATCACAAACAATTTATGTTCGTTTAGAGTCAGGATTACCAGTAGCAAATTATACAGATCAAATATATATTTCGGGAGGAGGAGTTCCAACTGCAGGGGAAATCGATTTTGATTTGTCCGGCGATGTAGACGCAGTTATTCCACCTTCTATTACAAGTTCTCTTGCCGAATCATTAGTATATGGAAGTACAGTTTCTTATCAAATTACAGCTACTGAAAATCCAACTTCTTTTGATGCTTCGGGTTTACCAGCAGGATTGTCAGTTAATACAGCAACAGGAGAGATTTCTGGAACTGTTACGCAAGATGTTGGAACCGTTAACTCAACAATTGAAGCTACAAATTCAGGTGGAACAGATACAGAAACATTGGTTTGGACAATTACTCCAAAACCATTAACTGCAACAGGTTTGTCTGCCGATGATAAAGTATATGACGCAACAGATGTTGCCTCTATAACAGGATCTGCCACTTTAAATGGGATTGTTGGTTTGGATGATGTTGGAATTACTACTCCTTCAGGACAGTTTGATGATAAAAATGTAGGAACAGGTAAAACGGTAACCATTGCAACGAATGTTTTAACTGGAGCAGATGCTGGAAACTATACCTTAACACAACCTACTTTAACTGCAGATGTTACACCGTTTGGCTTAACGGTTTCGGGAGCAGTTGCAGATGGTAAAGTGTATGATGGAACAACAGATGCTACAATTTCAGGAGCTTCTTTAGTTGGGATTATTGCATCTGATGTGGTGACGTTAACCTCAACAGGAACTTTCGCTGATCCTAATGCAGCAACAGGAATAGCTGTAACTTCAACAATGACGTTAGGAGGAGCAGACGGAGGAAATTATACCTTAACGCAACCAACTGGTTTGTCAGCAGACATTACTCCTGCAACTCAAACGATCACTTTTGCAGCAATTTCAGATAAAGTTTTAAGTTCAGGAAGTTTTACGGTTTCAGCAACTTCAAGTTCTGGACTACCAGTTACCTTCACAGGAACAACACCTACAATTACAGTAACAGGAACTAATGTTGATTTAAACTCTTTAGGAGCTGCTTCAATTACAGCTTCTGTTGCCGCAAGTGGAAATTATGCCGCTGCAGTCGATGTTGTTCAAGGGTTCAATGTGATAAATGGGCCGTGTGTTGAGGAGGATTTCAGTAATATGGGATCTATTTCAGCATATAGCAACACAAACTGGCCGGGGGCCGGTGGAAATTGGTCTGTTACAGTAGGTAGATCAGATCAGGATATTAACGGTTCTGACGCAATATGCTTCAGAGGTACTGTTACCTCTCCTAGTCTGCCAGGAGGAATAGAGAGTATTACTCTAACAACAGAAAGAAAATTTAGCGGTGGTTCAGGTAATTTAACAATTGAAGTAAATGGTAATTCTGTAGGAACAATTCCTTATGATGATTTTGTACAAACAAATACTATCTCAGGATTAAATATTACAGGAGCAGTAATTATTGAAATTGTTAATGAAAGTAGTGATCGTGTTGCAATTGATGATGTCCAAATATTCTGTCCACCTGTAGGTCCAGAAATAGACATCTTAGGAAACAGTACTTCAATTATCAGTGGTTCGAATTCTCCAAACTTAATTGATCACACTGATTTTGGTCAGGTTGCGGTAGCAGGAGGAACATTCACACGTACATTTACAATTGAAAATACAGGAGGAGCTGATTTAAATTTAACAGGAACAGGTCCAACATTTGTTTCTTTCACTGGAGCAAATGCAGCTGATTTTTCCATAACAGCAAATCCTACAACTCCAATTGCACAAGCTGGTTCTACAACTTTCACAGTTGAGTTTGATCCAAGTGCAACAGGTGTTAGAACAGCAATTCTTTCAATTGATAATGATGATGCAGATGAAGATCCATATTATTTTACAATTCAAGGAACAGGGGTGAACAGCGCAAATTCTGATATTATCGCATCGGTAGGTTTCCCTTATTCTTCAGATATTCCTTATCAAAATTTCCAAGGAAACCCTGTTACCACAACAGGAAATGGAGTGGGATCGTTTGGGTTTATTGTTCGTGATGGAGGTGGAGCAATAGATACTGATTTATTGGGTACAGAACTTACAGACATTTCATTCACAACAGCAAATATTTCCAATGTGCGTTCGGCAGCTTTATTTGGAAGTGGTGGTTTTATTGCAAACGCTTCATCAATAGGTGCAGGTGAAATCGCTTTCTCTGGATTAAGTGGGGCAAGTGTAACAGCTGCGGATGGTACAGATTTAAATTTATTCCTTTATGTTTCATTTAATTCTACCGTAATTGATAACGATCAAATGCAATACACCGTGAGTTCTGCAACTGCAGCTTCCAGTGGTTCTGTATTTGCAGCGGCAAATGCCGGAGGTGCATTTTCTCCAACAACTGGTGATATCAATAGATTGGAAGTTACAGCAACAGAATTATCTTTCGAACAACAACCAACAACAACTTCTATCAATGGAACGATGACTCCTTCGCCACAAGTTGCCGCAGTGGATGCAAATGGAAGTATCGATTTGGATTTCGTGGGTAGTATTTCAATCGCTTCTTCTACAGGAAATATGACTGGTGGTCCACTTAGTGAAACCGCAGTTGCTGGTGTGGCTACTTTTGGTTCTGTTGTACATACAGTTGCTGAAACAGGTCTTGATCTTTTAGCTACTTCTGTACCTTTAACAAGTGCAACATCAACACTTTTCGATATTACAACCATCGTGTATTTGAATGGCGATTATAGAACGATTTCCAGTGGGACTTGGGGAACAACCAATGGTTCTAATGCAACTTGGGAAGAATATTCAGGTGGAACATGGTCAGCAAGTTCCGCGCCTAATACAAACACAAATGCGAATATTTACATTAGAAATGGTCACACAGTTACAACAAATGGTTCATTCGGAACTAATGTGAATGTTAAAATTCAAGATGGAGGTGAGTTGGTTATTGAACATACAAGTACAGCTTCGTCTATGTATGTATATGAGGGTGGTTTGTTAACTGTTAACGCCAACTTCCAAGTGAATAATGATTTCGATGTAGAGGACAATGCAAGAGTAACTTTGAATTATGATTTTGGAAATCCTTCGACATCTATTTGGAGAGGAACAGAAAATTTCAGACCGCATTCTCAACTTTATATTTATGATTGGAATGATGATGAACCATTGTATGATGGAAATGTAACTTCAAATGATCATGCAGGTTACGATGCTGTCTTTGGAAACGTTTATATCGATCTTTCTTTAGGAAATAACGATTTGGATGGGAATTGGAACCTGCTAGGGGAAAATTCGGGAACATTTAATCTAACACATGGTGATTTTGTTTTTGAAAGTTCTCCAGGCGAACATATTAGGTTTTATGCTGAAACAGGAACTACAATAAATCCAACTATTCACGGAAATCTTAATGTATTAGACTCATGGTCTTTAAGTGATAGAATTGCAGTAGGTTCAGCAGGAGGAATCAATTTAACGATTGATGGAGACTTGAATATAGATAGTGAATGTGAGTTTTCAGTGAGACAAGCAAATAATGCATCTAGTCCAGTAAATCTTACAGTAAATGGAGATATTCTTTTAAATGGATCGAATGTAACCTCAAGTACAAAATTTTATATCAATTATAATATTTATACGAATTCAGTTGCAGCTCAAGGAAGTGTTAATTTAAGAGGAAATCTATTGGTGAGTAGTGATGTTGAAATTTTAAATAGAGGACCTTACGATGATGCCTTTTTTAACTTTGATGGTCCGGGAACAATTCAACAAGTAGATGTGGGTTCAGTTATCGCAGATAATTCTAATAGCAAAGGATTACCATTCTTTGTGAAAGGAGGAGCTTATGTTCAATTGTTAAATAATGATTTACAACTGGCAGAAAATTCTTCTGTTGAAGTTGAAGCAGAAGGAACTTTAGATTTTAGTTTTAATGGAACGACTCCATTAAATGTCGTTGATGGAGGAAATAATACTAGTGTTTTCCGATCTTACCCAAGTAGTATACTTAAAATTACTTCACCTCAAGGAATTGTTTCAGCTGGAGCATCTGGAAACGTAAGAACAACAACCAGAACCTTTGAGGATTTAGCGGATTTCCACTACGTCGGTTTGGAAACTCAAAACACTGGGAATGCTTTGCCATCATCAATCCGTAAACTGTATATCAATAACACAGGTGCCACAGGAAATAATTATGTAATTATATCGAATGGTCAAAAGAACGTGCATGATACTCTATTTATGGTTCAAGGAAATGTTGGTTCGTCAGCGAGTAACTTGTTAAGTATTGGTGCTTCTGTGGGAGAAACAGGGATACTAGATTACTCTTCAGGATATGTAATTGGAGCACTACGTCGTTGGTTTAATGGAACAAGCTCAGGCGACGCAGAAGGGCTTTTCCCAATAGGCTTCGAAGCGTTTGGTTTGAAAAATCGCCATGCGAAAGTTGAATTTACTTCTGCGCCATCAGCAGGTGGATATTTAGATGTAGTATTCGCTAATGGAGCAATGGGATTTGCTGGTTTGCCAATTGCAGCGGCTAACACTGGAGGAGCAACTTTTGATGTGATTTCAGCTGAAGATCAAGGGTTTTGGCAGATAGATAATTTAGCCTCAACTTTAGATGATGGAGATTATACAATTTCGTTAACTGGAGAAGGATTTAATGTAATCAATAGTTTGTCTGAATTAACACTTTTAAAACGTGTGGTTGCGAATGGTCCAAATTGGTTTGCTCCAGGAACTCATATTGCACCATCAGGATCTGTAGGAACTCCGACAGTTTCTCGTTCTGGAATGAGTGGTTGGTCTAACTTCGGATTCGGAGGAGGAATCAACAATCCTTTACCAATCGAACTAACAGCTTTCGAAGTAACTTGTGATGAAGAAAGCCAAGCTGTAAATATCAACTGGACAACAGGAAGTGAATTAAATTCTTCACACTTTATATTGGAGAAGAGCCGTGATGCCAAGAATTGGAATGAAGTAGCAGAAGTAAATGCCGCTGGAAATTCAAATAGTGAGATCAATTACCGTGAAATAGATTCAAATCCATGGAACGGAATCACTTACTATCGTTTAAGACAATTCGATTTTAATGGAGACATGCAAGAGTTTGATCCAATAAGTACTTCATGTACAACAGGAGAAAGCGCTGCCATGGTTTATCCAAATCCATCAAACGGAGATTTCACAGTAGAAGTCAATTGGAGCGGAAATTCGGTAAATACACCAATTCATATCCTAGATTTAACAGGGAAAGTTGTTCTTCAGCAAGAAGTCAACTTGAAAGAAGGAGTGAAGCAAGTTCATTTCAACCAAAAAGACCTTCAAGCAGGAACGTATTTAATCGTATTTACAAACACAGATTTAAAACCAATTCGTATGATAATTACAAATTAGGAATTATCAATTACGAATTGGACTTTAATAATTGAAATTATAGATTGAAAGATTGAAAGATTGAAAAATTCAAGGATTTAAGGATTCAAGGATTCAAGGATTGAAAGATTCAAGAATTTTAATATTTAAGGATAAATCTCTCTTTTCTCAAATCACCATAGGTGATACCTCTGTGTCCCTCCGTGAAAGACCTCTGTGCAACTCTGTGAAAAAAAAATCAAGTACCGATGGCGCTCTAATATAAAAAACCTCTGCTCGCTTTGCGACACCTTTGCGACCTCCGCGGTTAAAAACTACCGTTCTCCTCCGTGAAAAAAAACCAAAGATTTAAGGATTGAAGAATTTAAATATTTAAGGATAAATCTCTTTTTTCTCAAATCACCATAGGTGATACCTCTGTGTCCCTCCGTGAAAGATCTCTGTGCAACTCTGTGAAAAAAAAATCAAGTACCGATGGCGCTCTAATATAAAAAACCTCTGCTCGCTTTGCGACACCTTTGCGACCTCCGCGGTTAAAAACTACCGTTCTCCTCCGTGAAAAAAAACCAAAGATTTAAGGATTGAAGAATTTAAATATTTAAGGATAAATCTCTTTTTTCTCAAATCACCATAGGTGATACCTCTGTGTCCCTCCGTGAAAGACCTCTGTGCAACTCTGTGAAATAAAATCAATTACCGATGGCTCTCTAATATAAAAAAACTCTGCTCCCTTTGCGACACCTTTGCGCCCTCCGCGGTTAAAAACTACCGTGCTCCTCCGTGAAAAAAAAACAAAGATTTAAAAAGAGAAAGTGCGGCTAGAAATGGTTGCACTTTTTTGATTCACAAGATTAAATAATTACGAATTTTAGTTAACGCTTTGATTGACTTGCTTTTTGATTTTGAAATTAGCGATTTAAGGATTGAAGAATTTAAATATTTAAGGATAAATCTTCTTTTCTCAAATCACCATAGGTGATACCTCTTTGTCCCTCCGTGAAAGACCTCTGTGCAACTCTGTGAAAAAAAATCAAGTACCGATGGCGCTCTAATATAAAAAACCTCTGCTCCCTTTGCGACACCTTTTCGACCTCCGCGGTTAAAAACTACCGTGCTCCTCCGTGAAAAAAAACCAAAGATTTAAGGATTGAAGAATTTAAATATTTAAGGATAAATCTCTTTTTTCTCAAATCACCATAGGTGATACCTCTGTGTCCCTCCGTGAAAGACCTCTGTGCAACTCTGTGAAAAAAAATCAAGTACCGATGGCGCTCTAAAATAAAAAACCTCTGCTCCCTTTGCGATACCTTTGCGACCTCCGCGGTTACCCTCCTCAATTACAACGCAGTTGAAATTCAATACCAAACCAGTTAAACCTTAAACATTATTTAAAAAAGTTTCGTCACAACTCCGTTCACCATATTCCTCACCAAAAACAATCCACTATAAGAAAAACGAACCTTATCCAATCCATTCACCTCAAGTAATAATTGCCCTGCCAAATTATACACCCTATAATTTCCTTCCTCTGGAAAATGCAATGTCTGCGTAAGTCTACTGTAATAAACAGCATCCCTATCCACTTGAACCGAGATTGTTCCCTTGTCATGAACCTTACCATCATAATCCACCGACTTCAAAGCATAATAGTGAATTCCCGACGCTAATTGTCTCTGCACAAAATTGTATTCCCTCGGTGAACTCACCGTTCCATTTCCATTCACCTTTCCAATTGAAGAAAAATCATAACCAGCTGTAGAATGAAAAACTTCAAAATAATCGTTGTTCAATTCTGTTTCGGTTTTCCATAATAATTCTACTTCGCCATCATTGTATTCGCCTTCAAATTTCATTAATTCAACAGGTAAGAGGATAAGTCCACATGGTCCAACAGAAGATCTTAAGTTGTCTATCCAATCTTGATTAGCCACATTATTTGCAGCTCCTGGAGTTTCATCGCCTCCCCCTGAAACAGCATCTCCGATACTCCAATTACTTATGTTTCTAAAATCTCCATCATTGAAATACATGGTTTTTTCTTCCATATTGACATTGCTAATCTGCGTATCATCAATTCCACCATTCGTTGAACCATAGGAAACGCCAAAAAAGTAATCACCATTGGGTTTCCTTGTCTGAGCAGCATCACCAGTATTTAAAAAGCTTATTCTGTTTAAATAGTTAAATAAGGTTGGTGGCGCCGAAATATCTGGACTGTAAGAATAATCGGATGAATTCGGAAATTCATGGCCAACAGTAAAATAGATGGTGTTGTTAAATGGTAGAATATATACGTTATCATTATTAGCGTCGGTTAAATCATCCGCGGGAATATTTGGATTACGTTCACCACTATAATAGATAACAATTATTGATCCTACAGGGATATTCGTCCATTGCGAATGGTTTTTGAATTTTAAATGACCTTGTGTTAAACCAGTTGGTCCAAAATCTCCATTGTTGTCATCTAGAATGTAACCACTAATGTCAACGTTGGCTCCACAAGGTCCAACTACAAGTAATTCATAAAACTCTTGAGATCCACTAGGTCCGTTTGAAAATTCATTTAGTAAAATACCTGTATATGCTGGAATAGTTGGTGGACAAGGAGAGCTATTGATAATTTCTATAGTAGGAACGGCAATGGTTCTAGAAACAGGATTACTCGACACAACCCTGATGCGGTAATCTGTACCGGCATATGTGTTGGCAGGTATTGTTATGGGAATAGTGGCTAGCCCTGTCGCGTTAGAAACCAAGCTTCCAATGTCCGTTGTGGAAATGAATGACCCAAATTTATTAGACAATTCTACTGTATAAACGTTTCCAGAGTTGTAAGTCCCAGTAGAGGTAAAAGAAACAGTTCCTGTATAATTTGTGCTACAAGCTACAGTTATGGAGGAAGGTCCGAACGTGGTTGAAATAGTATTGGGAGGACAGCTTGGTGCATTCCCGAATCCTAAAGGATTTGCCCCATTGCCTATAGTTTCGTAGCGAATACTTGGATCGGTCGAGGAAGTAATGGTTCCGTTACAGATTCCAGTTCTAATTGCAATATTTCTATTGGCAGTGCTCACCAATGGAGTACCACCAGACCAGGCCGTTCCTGGGTCAATATCACAAACTCCAATAAGGTCGACTAGATTTCCGCCTAAATAAAGTTGCAATGCATCATTTCCATTAAAGTTGAAACCAAAACCAGTAACTCCACTAATGTCAAGTCCATTAATAGCTGCATAATTAACAAGATCAGTAGTTCCAATCACCCAAACTTCGTAGGGTCCCAAAATCCCTGAATTCACAGTGACTTCTAATGCGCATGCACCACCATTAGTTCCTTGAAAAACCTCTAGATTAGTTGTAGAAAAATCAATAGGATTCGCGGTATGATTATAAATTTCAATTCCTTTGAGTGTGCTCCCAGGATTGGCTTCAATATATTGAGAAATCATCACTTGAGCATCCGCATAAATTCTTGAGATTAAGAAAAGACCTAAAATAGCAATGCGGATTAGTGCGTTCATTTGTGTAGAATTTATGGCTTTGGTCTAAATTAGGCAATAAATATGAACAAAAAAAATGTCAACCAAAATCTAAGTTTTAGTTAACATTTATTAAGCCTTCTTTTTTTTTTACTCCTCAATCACCGTAGGTGAACCTCTGTGACCATTGCGAAACCTCCATTTACCTCTGCGGTTAAGAACCACAATTACAACGCAGTTGAAATTCACCACCTCACCAAATCGTAATTATTTTAAGCCGAAGTGAATTTACAGAGTGAGAAAGAGAGAAGAGAATGATGACACCTAATTCTTCGAGTTTTACATTATTCTTTTAAATCTAAATATCTTCTTGGTTTCATCTCTGTGTCCTCAATCACCGCAGGTGAACCTTTGCGTCCTCAGCAGTTAGAATTCAACACTCATTTCTCAGCTTTCTCAACACCACAAGTGTCCTCCGCGTCCTTTGCGAAAAAACTCTGCATATCTCCGCGGTAAAAAACACAATCACTTCGAAGAAGGGATTCCAACCCAACCCACATTAAGCCTTAACAATAAAAAAAACTATCTCGCCACAACTTCATCGCCAAACTTCTCATAATTCACCAACCAAGCCGCTGCATTTTTCACATATCTTCCTGTTCCAGCCGTATCCCACTTGTAATATAACCTTGTAAAACCTCCATCAATCATTAAGCGTTTTCCATCTTTTTCATACACCGCAGCTACTAAGTTGCCAGCTGAGCCATACACAATTGGAGTTAAATCTTTATGTTCTTCAATAGTAGCAATAGTAATCCCTTCATAAACATTTTGTAAACCAGTTGTAATTAAATGATTCGGCATAAGTCCCGATTTACTTCCGTCTTTCAAGATGTTAACCGTTTGATCTCCCATCACATTTCCAGTCATTTTAGCACCAATCAAATGATTTGCAATAAAATTAGCATCACCATAAAAAGGTTGATTATCTCCCCAAATGTAAACGCCCTTTCCGCTATCAAAAAACTTCTTAATTACCTCAGCATGTTCAGTATTTAATTTTTGAGAAGAATTGGAAATTATCCATAATTGACAAGATTTTGCCAAAGCAGAATCCAATGCCTCAGCGCTAGGAGGATTATTGATCCAACGATAAACAGAAAACCCTTTTTCCTTTAATGCAGCTGTAGGCAATGAAAAATCAAAACCAGAAGTATACAAATGCAAAACAGCAATCGTTTGACCTTCAAAAGCACCATCAACCGCTAAATCATATTGGTTTCCTTCAGCATTTCCATAACTATCCGACTCAACCTCTCGAGTTTCAGTTACAATTCGAGTTCTACGCGTGTCCTTGTCATAAACTTCCACACTCACTTCTTCCGTAATCACATTCTGCTTAGCTACGCTATTATATTGTGCATTAATACTTCCAATAAACAAACTAGCAAATAGTCCCGTCAATAATATTCCCTTTTTCATAATTATATGTTTTTAATTTCAACACTGTACAACACACTTCCAAATGGGTTCATAATTAATTACGAATAATTGGGGTAGCCATTTGATAATGATGTTTAAAATTAAATATGAAGTAGCCAAATTCAATATTTTAATTTCCTTTCCAAATTTGACCAAAAATTAAATCACAGAAAGAGAAAGAGAAAGATGATGCCTCA
>NZ_PVSS01000022.1 GCF_003025005.1 Brumimicrobium mesophilum
GAGGTTACGGTGTTTTTGCAGGATACAACTTTCAGGAATTAGATATTTCAGAACATGAATAATATTATTACAATATGAAAACAAATCAAACGTTGGTAATGAAATTAAATACTATACTCCGCTTATGCTGAAGTTTGCTTTCTACACATTGATTTTATCAACCTTTCTCTCCTCTTGCATTAAAGAGGTTAACTTAAATCTCGATAAATTACCTCAAAAAGTAGTTGTCAATGGATTAATTTGTCCAGATTCTTTATTCAAGGTTCATGTCACATTGACTTCAACCATGCAAGGTGAAAAAGAATTGATTGATAATGCAACTATAAAAGTTTTTAAAGATGGTGTTTATTTTTCCACACTAGGTTTTATAGGTGATGGATGGTATCAAGGCTATTATGCGACTCCTGAAATAAATTACAAAATCGAAGTTAATGTTCCTGGTTTTGAAACTGTTTGGGCAGAAACAAGTATTCCAAAATACCCTGACATCATAGATGCTTACTATGAAAAAGCAAATTCTACTCCAGATGAGATAGGTTATTTTCATGTAAAGACAACGATTATTTTCCAAGATAACCCCAACCAACACAATTACTATCAAACAGAAAGAGTTTATACTTTCAGTGACCAACCAAAAGAAATTGATGCATCATTATTAACAGATAGCGAGTTGGATTATAACCCACCATTTCTATTCTTCTCAGATGCTCTTTTCAATGGAGAAATAAAAAGTTTAACAGCTATGGGTGGAGGTTCAATTAGTCAAAGTTTAGGAGGAGGTACTACTTATTATCAAAGTGATTACACACGTGAATTTGGACCAGTAAGTAAAGAATATTATTTAGGAATTAGAAGCTGGACACAACATTACTATAACCAAAGTAACAGCTCAGGTATAAATGATCCGTTTATTGTATTATTTAAGGGAGAACCAACTGAAATGTATTCAAATGTTCAAGGAGGTTACGGTGTTTTTGCAGGATATAACTTTCAAAATTTAGAAATTGAAGCTCATGAATAAATGGTTATTTTTAATCTTTCTCAGCTTTAGTGGAATATCCTCCACTCAAGAATGCTACTTCTCTGGCTACATCATGGATTTTTCTTCCAATGAACCTATTGCTGATGTAATTATCTTAGAGGAAGGAACTTCCAATTATCAATTTACTAATCCTCAAGGCTATTTTTCATTTCCGATTTTAGATAACCGAGAAAATGTAAAGCTGAAAATCACTTCATTTGCTTATGTACCTTTAGTTTTTGAAGTAAATTGTATTGCAAAAGATACGGTACTATTTTTAAGAAGAGATGATGTTCAAAAATTTGAAGAAGTTACGGTAACTGCGCGAAAGCAAATAGAAATCGGCGTAATTTCATTGCCAATTGAGAGATTAAAGCAAATTCCAATGCTTGGTGGTGAACCTGACATTATCAAAGCGCTTCAACTTCAACCAGGTATTCAAGGCGGGAAAGAAGGAACAAGCGGTTTAATTGTAAGAGGTGGAACTCCCGACCAAAATCTATTCCTATTAGATAATGTTCCGGTGTACAACATCAATCATATTGGAGGATTTTTATCTACAATTGATGCCAATGCAATCAGAAGTGTAAAAGTTTACAAAGGAAATTTCCCAGCACAATATTCGGGTCGTTTGTCTTCAGTTTTAGACATTCGAATGAAAAACGGGAACCAAAAGAAGAAGTCCAGAGAGGTACAAATTGGTTTACTTTCTACAAAATTACAATTTGAAGGTCCTGTTGGAAAAGACAGCACATGGACATACTTAGCTTCCGTAAGAAGATTCAATTTAGATATCTTCACTAGTCTTTACTTTTTATGGACTGAAAAAAATGAAAATTTCGGCTACACTTTTTTCGATTCAAATTTTAAGTTAGTGAAGCGATTTAAAGACAATTCAACATTGAGTTTCGGATATTATGGTGGAAGAGATAAAATTTTTGCCAACGCAGGAGAATCACTTTTCGATAGTCCATCACGCTTTACATCAAAAATTAAATGGGGGAACTTTTTAGGATATGCACAATACAATAAAGCGATAAATAAAAAACTGTTCTATGATGCCAATCTTGCTTCAACTTATTTCTTCTTTTCAAATAAGACCAACTTAAAAGAAACCTTACCAGATGGAAGTGAAAAAAATACTGGAATAAATTTTAAGTCTAATATTACAGATTTAATGTTAAAGCAAAGTTTGACCTTTAAACTTCATCCAAAATGGACAATTAAAGGAGGATGGAATACAATAGCTCATTCTTATTTACCAGGAAGAATTGAATCATTAGGAAATGGTAAGGACACCATAATTGGGAACGAAAAAATCCGTGCATGGGAGAACAACCTTTATATTGAAAATCAATTGAAATTAGCGGAGAAATTAAAAGCTAATTTAGGTTTCAATTTATCTACCTTTACCAGCCAAGGAAGAACTTTTGTTTCGCCAGAACCACGTGCTTTATTACAGTATTTTCCGAATGAAACCTTCAGTATTCAAGCAGGATATGCTAGAATGCAACAATTTATGCATCTTTTAAGCAATAATGGAGGCGGAATTCCCAACGATATATGGATTCCAGCAACTTCTGAAATGCTCCCCGAAGAATCCGACCAATTCAGTGCAGGAATAGTTTTTCCTAATTTATTCAAGCAATTCCCACTTGATGTAACAATTGAAGGATATTACAAAACCCTCAATAATTTAATAGATTACAAAGAAGGCTCCACCTTAATTTCACCAGAAAGTCTTTCTTCAAAAGTAGAGACAAATGGAGAAGGAAAAGTATTTGGTTTTGAATTCTTAATACAACGAAATATTGGAAAAGTGAATGGTTGGGCTTCTTATACTTACTCTAATAACCAGAGAAAATATGACCAAGTTAATGATGGGAATTGGTATCCATTCAGATTCGACCGAAAGCACGAAATATCTTTGGTGTTAAATTATGAGATCAACGAAAGAATTGATGTTTCCGCAACATGGATTTACATGAGCGGAGAAGCTTTTACTTTAGCGCAAGGAAAATATGAATATCAAACCCCATCAATCCAAGATTACTATATTGGCTATGACCCACTAGGAAATTTAGCTCATATTTACGATGGAAAAAACAGCGTTCGTTTACCAGCATATCACCGATTAGACATTGGAGTGAATCTTAAAAAACAGAAAGAAAAAGGAATGAGAATTTGGTCATTCTCACTTTACAATGCCTACAATCAAAAGAATGCATTTTTCTATTTCTACAAAAAGAATGAAGCGGGTATAAACACATTACATCAAGTAACCGTTTTCCCTATTATTCCAAATTTCAGTTATCGCTTTATATTTTAATGGAAATGATGTTAGGGTTAGAAATCTGATTTTTAATTATAAAAATCAGTTCTGTGATTCAAACTTGGTGAGATGTTTTATTTCGATTCATTCAATCCCCAGTCATAATCCTTATATGTAAGTTCAGTTCCTGGCTTAATTTTAACTTTCGAATATTTGTTGATATAGGCAATCACAGAAGGCGCATTGTCTTTGAAATCCCCAGAAAACCACTTAAATAAAGAAGAAACCTCTGCTTTATCCTCAGTTATGGTGTTTTTCGTTTTATCATTAATGAACCTCATCATTTGTTCATCCATTTGTTGTTCTACTTTATCTCCTGTAAAAGCTCCTTTTCTTAAAGCTGGACATGAAATAGAAGCACAATTTACAACTGCATGCACTCTAGCGTCGTCCCAGTCCTTTCTTAATATATTGTGCTCGATATTATTCAAATCATATGTTTCGTCACCTAAATGAATGAATTTGATATCCCAAGTTGTATTTACCCGATAAATTGATCCGCCCAAATCCTGAATTGACTTTAAAGGATAGTTTCTTATCATTAATTGAATTGTAAAAGCATTGTAAGCATTGATCCAGTAAGCTTTCTTTTCACCAGAAGTCCATTTGCTATTTGGATGATTGTCGGCTAATTCTTTCAAGTATGAATTCAGTTCTGTTGAATCCTTTGTGAATCCTTTGTAATCCACAAATCCTTTATCATCCACGTGCTTTTTGAGTAGTTGATCCCACTTAGCATGTTGATGAAACGTAGTTTTGGACTGAGCAAAACTCGCGGATGAAATAGAAAGTAAAAAGAAATAAGGTAAAATTTTCAATATAAACATATAAGTATTTTAAATTTGCGATAATGAAACATTCAATTATCATTCCAACACTAAACGAAGAGGAGAAAATTTCTCAACTTCTTGAGTTTCTTACAACAAACGCCTTGTCTGAAACAGAAATCATAGTGATTGACGGTGGAAGTAAAGATAAAACAATCGAATTGGTAAAAAGGTTCGAGAATGTTAATTTAATAGAAACCAAAAAAGCCTCAAGAGCTGTCCAATTAAACGTTGGGGCAAAGCAAGCTAAAGGAGATGTTTTTTACTTTGTACATGCAGACGTCCTCCCTCCTCTTACTTTTGAAGAAGATATTGATAGATCCTTAGCGAACGGAAATGAATTTGGTTGCTACCGTTTTGAGTTTGATAAAAAAGCTTTGATGCTCAAATTTAACGCTTGGTGGACGCGCTTCGATTTTATGTTTTGTAGAGGTGGTGATCAAACTTTATTTGTAACTAAAGATGTTTTTCAAAAATTAAATGGCTTCGATGAAAGTTATGTTATTATGGAAGATTTCGACTTCATCCTTAGAGCCAGAAAAAAGTTTAAATTCCGAATTGTTCCTAAGAACGTCGTCGTATCTGCTAGAAAATATAAATTGAACTCCTATTTTAAAGTTAACATGGTCAACCTATACAGTTATTGGAGCTTCATGTTAGGAAAATCACCTGAAAAAATCAGAGACAATTATAAAACTTGGTTGAAGTTTGATTGAATTAGTAAGGACGTTTTGCAAAACGTCCCTACTAGCACCATTTCACAATCTCGCCTGCTATAAACTCAGCTGCTTTTCCATCTCCATACAAGCTAGGGAACTCCGCTCCTTTTTGTGCCATCATTTTCTCTACTCCTGCAACAATTCTATTTTTGTCCGCATCAGCAATTACAGCAACACCCTGCTCAACGATTTCAACCCATTCTGTTTCTGGACGTAAAATCACACAAGGTTTTTTGAAGAAATATGCCTCTTTTTGTAATCCACCGCTATCCGTAATTACTAATTGGCAATTTTTCTCAAGAGAAATAATCGTCAAAAATGAAACAGGTGGAATAATCTTAAATTGCTTACAATCTTTAATTTTTTGATGAAATTCTTCCGAGAAGTGAGTTTCCATACATTTGTGTGTTCGCGGATGCAAAGGCAAAACAATTAAATGGTCAGGATAATTTTCTGTAATTTCTAAAAAAGCTTCAAAAATTGATTTCAACTTTTCAGGATTATCAGTGTTTGCTCCTCTGTGAACCGTTGCTAAGAAATAAGGTTTGTAATGCAAATCTAATTCCTGATGTGTAGTTAAATTCTCAGCAGCTATATCAGAAAAATACAAACTGTTGTCATACATGATATCTCCACTGTGATAAACTTTCGGATTATCCGCATTAAAAGGAGCAATATTATCGACTTTAAAACCTTCATTTTTTAAATGATCAACTCCTGTTTTTGTAGGTGAAAAAAGTAAAGTGGAAACATGATCACACAATATTCTATTGATTTCCTCTGGCATTGACTTATTGAAACTTCTTAATCCTGCTTCGATATGTACAATTGGAATTCCCATTTTAGAACCTGCAATTGCTCCGGCTAAGGTTGAATTTGTGTCTCCATAAACAACTATTGCTTCAGGATTTTCTTTAATGAACAACTTCTCCAATCCAGAAATCATTTCGGCGGTTTGAGATCCATGAGAACCTGAACCAATATTCAAATTATAATCTGGCTTTGACATACCTAATTCTGTAAAAAACACCTCCGACATTTGCTCATCGTAATGCTGACCTGTATGCACCAAAACTTCTTTTAATTGATCTGCATAATTAGTTTTGATTGCTCTTGACAAAGCAGCAGATTTGATAATCTGTGGACGCGCACCAATAATTGTTATGATTTTTTTCATTTGAATATATTGTTGGACGAAAATAAGCAATTTGGTCCGATTTAATGTTGAGCTATCATCTTCTAAGTCCAAAATAAATGTCGTGGATAATTAATCATCGCTATTTAAACAAATCCGTATTTTGTTTATTGTTGCCTTCGACAGGTTCAGTCAACGGGATAACGCGACGATGACTAAGCTTACCAAAGGCGACGAAGATCCATTTCTACCAATGCAAGAGCAACTGAAGTTAAAACTATTAAGAATCTTTCTAATTACCCACTTAGGGGTATTTCCAAACCAATAAAAATTCACCAATTTTGCACCACAATGAGCAAAAAAAAGAAAATAGCATTAGTTGGAAACCCAAATTCAGGTAAAACATCTTTGTTTAATCAATTAACTGGGTTGAATCAAAAGGTTGGAAATTATCCAGGTGTTACTGTCGATAAGCGTTCTGGAACAATAAAGTTACCAAACAATGAAGTTTGTGAATTAATTGATTTACCTGGAACTTACAGTTTGTCCTCCAAAAATGATGATGAGAAAGTTGTTCAGAATATTCTACTCAATCCAAATTCTGAGGTATTTCCAGACTTAATAATCATTGTTCTTGATGGAACTAATTTAGCGAGAAATCTATTTTTAGCTTCCCAAGTTATTGAATTAGGAATTTCAACAATCATGGCCGTGAACATGGTTGATATCGTTGAAAAATCAGGAGACCAAATTAAATTACAGGAGATTTCTGATTACTTCAATGTTCCTACAACTGCTATTTCTGCGAGAAGAAACAAAGGAATTAAAGAATTGTTGGAACTAGCAACCGCTGAAATTCCTCCCTCAACAAAATCTTTATTCAAAAAAGAGAAGTACGAAAATTTACTGGCAGACGCAAAGCATTTATTTAAGTCTACGACGCCTTATATGTTGTTTAAGCAAATCAATAATGCGAAATCCTTATTAGATGAAAAAGGAACAGGTGAATTAAAAGAGATTGCAAAGAAGAATGATTTCGAACCGCTAAAAGAAGAAATCTTAGAAATTAGTGACCGTGTTTCAACCATTAATAAATCCAGTTCAAGTTTCTATCTTAAAAAAGAGAAAGTTAAACAAAGAACGATAACAGATAAAATTGATAAATATGTGACACATCCACTTTGGGGTCTACTTATCTTTTTGGCTGTGTTTTTTGTCCTTTTTCAAGCCATTTTTACATTCGCATCCTATCCAATGGATCTAATCAATGATGGAATTGTAGACTTGGGGATATGGGTTGGAAATTTCCTCCCCGATTCTTGGTTTGCCGACTTCATCTCTGATGGGATTTTCGCAGGATTAGCAGGTGTTTTGGTATTTGTTCCTCAAATCATGATTCTCTTTGCGCTTATAGCTATTTTAGAAGATACTGGCTATTTATCGAGGGTTAGTTTTATGACTGACGGGCTTTTAAAACGCTTCGGAATGAATGGAAAATCTGTTGTGCCTTTGGTTGGAGGGTTCGCTTGTTCAATACCTGCTATCATGGCTGCACGGGCCATCGAAAACAGAAGAGAAAGATTTATTACGATTTTTATCGTCCCATTGATGGCCTGTTCAGCAAGACTTCCTGTTTATGTATTCTTGGTTTCTTTTATTGCTCCAGAGGAATATATATGGGGTTTTATTAGCGTGCAAGGACTTTACATGATGGGACTTTATCTTCTCGGATTTGTAGTCGCTTTAATTGTTGCCATGGTGATTAATTTATTCATCAAAAAAGACGAAAACGGTAGTTTTATTTTAGAATTACCTAACTATAAAATGCCTAGCTTAAGAAATGCTGTTAACGCTGCAATTAATAAAGGGAAAATATTTGTTGTCCAAGCGGGTAAAGTGATATTAATTGCATCCATTATTTTATGGGTACTCTCCTACTTTGGACCAGGTGATCGCTTCGAACAAATTGAAGAAAAATACACAACTTTAATAACTGAGAATGATGTTTATGCCGACTCACTTTACACAAAAATGAGCAGTGAAAAACTCGAAAATTCTTACTTAGGGATAATGGGAAAGACCATTGAACCAGCAATCCAACCTTTAGGATTTGATTGGAAAATAGGAATTGCACTTGTTGCTTCATTTGCGGCGCGTGAGGTTTTCGTGGGAACAATGTCAACGATTTATAGTGTGGAAGGAGGAGAAGAAAACGAAAAAGGTTTAAAAGCCATCAAATTCTCATACGCAACAGCATTTTCACTGTTAATTTTCTACGTTTTTGCACTTCAATGCATGAGCACAATTGCAGTGGTAAAACAAGAAACAGGTAGTTGGGGAATCGTTACCCTTCAATTTGTTTTGTTTACGGGAATAGCTTATTTGGCTTCTTGGCTAACATATGTTCTTTTACAGTAGTGAGGATTGAGTTTTGAGTATTAATTTCGGGTTGTTGAGGACTGAGGATGGTCTACCTTTTTAAGTAAAATAGTATAGAACGAATTTTCTTGCTAAACGAAATTTCTATTTCTTAAAATAACATTTCTCTATTATTGTATTGTACATTACAATAACGTGTATTAATATAATTGTGTCTTTCTAAAATAGGCTTGGAAATGCTTAAAAAATAGAAAAATCCAAGAGCTTGATTCCTAAAAACTAAATTTTCCAAACTCCATACGCAATCCTCCGTACTCAATTCTCTATTCCGTACTCAATTCTGATTACTCCTTACTCAATAAACAAACCACATAAGCTTTCAGTGCCTTCTGTGTTCCAAAAGAATCTACCTTCTCGTGTGTTGTTGCTTTAATTGAAACATTTTCTAAATCCGTCTCAAGAATTTCTGCAATCGTTTTCTGCATTTCAGGAATATGTGGATTCAGTTTTGGCTTTTCTAAAATAACAGTAGCATCAAGATTTCCCAAAACATATCCTTTCTCTTTAACGAGTTTAAAGGTATCTCTTAAGAGAATCTGTGAATCAATATTCTTGTATTTTGGATCTTGATCTGAAAAGTGAAACCCAATATCGCGGAGGTTTAAAGCCCCCAACATGGCATCACAAATAGAATGAAGCAAAACATCTGCATCAGAATGACCAAGTGCGCCTAATTCAGAAGGGATATTTACTCCGCCAACAACCAAATCACGACCTGTTACCAATTGATGTACATCGACACCGAACCCAATCTTAATTTTCATTATTGAGGTTTAACTGTTCCTGAACCAGCAGAAGCCTTCTCTTTATTATTTAGGTGAAGTCTAAGCGTAAAACGAATAGTGTTTTGCAATGGATTATTTCTTCTCAAAGATGTCAAGTAAGAAAAATCTATACCGAAAATATTATATTTTAATCCAACTCCAAAAGTCAAGTGTTGACGAGCTCCTTTGTTTAAGTTTTCATAAAAATAACCTGCTCTTGCTGCAAATAAATCATTGTACCAATACTCTATTCCTGTTCCAATCATTATTTCAGTTAGCTCTTCTTTTAATTTAGTTCCACTTACTACTTCATAAGAACCATCTGCATTCTGAATTAAGTTTCCATTTTCATCCTCAGCCAAAGCACCTGGAGCATCATAAAATGATTGTAAAATCCCAGCTACAACTCCAATATCTGTGTCATAACCAGATATAATGTCTCCGGTAACACTATTTCTAATCGGTGAAGTAGGTACCAATAATTTTGAAACATCTAATGCCCATGTAACACTGTTGTATGAATCTAAATCAAAAGTCATTGCCGACCCTAATTTCAAGTTTGTAGGCAAGAAATCACGTTCATCTTCTAGAGAATAAGACAATTTGTTACCCACATTATTTAAGGTAACACCAAAAGCCAAAGATCCATTTGTCCCTCCATATCTTACGTCATCATTAAAGTAAGAAAATGAAACATCAGCGGCACCTGCCAAACCTGGCTTACTTGACGCCCCTTCTACTGCAACTCCAGCAGTCAAATCAGAATAAATAAATTTCCCATTTAAACCCAATGAAAACTTATCATTTAATTGAAAAGAATAACCGGCCAACAATTCAAGCTCGGATGGCGTGTGTGTAATTGTTTGGTTTCCATTTGCATCAGTAAAAACAATTTCACCTAAACTAAAGAAACGTAAGGATCCACCCACTACATTTCGATCATTAAGTCGAACAAAACCAGCCAAATGAGATAGATTGATATCGTTTGCTATATTCTGAAGCCAAGGTGAATAAGATAGTGAAATCTCAGAATCCTCTTCAGTAAACGCTAACATTGACGTATTCCAAAAAAACGAATTCGAGGATGGACTTAAAGCTGTACCTGCGTCTCCTAAGGCACCTGATCTTGAATCTGGTGTGATTTGCAGAAAAGGAACCGCTGTAGTAATTGTATTCAACTGTAATTCAGAAGCATCCTTAGCTCCATTTCCTCCTTGGCTTATTGCTGCTGCGGAGATTAGAGTAGTTAAACTGGCAAGAAAATATTTTTTTATCATTCTGTGTTGTTATTCGACTTTATAAACTAATAAATATAGCTAAATCAATTGTTAAAGCTGTAATCTTTCATCAGTCTACAAATATACGTAAACATAGAAAAATTATTGCGTTTTAAAATTAAAGTTATTTCAAAAGATATAATTTTTGCATTTCCTGAGTCTTTTCTCCATCAGGATTTTTAATGGTTACACGATAAACGTATACACCTTTTCCTATTTGATCTCCGAAATCATCCCTTCCATCCCATGCTATTCCAGCGGTTCGGAAACCACGCGTTTCAACAGTCTCATTTATGGTCTTTACTAAACGTCCTGTAACCGTAAAAATTTCGATTTGTGTCTCTAATGCTGAGCAAACTTGATTGTGTTCGAAAAAGAATTCAGTATGAGTTGTAAATGGGTTTGGATAATTTAAAACATGTTCTAACGCTATATCTTCTAATTCATGAACAGTAAATTCTATTGTTTTCTCACTTGAATTATTATTTACATCCCAAGCCTTGAAGGTTAATGTATGCAATCCAGGTTCTAACTGATCCATCTGATAAGTCAAACTTCCACTTTTATAGGTGTCCAGATCCGATTCATAAAAAGAATTTAAAACTTTTGCCTGGCTGGTTTCATTGTCTACAATAAGCGTAATATCATGTCCAATTCCATTTCCAACAGTATTAATACCACTTTCGTCAAAAAGCTGAGCAATCAAAATTGGTGTTTCATTTGATATTCCTCCATTTACAAAGCTTTCATCGTTTAGATATAATTCAATTTCAGGACCTTCTTGATCGTTTAAACCAGTGGTATCAATTCCGCCAATAAGAAATTCATCTGAATACCCACCGGCATTAATATCATTCGTACTCCATGAATAAAAGCTTGCTTTACCTTTACCATAGGTATAATTAATGTCCTTTGGCACAATAAACTCAAAATCGAAAAACCCATTATTTACCGATACTTTACCTTTAAACAGAACACTTTCTTGCAATTCGAAATCCATCACTGGCGAATCTGCATCTTGTCCTAAAGTTGATCTGTCAGAAGGTTTATCATAAATTGAAGGTTGAATGATTCCATTAAAACTATTTAATACATTACCGAATTGATCTTCAAGATGACCTGACATCCTCACTTTTGCCAATGCTTTTAAAGTATCGTTCACCACATTAACATCAAATTCATTAATGCTATCCAACACCACTTTTTCGTAAGGCAAGGCAATTCTTAAAGCAGGATCACCCAACAACATGAAACTTCTTTTATCATCGCCACCTGATGAATTGTTTTTGGTATCTAAAATGATATCTCCAAAAGTGCGAGGTCGGTTCTCTGCGTCTCGCTTAAATACATTTCTAAAAAACGCAGCCGTTACCGATGAGTTAGTATTGATAAAAACTGCTCTTGAAGTTGTCATCAAAGCGATAGCACCTCCAACATCATTTAACGCCATCAATTCTCCTATTGAAACCAATTCGTTATCGTCAATTCGAGAAAATTCACATGTTGCAGAAACAAAGAGTGTTAATTTATCAATGTTTGTGTATGCTTCAACTTCGCTCACAGACATTATTCTTTCTTGTGCAGCACCTTTCGAGCCTCCATGTCCAACATAACAAGTCATAATGGAACCCGACTCCACACTTCTATTAATTTCACTATTCACTTCGGGGAAACGCTCTCCACCTGCGGTTGTAATTTGCACAAATGCGTCAGCGTAAATCTTTTTTGTATTCATTTCCGGATGATTGACCTTTACGTAATCTGCTCCATTCTCTAAATCTGTAACAAATTGACCACCGTTTTCATCATCAGCTATTGTCGTGTATCTTTGCCTCCAATCACCGTGAGTGGAAATAAAACCATTTTCACCACATGATAAATTACTGGAAGCATATAGTAAAGAACCGTTGTTCATATAATGTTCAACTTTGTCAACCAAAGTTCTAGCGTGTTTATCTGTAGTTGCAACAAATCTTCCAACTCCAATATCTACTCCGTCAGCTAAATCAAATGACTCATCATCATCCAAAATTCCAAAATAATCATCTGAAGCCAAGGAAGAAGTATAGCTTTCTGAATTTAAGGTTTCATAAACTGGCAGCATGTAATTGTTATTTGCAACTCTACCAAGTGGGTCATAAGTCCCATCACCAAACATCAATAAATATTTTGGTTGATTTGAAGGATCTCCTCCTGCACGGTCATAGAACATTTTGGCAAAATATCGAATGGCCGTTGGATCCTGTGTTCCGCTAGAAAATTCATTATAAATTTGTTCAACAGGAACTACGTGAACAGTAAGTCCGTTATTCTCGTGAAGACTCGCTAAACGATTTGCTTGAGCCATAAAACTAGGATGAGTAACGATCAAATAATCTGCAGGAGCCAATGCGTGCAAATTTTGATTTTGAACCCTCTTAAGGAAAGTAGGGATTTTAAAACTTGTTCCATTAAATGTTACAAATTCTCTCAAACTATCCGAATCAACTTTAAAACTGAAAGTTCCACCAACATTACTTCCTTGAACCTTTCTTGGCTGCGTAGGAGAAGTGATTTCCCAAACCACTCCATTGGATGGATAGTTAGTGATTTGCATTTCAGCAACATTTCCAAAACCTACCGAATTTAAATCGCGAAAACTCATTCCATTGAAATATTTCATATTACTTCTTGCATTAACTTCCAAAAAGTCTAAGTACCCCATATTTAATGGTGACTCCCGATTAAATTGTACAGAAACAGAAAAATTACTTGAAGTAGGATTAAACACACCCGGCAAAGAAGTAAATCCACCTCTTGAAAAACTTTCGGGTTGAGAATACCCCATGTTCGCAGTTCCTAACAAGGTATTTCCAAAATATGTTGTAAAATTAACTCCATTAGAACCATTTCTACTGGCCATAAAACCCCTAATAATAGCTCCAGCAGAAGTATTTAAATTTGGAATATTCATAGAAAAAGTCTGTGTCAGATTAGCGTCAAATTCTTCGCCATACCAACGCTGACCACCTTTCATAATGCTTCGCGTCTCTTCTTCATGAATTGTATAGGAATTATAATCAGTAACCACATTGGTAGTAGGTTGATTAGATAAAACAGCATCTTGAATTCTAGCTGGTGTGTTTGAAGCGTTTATATTGATAAAATAAACAGATTGATTAGAATAAATATTCAGCGTTCTAGAAAATCTTCCATTGCTCTCCTCCCATTTATGTGGTCCTTTTCCATAAAAAAGAATATAGTCGTTGGCATCAAAAGAACCATCACTATCTCCAACAATCAAAATATCATTCTTCAATAAATCATCTGGTCGATAAGTACTATTTAATTCAGGTAATTTTCCAAACCCATTTCCATAAATATTAATATCATTAGGATTTAAATTCTCAACATTAATTCCAATACTTGATAGAAAATTATAATCTATTTTATGCACTCCATCAGAAGTCAGAGCTATTTTGTACCACTCTCCTGTTCCACTCCTTAGAACTGATTCAGCAGCATAAGTCATTCCCTTAGAATTAAAGACAGGTGTGGTGGTTTTGTTTAGCGTTATTTTATCAATTTTTCTAATTTGTCCATTCACTTTCACAAAAGGAGCAAGCGAAAAAACAGCAATTGGATTTCCAGCTGCTTTATTATTTTTCACAGAAAAAACAGGAGCGTTTTCAACTTTGATATCAAACTTGTCAATAAAATCTTTGGTAAATTGATCAACAGGAGAAGATTGATAAGTAAGCAAATCAAAATTCCATTTTACACCATCCGTAGTCCTATTGAACTTTTGATAATAAACTATGTTGTTTTCACTAAAAATAGCATTTTCCAAATTAGGTATTTCTAATGCCGAATTAGGCAAAGTCAATTCAAGCGGAGTAGTGTTCCAAGTCAATTCAATTTCGACTTCATTTTGAGCATATGACATAAAGGATGTCAATAAAACTCCAATAAATAAAATAAGTTGATGTTTTGGTTTACTCATAATTTTCTTAATGTAATTTTAAAAACGCCAAGTTCTTAAAAAAGTTTAGATTGCAGCGTAATTTTAATAGCTAAACGAATACTAATTAAACATATTTTAAAAGAACTTTATTTTATTTGTAACTAAACCCTTTTTTTTTCGTAAAATTGACGGTTGTTCAGGTAACATGTAAAGAAATACTATGCTAAAAAAATCATTCCTTACTTTACTGACTTTAATGATGATGCTAATTATCAGCGGAGTAAGTAGTAAGACATACGCTCAAGACCCTCAATTTTCGCAATTTTACGCGAATCCTATTTATTTGAACCCTGCTTTTGCGGGAAGTAATGGTTGCCCAAGGTTTGCCGTTAATTATAGAAATCAATGGCCAAATCTTTCGGGTTCGTTTGTAACTTATTCTGCATCTTACGATCAATATCTTAAAGGAATAAATGGAGGACTTGGTGTAATATTAACACATGACCAACAAGGAAAAGGAACAATCAGCCATTCAACAGTAAGTTTAATTTACAATTATCATTTAAAGGTAAACCGTAAATTCACAATGATGTTTGCAGGTAAAGCGACTTGGAATCAGAAATCTTTGGATTGGGACAGATTAACTTTCGGTGACATGATCGATCCAAGAAGAGGTTTTATATATAGTACCAATGATACACCAAGAGGAGGAAGCAGAGGATTTTTTGACGTTTCCGCTGGAATGGTTGGATTTACAGAGAAATTTTTCTTCGGAGTATCAGCATACCATTTAAATATGCCAGACGAATCCGTAATTGTTGGAAATAGTCCGATGCCAATTCGATTTACTGGGCACATGGGAGCAAAACTACCTCTGGGTGGGAAATCTCAATTCAACACTGATATTTCAATCATGCCAAATATTATCTTCCAATATCAACAAGGATTTATGGAAGCTTTAATTGGAACGTATGTACAGTATGGTGTATTTACAACTGGAGCTTGGTTCCGTTCAAGAGATGCATTTATTTTATCTGCTGGAATTAACACTGGAAAAGTAAAAATAGGATACAGTTATGACGTTACTGTGTCAAAATTAAATAATGGTGTGTCTGGAGGGTCTCATGAAATATCTTTAGGATTTGATATAGATTGCAAAGCAAAAAGACCAAGTTTCAGAACTATTTCTTGTCCTTCTTTTTAAGAAAGTTGTAACTAAAGATAAAAAACACGTTATTTGTATATTAGTTGAAGAGTTAAATTATGAAAACAAAGACCAAAAATATGAAAAGAGTAACAAAATGGTTGATGGCATTTAGTGCAATTGCAATCGTTTCTTCTTGTGCTAGGGAGACCTCAAACACAACAGGTTGGGATTATAACAATCCTGAAATGGGAGGTTTTCAAAAAGTTCCATTTGTTGATCAAGAAACTGGTCCAGGATTGGTGCTCGTTCAAGGGGGGACATTCACAATGGGACGTGTTGAAGATGATGTAATGTATGACTGGAATAATAGACCACGAAGATTAACAGTTTCTTCTTTTTACATGGACCAAACAGAGGTTTCTAATTTTCACTGGTTAGAATATATGTATTGGTTGGATAGAGCTTATTCTGGAACATACCCTATGGTTTATAAAAATGCTTTACCAGATACTTTGGTTTGGCGTTCTGAATTAGGTTTCAATGAAAAATATGTTGATTATTATTTCCGTCACCCTGCATACAGAGATTATCCAGTTGTTGGAGTTTCTTGGTTACAAGCAAATGACTATGCAAAATGGAGAACTGATCGTGTAAATGAGTACATATTAATACGTGAAGGTATTTTGAATTTCAATGTTGATCAAACAGATGAAACTACTTTTAACACAGAGGCTTATTTGAATGGAAAAGGTGATGAAAATGTTCGTCGTAATCTAACAGATTTAAATCCTTCTAATATTACTGGTAAAGATTTAGGTGAACGTTCTGTTGGAATGTCTGATGGTATTCTTTTACCACGTTACCGCCTACCTACTGAAGCTGAATGGGAATTTGCATACTATGGTTTAATAGGAAATATGAGTAGTGAAGACGGTGAAGTAATCAGTAGTCGTAGAATTTACCCATGGGATGGACACTATGTTCGTCAGGATAACGAAGAATTCCAAGGTGAAATGCGTGCTAACTTCATGCGTGGTCGAGGTGATTACATGGGAGTTGCAGGAAATTTAAATGATGGTGCCGATGTAACTGCTCCAGTTGATAACTACTGGCCAAATGACAACGGACTTTACAACATGGCAGGAAACGTTGCAGAATGGGTACTTGATGTTTATAGACCATTATCTTCTGAAGATGTTGATGATTTCAGACCTTTTAGAGGAAATGTTTTCCAAACTAAAGTGTTGAACTCTGAAGGTGTTGTAGATGAGAAAAACTTCCAAGTTGAATATGATGTTCACGGAATGAAAGAATACTTAAATGAGTTTGAGAGAATACGTTTCCAACGTGTTTCCGCAGAGAAGCATGATCCAGATGACGATGTGATTCGTAAAGGAATAATGAAAGACAATGAGTCTGCTAACCCTGTTGCTAGAGGTTATGCTCCAGATCCTTATTATATTTCTCAAAATAGTGAGAAAGATGTTGAAGAATTAAGAATTCTTAAAAAAATCAATCAAGTTTTAGATAAAGCAATTGAATATAAAAACAAAAAATTAGACATGGAAGCTTCCATGTACGTTCAAGAAAACCTATTCGAAGGAATTTTTGTTGACGAATTTAGAGAAGGTGACATGGGAGGTGAATATGCTTATGAAATTATCTCTGTGCTAAGAAACGGTTTCTCTGATTACATGGTGGAAACGCCAGGTAAATTGAAATACCGTGATGTAACTGAAGAAGAGAACATCGGACGTTTAAATTACAGAAGAGCAGATTACATCGATTATTTGGATGGTGATATTGAATCTTCAATTCACTACGACAATACGAAACGTAAAAATGATATTAATCAAGCAAGACGTGATCCAGACTTAGTTATGTACCAGAACAAGTATGAAGAGTTTGACTTGCAAGGTGGAGATATCCAACCAGGAGGAGACGATCGTACGGCATGGCCAACATCACTTGTATCAAACAAGTCTAGAGTTTATAAAGGAGGTTCTTGGAAAGACAGAGCTTACTGGATGGTAGGTGGTAACAGAAGATACCTTGACGAAGATCAAGCAACTGATTACATTGGTTTCCGATGTGCTATGGATAGAATTGGTAGCCCAAGAGGAATGAATGATACTAAAAAGAAAAGAAGATAAAATTTAGCTTTTAATCTATTTAAGTCCCGACTACATCGTCGGGACTTTTTTTATATCAATATTTTATGAAAGATTTATTTCAATTATTTTATGAATGTTCAGGGATATCTACTGATACAAGAAAAATAAACAAAGACGTTCTTTTTATTGCATTGAAAGGTGATAACTTTGATGGCAATAAATACGCAGAGCAGGCCATCGAAAAAGGAGCAAAATACGCAATAGTAGATGATGACGAAATTGCCAATGGAGAAACAATCTTTAAAGTTGAAGACAGTTTGATCTTTCTACAAAAGTTAGCCAATCATCACCGTAAGACTTTTGACATTCCAGTAATTGGAATTACCGGAACCAATGGTAAAACGACAACGAAAGAACTTGTTGCTGCCGTTTTAAGTAAAAAGTTTAATGTGCACTTCACTTTAGGAAACCTGAATAACCATATTGGGGTTCCCCTCACCCTACTCCAACTAAATAGAAATCATGATTTGGCGATAATTGAAATGGGTGCGAGTAAACTAGGTGACATTAAAGAATTGGTAGATATCGCTTCTCCAACCCATGGATTAATTACGAATATCGGTCAGGCTCATATTGAAGGTTTTGGAAGTGCTGAAAATATTATCATCACGAAAACTGAATTATATAAAGCTATTCAAGATAATAATGGTCAATTGTTTTTCAATATTGACGACAAAGTTTTGACAGAAAAACTACCTTCTACTTGCCCTACTTCGAATTATGGTTCGAAAAAAGAAGCTGACGTATTTGGTGAAATAGTTGATTTGTCTCCAATGCTCTCATTTAAATGGAAAAGTGAAAATTATTCTTCTCCTGACGTTAACACACAAATTATAGGTAAATATAATTTCTATAATATGCTGGCAGCAATCTGTATAGGTCAACATTTTAAAGTTGAGAATACCGACATAAATAAAGCATTAGAGAATTACAAACCAAGCAACAACAGATCTCAAATAGAAAAAACAACTCAAAACGTTGTAATTTTGGATGCCTACAATGCAAATCCAACAAGTGTAAAATCTGCCTTAGAAAATTTTGCTGAGATCAAATCAACAGCCATAGGATCAAGTAATAAACTATTCGTTCTGGGAGATATGTTGGAATTAGGTGAAAACACAAAAATATATCACCAAGAAATTATTCAATTAACTAAAGATCTAGAACTTCAAGGAATGTTTGTGGGAAGTATTTTTAAAAGCCTTTCCGAAGAAAATGACATCTTGGCTTTTGACTCTACAGCTGCAGCGAAAGACTTCCTCTCTATCGGACTCCCAAAAGACAACCTCATCTTATTGAAAGGATCAAGAGGAATTGGACTGGAAAAATTGATTGAAATTTTGTAGGAGGATTTTTTGACTTCGAGGTATTAGACTTTTAGACATTAGTTTGATAGATGCTGGATTATGACTATTTGCTTTGAGATTCTATTACATTGAATTTATACGATTAAAGCAACCAAGGCAAGGTGAAACTTTTCACTTACTATGTGAAAACAAAAAAATTCAAAGGGTTACAATACTCAAAGGAGGTTTCTCACTATAAAATTAGTTTGGCAAAACTATATCCATATTACATAAAATTAGCTCTAAAAGTAGATTGAAATGATTAGAACGAAGGTTTATTTAATTGTTGTTTGCTTGTTTTGAATATCATTTTAGGCTGGATGAATTACAATTGTTTTACATTCTTGTTAACAGCAAGCGTAACCCATTAAAATAATTTATGCAACCTTTTCAATAAAAATCAAGTCTATTTTTAAACACAACTCTTAAAATATGAAATCACTTCTAAATAGTTTACTCATAATCATGATTCTTACCTTCTCTTTTGGAGCAAAGTCTCAAACACCTTGTAATTTAATTGGTTCGTTTAATGCGGTTGACACCTTAAATTGTACAACCATTTTTCATCCTGACTATCAAGACACAAACTATATCTATTCCTGGGATTTTGGTGATGGGAACACTTCTAATAGCGCTATTGCCGTAAATCAATACGCTAATCCTGGAACATACACCGTTACAATAGTAGTTTCTGACTCTACATGCTCTGATACCATTTCCCAAGTCATAACTGTTCCTCCTTGTACTCCACCTTGTCCTACATATGCGGTATTCTATAAAACAGATTCTGTGTGTGACACTCACTTCCATCCATATATAGTAGATTCCTCTTTTACATATTCATGGGACTTCGGTGATGGGAATACTTCCAGTTTAATTGAACCAATACATACTTACTCAGCCCAAGGACTTTACCCAGTAACACTTGTAGTAACCCAAGGAAATTGTACAGCCACCTTCACCGATTCTATTCAATCGCCTAATTGTAATAACACTCCTTGTCCAATTAATGCTAACTTCTATCATTATGACTCTCTTTGTTATACAGGGTTTTATCCAACTCCATTAGATTCAAATTTAAATTACTCATGGGATTTTGGAGACGGAAACTCATCAAACCTTATGGTTCCTGAGCATTTATATGCTTCACAAGGTTATTATAGCGTAAAACTTATTATTTCTGCCGGATCTTGTTCAGATACAATTATACAAACGGCCTATTCCGCTCCTCCATGTAATTCGC
>NZ_PVSS01000023.1 GCF_003025005.1 Brumimicrobium mesophilum
TTAACAAGGGTTTTTTGAATGTATTTTAAAACTATTAGCAATCCTTTCCTTAACTAGCTTAAAACCTACACCTTAGTAAAGAATAGTTTTTAAAAAAATATACTTTAAGAAAGATTACCTCATGATTGAGCAAGTTGGAGAAAAAAATAACACACTATATATAAGGTATAAAACTAAAATCGATAATCCCTTAATGATGGATAATCTAAAATGGTAATCAAAGAGCCTTTGGTCTTTATGTATTTATCCTTTTTAAATTCGCTAAGAATACGAATAACGGATTCAGTTGCTGTTCCAACCATACTCGCCAACTCATCTCTTGTTACTGTTACCTCTACTCTATCAGCTAGGTCTTCCTTATATTTTAAATATAATTTGCTCAATGCATTGGCCACTCTTTTACGAACAGTATTATATGCTAAGCTCATTAATTCATTTTCTTTGTCCGCTATATTACCTGCTAAAAGTTTAATAAAATTAATAGAAACATCCTTGTTCGATAGAATTATTTTCTCAAAATCATCTTTAGCTATTAATGCTAGTTTCGCACCTTCCAAAGCCACAGCATAATCACTATAATTCCCTTTAGACAATAGATCTATATATCCAAAGAATTCGCCAGCACCAAACAGTCCCGTTACCAACTCTTTATCATCTTTGGTCACTCTAAAATTCCTAACATGACCTTCCTTCACATAATACAACCACTTCGGTGAATCACCTTCAAAATAGATTTCTTCTCTTTTACCATAAGATTTAATCTGAGCATTATCTTTTAAATCATCTAAACCTGTTAAATCACAAACAGCATCTTGAAAACCTCTCCATTTATCATCATTATCCATTATAGCTTGAAATCTTTGACGTTTTTTTAGTCTAGTTTCAATAGCCTCCAAAAGCTCCATTTCTTCAAAGGGTTTTGAGATATAATCATCAGCACCTAGGTTCATCCCTTTACGAAAATCTGTTCTCTCAGTTTTGGCTGATAAGAATATGAACGGGATTGCACGCGTTTCAGGCATTTTACTCAAATAATAGAGCACACCATAACCGTCTAATTCAGGCATCATTATATCACAAACGATTAAATCTGGGAGTTCTTTTTTTACCAACTCTAAACCAATTTTACCATTTTCTGCAGATAACACTTTATAATCCGCTAGCTCCAACATCTCTTCAATGTTTTCACGCATTTCATGATTGTCTTCAATTAAAACGATTTTTGTCATGACACTCTGAATATTATTTAATTTTCTTTTGGCAAGGTAATGAAAAATATTGTTCCCACTCCTTCCGTCGATTCAAATGAAATTTCACCATTTAGTAATTTCAAATACCTTTGAACTATATTTAAACCTAAACCAGTACCTTGAATATTAGTGACGTTTCCAGCCCTAAAAAACCTTGCAAATAAATTTTTTTGATCAATCGCTGGAATTCCAAGCCCAAAATCCTCAATTGAAATCTCAATACTTTCTTTGCTCTCTTTTAGGGATACGATAATTTCTCCCTTTTCTCCTGAATACTTCACTGCGTTGGAAAGCATATTAATCATAGTATTTTTCAAGAGCAAGCCATCCGTGTTAACAACCAATTCATTTGGTCCATTATACACTAACGATTGTTCTGACTTTGTAATATCAGACATTTCATCAAAAGTTTCTTTGAGTAATTGAGGAACACTACAAGGCGCAAGATAAACATTCATTTTATCTGCTTCTAATTTCTCAAATGATAGAAAGTCATTCAAAATAGAAGTCAAATTTCTGACGGATATTTTTATACGATCAGCATGTTTATCTAGCTTATCATATTGTTTTTTTTCATGGTATTTTTTTATCAAACTCGCAGATGAATTTATAGTTGACAATGGAGTTCTAAACTCATGGGATGCCATAGAAACAAAGCGAGATTTCATTTCAGTAAGTTCTCGTTCTTGACTTAAATTTTCTTCCAACCTTCTGGAAACTTCTTTTTCAGCGGTGATATTTTTCTCAACCACCAGAATTTTATCCACTTGATTTTCTTCACTTGGAAGTGGAACTGCATTTATAGAATAGGTTCTCTCCCCTACTTTTACTTCGAAACTTTTAAATTCTCCTTTAAAAACTTCATCCAGTTCAAGTTTGACTTGCTTCCTTGCTCTTTCATCAATTCTATCTAAATAATCCAATCCAATTAAATCGGAAGTTTCGATTCCTAATTCATACAATCCTTGACCTTCGGCAAATAAATACTTAAATGATTTATCAAAAATACTAATCACACCATTTGGGAAATTTCTTGCAATGGATTTATATAAACGCTCACTTTCCCTTAATTCTCGTGTGCGATCTTTCACTTTTTGTTCTAAAGATTCACGGAGCTTAAAAAGTTTCTGCTCATTTTCACGCCGTTCAGTTACATCAGAAACCAAAGCAACAACATACCTTTTACCCGAACTACTTTGAAAAGGATTCAAACTAATTTGAACAGGGAATTCAGAGTTGTCTTTACGAAGTCCATCTAACTTTAAAGATGACCCCATCGATCGAGAAGTGGGATGCTCATTGTAATTATCACGATGGTTTTGGTGACCATCTCTAACCTTTCTGGGTACTAAAACTTCAATTTTTTGCCCAACTAATTCTTTACCGGTATAACCAAACATGATGTTTCCCGTTTTATTGATCTCAATGATTTCTCCTTTGTCATCAACAAGAATCAGTCCTTCTTGGATGGCCCCAAAAAGAATTTCGTATAAGTTTTCTTTAATATCCATATTATATTAGCTCTTCAACTTTGAAACAATTTGAACAACTTCATCAGCTTCTTCCACATCATGAACACGAATAATCGCAGCGTTGTTCAACAGTCCAAAAGTATTTAAAACGCTCGTTCCATTCAACGCCTCCTTCGGATTACTCCTTAATAAATTATAAATCATCGATTTACGTGATATTCCGACCAGAATAGGACAATCTAAAATTTGAAGTAAAGATAAGTTTTTGAATAATTCATAATTTTGGTTTAAATTCTTAGCAAATCCAAAACCTGGATCGATTATAACATCTTTTACTCCTTTTGCTCTTAATTCCTGCAATTTCCAACTTAATTCTCGACACACATCCTCAACAACATCATCATATACAGATAAATCCTGCATATTACTTGCATTTCCTCTGCTGTGCATTAAAACATAGGGCACTTGAAGTTCAGCTACAGTATCAAACATTTTATCGTCAAAACCACCACCATAAACATCATTTATGATATTGGCGCCATTCAATACAGCTTGCTTTGCTACATCAGCACGAAAAGTATCAACACTAATCATGAGGGTTGGGAAATTGGAACGGATATCTTTTATAATTGGAATAATTCTACTCAATTCTTCGTCACTGGAAAGAAGGTCTGCTCCGGGCCTTGTGGAAACACCACCTACATCAACAATCTGAGCACCAGCACTAACCATAGCTCTAACTTGATTTAGGATATCGGTAGAATCAATACTTCTACTGTCTTCATAAAATGAATCAGGTGTAATATTTATAATACCCATTACAATTGGACATTTGAAATTGTACAATATATCACCATTTAATAACATACTATTTGAGTCATAATTATTATCTTTCACCACCATAAATACTTTTTACAAAAAAAATGTCAGAAACAGTTGATCAATATACAAAAGTTATTTCCAAGTGTCGTGAAATATTTGAAAAGAAAACCAAGGATTACGGCACTGCGTGGAGAATTTTACGTACAAGTTCCTTAACTGACCAGATATTTATTAAAGCGCAAAGAATAAGAACTATTCAAGAAACTGGTGAAAACAAGGTGGGAGAAAATATTGAAGATGAATTTATTGGGATTATAAATTATTGTGTAATGGCCATAATTCAACTTCATGAAGGTGAACACCTGCCCCTTGAAATTGATCCTCAAATAGCAGAAAGTTTATATGATAAATACACTAATAGTTCATTAGAATTAATGGTTGCCAAAAATCATGATTATGGTGAAGCATGGAGAGACATGCGCGTAAGTTCATTAACAGATTTAATCCTAATGAAAATACTTCGTGTAAAACAAATCGAAAACAACAAAGGTAAAACATTGATTAGTGAAGGAATTGATGCTAATTATTTTGATATGCTAAACTATTCAGTTTTTGCACTTATTCATTTAACATTCAAAAAGTAAAGAAATGCTCAGAAATACAAATTTCTCCATATCAGGAAAATCGTTAATTGTAAATATCATTCTTGTTACGGTAAACTTAATTGGCTTAAGTATGCTAGTGATGGGATATCACCCTTCGTTCGAAGAAAGTGCATTTCTTCTAAAAATTCTGGGATATGTTTTAATGGGCGCTTCACTTATTGCCGCATTTCTTTTTGAAGGAATGATACTATTTGCATATATAGCGCGGGTTTTGGTAGGAGGTTTGTTTATCGTTTCTGGTTTAATAAAAGCCAATGACCCAAAAGGATTTGCTTATAAATTAGAAGAGTATTTCGAAGATGGAGCTTTAGCTTATCGAATTAAGGAATGGTTTAATTGGGAAACATTTTCATTAGAATATTTGATTGAACACGCTCTATTCATCAGCGTTTTGATTTGTATTTTCGAAATAGTACTGGGGGCCTTAATTATTCTAGGTGCAAAAATTAAAGGATCATCATGGTTAATGCTGATTATGATGGTATTTTTTACATTTCTTACATGGCACACCAAAGAATGTGACCCACATACGACATTTACAGATTTAGACACATATGAGATTAATTCCAGTGCTGCGAATGCAAAAATCCCACAAGCGGCAAACAATGAAAACATAACTATTCTTAGTCAAACAGCAGAAACAGTAACTATTCGTGAAGTAAAAAAGCCTCAGTGTGTAGATGATTGCGGTTGTTTTGGTGATGCCATGAAAGGTTCTATTCGTCGCTCATTGACTCCAGCAGAGAGTTTTTGGAAGGATATAGTTTTGCTATATTTGGTTATTATCATCTTTATTTCAAGAAGAAAAATCACTAACAATAACCCTAGAGAAAATGTCGTAATGATTTCTTTTGGACTGATATTCATTGGATTCTTCTCGTTTATTTTCACATGGGGTTTCCCTATTATATTTGGATTAGCTTGTTTACTTCTTGCCCTGTGGATCAGAAAAACTGGAGGTAAATGGTTAGGTAATGATTGGGGTATGATTTTGATGATGACAATTGTATGTTCGTTATTCGTTACTTATGTTTTGATGTACCTCCCTATGCGTGACTACAGACCATATCACGTAGGAAGTAATTTAAGAGAGAGAATGGTTGATGGTGTTGATGGTGAATATGAAAACTTTATGGTTTATACCAATCTAAAAACCAAACAAGACACGATGATCACGAATTTAGATGAAACAACCCAAAGTATTTGGGGGGACACAGAAACTTGGAAATTCGCTAAAAGGGAAACAAAAACAATAAAAGCTGCTATTCCTCACGCCATTCAGCAATTTGACCCAACCATTCCCGTCGATGCTCTAACTTCGGTGGAGAAAGATTTCGCTCCAATTACAGTCATTTTAGACAGTAATAAAGCGCAATACATTGATGTAATAGACAAGGAAACGGGAGATCGATATCCAATGTCTCTTGCTGATTTCCACTTACCAGATATCGATACAGCAATATACGCTATTGGAGATACTATAATTAGGGTCGACGAGTCATTAACTGACATCAGTTTAAAAGACTACATCTTAGATCAAGATCAAGTGATTTTGGTATTTAGTAGAAATTTAAGCAAAGGAGATTTCAGTAGAATTTCTAGATTGAAGGAGATCGCCGCGAAAGCCAAAGAAAACAATATTGATATGATAATGATTTCCACAGCTTCACAGGAAGAAATAATTGCATTTAGAGAAGAGACAGGTTTGAATATTCCTACACTTCAAAATGATGAAATAGAAATTAAAGCAATCACTAGATCGAATCCAACTTTAATGGTATTGTCGAATAGTGTAGTAAAAGGAAAGTTTCCCTTCCGCTCTACTCCATCATGGGAATGGTTGATTGAAAACGTATTAAAAGTTGAAGAATAAGATGAGAAAAAAAATTGTAGCAGGTAATTGGAAAATGAACTTATCCCTTGATGAGGCGAAAAACCTGAATGAAGAAATAAATGTAGCTTTAGGAAAAAATGAAAATAAATGTGATGTTTATAATTTCATTCCTTCCATCTATTTAACTTCACTTATTGAAAAAGATCAAGAGGTAGTTATTGGAGCACAAAATGGATACCCAGATAAAAACGGAGCTTTTACAGGAGAAATAAGTATGAATCAATTGGCTGAAATCGGAGCTAATGCCGTATTAATAGGTCATTCTGAGCGCAGACAATTATTTAACGAATCTGATGATTTATTAAAAAGAAAAGTAGACTCAGCAATAGGTGAAGAATTAAAAGTGTTTTTCTGTTGTGGTGAAACTTTGGAACAAAGAGAATCTGGGAACTATAAAGAAATTGTTATAGAACAATTGAGCAATTCATTATTTCATCTTGCCATCAATGACTTTGAAAAAGTTGTCATAGCCTATGAACCAATATGGGCTATCGGAACAGGAGTGACAGCTTCTCCTGATCAAGCTAATGAAATGCACAAAGGTATCCGTGAAGCTATTGCACATGCATATTCACAAGAAATTGCTGAAAACACATCAATACTGTATGGTGGAAGTTGTAAACCTTCAAATGCAAACGAATTACTGACTCAAACTGATATTGATGGTGGTTTAATAGGTGGTGCATCTTTGAATTCAAGAGACTTTTTAGCAATTATATCAACATACAATTGATTTATGAATTATATTCAAATTACGTTAGACATTAAACCGAGAAATCCTTGGAAGGAAATAATAACTCAAGCCCTTGCTGAAATTGAATTTGACAGTTTCACTGAAGAAGATCAACTTCTCCAAGCTTATGTTTCAGAAGAGCATTTCAATGAAGAAGTTTTTAATGCATTAATTCAAGAATATAGAGCTAAAGAAATTGAGATTTCTGTAAATAAAACCCTAATTCCATCTCAAAATTGGAACGCAGTTTGGGAATCTGATTATGAACCCGTTACCATAGAAAAAAAACTATTGATTCGTGCTCCTTTTCATGCAGATGATGAGTCATTTGACCTGTCCATTGAAATTCAGCCGCAAATGTCATTTGGAACAGGTCATCACCAAACTACATACTTGCTTACCAAGCATTTATTGGATGTTGATTTTACAGATAAAAAAGTATTGGACGTGGGAACAGGTACAGGTGTTCTCGGAATTTTAGCTGCTCAACTTGGCGCCACTTCAGTTTTTGGAACAGACATTGAAGAAGGAGCTGTAGAAAACGCAATTGAAAACTGCCAACGCAATAAAACAGAAAATTTTACGATTATAAAAGGAGACATTGATTCAGTTCCCGCAAAAGAATATGACATCGTGATTGCCAATATCAATAAAAACGTATTAAAGCGACACATGTCAGACTATTCAAATCTAATTAAGGACAATGGTATATTGTTTTTAAGTGGATTTTTTGAGACTGACATTCCTGAACTTTCTTCATTTGCCAAAACCCATCACTTTGAAACCGTAGCAACTTTTTCCAAGGAAACTTGGGCGATTATTAAGCTTATTAAAACAAAGTAATTATGAGAACAACGTGCTTATTATTTATCATTTCATTGTTTATATCCATCGGTTCATTTGCCCAAAACAAAAACGATATTGAGCAACGGGAAAACTTTCTTTCAGATTACTCAAAAGCATTGGGTTCTTCTTTAACAAAAGAAGAGAAGTCTTTTGTTTACGATGAAATAAGTCCTTTAGTACTGGATGTAACACGATTTCCTGAAAATCGTTTTCAACAGATGAAAGTGACATTTCAAAAGATGATTGAAAAGAATATAAATGCGGTTCCACACATACAAAATTATGTAATATCGGTTTATTCTCTTATAAATGAAGGTAAAACAGGCAAGCACTTTGATGATTGGCAAGCAATAGTTGATGATTTATTACAAAATAGAAATTCACGACGAATTGAAGATTTCTTAGAGATTTCTGAAAGATTTTTATTCCGAAATATTATTTCGGAAGACCCTAATTTCAATTGGAACATAATTGGTTCTGATTTTGAATTTGTAAATGAAAGAACCCCTTCATTAAAATTTAATAATGTTTCGATCATTTGTAAAACAATCAATCAAGCGTCTTCCAAGGATGAAGTTCCTTTTACAGATTCAATAATAATAGAAAACACAAGTGGTGTTGTGGATTTGAATCAAGAAAAGTGGGAAGGACAAGGAGGAATTTACACCTGGCAGAAAGTTGGATTATCTGCAGAAACTACAAAAGCAAACTTATCAAATTATACGATCTCATTTAAGTCAACAAACTTTTCTGCTGATTCAGCATTATTAATTACACCTTATATAAGTGAACCTGTATTGGGTAGAATTACAGATAGAGCAAAAAAAGGTAATTACAGAGAAGAAAGAGATTTATCCTATCCTCAATTTAACTCTTACAAAGCTGACTTTGATATTAAGAACATTGTGGATGGAGTAGATTATATTGGTGGTTTCTCATTAATGGGAGCTCAATTTATTGGTTTAGGAAATGAAAATCAACAAGCCAAATTGATCTATTACAGAAATAGCAAGCCATTCATTATTTCATATTCTGATCAAGTTGTGCTATCAGACAAAAGTTTAAAAACAGAAATGGCAAACTTTGTCATGCTGATTGGATTTAAAGATTCAATTACACATACAGGTCTAGATATTGAATACACTAAAGATGACCAAACTTTAACAATGCGCAGAGGGGGTTCTGCAATGTCGCAATCGCCTTTCGTAAATACTTTTCATCAAATGAATATTTATGTTGATGAAATCGCTTGGAGTAAAAATTCGAATGAACTTGTCTTAAAGTACAACAACAATACTTCTGAAGATAAAAAATCAGCGAGATTTGAGTCTTTCAATTACTATGACGAACGATTATACCAGCGATTACAAGGAATCGAGTCTGTTCACCCATTGGTAGCTATTTATAATTACGCCTATAAATACGATAAATTCCAAATGGATATCGGATTAGCTTCTACTGCCTTAAACAGGACCATAGAACAAGCAAAACCAACAATTTTAGAGCTATCTGCACTTGGTTTCATTAGTTACGACCCTGAAAGAGGTACCGTAAATGTAAATCCTAAAACTGAACATTTCGTAAAATCAAAATCCAGAAAAATAGATTATGATAACATTTCTTTTGTTTCCGACTTAATTCCAATTCGAGTGGAAGACAGAAGTGATAAAGAGCGTTATGATAAAATAATGCAGAGAAATGCTGAGCGTGCTCGATTTAAAGAATATGGACGAATTGACTTATCTTCTCTTGATATGAATATTCAAGCTGTGGATTACATCACAGTTGCTGAAGCAAAAAGGACTACAATTTTTCCAGATAGCAATAAAGTTTCCATTATGAAAAACCGTGACATGGTGTTTTCTGGATGGGTAAATAGTGGAAAATGGGAAGTGAAAATTGAAAAAGGAAATTATGTCTATGAGGATAATAAATTTAATATATTCGACTCAGATGTAGCTTATTTTAACGCTAAACCTTTTAGAAAAGAAGATGGTAACAGAGCAATTCCTTTACAGTCAGTAATAGATGGAATTGAAGGGGAATTACTGATTGATGATCCTTCAAATAGATCTGGATTAAAACAAGGTTTCGACCAATATCCTGTTTTAGTTTCAAATGTGAAAACTAAAGTTTACTACAATCAACAACAATTACATCGAGGAGCTTATGAAAAAGAAACCTTCTACTTTGAAATTGAACCATTTCAAGTTGATAGTTTAATGACATTTGATGAAAAAAGTATTCGTTTTCCAGGTGAGTTAACATCTGCAGGAATTTTCCCGAAAATGAAAGACGAACTTAAAGTTATGTCTGACTATTCATTAGGTTTTTCTCAGGATGTACCAAAAGAAGGATATCAATTTTATGGAACAGAAGGAAAATATGAAAACAAAATTCTACTATCTAACAACGGTTTACAAGGAGGTGGAACAATCAATTTTATAAACTCCACTTCTACCTCCAAAACTTTATTTACATTTTTACCAGATTCTACAATTGGAGTTGCATCTTTTGTAAACAGACCTCAAGAAACAGGTGTTGAATTTCCTGATGCTGAAGGACCTGATGCATTTATCACCTTCTTACCTAAAGACAAAGTATTAAAAGCTAAATCTAATAAGGAAGAAATTAAATTATTTAATGGAGAAGGAACACTGAAAGGCGAAACAGTCTTAAACGATAAAGGAATGAAAGGTCAAGGTGTAATTTCATTACCAACTGCGAAGGTGAAATCTAAAAACTTTGACTTCAAACGCTGGACAGCCGAGTCTGAAAAGGCTGAGTTTGAAATGACCAATACTTATAAAAAAGAAGGCGATTTAACTGAAGACCCATTAGCTTTTAGAACTGAGGACGTTAGTGGAAAACTTGATTTTTCTAAGAGAATTGGTGTTTTCCAACCTAATTCAGGTATGTCTGTAGTTGAATTCCCTGCCAACAAATACATTTGTAAAATTGATCAATTTACGTGGAAAATGGATCAAGATGAGCTTCAGTTAGAAAAGGATGACAAGAACAACATGGCCATTGAAAGTGGAATGGATTTGGCTGGCCCTAATTTCTTTTCAACTCACCCTAAACAAGATTCACTTCAATTTTTATCTCCTAAAGCGAGATTTAGTTTAAAAGAAAGAACGATTTATGCTTATGATGCAGAATTTATTGAAGTTGCAGATGCTCGAATATTTCCTGACAGCGCACTTATTGTGATTAGAAAAAACGCTAAAATGGATAAGTTTGAGAATGCAAAAATTATAGCTAATTATATTACTAAATATCACACGGTAACAAATGTGAGTGCTGAAGTTACCGCACGAAGAGCATACACTGCCGTAGGTGATTATAAATATGGTAAAGAACAAAAAGAAAAACAATTAATTCGCCTAACAGAAATTAGGTTAGACTCTTCTTACCAAACAATTGCTACAGGTGAAATTTCTCAAGAGGACCAATTTAAATTGAGTGAAGAATTTGATTTTTATGGAAAGATAAAAATGATGGCTTCGAATCCATTCCTTACTTTTAAAGGAGCAACAAAAGTAAATCATAATTGTGAATCTTTTGAACGTAGTTGGATGTCTTTTGAAACAGAAATTAATCCTGAAAGAATTCAAATTCCAGTTGGAGAAAACATGGTTGATTTAGAAGGAAACGTAATTACAGCAGGAATTCGTTGGAGAGACACCGTAGCGGTGGAAGAGGTAAAACTTTACCCTACTTTCTTAAGTCAGGTAAAGGGTGAAAATGACAGTGAAGTATTTTCAGCAAATGGATTATTAGAGTACAACCCTACTTCCAAAGAATTTCAAATCGCGAGTAAAGAAAAATTGGTAAACAGAAATGAAACAGGAAATTACCTTTCCTTAAACACTGGAACATGTTCTTTAACAGGTGATGGTGAAATTAAATTGGGAATGGATTTCGGTGCATTGGAAGTTAAATCGATTGGTGTATTGAATTACGATCAAGCAACTGAGCAAACAGATTTCGATTTAACAATGGCAATTCGCGCTCCTGTGGATGAAAAGATATTTAGAAATATCGGATCAAAAATGATAGAAGTTCCAGGAATAAAAGATGCAGAATTTAACAATACAACACTAGAAAAAGCAATTGTAGAATGGGTAGATTTAAAATCAGCAGATAAAATAAAATCTGATTACACTTTAAAAGGTGAGTTTAAGAACGTTCCTAAATCGATGCAAGATGCTATAGTTTTATCCGGAGTCAAATTAACGACATATACCAAAATGGGTGAAAATCAGAGGGGATTAAAAACAACTAGTCAAAATGCAATAATTGTCAATATTTTCAATGAACCAGTAATGAAAAGTATTCAGACCAAGATTTTCGCTGAGAAACGAAATGAGATTGGAGGAAGATTAGGTATTCTACTAGACGTAGTTGGTGGAAATCAATATTTCATAGACTATGATAATAGAAAAGATGGAATTATGAGCATCCTATCCAACGATGTTGAATTCAATACAGAAATATCTGAATTGAAAGCTGATAAAAAGAAATCGAGAAGGTTTGAATACGATATTACAGAAAACTCTGGTTTCAAAAGTCAATTTTTAAGAGTGTTTAATTAAATTAGCCGAATGGATTTTATAATATTTGGTATTATCGCTTATCTTTTAGGTTCAATTCCGACCGCAGTTTGGATGGGTAAGATGCGTTATAACCTAGATATAAGAGAACACGGAAGTAAAAATGCAGGCGCCACAAATACTTTTAGAATACTCGGTAGAAAAGCTGGAACAATTGTTCTAATTGTGGATGTACTTAAGGGAGTTATTGCCGCGATACTTCCATTTTTATTGAATTCTTACACATGGTCAAATGACCACTTGATTCATTTAAAGATCGTGGCTGGAATTTTAGTTGTGCTTGGACATATATTCCCAATTTTTGCAAGTTTTAAAGGAGGGAAAGGTGTTGCAACATCACTGGGTGTAATTTTAGGAATTCATCCACCAGCTGCACTTATTTGTATCGTTTTATTCTTAATAGTATTCATCGTATTCAACTATGTTTCATTAGGCGCTATTGTAGCTTCCATTGCATTTCCTTTACTGGTGCATTTTGCTTTTGGAAATTCAAATGTCCCACTAATGGTTTTTAGTATTGTTCTATCAACTGCTGTAATCATTCTTCACCATCAAAACATAAAAAGGTTATTTGCTGGAAATGAGAATAAAATGAACCTTTTTAAGAAATAGCCGTATACGTTTTTAAACTGCTACTATTTTTGTGAATAGCAATTTATATGACATTAAAACACTATTTATTATTAATCGTTTTTTGCTTTGGAACCTTAACTTTAAATGCCCAAGATTCTAAAGAGGAAATAGAGAAACTAGCTCAGACTTTCTTTAAAAAAGAACAGTACATTGACGCTACACCATTATTCCTCAGACTATTATCCTTAGAGCCTAGAAATCCGAATTACAATTACAAATATGGAACATGTTTACTTTTCAACGACAACAAAACTGATGCCTTTAAATATTTAAATTATTCTATTCAAATTGGAACTGAAGTTGAGCCAGAAGCCTATTATTTTTTAGGGAAAGCATATCACCTCAACTACAAATTCAATAAAGCAATCGAAAATTATGAGGTTTATAGAAAGAATTCTGACGACAGAACGCTTAGTAAACTTCCAGTAGACAGACAAATAGAAATGTGTAAAAATGGTAAATCCCTGTTTACAGATATCAGCGAAACCATTGTTCTTGATAAAAAGAAAATTAATCTTGAATCATTTTTTAGAATTTATGACTTACAGGATATCGGAGGAAACCTTATTGTAACTGAAGAGTTCCAGTCAAAATCCGATAAAAAACAAAATCATATTCCATTAATTCATTTCCCAGCGAATTCGAATTATATTTTTTATTCGAGCTATGGCATTAAAACAACAGACACTGATATATTTTATAGAACACGTAAAAAAGATGGATCTTGGTCTGAAGAGCAACTTGTAAATGGGAAAATCAATACGGAATACAACGAAGCCTTCCCTTTTATGCACTCCAGCGGGCGCTATTTATACTTCTCATCTGAAGGCCACAAAAGTATGGGAGGATATGATATTTTTAGAAGTAAATACGATTCAGTAAGCAATTCATTCTTAGAACCTGAAAACATGAATATTTCAATTTCCTCTACGGATAATGACTATTTGTACATCGTTGATTCTTTAGAAAAATACGCTTATTTTGCCTCACAAAGAGGGAGTGAATTGGACATGGTTCATGTTTACAAAGTAAGAGTTGAAAGATTACCCATGGAAATGATAGTGATTAAGGGAGACTTTAAACCAGATATGAATACGTCTAAAGAAATTTCAATTCGCGTTTATGATGCTTTCGGTCATATTGTTGGGAAATTTAAGTCGGATGACAAGGGGGATTACATCATACAATTACCAAAAAGTGGAAACTATGAATTTATCGTCACCACGGATGAAAATCAAAAGGAACACATTCGTAAAATTGAAATTCCGAAACTCGGTAAGTTCAAACCCATACTTCAGAATATTACGACATTGAATCAAGGTGATTCATTGGTAATGGAAACAATTTTTGATTCTGATTTAATTGATTACGATGACCTAGCAGATGTTATTGAGAAAAAATCAAATATGGAAATTAACGTAAATGAATTCAATTTAGATTCATTAGATCAAATTAAAAACGACAAAAAAGGGTTAGAGAAATTTGGACTAACCACATATAGCAATTCTGACATTCAAAAATTAGTTTCGAATAAATATGAACGTTTAAATGCGCGTCAACTCAAATCAGATTCATTAATTCAAAAATCCAAGATTTCAATAAGTAAAGAGATAACTGAATATAAAAAATCCTTAAAATCAGCAGATTCTTTGATTCTAATCATAAATAATTCTGAGAAGAAATTATACAATGAGAAGCACGCTCAATTCCTTGAGGATAAGTTAGAATATTTAAAGAAAATTGAAGAAGAGTTAAAGCATGCACAATCCATACTTGCAATTTTAGAAAATGATTCAAAACAATCTAAAGCGATTTTAAAAGAATCCAAAGTGTTAAAGGAAAAAATAGATAAAATTGAAATTGCCAATACACAAGCGTTAACATCTGTCCTCAATGAACATAAATTTTTCGTAGTTAATGAATTGAAGGAGAATACAAAGGCAAATGCTACTTCAGAATTACTCACGGAAATAAGTAAAACTGAATTAAAACTTGAAGATTTCATCAAGAAAAAAGAAAACTTAATTACACAGGAAAACAAACTTAAAAATGAGTTAAAAGATCTTCAAATTAATTTTGAGGAAGCTACCAAAAGAAAGCAATCAGAGTTAAGTTTTGAAATTAATATAGTTGAAAATCAGCTTTCGGATTTAAAATCCGAAATTGATTATTATGACAAACAACTGAACAAGTTTAAGAATGTGTCTTCATCGAGAGGGACATTGAATAAAATAAGTCAGCAAACTTACAGCAATACACCGATAGAAAATCAAGAGTTAATCAAAGAATTTGAAGAATTGAAACCAGCATCTGAAGCAATTGCTGTTGCTTCAAAAGTTATTAATCAAAATATTGAACAAGCGAAAACTATCAATGAAGAAGAATCAGCTGAATCAAATTCTATAATTGAA
>NZ_PVSS01000024.1 GCF_003025005.1 Brumimicrobium mesophilum
TACAGCAACAACGGTTGTAACAATTTCATCAACTCCAATTGCACCAGTAATTACATCAACAGATGTAGAACTTTGTGAAGGAGAAACATTCAACTTGGGGTCAACAACCCAAGGGACTAGTTACTCATGGACAGGACCGAATGGATTTACATCTAGTAGTCAATATCCTTCTGCAATAACTGCTTCAACAGCAACTGCAGGAACATACTCACTTTCTGTTCAAACGGTAGGAGGTTGTGTAAGTGACGTGGCAACAATAGAGATCACAGTGAATCCATTACCATCTACACCAGTACTTAATGTATTGAGTAATAATGTTTGTGAGGGAGATGCAGTTGTATTAACAACGAATGCAGTAGCAAGTGATTATTTATGGATCGCATCAAGTGGAGATACAATTACAACGCAAGTACCAAGTTTAACGGTGAACAGTGGTTCAAACTACGTATCAGGAAACTGGACATTAGTGGTTGGAAATTCAAATGGATGTTTAAGTAATAACTCAAACAACCAAGCGATTAATCTTTACGCTAATCCAAATGCGATTGCTTCTAATAATGGACCAGTTTGTAATGGTGGAACAGTTACTTTAACTGGAAACACCGCTACAAGTGGAACATATGAGTGGTATGATGAAAATTACACAACATTATTATCAACGAATGCAGTTCATTCAATTAATAACATGAGTGCAGGAACTTACACATACAACTACATATTAAATGTAAATGGATGTGTAGATACAGCAACAACGGTTGTAACAATTAATGCTACGCTTACAGCTCCAGATATCACATCAACAGATGTTGAATTATGTGAAGGAGGAGTGTTTAGTTTAGGAACATCAACAGTTGCTGGAACTTACACATGGACAGGACCAAACGGATTTACATCTAGTAGTCAATATCCACAAGCGATTACAGCTTCTAGTGTTACAGCGGGAACATATAACTTATCAGTTTCAACAAATGGTTGTGGAAGTGCGGATACTTCAATTACAATTGTGGTGAACCCACTACCAGCGCAACCAACGATAACTGGAACAACTTCAATTTGTTTAGGAGATACGTTGAAATTGATGACAAGTTCAACATGTGGAACATATAAATGGATAGGCCCTGGAGGTTCAAGTGTAACAACATTGTCTAATCCTTTATTGACAACAAGTACGAACTACACGTATATCCCTTCAACTGATTCGGCATATGCAGCGGGTGACTGGAGTGTAATATGTATTTCAGCTGAGGGTTGTGAGTCTCCTATGTCAAGTGCTATAAACGTAAATATCATTCAGGTTCCTGATACAGTTTATGCTGCATCAAACAGTCCTGTGTGTGAAGGTGGAAGCATTAATTTGACAACCAACGGAGTTGCAGGTGCAAGTTACTCTTGGACAGGTCCAAATGGATACAGTTCAACGGTTCAAAATCCTGTAATCAATAATGCACAAGCAATTCACAATGGTGATTATAGTGTTGAGCTTACATTTAATGGTTGTTCGTCAAGAGTTTCTATCCCAACAACAGTGGTAGTAAACCCAATACCAGCAACACCACAACCAACATCTAATTCAGCATTATGTGAATCAGATACATTGTTCTTATTTGCAAACAATACAGGGAACACGTACCAATGGACAGGTCCAAATGGATTTAGTTCAACTTTAGAGAACCCATTCATAGTGAATGCTACATCTGCAAATCAAGGATTCTATAACTTAACAATTACTGAGAACGGATGTAGTTCAGCGGTTGGACAGGTACAAGTAGATATCATTAATTCAAACTATGTACCAACGATTAGTTCAAATGTGACTGATCTTTGTGAGGGTGATGACTTAATCTTAAATACAACTGGATTTAGTGGTGGTAATGCATCTTATGTATGGTATGGACCATCAGGAGTGTTAGATACAACTGCTAATCCAACTTACATAAACTCAAACATTCAAGTATCAGAAAGTGGTAATTATTATGTAGAAGTATTGACAGGTATTTGTTCATCATTGCCATCTCAACTTGTGATGATTAATGTTAACCCAACACCTCCAGTACCAAACATTACGGGTGACACTGTAGTTTGTGAAGGAGATGTTATTCAATTGTATACGAATACAGTTGCGACTCAATACAGTTGGACGGGACCAAACGGATTTACATCTAGTTTACAAAATCCACAAGTTATTTCTTCAGCAACATTGAGTGATGCAGGATTGTATTCTTTATCAGTAGAGGTGAATGGATGTTTCTCAAGTGATTCAACTGTGAATATTACAGTTAATCCGAAACCTCAAACACCAGCTCTGTTCTCAAACTCTCCAATTTGTGTTGGAAATGATATTATCTTATCAACACCAAATGTAGCAGCGAATTATGAATGGACTTTACCAGATGCATCAGTTGTTGTTACAACAAATGATACATTAATTATCACGCCAGCGACAATGGCCGACCAAGGTAGTTACTCATTGAGAATTGAAACTAATGGTTGTTATTCTGATGCAGTTTCTGTAGAGGTGAGTATTGATGACCCTACAACAGCGATTGCTTATGCAGGTGATGACATGATTGTTTGTGATGGAGCTCCATCAGTTAATCTTTCAGCGGTCAACAATGGAACAGGTTTCTGGGAAACTACTTCAAGTGCAGTGATTGTAACGCCATTTGATCATAACACAACAGTTACCAACTTGCAAACTGATAGTTCTTACGTATTTGTATGGACCTTAACTCAAGGAGCTTGTGGAGGCTTGTCAACTGATACTTTATTGGTAAATGTGCCTGGATATCCTGTTGCAGTTGGAGATTCTGCGATACTCAATGAAAATGGAAGTGTATTGGTAGATGTCTTAGCGAATGATAGTTATTCATTCCCTGTGAATCTAAATCCAGTAACAACTCCTAATTATGGGTTCGTTACAAACAACAATAATCAATTGAATTATGAAAACACTGGAATAACAAATGGTGACCAATTCATATATGAGATTTGTTTAGAAGATTGTCCTTCGATGTGTGATACGGCATATGTAAATATTGTTGTCAATCCATTGATCAACGTTCCAGATATTATTACTCCAAATGGGGATGGTAAAAATGATGCTTTCGTAATTGAAGGAATTGAAAACTATCCGAACAATGAGTTCTATATCTTCAACAGATGGGGTAATGAAGTTTACTCAACTGATGATTATCAAAATGATTGGGATGGAACTAGAAATGGTAAAGAGTTACCTGATGGAACATATTTCTATGTCTTCAATAATAAAGATACAGGTGAATTAATTATTAACGGTTACATCACACTTCACAGGTAGTATTAAAGAATAAAAGAACAGTTATGAAAAAATTACTAATTATTTCGATGTTATTTCTATTGGTGAATACATCATATGGTCAACAAGACCCGATGTATACCCAGTTCTTTTCAAATAAACTTGTTGTGAATCCTGCTTATGCAGGTACACGAGATGCAGTGAGTTTAGTTGGATTGTACAGGCATCAATGGGCTGGTATGGAAGGTGCTCCACGAACAACGACATTGTCTCTGCATTCTCCAATCAGAAAAATCAATTCAGGTTTCGGGATTTCTTTGGTTCATGATCAAATTGGAATCCAAAGAAGTTATGAAGCAAAACTTGCTTATTCTTACAATATTAACGTAGGAATAGGAAGGTTGAGTTTCGGACTTGATGCTCAGATCAGAAAGCAAGACATGTTATGGTATGATTCTAATCCGTTAGATGGGGGTGATGATTACATACCTTATGGTGAAAATACACTGGCCTTACCAAATTTCGGATTCGGAGTTTACCTATATAGAGACAACTACTATCTGGGATTGTCTGCTCCAAAGTTGTTAGAAAACAGAACGGACTATAATCCTGTTGGAGGGAATTCATTTCAAAGAAGACATTTCTTTGGGATGGCAGGAGTACTTATTCCTATCTCTAAAACAATAGCACTAAAGCCTGCTCTTTTATTGAAGTATGAAATAAATTCACCATTAGAATTAGACTTTAATATGATGGCAATATTCCACGAACAATTTTGGGTAGGAGCAACTTATAGAACTAACGATTCATTTGATGTTCTTGTACAATATCACTTGAAGAATAATTTAAGAATCGGTTATTCTTATGACTATTCACTAACAAAACTGTCGAGCGTAAATAGTGGTTCACATGAAATCATGATAGGTTATGACTTTAATGGTAAGCAAAAAGGAATTTATCACCCAAGATATTTTTAATTATGAAGAAGTATATTTTAACAATTGTAGCCAGTTTCTTTTTCCTTATAGGAAATGCTCAGAAAGCAGACGCTCTTTATGGCCATCTGTCTCTTCAAGAAGCAATTACTCTTTATGAGGCAAAATTAGAGAAAAATGCTACCGATGGAGAGTCAATTTATAAACTTGCTAATGCATATCGTTTAAACAATCAGAGTGTTAAAGCAGAACTATGGTTTTCAAAGGCTGTTGAAAGAAGCGAGCGTATTGATAGTAAGTTTTATTATGCACAAATGCTCTTGATGAATGGAAAACCTTCAAAAGCTAAAGAATGGTTCAATAACTATAAACTCACTATTGTAGGGAAAGAAACCCAGCATATTGATGGATTTATTGAACTGTGCACTCAAATGGAGAATGACAATGTGCCGCATAATAATTACGACATTAAAAAAGCCATCTTTAATTCTGAAAGTTTAGATTTTAGTCCAGCATATTATGGAGACGACCTACTCTTTGTTTCGAATCGTGATGAAAGTCAGGGAGCGTCCAATAATTTAGATAATTGGACTGATGAGAAGTATACTGATTTGTATATTTCGTACCCAAAATCAGGTTTTGAAGTAGAGCCTTTTTCAAAGGTAATTAATTCAAATCTACATGAAAGTTCAGGAGTGTTTTCTAAGGGATTAGACACACTTTATTTTACAAGAAGTAATCAGCTTAAAGGAAACATTACAAAGGACAATGAATTGAATGTTCGTTTACAAATTATGGAAACGAATAAAAATGGTGAGAAATGGAGTAAACCAAAGAAGCTATCTTTCAACAACGATAACTATTCTTATTGTCACCCAACTTTATCTAAAGACGATAGTACTATGATTTTTGCATCAGATCAACCAGGAGGATTTGGTGGAATGGATTTGTATATTGTAAAAAGAGATGGTGATAGTTGGGGAGTTCCTGAGAATATGGGAGAGAGAATTAATACTTCAGGAAATGAAGTGTTTCCATTTTTAGATAATTCAGGAAAGCTTTATTTTTCGTCGAACTTCCACCCTGGATTTGGAGGGCTCGATGTATTTGAAACTACCCCGGCGAATGGAAGTTGGTCGAAACCTTCTAATGTCGGTATTCCTTTAAATAGTGTAAAGGATGATTTCGGAGTAATTACTCAAGATAACTTTCAAACTGGTTATTTTTCTTCTCACCGATCTGGAGATGATGAAATATATACTTTCAAGAACAAAGGAAATTATATTATTAGAGGTAGAGTGATTAATTGTGAAACTGAAGAAGCAATTGCCGAGGCAAATGTGAATATCTACGAAGAAGGTGTCCTCTTTAAAAATGTGTTGAGTGATGAAGATGGTTGGTTCTCATTTCAGGTTAATCAAAACACTGGAGAGTTGAAAGCTATTGCAAATAAGAATCTTTACATCACAAATGTAAATTGTACAGGAGAGTTGGTTTTCAATCCGCAAGATTCAGATGTTGAGTTGTTATTGGCTTTAACTTCTCAATTTGATGAAAATTCAGACTTCAACTTATGTGGAACAGTATTAAATAGTGATTGTAATTATTTATTAGACAATGCAAAAATTACTATAATCAATATTTGTACTGGTGAAACAGCTGAATTAACATCGGATAAAGATGGTAAGTTTAGATTCCCATTGATGAAAAATTGTAAATATAAAGTGATAGCGGAAAAAGATCATTTTACGACAGTTCAAGAGTTTGTGACTACGGATTCAATTCCAGTGGAATGTTTGGATTTAGATATTATAATGAATTCCAATATTGATTTAAGGGACCCAGCAAACGGATACAATCCAACTAATAACAATATCGTGTTAAAAGAAGGGACTGTTGTAGACTTATATAACGTTTACTTTGATCTTGATAAATATAACATTCGAGGGGATGCAATTGAAGAATTAGAATGGGTGAGAAAAATCTTAGTAGACTATCCAGAAATGACGGTCGAAATATCTGCTCACACAGATTCTAGGGCATCTGATGAATATAACATTAGACTTTCAAAAAATAGAGCAAACTCTGTTCGTCAATACCTTGTAAATGCTGGAATTGATGGAGATAGAATAATGTCTGTTGGATATGGTGAAACGCGCCTGAAAAACGAATGTTCTGATGGAGTTAATTGTAGTGAGTTAAAACATCAAAGAAACAGAAGGGTAGAATTTAAAGTTCTAAAATTCAAAGGAGAGGCAATAGTAAGTAAGGAGTGGAAAGCATATTTGAGATAGGTTTAAATAATTCTTATAAACCAAAAGTTTACCATCCCAGAATTTAATTCGGGTGGAGGAAGCCCTCAAGAAATTGAGGGCTTTTTCTTTATGTGCTCATGTCATTATTTGAATTATATGGTAGGCCACCATTTTAGGAAAGGGATACTACTTTTTATGAATCCAATGAATGGGTCGTGTTTTTAACTCTTTGAGAAGAAACCAAATGATAAAAAAGGAGCTTTTTGATGTTGAAATGGACACCCGAATTAACACCTTCTCTTTCTTCCTTAATTAACGACTCGTTAGAAGTCTAGTAGGGATTGTAGCCCCATTGTAGCCCGCTGGTTATTAGAGTTATTCATTTCTAAAAGTTATATTTGTTCAAAACACAATTACTATGAAATCTAAAGTTAAAATTCTAGCTTTATTAATGCTCGGTTTCTCATCTTTTTTGGGAGCTCAAATATCTCCAGGAGGAATAGGTACAGTTGGACTTACATCTTGGTTTAGAGCCGATGACTTGAATGCTGGAAATGTCACCACTTGGACTACACAGTTTCCAATGGGAACAGGAGCGGTTACCGTTACAGATCCTCAGGCACCATATCCACAATTAGAAATTACACCAACAGGAAGTATTTCAAATTATAACAGAACGATCTCTTTTACTGGAAATACTTATGTTGGACAGAACATTTCGACTGTTCAAGGTTTACAAAATACAACTCCACCTACCTTGTTAGCGAATGCGTCTATAAGTGATCAAGGTACATTTTTTTGTTCATATTATATGCCAACACCTCCTTCTGGGAATGGACATTTATCGCTCTATAACAATGGTTCAACAGGATTACAAGTGAGAAATCTTACTGCCACTGGAAGAATTGGACTAGGTCTATCTTTCAATTCATTAAATGCTTCACGCGATTATATTGAAGACTTTAAACCGAATATTACATCATATAAAGGAAATCGTTCTAATGCTACAAGTTTGAAGGCATACAACAAAGGAGGATTATTATCTTCAAATGTTGCTTCTCAATCTTCGGGCTCAAACGGGTTGTATTTTGGGTACTCTCCTACAATCGGATCTTCTGCCTATAACGGGTTTTTGCACGAAATTTTGTTTTTTAACCGAGATCTGACTGATTTAGAAATGAGTAAAGTACGCACTTATTTAGCGATTAAGTATGGTGTTACAATTAAAAATATTGGTGGTGGAGCAAATGGAGATTATGTAGCTACAGATGGTACAATTATTTGGGATGCAAGTGTAACGCCAGACTATCATAATGATGTAATAGGAATTGGACGAGATGATGTTGAAGATTTATATCAAAAACAATCACACAGTTTTGATGATGTAATAAGAGTTTATATTGATGACCTAGTTGCAGCAAATGAAGATAATGTTGGTGTAATTAGTACAGATATTTCCTATGTAACCTTAGGACACGATAATGGAGATTTGTGCGGCTCTATAGCATCCAATTCTGAAGCACCAAGTCCTATTTCATCTAGAATAGCAAGAGAATTAAAAGTTACAAATACCGATTTTAATCAAGATTTTAATTTGGATATAGAACTGAACCCTTGCTCACCAATTACCAATATTGATGTATCTAAATTAAGATTATTGGTAGATTTAGATGGCGATTTTACTGACGCATCATTGTTTTCTCAAACTAATGGGATAAGCTTCACTGAAAATAATGGTACTATCACAGTTTCTGGAATTTCAACTACTTTGATTCCAATGAATGATACAAGATATATTACTATAGGTTATATCGATGAAAGTTATCAAATTGTTGAATCTAGTGGTCCTATTTGTGAAGGTGAACAAGCTTGGGTCATTTTTGAAGTATTAAATGCCAATAACCCTGTAGATATAGAATACTCAATTGGAGGGAATCAATTTACTGCATCAAATGTTGTTGATGGAGATACATTATTTCTTTCCCCAAGTGTAACCACTGATTATTTATTTACTCCTTTTGTAGGTATCATTAATTGTTGTAGTGCCAATAGTGATCAATTATTTAATCAGGTTGTAAATCCGTTGCCTGTCATCACTTTAGATAGTTTTGATGACACTCCATGTGATGGTGATGCAATGACTCTAACAGCAAATGGAGGAGGTACTTATTCTTGGAATAACAATGTGGTAAACGCCATTCCTTTTATAATCAATTTAGCGGATGCTGGAATATATGAAGTTACTGTTACATCTGCTTTCGGCTGTGTAAGCATTTTAGATACTTTAATTGATGTGAAAGAAAACCCTATAATTACATTAATTGATGAGGTTAACCAAGCTTGTGATGGAGATATGGTGACGTTAACCGCAGATGGTGCAGAAACTTATGAGTGGACACCAATTGTAACGAATGGAGTTCCTTTTCAAGTTACTGAAGGAACCATAAACTATGAGGTAATTGGAACCGATGCAAATGGTTGTACTGGTAACTTAAACTCAACCATAGTTGTATACCCTTCGCCAATAGCTGATTTTACACCAGATACCACTTCTGGAGTTGCTCCAATGACAATTAATTTTACAGACAATAGTTCCAATGCGGTCGATTATTTTTGGGATTTTGGAAATGGAAACAATTCTACATTCCCCGGAGATGAAACTGAAACCTATGAAAATGGAGGCGTTTATCCGGTGATTTTATATGTTCAGAATGGAGTGTGTAGGGATAGTTTGACTCAAATTATTAACTTAGAGTCACCTGATATAAAAGTTGTATTACCTAATATTTTTACTCCAAATGGTGATGGTTCCAATGATTTATATAAGATTACTGCAGACAATGTTGCTACAATCGAAGGTTTTATTCTTAACCGATGGGGAGTTGAAGTTTATTCTTTCGATTCAATCGATTTTGAATGGTCAGGGGACAATATCACAGATGGAGTTTACTTTATTAAGTATAACGCTGTAGGAAAGAACGGAGAAAACTTAGAGGGACATGGCTATATCCATGTGAATAGATAGAGATAAAATCTAACAAATAAGGATTAGAATTCTGCAGGATTTTAGAAGATATAGACTCTGTATTTCTTGCGGTTTTTTCTTTAGCAAATTATCTACTTCTTCAAAATTTCCAAATTAGTGGTTTTGAATATTTAATGGATAAAGTTTATAAGACCTGAGTTTCCAAAGCTAAGCTCATAGAGAACTGCATTCGACTTAGAATTCATTTGCCAACGAACAAATGCTTAAGACTGAAATTGGATCCTAAAAGAATTAATAAAATGCAATCTTAAAATTCAGTATCCTATTTTTTCATGGCACTACGTAAAACTTTGAATAGTTCTAATTTTTGTATACTTATATTGTGGTTTAGAAGCATAAGATTATATGTGCTTTCATGAATCAATAACAGAACCTGAGTTCACAGCTCCTTTTGCTCAGTGATGCCGAGCTTTGGACTGAACATTTTAGTATATACTTGTTGAACAGCAGAAAGTACAGAAGGTGAATTGTTTTCTTTTAATTTTTCAAGGTCATTCACTATTTTTCTAGTAATGATGGTTTTAATGACATCATGATTTTAAGTTAGTTTCCTATTTTGGCGAAATGTACTTGGCAATTAACAAGTAATTTTATAGAGTAGAATATCCCTTCAAGAATTATTAATAGAAAAAGGCTGTCCTTATGGGAGACAGCCTTTTGACATTTAACTATAAAATGATTTCGATGGTTAGGTATAGCTATCGTTTTAAATTCGATTGTAAACGGGCTGCCCATGAAGAGACAA
>NZ_PVSS01000025.1 GCF_003025005.1 Brumimicrobium mesophilum
ACGAGATGAATCAATTACGAAATAAAATACTGTAAGAATTTAGTGATTTTTTCTGTTTATTTTCTATTTTTAAGATTTCATTAAAACAATTGAAATTTGCCTAAAAAAATCTCTGAATCAAAAATCTTTTCGTTTATCTTAGGGTTAATTTTGATTTGTTACGGTTTATGGGATATATATGAGGAGCTGTTTGAGCCCCAGCACGAGCATATTTTAATTTTAATAGGACTCCTATTGTTTATTCACGCCATTGGTCATACTTTTGAAGGGATAAACAAAATAATGCATGTAATATCAAAAGAAAAAGAGGTCTATTTCTTAAATCGAATAGAATTTATTTTTAACTTATTATTTATTCGAATAATTTTAGGTTTAACAGTTATAGCTACAAGTTCATATGGACTTTATCAAGATTTTGAAAAAATCCACTCAAAATCAGTGTCGATTGGAGTGGGACTACTCTTAATAATATTGCCTTTTTTTAGTGCCTCTAATGCCGGAATGTCAATATTTAAAGTATTCAGAAAAAGCGATTAAGATAGATGGAGAGAACTTGTTCTATTGTTAATATGGAATTTGTGTTTCTAAATATTTTTAATTAATCTATTTACCTCTACTGTTGTTTCTTACTTTAGATTTGTCAGAGTTATTAAAAATAAACCTTGGATTGTTGAAATTAAAAATATATTTTTACCCTAATTATTACTTGATTTTATCGCTTCAGGTTTTGATGAAAATGAAACTTATATTTTAATCCTAAACCAAAGACCTAAATGCCTACTACATTTGTGAATACCTGTAAAGATGCTCTTGGAATTTTTATAGCAATTGGATATAGAACTTTCAATGAAAGAAATTGGAAGAAACCACAACCTATGTTTAACGTTCTTCAAGTGAAAGAAAGTAAAGTTGATTCCTTTAAAGAATTTCTAAATAAAAGCTTAGTAATTAGTTTGAAGTATGATACACCTATCTCTTTAGGACCTTTTTATTCTTCTGATACCAAAACTTTCATTTATACTACACATTACTCTTCAACAAATGCTTATATGAAGGTATGTGGTAATTTATTAACATCAGGTCTTTCGAAGAGTAGAGCTAAAGCAACACAGGAAACGAACTGGATTTATTGTTCTCAAGAGGAAACCAAAGAATTTTCGACTATCAGCAATGTTATTATGGTTGGGGTAAATGGAGAAATAAATAATTTTATAGATTTCATCAGTAGAAAAGAACTAGCTCCTTTGGCCAAAGTCAAAAAAATAAAGGATGTGAGAGGAAATGGTTTTGTTAATTATTTCTTCTTCAAAGATGAACCTGAAAATCTTAAACTATTTAGAGACTATGCAAAGTCTGGCGAAAGTGTAAATGTTATACAAGCCAAAAAACTCACTTAACTATTTAATCACTTCAAAATCTGACATGAAATCATGAATCAAAAAATAAAATTCAACAAATCAAATGATTATGAGCAAACCATACCAACTCTAATTTCTTGTTCCATAAGTGGAGAAAGTGAGATAGCTAGATGGGTGATGGATATTAATCAAATAAAGCACAATAATGTAGTTTCAAACCCTGGTTTTTTCAACCAACTGGCTTATAAATACACGAATGATAAACAGGCGAAGAATGAGCCAATTTATCAACAAACAGATAAGCTTATTTATGGTGCTAAAAGTATAATCCATCTTTTTGATCAACAGATTCCAAAGAACAGAAGACTTTTTCCAACGGATGAAAATCATAATATTATCATTGATAACTATTATAAAGAATTCACTGAGGAACTGGACGGGTATATTTGGAGTTACATTTTTAGTGAATTATTCAGGTCAGAACGAGATACCAAAATATTTTTCAAAAAGAGTGCTTCTTTTAGTCAAAAACTAATTTATAATTTTGGATTAAAATCAATTAAAAAAACCTTAGAATCAGAATATAAAATCAAAGATTTAAATCCAATAATTTCCTTGGTTGAAATAAACAAAATTTTTGATAAAATAGATTCAGTCCTAGAAGATGGAAGGCATTATCTAGTTGGAGATAAATTAAGTGCAGCAGATATAGCCTTGGCTTCGATTGCAGGACCGTTGATTTTACCTGTTGAGTTTGGTGGTACAACTTTGAAATTTGGAGAAATTTCAGAAGAGCTGCGTGAACAAATTTTCAAACTAAGGGCAAGGCCAACAGGTCAATTCATTATGAAACTTTACCAATCGGATAGGCCAATTAATGTAGACTTAGGTGCTTTACCAAAAATAAACAATGCTACGGAATTATTCTTTGGTAAATTCAACGAAGGATATAAGCCAAAAACGTGGAAGGTTTTTTACTTTTTACAAAAACGACTTCCTGTTATTCATATTGGCATTGCTAAAATGGCAATTGTGACTAGACAAGATTTAGTCGTTGAAGTACTAAAAAGAGATGAAGATTTCACTGTTAAAGAAATCAACGCGAAAAAAATGGCAGACCAAAAAGGAAGTTTCTTTTTAGGGATGGACCGCAACAATCCACAGTTTGATAGAGAACGTAATTTTGTAAGAAAATCTGCGAAAAGAGAAGATCTTGATATAATAAGAGATTTTATTCGTGAAAAATCAGAAGAAATTTGTAAGAATATAGATGCTTACGGAAAGATTGATGTTGTACAAAGTTTAAACTATCCTATATTAATTGGGTTAATTGATATTTATTTTGGAGTTCCAGCACCCATTGAATCTCAAATGCAAAAATGGCAACGAACAATGTTTTATGACTTGTTTTTGAATTTTACGGGAAACAAAGAAAAACATTTAGCAGCTGTTAATTCAGGAAAAGAAAGAACAGCTTGGGTAAGGAATTTGATTACTGAAAGAAAAAATGAACTTAAGTCAGGTAAGGAGATTGATGACAACCTATTAAATAGGTTAATACTACTTCAGCAAGAAGACGAATATAGTTGGGTTGAAGATGATACTATTCGAAGAAATATAGGTGGTCTATTAACTGGTCTTCAGGAAACAACCAGTAAAGCTGTGATTTTTGCATTGGAAGAATTATTTAAAAGACCTGATCAACTAGCCCTTGCTATTGTAGCAGCAAAAGCCTACGATATGGAGAAATTGAAAGGCTTTGTTAATGAAGCTTTAAGATTTAATCCTGTACAACCAGGTTTGATTCGTTTTTCAGAAACCAAACAATACCTAAACGGTGCAAACAATAAAAAGTACAAGGTTAAAGCGAAACGAAGAGTTCTTGCTTTAACATCAGGAGCTATGTTTGATCCTATAACATTTCCTGAGCCTAAAAAATTTATTGCCAATCGAGAGTCTCGCTATATGAATTGGGGTTTTGCTCTTCATGAATGTTATGGTGGCTATATAAATTCAGTGACTATTCCAGAATTAGTGGGCGTAATTTTGAGAATGGAAAACGTAAAATTAACTAAAGGCCTATGTGGGAAAGGTGCTGGGTTAAAAAATGGTCCTTTTCCAAATAATTTCGTAGTAGAATTTACTTCAAAAAACTAATTATAAAATGGTAATACAAAATCCAGTTTCTCTTCAGATTCCACTGATACAATCTCACGTGGATAAAGTAACAGAAGTACTTCATCAAGGAGGTAAAGGGAACCCTTGTTTAGAGGAGGGAGTTTTCCCTTTTCAAAAACTAGAATCAGTCCATTTTGGTAGATGGATCATAATACCAGCCAAAGGTTCACTCCCTGCTAGTTTATTTTATGCAGCAAATATAGATGGTACAGCAGAAAATCATTTAAATGAAATTGTAACCAATATTCCTGAGGGTTTAGATAAAATATTGGAGCACTGTCCTGATTACCCAGTGGGTGACGCTAGAAATAAAACATCTAGGTTGAATTATCTTAAAAAATATGAAATTAAAACTCAGGGGTTTTATACAGGGGCGCCAAATCGGACTGTAAAACAAGTACATCAAGAAGCAGCCCTCCATCAAGCTATAAAGAGTTATATTAAAGATAATAAAGGTAGGTGGAAAAATGCAAAAGATGCTTTTTCTGCAATTAAGGAAAGGTTTAAAAATGATAAGCAATGGGATTGGGCTAAAGAAAGATATGAGCTTCCAAAAGTAAATATACCAGCTACCATACTTTTTGTATTGTTGATGCTTATTTTACTACCTTTTATATTATTTGCAATTCTTATGATTCGCTTGTTTTATGAGCCAAGGGAACATCCGAAAAAGCTTTCACAAAATCAAATTCCTAAGGAGAAACTAAAAGCACTTAAAAATCAGGAGGATATTATTTATCAGAATCAATTGTCACAAGTTTTTGATACTAAAACAGGTTTAAGAAGAATAATGCTTCGATTTTTATTATGGTCAACAACCAAAGCAAGTAGATATATATTTGTAAAAGGCCAATTATTTGGAACTCCAACAATTCACTTTGCAAGATGGGTTTTGGTTGACAACGGAAAACGATTTATATTCTTTAGTAATTTTGATGGAAGTTTCGATGAGTATTTAGGAGATTTCGTTGATAATAATGGCTGGGGTTTAAATCTAATTTACGGCGCAGCAAAAGGTTACCCTAAAACATACTTTATGATTGGAGGTGGATCGTATAAAATTTTAGAGTTTATGGGGTGGGGAAGAAATACCCAAGTTCCTTCACATATATGGTACTCAGCATATCCGTGGTATGGACAACAACAAATTGTTAGTAAAACTATTTTGAGAACCGAAATATTCAACTCAAAAACGCTTAATGAAAAGGAAGCAAGAAATATATTAAAAGACATTTAAAATATTAAATATGGCAATTGTAGATAATCCAAGAACTTTAGATCTTGATGATATTCAGGGTATGGTATCAAAAGGGTATGGTAAATTATATAAAACAGCTTACTTCTTTTTAAAGGTTGATGAGGCAAAAAAAGCCAAATTATGGTTAAAAGAAATAGCTCCCTTTATAGATTCAGCAAATATAAAAAACACCTCAGAAAAGACTCTTCATCTTGCTTTTACACCTTCTGGTTTAAGTAAATTAGGTCTTTCTCAAAAAAATATTGATGCTTTCCCTACTTCATTTGTAGAAGGAGTTTCAACAGAAAATAGAAATAGAATTTTGGGGGATTATGGAGATAGTGACCCTCAAAATTGGAGATGGGGTGCTCAACAATCTGATTTAGATATCCTTCTGATCTTTCATGCTTCTTCAGTAGAAAGTTTGAATGCTTTTATTGAAGAACAGAAGGGAATTATAGAAGATAATGGTGGAATAACTATTGTCACAGAATTAAAGGGTTTTTTAACTGAAGATAACAAAGAACCGTTTGGGTTTCATGACGGGATTTCACAACCTATAATTAAAGGAAGTGGTAGACCAGGACCTGAAAATGATATTGTTGAAACAGGTGAATTTTTATTGGGTTATAAAAATGAACATGGTCAATATCCTTTCTCTCCTCTTCTCGAAGAAAATCAAGGTAATTTAACTTTGTTGGCAGATGATATTGCTGGGTCTGGTAAAAAAGATTTGGGTAGAAATGGAACCTTTATGGTTTTTAGACAAATGGAGCAACATGTTGACAAGTTTTGGAATTCTATGGAGGAGAAGACTAAAAATGAAGATGGTTCAGTCAATGAGGATGCCAAAATTAAACTTGCTTCAAAATGTATAGGAAGATGGCCAAGTGGAGCTTCTTTAGTTAATTTCCCTGATGCCGATCCTGGAGGGAGTTTAGATAATGACGACTTTAGTTATGCCGATCACGACCCTGATGGGTTGAAATGTCCTTTCGGATCTCATTTGAGAACAAATAACCCAAGAGATTCATTTAGATGGTACAACAAGGAACAGTCATTAAAGGTATCCAAGAGGCATCGAATTATAAGAAGAGGAAGATCCTATGAAATGCCAGTTAATGGAAATGAGGACAAGAAAGAAGTAGGATTACAATTTATTTGCTTCAACACTAATATTGAACTTCAATTCGAATTTATACAACATGCATGGTCAAATAATAACCAAATGAGACATTTGAGCAATGATATAGATGTAATAATTGGTGTTCCACCTGAAAATGACCCAAATAATAAGAATGTTCAATTTACGGTACAAGCAGAACCTGTGAATGAGTATTATGATGGTTGGGAACGATTTGTTACTATAAAAGGAGGAGAATACTTTTTTTTCCCTTCAATTAGCGTTATCAATTTTTTATCTACACTGTAAGAAAGAATTAAATTATGTCAGAAAGAAAAATAGAAAACTTAGTTTTTAAAGGCGGAGGTGTTTTAGGAATGGCTTATGCCGGAGCGGTTGAAGCTTTAGAAGAAAAAAATATTTTAGCTGGAGTAAAATCAGTTTCAGGGACGTCTGCGGGTTCAATTCTCGCATTAATGATTAGTTTAGGATATAATAGTGCTGAAATAAAAAAAATGGTTAATGCTACAAATTTCAAAGATTTTGAAGACCATTGGGACCCTTTTAGAATAGCAACACACTATGGACTTTATAAAGGTGATTATCTTTTAAAATGGATAAAAGATATTATAAAGAAGAAAACTAATGATGAAAACATAACTTACGCTGAACTAAGTTTAATTGGGACTCAAGACCTTAAAGTTTTTGCTACAGATTTGACTTTAGGAATTATTTGTGAATTTTCATCGGAAAAAACTCCCGATGTGATTGTAGCAGAAAGTATTAGAGCCTCAATGTCAATTCCTATATTTTTTCATGCTTGGAAATTTACAAATAGTAAACCTAATGATCATATCTACGTTGATGGTGGAGTTTTATACAATTTCCCAATATCGATATATGAGCCAGAAAAGACATTAGGATTTTACCTGTATTCTGAGAAAAAGGAAATTAATGTGAAAAAAGAACTGAAATATGATCATTTATTGGGATATATAGAGCACTTATTTCAAGCTATGCTTAAGGCGCAAGAGATTGATTTTCTCGAAAATATTGACGAAAAATCAATCACAGTTATAATTGATGATTTTGGTATTTCAGCAACCAATTTTAAAATTGATGATCAGCAAAAAATAGATTTATTTAATTCGGGAAAGAATTCTACAATTGCTCATTTAGAAAGCTAGGGTTTTTTAATCCTTTTTACTGATTGATAATCTTTTTTTAACCCAAAAATAATTTCTCCTAAAGCAGAAATAGACATGATAATTCCTATTAATAAACCAAGTTTTCTTGCGTACATTTCTTCAACATCAATAAATAATCCGTAACAACTTGTAATAATTATAATAATTCCGATAGTGAAATCAACCTTGTTTTTGTTGAGTACTTTGTCCGACTTTTGAAAAAAGCTATTTACTTCATCATTTTTTGTATGGTCTAATAAAGTATGAGAACCCAAATAAAAATATCTAATGTCATTTAAAATCAATAATATCCCCATGAAAATTAAAATATGTTGGTGTGCTATATTTAATGAGTGTTCGTAAATATCTATACCACTTTGAACAATTAGAATTACAGCCATAATTAGAATTACGGCGCGAGTATTTAATATTTTATTGATTTTTTGTATCATACAAGTATTGCATTTAAAAAAAAATAAAGATAATAAATTATGATAAATCCTCATAAATGGAAAAAACAAGATTTTTATAATCATTTACAACATGCCGTAGATCTTGAGCTTTGGACTATTCCATTATATATGACTTCTTTATACTCTATTAAGGAGATTGAAGGTTTGTCACCTATTCAATATTCAAAGACCGCAAAGCTTATTTTGTCTGTAATAAATGAAGAAATGCTTCATTTAGAAATTGCTTGTAACTTATGTAATGCATTGGGTTACTCTCCTGTAATTAATCCACCAGTTTATTCTAAAGATAATGGTATTCCATTCTTAAAACCAAATAAATTACCTCATGATCTAAGAGATTATAGCCTTCAATTAGGTCCATTAGATGTAAATCAATTGAAATTATTTTGCGCTATTGAATTTCCTCAGAAGGTGGGAGCTGAATTTTGGGAAAATACTCAAGAATTTGAATCTATTGCAGAATTGTACGCTGCTATTTCCATCGGAGTAGAAAATTTTTGGGAGGAATGTTTTGACCCGGAAAATGAAAAACAAAAATCAAATTTTAAAGGCTATGAATCAAAAAACAATTCAAACTTAGGTTTTAGTCAGAATATTGATTCTTTAGAGAATGCGTTGAAAGGGATTGAAGCGATTATCGAACAAGGCGAAGGAGCAGAAGGTAATTCAATTCCCGATTTATATAGACCACCAATTTTAGAGGAAAATCAACCATATCATCCAGGTTGGTTCGAAGGAGATATTTGTCATTTTCAGAAGTTTCACCTTTTATTAAAAAATCCAGAGATTTTGCCTGTTACCTATAAAATATCTGAAAATTCTTCCAACGGAATAGCTCAAAGAAGTTTAAATAGCTGCTACAGTAACTTTTTGAATGAATTAGAAATTAGTTTTAATACAAAAAACAATACAATGACCAGCGGTTTTTGGACATCAATGATGGAATTGCCCAGAAAAATTCAGCAAGTCTGGGCTAGTGGTATTTGTCCTGATTGGAATGTTATACGTTAAAACCATCAGGAGGATTTGATATTATACATTTGCCGTAGGAAGTGGAACTTAAGAATATATTCTAAAAACTAAAGA
>NZ_PVSS01000026.1 GCF_003025005.1 Brumimicrobium mesophilum
TTGTGTGAGGTTTTTTTGTTTTGTAATGTTTAGTGTTAATTGTTCTTTTCGCCAAGTAAGCATTAAATGAGATTGTTTTCTTAAATCAATCTCATTACTTTCTTCGATTTAGCTTCGTCGTATAAAGTGGCTTTAATTTATTTGCAGAAAAACTTGATTTCTTTTTGAACCATTCTTGGTTAAGGCTGTACTGTGGGTAAATAGAATTATGAAATTATTCCATGTATTTATTATTAGCCTGCTTTTCTCAACTTCTTTATTTGCCGAGGAGATTATTATAAACTCGAAAATTAAGAATGTCACAGTATTCTTAAAAGGAGCCCAAATCAATAGGGAAGCAAAATTTTCAATCACTTCTGGTGTTCATCAAATAATTGTAAGTGGTATAAGTCAATTTGTAGATCCTCAGTCAATTCAAATCAAGGGAACAAATGGAATTATTATTTTAGATTCTAAATTTACAAGTTATTATCCCACACCAGAAGAACAGGCTGTCTCAAAACTTCCAAAAGCCATTCAATTAAAAATAAATGCTGCAGAAGACTCATTAGATCTCATTACTTTTGAACTTTCTAAATTAAATTCGGAACTTGAAGTTTTAAATTCTTCAAAATCCATTATTATAAATAATGGCGCTATGAGGGGGCAAGGTGAAGTAAATGATAGTATTCAGTTACTGAAAGAGGCAGTAGAGTATTACCTGAATAAAGTGAAAGAATTAAATTCAGAAATAAATGAGATTTCTAGAGTGAAAAGATTTATAACTCTACGTCAGAATTCATTACAAAAACGTTTAAACGAATTAAGGAATTATTCAAATAACGATGTTTTTCAAAAGAAAAACAATAAGTCAGATTATAGAATTGTAGTTACGATTTCTTCTGATAAAATTACTTCAGGATATTTAGACCTAACTTATCTCGTGAATAATGCGGGTTGGAATGCTCAATATGATTTGAGAAGCAATATTGAAAGCAGTAAAATTAACCTCAATTACAAGGCTCAGGTTTATCAGAATACTGGAATTGATTGGAATGATATTAAGTTAAACGTTTCTACAAATGATCCATATAAGAATAAGACTAAGCCTGAATTGCTTCCTTGGGTATTAGGTGTTCAACCGATTGCTCACCAAGAAAGACAGGTTCAATTGAACCAAACACAAAACTTATCTGAAGTTGCTATTCAAAGGGAAGATTCAAGGTTTAAAAAAAAGGATATAGGATCAAGAAATTTTGATTATTCTACAAGTGCTCAACATACACAAGTAGTACAACATATGATTTCGGCCGAGTTCAAAATAAACTTGCCATACTCAATAAAGTCGAATGGAGAAAAACACATGGTTTTGGTAAAGAATGAAGATGTAGATGCAAATTTTGTTTATTATTCAGTTCCAAAGTTAGAAAACTCGACCTATTTAGTAGCGAGAATCACAAATCTTGAAGAGTTACAACTGATTCCAGCTAAAGCAACGATATTTTTCGATGGAAGTTATATGGGAGAAACTTATATAAACCCTACCGTAATGGATGATACTTTGTCATTGAGTTTGGGTAAAGATCCCAATATTATTGTAAAGAGAACTTTCATGAATAAAAAGTACAAGGAAAAAATTATTGGGAGTGAAGTGGAAAAAAACAGTTTGTATCAAATTGAAATTTTGAACAATAAAAGTAAAAACATAGAAATTATTGTTCAAGATCAAGTTCCTATTTCCAGAAAAGAGGGAATCGAAATTACTACTGAAGAAATCAGTAACGGAAAGTTAAATCCATCTACTGGTATTATCGAATGGAAATTAAAAATAAAATCTAAGGAGAAAAAGGTCTTAGATTTAAAATATATGGTTAAACACAATGAGAATGAACCTTTGGTTTTAAGATAGATATACTACTTAATATGGGAAAGTACTAGAGCTTTCCCATTTTTTTATGTTCGATGATTAGATTAAATTGCTTTCATACAAAAGAATGTCAGCTCTTTGAAACAAGGAGATAACATTAATATTTCTAAGTAATCAGAATTTCATTAAATTCGTAGTTAGAACACTAAACAATTGTTAACCAACAAGACTATAAAATGTCATTCAATTTAAAAAATTCAAGAATTCAAATTTTCACTGTAGTTACTGTATTTTTAAGCTGCTTTAATTTATTTGCTGTTGATGGCTTGATTTCGTTTAACGAAAGTGACTTTTCGATTGAAAATAATGAAGAACCTAACTCAATTTTAGGTTTTACCCAAAGCCAAACCACACCTAATGATGCAGCCATTTCATCAATGGGCACAATTAATTTGGATGCTTGCCTTGCTTCAGAAGATATTACTGTGGATCTTTTAAATGATGGTACTAATAATTTGACGAGCTGTTGGATTCACTTTGAAGCGAATGGAGTTTTAATTCAAAGCACATATTGGACAGGGAACTTACTTCCTGGAGAAACATCAATCGATGTATTTATAACCACTTATAGTGATTTTTATCCTACAGTTGACATTTCAATTTATACGGAATTGCCAAACGGTAATGTTGATACAGACCCATCAAACGATAGTTTAAATGTTCATCTTTTTCCAAATAAGTTAAAAGGAACCTATACAGTAGGAGGTGCAAATCCAAATTTTAATACTTTAAATGATGCGTTTAATGCCTTAGATACTTCAGGTGTTTGTGGAGATGTTGTTTTAAATATGCGTGATGGTTTATATTTCGAAACTATTTCAATTGATAGCATTTTAGCCGAAAATATGAATTATAAGGTTACCGTTCAATCTGAGAGTCAAAACCCTTTAATGGTTACCATAGATTCTGTTGATATTGTTTGCAGTAGCACACATAATGTTGAATTTAATAATTTGACTTTTAAAAATGGTAGTGTTTTTTTTACAGAAGGTTCCAAGAATTTAACATTCAATCAAAATGTTTTTGATTCATCGAAAGTATATGTTTATAATATTGCAACTAATCTATATTCTGATAGTATTAAGTTAACTAATAACATATTTAATCAAGGTCAAATAAGAGGCTTTTCTATAGATGCTTTAGGATCTATATCCAATTATTTTGTTGTTAGAAATAATGAATTTTATAATTCTTATGGAAATAATATAGACATACGTCATTATGAAAATATTGAAATTTCAAATAATTACATTGAAAGTCATTACGGGAATAATTCTTCAATTTATGTTTCTTATAATTCGGGATCGTTGTCAATAGACAATAACCAAGTTATTAAATCAACTCAAGGTAGCGCAATAAAAATAGTATCTTCAGTTATTAATGAAGATATTCCGGTCAAAGTTTTTAATAATGCAATTTATCAAAATATTAATAATGTTACTAATTTGAATAGTGCTATTGATATTTTAAATGTTCAGCGTTTAGATTTTATGCATAATTCGGTTTATTTATCTCATTCGGCTGTCAGCAGTAACTCTCATGCAGTCCTTTCCTTAAGCGGGGTGGATAGTGCGTTTGTTAAAAGTAATATGCTTGTAAATGATGCGCATGGTTTGATTTATAAATTTAGTAATAACGATTATTTTGAAGGGGATTTTAATAATTATTGGACCGATGACATTTTTGCTGATGAATGGTATGGTGGTTTAGGATACACTTCAACAACGTTAACCGATTTTTCTTTACATTACTCATCTGACATAAACTCAACACTCATCCAACCTTTTTTTATCGCACCAAACCATTTGATTCCTCTAAATGCTAATCAATTGGATAATTTGGGAACTCCAATAGGGTATGTAACAAGTGATATTCTTAATTCACCGCGTAATCTCACTACTCCGGACGTTGGTGCTTATGAATTTACACAACTTCAATATGACATTGCTCTAGAAAACGCATCATGGATAGATACTTCAATTTGTGCAGGAGAAAACGTTGATATAATCTTTGATGCATTCAATAATGGGAGCGAGACTGTTGATAGTTTTACAGTATATATCGACATTGAGAACCAAGCTTTGGATACGATTATTGTTTATCAAAACATACCGCCACAACAAACGATATCATTCAACCTAGGAAATTATACATTTACAAATCTTATAACTGATGTTAATATTTCAATTGCCTTGCCAAATGGATATTATGATTCTATTCCTATGAACAATAGTTTTAGTGGTCGCTTTCACACCAAACTTGATGGAATTTACACTGTTGGTGATGCGACTGCTGATTTTATATCCATAAACGATGCGCTAATTAATTTAAATAAAGGTATTTGTGGACCGGTAACTTTTAAATTGAAGGATGGAACGCACACTGATTGGGGTGATATTGGCCCTGTAGAAGGAAATTCATCTTCTAATTCTATTACATTCGAATCTGAGTCTTTAAACTCTAGTCTAGTAATTGCTAACCATACAAGTTCAAGTAATGTGATCACTTTCCGAAATGTTGAAAATCTTTCTTTTAGACACATTTCGTTTAACACTAGAATAAATTTGGATTCTGTGAATGTAGTGAATGTAGATACTTGTGAATTTAACGGAGGTGGAATTTATAGTTCTATAAACCCTAATTATGTGGATAGTTTATCAGTCATAGGATGTAACTTTAATGATTCTGGAATTGATTTATGGAGTGATGTGAATAACGTAAAGATTTTACAAAACTCATTAAGTGGAACATCTAAAATTTCTTTTGCTGCTTTTAACACCGCTTCGCCCCATCCTACAAATATTCTAATCAGTGAAAATGAATTAGACATAAACAATTCAAACCCTTCTATGAATGCAAATATTTACATGCAATCGTGTGAAAATTTTGAAATCAGTAACAATAAACTGTCAGGAAATGTCCGTTCCATCAGAATTAAAGCTTGTGATATCGGAGTTGACAACGTAATAAAAAACAATTTCATTAGCTCTTCTTACCTTCCTTTTGAATTGTCTGCGAGTAATGGCTTGAAAATCTATAACAATTCCATTTATTCAAATTCGATATCAATGGAATACAATACGAATGTTGAATTTAAGAATAACATTTTTCAAAAAATTGGTTCGAGTGGTGTGTTTTTCTATTTTTCTAATATTGGAATTCAAGATTTTGAATCTGACAATAATCTTTTCTATGGAGATACGTCAATGTTTAGCAATAACCTTACGTTTAGTAATTGGAAAACGCAGTACAACAAGGATTTGAATTCTTATTATGGTAATCCAATTTATACCAGTACAACAGATTTGCATAGCAATTCTTTTTTGGCGGATAGCAACGGAATGGTTCTGCCTGAAGTAAATTTAGATATAGATGGACAAGCACGAAATATAACACATCCTGATATTGGCGCTGATGAATTTGATACTGATTGGTCTACAATTTTTGACCTTTCCGCAGACAGTATTCTTAATCCTAATAATTTGAGTTGTAGTGACAACGATTCTATATTTTTTATCTTCTCAAATAATTATACGGATACACTTACAAGTGCCATTATAGAATGGAGTTTAAATGGAGGAACAACAACTATTTATTATTGGAATGATGTGCTCGCACCGGGACTAAGTGATACAGTTTTTCTGGGGTTAGGAAATTTTATTCCGAATACTAACTATTTATTAGAAATCAATATTTCTGAACCAAATGGGGTTGAAGATGCATATTTTGCAAATAATGATTTAAGTGTTTCTTATTTAGGCTATGTAAAACCTTCTATCGATTTAAATCAGAATTTTATCTGTGATGGTGCTGAGCTTGTTTTAAAGTCATCATTCTCCGATACTACTTATAGCTATTCTTGGTCGGGAGGTTCAACAAATGATTCAATTATTGTAAATGACGGAGGAACTTATTGGTTAGAGACTATTGATACTTTTGGATGTGTTGAAAATGACACCGTAATTATTACGGAATTTCCAGCACCAACACCTGTTTCAATTTTAGCTTCCGATAGTATTTTTTGTAGTGATGAATTTGTAACCTTAACAGCTGATCCCATCCTTGCAGGTAACACGCATACTTGGAACAGGAACTGGCCTGGAGGAAATCCAACAAGTATCACTGTGGATGAAGATGCACAAGTTATTCTCACCACTGAAGATCAGAACGGTTGTTTACAATATGATACAATTCAGTTAACAACTGTTCAGGTTCCATACACTAATATTTGGAGAGGTGGGCTAAACATTTACTGCGCTAATATCCCTTCGGGTAGTACTTTTCAATGGTATTTGGATGGAGCATTAATTCCTGGAGCTATTGGTCAAGTTTATACTCCACTTGTTAATGGAGTTTATTCACTCGTGGTAACAAATGGGATTTGTTCATTCACAACGGATGACCATCACTATTATACTGTTGGTTTATTAGATTTGAATAAAAGCGAAATTTCACTGTCACCTAATCCTGCAACTTCTGAGATCA
>NZ_PVSS01000027.1 GCF_003025005.1 Brumimicrobium mesophilum
TGATCTCAGAAGTTGCAGGATTAGGAGACAATGAAATTTCATTTTTAGTGAATTTTGATAATCCCACTTGATCATATATGAAAGCATCTGTAGTGTGAGAGCATATTCCATTTGTTATCAAAAGTGTATATTCACCATTAACTAGTGGTGAGTAAACTTGATTGGTTGCTCCAGCAATTAAAACGCCATCCAAATACCATTGAAAAGTTGACCCTGAAGGAGTATTTTGACAATATAGATTTCCTCCTCCACTAAGAATACTTGTGTATGGAACTTGAATTGCCGTAAGTTGAATTGTATCATATTGAAAACAACCATCCTGATCTTCAACTGTTAGGATAATTTCTGAAGTAGCATTAACACTAATACTTGTTGGGTTCCCTCCTGTCCAATTCCAATAATGAATATTACCTGTTAAAATAGGGTTTGCTGTTAATATTACAGATTCATCACTACAGAAAACAGTATCAGCAGCTTGAATGGAAACTTGAGTTGGTGCAGGATAATCAACAATTGTAACTGTATCATTCTCTACACAACCAAAAGGACTTATGGTTTGCAGCCAATAAGTTCCGCCTGCTGTAATTACTAAAGAATCATTTGTAGAACCACCTGACCATGAATAGCTATATGCTGGATTCATGTATGATGATGCCAAGATCAGTTCATCTCCATCGCAAATCAAGTTTTGATTTACACTAATTACTGGCTCAACATAAGCTTGGTAGGTTATATTTACCGAATTATTTATCAAATTGGCGTCTAACCCACCATTTGGCTCACCGATTGAAACAGTAATTGAATAATTGCTTGTTGGAATAAACCCGCCTAATCCAAGAAAAACTGTATCGCTTTGACCAGGTGCTAAAACTCCATTCCAATTATAAATGGTTGGAGGTCCTCCGTTCAAATTCCATTTTATTATTGCACTTGTCAAGGTCTCGGTATGATTGTTAGAGAATACAAATAATATAGAATCATTAGCTTCACAACTCAAATTGCTAGGATTTAGAATACTATCAGCTGACAAATCAAAAATTAGTGACCAATTCACATCAAATTCATCCGCACCAATATCTGGATGTGTTAAATTTCGTGCTTGTCCATCTATATCCAAAGTAACATCAGGCAGAACCAAACCGTTACTATCAGCTAAAGGGGAATTCGTATGAAAATTATTTGAAGAGGCAAAAAATGGATTCCCATATAATGAATTTACATCTTGATTATGAACTGTTTTCCAATCGTCTAAAGAAACAAAATTTAAAGAAGGTTCATAGATGAAGTGTGATGTATCTCCATAGAATAAATTGTTGTTTGATTCTAGAGCCTGAATTTCAGCAATAGAACTTAATCTGAAAAATGGGCTTGCATAATACTGATGAATAATATTATTTTTAAACTCGATAGTATTATTATAATCAAGCTCTATTCCTCTTGAACGAATGGAGTTATTTAATATTCTAAGTCCTGAATTTGATTCTAACTCAAAGGATTCCCCAAGAATGTTAAGAAAGTTATTCTTAATAATGTTGGATCCGCCAACAGAGCTAACAATTTCAATACCCAAATTAGAACCAATAATATCATTGTTACTAATTACAAAGTTCTCACAGGATTTCAAATAAATATTTGCATCATAAACATTATATTGATAAACTGTATTCATTACATTTCCACTGATCAGAATATTGGTTGGATTAGAGTTTCCCTGTGGTTCGAAACAAATTACTGCATCTTCTATAAACGAATTATTGATTATCTCAATATTCGTTACTATTGAACTTGCACCTATTAATTTGATATTGGAATTATAAAAGGAACATCCTTCAATACTTAAACTGTCAATATATTGAGAACTGTAGCTTTGTTCAATTCCACCTGAAATAAAACGGCATGTATCTACATTCATCACATTCACAGAATCCAAGTAAAGTGGTACATCAAATGTAATGTGTTTAAAAGTCAAGTTTTGAATATTATTTAAACGAAACTCACTGTTATTAACAACGTTTATAACAAGGACAGAGCTTGTATCAAAAGTTTCAGATTGAAAAGTAATCGAATTAGTAAGTGAATTACCATCAATTGGTCCAATTATTCCCCAATCACTATACACTCCCGGTTTCAAGTTCAAAACAACTGGTCCACAAATTCCTTTTCTCAAATTATATAATGCTTCATCGATATTTAAGAAGTCTGCTGTAGAATCACCTACGCTATAAGTTCCATTCATTTTTGTATTGAATTTCCCTAAATAATTATTGTTATATGGAATTGAATCATAAACACCGTTTGGAAAACCTAAGGAGACTTCAATAGTGGTTAAAGCATCGGTAAAAGAATAATTTCCTGCATTGAAGGAAACCGTTTGGAGAGGTTGAATAACTTCATAAATAGTTAGCGTATCTGTTGGTCCATTTTCAATATTAATATAAACTTGAAAACTATCAATTGATTCTGTTCCGTTATTGTAAGCATCAAAAATTAAATCCACATTTCCTCCAGAACAAAAAACAGTATCTAGCCATGTCGCAGAATACTCTATTCCTATATCGTATTGAAATTGAGAAAACTCATAGGCGCCTACATCTGGAGTGGTAGAATTTCTTAGGGAATCGACGAGATCCTCAGTAATAGAACTTATTGGTGAACCTAAATTGTCTAAACCTGAAATATTGATTGGGGACAAAAAATATGGAGCTGAAAAGATAGGTTTGATGAAAGTAGAATTAAAATCAGTGGAAAAATGAAGAGAAAAATCTGACAAGGTCGGAAAATTTGTTCCTGATCCTGCTCCTGGTTCTTTGGCGAAAATATGATCTGTCCAATAATTGTTGTAATCACTCTCAACGAAATCATAATTATCAATTTTATAAACCAATCCATTTCCATCATTAACAATCATATTACTTTTAATCAAAAGACTGTCAATTCCAACGAATGTCAACACAGAATGTGTATTTGGGTATATGTAGTCATTCGAAAAATAAATGGTATTGTGCATAAATTCCAAATAATTTATTCCACTAATCAAAACAGCTGAGGTTTGAGCTGAAATATTATTTACATTATGGTAAATAGCATTATTGTATATCCTTACGTGATTTGTATCGCTATTTGGCAAAGACTGAATACGCAATGGACGCCCACCGCTTGTTTTGATTATCTTATTATTGTGAACTAACAGACTTCCATAACGATATGAAATACTAATTGCTTCATCATGCGGGGAAGTATCAAGATATTCGATATAATTGTCTGCAATTTCAATATTTCCATACCCCGAGATATCGATAGCCGTGCCTTCACCATCGTAAAAATCATTGTTTATGACCATAAAATGAGTTGACATCGTATCCGAAGTAAACCAAGTCTTCCCGTCTATTCTCGAAAAGTTAAATATGTTATTCAAAATTTCAATACTATCACTTAACAGATTAGAATAATTCATATAAACCCCCAATTCAACAGTATCAAAGTGGTTTTGATCAAAAGTTATATTACTAGAGCCAGAATTGAAATCGAAATTTCCATTCTTAAAAGTTAAGTTTCGAAATTCCAGATTATGAGTTCTTTGGGCTTCAAAATTTAATGAATCAATAATAACAACTTGTGGGTCTTGCCCTTCAGATTGAATAGTTACATTATAGTTCATATTGTCTGCTGAAATACTATCTATAAAAATCGTTTCTTGATAAACACCATCCCGTATATTTAAAATGACATCTCCACATACTCCATGATTATCTAAAACATTAAATGCATCAGCTAAGGTTATAAAATCTGGATTAATTCCACCAACAGAATAAGAACCTAACAATCTATTTGGAGAAATTTGAATCCTCAAAGTGTCATTTTCGGGATAAGTATCAACAACTGCATTTGGTAATTCAGTCCAAATTGAAATATCCGCGGAAGGATAAAAATCAGCAAACGTTGTGACGAATAAATCATTTAAAGTTGCACCAGAAGCTAGATTTCCAGTCCAGTACAAGCTATCTTCCAAAACCCCATTGGCTTCAAAGAAAATCCAACAACTTGTTAAATCATTATTTCCGTCATTAAATAAATCAACTTTAATATCTTCAATAGTTAGACAAGAATCGATATCTATTGCTCCAATGGAAGTGATGGCTGCATTATTTGGTGAGCATTGATTTGGATAAAAATTATAATATAAGCTATCATTGAACTGATTGTAATCTGATACACCATTCACTGAATCAGTCCAAATCTTCACTTCGTAAATCGAATCTTGAAAATTATAATTACCTATTAAAAAATCATTAAGTGTTTGTCCTGCTAGTAATAAGCCTGAGTATGAAACCGGATTTTGAATATTACCATTAACCGACCAGTTAAAATCTATTTGATTAATCGTATCTGTTCCAAAATTTTCAAAACTAATTTCAACATCCCTCAAACCTTCACAAGTAAAGTCTGATAATGGAACGCTGGAAGGAAAAACCCAGAAATCTGTAACACTTAAACCGGTGCATCCAGTCGGAAAGTCTGAAATCATTGGAGAAACTGCACATCCATTCGAAGTTGTGCTTAAATTCATTACATAATTCCCCGCGGTGATATTCTCATAAGATAAAGTTCTTAATGTTGCACCAGCTCCCAGGGCAAAATGCAGAACATCATTATTATCGATTATATGCCCAAGAACATGAGCGTGCCCCAGTTCATGCAACGCAACAGATTCAAAGTCAAATTCAGAACTACTCGGCTGTGAAATACTATAATTCCAATTTCCTGAACCAGTCCAATATTTTTTAAAGATTAGGTCTTGACCGTAAATATGCCAATCATCTCCGTTACAAGCCGTAAAGTAATTATAGCATACCCCTAAAACTCCCGCTGCCACATTATTTCTTGCAACTACATTTACGCCATCTCCTGCATTAGGAGAATCAATGGAAGTTTGAGCTGTAGCAATATCCCAATTCACTCCTGTAGCACATTTCCAAGAATCAATTGCTCTATTGAAAGGAGACATAGGTCCTCCAGAAAAATACATATTTGAACTAAATTCCCAAGTTAATCCGCCGTTTCCATTTGAATTTATCATTTGCGGAATGGAATCAGCTCCGGTATTTAAAATAGCATAAGAAACAATTAAATTATTTATAGATTCTTGCGAAACACCATTTATTGTAACCTGAATTGGACCAGTTCCCGCCTTTGTAGGAACCGATACTACAATCATATTGTCAGTCCAAGAAACATAAGAACTCAACATAGGAGCAATAAAACTTGGAGCTCCACCGTCATCTGCATTTGCAAAAGCGATGTAATTTGAAGCATCTGGTCCATTAGTTCCAAAACCAGTTCCTGTAATGGTCACTAATGAGTTAGTTCCAGCCGTTATCAAACTTGGACTAAAATTTAAATTTGAAACAGATAAGGTAACGAGACCATTAGAGGATGAAAAAGAAGATGCGGGAGGATTAATTGGTATGTTAACTTGAGTTGCAGTGTAAATACTATTTCTCAAATTAATAACAGAACTTGAATAAAAAGGACAAAAAGCTTGATTATCAAAGATTTTTATAAAACCTTGTCTTGAAGCATATACTTCGTATTTCGAAGAACCACCTAATTCATTTAAAAAGAAAAATCCTATTTGCCCTTTTTCTAATGCTAACAATGACGATGTTTGAACCGCATGATTTCCTACTCTACCTCCTACAGTTATAATATTAACAGTATTACTCAAATAATTGCCCTTAAATAAAGAATGAATTTCAATTGTACTATTCGTGTAAATCATACCTCCTGGAAGATCCCAATATGAATTTTGATTAATTACCTCTCCTGAAATAATTAATTCCGAACTATCAATTTTTTCTTTTAATGGTATTTCATATAAATTCCCTTCCCCTCCAATTGCATTAAAAGAAAAAATAAAAGATAATATTGATGATATAAATAGAATAAGAATGTTTCGTAAAAACAGCATTAAAGTATAGTGTTGGATTAGAAAAAAAAATGCAATTAATTGTTAAACAAATTTAAGAATTTTTTTCAGTATGAATAACAAACACTTATTTACTATAAATCATGTAATAAATAAAAAGTAAAATGTAACAGGTTAACCACCAAGATATCTAATTCTTTAAAATTTTGAATATCAAAGTCAGACTTCCTTTATAAATCAACCATAATAATCTTCATACTCAAATTCATTCTTCAACTTCAAAATTTTCTCAATGAAGTTCATATTTTCATTTCGGTCTAATTTCAATTTTAAAAATTCGCCTGACTATGAATTACAAGAAAGTCAGTTTTAAACATTACTGAAGTTTGGGCGCA
>NZ_PVSS01000028.1 GCF_003025005.1 Brumimicrobium mesophilum
CGACTATTTAAATTCGCTTGACGTTGTAGCCAATTAAAAAAACGAAATGTCAATAACAAAAGAATCTGAATTAAGCGGAATGAAAAAAATTAGTGAAGTTGTTGGAACTACACTAAAACTAATGAGGGAATATGCTAAAGTTGGAATGTCGACTAAAGAATTAGATGAATATGGAGGTGAAATTTTAAAGAGTTATGGTGCTAAATCTGCACCTTATGAAACTTATGGATTTCCTGGTTATTCTTGTATAAGTGTAAATAAAGAAGCAGCACACGGAATACCATCAAATAAAAAAATATTGAAAGAAGGAGATTTAATTAATATTGATGTTTCTGCGGAACTTAATGGATTTTGGTCTGATAATGGTGGCTCATTTGTTCTCGGAAAAGACATTCATAATCACCAACCTCTTATAGATGCTTCTAAAAAAAATTTACGTAAAGCTATAAACAATATAAAAGGCGGAGTGAAAATTTCTGAAATTGGATATTTAATAGAAACTGAAGCAAAAAAGTCGGGATTTAAAGTAATTAAAAATTTAGCTGGTCACGGAGTTGGTAGAAGTTTACACGAAGAACCCGAAAATATTTTAAACTACAGAGTTAAAAGTAACAGAGAGCGATTCAAAAAAAACACAACAGTTGCAATAGAAACTTTTATTTCAACAAATTCAACTGTTGCAGTGGAACTGAATGACGGTTGGACTTTAGTCGGAAACAAAGGTGGATATGTAACCCAACACGAACAAACAATACTTGTAACTGATAAATATCCTGTCATTTTAACAGAATCGAATGAAATTTGGAATTAAATAACTGGCTACAACACCGTATATAATTTATTGCTAGTTCTAGCCTACTTACGAAAATCCTCGCGGATTTTCTATTGGATTTTTATTTGCTAAATTTAGTGCTTAAATCACGCAACAAACCATATACATAAACGTTGGCGGTAATGCGAAAAAAAATAAAACGTCAAACCTATAATGAAAGATAATGACATTAAGAGAATTTCAAGACTGACTGCAATTTTAACCCAACTGCAAACAAAACAACTTATTACTTCGACAAGTCTTGCTGAAAAATTTGAGGTAAGTGTTCGAACAATTTATCGCGACATTAGAGCTTTAGAAAAAGCAGGAGTTCCCATATTGACCAAAGACGGAAAAGGATATTCCCTGATGGAGGGTTATAAAATTCCACCAATAATGTTTTCCGAAAACGAGGCAAATGCTCTAATTACAGTTGAACAATTAGTACTTAAAAACAGGGACAGTTCACTTATTAAAGAATATATAAAAGCCATCAATAAGATAAAAGCAGTTCTGCGATATTCCACCAGAGAAAAAACAGAATTGATATCAAAACGAGTTGCTGTTAGTCCTGCAATATCAGGTATAAATACAAGTAATTCGCTAATGTTAATTCAAAATGCTTTGACAAACTTTCAAGTTCTTACTATTACATATCAAAGTGAAGATGGAAACAAAAAAACGGAAAGGCTAATAGAGCCTTTTGCGTTGTATTACAGTTTACAAGAGAATTGGACACTTATTGCTTATTGTAGGTTAAGAAAGGATTACAGAATGTTTAGGTTGGACAGAATGCTGAAAATTCATCAAACAAAATTAAAATTTAATCCTCATACGCTCACATTACAGGAGTATTTGGCTGAAAAAGAAAAAAAGTTCAAGACCCCTGACATACCTTTGTCATAACCTGAAATTACTTTTGCTGCATAATTAAAAATCTAAAAAATGAGTTTAGTATCCATTCGCATCATTACTGCCGATTTAAACGGCTTAATGAAATTTTATGAGCAAGTAACAGGTATGCCGATAGTGCAATACACACCTGATTTTGCCGAACTACAAACAAAAACAGCAACTTTAGCAATAGGAAGCACGAGAACATTGCAGTTTTTCGGTGGAGAGGATGTTGCACAGTCTTCACAAAACCGTAGTGCTATTATCGAATTTTTGGTAGATGACGTAGAAAAAGATTATGAAAGGTTAGCTGGTTTTTTACAACCCTACATCGTTCAGAAACCAACAACAATGCCTTGGGGAAACAAATCGCTTTTATTCCGTGACCCTGACGGTAATTTAGTCAACTTCTTTACACCAACAACTCCAGAAACAATTAAAAAATTTGAAGGCAAAAAATAAGCACTAACCGCCAACAATGTATATAAGTCATAGCGGAGTTTGTTCTTCGTCTATGGCTTTTTTGTATATTTCCGGCTGTACTACTCCGTAAATGAATTTACTTTCGATAACGTGCGAATTGAAAAAATCGCCAAAAGGATTTCATAGTGAAGTTTTAAGTTAAATGAAAAATTATTAGATTTATAAAATAAAATGAAAGGCGACTATTTAAATTCGCTTGACGTTATATGCAACCAAAAAAACCGTCATAATTCAGAAATGACTTATTGACGATGTAAAAGCCCCCAAAAATGCAACTCATCAAGTACTTTTTCCAATGACATCCCGTGTTCGGTAATCGTATATTCTACTTTTGGAGGAAATGTGCTAAAAACTTCCCTGCTAATCAATTTATTCTCTTCTAGATTTTTAAGCTCTTTCGATAAAGTTTTATCCGTAATACCATTCAAATCCCGCGAGATTTCTTTAAACCTTTTAGTTCGTTCAGATAAAGAGAACAAAATTAATAATTTCCATCTGCCTTCAACAGCCTCAAGAGCATCTTTAATTGAAAGCATCGTTTTAGGACAACCACCATTTGATAACATAATATACAGAAATTTACCTTACTTCCAACTTGGAAAGTGCTATCCAAAAGGAAAGTAATATCATTTAGAAAGTAAAGGTAATTAAATTTGTTAAAAAATATAAACGAAACAAAATGGACAAAACACAAAAAATATCAAAAACGCTTAACATTATTCTTTGGATAACGCAAATAATTCTCGCATTAGTACTTATTTCTGGTGCGATAATTAAAATATTTCTTCCTCGACAAGAGCTTCAAGAAATGTTTTCTTGGACTGCCGACAATGGTACGCTATTAATTCTTACTGCATTTGCCGATTTACTTTTAGGTATCGGGATAATACTTCCAAGACCCAAAATTAATATTTTAGCGGCATATGGACTAATGCTATTGATGATTGCGGCAAGCATTTTCCATATTTATAGAAATGAAGCTTCTGATATTGGAATTAATATTTTCCTTTTATTATTGTCAATATTTATAATCTTTGGAAAGCGAAAAATGTAGCGTAAAAAGGCTGCATATAACACAGTATAAAATTAATTGCTAGTTCAAGCTTGCTTACGAAAATCCTTTCGAGTTTTCTATTCGGTTTGTATTTGCTAAATTAGTTGCTTAAAACACGCAACTAATCTTATACAATCACGTTACCTGCAAGCTAAAAACACAAATGAACTAAAAATGAAATACATAGATAAAATTTACGGGGAATTTCAATTAACAGGAGTAATCGAAGAAATAATAAATACAAAAGTATTTCAAAGATTAAAGAGAATTCATCAAGGAGGAGCAATATTTCTAGTCAATCCGAAAATAAACCATACGAGATTTGACCATTCTATCGGAGTAATGATATTAATAAAAAAGTTAGGTGGAAGTGTTGAGGAGCAAATAGCTGGATTAATTCACGATATATCGCATACCGCATTCTCACACTTAATTGACTACGTTTTTGAAATCGAAGAAGAAGATTATCACGAAAAAAGATTTGAAGAAGTCTTAAGAGATAACGAATTAAAAGGTGTTCTCGAAAATTATCAGTTTGACTCAAATCGTTTTATCGAAATTGAAAATTATCAAATTTTAGAATACCCTCTACCAAACTTATCAGCCGATAGAATAGATTATACGTTAAGAGACTTGTTTCAAATTGGAGAAATTTCGAAGAAAGAAATTCTATGGTTTCTAAGTGGAATGAAAATTATTGATAATAGAATCGTCTTGACTTGTGAAAAACGTGGAAGTTGGTTTCAATCAAAGTATGAATTTCTAGTATCTGAATATTTTGGAGGAAAAGAAAACAAAAGGATAAATATCTTAATGAAAAAGGTTACAAAAAATTGTATAACAAAAGGAATTATTCAAGAAGATGATTTTTACCAAGACGACTTTTATTTATTAGACAAAATAAACAGTTCCGTTAATCTAAAAAAAATGATACACGAAATCGGAAAAATAGAAACAGACAACGGAAAGCTTACACAAAAGAAAAGAAAGATTGATCCCGAAATACTTCTTGATAATCGAGTTTTAAAGTTATCAGAAATAAGATAAAAAAAGCCAGCAGGTAACATTGTGTATAAGCAATAGCGAGTGCAGTGCTAAATTGAAAGTAAATGAATATTAATAAAGGTAAGTGTTTAACCGAAAATTTAGTGAATATTAATTCGCTACTGCTCATACACTAGACCGTTAGCGGTAATGTGACAAAATAACATTGAAATTATTGATTTTTATTTTCTATTTTTGTACCAATCATTACAAAACACAAATGAAAGGAAGACCAACCGTCTTTAAAAACGAAGAAATGGTACTCAAAGCCCAAGAGCTTTTTTGGGAAAAAGGCTATACTGCCACATCCTTGTCTGAACTAAGTGCTAGAACAGGAGCAGGAGCAGGTAGCTTATATAACACGTTTAAAGGTGGTAAAAAAGAACTTTTCAAAAAATCTCTATACCAACGCAAAGTGGATTTAGAGGACTTCAAAACTTTACTAGAAAAAAGCGATAACCCTATTGAATTAATCAAAGCCTTTTTCTTGAGTGTAGTAACTGAATCAAAAAAATCTCATTTTAAAGGTTGTATTATTGCAAACACCATCGTTGAAATGACTTTTATAGACGAAGAATTAGGAAATAATGCCATAGACATTTTGAAAGAGACAGAAAAACTTTACACCACAACTATTCTTTCAGAACAAAAAAGAGGCTATATCAAATCACAAATACCAGCTACAGTTTTAGCCAGACACCTCATTACTCTTTGGTGCGGAATTAACACATTACGCAGAATTTATCCGGATAAAGATATTTTGAAACAGCAAATTGAATTACAGCTACAGATTATCAAATAAAAAAAATTAAGCATTTATTTAACAATCATTACAAAAAAAGAAATGGATTTAAAATTAAAAGGAAAAAAAGCATTTATTAGCGGCTCAACCCAAGGTATTGGTTTTGCTATCGCTCAACAATTATTAGAAGAAGGAGTTAGCGTAACTATAAACGGAAGACAAGAGTCAAAAACAAAACAGGCAAAGAAAAAACTACAGAATCAATTTCCAAATGCTGAAATTTCGGCAGTATCTGCTGACTTTACAAAAAAAGATGAAGTTGAAAATTTACTTCAAAAATTAACAGATATAGATATATTAATAAACAATGTTGGAATCTTTGGAATTGAGGAATTTCAAAATATAAATGATCAAGATTGGTACAACTATTTTGAGATAAATGTAATGAGTTCTGTTCGACTATCCCGAAAGTTGTTCCCACAGATGCTAAATAAAAATTGGGGGCGAATTATTTTTATCAGCAGCGAATCAGGTGTAAATGTTCCTCAAAATATGATTCATTATGGAATGACAAAAGCAGCTATTTCGGCAATTGCAAATGGACTTTCAAAACTGACAAAAGGAACAGAGGTTACGGTTAATACAGTTTTGGGAGGACCAACCTATACCGATGGTGTGTCAAAAGTAGTTGAACATATTGCAGGAGCTCAAAATCTTGAAATTGAACAAATGAAAAATGCAATTATTCAGCAATCTAATCCACATATTTTATTACAACGATTTATTAGACCAAATGAAATTGCGAATTTAGTGTCCTACCTGTCAAGTCCTTTATCTATTGCTACAAATGGAGCATCTTTAAGAGCAGATTCAGGAGTGTTAAAAACAATATAAACACTACCGCTAACATCGTAAAAAATTAATTGCTAGTTCTAGCCTATTTACCAAAGTCCTTGCGGACTTTCTATCTGTATTTATTTGCTAACTTTAGTGCTTAAAACACGCAACTAATCTTA
>NZ_PVSS01000029.1 GCF_003025005.1 Brumimicrobium mesophilum
AAAACAAAAAAACCTCACACAAATTAATGTATGAGGTTTTAAAAAAGTGGCGTCGTCTTACTCTCCCACCCTTAAAAGGGCAGTACCATCAGCGCAAGCAGTCTTAACTTCTCTGTTCGGAATGGGAAGAGGTGGACCCTGCTGCAATAGACACCGAAAATCTTGATTAGCAAATGCTAACACAAATATTTTTGGTTGCTATGAAAATATTGGGTGATTGAAATAGTAACAGTAGAGAACTATAAGTTTACGGGTTATTAGTACTACTCGGCTTTGACATTACTGTCTTTACACCTGTAGCCTATCAACGTGGTAGTCTTCCACGGCCCTTAAAAGATTTCTCATCTTGAGGTGAGTTTCGTGCTTAGATGCTTTCAGCGCTTATCTCATCCGCACGTAGCTACCCTGCGATGCAGCTGGCGCCACAACAGGTACACCAGAGGTGCGTCCTTCCCGGTCCTCTCGTACTAGGGAAAGGTCCTCTCAAAAATCTAACGCCCACAACAGATAGGGACCGAACTGTCTCACGACGTTCTGAACCCAGCTCGCGTGCCACTTTAATGGGCGAACAGCCCAACCCTTGGGACCTTCTCCAGCCCCAGGATGTGACGAGCCGACATCGAGGTGCCAAACCACTCCGTCGATATGAGCTCTTGGGAGTGATAAGCCTGTTATCCCCGGAGTACCTTTTATCCTTTGAGCGATGGCCCTTCCATGCGGAACCACCGGATCACTATGCTCTAGTTTCCTACCTGATCGACTTGTAGGTCTCTCAGTCAAGCACCCTTATGCCATTACACTCTACACACGATTACCAACCGTGTTGAGGGTACCTTTAGGAGCCTCCGTTACTCTTTTGGAGGCGACCACCCCAGTCAAACTACCCACCACACAATGTCCCCATTAAAAACAGGTTAGACATCAGACAATTTAAGGGTGGTATTTCAACAACGACTACTCTACGCCTAGCGACGCAGCATCAAAGTCTCCCACCTATCCTACACATAAAGTGTCCAATGTCAATGTGAAGCTATAGTAAAGGTTCACGGGGTCTTTCCGTCCCGTTGCGGGTAATCGGCATCTTCACCGATACTACAATTTCACCGAGCTCATGGCTGAGACAGTGCCCAGATCGTTGCACCATTCGTGCAGGTCGGAACTTACCCGACAAGGAATTTCGCTACCTTAGGACCGTTATAGTTACGGCCGCCGTTTACCGGGGCTTCAATTCAATGCTTCTCCTTGCGGATGACATCTCCTCTTAACCTTCCGGCACCGGGCAGGTGTCAGGCCTTATACTTCAACTTTCGTTTTCGCAAAGCCATGTGTTTTTGATAAACAGTCGCCTGGGCCTATTCACTGCGGCCTCTCCGAAGAGAGGCGTCTCTTCTCCCGAAGTTACGAGACGATTTTGCCTAGTTCCTTAGCCATGATTCACTCGAGCACCTTAGGATTCTCTCCTTGACTACCTGTGTCGGTTTGCGGTACGAGTAATTGTAACCTGAAGCTTAGAGGTTTTTCTTGGAAGCACTTAGGATCATTATCCACTCATCCGTAGACTTGTGGTACTATCACATTGGCCATTCTGTGCGGATTTGCCTACACAAAATATAGCTACACGCTTTAACGAACTATTCCGTCAGTTCGCAGATCTTTCATCACTCCGTCACCCCATCGCAGTTACAATTAGTATGGGAATATTAACCCATTGTCCATCCACTACCCCTCTCGGGTTCGCGTTAGGTCCCGACTAACCCTGAGCCGATTAGCGTCGCTCAGGAAACCTTAGTCTATCGGTGAGCAGGTTTCTCGCCTGCTTTATCGTTACTTATTCCTACATTTGCTTTTCTATGCGCTCCAGCATACCTCGAAGTACACATTCAACGCACATAGAATGCTCCCCTACCACTCTCTAAATTTAATTAGAAAATCCACAGCTTCGGTAATACGCTTATGCCCGATTATTATCCACGCTCGATCGCTCGACTAGTGAGCTGTTACGCACTCTTTAAATGAATGGCTGCTTCCAAGCCAACATCCTAGCTGTCAATGCAATCGAACCACGTTAGTTCAACTTAGCGTATATTTTGGGACCTTAGCCGATGGTCTGGGTTCTTTCCCTCTCGGACATGGACCTTAGCACCCATGCCCTCACTGCTCAGTATATCTTATAGCATTCGGAGTTTGTCAGGGTTTGGTAGGCGGTGAAGCCCCCTAGCCCAATCAGTAGCTCTACCTCTATAAGACTCGACCTGAACGCTGCACCTAAATGCATTTCGGGGAGTACGAGCTATTTCCTAGTTTGATTGGCCTTTCACCCCTATCCACAGTTCATCTGAACACTTTTCAACGTATATCAGTTCGGTCCTCCATTCCGTGTTACCGGAACTTCAACCTGACCATGGATAGATCACAAGGTTTCGCGTCTACCCCCATTAACTAAATCGCCCTATTCAGACTTGCTTTCGCTTCGACTACGGTTCTGAGAACCTTAATCTCGCTAATGAGGAGTAACTCGTAGGATCATTATGCAAAAGGCACGCCGTCACCCGTAGGCTCCGACCGCTTGTAGGCACACAGTTTCAGGATCTTTTTCACTCCCTTATTCAGGGTTCTTTTCACCTTTCCCTCACGGTACTGGTTCACTATCGGTATTTGAGGAGTATTTAGCCTTACCAGATGGTTCTGGTAGATTCAGACAGGATTTCACATGTCCCGCCCTACTCAGGATACTACTAGGTATATACAATATTTCATCTACGGGACTATCACCCTCTACGGTTGAGCTTTCCAACTCGTTTCGATTATATCATATAAGTCCACATTGTAGTCCTACAACCCCGAAGTTGCCGAAACAACTCCGGTTTGGGCTATTTCGATTTCGCTCGCCGCTACTCTCAAAATCACTATTGTTTTCTCTTCCTCTGGGTACTTAGATGTTTCAGTTCTCCAGGTTAGCTTCCACCGAAGTGGATGTTATGTCTTCAACATAACGGGTTTCCCCATTCAGAAATCTACGGATCAATAAATATTTGCTTCTCCCCGTAGCTTATCGCAGCGTATCACGTCTTTCATAGCCTCTCAAATCCAAGGCATTCCCTGTGTGCCCTTAATAACTTATTAGTTTTCTTTATTCTATTACTATTTCAATCAATTCCAACATTTCAAAGAACTTTTATTGTAAATTATCGCAATTCAATGCTAATAACCTTTATAAAAATCGTAAATACCTCTCGTAAATAAAAAATTTCATCTCGTTTGATGAAATATAGTGGAGAATATCGGAGTCGAACCGATGACCTCCTGCGTGCAAGGCAGGCGCTCTAGCCAGCTGAGCTAATCCCCCAATAAAATAGTAGTCCCGAGCAGATTTGAACTGCTGACCCCTACATTATCAGTGTAGTGCTCTAACCAACTGAGCTACGGGACTAAATGAATAATCCCACCTCAATTGCTTTGCTCCACGTGGTGGGAGAGATATTTATTGATTAAGAAATGGAAAACAGCTAACAAACGCTGTTAATGGCCCTCTAGAAAGGAGATGTTCCAGCCGCACCTTCCGGTACGGCTACCTTGTTACGACTTAGCCCCAGTTACCAGATTTACCCTAGGCAGCTCCTTGCGGTTACCGACTTCAGGTACCCCCAGCTTCCATGGCTTGACGGGCGGTGTGTACAAGGCCCGGGAACGTATTCACCGCGCCATGGCTGATGCGCGATTACTAGCGATTCCAGCTTCATGGAGTCGAGTTGCAGACTCCAATCCGAACTGAGATCGGCTTTCGAGATTCGCATCCAATCACTTGGTAGCTGCCCTCTGTACCGACCATTGTAGCACGTGTGTAGCCCAGGACGTAAGGGCCGTGATGACTTGACGTCGTCCCCGCCTTCCTCTCAGCTTGCGCTGGCAGTTTCTCTAGAGTCCTCAGCATTACCTGCTAGCAACTAAAGATAGGGGTTGCGCTCGTTGCGGGACTTAACCCAACACCTCACGGCACGAGCTGACGACAGCCATGCAGCACCTTGCAAAATGTCCGAAGAAAAAACTGTTTCCAGTCCTGTCATTATGCATTTAAGCCCTGGTAAGGTTCCTCGCGTATCATCGAATTAAACCACATGCTCCACCGCTTGTGCGGGCCCCCGTCAATTCCTTTGAGTTTCAACCTTGCGATCGTACTCCCCAGGTGCATTACTTATCACTTTCGCTTAGACACCAACTGTATATCGCTGATATCGAGTAATGATCGTTTACGGCGTGGACTACCAGGGTATCTAATCCTGTTCGCTCCCCACGCTTTCGTCCCTGAGCGTCAATTCAGGCCTAGTGAGCTGCCTTCGCTATCGGTGTTCTGTGTCATATCTATGCATTTCACCGCTACATGACACATTCCGCCCACTTCGACCGAATTCAAGACTTATAGTTTCAATGGCAATTTCTTGGTTAAGCCAAGAGATTTCACCACTGACTTAAAAGCCCGCCTGCGGACCCTTTAAACCCAATGATTCCGGATAACGCTTGGACCCTCCGTATTACCGCGGCTGCTGGCACGGAGTTAGCCGGTCCTTATTCGTTTAGTACCGTCAGCCCCCAACACGTTGGGGGGTTTCTTCCTAAATAAAAGCAGTTTACAACCCATAGGGCATTCTTCCTGCACGCGGCATGGCTGGATCAGGCTTGCGCCCATTGTCCAATATTCCTCACTGCTGCCTCCCGTAGGAGTCTGGTCCGTGTCTCAGTACCAGTGTGGGGGTTCACCCTCTCAGGCCCCCTATCTATCGCTGTCTTGGTAAGCCGTTACCCTACCAACTAACTAATAGAACGCATGCCCATCTTCTACCGCCGAAGCTTTCCTCCTAACAACTTGTGTTGTAAGGATCGTATGGGGTATTAATCCGGATTTCTCCGGGCTATCCCCCTGTAGAAGGTAGGTTGCATACGCGTTACTCACCCGTGCGCCGGTCGTCATCTGATGCAAGCACCAATGTTACCCCTCGACTTGCATGTGTTAGGCCTGCCGCTAGCGTTCATCCTGAGCCAGGATCAAACTCTCCGTTGTAAAAGACTTTGAATATTTGTTGTGGCTCATTAATTTTGTTTATTATGCTGTTTCCTTATTTCTCAATCTATCAAAGAACTTCATTGTTGTAAGTAGCTAATCTAATAACTTAAATACCTTTCTGAATTTATATTCCCGTAACACGTTTGTTTCGGGGAGGACAAAATTAGTAATTAATTTTAACCTGCAAGCTTTATTTTGAATTTAATTTAAAAAAGTTTTTGAAGCTTTCTCAAACACTCCCTCGCTCGTTTGCGGGGCGCAAAGATACTCAGGCTTTTTACATTTACAAGCTTTATTTAGATTTAATTTTAAATCTTTTTTTCAACTCTCAATATCCTGACAA
>NZ_PVSS01000003.1 GCF_003025005.1 Brumimicrobium mesophilum
GTTGTGAAATAAAAACGGCTTACAACAACGTATATAAAAAATAGCGGTTCAGGTGTAAATCTGAACCGTTTTTGTTTTTAAATTAAGTATATTGCTTTACGAAAGTTAATTTTTATAAATTCGCTACTTTTCATATACAAAACCGTTACCTGTAAGCTAAAAAAACATCCGAACTTCAAAATGGAAAATGAAATACCAAGACTTTCTCGACTTACCTCAATTCTGATAATTTTTCAGTCAAAAACAGTAGTAACAGTATCAGAAATAGCTAGCAAATTTAATATTAGCAAACGAACAGTTTATCGAGATATTAAAGCTCTTGAAGAAGCTGGAATTCCAATTTTCAAAGAAGAAGGCAAAGGATATTCATTAATGGAAGGTTATAATTTGCCACCTGTAATGTTTTCAACAGATGAAGCAAATACATTAATTACAATTGAAAAAATTATTCAAACAAATACAGATAGCTCACTTATTGAAAACTACCAAAATATTGTAACTAAAATCAAAACTATCCTTAAATATTCTGACAAAGAAAAAATCGAACTTCTTTCTAATCGAATTGGAACAACTAAAAAGACAAACAATCAGGTTAAAAGCAACTCTCTCTTACTTATACAAACGTCAATAACAGACCAGATTGTAATTGAAATAGCGTATAAATCATTATCAAAAGAACAGCATACTAAAAGACAAATAGAACCTTTAGGCTTATACTTCTCAAATGAAAATTGGATAGTAATTGCCTGGTGTAATTTAAGAAATGAACTACGAGAATTTAGACTAGATAGAATACTTAACATAAAACCTCTTAATAAATATTTTGATAATCATAAATTTAACTTGTCAGATTATTTTATTCATGTTTCTGAAAAAATATCATAAATACGTGACATAGGGCTGTCACACCTCTAAATTATTTTTGTCCTATTATAAAATTTAAAACGGATAATTATGATTAAAAAAAGAGAAAAAAATGCTGGAGTAATGGAATTTACTTCATTTAAGAAAAAGGAAAGTGTAACAGATGATGAATTAATACAGTCTGTAATTCAGTTTGAGACTTCATTTCTAGCCAATCAAGAGGGCGTTTTATTTCATTGCTTGGTAAGAAATTTTAATAACGAATATGCAAATGTATTATTTACTGATAATATGGATTCGTTAAACAAACTTTTAGAAGCCGCAAATGAAAATGATTCAGCAAAACATTTTTTTAGTCTAATAGACAACGAATCAGTTAATATGATTTTTCACAAAATAGAAAAAGAAATATTTATGCTTCCAGAGTATTTTTCTTGTGTGGAACACGGTACATTTTCGCTTAAAAACAAAGATAGGTTTGATGATTTAATAAAAGTATCAAACACTATTGAGAAAGAATACTTAAACAAAACAGAAAATACAAAAGCACATTTTATTGGTACTGTTTCTGAAAACTTATATTCCGAAGTTACTTTTGGTGAAACATTAGGAAAAACAAAAGAAACCTGTTTTGGATATATAGAAAATGTTTTTTGTAAACCATTATTGGAAATGGCAGACGAAACAACAATGAAACTTGATTTTTGGTATTTAATCGCATAAATGAGCAACAAAAAATATCTCGTAAATAAGAAATGCTTGCTTGAGAAATTTTCGGGAAAAGGAGGTTGGACTTACATTCCTCTTCCTGAAATTTCATTAAGTAAAAAAACACCTTTTGGATGGGTAATTGTTAATGGATCTATAGATGGTTATGAACTGTCAAAACATAAATTACTTTCAATGGGTAATAATCAACTTTTTCTTCCAGTTAAGGCAGAAATTAGAAAAAAGATAAAAAAGCAAGTTGGAGATATTGTGAAGTTAAAACTATCAATAGATAAATCTACTTTAAAAATACCTAGAGAAATCATTTTATGTTTTGAGAATGAACCACAAAAAACGTATAAAAATTTTATGAACTTTACAGAAGGACAACAGAAAGCATTTTTAGATTGGATATATAGTGCAAAAACTGAAAATAAAAAGGCTGAAAGGATTATAAAGATGATGGATAAAGCAATAAAAAATGAAAGTTTCTATGAAAAGAAAACGGAATAAAGCCTACAGGTAACAATGTATAAAAATAATAGCGGTTTTAGTGCCAAACTCAAAGTGAGTATCTTTGTATAAAGTTTAGTGCTAAATTGAAAGGAAAGTGCCTTAAAATCCGCTACTATTCTTATACTAGACCGTTAAATCGAAAATAGTCCATCGCGTAAAGGACAACCCACCCTTATATTGAACGCTTTATTTTTTCAAGATTTTACTCCAAACCAAGAACGATAACCAGGTAATTTGCAAAATTAATTAGTTTTAAAATCTGTTGCGGGTAAACCGTGCAAACATCTCTTTTTAGAGTGTTTGTGACGTTGGCACGTCAAACAGATTTTAGATAAAAGTTAAGGTTTAAAAACGTAAAAGTCAAGTTATTGGCAAAAGACATTTAAAGCAAAAAGCCTTTATTCCTAAAATTACATCGCCTTAACTTGATCGTTCTAAGGTTTGGAGCAAAAAATGGAAGAAAAAACTTCAGCTACCATTTTAGAACAGTGCCTAGCTGGCCACCTAAGCTCAGTTCTATAATGGAACATTATGTTTTAGTTAGTCTTGTATATTTCCTGGCGATCTACTCAATAAATGAATTTACTTTCGATAATGCGTGAATGGAAAAAATCACCATAAGGTTTTCAAATCGAAACTTTAGGTTAAAGTAAAAATTCTTAGATTTATAAAATGAAAAGCGGTTTATGAAATTCGCTTGAGGTTAGCTCCAACTAGAAAAAGGAATTAATGGGATTATTTTCGTTCTATACAAAAAAAAACAACATTCAAGAAGGTCCTAACAGAAAGAAGTTGGAGAATAACGACACTGCTTATATTTGGCTTGACGACTACTGTCAAAATGAAATGGTTCTCGCCAAAAATATAGAGTTTATAAAATCGCAGACTTTAAAAATATTTGAAAACAGTTCTGGAGATAAAAACGGGTTTAACCACTGTGTCGAAAGACAACAAATGCCCTTTTCTACAATTGACCAAGAATTTAGAGTTGATGGACTAGAAAGATTTCTTATAGAATGCAAGATTCCAAAGTTTCCAAAAATTAAAAAAGAATCAAAAAGGGTATTGACATATGAAAAGTCAGACAACAAAGTGTTTGGGTATCATAATTTCAAGCTATTTTTCGACATTGAAGGCGCATATATTAAGAACCTATGGTTTGAACTTGGTTTAATTGTTAGTGTTGAACAAATAAATTTGATTAATGAACTGTTCTACAATCTCGGTGAATCGTATGACTTGGTGATCATTGATTGGTTTAATGGAGAGTTGATAGATTTAAGAGATAAACGACAAATAAGTAATTACACGCACAGAATGTTCAAATAAAAAGGCGTGCCATGCCCTGCGGTTGTGAGATCGTTGCGCTAAGTTGGTCAAGACTCAACACCTTGATTACGGATTAGGTCTCTCCATAAATTAATTTCCTTCCGATAACGCGGAATTTCCAAAAATCTCCATATGGATTTTAAATCGAAGCTTTAAATGAAAGGAAAAATTGTTAGATTTATAAAGTGAAAGGCGGCTTTTTAAATTCGCTTAAAGTTGTGAAGCATAAAAAAAACAACCTTGAAGAAAATTATTTTCATATTAATTACGATAATAAATAGTTCAATAGCAGTTGGTCAAATACGTCAATTAGAGCCTTCTATATTTAACTATCCAGATCTTGACCCTGATACACTCTCAAAATATCAAGCCTTAAGTGACGAATACAATCAAATTTTACTTGACGAAATCCCATACCATTCACTAACTTCTCGACAGAAGACACTTTTTGAAAATGAGCTTTTACATAGCGAAGGACCTTATTTCACTGGTGAGTTAGGTTGTAGTTGGTATTGTGCAGTCGGTCCTTTAAGTGTGACTTCAACTTCGCAACTTGACTCGACTCAAATTATTAATTATAAGCCTGAAAACGCCCATGATTTTGACTTAAGAACTGCTTGGGTTGAAGGTCGAGAAGACTTTGGAATTGGAGAAAAAATTGAATTTGAGTTTAAGCTATCTTCACACCTTAAATTAACTCATATTGATATTTTCAATGGCTATTCAAAAAATGAAAAGGCTTGGAAAGAAAATTCTAGGGTAAAAGTCTTTTCGCTCTATATAAATGACAATTTATTCGGTTATTTAAATCTCGAAGACACATTCAAAGGACAGCGTTTTGACCTGGGAAGTCTTGGTGGAGATGAAAATGAAAAGCTCGTTTTAACATTAAGAATTATTGAAGTTTATAAAGGAGAAAAATACATGGATACTGTTATTTCTGAAATCAATTTTGACGGTACAGGAGACCATTAAAGAAAGAAAAACGAACTACAACAATCAACCACCAATAAACTCAACCTTCACTTCTTTGAACTTGGTCTTGAATTCTATCATTAGTAGCAAGTTCGAAGCCATAAAAAACTATGGGCTCCACTAAAAAAAACTTGTGATTGTATTTCTAGAAGTTAGACTATCTATTTTTAGAAATAAGCTGATTAATTTTCCTTTTCCCAATGTCAACCACGCTACCCTAGCTCAATACTATAATGTTGATCAAATGTTAGAGCAAGTGATTTGGAAATCAATTTTAATTTAGAATAAAACTATCTTAGTGGACGATAAGAAATAGAGGAACCTAGTTAGAAGATAAAACAAAACTTTATGGAAGAAATTAAAAAATTCATGGATAACATCTATCCGATGAGCAATTCAGATTGGGATTATTTTTCTGCGAAATTACATAAGGAAAAATTGAATAAGAAGTCGGTTATCATAAAAACAGGAGAGGTAGAGAACTATTTGTCTTTTATAACTGAGGGTGTAGTGAGACTTTTTATTCCTCATGAAGAAAGTGAATTGACCTTTGGATTTGTTTTTGAAAATGAGTTTGTAACTGCCTATGATTCTTTTATTACCCAAACTCCTTCTATCTATCAAATAGAAACGCTAACAAAGACTAGTTTGTGGCGAATATCATACGAGGATTTGCATTCAGTTTATAGAGAAACTGCAAGCGGTAATTTAATTGGCCGAAGGATGGCGGAGAAAATGTTTTTAATCAAGTCGAATAGAGAAATTTCCCTTTTGAATAAAACAGCAGAAGAACGATATATGAACTTGTTCTTGGAACGTCCAAACTTATTGAAACAAGTGCCATTAAAATACATCGCGTCCTATATTGGTGTTACTCCTCAAGCCCTAAGTCGGATACGCAAACGAATTACTTAACTTGGGTTCATTGTCTACTTTAAAATCATTTAGGAATTTTGTAATTAAATTAAAAGAAGAATAAATGAAACCATTAGTAGTACTTTTATCAAGCTTTCTGATTGCGATAATTTTAATTAGAATTTTTAATAAGGAATTTAATTTTGCCTTATCTGCAAGAATAGCCATGTCAATTATGTTGTGTTTTACGGCAATTGGACATTTCGCATTTACCAAGGGAATGTCAATGATGATACCACAATTCATACCCTTCAAAACAAATCTCATTTATTTCACAGGGATTTTTGAATTTGTTTTGGCAATTGGCTTACTGATTCCAAAATTTAAAGTAATTAGTGGTTGGACCTTTATTATCTTTCTGTTAATGATGCTGCCAGCAAATATCTATGCCTCAATTCATACTATTGATTATCAGAAAGGAACTTTTAATGGTAATGGTCTTTCCTATTTATGGTTTCGAATTCCATTTCAGTTTTTGTTAATTGCATGGACTTATTTTAGCGCGATTCGTATTGTTTAAAGAAGGTAGGATGGTGATTAGAAAATCAGGTATTTAATTTATGCTATGGATTTCATAAGGTTTTTAAGGGGCTAGATGCTGATTCTATGAAAAAGTGAATGGATATAGTTTGGGGTTGTTGGAAAAGGTTTTGACCGATTTAAAATGAATGTTTTCATTACATTTAGATTGATTAATAACTGTAAAACTGGATAAATTTTCTATTTTTAGAGGAAGTTTAGTTTAATAGAATGTGTAGTATGTTGTGACGAATTAAACTCAAATTCTAAAAATGACACAGGAAGAAATTTTAAAAAGAGTGGAGTGGAAAGATTTAAGGAGACTTTCTGTTAAAGAAATGCTTGTTGAGAATAATCTGACAATACCTTGGGCGTTATCTTCTTGGATTCTAGCTTATTTTGAATATTATTTACTGGCTTTGCCATTTTCCACATTCTTTTTCTTAACCGCTTTGAGACAAGTTCATAATGGTTTTCATAATTCTTTAGGAACCAATAAATTTTTGACATGGTCATCTCTTTATTTAAATAGTATATTAATGATGGTGTCAATTCATGCCGTTAAATTAAATCATTTACGACATCATAAATATTGTTTATCAGACGAAGACCAGGAAGGGAAATCTGCTCATATGACTTGGTATGGAGCAATTCTTTATGGTCCAATACACATATTTAAAATTCATCAAATTACCTGGAAAATTGGAAACAAAAAGTATAGAAAAAACATGGTCTTAGAATTAATATCTATCGTAATATTTGCATCTCTTGCCATTTATTTCAACATACACTGGTTGATTTATCATATGATTATAATGGTTCTTGGTGAATTCTTAATGTCCTTTTTTGCAGTATGGACTGTTCATCATGATACACACGACAATCCAAATTTTGCTAGAACTCAAAGAAGTGGTTGGAAAAATAAAATTACTTTTAGTATGTTCTATCATTTAGAACATCATCTTTTCCCTGCTGTGCCTACTATTAAATTACCCGAATTAGCACAAAGAATCGATAAAGTAATACCTGAAATGGATAAAAAACAGACTTTTTAATAACATGATATACAAAAAAGTTGAATTTTCAAATCCTATTATTAAAGACCGTTTAAGAATAATTGAAAATTCAAAATACAAATTGATATTTCGAACATTTCTTGAATCTGGTGGAGGTCAAAATCAACTTCATTATCATTCTAAGATAAATGAAACATTCAAAATTATTCAAGGTGAATTAAATATTATTATTAATAACGAGGAAAAAATATTAAGGACTGGAGATGAATATTCTATTCTGCCATATACTAATCATATGTTTTATAATAAATCTGATAAACAAGTAGTCTTTGATGTAGAAATTAAAAGTCCTAATAAAATGATGAATGCTCTACAGATTATGTATGGACTAAGTAGCGATGAAAAAACAAACAAAGAAGGACTTCCTAATAATATTTTCCATACAGCGATTGGATTAAACCTAATGGACGCTTTTTCTCCTAAAATCCCATTTATTGTTCAGAAAACAGGAATTTCTTTTTTTTATAACCTAGGGAAAATCTTAGGAATAGAAAAACAACTAATCAATAAATACTGTCACTAAAAAAAACAACTTACTATAATTAACTATCATTACACTCAAGCCTGACTTGAGTATTTTGAGACTAGTATTGAATTCTACCATTGGTAGCAAGTTCGAAGCCCTAAAAAAAAAATCTATGGGATTCAATAAGATAACTTGTGATTGTATTTCTAAAAATAAGACTTTCTATTTTTAGAAATAAGCTGATTGATCAAATTAGAACATTTTTAAGCTTCCATTTAATTAGGAATTTAAGATAATTATTGTCTTTTTGAGGGATTATTACGAAGTATAAAAGTATCCACTCCTATATTTAAAATTATGAAAATTACACTAGACAGAAAAAATGAATTTTTCCATTTTACAGCACAGAACGAGTCGGGATTAAGCCTTGAAATTGATGGATCACCAGAAATAGGAGGAGAGAACAAAGGATTTAGACCAATGGAATTGATGCTTTCTGGCATGGCTTCGTGCTCCACGATTGATTTATTGCTGATTTTAAAGAAGCAAAAGCAAGTGGTAACCGATATCAAAATTGAAACTTCGGGAGAAAGATCAAGCGGTGTCGCCAAGGAATTTAAAAGTGTTCACCTTCATTATATTCTTACAGGAGAAATTTCTTCGGACAAATTAGAACGTGCGATTAAATTAGCAATTACGAAATATTGTTCTGCTCTTTTATCGTTGGATCCTAAAATTGAAGTGACGAGTAGTTATGAGATTAAATGATTTAAAACCATGTTTGCTTCACGTGAAAGAGGAGGCTGACTGAATTGTTTAGATGATTGAAACCACTTTTCTATATTCATTTACCATGAATAGGCAAAGACCTTCACCTAATGAGCGAATTTTAATCCTATAATTCCAATAACGATTAAAGAAGCGGAAAGTAATTTCCAAATACTTGCAGAGTCGCCAAAGAAAATGATTCCAACAATGAGGGTTCCAACAGCTCCAATTCCAGTCCAAATAGCATATGCTGTACCGATTGGAATAGATTTTTGGGCAAGCCATAAAAGAATTCCACTAATTGCCATTGAAACAATTGCCATGACAATTCCACCTGTTTTCGAAGGCATTGTTTGTGATAATTTCAATCCCAGAGGCCAACCAATTTCAAATACTCCAGCCAATATCAAATAAACCCAATTCATACTTTTTGTTTTAATAATTAAGGATACAAAAGTACGTTCTGGGAATGGCTTAAAATTTAACAAATGATAAAAAAGAACTCTAGCCTTTTAGAATGTTATTATTAATTTGTTTTCAATTTTTCTAAAGGTTAAAATGAAAGTAACCCTTTTTTATTTTCCAAATTTTTATTTCGGAGGGCTTGGGATTCCACAGCGAAATATGAGTTTTCCAGTGGAATTGCATTTCTTGAAAAGAAATATAGCATGTAACGTTAGAAAATCTCATGGTGCGCAGCATTCGCCTTGGAATTCCATTGATTTTTTTGTTTCGTTTTTTTATCAAGAAAAAAATGAAAAGAATAATGTATTTTAAAAGCGTTAATTTATACGTATAAGAAGTGATTATTACTTTATCAAATGATAAAAAATCAACTTACTTTCCCTCTGATTCTACTCAAACTCACTTGAGTAATTCCGAGGTAAGATGCCAAATGACTTAGCTTCACCCTCTGGAGTAATTTTGGCTCATTTTTCAATAAGTCCATGTATCGTTCCGAGGCATTTCTGAACAATCGAGAAATCAACCTTTGTTCTGTTTCAAGGAATAAATTTTCAACTTGCTTCCGGCCCCAATTTGCGATGTGAATGTCTTCTGAGAATAAGATTTGCAAAGTGCTGTTTTTAAGCTTGTAAAATTCACAATCTTCTAAAAGTTCAATACTTTAATATCCTTTTTCATTATTTACATACCCTTTTATCGATAATGCCAAATCACCTTCTTGCCCAAACCAAAAAGTAACATCGTTTCCATCATGATTTGAATAGGCCCTCACAATACCCTTACGAATAAAGTATAAATCGTGCTCAATTTTACCTTCTTTTAATAAGATATGACCTTTAGGATACTTTACAATTTCAATATTCTTTTTGATGAGTTCTTTTGAATGATCAGGAAGCTGTTGTGTCCGATCGAAAATCATATCTATTACCATTTTTGTGCTTTGTAAAATTATCGTTGTAAGATTCTGCTTTAGATTATACTATTTTTTTGATTAAATAAGGTGGTTATTCAGTTACTAAAACCACTTTCTTAAATTCAATTTTCCCTTTTTCAAAGAGATAAGGATAAAGCATAAACATTAAACTTTCGGCTTGTAATTCTATATAGGATTTAGTGATTTCTTTCTGATTGAGAATGGAATTATATAGCCAGGTATTACTGAAACCAAGCATTCTTTCTACGAGTAATTGTTCCTCTTTTAATGATTCAAAAGACTTCAAATAACCGAGTTCGTTTAATGTTTGGAATAAATAATCATAGCCATTCATTCGGTCGTGATATACTTTTTCGAAATGAAGTTTAATTTCATTGTTGAGCTGTAAAATGTGATATAAATCCGTCCAGAAAAAACGATAATCAACCATTCTTTCCATGCTTGTTTGAATATCAAACTTGATGTTTTTAAAGTTAATTTCTCGCTCTCCGAGTTGCTCAACTCTTGCATCGAACACTGAAACCATTTCAAAGTACAAAGCTTCCAGAATATCTTCGCGTTTCTTGAAATGATAGTTTAAATTTCCAGAACTCATTCCTAATTCTTGTGCTATCATTCTAATGGTGACATTACTAAATCCCGAAGCATTGAATAATTCTCTTGCTGTATTTAATATTTTATTTTTGGTTTTACTCATTAGTAAACTTGTCCTAAGTGTAAATTATTAGTAAATTTGTCCTAAAATTAATCAAAATGGAATCATTATTTAAATCTCCTGAAGGGAAAAGTGAAATTTTAAGTCTTTACAATGAAAAATTAGAAGAATTAAATATTGATTATGCTTACAAAAGTGTAGCTACAAAATTCGGAGAAACGAATATTATTGTGACTGGGAATCCAGAAAATCCACCAATTCTATTGCTTCACGGTTCGAATGGTTGTGCACCAATTGCCCTTGAAACCTATCCAAATTTGAGTCAAAAATTCTGTGTTTATGCTGTGGATGTCTTGGCACAACCCAACAAGAGTGCTGAAACGAGATTAAGCATGAAAGATGAATCTTATGGGGAATGGGTAAATGAACTTATCGATCAATTGAAACTGGAGAACGTAACTTTAGCCGGATTTTCTTTTGGTGGTTTGATTATTTCAAAGACACTTGAATTTAACGAAAGTAAAATCAAGGAAGTTTATTTGTCTGCGCCCGCCTACATTGTGAATGGAAACCCAATCAAGGCGATTTTCAAATTTTTCATTCCGATGAAACGTTTTATGAAAACGAAGAAGGAGAAATACGTGGAGAAATTCCTCAAAGAAGTGTTTACCGATCGAGATGAATTCGCCATCAAATTCTTATCTAAAGTATTCCTTAATTTTAACATGGATTTTACTCCTGTTCCTGTTATTCCCACGAAAAAAGCACAAGCCATTCAAACACCAATTACATTAATTGCTGCCAAAAATGATGTAATGTTCCCAGGTGAAAAAATGCTGAAACGAGCGAAAAAAATATTCCCATCTTTAAAACGGGAAGTATTGCTTGAAAATTCAAAACATGTGCAATCGAAAAGTGATAATCTAAAGATTGAGGAGTTGATTATTGGAGATTTGAAATAGTGTGCTTGTGAATTTTTCCTTGACTAATTGCATTATGAGGTTCGTAATGTGGAATACTGCTTTGAATTTACATCATGAAGCACGTCACTTCGAGTGCCGTAGCCATGCGGAGGTGTATCGAGAAGCGTGCTGGATTTACAACAATAGTCAATAATTACATGGTTTAAGGTAATAAATAGTGAAATTAGTTCATTGATTTTTAGAACAACTAAGCACATTCAGAACATACACCAATCAAAACGCAATTGACTTTTTTGATTGTGTAATTCTCAGGTTGAGAATATTTTACTATCTCAGGCATACATTCTATCGTTTCACATTCAGTACATCTAAAATGAAAATGATTGTTGGGTAAATTTGAAGGATCATCGCATTTTACACAAATGGCAAAATACCGTTTGCCGTCATCTGCAACTACTTTATGTGCAATACCATCTTCGCAAAATCTATTGAGAATTCTATAGATAGTCGCCCGATCAATTTTTCCTTCGGTTTTCCTTTCAATAGCGTCTTGACTCATAGCTTTAGTACTGTTTGATAAAATGGACAGTACAAGTTCTTTCGATTCGGTATTTCTTCTTTTCATAATAAATGCGACTATGTTGCAATAATTATTGCGATTCACTTGCAATAATACAAATTAAACGATATACTTGCAAAGAATTAATGCGACCATGTTGTAATAAAGAATGTATGACAAGAAGAGAAATGATAAAAATCGGGGGTGTCGCATCACTAGCGGCCACGATTCCAATGCCTTTTACTAATTTACTAATATTTAATGAGATGATAGATAAGGAAAATTTTGACGTAATTATTATTGGTGGTAGCTATTCTGGTCTATCAGCAGCCTTGGCTTTGGGGCGTTCACTAAAAAGTGTTTTAATAATAGATGGCGGGAGTCCATGCAACAAACAAACTCCACATTCTCATAATTTTTTAACTCAAGATGGGAAAACACCTTTAGAGATTTCTACTTTAGCCAAACAACAAGTATTGGAATATCCAACTGTTACTTTTCACAAAGATTTTGCAATAAGTGGTGAAAAAACGGAATTAGGTTTTAATATTAGAACCAGAAAGGAAAAGATATTTAGGGCTAAAAAAATCATTTTTGCAACTGGAATTAAAGATACGATGCTTGATATACCTGGGCTATCTGAAAGTTGGGGTATTTCAGTCGTCCATTGTCCGTATTGCCATGGTTATGAACTACGAGATCAAAAAACTGGTATTTTAGCCAATGGAGAACGCGCGTTTCATTTATCAGCAATGGTGAATAATCTCACAGATAATCTCACAATTTTGACCAATGGTGAAATGGAATTTGATGTTGAACAACTAGAAAAACTAGAAAAAAATAATATTAAGGTTATTACTACGGAAGTTTCAGAGCTAGAACATGAAAATGGCCATCTTAAACGTGTGATATTCAAAAATGGTTCGTCCGAAAATTTTACTGGATTGTATGCTGCTCTGCCTTTTACTCAACACTCAGAGATTCCTAAACAACTTGGTTGTGAGTTGACAGAACACGGATTTATCGAAGTAGATTCCATGCAAAAAACTTCGGTCTCAGGTGTTTTTGCATGTGGAGATAACTCAACTATGATGAGATCAATAGCCAACGCTGTTTACGGCGGTAATATTGCTGGGGTTATGGTTAATTCTGAACTAACAAAGGAATCCTTTTAAGAAAAATTCTTAGTTTTAAATTTCACAATATGAAATAGATAACACTTCATCAACTGATGGTATAAATGGATTAATAAATGGAAAAACTAATATTTTTATTTTTGGTGTTTTTGATTTCTTATGGTTGTAGCGAAAATTCATTAAAGAAGGACCTTCCCGTGAATTTAAAAACGGAATTGTCATCTGAACCATCAGTCCAGTTTAAACAAGATTCAGTAGTGAAAGTCGATTATAAGGACTCAATTAACTATACAGATGAGAATGGACTAAAACAAGGTCGATGGGTTAGAAAATGGCGGGGAAAACTTATTGAAAGTTATAATTATGTCAACGATACCTTGCATGGACACTTTGAAACTGAGCATAAGGAAGGTGATTATATCAAAGGCAAAAAAGAAGGTTTTGAATTCCATTATTATGGAGAGAAAGAAAGTATTTTATCGGTCAGTTATTATGAAAATGGCGAATTCATTTGGAGTGGATGTCCAAGAGCTGGAAGAGATTACTTAATTCCACCGAAGAATTTTCAAATTAAAAAGGATTCTATTCACATAAAAGCGCCTTATATAAATGGTGAAACGTGGTATGAAGGTGATTTCTGTCTTCTTCCTGATCCTTTAAACAAAGGTCGTCTATCAACTTTTAGTTATGGTGTCCATACAGTTTATCACATGAATGGAAACATCAAAGGTTATGTCGATTATACCAATGAATTGATTACAGAATTTGATTCCTTGGGAAATTTAAAATACAAAGCAAAATTCAAAGAAAGAGACATTCATCAACAAGTTACCTTCGGATTTTATAAAAAGTAAATGAATTGGCATTGTATTAAGCTATCCTTTACATTTGAATATTCGGTGATTTCGCGTAGAAATCATTTATTAAAGTTAATGTTCCTACATCAGTGAATTTGATTATTTTGTAGCTCAATTAAGAGAAAATAACTTATGAAAGCCATACTAATTTTCATTGCGATTTTAACTTCCTTTTATTCCTCTTCTTGCACATGCATTACTTTAACTGTCAAAGAACGCGTGAAAGCCTACGACGTGATCGTTAAAGCAAAAGTTTTATCTGTCGAAAAAGCGAATGGTGATGGGGAAATAATGGTAGATCGCAATGGAGACTCTGTAAGAGTTTTTACCCTTTTTGGTTATCATACCACCCTTTTAATTGAATCATACTATAAAGGAAATTTCATTCAAGATACCATGAAAATAGCTCCAAATGAGAGTAATTGTGAGTTAAGATTGGTACAAGGAGAAACCTATTTATTTTATGGACAACTTAAAGACGGTCTAATTCATACTAGCGTTTGCAGTGGTTCGAGATTATTTGAAGGAAATACCGATTTAAATTATTTTAGAAGAAAAAAGAAATTGAAAGCCAAGAAAATTATTAATTCTCAAGAGAAATAGAGGAGGGCTTTGCAGTTAAATATTGAAAATTAAACTTAAATATATTCACACATGAAAAATTTACTTTTATCTCTAGCCTTTTTATTTCTTGGGTTTGTATCAAGCGCACAAATAATTGCCACTGTTCAAATGGATGAAATCGTTGAAGGAATTTGCAATCATGATGAGGTTTATGGATTGTTCGACGGTTTTGATGGTCAAGTAGAACCAAAGTCCTTGTTAAGTAAAGTCGAAATGCAAACTGTTTTCAATGAAAACCTTCAATTTTTGAAAGAAAATCCCAAATTTAAGAGTTCAGGAATGTTAGGTGTTTATATTAATTGTGAGGGAGAACCTTTGGAATGGAGTATTTCAGTTAAAACAAAAAGTAAGGAACTCGATCAACAAATTCTTGAAATCGCTCTTACATTCAAAGAGTGGAAAGCAGGAACCTTAAATGGAGATGCGGTAGATACTAGAGAATTGATAAGTTATAAAATAAAAAAGGGAAAGTTGACAATAAATTAATAGGAAATAATCCCTGTTTAAATCAATATCATTTTTACTTAGAACTGTCGAAATACATAGTTATATTTAAACTTTAAATATTTAATTTACTAAACGAAAATCATGAAAATCGTTTCACTTTTATTCATATCAACCTTAATAGTTTCATGTAATTCTAATCAGAAGGAAGAATCTGAACACCAAGGTAGACCCTCTGTTCACGAGTTGATCAATGAATTCGATAGCAACAAAGATGGTAAACTTTCTGAATCTGAGGTGGGTGGACCATTGGCTAGTGATTTCCAGAAGATTGACGCTGATAAGGATGGTTTTCTAAGTGAAAAAGAATTAGAGTTAGCTCCGAAACCACCAAGGAAAGGAGGAGAGCAAACGGTGGTGAATAAAGAAGATATTGATGCTACGGTAAAAGGAGTTTCTGTAAATACTTCTTATTTTATCAAGGAGAATATCATTGGTGAAATCACTGAAAAGAAAGTGAATTTGTCAGGAATAGAAACAAATTGTTATGTAATCAAAACACATTCTCAAGCCACGGAACATCAAATGGGACCATGGTGTCCAAGGCACATTGAAGACGGAATGGAAAAGGCAGGAATCTGGTTTGAAAATGATAAAGTTTATGACGTTTCGGGACATTTCATTGCTAATTTGGATGAGTTTTACAGTGATGATAAATGGAAATTGTTCCGTGAAGATGGTTCTGTAAAGGTTACCGATTCTGAAATTAGTTGTTTAGCTGCAGCCAAACCTGACGTTGAGGAAAAATACCATAACCATTGTGTAGAATGTTTGCCTGAGTATTTTAAAGATCAAGTAACGACTTTTGTTATTCCGGTAAATCCACAATATTTAAAGAAAACCCAAAGTTTTGGTCGAGGTGGAATTGGTGTTGCATTTAACGGTGTAAAATATGATCCGCCAGCACCAACGCACGCAATTTTAGCTGCTCACACCATCGCACCTTTGGATGACCACGGTGGACACGTTAATCCTCATGGAGGTTATCATTATCACGCCATAACGGGTTCAACAAAAGAAGTTGCCCAATCCGATGCACACGCGCCAATGATAGGTTATGCAATTGATGGTTTTGGAATTTATGCCTTGCTAGATGAGAATGGAAATGCACCTACGGATTTGGACGAATGTGGTGGACATTTCGATGATGAAAGAGGTTACCATTACCACGCGGGAGAACCAGGAGGAAATCAAATTATTGCATGTTTACACGGTTTGCCGGGATATACGGAAGTAAAAGAATAGCATACATGGAATTTGACAACGGTTATCAATAATTAGAAATATAGACTTGTTTAAAAATGAAATATTACACTGAGAAAGAATCTGTTGCAGAATACATCAAAATGGCGAAAGATGTTGACAGCGGGAAATTGATTATGAAATTGAATGATTTTTTACCGAAAAATTCGACTTTACTTGAGATTGGATCTGGACCTGGTACTGATTTTCGATTATTGAAAAAAGTATATAAGGTGATTGGTTCTGATTATTCGTCAGAATTTTTGAATCATTTAGTGAGCAATAATGAAAATGATGAATTTTTAAATTTAGATGCGGTAACCTTAACTACTAACAAGAATTTTGATGGAATTTATTCTAATAAAGTTCTTCAGCATTTAACAGACGAAGAATTGAAAAAATCAATTTTTAGACAAGCTGAAATATTGAATTTGAATGGAATAATTTGTCATTCTTTTTGGAAAGGTGAGGGAGAAGAAGAGTTTAAAGGAATGTTTGTGAATTACCAAAGTGCTGAAAGTCTAAGAATTCTATTTGAAAAGAATTTTGAAATTCTATTGCTTGAAGAATACATGGAATTTGACGAAGGAGATTCATTGGTCCTTATTGGAAAGAAAAAATAAATTTATGAAAAACACCTAAGCAATGATAAAATTCTTTCGAAAAAACCGTCAAAAAACACTCACCGAAAATAGGTTTGGAAAATACCTTGTATACGCGACAGGTGAAATTATTCTTGTGGTTATTGGAATTTTAATTGCGCTTTACATTAATAATTGGAATCAAAACAGAGCAGATCAGCATTTAGAAGAAGGTTATATTTCCTCGTTGATTGAAGATGCAAAAACAGATTTATCTAATTTTGATAATGCAATTTCTGCAAACGAAGAACGTATGTCAAACTTAGACACCCTTGCTTTAAGTTGCTATAATTACGATGTAGAAGCCAGAAAAGACCCTGAGCTCATTCTTTGGTATATGAAAAGTCTACGACGTCCAGATTTTGTTGCCCAAACCGACAGAACCCTTTCCCAACTAAAAAATTCTGGAGGAATGCAATTGATTACGGAGAAAACCAAAGTTGAAGCCATCATAGCTTATGAAAAATCATTTGAACGCTTATACAATCAGCAAGGCTGGTATGAAGGAGCACTCAGAAATCTAGTTGACGCTGGAGTTCCAATCATCAATTACAAGTATATTCCCGTATTACACACCAAGGTATTTGACATCGAAACTTTTTTTAAAACTGCGCGCCTCCTTGAAACCGACGAACGATTGCTTACCGAGTTAGGAAATAGAGCAAGCATTTATAATAGGCTGACGTACTCCTACATCAACTATTTGATGGAAGGAAAGGCAGAATGTAAAAGGTTAATTGAGATTTTGGAGAAGGTTGAAGAGTAAAGTGATTTTATTGATAATGTTATGACGAAAATTATATTGAGCTTATTATTAATTGTTTACGTTCTAAGTCCGGAATGTATTTTTGGGCAGTTAACAACAGCAATTGATTACAATCTAAAAGGAAAAGTCAAGAAAGTAGTTTTCGATTCTTATTTAGGGGAAAAGACCTCAAATGGCTTAGTTAAAGTCAAAAAAGGGTGGGAAGAAACGGGAGAAGTAGATAAGACCATAGAATTTAATGAATCCGGGAATATTACAAAAATCGTTTTCAGAGATTTAGATGGCAAAATTAAGAGGACAGATGAATTCCTGTATTCCAACGAATTGCTGGTTCAATCGGTAACCAAATACAAGGTAATAAAATACATTTATGATGCTCAAAACAGATTAGAAAGTCAAATAATTATTGACCGCACGCCTAGAAGTATAAGTGCATCAAATATTGATGAATTAGGCGATGAAGAAGTATTTTCTGTGCAATTCGAGTACGACACCACAGACCTAAAACAACGTGGGTTTTGGTTGAATGAAAAGGAGGATACCACGGCAAAAACAACTTACTTTTATAATGAAAAGGAATTTGTCATAAAAGAAGAAACAGCCTATTTCGATGGTTTGAAAGATTGGTTTATTTATCAATATGATACCAATGGAAATATGCTCAATGTAAATTGGTTTGACAATATTGAAGGTTTATTAGAAATTGAGTCCAATCATTACAAAGGCGCTGCACTTGTTTCGTCAGAGTGGGAGAATTACATGGATGGTGAACCCGAAGGAAAAATTGTCTATACCTATCAAAATGGAAATGAAATAGAAATCATCGAAACAGATTTTATGGATGAATCTGAAATAAAATGGACTTACGCTTATGAATATGATTCTTTTGGAAATTGGATAAAGAAAACGGTACATACCTACAAAGATGAGTGGTTTATTGTGGATAGGGTGATTGAGTATTATTGAAGGGGGGGATTTTTAAGTAATCCGTATCTTACTCGAACAAATTAATAACCACTTTAATCTAAATAAATCATGCTAATCAAATTCGGTTGCGATCATTAAGTGGGGCAACCTGTGCATTGTGTTTTTATTGTTTTGAAATAGTTGATAAAGAAATTAATCATTGATGGTTGAACAAGAGTAAAAAAATAGAGAAAATTATGATAGAGAAATTAAAAGATAGTGAATCTGTAATCAAGTTGGCTTTGGCGATTTTGATGTTTATGTGTTTACTCGATATGCCTTATGGCTTTTATATGTTTGTGCGTTTCGCAGCGCTCGTTGGTTTCGGTATTTTAGCTTATAAAGCGAAGGATAAAGACGATAAAACTGAAATGATTATTTATGGTGCCTTGGCCTTGCTATTCCAACCCTTTTTCAAAATAGCATTGGGTAGAGAAATGTGGAATGTCGTGGATGTGATTGTTGGGGTAGGGTTGGTTGTGACTGTTTTTAGGAAGGGGAAGGTGGGAAGTACGGAGTAGATTTTACACTATTAATTATTACACGAATCTCAAACAGCTCCACGTAATATTTACGTTTATTTTACGCGCTCAAACTCCTTTCTTTTTATATCTTTAAGCACTGCACAAGATTATGATTGATCTAATTTAAGTTAACCTATGGCTTTCAACGAAGATTCTAGAGTGAAAATACCGTCAATACTGCACCTCATTCAGTTAGGTTATAAATATTTGTCTTTAAAAGAAAGTGTTTGGGATCGTGATACGAATATATTTACAGATATTTTTAAGGAACAAATTGCTAAAATTAATCCTGAACTTTCAGAAAGTGAGGTTAAACGAATTTATGATGCGGTGTCCTTGGATTTAGAAAACGAAGATTTAGGTCGTGCGTTTTATAACAAATTGATTGATCAAACTGGAATAAAGCTCATCGATTTTGAAAATTTCGAAGAAAATAACTCATTCCATGTGGTAACTGAACTTCCTTATGAAAAGGATGACGAGGTATTCAGACCTGATATTATATTGTTAATAAATGGTATGCCATTGGTCTTTATCGAAGTAAAAAAGCCTAATAATCGTGATGGTGTTCGTGCAGAACATAGACGCATGGAATCACGTTTTAGAAATAAGAAGTTCAGTAAGTTTATTAATCTTACACAGTTGATGGTGTTTTCTAATAATATGCAATATAATGATGAAGACACCCAAATGTTAGAAGGTGCTTTTTACAGTACTACTAATTATAGAAAACCTTCCTTTAATTATTTTAGAGAAGAGGAAGATTTTGATCTTTCTGAATTGCTAAAACCGTTAACTGAAGAGGATGAGTTATTTGTACTTAAAGATACGAATTATTTAAGTGTCAAGAATTCTAAAGAATATGTGACAAATAAAAACGCAAGTACTCCTACAAATTCAATATCAACATCTTTATTTCACAAGGAGCGGTTAAAATTCATTTTACGATATGCTTTTGCTTATGTTCATGAAGAAACAGGGTTAGAAAAGCATATAATGCGATATCCTCAAATATTTGCTACAAAAGCGATTGAACGTAAATTGGAAGAAGGGATTAAAAAAGGAATTATTTGGCATACGCAAGGTTCAGGGAAAACAGCATTGGCTTTCTTCAATGTTAAACATTTAACGCATTACTTTCAAAAGAAAAATGTTATTCCTAAGTTTTACTTTATTGTTGACCGATTGGATCTTTTAACTCAAGCAGCTAAAGAGTTTACTGCTCGTGGTTTGAAAGTGTATAAAATTAATTCGCGTGAAGACTTTAGTAAAGATATTAAATCTACAAAAGTAATTCATAATGATTCAGGTAAGCCGGAAATTACGGTTGTCAATATTCATAAGTTTAAAGATGATCCAGATTTAATTAAGAATAACGATTACAATTTAAATATTCAACGTGTGTTCTTTTTAGATGAAGTTCATCGTAGCTATAACCCGAAGGGAAGCTTTTTGGCAAATTTAGAATTAGCGGATAAACATTCTATTAAAATAGGTTTGACAGGAACTCCGTTATTAGGAACTGAATATAACTCAAAATCATTATTTGGAGATTACATCCATAAATATTATTACAACTTATCAATTAAAGATGGATATACGCTTCGTTTAATTCGAGAAGAGATTGAGTCAAACTATAAATTGGTTTTACAAGAAGTACTTGAGAAAATAAAAGTTATAAAAGGAGACGGTAATAAAAAAACGGTTTATGCCAAAAAACCGTATGTGAAGCCTATGCTTAAATATATCGTTCAAGATATGGAACAAGCAAGAATTTCAATGGATGATTATTCAATAGGTGGAATGGTGGTTTGTGATTCTTCAGAACAAGCAAAAATGATGTATGAAGTTTTTCAAGAAGAATATGCTGAGCAAACAAACTTTTATCAAGCTCAAGCTGCAGAAGAACAAGCAAGCTATGGATCTAAAAAAGTAAGGAATAGTAAAGTGAAGTCAGCTCAAGTAATTTTACATGATATTGGTACAAAACAAGATCGTATTGACTGGGTAGAAGATTTTAAGGCAGGAAATATAGATTTTCTTTTTGTTTACAATATGTTGCTCACTGGTTTTGATGCAAAACGATTGAAAAAATTATATATCGGTAGAAAAGTTAAAGCCCATAACTTGTTGCAAACTTTGACACGTGTGAATAGAACATACGGAACGCATAAATATGGTTATGTAGTCGATTTTGCAGATATTCAACAAGAATTTGATAAAACAAACAGAGACTATTTCAATGAACTTCAATCTGAATTGGGAGATGAAATGCAACATTATTCTAATCTTTTTAAAAAGCCTGAGGAAGTTGAGGAAGAAATAGAAGAAATAAAGGATATTCTTTTTAAATATGACACTGTTGATGCTGAGATTTTTAGTAGACAGGTTTCAGAAATTAATGATAGAGAAGAGGTTAGACAGATTGCAAAAGCGTTAAACAATTCAAAAGAACTTTATAACCTGATCCGTTTGTCTGGAAATTTTGATCTTCTCGATAAATTAGACTTTAGAAAGTTATCGGTTCTTTCGAGAATGGCTAACGATAGGTTGTCTATAATTAATACCAGGGAGGCATTAGAAAATAACGAAGAAACTCAGAACATATTAAATACAGCTTTAGAAGATGTCATTTTTGCTTTTACAAAAGTAAAGGAAGAAGAGATGATTCTAGCTGATGAATTAAAGGATGTCTTAGGAAAAACACGTGAAATTCTTGGAGGAAATTTTGATCCTAGAGATCCTGAATTTATTTCACTAAAGGCAGAATTAGAACGTTTATTTAAAAAGAAAAATTTGAGTGAGGTTTCCAAAGAAGAAATGGAAGCCAATATAAAAGCACTTAATAAAATTTATAGTTCAGCTAAAAAACTAGAACGCGAAAACCAACTTTTAAAGGCGAAGTACGATTATGATGCAAAGTATGCTCGTATTCATAAAAGATTGATGGAAAAAGATCCATTAACAGATAGCGAAAGAAAGTTATTTGAGGCGCTCAAAGGTTTGAAAACAGCAGTGGATAAGGAAATTTTACAGAATTCAAGATTACTTGATAATGAGAGTTATGTTGAACGCATGGTTACTCGCTTAGTGGTAAATGAATTTAAAAAAGAACAGAAAATCGACATTAATACCACAGATGTAAAGCGAATTAATAGAATTATTGTTCGTGAATATATGAATGAATACAACGGATACGCTGTATAAAATTACGAATTAGTTTAATCACGAATTACGATTTTGATGATATTCATTGAAAATTCGTAATTGAATATTGACAATTGAAATATATGACAACTACAATAGAATTTGAAAAGCAAACCAAGGAGCTAATTGATGGCTTAAAGAGTGTTTGTGCAAATTATGGTTTAGGAAATGACGGAAATGAGTTTAAGGTGATTACGCAAGTGTTTCTTTATAAATTCTTGAATGATAAATATGTTTATGAATTAAAAAAATTGGAGCCTGAATTGGCGAAAGCTGAGAGTTTCGATGAAGCGCTAAAAAAGTTTTCAGATGATGATTTAGAGTTTTTAACAATGCAAATTAGTGAGAATACGGCTCATATTGCTCCTAAGAATTTAATTTCACGCTTATTTGAACAACAAAACAAAGAAAAGTTTGCTGATATTTTTGATGAAACTTTACTCAGTGTAGCCAAAGACAATACGGACATCTTCTCTGTACTGACGCAAGGTGGTGAAAAAGTAGTTTTGTTTGATAATCTAAGCAAATACGTTACCGATAATAGAGATGAATTCTGTAAAGCTTTAGTAAACAAATTAGTTGACTTTAGTTTTGAACACATTTTTAAAGAGAAATTTGATTTCTTTGCTACCATCTTTGAATATTTAATTAAAGATTATAACACGAACAGTGGAGGTAAATACGCTGAGTACTTTACACCACATGCCGTTGCTAAAATTATGGCAGAATGTTTAGTTACAGAAGAGAATGTAAACAACGTGACCTGCTATGACCCAAGTGCGGGATCTGGAACTTTATTGATGAATTTAGCCCACTCCATTGGGGAAGCTAAGTGTACGATTTACTCTCAAGACATCTCTCAAAAGTCTTCTGCATTGTTACGTTTGAACTTGATCTTAAACAACCTCGTTCATTCTATCCAAAACATAATTCAAGGAAATACGATTTTAAGTCCTTACCATAAGCAAGAGGACGGGCAATTAGAAAAATTCGATTATATCGTCTCTAATCCTCCATTTAAGTTGGACTTTTCAGACTATAGTGCAGATTTAGACAGTAAAGCGAACAAAGAACGTTTTTTTGCTGGAATACCAAAAGTTCCTAAGAGCAAGAAAGACTCCATGGCTATTTATTTGTTGTTTATTCAGCACATCATGTACAGTTTAACCGCAAAAGGAAAGGCAGCAATTGTTGTTCCTACAGGGTTTATTACTGCACAGTCTGGAATAGACAAAAAGATCAGACAAAAACTAGTAGAAAGTAAAATGTTAGCAGGAGTGGTGAGTATGCCTTCTAATATCTTTGCAACAACAGGAACCAACGTAAGTATTTTGTTTTTAGATAAAACCAATACCAAAGATGTAGTTTTGGTGGACGCTTCAAACTTAGGTACAAAAGTAAAAGAAGGAAAAAACCAAAAAACAGTTTTAAGCGAAGTAGAAGAACAACAAATTATTGATGTTTTTAATGCGAAGAAAGCTGAAGATGACTTTTCTGTCGTAGTAGGATATGATGAAATTAAAGCGAAAAATTATAGCTTAAGTGCAGGGCAATATTTTGAAGTTAAAATAGAATATGTTGATATTACTGCTGAAGAGTTTACTGCTAAAATGGGGAGCTTTGAAAGTAATTTAAGTGAGCTTTTTGATGAGTCTAAAAGTTTGGAAATAAAGATTCAGAATAATTTATCAAGCTTAAATTTAAATAATCATTTATGAAACAAATTAGTTTTGGAGAAATAGCAGAATTTAGAAATGGTTTAAACTTTGGTAAAGATAGTCACGGAATGGGTTGTTTGATAATCGGTATTCCAGATTTTAAAGACAGATTTTATCCTGATTACAGTTCTTTAGGTGAAATAAATCCTTTAGGAATTATTAAGGAGGAAGATTATTTACGAAAAGAAGATATTTTATTTGTTAGATCAAATGGTAATAAAGATTTAGTTGGAAGAAGTTTATATATTGATAAAGATATTAAAGCTGTTTATTCAGGATTTTGTATTCGGGCGAGATTAACTTCCTCAGTGGTTGATCCACTTTTTTGTGCATATTATACACGATCAGATAGGTTTAAATCTTCAATTTCTACCTCGGGTGGAACAAATATTCAAAATCTAAATCAAGGTATATTAGCAAATGTAAAATTACCATTGTTTTCAAGTAGATCTCAAAAACAAATCGCCAAAGTCCTCTCCGATTTAGACGCGAAAATAGAAGTTAACAATAAAATCAATAAAGAGTTAGAAGCGATGGCCAAAACGCTTTATGATTATTGGTTTGTACAGTTTGATTTTCCCTTCGACTTCGCTCAGGGTATACCTGATGTAAATGGAAAGCCTTATAAATCATCTGGAGGTAAAATGGTTTATAATGAAGAATTGAAGAGGGAGGTTCCTGCGGGTTGGGAGGTGAATTCATTTTCAGATTGGATTAAAAATGACAAAAGCGGAGACTGGGGGAAAGAAACAAAACAAGGAAACTATGTTAATAAGGTTTCTTGTATTCGAGGAGCCGATTTAAATGGTTTAAATGGAAATGGTGAAGTTAAGAGTCCAACACGATTTATTCTTGAAAAGAACAACCATAAACTATTAGAGGTTGGAGATTTCATTATAGAAATTTCAGGTGGAAGCCCAACACAATCAACAGGAAGAATGGCATTTATAATAGAAGAAACATTAGACCGCTTTGAAAATCCTTTAATCTGTTCAAACTTCTGTAAAGCAGTAACTTTAAAAGATAAAAACGCTTTGTATAACTTCGCTTATGAATGGAATAGGTTGTATGATGCTGGAGTTCTGTTTGGTTGGGAAGGTAAGACAAGCGGAATTAAAAACTTGCTGTTTGAATCATTTGTAACAAATCACAAAGTTGCAATTCCTGATTCAAAAGTTATGGATCTTTTCTATGATTATGCTAAACCTATTCATGCTCAGATTCAAACTAATTTAAAAGAAAACCAAAAACTTGCAGAGCTTCGTGATTGGTTGTTGCCTATGTTAATGAATGGGCAGGTTTCGGTTAGTGAGGCTGAGGAGAGATTGGTCCACGATAGTTATCGGGAGGTTGCTGAGTAGAGAGGTAAATATGGGGAGGGTAAGTGAATAAAATCGATTAATCAGACCGAACTAAATAGGGTTTATACCGGAGAGAATATTAAATATTATTTATAGTCAAATGCCTCATCAATATAAATATCATGAAAACAATATTAAGCTACTTGAAAGTGTTCTTGGCAGATTAAAATATTCGGTGCTGCCTAGTTATATAATCAAATGGCTTGAAAATTTTGACGAAGAAGAAATCACAACAGCTCTAGATTTATTGAGGTTTTATGAATATATAAGTCCTGAAGAACTTTTGTTAAGATTCGATCATCTATTAAAAGACTTGTTTAAATACGTTAAAACCGATTTAAATTTACTTTTTATTCCGTTTGGGAAAATTGGGAAAAGTTCAACATTGGTAACCTATCCATTGACTCATCTTGACCGGTATAAAAATAAAGAGAAAAATAACAACTTTAAATTTTCTCATGATCTTGAAAGTGAATTAAAAGGGACTCAGAATTATGATTATATAATTTTTATAGATGATTTCGTAGGTTCTGGAAAAACCTTTTTGGACTATTTCAAATTGCATAACACGATCATAAAAACTCATAATTATGATCATAAAATGATTTTGATGTGCCCCATAATCATGGAAAAGGCGTATAATTGTATTAATAAAAGAGGTTTGAAGATTATTTCAGAAATAAGATTTAAATTTATTGAAAGTAAAAAATCACCATTAAAATTATTACCCAAAAGTAAAGAGTTAGTAAATCTTATCGATAAATACGGAGCAATAATTGAGGTAAACAGACCGCCGAAACAATTCTTACCAAGAGGTTATAAGAATTCTCAATCACTAGTTTCTTTTTATTACGGTGCCCCAAACAATAATTTCCCTATTATTTGGGGTGAAAAAAATTGGTATCCATTGTATCCTAGATATTCTAAATTAAAAATGGAAAAGGCTAAAGATTTAAAGAAGAATCTTTCTTATTTTCTTAATACTTTTTTTCATGAAAACCTTAAAATTGAAGGTGGAGCTGAGCTTATTTCAGATGATAAGGATAAAAGGAAAGTTAATAACATTTTACGATTAAAAAATAATTATTTTCTTCTGAGCTTACTTTATTTAAAGCACCAATATAAATCTGATCCAAATATGTGTAATCAATTTATTTGCAACTTCTTTGGTGTTACCAAAGAAGAATTGAGAATTATTTATGTTGAAGGAAGACGTAAAGGGTATATTCGTAAAAATAGTTTTGATATATCTGTTGAAGGAGAAGAATTAATAAAAGATTTAAAACATAAAAGAAAAAAATCATCAATAAGAAAAATAACTAAACCAAATTTAGCGATTAAAAATTACTTATTTTTACCAAAAACATTTGGGGGGAGTTCTTAGATTTTTAGCATTTTACCTACGGGTAATCTCTGTGCCTTGTATAGAGATAAAGTTGAGGTTTGATTTTGACGGTAGCATAACTTTATCTATATTTTATGCTTAAATGTTCTCGTGAAAAGCTCAAACATTCAATGATGAATTACAAATAAACATTCAAGAAAGTAGTAAAAATGGAATTCCCTCTAAATGAATTTATTGAACTAGCAAAAACAAAGGATAAGTCACAAGAATACATTAATTCTGTGATTCATTATGTTAAAAATCTTGAGTCAAATGATTTTCCAATTATTTTCACTAGGCAACATTGGGCTTCAATGATGCAAATCCAGTCTACATTTATAGATTATTTATTGAATGATTATGGGGAGGACTTTGAGGATGTTCTTCAAAGTAAATATTCATGCTTTACTTTAAGAAAAAGGAATGGTGGTGAAAGATTAATCATGGCTCCTAAAGAGGATTTAAAATATTTGCAAAAATGGATACAATTCAATATTTTGAATAATTATAAATTCGAAGATAGCTGTACAGGATTTATTATTGGAAAATCAATAAAAGATAATGCTAAAAAACATGAGTTTGCTGAAACGATTTTAAAAATTGATCTTTTACAGTTTTTTGATACAATAAAAGTAGAAAGAATTTACTACTGTTTTAAGAAAATGGGGTATATTGGTAATGTTAGTCATGACTTTGCAAATTTATGCACAGTTGTTCACCCTAAAGAATATTGGAAGAAAGTCGATTCGGAAGTGAAAAGTGTAATTGGACAAACTATTAACTCTTCTTCTAGGGTTTTACCTCAAGGAGCTCCAACAAGCCCACTTCTGGCAAATATTGTTGCTTCAAAAATGGATAAACGCTTTGGAGGTCTATCTAAAAAGCTAGGGTTTAATTATACCAGATATGCAGACGATTTAACATTCTCAATTAAAAAAGGTCAAAAACTACCATCTTTAAATGTAATTTATCAAATAATAGAGAGTGAAGGTTTTTATGTTAATAAGAAAAAAACAAAGTTTATTAATAAAGGATGTGCTCAATATGTTACAGGGTTAACAATTGCAAACGGAGTTAACGTAAATAAAAAGTACAGAAAAATGATTGAAAGACACTTATATTTCTGTAGGAAATACGGTGTAGATAATCACCTTAACAAAAACAAAAAGACCTTGTTTGGATTTAATAGACTTAGTTTTCATGATTGGCTTTATGGTCATATTTGTTATATCAAATCAATTAATGAAAATTGTTATAAAAAATTGATAGAAGAGTATAAAAAGATAACTTGGACAATATAAATTACATTAAAAGAATACTCAACCTAATCATGAAGGAGTTCGTTATCATACAAATTCTTCAAATCAAAATCAATTAATATTTATGACAGAAGTAAACACATTATTATTGCAAGTACAGACGATTGTGAATAGTTATTCTAGAATCAATAAGATGTCTGGACAAAGCTTTAATCTATTTACACTTCTTAAAAAAGAGAACGAAGAAGTTCCTTTGCACTCTATGTTTCTTGCAGAGTTACTAAATCCAAAGGGTTCGCATCAACAAGAAACATTGTATTTAGATTTGTTTTTGCAGCAACTGGATATTAAAGACTTCGATAGTGAGGGAGCTACTTGTTTAAAAGAATACTATACTGGAAGAATAAGCGATGACAAAACGAGAGGAGGAAACATAGATTTACTTATCCGTTCAGTAAAAGGAGAAGTAATTAAGATTGAAAATAAGATTGATGCAGGCGAACAAGAAAATCAACTTTTGAGGTATCATAATTATAAAAACCAGGGACGCTTAATTTACCTAACGCTGAAAGGTGAAGAAAGTAGAGTTCATGAAGAGTTAGATCGTTTAGGAGTAGATTATCAACAAATATCATATAAAAAGGATATTAAAGAATGGTTGGAAGCCTGTATTGAAAAAAGCGCAACTGTTCCAATAGTCAGAGAGAGCATCGTTCAATATTTAAACTTGGTCAAAAAACTAACCTTCCAAAACATCAATAAAGAAATGAGTAAAGAGATAGCGAAAAAAATCACTAAGAGCAAAGAAAGCTTTGAAGCGTATCGTTCTATGCGTAAAACTGAGGATGAAATTTATAAAAATGTTATTCAGGATAGTCTAATGCCCTTTTTTAAAGAATTCGCAAGTGAAAACAATATGAAAGCTCATGATCTAGATGAGAGTTTGATTAATGAAAGAAAACAATTTGTTGGCTTTTTCTTTTCTCATGAAAAGTTAAGTCAGTATGGTCTGCGTTTATCTGTTCAGTTTGGTGGCCACTTGAATCGTCATATGTTTTATGGTTTGTCATTTATTAATATAAATCCTGTTGAGAAACCTATTTATCATATTATCGCTAAAGAAGCAAAAAATGTAATGGATAAGCCAAATCCTCAAAATGAATGGTGGCTTTGTAATTCGTATTGGCAAGAATATAATAACTGGGGAGACATAGATACTTTATACAAGATGGCTTTTGGTAAATTTAAAGAAGAGTTTGAATCAAAAATGAAGGATGTTTTGGACATGGCTTTGAGTGTGATTGAGGATTTTGAAAAAAAAGAAAACACTTAGACACAAGCAAATGAAATAAAAATTAAAGACCTAAAATCTAATTTTTCAAACAGGGTTTACATTTAAGTTAATTATTATGACTTTTTATTAGATGATCAAAATGTTATATATGAATTGAAGGAAACTGTTTTAATTCATTAATTCTCTCACTTTTGGCCTCAGCTATTTTATTCAGAACGTCTGAAATAGCAGCAGAATTCATGTTGTTTGCTTGAATGATCATTTTGGAAGCTCCATTTGAGTATATTGAAATTACCCTTGATCTAGAAGAAAAGTAGAGACCTAAAAAAACAACAGAAAATATAAATAATCCCACTATGATTGGTTGCTGAGTATTATTAGTGTAGAAAAATAATGTTAATATAATTCCAATAATACCTAAATATAAAAATAGGGAATTACTTGAATGTCTAACTTCCATAGAACTAATATTTTCCAAATTCATAGTCATGTATTCTCCTCCAAAGAATGATCCATTATTTGAGTGAATTCTTTGATTTGTTAGGACCATAACTCCGTTATCTGAGCCTCCAATTACTTTCTCATTTTTTAAATTGTTAAAAGTTATTTTCATCTATGTAAATTTAGATTTTAAAAATAGTAATTAAATCCACAAACCCATCTAAAACTTTCTCTCCCAATTCCTCACACAACTTCCCATCCTCAACCACCTTTACAAACCTCAAATACCCTTTATGCGAGAAATCACCTTCATCAAAAGAAACTAAATCCGTCGTTTCAAAAACATCAATTGTATTGTTTCGGTTATCACCAAGATAGAAAAACATTACATTGCAAACATATAATTTAGAACTATTGAGGTGAAGTTATGAATCATTGCATTAGGTGATAGTTTCAGAAAATCAATCATACCCCAAAAAATCTTCTTTTGCTTTTTCCGTCATGAATAATTCCGTTAAGCTTAGGTCATTTGCAAGCTCGTTCCTTAACTTGATTATTTGATCATTGAATCTTTTATTCTGTTTTGGTGAAATACAATAGAAATTAATTATTTCTTCTTCCGAATGAACAAATCGATCTAAAGTAAAAAACGTATTCACTTGTTTTCTATAAAGGTTAAATCTCTTTGAGGCAATTCTATTTTTCTCATTGTCTTTCTTATACCATTGTCCGAAGAAAGCATAGACGATATTTTCATCATCACTTTTATCTATTTCATCAAGTATGATTTTACATGAAGTGTTCAATAATTTTTTAATTTCTCCTACGGATAACCCCATACCAATAATTTGATATTTGTGTGGGTGGTTTTCATGAATTTTAGGATGAAACTTAATGAATGCATACTCTAGGTAATAGTAGATTTCAACGATATAGATAAGATTCCGTTTTATTTTGATCTTAAATGTCTTAATTCTGTCTGGATTATCTTTTTGAAAGGGCAAAGAGATATTTCTCGTCAGTTTCGAGTTTCGAATTGGTGTATAATGGCAGTATTTAAGTTGGTTAGAAGTCATAAAAAAAGACCGTATTTAACGGTCTATAATATTATAAAAAAAATGTAAATTTTATCTTACTGGAGCATAAGCGCTCAGCCTGTAACTTTCATGTTGTTTAGCAGTTACCTGAATAGATTTTTCACTTCTTAATCTTTTTTGAAGTTTATTCTCTTTATTCATCGAGTATTCAGTTTTTGGCTTTGTAACTCTATTTAAGCTAGGTGTTGTTCCCATGGCTAATATCTTTGTATTGGATGCAAATATACGTAAATAAAATGCAGATACGCAAATATTGCACAAAAGATGTACAAGTAGTAAGTTTATGAACAGCAATCCATTAAGTTTTAATTAAGACAAAATTTTTGTAAATAATTACCATTGTAAAATTCACTTTTTAATCTCAATAAACCCATCCAAAACCTTCTCTCCCAATTTCTCGAACAACTTCCCATCCTCAACCACCTTCACAAACCTCAAATACCCTTTATGCGAGAAATCACCTTTAGCAAAAGAAACCAAGTCTGTCGTTTCAAAAACATCATCTTTGTTTTTTCGGGGATCTCCGGGATAGAGTAACATCACATTTTCTACTGACAAATTAGAGCGAGCAATTAACTTAGCAATTACAAAATATTGTTCTGCTCTTTTGTCGTTGGATCCGGATATAGAAGTGACGAGTAGTTATGAGATTAATTAAACAACCTAATTTCATTGAATTGTGGTCATTCTGACCTTCAGTCATCACTTTCTTAAATTCAGTCTTTCCTTTTGTTATCTAACATGAAAAACAAAAAACTAAATAAAAAGAGTGTCAATACGATAATTGGATCTTCAATTGCCCTTTTAATTCTGTTGGTAATATTCAGTGGATTCGTTAAATCCTTTTTCGACGAAGATCTTCAGCAGTCAGATATTGTTAAGTATAAAGTAGCTGTGATTTTCGTTGAAGAAGAAACAATAGGAACAAGAACAAGAAGAGGTAAAAGGCATATCATCGTTCGATATAAATTGAATACTTCAGATTACACCTTTAAGATTTCCAATGCTTCGTATAATATTTTAGATGAAAATAATGCGCTAGATTACCTGGAAGAAGGAGAAATGATAGAGGTGGGAACTATTGAAAGTGAATTAGAAAAAGCACAAAATATCGGATTTTGGAATAAAGAGCGTAATGTTTTTATAGAATCACGAGACAATCCTCAGACCTATTATTTCGCTTATAAAAAACGACAATTATTCGATTTGGAAGAGTATAATCAGATAGAAAGGTCGAGGAAGAACAGTAATTTATATTTGGGCATTGCTTTTGTATTAATTGGAATCGGATTATTTGGTCTGTTTATTTATGCAAGTTGGAAATTTCGTTATGATGAAGAGGAAAATTTCTCAGATGATTTAGATGATTGAAACCACTTGCTTAAATTTAATTTTATCTTCATTTGTTTGGTAATACTGATATAAACCTTCAAATCTGTGTTTATATAATTAATTCCTAACCATTACAATACACAATAAAAAACCGATTAGAAATTATTTCTAATCGGTCGGTATATTCTAGTTACGAAAGTCAATACGTTTTAAACATTACTAGGAGAAAACTATTTTCAGTTGATACTACGCATATTATTCTGGTTCTATCTTAGAAAAATTATGGGATATAGGTAACGTTTTCAACTTTGATCACTGGTTTTAATCTATATTCTCCATTACCTTGTTCTATGATAGAGCTTCCAGCATCAAAATCCAAGGTTACTTCAATAGTCTGGTTAGCTATTATTTCAGAGTTTAAGTTGATTTTGATTCCTGTTTTATCTTGACTAGAAAGTAACAAAGGATGTTGCACCTCGATTGAATCAATAATTTCAACTGCATAATTGTCTTCACCAAGAACTAATCTAATTTGATTTATGTCACCTGTTGGAATTAAGGTAGGATCTGCTATTACATCTGTTACTCCATTTTGCAATTGTAACAAATCATAAAAACCAGGGTTGGCATCTAGTTGAACCCATCCACTTTGAGAATTCCCACTTCCATTATAATTCGCCCAAACTTCTGTAATATTTACATTTACTTCAGTAAAATCTGCAGGGTCATCAGTTAATAGAACTTTTAACTGGCCTTTCCCGTCTTCTTCTTTTTTACAGGCAAATGAAAAAGCTAATATTACAAGTAGAGGAACTAAAATTTTGATTATTGTTTTCATAGTTTTGTTTTTTAATAATATTAGATTCAGTTATAAAGCTATGAATTTCTAAATACTATTAGAAAGTACACTTTATCTTTTATAATCTTTTAACTTAAAGAAAGTGAAGCGCTTTACAATCAAGGAGCGGAATAAGTTTTGAGTTATTCCGCTCTTTAATTTTTTGATCAATCAATGTCCTTTTTATTCTACTTAAAATTTAGTCTAGGAACGCGAATACTTTACTAAAACGGAATTTTACCAATAATGGTTAAGCCAAAACCTAGTCCATTAAGATCGCTTGAAGAAACTGTTGAAGGTAGATGAATATCAGAATAATAGCTGTAATTTATGTGTGTTTCCAATGCGAGATGCTTCCCGAAATCATATCCAAATCTTACTTCTTGACTAACAAAGAAAGCGCCTTCTACTTCTTTTGAAAATTCAGATTTTATTTCCTCCCAGTCTGAGTTGTAATATTCTATTGACTTTAATAGACCGATTCCAATGTTTGTTGTCGGTAACACATAAAATTGGTTTTCGAAATTAAATTTATAACCAAAACCAAAGCTGTGTTCATATATTCCAAAATGATCATCTTCTGTAACTTTTACTTTTTTGAGTCCTTTTTGATTTACTGAGCCGTGTTGCGAATAATTTATAACCCATCTTTCTTTAATTACTAAATCGATCAAGCCTCTAATTGCATTATGATTTTTTATTTTGCTACCTGAGTTCATTAAATTGTAATTTCCACCAGCTCCAAAATTCAACGTAAATTTTGATTTTTCATCTTGAGAAAAGAGTTGAAATGCTATACCAAACAATGCAATTGTTAAAATAATTTTTGTTTTCATTTTTCTTATTTTTTTAATTTGTTGACCAAAAGTAGTACGTTGCCAGTGTTTTTAACATGCGTTTTGACCAGTTGCAATCATTTATTGACAAACGAATTAAGCTTTGACGAATAGTCGATTTTTGTTGATGAATGAATTGTCCTGCTAAAGCAAATAGATTAATTTTGCTTTAAACTAAGTATGGATAATGAACTTAATAAACCGGATTAATAATTTCTTTTGGGTATTTATATTTTTGATCAGCTTTTTGCAGCTATCATCCAATGAAACATTTTCTTTCATTACCGCATTGATTTATTCTGGATTGATTATTATCACACTTAAATTATATACTCAGCTTATATTTAATCAAAAAGTATCTGCTTTTCTATTCAAATTGAATTCAGTTTTATTGATATTCACTTTGACTCTTTCATGCCTTTTTGTTGCGTTAATTCTCTCCATGGAAGGTTTTTTAGTCGTTAATTTCACTATGGGAGAGGAAGAAGTTAAATTATTAATAGAAGAATGGAAATCCTTGTTTTTTGGGCAATTTCTATTTGTTGTTTTGGTGACTGGACTCAATTACTCGTTCAATCAATTCAAACACTTTATGGAACAAGAGAAAGAGTTGGAAACGGTTAAGAGAAAAGCACTGGAAATGGAAATAAATATTCTAAAAAATCAATTAAGTCCTCATTTCACATTTAATGTTCTGAATAATTTACAGTTTCTGATTATTAAAGACAAAGATGAAGCGTTGGCAATGCTATCAAGGTACAGCAAAATTCTACAGTATTACGTTTATGAATCTCAAAAGAAATACATTACTCTTGAACGTGAAATAATGTTTTTGAAAGAGTATTTTGATTTAGAAATCAATAGGCACCGATCTGATTTAGCAGTTAATTGTCATTGGGGAATTATTGAAAATAATTTTCAGATTACACCTTTTATACTTTCTGCATTTGTAGAGAATTCCTTTAAACATGTGCAACCAAATAGCAATAATGAATTTTTTGTTAGTCAATCATTGGTGGTTACTCAAGACAGCAATCTAGTATTTATTCTTCGTAATTCGTATGATGAAAATATAACCAGTAAACGTCCAAACGGTGTAGGATTAGAGCATGTTAAAGAACGACTTAAATTACTGTATCCTAACAATTTTAAAATGGTCATTCAGCAGGAAAATGAAATTTATTCTGTACAATTAGAATTAAATTTAAAGCAGTTATGAGAGCGATAGTAATAGATGATGAAAGAATAGCTAGAGAAGGCCTTCTGGAATACCTAAAAAGATTCGATTTTATAGAATGCATTGGTGATTTTGGAAATGCTTTACATGCATTGGAATTGATTAATAACAAACAAGTTGATATTATATTCTTGGATATCGATATGCCTCATATTAATGGGATTCAATTTGCTGAGAAGATAAATAATTCATCAACTATGATTATTTTTACCACGGCCTATCCAGAATATGCGTTGAAGGGATACAAAGTGAATACAATTGATTACCTAATTAAACCTATATTTTTCAAAGAGTTTGAGGCAGCTGTTATAAAAGCAAAGGAAATGTTTGGTTTAATGAACCCAGAGAACGAAGTTTCAAAATTTATTTTTTTCAGGGAGAACGGTGTCGACAAAAGAATTATTTTAAAGGATATCATTTACATAAAAAGTTTACAAAACTACGTTCAAATTCATCTCGAAGACGGTCAAAGCATTATCGTTCATAAAACTTTAAAAAGTTTAATAGAAGAACTTTCCAAAGTAGATTTCATCCAAATACATCGTTCATATGTCATTCAAATTAATAAAATACTTTCCATCGAAGGATTTCAAGTCAAATTAGTCGATCATGTTTTGCCTATTTCTCGTGAACGAAAAGCAATGTTGTTGGAAGTTTTAGAAAATTAATGTAAGTCAAATATGAAATTGTATAAAATATCAACTTGGAATATACCAACACATTAATGATAACCTAGTCAGGTATTAATTTAGTTTTTTTCCAATCACTTCATTATATTTATACTCCATACATCAGATTTCAATGCAAAATGCAAACATCCCCTCTAGAATCCATTCTCACAAATTCCTACAAACAGGATATGCTTTCTTACATCGATTCAAACCCTGGGGATTTTGGAGAATTGATTGAATTGACCATTTCGGATAAACAACCCTATTCGTGGCGCGCTACGTGGTTGTTATGGAGTTGCATGAAGAAGAATGATGCTCGGGTTCTGCCTTTTGTTTCAGCGATAGTAAAGCGACTCCCGAAGTGTAAAGATGGACACCAACGCAATTTGATTAACATTTTACTGAAGATGGAAGTTGATGAAGAGGATGAAGGGTTGCTGTTTGACGTTTGTGTGGATATTTGGCTGGATATAAAAAAGCAGTCTTCTGTGAGAATAAAGGCATTTGAGGTGATTGTGGGATTAGCGAAACGTTATCCGGAGTTGAATCATGAAGTTGAAGCGCTGACGGATAAGCGATTTGTAGAACCACTTTCTGCGGGGATTAAAAAGTCGTTTTCAAGAATGGTAGGGGAGTGCTTTTTGTAGTTTTGTGTTTTTTTTACTTTTTAGCATTATTCATTCCTGTCTATTTTTGTTTGTATTCATGAGCTTCCTTCGGTCGGTTGCCCTAAAAAGTAAAGCAAAAATCCCGAAAGCTATACGGGACTAGCGCTTGGAAAACTATCGACCCACTAAGATTTCACATTCTAAAATGAAAAGAGTCAAAAGGTAAACTTTTGACTCCTTAAAGATTTTTGATTGCAAAACATATGTTCATTTAGATTCTATAAAACATTGTAGTGTTTATAAACTTTTTCTGTAAACACATTGTCTGCGGTACTTGGCCAATGATCTTTATCGAAACCTGGCGAATTTTTTAAACGCTCCTTAGATTCGTTTAGAACTAATACATTTCTGTCTGGATCTGGTGAAGTTTTAAATGACTCTAAAGGTACAGCGAAATATTTATCGCCTATTCCTAAAAATCCTCCGAAGGACAAAACCGCATAAGCAACTTTCCCTTCTTTCCAATTAATCATTAAATCTTCGATTTGACCAAGATTATCCCCAGTTGCGTTTTCTACTGATGTTCCAACTAATGTTGATGATGATAACAATCTACTTTCCATAATAATAAATTTTAAAGTTTTACAGATGGAATTATTTCCCCTGTTTTGCATGAAATTAAGGATGTTGAAATTGTATTTTTGACTTGAAAAATAAATATTTTGACGCGATTCGTTTTTTAATTTTTTTTGGGAATTTCCTTTATTTTATATTTCATCGCTCATTGCGTTAATTAGCTTTTAATCAGTCGGTTATGTTGGTTTTGAAAAGCCGGTTTCATTAAAATAAGTTAAAAAGTTTTTGGGTTAAAACTTAAATGTTTCGTGTCAATTTTAAGAAAATAAGTACTCTAAATTTGTCGTACAAACATTAAAAAATTAATATTATGAGTACTTCAAAAAAAGATCAAAAAGATCAAAAACAAAACAATGAAAATTCTGTAGAAAACAGCTATGGAAAGGATCAAAATTATGATAATGACATGAGAGCTCGAAATGAGCGAAATGATAGTTGGGAAAGAGAGGATCGCCAGATGCGTAACGAGCGTAATGACAAATGGGACAGAGAAGATCGTCAGGCCCGTAATGAACGTAATGACCGATGGGATAGAGAAGATCGTCAAACGAGAAACGACAATAATGATCGTTGGGAAAGAGAAAATCGCTCTAATAATTATCAAATGTCACAACTTGATAATGATACACAGGGTAAAACTCAAAACCAACCAACGGATCAAACTCAAAAATCTCAAGAGCGTCCATCAAGTTAATTGATTAAAAGCAAAATTTTAAAAGTTATTAATCAATGAAATTTGATAGAAAACGGAAAACCCTTTCAATTGAGAGGGTTTTCTTATGACCTAAAGATTTTAAAAAAAGGTTTTAAATTGAATTGAGGATTTCATAATGTATGGGCTTGAATGTACCACCATTACTGTCTTCCGCCGAACAAGCTGTCAACCCAATGATCAAATCGTCCAATGCCTTAACGATTAAATAATCACCTGCTTTACTTGTTGGAGGTAAAACAGATAGTTTCCCTTCTTCCGAAAATTGGACATTCATGAAAACATTAAATGCGGTGGGGACATCATCAGGACTAATTCCAAATGGAGCCAAGTTTTTATACAGATTTTCAAAGCAACTCGGGTGATATGTTTCTACCTCATACATAATTTGAAAAGTTTCAGGACTACAAGGAGCAAGGAGAATGTCGTTCCTGCCATTTGTATCTTCAATAACCTCCATAAGTTTACGTCCTCGATTGCTCCATAAATAATTGCCTTTGGTAATGAGGATACTTTCTTCAAAATCCATTGTTTTTCCAGCGGATATTTTTTCCTTTTTATCTTTTTCAGAAAAAAACACCAAATCACTCACTTGTCCGCCTTTGGGGTCAATAATTTTTAAATATTGATTTTTTGAAATGGTAAATGCTGCTCCTGTTTGTTCGTTTATTTTATTTTCCATTTGAATTATTTTGAATGAAATGGGCATTTCCAGTCTTTTTTGACAGCCCTACCACTATATTGTTTTGCTTCACTATCTGAACCGAAATCCTTTAATATAGGATTAATCGTGCCTTGACGAGCTTTATCTCTTTGTCTAATTTTATTTCTTACAACTTTGAAAACTCCATCTTCTCTCAACTTTTCAAATTGAGAATGTAGATTAAAAGCAATAGATGGATATGGACTTTGTCGCGCAAATCTGCTACTGTTGGGATGCATTCCCACAATATAAAAAGCTCTGCCGCTTATACTAAAACTAAACTCATTATTTTCTGGATCTTTGCTCACTGAATTATCCCATTCTGATTCATCTAACTTATGAATTTGATTTAATAACATCCATGGTTTTTTTTCAAATTCAATTTCTGAATCTATAGTTTCTTGTGGGAAAACAGCAATAAAAGAATAAAACTCTTTTTTTGTGTCAGTGTCAAAATTTCTCAAAAATTCTTCCAAACCTTCAATTATTTCTTGAGCAGCATTTAGAGATCTCATTTCACCCAAATCTTTGATCATAACTTGATCATGTTCAAAAGCTGATTGAGCCATTACACAAGGATGGTCGTTTTGTAAAATAAATGCTTTGAATTCTAATTCTATATCCCTTTCCATGATGTGAAATTATATTCCTATTTTTTTAATGAATAAGTTTAAATTTAGAGTTTTTGAAACTGGATGAAGCCTTGTGAAATCGGTGTTTTTAACGGGATAAGTTTTTATTTTGACGCATTCAATGACTTGTCGTTTTAGCTGATTATTTTCTATTATTTTTAATAATAAAAACTTCAATTAGATGTTAAATATTGTTTTTTCCTCGCTAATCGCAACTGCTTTAATGACAGTTGCAAGTCTAATCTTTTCAATTTTGATTGGAACCAATTATTTTATCCCAACGAAAATCAATCAATTCTTTTTTCCAAATAAAGATGGTTTCATTCCTAAATTAATCTCTTGGATTATTCATTTTATAATTGGTTATATTTTTGCTCTAATTTGGGTTTTTATTGATTCCTATATATCAACGGAAAATATAATTTATGACGGATTAATCTATGGAGTAATTTGTGGAATAATGGGAATGATTGGTTGGAGATTGATCATTGGAATAAGTAATAAAAAAATGGAGAAGTTTAAATTAGGATATCTTTTACATATTTTTCTGGTCCACATTGTTTATTCCTTAGCCCTTATTTATTGTCTTTCATCTGATATAAGTGGTGTCTAAATAATAACCGTTTTTGCTCTCTACTTTCTCATCCAATTCATCTGGTTCGAATAAATTAGATTTCTTAATTACTTTTTCTTCTTTTTCAATATTAACTCTTTTCGAAGAGGTGTCATTACATGAATAAGCTATCATGATGAAGGCAAAACTTGATAATATTCTTAAAGTCCGCATATAATATTAATTAGTAGTGAATAGTAATAGTGTATCAAAAATAGACTTTAATCTTAACTTTTTTTAACTCAATACGAATTTAGTTTAACCTTATAGATTCAATCTTGTAAAATTATTCTCCTATTTCCTATAATTTCTAGGTGAACATTTGAATTTTAACTTGAAAATCTTAGAAAAATAACTTCTGCTTGTTAATCCAATACTATAAACGATTTCTGAAATATTGAGATTGGTGCTTTTTAGGAGTTCAACGGCTTTGTCTAGTCTGCTATTTCGTACATACTCCATGGCAGTAGAATCGTAAATATCTTTAAAACCTTCTTGAAGTTTTAATGGTGATAGTGCAGCTTTTTCACATAAATATTCAATAGAGTATTCGAAAGAAGGGGTATTTTTAATTTCTTCAGCAACCTTGTTAAAACGTTTCAATTCCTCATTCGTCAAAATGGATTTACTCTTGAGTTCATTGTTTAAAGAGTCCTTGAAATACTCTGCTTTCAATCCCAAGATTTGATAAATTAAACCTTCTAAAATTAATTCCGAATCTTTATTTTCATGAATTCTATTAGACAATTTATCGATATTATTGATTAATTTAGAATAGGGTTTGCCAATGAAAATAGGGATATTAAAAGAAATCTGTGACAAGAAGGCATTTTCGAATTTCATGAAAGAAAAATTTTCATCTGGAGCCTTTTGATTAAATCCTATTATGCAAAATCGATAGTAATTATTTTTTTCAAAGAAAAGGTTAACACCTTCCAAATTGTCATCATAAATTACAGCACTTTGAAAATCTGTTATTGACTTTTGTTTGTCAATATTAAAACTTATATCCAGACCTCCTTTCCAACTAAAGATAAAATACAGTCCTATTTTACTTTCGCAACTTATATTAAATGTATGATTGTCCACACCTATAAAAGAATACTCTTTATAATAGAAGTCGTTGAGTGAATGATTAACAAAAGAACAACTTTCGAAAGCGAAAGAAGTAGGGAATTCATTAGTAGTAATTGTATTTGGTTCCATTTTCTTTAATCGTTAAAACATATTCATTGAAATTAAAGCACTATTTATATTCATCAATTTTATGAATCTTTTCAAAGTAATAATGATGAAAAACGCATAAAAATTAACCTAAAAGAAATTTTAAAAGCTTTTAACATTATAAAGCGGCAAAATTTTATGCACCTAAATTACAACCAAGCTTGTATATTTTTATGCAGTTTAAATCAATTTAACATAAAAAATGTTATGATTTCACTACATTTTTTGCTTCTTAAGATTAAAGGTTTATGCGAGTGTACCTATTTCGATTTAATATTCTAGTCGATTATCAATTCTGCTAATAATTTATTGAATTCAGTTAATAGTAAATTTTTATTAACTCTAGTTTTGCGAACTAAATTTTAAATATGACTACGATACAAATTCATTCAATACCATTAAAGGAAGTCATTAGAGATCTAGCTGAAGAGTTTGGAACTTCTTATACTGAAAACTGTGATGAATACACTGTAAATATTCCACCGCCTTTCGGTTCAGGAAAAATTAGTGGTATCAATTTCAAAGATGGATTAGGTATAATTATTTATAACTGTACTTTTAATATTGATTTAGAAATTCGTTTTATTGTGAATGAAGTTCATCCCTTAAAATTTTTGTTCTGTGAAGCTGGTCATTTAACCCATTATTTCGAAAATGATGAAGTTGAACATAAAATAGATTTACTCGAAAATATCATTATTGCAAGTTCAGCTCATAATGGACACATAATTAATTTTAAAGCAGCACAGAAAACTATTATCAATAGCTTGGAAGTAAATCGTGAATTATTTGCCGAAAAGAAAAGTTGTGAAATCAATCAATTGGATGAACATCTTCAGTTGTTATTTAATGATGTTAAGGCAACCCAATCCTTTTATCACCATGGTAGTTATAGCGTGAGAATGGCAGATCTTTTTAATGAAATAAATGGATTTGCAGAAGAGAGTTTTGTTAGAAACCTCTTTTTAGAAGGAAGCGCATTTAAAATATTGAGTTTACAATTAATACAATATAGCGACGATATTGCTCCCAAGGGAGATAGTTTGGTTTTAAGAAAAATGGAAATGATGTTAGTTCAAGAGGCTTCTTCAATTATCAATAGCGAAATTTTAAACTTTAAAAGTGTTCAGGATCTCTCCAATAAAGTAGGAATAAATGTAAATAAATTACAGAATGGTTTTAAAGTGCTCTACCAAACCACCGTAAATGGATATGTTCAAGATAGAAGGTTAGATTTAGCGAATAATTTTTTAAAGAATTCCGAATATACAATTTCAGAAATTGTAGATCTTATTGGTTTATCTAGTAAGAGCTATTTCTCAAAGCTATTTAAAGAGAAATATGGTCATTCTCCTTCAACAGTAAGAAAAAACAATAAAAATCAAAAACGGCTAAAGTAGAATTCCCTTCTGCTATAATTTTGTTTTCATTGGGAATGTTATTTGTTGGTAATTATTAATTGAAAAAACAGAAGAAAATTAGAAGTGTATAAACCTTTTTTGCAGTCTTGGTTATTTACTAATCTTCTTTTATTTATGGAAAACCCCGTTGTTCTAACATAACTTATTCCAAATTTATCATTGTATAAATTATGGGTCTTTGCAGGTTTATTCGGTGTAATGGCATGTGTTATTTATAAATATGATATTTGGAGAAATGTTAACTCCACCTTTTACCTCGAGTTTTTTTGGTTCTTATTTTAGTATCTTGGTATTTTAGTCCAGCAAATAGAAAACGATGAATATGGAAGAATTAAAACCTAAAACAGTGGATGAATATATCGATAATTCACCTGTAGAATCTCAAGATATTATGATGACGCTCAAAAAACTAATCGAAGCTACAGCACCAAATGCAGAGGGTGGAATTAGTTGGAATGTACCCATTTACAAACTAAACGGTGTTCTTGCAGGATTTTCATTGGCTCAAAAGCATGTCAGTTTTGGAATAGATTCATTAACCGACGATATGCGTGAAATACTGGAAGAAAAGGGTTATAAAACAGGGAAGAAAACTATACAAATTAAATTCAATCAAAAAGTACCAAAAATTGAGTTTAAAAAGTTGATTAAAGAACAGGTAAAACTAAACGAACAATAAGATCAGATGGAAATTAAAGAACATTCGCACAATGAGGTTAAAATTGCTGAAGTAATTTCTGATAAAATACTGATTAATTGCATAGAGGATGCTTTGGATTTAATTGGAAATATTTATTACCAGGGATTTGATAGAATGTTGCTTCATGAGAAAAATATTTCACCCGATTTTTTTGATTTAAAAACAAAATTGGCTGGAGACGTACTCCAAAAATTCACTCAATATCGAATGCCGTTAACTATAATCGGAGATTTTTCAAATTATTCAAGTAATAGTTTAAAAGACTTTATTTTCGAAAGCAATAAAGGAAAACAAGTTAATTTTCAGTTTTCAGTCGATGAAGCTTTAAAAAATGTTTAAATGATCTGAAGTAAAATTCAGAATTACGGACTTCAGGCTTCAGAATTTTCTCAGCATCAAATAAAAAACTGTGATTTATCAAATGCAGAATTATTTGATGTGAAGTTAATTTTAGGAACTTTTTCAAATATTAAATCGATAGAAGAGGTTTGGAATAGTACTGCATAAATAATGATATTATTTGTTTTACGAATTTCGTTTTTGAGATAACTTTATCATTTATTTTGTTGGGTTAATAATATACTTTAGAGGGTTAAAAGTTTCCAATGAAACACTGATGAATTTAAGTTTTCTTTTTTAATTTTCGAAAGCTAAAACAAAAGAAAACTATTATGGAAAGTGATTTTGATAAAAACGAGTTAGATTACGTTCGCCAGTATGAAGCTGCAGGCTATACTGAAGAATTTCAAATTATAAATGAAAAATTACAAAATTTAGAAACTAAAAGAAGTTATTCACCCGATGAAATTACTACTTTAATTGAACATCGTAATGAAGGGATAAATAATTCTTCTGATGTATATTTATTATATGTTGTTGAAACTAATGATGGGAGCAAAGGAACTATTTTAGCAAGTTATGGTTCGGATTCCAATACATCAATTCATGATTTTATGGAAAAAGTGCCAGAAACTAGTATAAAGGAAAGTTCTAAGTTGCGCCCTGAAGGAAAATAAATTAAACAGTAATATTTTTTTGATTTCCTGCACTTTTCGAAATATAAGCTTTGATTGGCCCGTATCGGAGTTAATATGACAATGAACAGTTGAGAAGCTTGGTTCGTGTGAGAACCAAGTTTTTTTTGTGAATAAAAGTCATGTATCTACAGTTTTATCAATTGATTACCTATTGATTTTAAACTAGATATTGAATTTATTTTACTTCTCGAATTATGAAAAAACCGTCATTTCCCTGGGATTGATAAAATGGCATAAATATATAATCATCCCATTCACTTATAATTTCCTTTCCATTTTGTAAGGCAAGTATTTCTCCTTTTTTTAATTTTTGAAAATTTGTATAACCTTTCAACATTGCGAAGTTATCTTCGTCTTTCAATCCATGACGATAAAGTATTTCAAAGGTCTTCTGTTGCGGTTTAAATTGATTAAGATGGTCTATTGCTTTTGGAAAATTTGATAATTCATCAAATTCGAGCGAACACGCATTTTTTAAAGCCAACCATATCATTCCTTCGTGATTCATAATTGCAGATTTACTTTCGTGTTGGCCACCTTCAAAAACAAATCCAGTTAGTCCGGTTCTACTTAAATAATGATCAATACAACCATAAACAATATCGCTAAATCCACGAATAATATGTGTTGGAAAATGCTCAGCCCATTGATAATTGTCATTCACATTTTGGACGGAAATGTATGGTAAACTGTCTGAAGAGGTAGTGTGGCAGTCTAGAAAATACCTTTTCTCATATGACTCTAAAGGATAATTTTTCAACAACTCAATTATTTGAAACATCTCAACCTTCTCACTAGAATCAGTGATTTGCTTAGTAATGTTTTCTTTTGTCCAAGTTCGATTCAAATCTTCATCGATAAACCTTACCTTTTTTTCTAAAGCCTTAATGTTTCCCAAAACTCCAACAACTGCTCCATTAATTTTAGGTTTTGATATGTTTAGTTCTTCAAAAACTTTTTGAAGTGCTAGAACTCCACTTGGTTCATTTCCATGGACTCCAGCGCTAATAAAAAGTAAGGGGCCATCTTTCCCATTTGTATATTCTCCAATAATTCTTGAATGATCCTTGTCTAAATTCATAGTTGCTTCCTTTATTTCATTGTCGCTAATTCACGATTACTAATGCTGTTTTTGTAAAACTTTTTGTATTCTACTTTCTTTTCAATGGATTGAATAATGGTCTCCGTGAAATCTGGTAAACTCGTTCCTTGTATGTAATCTAGACCTCCTGGACTTAATACATTAATTTCAATCAGTTTATCTTTTACTATATCTAAACCGACGAAAAATAATCCATCTCTTATCAATTTTGGCGCAGTGATGTCAACAATTCTCTGCATTTCAGGTGTTAATCTTGCCTTCTCAGCTTTAGCCCCCAAGGATAAATTACTTCTAAATTCATCTTCACGAGTACTGATTCTTCGAATGATGGCTTGACTTCCATTTTCTTCTAAAATTTGACCGTTCATCAGAATCACTCTAACATCTCCCTCCTTAACCTCTGGTAAGAACTCCTGTGCTATTACATATCCTTTTTCACTAATTGTTTCAATGATTTGATTAAGATTACGTTCATTTTCATCAATGAGGTAAACATTTTGACCTCCTGAACCTTCTAATGGTTTTAACACCATTTTATTGCCGTTTTGTTCATAGAAGTCAAGCAAATCGGCTTTATATCGCGTGATTATGCTTTTTGGTTTTATAATTTGAGGTAATTCTTCGAAATATAATTTGTCTATAAAAGCATGTGAAAGTGCAAATGCATCATTGAGGACCAAAACACCTGATTGCTGAACCATTCTCCCAAATGCAATTCCTGAATGTTCAGCCCAATGTCTATCAGTAGGCTCTTCCGTTGGATTATTTCTCAGAAAAAGTACATCAAGTTCACTCGTACAAAGTTTTTTCTTTTTTAATTTTTCATCTTGAATTTTTAAAAGAAAATCTTCTTTGTTCTTCGCTTTAAATGTCTTCGGAATTTCTTTACAATAAATACTTATTGGCGAATCATAATGAAAATTAAAGTCTCCAACTCCCATAATATAGGTTTTGTGACCACGTTCATGCGCTTTTTTCATCATCAATATTGTAGTACCAGCAGTTTCTGCATCAATTGTACTAACTACAAAACATATTTTTATATTATATTAGTTTAGAGAGAGTTTCTGTGTTTTTGAATTTTTCTAATGCTTCTTTAAAATGGTCTTCATACATATATTTCGGTAAAAGTTTTGGAGCTTTTAATAAACCACGATTAACTAATTCACTGATTGCATCCGTGTGTTTAAGTGCGAACTTTCCGGTCAATAAAATTTCAAAATCTCCTCCATTCTGTAAATAGACTTTCAAATTATACAGCCCTTTTAAATAAATTACATCTTTTAAGAAACCACCACCTTGAAACATTCTTGAGGTGATATTAAAAGCATTTTCTTTACTGAATCCATAATCGTTTTTTAGTGAATTGAATATTTCTGCGAAATCTGCTCCTTTTAAAAGTGCAGCTCCTGCGATTACTCGTCCAGCTAAAATTCTTAATCTATTTCCCGTTAATCCTCCACTTAAATATTCAGCTAATACAGCCAGACCTTCTTGCAATGGATCATACCCTGCCAATCCAACTGATAACTGACTAAGAGGTTGTTGACAACCATTGAAATAGGTGAGGACATGTGTTCCGATTTCATGTTGAATGAGTGCTTGAGCCTCTTTTACATTCATAGTGTAATCTGAAGGGAGGTATAGTTCTCCATTGGAAACCATAATAATGTTTACACTGTCCTTTATATGAACCTTTGAAGAGAAGTTTGAATCTTGACTTTTGAAAAAATTAAATTCTGCCTCAGCCATTCTTTTGAATCCAATAGCATCAATTAAATTAGTATCTTCAGGTTCAATTAATTCTGGAATATCATTTAGAATATGCTTTGCTTCGTTCTCAAGCTCAGTGGTTACTCCTTCATACAACCTTACACTACTGTAAAAGAAATTTTTAGTCCCTCTTTCCTTTAGCATACTTAATTCATGTGCTATTTCTTCTCTCTTTTCGTTAAATAAATAAGCAATTGCAGGATCATCAATTTCATCTATACGTAAATTAAATAGTTCCCTTTTTAAAATATCTGGATCCACGGGTAAAAAACGATAGTGATAATTCAATATTTGCTTGAAATCGCTTTTAAAGAATGTTTTACGTATATTTTGGATGTTGACTGGAGCAACTAAAAGTAGAAATTGATATTGTTTTTGAATTGATGTTAACGCTTTATCTATTTCTAAAACTTTTTCGTGAATTCTTCCTCTTCCAAGTAAATGATAGTCGGTTATTCCTGATGAAGTTTGTATTCTTAAAAACTCAAATATCGTTTTTTGAATAGCTATTGTTAAACTATCTCTAAATTCGCGAAAGTAGACTGGAAAAAGCTTTCCATTTTCATCTCTATAAACTGGCGGAATTTCTAAACCAAGAAGAGTAGCTCCATTATTTTTTAAAGATTCTATTTCGAAAAGTGGCAAACTTTCATCAGTTTGTCGAAAATTTGTTTGCTCTATTCTACATGTTATTTGATAATCTAAATCTTTACTTTCTATCTTTTTTAGATTCTTTTCCATCACATTCAAGGAAATTGGAAGTTTATGCGAAGGACCTTTAATGACAAATTCCTTACTATCCTCTGGTCCACTAAACAACTCAAGCATCAAGAATGCGCCATATTTTTCCGCCATTTTTTTACTTAATGCGTTAAGAAATGAATAAAAGTAGTGGAAGTTTTCATCGTTAATTATTAAATATGAACCACCACTTCTGGCAAGTCTTAAAGTGCCTTCGTCATTTTCAATATTTCTGTAAATCATTAGGAAAGGTACATCATGCTCTAAGGATAAGAATCCACCATAAGGAAGTTCAGAAATTGTTCTCTTTTCCTTATCAATCATCGCAATAATTCTTTCAGTTTCTGTCTTTATTTCCATGGTAAAATTTGAGTATTGGATTTTCAATATAAAAAGTATAATTCTAAAAGGACAATCAATTTTTTGTAATTAATCCTAAAATATTTTTCCTAAATTCAGTTTAAAGATGTCTTTAAGAAGTGGTTTTGAACTCAATTTTCTAATTGTATTAATCTTTAAGTGTTGTTATTTCAGTGACTTGTGTGTGTTTTTGAGTTGGTTTGATTGTTCTATATCTAGATTGTGTAAAATTGAATTGAATGCTTTTATAACAAGCGTGAATTATTTTTTAGCGTTAAACATTTATTCTAATGAGTACAAATTAAATCATTGTATATACTAACTTTATTTCCGTACCAAAAAGCTAAGATTATGAAGTATTTTACTAAAATTATCATGTTCTCTACCTTCAGCTTAATATTCTTCTCTTGTGATAATAAAGATGAAAGACTAATTAATGATGGTGTAAAAGAAACAGAAAGACCATATAATAAGAATAGTTTGGATGATGACAATATCATGGCTGATAGAGAAGAGGATTTAAATTCTGAGATAAATAGTCCAGGAATGGATAAAATGTATAATGATTTAGAAATGACCGATGAACAAATCTATCGTTTTGAAAAGGAATACAACAGTGCGATCAAAGGAATTAAAGATTCTAATCAGGATATGGTAGAAAAAGAGAAACGCATTGAACAAAAACAAGATCAAATTTTAAAATCTGTTTTGTCTGATGACCAATTTAATGATTATAATGAATGGAAAGAAAGAAATAAATAACCTGATTATTTAGGTAATAGAATCTATGCTAGAATAATTTGAAATTTAACTTTAGATGAAAATGATGTTTACTTAATATGTGAACATCATTTTTTTGGCTCCTAAAATCAAATCTATGATTTTTAGATAAAACCGATCAATCAGAAAATATTTTTGGGTTACTAATTATAGTAGCTGTGTTTCTAAAAGAAATAAATTCGCATTCTAAACCTGTCAAGCCAAATAAATCTACTCATTCCGATAAATTGAGACCACGTGAAATTTCCTTTCAACTTCTGGATAATAATAATTTACAAAAAACTGGTTAGTTGAAAGTTGTAGCTCTACTTCAACTTTTTTCACAACATATGTTTACTTGTTAAGTATGAGGTAGCCATTTTAAGTTAATTTATTTATAGTGATAATTTTAAGATGTTTCGCGTCAATATTTCACTTGATATGTGTTTAGTTTTACTGTATAACATTAAAAACATAGTATTATGAGTAATTCAAAAAAAGATCGGGAAGATCAAAACACAAAAAATGCCATAAAGGAAGAAAGTACAGCTTCTTATGATCAAAATTACGATGATGACAACAGACGCCGTAATGAGCGAAACGACCAATGGGAAAGGGAAGATCGTCAAAAAAGAAATGATCGCAATGACCGTTGGGACAGAGAAGATCGTCAGGCCCGTAATGAACGCAATGACCGATGGGACAGAAAGAATTATCATTCACGAAGTGATCAACATGATCAAGAAGGTAGAGAACGCCGTAACAGTAATCCTTCAGGAGACCACCGTGCACAAAACACGAATTCTCGTGAAAATGAAAGCAATGATGGAAAACGTACTGACGAATCAAATTCTACTAAAAAATAAGAAGACTATAAGTTGAATGTGATTTTTACAATATGAAAAGATTGATTTAAAGGAGTATTTTCAATGGAAGGTACTCCTTTTAAATTGAGATTTGCTCTGATCCACAATCAAAGAAAGCGCACTTGAAATTTAGCTTCCAATAATTTCACCTCCATTTACATGAATAAATTGTCCAGTGATATAACTACTATCTTCGGACGCTAAAAACACATAGGCTGGAGCAACTTCACTTGGTTGGCCTGCTCTCCCTAATGGTGTGTCTTGTCCGAAATCTGAAACTGAATCGAAAGTGGAGGGAATCATAGGTGTCCAAATAGGACCGGGAGCTACACCATTTACACGTATATTTTTCTTTGCTAACATTTTTGAAAGTGATCTGGTGAAAGAAACAATAGCTCCTTTCGTACTCGAATAATCCAATAAATGATCACTGCCTCTGTAAGCGGTAACAGATGCGGTATTAATAATTGTGTCTCCTTTTTCGAAATAAGGTAGGACATTTTTTACCATGTAAAAATAGGAGTATATATTCGTTTGAAAAGTTTCATGAAATTGTTGGGTTTCAATTTCATTTATAGAATCTTTAGGAAATTGTACGGCGGCATTATTAATCAGAATATTCACTGTTCCGAAAGTATCAATACACGATTTTACGGCATGTTCACAAAACTTTTCATCTTTCACATCTCCTTTTATAAGGATGCATTTTGTGTTTTCTTTTTCAACTTCTTGTTTAGTTTTTTCAGCATCCTTGTCTTCACTTAAATATATGATTGCAACTTTAGCACCTTCTTTGGCGAAATGAATTGCTATACTTCTGCCAATTCCACTATCTCCTCCCGTGATTATTACAACCTTATCCTTAAGTTTTTCAGCCCCTTTGTAACCTTTTCTTATTATCTCTGGTTCGGGATGCATTTTATGCTGTTTCCCGGGCTGAGATTCTTGTTGTTGTTCAGGAAATTCTGCTGGTTTACTCATCTAATTGGTTTTTAATTATTACGTAATGCCTTAATTAATTCTGCTTTATTCATAGTACTTCGACCTTCAATTCCGATTTTCCTAGCTTGCTTGAGTAAATCAGCTTTAGTACGATCTTCGTATTTATCTGCTTTTCCGCCTTTTTCTCCTGCATCTTTAGTATTAGCAATTCGCGCTGCTTTTTCCTTACTCATTCCTTCATTGCGTAGGGCTTCGTATTGTTCGTCGTTTTTAATTTGAGGTCCATGATCTTTAGCCATCTTTTTAGATTTTAATTAATAATTGTTTTTAAACTTTACCTGATGATAATTTCAGCTAACAATAGTTCAATTAAAATTAATCAATCATAAAGCAATTTATTAGCTTGAAGGAAAATTAAATTAACGCAAAAAAAAATATTATTCTTTAAGCTATAATGTGTAGTCTTTTTAGAATAACCCCATGTTAAATCAACATTTTAAGCAATGTTTTACTCCTTCAATTTTAGAATTTTAGATGAGGTGTTCTTTTAGAACTTTTTCTAACATTTTTTAGGTTAAAATGCTTTAAACTAAGTTTTAAAAAAAGTTCATTTTCGTAAATTAGGAATGTATGGAATTATCTATTTCTCGCTTCTGTTTGAACTAATTAATAGGTCGTGAAGCTTTAATAAATTCCTGCTCATTTATTTATTTACTAACAACTAATTTTAAAAGCTATGAAAAATTTAACGAATGAATTACTGAATGATTTAGCCAATACAAAAGGTGATAATTGTATTAGCATCCTTATTCCAACGAGTAGAGTTAACAACAAAAATGGATATGAAAAGGACAAGCTTTCCTTAAAAAATGAACTAAAGAACATTTCTAATGACCTTCAATATAAAAAGGTAGATGATAAAGAAATTGATAAAAAATTAGCTCCATTTTATGAAATGTTGGAGGACGAAGACTTTTGGGCTCATCAATCTGACGGTTTGGCATTATATCAAACAAATGATCAATTTTACAAATTCAAATTACCTACTTCATTTCAAGCAGTCTCCTTTGTAGGTGAATATTTTTACATTAAACCTCTAATTTCCTACATGAACGAAAGAAAAAACTGTTTTCTAATGTCGCTCAGTTTAAATGAAGTAAAACTTTTTGAATTAGATGGAAATCAAGTCAACGAACTAAATGTAGGAAATCTTATTCCCAACAAGATGACCGATACAGTAGGGGAGGATTATGAAGAGAAACATCTCGAGGGTAGAGCCAGTAGTAATAGAGGAGCGCAAGGCGTAAGTTATGATAATTATCATGGACATGGTAGAAGTAACGATACAGTCAAGAAAAAGGAAGCGCTCCAATATTTCCATCAAATCAATAATGGTTTGGAGAAACGGTTAAATCAAAAGAAAATACCATTGGTAGTGGCTTGTGTAGATTATCTTTTCCCTATCTACCAAGATGCGAATTCTTATAACTTTTTAGAAGAGGAATTCATTAAAGGAAATCCAGAGAATGTGAATATCGATGAATTGGCTGAAGAAGCGATAGGTATTTTATCCAAGTATGATGATAAACGAAGAAAAGATAGAATTGAAAGATTTAATGAATTATATTCTCACCAGCAGGGGTCTAAAGACATTGAAGAAATAATACCGGCTATTATTTCGGGTAAAGTCGAGACACTTTTTATTAATGAGGAGGTTGAGAAATTTGGAAAATATGATTCCAAAAATCATTCTGTCGAAATTTCAAAAGACAGATCTGAAGGAGATAATGAATTAATCAATTTCGCGGTGATCGAAACCTTAAACAATGGAGGAAATGTTGTATCGTTGAGTGAAGAAGATATTCAAATATCAGATTTCACATTGGCTGCCACTTTCAGATTCTAAAATCATCAATTCTTTTAAGAATTAGTAACAAGAATGAGCTATTGTTCATTCTTGTTTTGCTTGCATCTATTGTTTTATTTACTTCCGATATTTAAGGAAAAATTGCTTTTAGATGCATATCCTTTTATGTGATTTTAGCTGCTTTACCACACAATAAAACTTTCATAATCTATTTATAGAGTTTTGTAAAAAAAGAAAATCCTCCAATTTTGAAGGATTCTCTTTCTAAATCTTTATCGGGTTAATTCGAAATTAATTATACAGGAATTTTCGCTGCTATATCCATTCGTTCCCAATTTCTATGCTTGGCTATTGCATCAATGAAGTCATTTGGCTTTTGATTAATAAAAATCGACTTGTCGTCCTTATGCTTTGAAACGATTGTGTCATCAAGTAATTCCTCACCTTCACCATCAACGGAAATTGCTTTACAGTGTTTAAAAGCTTCTGTTATAAATTTCACAAATTTAGGTTCCTCTTTGAGTTTTTTAATGGATTTTTTACCTCCTGGAATATATACAGCATCAAACAAAACACTCTCTGTTGTAGAGATAGAGGCATCTATTTTATGTTCCATATCTTCATCGCATACCAAATTCCCACCGTGTGGAGCGATAATTTCTACCATGGCTCCTTTTTCTTTAAGGTCTTTGGACATTTTCTTGAATTGTTTCATCGAAAAACCATCCGCCATTAAAAATGCGACTTTTCTTGTTGCAATACTATCGAATTTTGTATTGGACTGACTTAGAGCTGGATCACTATCCAAATAATTTTTAGCTTTTGGAGGTTGATTTTTAGTCCCGTCATTGTCTGCACCTATGGCCTGATTAATTGGTTTATCAATCTCTTTTGGAACGGCTAAACCTAAGCCTTTAGCTACCGATTTCGCTAAATCCTTGTTGATCTGAGCAATTATCCATAACATGCGTTGTTTAATATGATCTTGATTACATTTGCCTAATTCAAATATGTAAGCTTCTGCCACATGTTCTTGTTCCCATTTTGCAAGACTTCTGTAAAATAAAGCAGGTTGAGAAAAATGATCACTAAAACTTTCGCTTCTTCCTCTCACTTTTTTGGCATCAATTCGTTCTTCATAAGAATCAAAAGCACCTTCCGACATTTTAGATAAATGTGGACAACCACCTCCTAAAGTATTTGGAAAATAAGCTGTTTGACCTTTTGGAATTTCTGTTTGCATTATTCCATCACGCTGGTTATTATGTGTTTCTACAACTGGTCTATTAATAGGAATCTGATGGAAATTCGGACCACCTAAGCGTGATAATTGTGTGTCTCTGTAGGAAAATAATCTACCTTGGAGTAATGGATCATTTGTGAAGTCTATTCCTGGAACAATATGACCTGGTAAAAAAGCAACTTGTTCGGTTTCAGCAAAGAAATTCTCTGGATTTTTATTCAAAGTCATCTTTCCTATTATTTGTACAGGAACCATTTCTTCAGGAATTAGCTTTGTTGGATCAAGTAAATCAAATTCAAACTTATGTTCGTCTTCTTGTTTTACGATTTGAACTCCAAATTCCCATTCAGGATAATGTCCTGCCTCAATAGCATCCCATAAATCACGTCTATGAAAATCGGAATCAGCCCCATTGATTTTTACTGCTTCGTCCCAAGTTACAGAATGAACGCCAAGTACTGGTTTCCAGTGAAACTTCACAAAATGAGATTCTCCTTTATCATTAATTAATCTAAAAGTATGAATTCCGAAACCTTCCATCATTCTCAAACTACGAGGGATTGCTCTGTCACTCATCACCCAAATTTGATTATGCAATGTTTCGGTTGCATGAGAAACGAAATCATAAAAAGTATCATGAGCAGAAGCTGCTTGCGGAATTTCATTATTTGGCTCTGGTTTTACTGAATGTACTAGGTCAGGAAATTTCATCGCATCTTGAATAAAGAAAATAGGCATATTATTCCCCACTAAATCCCATGTGCCTTCTTGCGTATAGAATTTCACGGCAAATCCGCGAACATCTCTTGCTAAATCTGGAGAACCTTTTGATCCTGCAACTGTTGAGAATCGTACAAAAACAGGAGTTTTTCTTTCTGTGTCATTAAAAATTCCAGCTTTAGATAATTCTGGTATACTTTTATATAACTCAAAATATCCATGAGCTCCACTTCCACGAGCATGCACAATCCTTTCAGGAATACGCTCATGATCGAAATTTGTAATCTTTTCACGTAATAAAAAATCTTCTAATAAGGTTGATCCTCTCTCACCAGATTTTAAAGAATTGTTAGTGTCGTTAACTTTTAAACCTTGATTCGTTGTTAGAGGTTTTCCTTGACCATCTTTAATAGATTTTTCTAATTGATTTTGTTTTTCGGTTTCAAACTTCTTTTTCTTTTTCGCCATGATTTTTGAATTTAAAAAATGATTTGTAATGTGTTTTTAAGTAGTTATTGAGTTTTTTTTATTCGAAACTAAGGATTTTGTGTACTTTAATCAATTGTCAAAAAGAAAAATAAACCCAAATAATGTTAACATTTATCTAAGTTTTAGAATTGTTTTTTTTGGTTCAATTATAATTTTTTTTGGTTCAATATTATTCTTTAAACTACCAATACATTCCAAATTTATTTCATAGATTTAGAAGGTGTTTCTATACTAGGTAGAAATTGTTTATACAAATTAATACACAATATTATGGAAAGTGAATATGATAAAAATGAGATGGATTATATCAGACGTTATGAGAAAGAAGGTTTTACTTGTCAATTTCACGTAGTTGAAAATCAATTAGAAAATATGGAGACTAAACATAGATATACACCTCAAGAAGTATCGATTTTAAACGAGCATAGATATGAAGGAATGAGTAATCCATCGGACATGTCCTTATTATATGCAATTGAAACAAAGGATGGCTCTAGAGGAACTATTTTAGCGAGTTATGGATCTGATGGGAATAATTCTATCCATGAATTTATGAACAGTGTTCCTAAATCTAATGTAAAAAATGATTACATGCTTCCGCCTGATGGAGAGGAGGAGAAATAATAATAAAGTTTTTTAAATCAAGCTTTACTCTCAGTGCAGCTTGATTTTTATTTGAATCTAATTAGATAAGGATCAACACAATTAAGAACTTTGCTTTGTGAATGCTTTGTAATTGATACAAGTTTTTTACACTGTATTTTCGCGAATCTTTTTTGTGGAAATTTCATCTATAAACTTACGAAGTAATTAAACTAATAATTTGATATGATATTAGAATCCAAAGCGATATTACAAATTCAAAAACCAATTGAAGAAGTATTTGAAGGAATTGTAAATCCAGAAATCATGACCAAATATTTTATTTCGGAAAGTACGGGTAGATTAGAATCAGGAAAAGAAGTGACATGGAAATTTCCTGAATTTGATGATCAATTTGTAATTAACGAAGTTGAAATTGATGAGAATAAGTCAATTTCATTCGTTTGGGATCCAGAAACTGTTGTCAACATATCGCTAGAACAATTACCTGACAAGAGTACAATCGTTCGAATCAACGAAAAAGGTAAAGAACTGAATGAGGAAAACGTAAAATGGGCTTTGGAAAATTCTGGAGGTTGGGCTAATTTTTTAGCATGTTTGAAAGCTTATTTGGAATATGGAATTCAACTCCGAAAAGGAGCGTATGATTTCATGAGGAAAAATTAATACTTAGTTCAAGCACTATTTTCAGTTGTAGATCGAATTGCTAAGCGTTTGACTATTTTAGATGTTTTAAAACTTTTAGCAGAAAATCAAAAGTCGCATATTTTAGAACTATAGCCTCGAACTTTCTGCTAAAAGTTTACTGATTTGAGGGGGAGTCGAAGGTTTAAGTTGCTGTTTAGTCGTTTCGTTTATTGTCTTTTATAATTTTCAGGATGTCAATTTTGAGTTAAAAAGTAATTCCACCAACTTTCGAGTAAGGTATTGATGTTTATCTAAATCCAATTTCAGATGAGTTAAACATCAAAAACGAAAACGGAGCGTTGGTTTCTGTTGAGATGATTGATGCTAAAGGAAGTGTGGTTGTAGTTTCTAGAAAGGATTCGAAGAGTTTTACTTTTAATATTGGCGAATTGAATGCTGGGGTTTATATTTTGATTGTGCGATCGGAGAAAGAGGTGAGGATATTTAAGGTAGTTAAGTAATTATAAACTCTGTTTTTCCAAACAAAAAAAGCCTCTCGAATGAGAGGCTTTTAGTGATCCCGCTGGGATACACTATAAAACCTCTGAATGCCTTGTTTAATAGGGTTTGGTGACTTCTAAAAAAGAATGACCACCACATAGACCACGTTAAATCACGTGTTAAATGTCTTTATTTGAATGAGCGAATCGAATTCAAAGATACTCATTTCCATATTCATACACGTATAATTAACATTAAATATTATTTACCTATGACTTCTTTTACCTCCCCACATTTCAACATTGCATCTCCATAATATGGATTCTTTATTTCAGGTTCTAAACTCAACCAATCTGCTCCTTTGTTGTTATTGACCATTGGGCAATGTTCGATGTAAATGGCCTTGTCCATCGCTCCAAAAGATTTCAGAATCATAATTAATTGATTCGAAATTTCCTCAAATGGTTTTCTAAGCTCTCCAATCTCTTTAGTCGAAATTGCTTTTTTTAATTCCTTGCTTAGAACGTCACTTCGCTTCATCCAAAAGTTATGGGCATCGCCTTTGAAAATTTTCATGTCAACTTTATTTAGAAAAGCAGTCATTTCCTTTGCACTTGAAATTCCAGCTTTGAAATTGTCATTAACCAAATTATTCTTTAATTTGAAATACGCTTCAAAAAGAGGAGAGAGCGCTGCTTTTTCCTTTTGACCTACTGCTATTTCTTCAGTCGACATGGATTCTGAGTGAGTAGTCTCTCCATGATTATGACCTGAAACAGGAACTCCTCCTTCTGGATTCATCATGCTTGGTTTGCCCGCCAATTGTGCAGCTGCGTCAATGCTAAAAGTTCCGTTTGTTGCAATTTCTTCACCGACTTCTAAACCTTCTTTAATGAGGTATCCGTCGCCCAATGAAGGGCCTAAAGTGACCATTTTCATCAAGAAACTGACTTTATCAGAACTTGCGTTTTTCACGTAAACAACTGAGCGTTCTCCTGTCCACATTACGGCAGATTTTGGAACAACAATCACTTCTTCATTCACATCTAGTTGACTTTTAATTGTTCCTTGAACGAACATATCTGGTTTTAATCTTTGTCCCGGATTTTTAAGAATCACACGTGCAGAGGCCACCCTTGTTTCAGAGTTTATTACTGGATCAATAAATGAAACTTCTCCCTTGAATTTTTCATTTGGTAGTGCACGAACAGTGAATTCTACCTTATCGCCTTGTTTGATCCAAGGAATGTCGCTTTCGTAAACATCAAAGAGTACCCAAACAGAGCTGATGTCTGCTATTTCATATAACGATTGTCCTTTTAAAATGTAATCACCAAGGTTGATTTTCTTGTCGGTTACAATTCCTGAAACATCGGCCAATATTGGAAATTGTTCTTGAATTTTTCCATTGGCAAGAATTTGATTCACGTGTTTTTCGGTGAGCTTCCAGTTCTTTAATTTTTCTTTGGCTGCATTAAACAAAGAAGGTTGTGTTTCCTTCATTTTTTGGGCTTCCAACAGTTCTTCTTGCGCGGCAACCAATTCTGGAGAATAGATGTAGGCCAAAACTTGTCCTTTCTGAACAGCTTCTCCAGTAAAGTTTACGGTCAATTTTTCAATTCTACCCGGAATATGCGAAGACTGTGAAAAAACATTTCTTTCGTCTGTTTTCACTTTTCCGTTCATTCGTACATCTTTAACTGGTTTCTGTTTTGAAACAATTGAAGTTTGAACATTGGCCAATTGCATTGCGGTAGGAGACATTCTAACTTCTAAAGGATTTCCATCATCAGACTCATTACTTAACGGAATTAAATCCATTCCACATAAAGGACAAGCTCCTGGTTCATTCGCTCGAATTTGGGGATGCATTGAACAAGTCCAAACGGTTTCTTCTGAATGATCATGCACTTCCTCTGTTTTGGAACTTTCCTCTGCTGAACCAAAAATCATCCAACCCAATAGCAGACCTAAAACAAGGGTGGAAATAGCGATATATATTGTTTTTCTATTTTTCATTATATTCTGTTTTTGCTGTTAAATAATCTAGTTTCGCCAAAGCGATATAGAAATTTTTTATTGAAGTAGCTTCTGCTATTTGATAATTAATTAAATCTTGTTGCATTCTTAAAACCTCAACAAAATCTGCTCCTGTAGAACTATATTCTTTTTCTAGAAGTTTAATTACGGTTTTCGATTTTTCAATTTGCTTTTGGTAAAGCATCCATTTTTCCTTTGCACTTTCCAATTCATACCACGTCATTTCATAATTTGAAATCAAAGTGTTTTTAAAATCACTTTGGTAAAATTCAATGGCTTCTTGATTCAATTGTGCTTCTCGCGCAAAGGCTTTGTACTTTTTCCTATAAATCGGAAGAGTGACACTCACCATTGGCATAATCATGTCTCGACCTTCAGGCATAATTCCATAATTCACACCAACTCCGAAACTTGGTAAACCTTCTTTACTCGCTAAAATTTCAGAAGCTTGAGCAGACTGAAGCTTCAGATCAAGAGATTTTAAAGTCGGATTGTCTAACAACAAACTGTCTCGTTTATAATTTAAAGGAATCTTTACCAATTTTATCGTTTCTTCAATTATTAAGTCAGAATCAATTTCTCGATTAAGTAAATTATTGAAAATGATGGTCAATGGTTTTATCTTTTCCTCAAGTAATTTGATTTCTGTATCTGTGTTTTCAATTAGAATATCGACACGAATAACATCAGTCATACTATTTCTCCCCACTTTGAACCCAGTTGTAGCAAGCTGTTTGTAACTTTCCAAAACTGTTTTATTCTCTTTGAGTAAAGTGATTTCTCGGTTAACTTCATACAAAGGATAATACGCGGATTTCACATTCATGTACAGCTCATTTTTTGCATCAATAAATTCATGATACAAAGCTTCCGACTGAAGTTGATAAACATTACCCGACGTTTCCAAAGTACCAAACCAAGGAATCATTTGTTGAATACCAATATTTGCTTTCGCGTTTCCTACGTGAGGAGTAACAGGACTCAGTAAATAACTGAAGGAAATGCTCGGATTCGGAAGTGAATTCATTTGAGCAACCCTTTGAATAGCGGCTTGAAATTCCGAATACTTGGCTTTTAATAATGGATTGTTTTCTGCAGCTTCCTCTAAATGTTTATCCAAAGACTGAGCAGATCCATTTGTGCTTATTCCTATAAATAAAGCCAATAGGATTTTTAAATAATTTCTCATTTTGTTTCTTTTTTAAATTTACGTTCCTCTTTCCAAGCGTATAAAACAGGAACTATAAAATAGGTGATTGAAGCAAATAACATCCCTCCAAAAGCTGGAATAGCCATCGGTATCATGATATCAGACCCCCTTCCTGTAGATGTTAAAATTGGAAGTAGGGCTATGATTGTTGTCGCTGAAGTCATAATTGCAGGTTTTATTCTTCGTTGACCAGCAATAACAACTGCGTCTCTGATTTCTTTTAAAGAATTCGTCTTGTTTTTCTTAAAACTTTGATCGAGGTAAGTTCCCATTAAAACACCATCATCGGTAGCTATACCAAACAAGGCGATGAAACCAACCCAAACCGCAACACTCATATTAATGGTGTGTAATTGGAACAGATCCCGCATGCTCATATTAAAGAAATTAAAATCTAAGAACCAATCCTGACCGTACAACCAAAGAATGATAAATCCCCCGCTAAACGCCATGGCAATTCCTGTGAAAATCATTAAGGAAGTACTCACAGATTTAAACTGAAAATATAGAATCAAGAAAATCACCACGAGTACCAAGGGAACAATTATGGCTAGCCTTTCCTCAGCTCTAACTTGATTCTCATAATTGCCAGAGAATTTATAGCTGATTCCACTTGGAACGATTAATTCACCATTATCGATTTTATCTTTAATAAAACGTTGAGCATCTTCCACAACATCTACTTCAGCGGAACCGTCTTTCTTATCAAATAGGACAAAACCTACTAGAAAAGTGTTTTCACTTTTTATCATTTGCGGACCTCTCACATATTCAATATCCACCAATTCAATTAATGGAACCTGAACACCAGTTGGTGTTGGCACAAATACTTTTTCGAGCTGACTTGGATCATCGCGCAACTCTCTCGGATAACGAACCCTCACAGGAAAACGTTTTCTACCTTCAACAGTTGAAGTTACTTCCATACCGCCAATAGCAACTTCAATAGTTTGCTGAACATCTTCAATGTTTAAACCATATCTTGAAATTGCATCCCTGTCAATATTGAAATGGATGTAAGGTTTTCCAACAATTCTATCAGCAAAAACAGCCTCTTTCTTTACAGAAGGAACTTCCTTTAATATCGCTTCTAGTTGCATTCCGAAATCTTCTATTGTTTCGAGATCGGGACCAAAAACTTTGATTCCCATTGGAGCTCGCATTCCGGTTTGAAGCATAACTAATCGCGTTTCAATCGGTTGAAGTTTAGGAGCAGATGTTACTCCAGGAATATTAGTCACTTTAATAACTTCGTCCCAAATATCATCAGGCGAACGAATACTTTTTCTCCAATTACGGAAATATTGACCTGAATCATCTAAGATTAAATCCTCTTCCTTTATGTTTTTATTTACAGCATCTTCTCCTGAAAGAGTGTCACCATTTTTAAGAATGTAATTGTTATCACCATCAACTTTAAATCTTTCACGGTGACCTTTCTTGTTGAGAACATATTCAGATTTATAATTGATTACGTTTTCATACATCGAAATCGGAGCAGGATCTAAGGCAGATTCAACTCTTCCCATTTTTCCTACAGACAATTCAACTTCTGGAATATTAGCCAAAAGCATATCCAATTGTTGAACTACTTGTTTGTTTTGCTCAATTCCAGCATGAGGCATTGAAGTCGGCATCAGTAAAAAACTTCCTTCATCCAACGATGGCATAAATTCTTTTCCAAGACCAGGCATAGAATGAGAAAGTCCAGTCCAAACAGAAGTCGTTCTGATATTTACGCCCATCTTATCAAATCCTGTGGCTACAAATCCGAATATGGAATTAAATCCAAGCCATGCTGTAGAACCAAATAAGATCACAAATGCAGGAATCAGTAAGAATTTCTTTTTATTATTTAAACACCAATTCAGTAAATTGATATAGTATTTTTCTAATAAATAGAATCCACCCAAAATGAGACTTACTATAATTCCAACAAACAAAAAGTTCAATAGAATAGAATTACTTGCACCCAAAGGCATCCAGTATTTTGCCAATAACCATACAACAGAAATTACAGTAATAGCAATGGGAAGGTTTTTGATTAAAACGTTTTGTTTTCCACTGTACTCTTTAATAAACCAAGCAATTCCGAAGGCCAACAGAGTTAATCCACCCCATAAACTAATCCAGATAGCAGCAATTATTCCACCAACAACCAAAAGCAAATTCACGACAATCCCTTTCGTGTTTTTCTTGATTTTAATCTTGAAAACTAAATGCGCCAAGGTTGGGAGAATAATCAAAACGACGATTAAGGAAGTCAATAATGCAAAAGTCTTCGTGAATGCTAATGGTCGGAACAGTTTCCCTTCTGCAGCTTCCATCGTAAATACTGGAATAAAACTCACAATTGTTGTGGCAACAGCAGTTAGAATTGCAGAACTTACCTCAGCAACCCCATTGTAAATCGTATCAATCAACTTTTGACTTTTGGGTGATTCTTTAATATGTTTAATGATGTTTTCAGAGAGAATAATCCCCAAATCGACCATGGTTCCAATCGCAATTGCAATTCCCGAAAGCGCAACAATGTTGGCGTCAATATGAAAATAACGCATCGCAATAAAGACCATCAGGATTGCAACAGGAAGCAGACTTGAAATAAGAATTGATGCTTGTAAATTGAGCACCATTACTACCACCACAAGAATCACAATCAGCAATTCCAGAGACAAAGCTTCTTCTAAGGTTCCGATGGTTTCGTTGATGAGTTCTGTTCTATCGTAAAAAGGAACAATTGTCAATTGACTTTCCGTTCCATCTGCAAGGGTTTTCTTTGGTAAACCGCCTGCAATTTCATCTACTTTTTCTTTGATGTTGTTGATGACATGCAGCGGATTTGAACCATAACGAGCAACGGCAACACCACCAACAACTTCAGCACCGTCTTTATCTAGTAAACCTCTTCTCGAAGATGGTCCTAAAGTAACAACAGCGATATCTTTAACCCTGATTGGTACATTTTCATTTACAGCAACTACTGCTTTTTCGATGTCTTCAATCGATTTGATATAGCCTAAGCCCCTCACTAAATATTCAGCTTTGTTGATTTCTATGGTTTTTGCTCCAATATCACGGTTCGATTTCTTTACTGCAGTCATTACATCAATTAGTGGAATGTTGTAATTCTTTAGTGCATCAGGATTCACATCGATTTGATATTCCTGAACATATCCGCCAATTGAAGCGACTTCTGAAACTCCTTCAACAGCATTCAAATTGTATTTCACAAAGAAATCTTGAACTGTTCTGACTTCGTGTAAATCCCAGCCACCAGTTGGATTCCCGTCTTTGTCACGACCTTCCAACGTGTACCAATATACTTGACCCAAAGCTGTAGCATCTGGACCCAATGCAGGTTGAACATCGTCTGGAAGTAAATTGGCAGGAAGAGAATTTAACTTCTCAATAATCCTCGATCTTGACCAATAGAATTCAATATCTTCTTCAAAAATGATGTAGATACTACTGAATCCAAAAATGGAAGAACTACGAATTGACTTTACTCCAGGAATTCCAAGAAGTGAAGTCGTTAATGGATAAGTGATTTGATCCTCGATATCTTGAGGTGATCTTCCCATCCATTCGGTAAAAACAATTTGTTGATTTTCTCCAATATCAGGAATAGCATCAACTGCTACTGGGTCTGAAGGTAAAAAACCTGTTTCCCAATTGAACGGAGAAGTAACCAATCCCCATCCTATAAATAAAGCCAGTATTAAAATAGTAACTAGCTTGTTTTCAAGAAAATATCTAATAATTCTATTCAACATAACATACAATTAAAATGAATAATAAATTCATTGAGGAATACTAATGTATCCTCGGACTTCATTCTTAATGAATGAATGAAATAAAAATTGTATGTTTTTCTAGATTATAAATACTTGATGCAAGACAGAAATATCCTGATCAATAAAGGGAGGCCGATAGGTTTCGAAAGTAGGTTTCTCTTCTAGTAAGAAAAGGTAATTACTAACAAAAGAATAAGCAAAAGCTACAGCAAACTTAAATTCTAAGTGCGTATTTGCAGAAACTTGAGCTTTGTTGTAATCAATTTCAGCAGAAATAGAATGATATTCATTTTCACAACAACCTTTCTTTCCGATAACTTCTTTGTGTTCATCATTTTCGCATGAATCCATTTCCATTGAAGTCATTCCACAACTCAAATCTGAATGTGATAGACTGATTGTTGATTGCACTGCTTCACCACTACAATAATGCGTAATGTAAGTTAGTCCCGAATTTAAAACGAGGATAACTAGCATAATGAATATGGATGAAATTCTTTTTAACATAACTGTGAATTGAGGCAAACTTATACAAAAATTACTAATGTGGAGTCATTAAATTGTTATTTAACTTTAATTACGGTTAAAACTCATTTTTAAATATTTTATTTATTGAGCTTTGTAAAAACTGATGAAATGTATTACATTTGGTGAGGTATGATACTTGAAAAAGAGTTGTTTAGCTGCGAAAATCAAGGAGCTGTCATAATAAAATAAAAATACTATGGGAATTAAACCAGGACCAAAAAGAATCGCTAAAACGACTGGGAAACCAGACAGGAGACAAAGAGACAATAAGGATACTCAAGGGAATACTCCGTCATTAAAGCCACATAAACATAAGAAAGGGGATTAATTCTGTTTCTCCAACCTTTCAATCATCTTCTTCATTTCCTTAATTTCTTTTTCCTGAGCTTTGATAATATCATTAGCTAATTCTTTAACTTCTGGATCACTAATTTCTGCATTTGTACTTGTCAAAATAGCAATAGAGTGGTGAGGTATCATTGCGCGCATCCAACGGACATCTTCTACAGGTATTTGTTGTCGCACTAAAAATGTAGAAACAGACATTAAGATTAAGCTCCCAACTATAATTACGGTATTCTTAACTTTATTGGTGTACATTTTTCGCATAAACAAGAACATAATAATTGCCATTCCTCCAATTCCAATCAGTGTCATATACATTCTTGTCCAACTAAAATAAACGTGACTGAATTCATAAGTATTAAAATACATTGTGATGTACATTGAAATTGCAGAGCAAATCAACATGAGGATAAACTTGGTGTAATTTGACTTTTTCATATGTTAGTTTTTAAGATATAATTTTTATCCAAAAAATAATTGATTTAACTCGTTTTTACAAACTTACTAAAGAAAGTATTTAGTTAAAAGTTCTAAAACAACACCTCTTCAACCTCATCCACATCCAAACCTAAATATTCAGAACACTCTTTAATCGTAACATACTGATGTGATTTTTTGAGATAATGTTCTTTCATCTTTTTAATGAGTTCTCGAGAATACCGTTCAGACTTTCCAGTGATGATCATGACGTCTTTTGTATGGAGAACGATACGCTTCATTATTCTTGTTGTTATTTAATTCTTTTTGACTCATCTCATACTTTATCTATACACCATGTATACATCTTCTATACCTTGTATATAGCTGAGCGGGATGACTATTTAGTCTGTTTTACAAAATTATAGCAAAATAGGGGATATAGAAAAGGCAAAAACACAGCAAATCAGCATAAAGATTATGGAACGGAAGCGATTGCTTTTATGAAGCTCAGCTATAAAGTAGTTTTGATGTATCGATTTCAAGTCGCGACGAAATTTGAGGAATACTGAGAAAGTCTCAGTATTGGCAAGAGTAACAGTAGTGGCGAATGTGTGTCGAGCAATATGCGAGGTAATTCGCTTCTTGATTCCACAAATATCAGCGAGTTCTTTCAAATATGCGTTATAACATTGGTTACTGTTTACAGGGAGTAATCTATTTGAGTCAATGCAATATTGGTTTTTTCTGTACTTCTTTATAATTTCTAGAGCAATGGGTAGGAGGGGAACGCTTTCTTTTACTCCCGTTTTCTGACGATGTGTGGATAGCCAATATTCACCATCAATCCCTTTTGTTACTGCTTTATAATCAAATTTGTAGATATCCGAGTAGGCGAAGCCGGTATAACAACAGAATAAAAATACATCGCGAACTTCAGCAAGTCGAGCAATACTGATATCCTTCGTTTTAATAATTTCTAATTCTTCTTGAGTAAGAACTTCTCTTTTAGGTGCAGTATAACTGCAGCGGAAATTATTAAATGGATTTGAAGGAATCCAGTCTAAACCAACAGCCATGTTCATGATTTTCTTTAGGTTCTTAATGTATTTGTGTGCTGTGTTGGTTTGTAATTTTCCTTTGGTTAAAAGGTAATGTTCAAACTCTGTGACGAAGCGAAGACGTAGTTCTGGCAACGGCATGTCTTTAGCTTTGTATTGATGTTTCATGAAGGCACGCACTTTGTTTTTTGTGATGTTGTATCGCTCTAGTGTCTTTTTCACTACTTGACCAATTTTGACTTGTTCTTCCATTTTTATTTTGTGGTAGTTGAAGGCTTCGAGGATGGTTTTGTGGGTAGTTTTGTTGTCGTCAATGCCCAGGTATATATTTTTAATGTCTTGACTAGTGATGGTTTTGTTTTGGGAGACCTCCTTTAAGAATATCTGATTAATCTCACTAATAGCATTATCAATAAAACCATTTAGAAAATTAGCTTTAGTAAATGAAGGTCTAATTTTTCTCAATTTCTGATTCCAAACTTTGATTGGTATATAGTGTGTTGTTGCTATCTCTGTTCGTTTTAAATCTACAACCACTCTAATGTAGAGTTGTACTTCTCCATTTTTGGTCTTTTGCTTGTTTGGATAAAACTGGACACTAAATTTTTGATTTCTTTTCATATCTACGTATTTAAAATGTTACCAAATAATGGTTCATTAATAAGTAAAATATAAGCTGCATACATTGGTGATCAATGGTTTGCTTGTTTTTGGTGACCTTATTTCATTGATTTTTCAGGTCACCACATAGGTCACCATTTGGTAACCAAACAACACTCTTTAGGTGTTAGATGCTTAAATTCTGGTGACCTAAAATTAAGATTAATTTAGGTCACCACATAGGTCACGAGATTTATGTAATCAATTGATATTGATTGTGTTTGTGGTGGTTTGAGGAACTCTGTTTTTTTAGAGTTTTGATAATATTTGATGTCTATTAACAAAAAAAGCCTCTCGAATGAGAGGCTTTTAGTGATCCCGCTGGGGTTCGAACCCAGGACCCTTACATTAAAAGTGTAATGCTCTACCAGCTGAGCTACGGAATCTAATATTTCAAATAATATCTTAATTTCTTAAGAGGTGACAAAATTACTATTATTGTTTAAAACAACACTATTTATTCTGAAGAAAATTCATTTAAATTTAATTTCCTCTTAATATGTCAAGCAATAATTCAATGAGTTAAATGAAAAAGCCAATTTGTAATTACAAATTGGCTCTCCAATTGGTGATCCCGCTGGGGTTCGAACCCAGGACCCTTACATTAAAAGTGTAATGCTCTACCAGCTGAGCTACGGAATCATTAAATCAATTCAATCTTTTATTTAATTAGTAAAAACCGTTGTTTTTACGTTTTTTATATTGTGATTGCGGGTGCAAATATAGTGGGTTAATTTAGACTGACAAGGAGAATCAGCATTTTTTTTGAATAAATTACAGTTGTTTTTTTGAACTTGCTGATTTTTAAGTGATAATAAAATTTTTTTTTGTTTTTTTCTTTAGAAGTATTAGTGCAGGCCAAAACTCTGCTTTTTATTTCTCATAATATTTCTTTCAGAATACTGCTTGGTTTTATTAACCTGGAATTTTCAAGAACAATTAAATACATTATTCCCAGTAAATGATTCTTCCCAAATCTAAAACAGGTCTAAACCAAAATATTCTATTGGGTTTAATTACTTTTGGTGCTATGCAAAACAACCGGATATTTTTAATTGGTTTTATGGGAGTCGGGAAAACTACAATTGGAAAAAAAATGGCCAACAAACTTTCTCTTCCTTTTATCGATGTAGATCAAAAGATTGAAGAGAAGTTCAAAATCACGATTAATGAATTTTTTGCTAAATACGGTGAATCGACCTTTAGAAGAGAGGAAACAAATGTCCTTAATGATGTTATTTCTGAATTTGAGAATGCAATTATTTCAGTAGGGGGTGGGCTGCCTTGTTTTAATGATAATATGTCGAGAATGAATCAAAATGGAATTACTTGCTATTTGCATAGACCAGCCAAGGAGCTCTTCCAACGCTTAGTCAATAGCAAAACTGAGCGTCCTCTTTTAAAAGACTTGAATGATGAAGAACTTCTTCTATTTATTGAGCATAAATTAGAAGAAAGAGAAGTTTTCTATAATAAAGCTAGCTTCAAATTCAATAGGAACCAGCAAGAAGTGAATGAAATTATAAAATGCTTGGGCTTTGGCCATATATGATTAAAAGAAAAAACTCCAAAACAAAGGGGAATCTCTGTTTTGGAGTTATTACATATTTATATAAAATCTACCTCACTTGGCCATCACCGAAAACATAATATTTATTTGTTGTCAGTTGCTTTAATCCTAATGGACCTCTGTGATGTAATTTGTCTGTACTAATTGCTAATTCGGCTCCAACACCCATTGCTCCTCCGTCTGTAAACCTTGAAGAAGCGTTTTGGTAAACTGCTGCGCTGTCAATTTGTTCCATGAATGTCAATGCATCATCTTTGTCCTCTGTCATTATAATAGAGGAGTGTTTTCCAGAGTTTTCATTGATAATTTCAATAGCCTCATCTTTGGAATCTACAGTTCCTAATAAAATTTTCATTGCTAAAAATTCTTCCTTCCATACCGATTTGTCGGCCATTTTCTCTCGACTAGAAAGAACTTTATTCGTTTTTTCATCTACAATAATCTCAACTCCGGCATTGGATAAAATTGATTCTAAATCCTTCAATTTATCATCATAACCTTCAATTGAACTGTCGATAAGAATGTTGTCTAATGCGTTGCAAGCAGAAGTTTTATCTGTTTTCGCATTTAACATAACTTTAATTGTTTTGGCCCAATCTGCTGTTGGTGAGATATACATAAAGTTGTTTCCTCTACCAGAAATTAAAACCGCACATTTTGCATGTTGTTTAACAAAATCGATTAACCTTTCTCCACCTCTTGGAACAATTAAATCTAGTTTTTCAGTCGGATTCCTTAAGAATTCTTGTGTTTCTTCTCTATTCATCTCCAACATTTTGATCCAGTCATTCTCTAAACCATTCTTTGCTAGCGCCTCGTGCCAACATTTTACCAGTACTTTATTACTGTGGTAGGCTTCACGACCACCTTTAAGTAAAATTTTATTATTTGCTTTGAAAGCTAAAACAGCTGCTTCAATGGTGACATCTGGACGAGATTCGTAAATTATCATTATTGTTCCAAATGGATCTGTTTTATTGATAATCTCTAAACCATTATCGAGTTTTAGTTCAGATATTTTCTTACCAACTGGATCTTCTTGTCCTTTTACCTGACGAATTGCTGTAATCATTCCGTCAATTTTATCTTCATTGACAACTAATCTGTCATATAAAGCCTGGTCATCTCTTTCAAAAGCGTCTAGGTCTTTCTTATTCTCTGCAAGTATCTCTTCTCTTTTGGAATCGATAATATCAATCATCGATTGTAATACATTATTCTTTTTGTCTGTGTCTAAAAATTTCATTTCTGTTGTTGTTTTTTTATAATTATTTGAGTCGTATACTGTTGTTTATCAATTAGTTGTTGTAACTTTTGTCTGTTGACTGAGCCTGTCGAAGGCAACATAGTTTGCATCTGTAGAAGGCAACATGGTTTGCACCTGTCAAAGGCAACACTTAAAAGCGAAATTTGGTTCTAACAACTCGTAATCTGTAATTGATTATTCGTATTTCGATAGCTATCGGAACGTAATCGCGTTTTAAACGAACTTTGTTCCTACCTCTTTACCTTCTAGGATATCAATGATAATATTGTCTTCCTTACCATTCGCTATGTAGGTTGGGATATTTTTGTTTGCGGTAGATTTCGCAATTTTTAATTTTGAACCCATACCACCACGTCCTTCTCCTTCACCTTTCTCTGAAGTTTGAACGTATTTTTCAACATTTTGATCTCCTTCTACATGATGAAGAAGTTCAGAATCGTCATCATCTGGATGGCCTGTATATAATCCATCAGTATCGGTTAACATAATCATCATGTCTGCATCAACAAGCTCTGCAACTAGACTTGCTAGTTCATCATTATCTGTAAACATTGACATTGTTAAAGAAACGGCATCGTCTTCATTTGCAATTGGTACTATTCCTTCATGTAATAAGGCTTCATAGCAATTAATCATGTTGTCTCGATATTCTCCAGGAGCAAAATCTCTTTTAGTGGCTAAAACTTGAGCACAACTCATTCCGAAATCATGGAACATTGAGTAATAGTGCCTCATTAACCGAGGTTGACCTACAGAAGAAAAAACCTGTCTTCTTGTTGTTGGATCTACTGCAGAGCAATCTCCCAACACTTCTTTTCCTGCAATTGCAGAACCAGAAGAAACCAAAATTGTGATTATATCTCGCTCGTATAGATACGCTATCTGACGAACTAAATTCTTTAAAATTGGACCAACAATTCTATTGTTTTTATTGGTCATTACGTTTGTTCCTACTTTTATTACTACTCTTTTCTTGAAATTGTTCAAAACTTAATTTGTTTGTTTATAATTGATTTGTAATTAGTTATGTGTTTTAGTGGGGGAATTACTCCGGATCTTTACCTAATTCCACAGCACGATCAAAAGCTGCGTAGGCTGCTTCTTTAATAAGTTCTTTTACGTTGTTGTCTTCCATAGAGTCTAATGCTGCTTGAGTTGTACCTCCTTTCGAAGCCACTCTATCCATCCATTTTTGTGGAGAAATATCACCTTCGTTGAATAAGGTTACTGCACCTTCAAAAGTTGAACTAACCAAAACACGAGAATCATTTTCTGAGAACCCCATTTTTCTAGCAGCTTCCAACATAGAATTCATAAAGTAAAATACATAGGCTGGACCACTTCCAGAAATTCCTGTTGATTTATCAATGAATTTTTCCGTTTCTACATGTATTGATGCTCCTGTAGTGTCTAATAAATTACGCACCATAAGTAGTTCTACTCTCGAAACGTCATGTGATTCTGTGAATGATGTCACTCCTTTTCCAACTTTTGCTGGTAAATTGGGCATGGTTCTTACTACTTTCGAAACACCCAAATGTTCTTTTATGAAATCTATAGTAACTCCCGCCATTAATGATACAAAAACTTGTTGATCATTCACCATGTCTTTCATTTTGTCAAATAAATCAACACAATGGTATGGCTTTACTGCAATAAATACGATATCCGCTTGTGGCAAGCAATCGTCTAAATTGTTATAAACTTCAAAGTCAGGGTTTTCTCTTAAACGAGAAAGAGTATCCTCGCTTAAATCCTGAATCATTAACTTTCTCTTGTTTAATAATGGTGAAGTAGACATTCCTTCAGAATAGGTTAAGCCCATATTTCCACCTCCGATTACTAATAATTTCATGTATTCTTTTATTATTTATTTATATTTCTATCTTTTGTGTGCAACAATTGTTCTAATCTCTGAATTAAAAGCAAAATGCAAATAATACATGTAATAGTTCATTTTTTAAATTCTTTATCCTTTTGGTAGTTAAGGGTTTGCCTTAATCTGTCAATGTATCATGATAATCTGTCATGATATAGTTATTAGCATATATTCCCTTAAGATAGAATTATTTTCGAGTTCATCATAGTGTTATGACTACTATTATCACAAGAAAACTTAAACTTTAAAATAACTTTAATCCTTCTTAAGGAATCAATGTGCACAATAATTCTAAACAGAGTTTTTCATTCTTAATTCGTAATTGAACATCGATAATTCCTTATATTTGAAACGTGCAAAATTTTTTAATAATACAAACGGCTTTTCTAGGCGATGTGATATTGGCTACTCCAATTATATCTGAGTTAAATAGAATATATCCTGAAGCTAAAATTGATGTTGTTGTCCGAAAGGGAAATGAATCTTTATTGGCTAATAATCCTAAAATAAACCATGTTTATGTATGGAATAAGAAGGACGGGAAATATAAAAGTCTTTTAAAAGTAATTAAATCGATTCGAACTCGAAAATACGATGAAGTTATTACTTTACAGCGATATGCTAATGCTGGTTTAATGACCAAAATGGCCAAAACAAAAGCTAGAATTGGATTTGATAAAAATTCATTTGCTAAGATGTATGATAAAACTGTACCTCATTCCTTGGAAGAAGGAACTCATGAAGTTGAAAGAAATTTAAGAACTATAGCTCACCACGGAGCAAAATCTTTAGTGAGACCAGAATTATATCCTTCAAATATGGATAGAGAAGTAGCAGGGGAGTTCATTAAAAAGAAATATTATTGTTTAGCACCAGCCTCTGTTTGGGAAACCAAAAAGTTGCCTACTTCAAAATGGTCGGAATTAATAGAATTATTGATTGAAGATGGAGAGGTGAAATTAATTGGAGGTCCTACGGATGTTGATTTATGCGCCAACCTTCAAAAAGAATTTCCTCATCACGTACATAATTTAGCTGGAAAATTGACGCTTTTACAAAGTGCTGCATTAATGGAAGGCGCAGAAATGAATTATGTTAATGATTCAGGGCCTTTACACATAGCATCGGCTATGAACGCACCCACGCGTGCTTTTTTCTGTTCAACTATTCCAAAATTTGGGTTTGGTCCATTATCAGAAGATAGCAAAATCATTGAAACCAAAATAGATTTGGATTGTCGTCCTTGTGGTTTTCATGGTCATAAATCTTGTCCCTTAGGTCATTTTGATTGTGGTCACTCTATTGAAATAACAAATAAAAGCATCATTTAAAATAGGGTAAAAGGTTTTAAAACAATTTTTCTGATTTTTTTGACTCTAGCTTCTTTTCTAATTCAGTTGTTTATTGTTTTTACTTTCTCGGAATAGAGGGAAGAATACACATTGAATATTTTTTTAAGTTTCTTTGTTCAATCTGATGGTAAAACTTAAATCACTGGACACAAAATTCTCGAGACCTTTCTTTTCCTTGTTGAATTATTAGCGGAATTTGCTAAGCACTTAGCTATGTGATTGAATTGTTTTCCAATTAATGAAGCTTTGTAGAAGTCAACTTTAATAGTTTTGAATAGCTTTGGTCCGTTCTTATTAAATTTCACTGTTTTACTAAACAATTCTAAAACAAAAAAGGGACATCCATTACAGATATCCCTTTGCTTTATTTTTGGTGGCTCTTAATTATTTACCACTTGAACAAATCCATGTTCAACATATTCTGTGTCTTTTTTATCTTTAAATTGAACTTTGTAGAAGTAAGTTCCATCTGATAATGGTTCTCCAGACTCTTTTTTACCGTTCCAAACAAAATTTGGTTCGTTGAAAGTTTGAATAACAGTACCCCATCTATTTAAGAACACGATTTCGAAATCAACAACTGAAGAAATGTCTTGTGAATACTTGATAAAGAATCCATCATTCATTCCATCTCCATTTGGTGTTACGATATTAGGAATAGTAACTTCTATATCTGGATAAGTCACGGTAACAGTTACACTGAATGTATTTGTACAACCAACTGCGTCTGTTCCAGTATGTGTTACAGTATAAACTCCAGGCTCAGTGAATGCGTTGAAAATTGTATCATTCATTGCACTAGTGTTGTTACCATCTCCAAAATCCCAATAGTTACTCGTTAAGTTTGAAGGGTCATTTAAGAAGTTTACATTAAGTACAGGAACTCCTGCAGGAGGGTTAGCTGTAAAAGAAACATCCGGTGCCGGGTTAATATTGATGGTTTGAGTAATAGAGTTTGTACATTCTCCACTCGCATCTTCAATAATTAAAGTTACATCAAATGAACCTCCTTCAGGGAATATAAAAGTGGCATCAGTTGAGAAAATTGTATCTGAACCAATTGTTCCGTTCGTGAAGTACCAAGTTGAATTAGAGAAGTTACCTAAAGAAGTATTTGTAAATACGACTTCTTCACCTGCACATCCATCAGTAAAAGTAAAGTCTGCGTATGGTGCTGGTTCGATATAAATTGTAATGGTTGTATCACCAACACATCCTCCATCAGAAACAACATTTAATTTAACATCGTATGTTCCAACTCCAGAGAATTGGTGACTTGGATTTTCATCAGTTGAAGTCGCTCCGTTGTTATCAAAGTTCCATTGCCATTGATTAACATTATAACCCGCTGGTAGATTAGTTAAATCTGTAAAGTTGGTTAAAGATCCTTGACAGAGAGGAGATGCAGAGAAGTCAACTTCAGGATTAGGATACATTTCGAAATTAATAGTATCTGTAACTGTACAACTTGGATATGTTTGATCTTGTATGAATACTGTATACAGATTCGTTGTTGCATTAGTTATTGTATTACTTGTTTCCCCTGTATTCCATAAGTAAGAATAGTTACCAGATCCCCCCGTTGGAGTTGATACTAAATCAATATTAACAAATCCACAGATAGAAGTATCTTGAGGAATGTTGGAAAGAATAACACCATACATGTCTATTGATGCAGTACAGGTATCTGTCAATCCATCAGTAAATATTACATTATAAGTTTCCATATTGCTTTCGATACATAAATTTGTATCTGCTAAATCTGTAGTTCCATCAGCAAACCAGTCATAGTAATACGTATTACATAAATTACCTTTTACTGCAACATCATCAATTCCCCAGTGGTCGTTTCCTGCTCCACTTGTCGCAAGTTGAATCCATCTAAATCTTGTAGAAGTAGTTTGTGCGGCAACTGGAATAGTATGGCAGTACTCATTCCAAGAAGTTTGATATGGATCTGTTCCATTATTCTGAACAGTATGTTCGAAAATTGTAACCCAAGTTACACCAGCATTGATAGAGTATTGCAAAGAAACACCTTCACCTACTAAATCTGGTCCTTCACAACTACCACTACCACCTTGAGTAGCATATTTCATCATAAAACAGATATCTCCTCCACAAGTCATATCATAATCAACCGTGGTAAGATCTCTAGGGTGAGGCTGTTGATTTCCAAACCAAGCAGAAGGAGAACCATCTGGTGGAGCACCACAGGGATTAGTATACATCATTGTTTGAGATGATGTCCATCCAGGTCCTAATGCACTATTGTTAAAATCTTCAAATAATAAAGTATCTTGTGCTATTCCAACAGCGGTTAAGTCAAAACAACCTCCACAATCTACTGTATCAGACTGGGTTGTTATTGATACTGAACACTGCGAATAAGTCCAAAAGGAAAAAGACACAAGTACAATTGTAAATAATAATTTCATAATTTTTGGTTTTTTAGTAAGTATTAATAATTAATAGATACTGATTTTAGAGTATATACTTCATTTCCAGATTTCTTTCCACTATTTCCAACTTGGAACTCTTTGAAAAGTGTTAAATGATAGTGATCGGAAATATCTCCTTTAACAGTTTCACCAGGTGCTAATGTTACCGAAGATGCATCATTGTCAATTGAAGATTTTTTTTCTTCACCATTTGCAGTTGTATAAAGAAATGAAGGAGTAAACGTAACACTTGTATTAGAAGTGTTCTTAATTTCTATTGAATAATAATCGTAAAATTGATCGTTTACTTCGTCTGTTATTTTTTCAACAGTTACGTTATATTCAAGATTGGCGTCCGAACCTGAATAAACATTTTGTTGTGCATACAATCCGATTGAGAAAAGGATTGATATTGAAATAGTTAGAAGTTTTTGCATGAGATTTTTTTTTGAATGAATAATTTAAAGTAAAAATAATTAAAAAAAATTTAAGAAGAATTAAATATCAAGTTCTTTTTAACACATAAATCCTCTATTTTAAAGACTTCTATTCATTCTAAAAGGTTGCATTGAAGGTGTTTTTTTTAGTTTGCTCTAAATTGTGCGGTGAACTATCACAAAAACTCTCTCTAATTTTTATTAAAAGTATTATTTGAAAGCTACATAAGAAGATTCAAAATTTTCATGAGCTATTTGTTAAATTAAAGAATGCCCCAATAAAATTATTTGAGGCATTCTTATGGGAATGTTTCAAGGTTAATTTGTATTTACTTTTTCACCAATGGACGAATTAAATCTTCTAAACCATTGACCTTAATTTCATACATCAACTGCATTTGATTCCCTAGTTTTCCCTTTGGAAATCCTTTGGATCTATACCAAACGTAATAAGGCTCTGGCACTTCAACAAGGAGAAGCCCTTTGAATTTTCCAAAGGGCATTCTCATATTTGCTAATTCTATTAACTCTTGTTGGTTGTTCATTTATTGTTCAACCTTTTTCGGTGTTTCTTTTAGAATTTCCAATAAGAATCCCCAAAATTTTTGAACTGAACTTATTTGACAGCGCTCATCTGGTGAGTGGGGCTGACGAATGTTTGGACCAAATGAAATCATGTCTACATTTGGAAGGTGGGTTCCTAAAATTCCGCATTCTAATCCTGCGTGACAAGCCATAACTTTTGGTTTTTCATTGAAACGTTTTTCATACATTTCACGCATTGTTTTTAAAATCGAAGAATCTGGATTTGGTTCCCATCCTGGATAGTCACCCGATTGTTCAACATCGGCTCCTAATAAATCAAATACACTTCGAATAGTTCTTGCAACATCAACTTTAGTGGTCTCAACACTACTTCTTTGCAATGATTTTGTCTCGAATTTCCCGTCCTTAATAACTACTTGCGCCAAAGAACTTGATGTCTCAACCAAGTTTTCAAAATTTAAACTCATTTTAAACACACCATTAAAAACAGCATTTAAAGCAGCTAACATCGCATTTTTATCATGATTGGCTACCATTTTTTCTGGTGTCTCCGTTTTGGAAACGCTCAAATCAATATTGTTTTCTACAGGAGAATATTCAGTTTTGAATGTTGCAGCCATTGAAGAAACATAGTCTTCAAATTTTGATGTTTCGTTATTTCCTACAGAAACGGTTGCTACCGCTTCACGTGGAATTGCATTACGTAAACCACCACCATTCATTGTATGTAATGAGATTTCAACTGGTGATTCTATTAGAAGTCTCGCCATCATTTTGTTGGCATTTCCTCTTCCTGCATCGATATCCATTCCTGAATGACCACCCATTAATCCTTTCAAGTCTATGACGTAAGATGTAACATCTGATTTCGTATCAACTTGGTCGTATTCATAAGTTGTATTGGTGTCAATTCCACCAGCACATCCAATACTGATTTCATCGTCGTCCTCAGTATCTAAATTCAATAAGATTGTTCCTTCATAAAAAGAAGGGTCTAATTGTTTGGCACCGGTCATTCCTGTTTCTTCATCAACCGTGAACATTGCTTCTAATGCTGGATGAGGAATGTCAGAACTTACTAAAAGTCCCATTATTGATGCAACTCCAATACCATTATCTGCTCCTAAAGTTGTTCCTTCAGCTTTTACCCAGTCACCATCAACATACATTTTGATTCCTTCTTTGTCGAAATCAAAATCTGTTGCGTTGTTTTTTTGATGAACCATATCTACATGCGATTGAAGAATTACCGTTTGACGGTCTTCCATTCCTTCTGTAGCATCTTTTTTGATGATGATGTTTCCGATTTTGTCAGTTTCAGTTTTTAAACCTAATTTTTTTCCAAAATCAACCATAAATTGAATTACACGTTCTTCCTTTTTACTTGGACGTGGAACTTCATTTAAATCTGCAAAGTTTTCCCAAATTTCTTTTGGCTCTAATGCTCTTACTTCTTTTGACATATATTTTTTTTATTAGTTATCAAGTTTGTTAGTTTTTAAGTTTGTTAGTTTTTAAGTTATCAAGTTATCAAGTTATCAAGTTATCAAGTTCTCGAGTTTGTTAGTTTTCGCTTTAGATAGTTATCAAGTGATAAAGTTTTCAAGTTTGTTAGTTACCAAGTTACCAAGTTACCAAGTTATCAAGTTCTCGTGTTTTCGAGTTTGTTAGTTTTTATGTTTGAAATTAAGAATTACTATTCGTTTAACTTTTTGATGAAACCTGAAATAAGTCTTGTTGCATCTAAGCTTAAATTAGAAAGTTTTTCAAATTGTTCTACCGTGATGTAATTGAACTCTTTTGCTAAGTAGAGCATTGACCTTACTTCGCCACAAGAACCTTTCGCAATGTACAAGTAACGTATAAACATCTTATTTGTCTGACTTTCGAATCCTTCCGCAATATTATTCATTACTGAAACTGATGCACGTTGGATTTGATCTTTAAAACCGTAATCTTTATTATCTGAGAAATTCTTGTAGACTCCAACTGTTAGTTCTTTGGCTTTTTGCCAACTTTGGATTTCTTCAAATTTGTAAATTCTCATTTTTATTAATTTTCAAGTTATTTAGTGTTCAAGTTATCAAGTTATCAAGTTATCAAGTTTTCAAGTTCTCGAGTTTTAAAGTTCAAAGTTATCAAGTTCTTGATTTTTAAAGTTTTCAAGTTATGAAGTTTTAAAGTTGGACAATAGTAACAAAATAAATTATTGCCTGAACTTGAAAACTACTTTAAACTTTACCACTTGATAACTTTTGAACTTTCTAAACTTGAAAACTACCTTAATACCTTACCACTTGATAACTACCTTGAACTAATCCACTGTTAATTTTCTGTACTTCAATCTTTTCGGTGTGTGGTCACCTAATCGTTTTTTCTTGTTTTCTTCATATTCAGAGAAACTTCCTTCAAATGAATAGATTGTAGAATCTCCTTCGAATGCTAAGATGTGGGTACAAATTCTATCCAAGAACCATCTGTCGTGAGAAATTACAACAACACATCCTGCAAAGTTCATGATTCCTTCTTCTAATGCGCGTAATGTATTGATATCAATATCATTTGTTGGCTCATCCAATAATAAAACGTTAGCTTCTGTTTTCAATGTCAATGCCAAGTGTAAACGATTTCGTTCACCCCCTGATAATACACCTACTTTCTTGTTTTGGTCTGAACCTGAAAATGCGAACTTGGAAATGTATGCTCTTGAATTGATTTTTTGATCTCCAATTTCCATTAAGTCTGTTCCTCCAGAAACTACATCATAGATTGTTTTTTCTGGATCTAAATCATCATGAGCTTGATCTACATAACCTAGTTTAACTGTTTCACCAACTTTAAATTCTCCTTTGTCTGGTTGTAATTCATCCATGATCATTTTGAAAATGGTAGTCTTACCAGCTCCATTAGGTCCAACAATTCCAACGATTCCATTTGGAGGAAGACTGAAATTTAAATCATCATATAATAATTTGTCTCCGAATGACTTTGCGACACCTACTGCATCAATTACATTACTTCCTAAACGAGGTCCGTTTGGAATTGGAATTTCTAAGTTAACTTCTTTAGCTTTTGAATCTTCCGACATTAATTTGTCGTAGTTACTCAAACGGGCTTTATTTTTCGCATGTCGGCCTTTTGGATTCATACGTACCCATTCCAATTCGCTGTCTAACATTTTTTTACGTTTAGAAGCTTGTTTATCTTCTTGGGCTAAACGTTTAGATTTTTGTTCTAGCCATAAAGAGTAGTTTCCTTTCCAGGGAATTCCTTCTCCACGATCCAATTCAAGTATCCAACCTGCTACGTTATCTAAGAAGTAACGGTCGTGTGTTACAGCAATTACAGTTCCTTTGTATTGTTGTAGGTGCTGCTCCAACCAGTGAATAGATTCAGCATCCAAGTGATTAGTAGGCTCATCTAACAATAAAACATCTGGTTTTTGAAGCAATAATCTTGTTAAAGCAACACGACGGCGCTCACCACCGGATAAATGCTCAACTGACTGATCATTTGGAGGACATCTTAAGGCATCCATCGCTCTGTCTAGTTGAGTATCTAATTCCCAAGCGTCTACAGCATCTATTTGATCTTGAACTTTTCCTTGTCGGGCAATTAGCTTGTCCATTTTTTCAGGGTCATTTAAAACCGCTTCATCCATGAAAGAATTATTGATTTCTTCGTATTCTTTCAGAATATCAACAGTTTCTTGAACACCTTCCATCACGATTTCTTTTACCGTTTTTGTAGGGTCCAATTCTGGTTCTTGCGGTAAATAACCAACCGAATAACCGTCGAGTATCGTTAAATCACCAATAAATGACTTGTCTATTCCTGCAATGATTTTCATCACTGTAGATTTTCCTGAACCATTTAAACCGATGATTCCGATTTTCGCACCGTAATAAAATTGTAGCGAAATATCTTTTATAATTTGCTTTCCAGCAGGAGTGGATTTACTCACACCCATCATTGAAAAAATGATTTTTTTATCGTCTGACATATTGAAAAATTTTGAGATTCAAATGTAATGATTTCAATTGACATTAGACATGGGATTTCTGATATTATAAACCCTCATAACCATACATGGATTTGCATTCGCTTTTAATTATCTATAACCATAAAAATCCAAATAGTTCTAAGCAGACGTTAATCTAGAATCATCTACTTGAGTAAGCGCAAAACAATTCTTAAATACATGAGATATTCTTAATGTACGAAGCTAAAAAATCTTAATTAGTTTCAATTATACCTTGCTTTATACATTTACTGACTTTGTTAAAATCTCCTTCAGTATCTGTCAGAACAACTAGGGTGTCATTTGGTTGGATTTCTGTTGATCCATCAGGGGTTATGAATTGATTATTTCTTTTAATTAAAGATATGACTGCTGATTTTGGGAGTCCTAGATTAACTATTTTATTCCCGGATGCTGCACAGTGTTCTGAAATTTGAACTTCCTGCATCACCCTTTTTGGTGAATTTGTTATAAAAAGATCATGTTCAGTAACAATTTTATCTTCTTCTGGAAGATCTACTTTGAGCCACTTGGCAATTATACTTAGACTTGTACCTTGCAATAGTACAGAAGTTACGGAGATGAAAAATACAATATTAAACATCATATCTGCTTTGTCAATTCCTGCAATTAAAGGATATGTAGCAAACACAATTGGAACAGCTCCCCTTAGTCCAACCCACGAAATGAAAAATTTTCGTTTCAGGTTCATTTTGAAAGGAATAAGACTTACAAAAACTGCGAGTGGGCGGGCAATGAAAATCAAGAATAAAGAAATCAATAATCCAACGCCCATAAAAGGAAAAACTTGAGAAGGGAATACCAATAAACCTAAGGTTAAGAATAGAATGATTTGCATCAACCAGGCAAGTCCATCATACATTTTAAGGATGGTTTTTTTATTAATCAAATCTTGGTTTCCAAGATAGACTGCACATATATAAATCGCTAAGAAACCATTGCCACCAAAAGAATCTGTTGCAGAAAACGTGATAAACATTAATGCAATTACCAAGACGGGATAGAGTCCTTCGAATCCAAGCTTAATTTTATTTATAATGTGTTTACTAACAACTCCAAAACCAAAACCTGCTGCAGCGCCTAAGGTCATTTGTAAAAAGAACATGGGTAAAATGGAAATTAAACCTTGGTCTTGATTAATGACTAGCGTTAGAAATGAAATCGTTAACACGTAAGCCATTGGGTCATTACTTCCACTTTCTAATTCAAGGGTTGGACGTAAATTTGCTTTAAGTGCAATACTTTTTGATCTTAATATGGAAAAAACCGCTGCGGCATCTGTGGAGGAAACAATTGATCCCAAGAGTAAACTTTCGTAGATTGTGAAATCAGTTAACCAATAAACAAATAATCCTAATGAAACAGCAGTTAGCAGTACTCCCAAGGTGGAAAGCATTACACCTTCTCGGAGTATAGGTTTAACGGTTTTCCAATGGGTGTCTAAACCTCCAGAAAAAAGAATGAAATTTAAAGAAACAATACCAATAAATTGAGCTATTTCAGGATTGTCAAATTTTATTCCAGCTAAACCGTCAGAGCCTGCCACCATTCCTATTGTTAAGAAGAGGAGTAAGGTTGGAACTCCAAACCGGGAAGATGTTTTACCTAGAATTATACTAATTAATAGTAATAGGGAGCCTATGAGTAAAATATTTTCAATTGTTAAAATCATACCTAAACTAAGCTTGTATTCAACCCTAAATCAATCGATTCCGATAAAATTTGTAATCTTCTAAGTTCCAATATTTTCGGTGATACTTACAAGAGTTTGCTCTATGGACTTCCCGCCTTAAAGTCAAATTGATTAAAAATGACAGTTATATTACAAAAATAAGAAATGTTTAAACAATTAAGGATTATGAATTGTCAATTAATAATGTTTAACTTGCCTGCAAATTACTTTTTTATGAATAAAGTCTTTCTATTGCTTTCTATGCAATTATTTTTTTTGAATACGTTTTCTCAAGATCGGGTTGGACATACAGATTACATTTCTTTTTCCATAGAATCAGAAAGTGAAACAATCCATTTTGCAATTGCAGATACTGTTTTGAACATTAAAAAACCGCTCTTGTTATTTTGTCAAGGTTCGTTGCCCGTACCATTATTTATGGATGTTGGAAATAATAGAATTGTACCCATGCAACTAAGTAATTTTGATTTAGATCGTATGAAAAAACACTATCATGTAGCGGTTATTTCAATGCCAAAAACTCCAATGATTGTGAAATACGAAGAACTTTCGGATCAATTTTTCTATGTTGGTGATTCTGGAAGTAAAAATCCAACTACTGAGTTTCATTTGGCTGATTATCGAGAAAATTATATTTACCGCGCAAATGAAGTGATTGAATATTTGAGTAATAAAGATTTTATTGATGATTCTAAACTGGTAGTGGCCGGACATTCACAAGGAGCTAGAGTAGCGGTTGGAATTGCCGATGAAAACAAACATGTTACGCATCTTGGGTTGTTTGGATACAATTATGAAAATAGAATGGCTGGAATTCTCAGGAAAATAAGGGGAAAAGCAGAAGGCGGAGAAATAAGTTGGGAGGAAGCGGATAAAATGCAAGCCTCTCAATATGCATTTTACAAGAGAGTTCACAATGACGATTCCTTGAAAATAAGACCACATCTAACTTCATGGAGGTCATTTTCAAAGCCATCGGTTGAGGAATTGGCGAGTTTGAAAATTCCAGTTTATATTGCTAATGGTTCAGAAGATGTAGGTTGTGCGAATACAGATTTAATTCCTCTGTATTTTATTGAACAAGGTAAAACGAATTATGTCGTAAAACGGTATCCAGGTTTAGAACATAATTTTTTCCCAATTATTGAAGGAAAACCTGATCATAAAAATGGTGAATGGAAGAATGTGATGAATGCTTTTATTGAATGGAGCTTATTAGATTAGTTAAGAATCTATTAATTACGAATTGATTTTGAATTTCAGCTCATTTAATTAGGAGCAGGGGAAATAGATGTTCATGAAGCGTTTGAACCTTAAGTTTTAAAATTTAATAGGATGAATTCTCGTTGTTAATTAGGATAGCCTTTGTTTTCGATTCGGAATTGTTAATTCTTCATTCGTAATTCCTTTTCCGTAATTAATTCTTCATTTTTCATTAATAATGAATGAATCAAGGTAATAACAACTAAAATAGCATAAAGAATTTTGTCGAACAAGGATACATCTTCTATGAAATATTGGAAACCAAGTACAATGAACATATAGATAAAGTGAAATGCCAGTCCGCCTAAAACGATGAAAGTGTAAATTGTTTTCTTGCGGTACATTAAAACTAATCCAAACAAGATAATCAACCAAACAAAAAAACTATTAAAGTAAAAAGCGCTAATTGATTCCAGGAATTCTTCTCCATTAAAACCTAGATTTTGACCATTCTTGATGATTACATCCTCCACAGAAAATCCCTTGTTTTGTTTTATAACGTCAGAGGTCAATAGAACAAAGTAACTTACTGCATTCCAAATTGAAAGTATTAGCCATGAAAAAAGGGATATGGTGAATACTAATCGTGTAAAACCATCTGGTTTACGTTTTCCGAGAATGAATAACCTTATGCGTACCAACAATGGAATGGCATCCTCAGGTTTTATTTCAGCTAAAGGCTTGTTCATTAATTGTAGAAGAGGAAGGATATGAAAATTGCGGCAATTATTCCTGCAGCATCAGCAATTAATCCTGCTCCGGCTGCGTAACGCGTTTTATTGATTCCAACTGAACCAAAATAAACGGCTAGAACATAAAAGGTAGTTTCAGTGGAACCTTGGAAAGTAGCAGCCATTTTACCCACAAAGGAATCTACTCCGTGAGTTGAAAAAGTTTCTAACATCATTCCGCGCGCGGCTCCACCGCTAAAAGGTTTCATAAATGCAGTTGGTAAGGCTTCAATAAATTCAGTATTTGTTATTGCGGCCAGGTTTAAAAGAAAACGTATTCCTTCAAACAACATATCCATGGCTCCGGATGCTTTAAAAACACCAATTGCAACTAAAATTGCAACCAAATAGGGAACTATTTTTATAGCCACATCAAAACCGCCTTTTGCACCATCAATAAAAACTTCATAAACATTGATTTTTCGTCGAATTCCTAAAATTAAAAAGATGATAATAACCGAAAAAAGGAGTAAATTTCCACCAACATTAGAAACGGGTTCGACTAAGTCTGGATTCTTGTAAAGCCAAATCAACAAACTCACTATTAAAACAGTTAATGTTCCTAAGTATGCAAGTATTGTTTTGTTGAGTAGATTGATTTTTTGCTTGTAGGCGACTACCATTAAGCCAATTAAAGAAGCAAAAAATGTAGAAATCAAAATAGGAAGAAATACTTCAGAGGGAGAAGCAGAGCCAGCTCCACTGCGGTAAGCCAAAATACTCACTGGAATTATTGTTAATCCTGAAGTATTCATTACCAAGAACATGATTTGGGCATTTGAGGCAGTATCTTTTTTAGGATTCAATTCTTGTAACTGTCCCATTGCCTTTAATCCAAGTGGAGTAGCGGCGTTGTCTAATCCCAACATGTTTGCGCTAAAATTCATCATCATAGAGCCCACTGCTGGGTGATCTTTTGGCACATCAGGAAATAGTTTGCCAAATAAAGGAGAAACAAATCGTGTTAAAATGTTGATTGCTCCACCTTTTTCACCAATCTCCATGATTCCCATCCAAAGACATAGGGCTCCTGTTAAGAAAAGTGCAATTTTAAATGAGAGTTCTGCACTTTCAAATAATGCATCTACCATTTCTTTGAAAATCATCAAATCTCCAAGAAAGAGTAACTTTCCTAAACCCACAGCTAGTGCTGAGAAAAACAATCCTATCCACAAACGATTTAATAACATAAGTGCTAAGTTCTTAAATTATGTGGGATTCAAAATTCTTTGGGCATACAAATATTAACAAAGTTATCCATAATCACAGCTCCAAAGTTTCCTGATACTTCTAGAAGGAATTGAACTCCATAAATTGGTTTGTCGTGTTTTTTCATGGCCTCATTAATGCTGTAGTCTGAACTAGCTAAGAGTTGAAAGCCTGGTGGGATAGAAATTGTTCCAGCGTTGTCTTTAATAAGTTGAACTTCGTTCGGTAATTTGTCGAAGATGCCTTCTGTTTGAAGTATTCCAATATCAACTAATTCATTGCGGTAAGGTTCGTAAGCTGGGCGAGCATTAAAACAGACGCCTAAAAGATGATGTCCAACGCCAATTCCAAGAACAGGGATTTCTAACTTAAAAACTTCTTCAATTTTTTCAATGTACTTTTCAACATTGGTTTCATTTATGGAGAGGTGAGCGTGAGAAATAATTGCACCTTTAAGGTCTAATTTTTGTATTTCTTTAAGGGTAATGTCGTAAATTGAAATTGTTTTAAAGTCACTGTATTGATCTACTAAATCTTCTAATTTGTATATTGATGAATATCCACAATCGACGATGAGAATCATAATTTTGGCGATTTTAAACTGTGAAATTCTAAAACTACATCCTTATTTTCAAATTCTGTTAAAGTCAATTGGTAATTTTCAATTTTTTGAATCACATAATATGCTGTTCGCTCACCTTGATAATATAATACTAGAACCTTATTTCCGAAGGAATCTTCTCTGATTTCATATCTTCCTATAAACCCTTCTTTACTTCCTAAATGAATTAATTCCTGTTCTCTAAATTTATTGTTTGCATAAAAAATGAAGGTTTTCCGATAATCTTCAAGTGAAGAACCTTCTTTGTCGTGATGCATACTTGATTCCGAAATTATCCAAACCTTTGCACTGTTAGCATGCAAAATTTGTGACGGAAACGAGTCATGCATAATGTTGTCATTGATACATGAAGTAAGAATAATTGTTGATATGATAAAAACTAGAATTTTCAAAAAATCAGTTCTTTTTCATTAATACGTTCGAGAATTGCCTTTGAAGCTCTCTTTTTTAAATCAGGTGTATTAAACTCTCCTTCCAAATCACCAATGGCTTCAACAAAATGGTATTTTCCATCATTGTATCTCATTAATACATCATACCTATCAAATTTATTGTTACCAAGATCATCAAAAACGGCAACAATTAAATCATCAATATCATTTGGTCGAGAAATTCGTTCTACTAAATATCCCACAATTCCATTCATCAGCACTAATTTCCCTTTTTCCCTCACGAAAATCAATAACCTGCGGTAAGGATATTTGTTAACTCCAGCTTTGATCTGAAGAAGAAAAGCATCATCTATCTTTCTTTTGTGATTGTAAGGGTGGAAATTAAAAAAACGAGAACTACATGGTGTAGAGCCATCACTAGTCGTATCGGTATAGTTTGGATTACATAAATGAGTTTCGATCAATAAATCATAGTATATTTTATCATCAAATCCGCCTCTAGTAAACAAACCATCTGATTTGATTGTGTCTTGTTTATAGTCTAATGGCAAATCATCATCCGAATAGGAATTATCGTTTTCTTCATTATTCTCTGGTTGATCCAGGTTGTTTTCTAAAGTAGGAACAGTGGATTCATTTTTCTCAGGACCATCGGTACATGAGAAAAGTAGAAAAATTAATGATATGGTTAAAAGTCGGATTATCATATTTTTTCAATCGTTCCACCTAAAGTGATTTTTTCAGTGAGTTTTGGATTTCCTGTGTAATTAATTGTACCTCCGCTAGTGACATTGGCATTTAAAATCTCAATAGGAGCACAAATTATTTCGCCTCCAAACGTTATGTAAGCATTTACTTCTTTAGATTTCAAGCGTACTGCTGCTATTGTACCTCCAGTTTTAATGTTTGGTTCAAATATAGGTGTTTCACCTGTTATACTAATTGAACCACCTTTTGTAACTTGAGCCTTAACCAAAGGAGATATTACATCATCAATCGTTAGTTTCCCTCCTGAATCTGCTTTGTAGCTAACGGTAGAATAAAAAGTACCTGCATCATTAATTTTAATTTGAGCTCCTCTTCTTGCTTCAACCGTAGAAATTAATCCAGTATGGTATAACTTCAAGGAAACGCCAACATCTTCAACAAAACTACCGCTATATTTTATTGTCAACACTTTTTGGGAGTATGAAAAAGATAAGTTATCTAAGTTTGCTTTACTGTCTTTTTTATCTACAATGGCTTCCTTTCTATCAGAATTAATTATTTCAACGGGAAAGTTTCCTATCACAATTAGCTGATCAAAATTTGCTAAGTCATATGCTGTAGCATCTTGACCAAAAAAGGAAGGGATAATCGCGCAAATTGCAATGGCTGCAAATAAATTTTTCATTCTTTTATAAATTTAAAATATGTAATTACTTTGTTGTACAGCTTTTTCTAAAGCTTGAAGGTTTAGGTTTGTTCTTACATTGGAGTTTCCAAACCATTCCACCATTTTTTCTGTAGGCATATTTCCTACTAAATCATCTTTAGCCATTGGACAACCTCCAAAACCTCTAATTGCTCCGTCAAATCTTCTGCAACCAGCATCATAAGCAGCTTTGATTTTCTCTTGATAAGTATCCGGGGTAGTATGTAAATGAACTCCAATTTCTGCATTTGGAAGTTCTGGTAAAATTCCATTTAAAATACTTGTAATTGTGCCAGGTTCCGAAACTCCAATTGTGTCTGAAAGAGCTAAAATATCAATTCCCATATCCTTGTTTAATCGAGAAGCCCATTTTAAAACTGTTTCTGTATCCCATGCGTCACCATAAGGATTTCCGAATCCCATTGAAAGGTAAACCACTAATTTCTTATTGGAATTTATGGCGATGTTTTGAATACTTTCTAAACGACTTAAACTTCCTTCTATCGAAGTATTGGTGTTACGTTGTTGGAAGGTCTCTGAAATTGAAAATGGATATCCTAAATAGTTGATTTCTTCAAATTGGGAAGCGTCTTGAGCACCACGTTCATTGGCAACTATTGCCAATAATTTTGATCTGGTTAATGAAAGATCCAATTGGTCCAATACCTGTGCTGTGTCTTTCATTTGAGGAATTGCTTTTGGAGAAACAAAACTACCAAAATCTATAGTGTCAAACCCAACCTTTAAAAGTTCATTTATGTAATTTACTTTGGTAGTTGTAGGAATGAATTCATGCATTCCTTGCATTGCATCCCTTGGGCACTCAATTATTTTCAAATTTTCCATAGTTACGAATATACTCATTGCATTTAGGTTTTAAAATAATATAAGGAGTTTATTTTATTCTTTTAACAAGACCTATTTAACTTAAATTTGCATGAATGCAAAGGAAAGGTTTAAAACAGTTAGCACAAGATTAAAATGTTAAAAGCTATGAATGTAAAAAAATGTTTAATTTACAAAATCCTTATTTTCGCAGCAATGCTTCATTTATTTTACGCACCAATTTTGGTCCTTCGTAAATAAATCCTGTATAAACTTGAACAAGAGACGCCCCAGCTTCAAATTTCTCTAAAGCATCTTCAGCCGAATGAATTCCACCTACTCCAATTATAGGAAAAGCCCCTTTTGAATTTGTATGTAAATACCTTACTACTTCTGTGGATCTTTTTGCAAGTGGTTTACCCGAAACTCCACCAGCGCCAATTGACTCAACATCTTTTGTTTTTAATTTTGATCTGTCAATTGTAGTGTTTGTTGCTATAACGCCATCAATTTTAGTGGTCTCAACAATTTCAATTATGTCATCTAATTGTTCATTAGTTAAGTCAGGAGCGATTTTTAATAAAATTGGTCTTTGAATATTCTTCGAAGCGTTTAAATCTTTAAGCGTTTTTAATAATGCGGTAAGCGGCTCTTTGTCCTGAAGGGCTCTTAAATTAGGTGTGTTTGGAGAACTTACATTGACAACAAAATAGTCTACATAATTATAAAGTGCGTTAAAACACTTTACATAATCATCGACTGCTTGTTCATTAGGGGTAACTTTATTTTTTCCAATGTTTCCACCAATAATAAGTTTTGTTTTTCTGTTCTTAAGTTGCTTAACCAATTGATCTAACCCTTCGTTATTGAAACCCATTCTATTGATAATTGCTTCATCTTCAATCAAACGGAATAATCGTTTTTTCGGATTTCCATCTTGCGCAACGGGAGTAACAGTTCCTACTTCTATAAAGCCAAAACCTGTATATTCCAAATCATTGAATAAAACACCATTTTTGTCAAATCCAGCAGCCAATCCAACTGGGTTTTTGAATTTCAGTCCAAACAGTTCTCTTTCTAATTTTTCATCTTCTACCACATATCTATTTTTCCAAATAGATTTCATACCAGGTATAGATAACGAAAGTTTGATTAATTTAAATGTGAAGTGATGAATTTTTTCTGGATCAAACAAGAAAAATATGCGCTTAATTATAGGGTACATTTTACACCAAATTAGTTTTTAATACTGCAAAAATAGGAATAAAAAAAAGGTGAGGGTCCGCCTCACCTAATATTATTAAAATATATGTCTTAATACTTTCAGATTCAATTATCTTCCTCCAAGATTAAGTTTTCTCGTAAAAGTGATACTTGTAAAAAGATAAGCATCATTGTCATCCGAATTTCCTCTTTGTTGTCCTGCAACAAACCAATTGTGATTTTCAATTGATGGATTTCCTGCATACACAGCATCAGAACCTCCTTGCTTGTTTAAGACTGTAGGGTCATAATAGTTTGTACTTACATCATCAATGTAGTCTGTGAATGTTTTATTGTAAGATACTTCAAGACCTAACTTCCAGTATTCAGTGATCGCAAATTTAAATCCAATCCCTAATGGAATAGCAGCACTAAACCTACTGTATTCTTCAGCTCCACCTGGTAAACCTTGCCCCTCTGTTCTTAGATTATGTAGATTTGTCCATTTGCCATCAATTTTTGTTTGTGGATTAAAGTAAAATCCTGAAATACCTGTAAATAAATAAAATATATCATTTACATTCTTTCTATTTGAACTAAGGCCTCTTGAACGTTGACTACCCATTTTTTCATTTGCATAAACAATGAATTCAATTCGTTGGCTAAGTTCTAAAATTGGCGATCGAAAAGATAAGTTTCTACTTCTTCTCACAATTTCATCTGTATTGGCATCATCTCCAGATAACATTCCAAAATAAATTTGAGAGGAAGTTGCCCAACGAGGAGATATTCTGTAACGATATCCTGCACTTCCACCAATACGTGTGCTCTGAAAATCAATATCTACAATAGATTTTTGAGTACCTTCCCTGTTTAGACCACCTAGATCTCCTAAGAAAGAAGTAGCTCCGATGCTAAAATATGCTTCGTATTTATTCATGAACCAGTTACGGGATTTCCCGAATCCACCATACTTTTGTGCATATACCAATGGCGAGAATACTATTAAAATGGCAATTATAATGTTTTTCATATTACAGACTTAGCATGTGATTATGTGCTTTAAATAATTACAAATATATAAAGTTAGTTGTTATTTATCAAATTAAAATATTAAAACCATTAAGTTAATAACATATAACACAATCAGAGTGTTAAGTACTCTTATAAAGGAAGCTGAAATTTAGTTTATTTGTAGTTTATTTAAATTTGCATAAACTCCATTTTCCTTTGAAATTAATTCTTCATGAGTTCCTTGTTCAACGACTTTTCCATGTTCCATTACAAGAATTGTATTTGCTTTACGAATTGTTGAAAGTCTGTGTGCAATAATGAAAGATGTTCTGTTTTCCATTAATCTATCTAAAGCTTCTTGAACTAAACTTTCAGATTCTGCATCCAAAGCAGATGTAGCTTCATCTAAAATCAAAATAGTTGGGTCTTTCAAAATGGCTCTTGCAATTGCAATTCTTTGTTTTTGACCGCCTGAAAGTTGAATACCTCGATCTCCAACTTGAGTGTCGAAACCTTCAGGAAAAGATTTTATAAAATCAAAGGCATTGGCTTTTTTGGCTGCGGTTTCCACTTCTTCATCAGTGGCACCTTGCTTTCCAAATAAAATATTTTCTTTTATTGTTCCACTGAAAAGAATAACTTCTTGAGGAACTAAAGCCATGTTTTCACGTAAATAACTTAAATCGAAGTCCTGAACACTTTTTCCATCGATTGTGTAAGATCCTAAGGTAGGAGAGTAGAACCTTTGTAGTAATGAAGCAATTGTTGATTTACCAGCTCCTGAGGCTCCGACAAGTGCAATTTTTTCTCCACGTTTAGCTGAAAATGATAATTCATCCAAAACCATTATGTCTTTTCTTTGTGGGTAGTAAAATGAAACTTTCTCGAAAGCAACGTCCCCATGGATAGGGTCTTTAGATTTTCCTTTGTGAATTTGTTCTTCTGTTTCTTCGGCGATGATATTCATTAAATGCTCTGTTGATCCAATGGCTTTTTGCATTGAAGCATACAGGTCTGGGATTGAGCCAATGCTTGCACCCATGAAAACAGTAAACATTACAAACGCAAAGAAGTCTCCTCTATCTAAGGTAGCGTCAGGTCCAACCGTCATATGAAGTCCTTGCCAAATTATGAAAATAATAGCCCCAAATAAACACATAATAATAAAGGAAATAAATACACCTCTCCAGTTACCACTTTTTATATTTAAAGATTTAATTGTTTCAATAGACTTCCTGTATTTGGCAATCATAAACAATTCATTTGTAAAGGTCTTAACATTTGTTATTCCCATTAAACTTTCTTCTATTATCGAATTTGAAGTTGCGGAATGATCTTGCGCTTTTTTACTTAACTTTCTGATGAACCTTCCGAAAACAACAGCAATTAATGCCATAACAGGTACAGTTGCCAGCATAATTAAAGCCAATCTCCATGAAACGATAGTAATGAAGACAATTGAACCTACTATAATGATTATCTGTCGGAATAATTCAGCAACTGTGGTTCTTAAAGTATCTTGTATTAAGGTAATGTCTGCAGCAATTCTACTGGTTAACTCACCAACTTTGTTTTTGTTAAAGAAATCCATTGGCATGTATATCAATTTGTCAAAGGCATCCTTTCTGATGTCACGCATTGTTTTTTCTGTTACCTGTGTAAATATAATTACCCTGAAAAATGAAGAAACACTTTGGATAATTAATAGCACTAAAAGCAAAAGAGCGACGCTGTTAATGTTGTCGAGGTTAATACCTTCCATTAATTCTTGGTTGCTTGGATTAGTTGTCCCTGCGGGTAGTTCACCTCCTAAAAGCTGACCTAATAGATAAGGAAATAATAATCCAGCGGAAGAGGATATAACCAAAAACAACCATCCTAATAAGAAATACGCTTTATAAGGTTTCAGATAACTAAATATCTTTTTTGCCTTTTGAACAGATTCTTTACTTAATTTAACGCGTTCTTGTTTTTTACCTTTTGGTCTAAGCATGCTTAATTGGAAATAAAATAGTACATAAAATTAGAATGCAAAGTTAATGTAAGAAGTGTGTTTTTTGATTAAAAAAGAATATTTTTGCATTTGCGTTTTGTTTAAAACAAAAAAGCACTATCTTTGCCAACCTTAAATAGAAAGAGAATTTTAATTTATAATAAAATAGGTCATGAAAAGAACATTTCAACCATCACAGCGTAAAAGAAGAAATAAGCATGGATTCCGTAGTCGTATGGCTACAAAAAACGGACGTAGAGTATTAGCTGCTCGTCGTAAGAAAGGAAGAAAAAGTTTAACAGTTTCTAGCAATAAGTTAGCAAAACGCTAGTCACTTATAGATAATTTTGTTAATAGTCCATCAATTTCAGGTGGGCTTTTTTTGTTTAATGGTGCTTTTTAGGCAATGTTGCTCAAGTATGACTTTATTTATTACACTTTTGTTAATTTTTAAGTCTTGAATCTTGAAAAATGCGTGAAATAAGATTAATTTAGTGCCGAATTTAATAATGTAAAATAATGAATTTACACGAATATCAAGGAAAATCGATTTTAAAGAGTTTTGGAGTTGCAATTCAAGAAAGTGTTGTTATTGACGACGTAAAGGATGCAGTAAGCAAAGCAAAAGAATTAACAGAGAAGACAGGTACTGAATGGTATGTTGTTAAAGCTCAAATTCACGCTGGAGGTCGTGGGAAAGGTACAATTGAAGAAACTGGCTCTCACGGAGTAGTTTTAGCTAAAGGAATCGATAAAGTTGAAGAGGTTGTAAAGGGAATCTTAGGAGGACATTTAGAAACGGCACAAACTAACGGTGTAGCTAAAAAAGTAAATAAAGTAATGATTGCTGAGGATGTTTATTATCCTGGTGAAAGTGAAACTTCTGAAATTTACATGTCTGTATTGATGGATCGTGAAAAAGGAAGAAATGTTATTATTTATTCTACTGAAGGTGGGATGGATATTGAAACAGTTGCTGAGGAAACTCCACACTTAATATTCAAGGAAGAAGTTGATCCTCGTACAGGATTACAAGGTTTTCAAGCTAGAAAAATAGCCTTCAACTTAGGATTAAGCGGAAAAGCATTTAAAGAAATGACAAAATTTGTTGGTTCTTTATATAACGCATACATTGGATGTGATGCAGCAATGTTCGAAATTAACCCAGTGCTAAAAACATCTGATGATAAAATTATTGCTGTTGATGCTAAGGTTACTTTAGATGGTTCTGCTTTATTCCGTCATAAAGATTATGCTGAAATGCGTGATAAATCAGAAGAGGATCCTGCAGAGGTAGAAGCTGATGAGGCTGGTTTGAACTTCGTGAAATTGGATGGAAACGTTGGTTGTATGGTAAATGGTGCTGGTTTAGCAATGGCAACTATGGACATTATCAAGCAATCAGGTGGTAACCCTGCAAACTTCCTTGACGTAGGTGGTACTGCTGATGCTGCTCGTGTTGAGAAAGCTTTTGAAATTATTTTGAAAGATGACAACGTGAAAGCAATCTTGATCAATATCTTCGGTGGTATTGTTCGATGTGATCGTGTTGCACAAGGTATTGTTGATGCATACAAAAATATGGGTGGAATTCCAGTTCCTCTTATCGTTCGTTTACAAGGGACAAATGCTGTTGAAGCAAAAAAATTAATTGATGAATCTGGTTTGGACGTTCACTCTGCAGTTCTTTTACAAGAAGCTGCTGATTTAGTGGAGAAGGTTCTTGCTTAATTCCATTAATATAACATATGGTAATAAGGGAGCATTGATTTGTTCCCTTTTTATGTTTAAAACACTTTTTTAGAAATTAATTATTTATAAGATGATAATTTATAAATCAAAAGAACAAATTGAATTGATGAGAGCTGCGGCTCAAGTTGTGAGTAGAGCATTAGGAAAAGTTGCAGAAGCAATTGATGTTGGTGTTACTACTTTAGAGTTAGACGCAATTGCTGAAAGTTATATTCGTTCTCAAGGTGCTGAACCTGGGTTTTTAGGTTTATATGATTTTCCAAATACATTATGTATTTCAGTAAATGATCATGTGGTTCATGGATATCCATCTAATGAACCCTTGAAAGATGGTGATATTGTTTCTGTAGATTGTGGAGCAATCTTGGACGGTTATTATGGCGATCATGCCTATACTTTCGCTGTCGGAAATGTTTCCGAAGATAAGCTTAAGCTTTTGAAAGTGACTAAAGAATGTTTGGATATTGGTATTGCTCAAACAAGAGTAGGGAATAGGTTAGGGGATATTGGATATCATATTCAAAAACACGCTGAAGATAATGGATATGGTGTGGTTAGGGAGCTTGTTGGTCATGGAATTGGTCAAACTATGCACGAAGAACCACAAATACCAAATTACGGAAGACGCGGACGTGGAAAAAAAATTAAGGAAGGTTTGACAATTGCAATAGAACCTATGGTAAATATGGGGACTGAACAAATCAAATATCTTGAGGATAATTGGACAATTGCGACCTTAGACGGAATGGCTAGTGCACACTTCGAGCATGATGTTGCAGTTGTCAATGGAGAACCAGATGTACTATCCACATTTAAATATATTGAAGAAGCACTTGCAAATAAAAAGAAATAACTTTTAGTTTTTTATGATTGATTTTTAAAACCTAATTTAAAATGGAAGTCTTAAGAAAAATTACTATTATAGGTTGTTTGGTTTATGGATTATATGGACTGGTTAGTTTTTTAGATTTAGGAACTTTCGTTCCCCCGATACCGTTGAAACCATATATTTTCATGGCATTTTTAATCGGATATGTTACGGTTTCACGACAAGATTTTTCTCCCTTACTGAGAATATCTTTATTAGTATGGATGATGGCATTAATTTTTGTAGGCCAATATTTTGTAGAAACCTTCTTTGATTATGAAACAGTAGATTTTTATCTGAACAATGTAGAACCATTCGTATTGATGGGTTCTATCGCTGGTTTTGTTGCAATGGTTTATAAACTGGTAGGAGAGTTAGCGTATCGTTCAATAAAATACTATTTGCCAATTGGTGTTTCTACAGCGATAATACCTTTGACTGTCATTTTTAAAAACCAAATTGTGTTTGATTGGGGTATGGTGATTGTTGCATTGTTGTTATTTACATTCGAAAGAATGAAAACAACCACTGAAATTGAGGAGAAGTATGAAAAAATATTTTATGTTTTGTACGGAGTATCAGTAGTAACTATCATTGAAAGAATGACTTATATTTTATAAGAATGTTTTTTTTAAAAAAACATTAAATTTTTCATTAAAAATGATTTGAATAGTCCAAGTTATTAGTATTTTTGCAGTCCGCAACCGAATAGGTATGGGTAAATGTTCAAGCGGAACATTTAAGTTTGAAATAAACGGAGAGATGGCTGAGTGGCTGAAAGCGGCACCCTGCTAAGGTGTTATACGGGCAACTGTATCCAGGGTTCGAATCCCTGTCTCTCCGCATTTTTTTTAAAGTGAAGTTACAAATTATCAGTTTTTTTTCTAAAACTATTGATTTTGAAAGACTTGATTTATTTTTGAAAAAAAAATAAAATAAAAGCTTGCAAACATGAAATCTCTTAGTATCTTTGCACTCCGCAAGTGAAACGATAACAAGAGACACTTTGAAATAAAACATTAAAATCCGATTCTCCCAAAGAATTAGATGAGTTCAATAAAACGTTATTGAATAATAAAATTTAATTAAATACACCAGCTCGGGGTGTAGCGTAGCCCGGTCATCGCGCCTCGTTTGGGACGAGGAGGTCGCAGGTTCGAATCCTGCCACCCCGACAGAAATGGGGATGATTCATTTCATCCCCATTTTTAATTAAAAGTGTATTTTCGCACTAGTTGTTTTAACACTAGGGCTCGTAGCTCAGCTGGATAGAGCACCTCCCTTCTAAGGAGGCGGTCAAAGGTTCGAATCCTTTCGGGCTCACTTTAAGCGTTGATGATTTTCATCAACGCTTTTTTATTTTAGACAAAGGTCTAAGTTTATTAGGTTTTAGACGATTTTGTTTTTGGCAGCGCTTGAACAACGCAAAGGATTGTGATACTGATCCGTGATACCAATTTCAAAATACGTGATACCATGAAAACAAAATATATTTTCAATCGAAAAAATCGATTGAACCTGCAAGGACAGGCACCTGTAGAGGTTATGATTTACTTGAACAGAAAAAAAAGAATTTTCCGTTCAACGGGGGTTTTTGTTGCCCCAGAATTTTGGGATGAAAATAAGAATGAACTCAAAAAAACAATTCCAAACTATCAAGAATTAAATCATAAATTAATTCTTAAAAGACATTCGTTAGAAGATCAAGTTATTAAGGAAGCAATGAGCGGAGACTTCTCGAGTGTAACTTTGGGCACCCAAAAAGTTAAATTGTTTGAATTCTTTGAACATCGTGTGATAAAAGTGACCAATTCAGAACTTACTGAGGGAACACAAATGATCTATCGTCGAACACTACGTTATCTGAAGGAGTTTAGAAAAGAAGATTTTTCAATTACAAAAGTTGATGTTTTCTTTTTAGAATCATTTAATATTTTCTTAAAGGAAACTAAAAAGTTAAAATTAAATGGTCGTGCATCTTTGATGCTCCGGTTAAAGACCGTTATGAATGTGGCGGTAAATGATGGAGTAGTAGACTATGCAAAAAATCCCTTTAGAACATTTAAAATAAACCAGGTTGATCCTGAAACACATTCCTTAACACTGGAAGAATTATATCGAATTGAAAATTTGGATATGTCCTTACGCCCAGAACTTGAGAAAACTAGAGATATGTTTTTGTTTTCTTGTTACACTTCTATAAGATTTGGTGATCTAATTAATTTAAGTTTTGAAAATTTTGAAGTGTTGGACCAGAAGAGAATTAGATTAACTTATATACAGGAAAAATTAAAACATAGAAGTGCCAAGAAAATACAATGGATTGTTTCCGACTTTTGGGGAGGTAAAATTGATAAGATTATTTTGAAATACTTCAAGAAATTTGAAACAGTGAAAGATGTTCAAAAAGACATTCGTTTTTTCTTTAGATATACTAATCAACATTATAATAGACAACTAAAGGAACTTCAGTATTTTGCTGGAATTAAACAGGAATTGCATTCACATCTCGCAAGACATACTTGCATAACATTACTTGTGAATGATTTTGGTTTAGACATTACAAAGGCTCAAATGATAGCAGGCCATTCAAAAATGGAAATGACGAGGAAATATTTAAGGGTGACAGAGTTAGATTTGCAAAACGCTGCTCAAAACATTAATTGGAACAAATAAAAAAAGCCTGGTCAATGACCAGGCCTTCCAACTTCCAAAATACAAGTTAAATTTTCTTCCATGCGGATTTCATGTTTTTTGCTTTTCCGCTTTTTACCAATTTAGCTGCTTTTTTTGCTTTTGCCGCAAACTTCTTTCTGGCCGCTAATTGTTTTGCTGTTGCTTTTTTCTTTGCCATTTCTATTTTGATTTTAGTTATTACTTATTGTTTGCGTTCCAATCATAATCCAAATGCTTTAGCAATGTTGGTTTGATCGTTCGCATTGATAGTCCAACATCTATTATTGTCGATTCTTTTTCTACAAATTCTGTTGTTGGATAAATGAAGCTTGAATAATTTCCATTAGCTTTTTCAACGTATTGATAATAATGATAAAAGCGTTCATCATTCTTTGTCAATTCATACACTGTTTTTTCAAACAATCGTGCCCAAACTTCCCAAGGCGCAAGTAAATACTTAGATTGCGGGTGTTTAATTAATGGCGCTACATAATCTTTATTAAATAATAGCTCCTTTGTTGGTTTGCGAATCGTTTCAATTTGCTTGTATTGAGTGGGTTCAGGTTGTTGACTAGCAAAGCTTATTCCTAGTTCTTTGTTTTTTGAGCGTCCAGCAATCCAATCAATATAATGTGCATACTCATGGATCAATGAACTTTCACCTTGGTATTTGTTTTTGTATTTTGATTTGCGTCCTCGATTCAAGTTGATCAACAATTTTGAAGGGTTAAAGTGCGCAAGTGATCCGCCTTTTCCTTCTGAACCAACTGCAATAATTAATTCACCAAATCCAAGATCATTGTTCTTTTTGATTTTGGCCAAAATTTCTAACTGCTTCTTAATTTTATACAAGAAGAAAAAACGCTCTTCCTGGTTCACGTAATTTCCAAACGCAAAACCTTTTAGATTGTACTTTTTTGCCAATTTTTCTGCATCAATTGTTTTTGGAATATCCTTAAAATTACGTTTAAAGAACTTTAAAAAATTCATTGAGAATTTTATAAATTGTTCCTGGCGTCCGTTGGTCTTAACTGTGTCTGTTATCCTGTGTACTTCTGTTTTTGGCATAATTACGATAAATTAAGGTTGATACTACAGCTACAATTGCAATTCCTACGATAATTGCAACGACCTTTGTTTGTGGCTTAGGTTGAGGATAAGCTGCTATAAACGTTGGGATTGTTTTGTTTGTGATAAGTCGATTTTCTAACATTTTAAATTTTGTTTTAAAGTGAACTTTACTTCATTCTATATCGTTCGCCTTTCTCGAATACAATAGTATTTCCATTAGGTTTAATAAGTAAAACACGTTTTATCTTCTTTCCGATTTTGGCGTGTTCGTACATAATTAAATATTTTCCATCGGGCCCTATTGTATGAAAAAGATTAATTCCGACCTCTTTATCTCGTTTTGTGATGGTGTAACGAATTTTTGTTATTGTATCGCCTGAATTGGTGATCTCGTAATAATCAAAAAAAGGGTTTCCAAAAGTGCTGGAGTTTGGTGGTTGCCTGTTAAACACCACGTTTGCACCTACATAACCTTGATGAACCACTTTCTTTTCATCCGTATGTTCTAATAAATAGGCGTTACTAAATTTGATTTCTTGAGCGCTTAAACTCATTGTTAGCGCAAATAATAAGATTGTGATAATTGATTTCATTTTGTTTTTTATTATTGGTTTGTATTAAATTGCTTTGACTATTTCGATTCCTTCAATTTCTAATTGATTCAACCACAATTGGCGATCTATGAAACTCAAAATTGTAGGGTGTCCAGTTGTCATAACTAGATCAGGTGTAACGCTTCCGTATGCTTTAACTTTTCCATTTTCGTTCTTCACGATGTAGAAAGTCTCAATTGTTGGTTTATTTATTTCTTGCATAATGTAAAATTCAAGGTTCTAGACCGCCGTCCGTTATTGTCCAGCCTTTAGGTGCTGCTGTTAATTCATTTCTAGCTGGTACCGCTGAAGCGTTATATTTAGAGTTTCCACCGTGGAAAGGCACGTTTATATTTGGATTTAAATTGTTTAAATCTTGTATTAATTGGGTGTATCTAGCAGATTCAATAGTGTTTCCTAAAAACATGTTGCTAGCATATGTCAAGTTCTGAAGAATAACTCCAGAGGGAAGTGTGGTTAAGTTGTTTGTGTAAAACATATTTGTTCCTGTTACCAAATTAGTTAATGCCATAACTGATGGTAGAACTGTCAAATTGTTGCCGAAAAACATCCCATTACCATTCAATAAACCGTTTAAATGCATCACAGCTGGCAGCATAGTTAAACTATTTGTGTAAAACATATTAGAACCATTCAATAAGGAGTCTAAACCCATGTTTGCTGGGAGTATGGTTAAACTATTTCCGCTAAACATTCTTTCAGACCTAACTAACGACGGCAGTGTCATTAATTCAGGAAGAACTGTTAAATTGTTTTCGCTAAACATATATTTTCCATCAATTAAAACAGGAAGAGCCATCACCTCTGGGAGGAAATCGATTTGATTCAATTCAAACATATTGTTAGATTCTGTAACTAAATCTAAAGCCATGTTTTCTGGAAGTGATTCTAAATTGTTGTTTTTAAACATCGAATTTCCCGATTCAAGCGTGGAAAGAGTCATTAGTTCAGGAAGGACTGTTAAACTGTTATTAGTGAACATCGAATTTCCTGATTCAAGCGCAGAAAGTTTCATTAATTCAGGAAGTACTGTCAAATTGTTATTTGCAAACATTGCAAATCCATCTATTAACGAATCTAACTTCAATGATGAGGGAAGGGTATTTATATTTGCATCTCTGAAATAACTAGAAGCATCCGTTATAAAATTTAACCATTGAATATCTTCGGCAATAACACTAATATTAGCACATCCGTAAAACACATCCGTTAATAATGAATTGAAGCCACCCCAATTCAATATATTGCCTTGTTTTAATAAATCTTTTGCTGCAGCATATTGCCAATTCTGAATCGCTCCAAAAATTATCACTTCATATTCTCCAGCTGTTGTATATGTGTGTATTGTTTCCACCTGATTGTAAGAGGCGATTTCATCGCTGGTACCATCTCCCCAAAAAACATGAATATCCGTGGCGCCAGGAACCAATGGTAATCGGAACTGATTGTCTTCACTTGACCCAGAAGAGGTTCTTCTGGTATCTATTTCAAAAATAAATGCGTTACTTAAATCTTCAGGAAATGGATTGGGTTTGGGACATGTCCCAGGATATAAAACAACCATACCTTTAATAACTGTGATGTCCTTCCAACAACCTATTGAATTCTCATTTATTCTAATTGTCATTTCAATAGGTTCGTTTTCAACTCCATCATCGTCATAAACTGGAGTGGCACGAATCATTGACTGAGGGATTGCTTGAATTTTACCGTACACCTTTTCGGGGACAGAACTTTCACCTTGTACTAATTTTCTAATTTCTGACATTTCTTAATCCTTTGATCTTGGTCCTGAAATTTTAAATTGGATATATTAAAAAGACCCCTTTTAACACTACTATGTCCTTCCATTCACCCACTGATTCTCTATTGGGCTGTAATGTCATTTCAATAGGTTCATTTTCTATTCCGTCATCATCGTGAACTGGTGTCGCTCGAAACATTGATTGAGGGATTGCCTGAATTTTTCCATAAACCTTTCCTGGTTCAGAACTTTCTCCTTGGGATAATTTTCTAATTTCTGACATTTATTATTCTTTTGATCCTAGTCCTGAAATTTTAGACTGGATATAATTTCTATTGAGATAAATAAGGATAATCGCACCGACAATTAATCCAGTTACGATTTCCTTCTGATATTTAGTGTAGACCTCCATGATCTAGCTATTTTTGATGATTGCCCAGGCTTCTTTCAAATTTGAAGCTTCGCCATTTTTAACCAACTCATGAGCAAGTTTGCTTTTTTGTCCTATGTTCATTTCTGAAACTTGGATTTCCTTCTGGACTGAATTATTAATTTCTGAAGGTCTTTTTCTTCTTGATCTACGTAAACTATTTGAAGTCGCCATTTTGTTTATTTTTTTTAAATTATTGATATTACCACCATCCACCCCAGAATGATTTTTTATTATTAATAGCGGTTGTCAGCTCGACATAAGTACCTGTTTTCTTGCCCAAAACAGCAATCATTGCGGTTTCTGTCTCACCTCCAAAAACACCATCAACTCCAATTTTCGAGAGTGAAAACAAATCAGCATTTCTGTTTATCAATTCTTGAGCTGATTTAACACAGAAATTTTTACTACCCATTTTTAAGATGTCTTCTTTAGCGCAGTTTTTACTTAAATTAGTAGGGATATTTTTTACTTCTCCTGATGAAGTTGGAGTGCTCGAATTAGAATTGGGAATTTCAGGAGTTTTATTTACATCTCGAGTACTATTGTCATGTTTAGACTTTGCTGCTCTAAGTACAAAAATCAAAATGATCGCAACCACTATAATAATTGCTGTTTTTTTACTAGGTGTTTTCATTTTCGTTACATTTTAATGACTGCAAACCAGTCATTGTGATTGATATATCCGTTCTTGGCAGGAACAATTGTTTTTTTAACAGTGTCGGAAACATTACCCCCAATTACCTCAATGTAATCTCCTGTGTTTTTCGTCACAATGTCGCCGTGAGTGGTTGCACCTATATAGAGATTAGTAAGGTTTCCTGTGTAACCTCGTCTTTTAATGACAATGTCTCCAGGCTCGGGCTTGTATTCTGAAATTTCGTAAGCGATTCTTTCAGTATCTCCGTTTTTGCGTCTCTCCCTTGCCCAAACCACATACTTTGAATGACTTGCTGATTTAGGAAAGTCCCAAAACTCCTGCCTAACTACGAAAGAAACAAAGGCCGCACTCCATGGTTGTTCATTGTCGAACTGCTTGATATTGGATTTATTAACCCAGTGCCATCCTGCGCCCTCATTCCAATATTGAACGAGAATATCTTGAACGGATGGGTCGGTTTCCTTTTTATCACGCCAAGTAAGTAACTCTTTTTCTGCCTTTGCGACCACTAATTTTTTGTCCATACTAAAAAATCTTTTAAGTAAATATTGAGCTGTAAGGATTGCTATAATCGCTGCAGCCAATGTTATTGCTATTCCTTGCATTTGTTTGGCTGAATACATCTTTGATTGAATTTTTCTATTAATTCCTGTGATTCCTTAAGAATTATCCTCGTTTTTTCAGCGTCAAGCTTCATTTCACTAGAAAAATCCTTGTACATCTTTATCACCTCTTTTGCATTATCAATGTCAATTCCTGTGATCTCTGAATTATTTTTTCTCCTGGCAAAAACCCATGTGATTCCAGATGATGCAAAAAGCACCAACGTAGGATAAACAAAGGTTGTAAAGAAGTCATTTGTCATCATTAGAATTGTTTTGTGATTCCTTTTTTAGCCATGTGCTCATTAATCTCCAGTAATTCTAAACGATCAAAATCGCCTGTTACCCAAGCAGTCAAATCACCACCTGATCCCCAAAAGGAACGAATTCCAAAAGCCTTTTCTAAACTGATAAAGTCAATATCGTTTTCTAACTTTTTAAGAATCGACAATTCAGTATCATGAGATAAGTTAGGACCAGCCATTGCTCTTTCCAATTGATTCGCAAAAGTGTTGTACTCTGATTTTGAAAAAGAAGGACTCATTCCTTTAGATTTAAGTGCTGCAATCTCTCCAGTGTCATCTGCCGTGTTGAGGAAATGTTTTGCGTAAGATTTCGCCGTGGATAAAATATAAATTGTAAGTATAATTGCTATGATTACAACAATACCCTTCGTTTTTGCGTCTAGACTGTCAAACCATTCTTTCATGACTTTGAATATTTTACGAGCAAAATAATTGTAGCTGCTACGATCAAAACGACCTGAGCAACCAAGAAAATATTTTGCTGACTGATTTCTACTTCTGTTTTAAATTCCATTGATCTACTTTTTAAAAATTTTTACTAAAACAATTAAAATGACAATGCCAACTACTGCATATATTACTCTTTCAGGAAGTACTTTTTCTTCAGCAGCAGAATCTGAAACGCTCCTTCCTATATTGTTGGCCATGGTTTGTTTTACTTCTAAAGCCTTCATCCTACAGTCGTTGTAAACGCTATTTTTCTCTTTACATGTTTTTGTAAAAGAAAGGCAAGTAGGTTTCGAACCACATTCAGCCGTGCCAGTTGCATTTCCTAATCCTTGAACTATTTGACCAAAGCCTAAGGAGTCAGTGCCTAGATTAATTGATGGGACCATTGCTTATTTATTTTTACGTGAGTAAATAATTCCAAAAACCAAAACACCTAATATTACAAATGCAACAATATTTTGAATTCGCTTCTTTTTAGCATTTATTTCAGCTGCTTCTTGTGCAGGATCTTTTTTTTGACTCTTCCAATCTGGAAGGTTAATGTTGAATACATAACCCCCTGTTGAAATAGAGTCTGAAATTTCTCTTTCATTCATTATTTCTTAGATTTTGAGTGTGAATAAATAAAAAGACCAACAATGACCACAAGTAAAACACCACCTAAAATCATTGCTTCCTTTTTAGGGAATTTCGATTCTGTTTTGATCTGTTCTTGAATTGTGGGTCTCGGTAATCCAATTCCTCCAGTAACTCCTGTATTTGTAGCCTGAAGGAGTTCGTTTGTTTCAGAAATGCTTAATTCCGTTTCTTTTTGGGCAACATGTTCAGGCCTTAATTCTCTTGCCTCAGATTCAGTAGGCTTTTTAAGCACTTTAGAAGGCCTTTCGGGCATTTTAATAAAGCCCGGATTCATTATTAATGCTGATGTATTGATATCCATTACTTCCCTATTTTCTTATAGGCCACATAAGCTACAATTGCGATTACTACAACTCCAGCGGCTATATATAAGTAGTTAATATTCTTTTTTTCTGAAGCTTCAGATTGAGCTTTTATCATTGATGCATTGTAGCTCGATTGACCTTCGTAATTTGCCCTGGTTAAAACAGAATCTCTTGTTTCCCCTTGCTTTGAAAGTTCATTAGAGATATCAATCTCGGACTGGTTAAAATCTTTGATTGCTTGATTTTGGTCTGCCAAAGTGGCTTCCAAATCAGGAATAGTAACAGTTCTTATTTTTTCTGCTTCAGCTTTATATGCTTTTGATTGATTGATAAGACGAACGTTATCAGCATTTACCCTCGCAATTTCGCTTCCGTTCTTTCGTTTCCAGCTGTTACTTTTCGAAGCCAACCAAGCTGCTTGAGTTTGTGCAAGAGCAAAGTTTTGATTTGCAACGTAAGTTCTATCATTAGCTAATTTTAAAAATCTATCGATATCATCCTGCGTATTATCAGCAGCTGTTTGTAATTGTGATAATGTTGCCATACTATTTGTTTTTAAAGATGAGTACTAAGGCGACAACAACGACAACTGCAACGCCTGCATAAACGACAGTTTTATTTATTCCACCCACTCCAGGTACATTGTAATTGTTTTCTGAATTGGCTTTTTCTGCTTGAAGTCTTGCTAATTCAATTTCCTGATCTTTACCCTTGTAATTAAATTGATTGATTATTTCAGGAGCTGATCCTATAAGGTTCGAAACCCACCCAAAATTAAATCCTGAACCTTCTGATTTTCCTACTCCAGTTTCTGAAGCAGAATGTGAAGTTTGCACCAACTCAGTTGGAGTAGGGGTTGGCGTGTATGATTTTTGTTCTAATGTATAAGACATCTTTCGAGAATGTTAAAAAAATAGCCCATCCCTTTCTGGGCGGGCTATTTTTCGATTATTAAATTCGACTAATTCTTAGCAATGGCAATCCTCCCCAGGTGCAAAGTGCTCGCGGATAGTTTCCGATCCTGCTTTCACCATTCTGTGAAATAATTCAGGCTGAGAAAGTCTCGCACCAACGCTCATTGTGATTGTCATTTTTGTTTTTGCATTGATCGTCATTGCAAAAACATCCTGTTGTGAAATCAAAGCATCAAAGTTTTGATCTACTAGGTCAACCGTCAACATTTCCGTAGAAGTGTCTTTTGGTCCTTGGAATTGTGAGAAGTTCAATGAACCTTTTCTCAATGGTTCTTTAAACGGAGACAAGAAATATCCTGTGATATCGTTTCCGTAGTTTGTGTTTTCAGGAACACCATCAATAGCAAATGATCTCATTGCAATTTTTGTTATTTGCGTTGGTTCAATTGAGAAGTGTGATGCTAGGAAAGTTTTTTCCTGGGCATGATTTAAGGATTTAACCGTTAAAGCATTCGGCGCCTCACCTTTAGCAGCTGTGCTGAAAAGACTTCCTTGTGGCATTCTTTGAAATTCTTGACTTCCATCGATAAATCCAGCTGTTGGATTACCTCCTAATAATACACTTGGAGCAAAATAAATTACTTCGTCTGTCTCTGTTCCATTGGCAACTTCAAAACGAATAGTGCTTCCTGTCTTTCTAGCACCAATAACGTTTTTCACTCCACCAGCAAATGAAAGTAAACCTTGATTAGAAGTTTTTTTCATTAATGTTTGTTTTACTCTTGTTTCCTTATTCATGATTATTTTTTTGAATATTTTTCTACTTTTTTTTCAGGCTTTAGACTGATTAGTCTTTTTCTGCCTCGTCAATTGCGTCTTGAATTTCTCTTTCAGTTTTTCTTTTTTTGGTCTCTTGATAAATCATAAGACCTAGGATTCCTGCTGAAATAACCACACTGACAACTGTTAATACTGTACTTGTTTTCATATTGCTTTTTATAAATGAATTTCGTTGAATGCAAATATGAAGTAACAGTTTTGGTAGGTTGACGGATAACGACGGTAAGCGACTGATAAACACTGATAAAAACTAAAAAGAACCTATAAAGACGGTATTGATTATTAAAATTTGGCATAAAAAAAGCCCTGGAGAGTTTCCAAGGCTTTTTTTACTTATGCTGTGTTTATTTTTTGAAAATATACATCAACCCCAGTATTAATATTATCACTACTAAAAGGGTGGATGTTACGTAATCGATATAGTCAAACCAACTTAATTTTTCTCTAGGCTTGTGAAATATAGGAGTTTCACAAGGAACTAGAACTTCACGCACTATTTCATTTATTGTTGTATCACATTTGCCGTGTACATATAGCGTGTCATTTCGAACATACGTTTTAATGATTAAATTATCTTCGGTTATATAAACAGTATCTTTTTTGAGGTTTTCAACTGAAATTAATGAATCCTTTTCAACTGCTGGAGTAATTACTGTTAAAGTGTCCGTAACTTTTACAGTATCTCGGTGGAGTAGGTGAGGATTGTTTTTTAAAATTCTATTGATCCGCTTTTGTGGTGCGCAGGAAGAAAAGAGGAACAGGAATAGAATTATAACAATCCAAATTCTATTTAAACCTATAAAAACTTTAAATTTCATCATCTTTTATTTTTGTTCCCCATATTTCTAAAAATCTTCTGGTAACAACTGGAGGAAGTATTGAACGTTTTTTTTCGTAGCCCAGTTCAACTAATTCATCGTAATATTTTACATTAAGCAAATACTTAAGCTTAGTATGTTTTATGCCTAAATATTCCCTCAAATCAGATTTACTTACAATTTTTGTAGTTGTGTTTTCTGTGGCCATTTTGTTTAACTTTTTACATCCACATTTACAGGGATTACTTTAAAATCATATTGATTTGTTTTCTTGGTCGTTTGTAAGGCTTCAAATGCTTTTCTAATAGCAGGTTTATCTAATTTTTTTGGAACAACAGTATCACCAGTATGATGAAGAATTATCACCCTTGCTTTTCTTGCAAACCAACTAGGAACATCTTGGAGATCATGAAAAGTAAAGAAGAGCTCGACATTTCTTTGTTTTACATTTAAAAAAAGCTTTTTTATTACTCCAGGTACTTTGGATTCTGCTTCAATCCATCTACTGGCGTCTTCAATTACAAGAACGGAATTTCTAAGTTTCGAGAATTTTTCAACATACGTAGTATAATCATCTCTTTTTTGAATTATTCGAACATGGCCCGACTTTAACCTAAGAAGATCTTCTTCTTTTATGATCGGAAGCTTTTGATTGCCACGTTCGGGATTGTGATGACTTTTCAAAGATTCCCAATTGTCATAATCTCCATCATCAAAAACGACAAGCTTATTTATTGACTCGTTATTATCTAGTATTTTATTGACCAACCTTTTTGTATTGGTCGTTTTACCTGAACCAATACCGCCAACTATAATGTATATGAAATTTTGTCTTGACATTATTATTCGTAATCATAAGTTATTCGGCAAATGGACTCATCTTCATGAACTATTTCACAAGAAACTCTATTTGTAGGCTTCCAAGTTCTGAAAACAGCTATTACCCTACCTTTTTTCTTTTGCAGGTTTTTACATTTCGGACAAGTCTTAGGACATCCATTCGCCAACCTTTTAGGTATTAAATTTTTCTTTTTAGCCATAATTACATCATTAAAACTTGACCAATTGTAAAGGATTCGATAAGTATAAATTGAACCCAGAATGAATCCTGACCTTTGAATTTAATTTGATTCTCATAGAAATATTTCGCTAGTGATTTTGTAAGATTTTCCTTCACCTCTTGATCATAAGTAACAATATCTTTAATTCCTTGAGTTTTCTTTTCGTATGCCTTTAACCTCTTTAATAAAACTTTCTCCTTTTCTGTTAACTCATCATCTCCCAAAAGTTCTTTTTGCTCCAAAAGTTTCATTTTTTTTAAAACTTTATCACTTCCAAGTTTTTTTTTCATTTTCCACTTGGCCAAACGTGTTAATCCACCTTCACGAAGCATACTATATAAATCTACACACGACTTAGCACCGTCATAGGCTTCTTTCTCGGTAATCAGCTTTATTTTTTCTACTGGAGGAACTTTTGAATTTAAAGCAGAATCAATTTCGTCTTGAATTTCTTCCTCCACATGATCTTCGAATTCTAAACCTGACAGATCAAACTCTTTTTCATTCTCTTCATCAACTTCTGATCTGTGTTGTGTTGGTGTAGTTAGAACATCGTCTAAATTGAAATCAAACATATTAATCTAGTTTTTTTGGTTGGTCCATTAAATGATCATACTTGTTCATTATTGGAGTAAGCATTTCCCATTTATCGACGATATCCTGAATTTTAACTTTTCCAGAAAGTAGTTTTTTACCAACTGTTAGGGAAATCTTACCAATTTCAGCAAAGGAAAGTTTTTCACCTTCTTTTTTAGACATATCCGAAAAATCAAAACCCAGCTCATTCCATTGGTTTTTTACTGTATTGGCAATAAAACCCATGTCTTTTTCCATTTCCGATTTTTCAAGCTTCAATTGCTCGTTTTCGTCTCTTAATCTTTGAATTACTGACATTATCCTAAATTTTTACGTTTGATACCTGTTCTAAAACCCTCTCCCCAATTGAGCAGTGCACCTTTATTGAAAACCATTGCTTCAATAATTTGCCCTGGTTTTTTCAATTCAGGATCTATTTTTTTGGAATGCCTCCAGCGAGCAATAAGATTGAGTAATTCAATTTGCTTTTCTGTCAGCTTCAAAAGAATTTCATCAGCCGAAAGCGATCGTTCAATTTCTTTTTCTACAACTTTTTCAATGGTTTGCGGTTTTGGCGGTTCTTCACTCAAAACACCAAGCACATCATTTAATAACTCTTCGTTTGTTGAAGAATCTTCCTCTTCAGCGCCGTACAAACTTTCTCTGATCAATTCAAAGAGTGGTTGCAAGTCGTATTCATCTTGGTTTTGATTTGATTCCACTTTGTTTTCACTTTGGTTACGGAGTGTTTCCAACTCGATTTCAAGTGATTTCACTTTGTTTTCGGCTGTAATCAAATTGGTTTCAAGTGTTTTCAATTCTTGTAAAATGCCGAAAACAACATGGTTTCCATTTGAAAACGTTGTTTCTAACTTCTCCTGAAGCTCATCAGAAACTTCTTGAAGTTGGTTCCTTTCAAAATCTGAAAGTTTAACTGCTAATTGTTTACTTGGTATTTGATACATTTTATGCTTTTTGTGTTAGAAAAAAAATGCCGTCTTTCCGAGCTGTCAAATACCACTTTGCCTATTAAGCGTGGTTCTCTGTTATAATTGTCCTCTCGACATTTATCGAAATCCTTTATTTTTCAATTGTTATCACTTTGCTTTCATTCTGATACAAATGTGATTACACTTTGATTTCAAACCAAGGGTTTTTGAATTATGGATTAAAACTTAATACTATCAGTATCAGATTCTAATACGATTAGTATTATAATTTGATCCTTGAAGTGTAAAAATGAAGTAGGAGAGAAGTTTAAAAAGTTGTTGCTTAAAAACTCGAAAAACGTCCTACTACAGCTACTACCTACTACAAAAACGCCTGTAAGTACCATAAACACTGTGTAGTAACTTCGGTTTAGTCCTGATATAATCCTACTACACCAGTTTTTTCAATAGTTTCAAGAGCTTTCTTTTTTTTTTGTAGTAAGATGTAGTAAGATTGAAAATTATATCCTACTACAACAAAACCCTAATAAATATAATACCTATAGAACTTTGTAGTAAGTAGTAGGATAGAATGTTGTTTTTTTTAGATTGGAGTTTAAAAAGTCAATTTAATTGTTACATTTACTCTAAATAACACATATATCTTACTACATGATCAGGAAAACCACCATTTCATTATTATTCATCTCCTTTTTTAGTTTGGGAATGACAGAAAACCCAATATCCAGCAAACCAGATTCAGCAACAACAGTTTATGTATGTGGAGAAAGTAAGATTTACCATAAAATAAAATCACATGCCGCATTAGGAAGATGTAAATCTGGTATAACTAAAATGACTGAAGCTAAAGCTGAAGAGTTAGGGAAGAGGGTTTGTAAGTGTAAGAATTAATAAAATTATAGAAACAAAATAACTTAATTATAGTTGCTAAAAACTATTTAAACAGTTTATTGCTTAATATTAAATAAAAAAATGAACTCATTAGAAATAATCAAATATCTAAAAACTGCTAATAATCTATTTACATATGCTTCTAAAGTACACGGTGGTTATATGAACTACTCTGTAAGCGGGTTAACCAAATTGAGAAAAGCAATAAATGAAATAGAAAAAACAAATCTATTTGAAACTAGAATTCAAAATCTAAAAAGTTCGAGTTGGTATTCTGGGTATGAAGACCAAACTGATATTCCAAATACAGAAGACAGAGATATAAAATCTTTTATTTCTTTCATTAATCTGGCAAGCGAGGGTATAGAGGAATATGTAAATTTGAAAAGTAATATTGATGAGGAATATATTTTAAATATTTACTTACCTAATCAATATACATTCTCAGATTTTGCGTCTTTAGCAAATGAATTGAAGAAAGGCATTGAACTTCCGTCCTTGGATGTCGGAGGTTCATCTAAAATTGTATCTGCTGAACCTGGTTCTATTTGGCTTGTTGTCGCATTTACCACTAGTGCCGCAATAGCGATTGTAGGAAAGATTATAAAAATAGCTACTAAAGCAAATATTGAAATTCAAAAAGGAAAGATTTTTGCCAATTATGCACAGAGCTTAAAATTAGAGAATGAATTGACTCAAACAATTTTAGAAGCACAGAAAAAATTAGTAGATGAAATAATTAATAAGGAAATTGATGAGGCAAAGAAAGACCTAGATGATACAGACGATATTACAAAGGTCAGTAGGCTAAAGTTGGCAGTAAAGACAATTTCTGAATTATTAAGAAGGGAGATAAAATTTCTGCCTTCACCCAAAATGGGAATTAATGTAATGGAAAATTTTCCTGATGAAGATAGTCCTAATTTGATAGAAAAGGAAATGATCAAATTATTATCCCAAAACCAGAAAATTCAAGAAGATAAATAACTATTAATCCTATCGAAGTAAAGCAAATTTTTAGAGACTGGAATATCAATAATTAAGAAGGTATTTTTTCAAATTAAAACACAGATGATTATGATTCTAAAATTCTTGAAAAATCTATTGAACTAGTCGATAAAATAAAAAATGATAATAAATAGAACCAAGACACCTAATGCTAGCTGTCGCTAAGAACAGTTTTTAGCTTAGTTTTACCTGAACTTAACACAAAATTATGCCGCATAAAGAATTTTTAGAAGAATATTCATTATTCAGAAAGTTGAAAGGTGGAATTCCCGCGACTATCGACCAATTGCCTAGGCCTGCTATAAATATGAATTGTAGCAATTGTAAATCAACACAAACTTTTAATATGTTTAATAAGTATGTAGATGAATTAGGACCCTGGAATGCACCTTGTGGAAACGCCAGACTTAGGTTAAAATACAAATGCCAATCTTGTAAAGATTTCACTCGAGAATTTAGTATTTATATAAGCCCTGAACTAGATTATGTATACAAGTACGGACAATATCCTGAATGGGAAATAAAAATGGACAAAAACCTTGAAAAAACATTGGGAAAGCACTCTAAGACTTTTAGAAAAGGTTTAGTCTGTGAATCTCAAGGTTATGGAATTGGAGCATTTGCTTATTATAGAAGAATAACAGAAGAAATAATTGACGAATTGCTTGACTCAATTGAAGAGTTGATTGAAGAAGGACATCGAGCAGAATATAAAGAAGCACTTGAAAAAACTAAAAATACTAGAGTAACCCAGGATAAAATTAATTTAGTTAAAGATTTACTACCAACAATTTTAAAACCTGATGGATTGAATCCTTTTGGAGTTCTGCATAGTGAGTTAAGTGAAGGACTTCACGCTGAATCTGACCAAGATTGTTTAGAAAATGCAACTCATGTAAGAACTATTTTAACTTTTTTAATAAATCAGATTATTCAAAGCAAAGAAGCTGCTAAAAATTTTAGTTCTAGTATGAAGTCTATTTTGGAGAAAAAAAGTAAAAAATAAGGAAATATTTAATTTAAGTGAATTTGAAACTATTTGATAAAATAACTGTCAAAAACTATAAGAGCTTCGATGAGATAGGTGGAGGCTTTGAACAAATTTTACCTATAAACGTAATTATCGGTAAAAATAACTCAGGCAAAAGTACATTAATCGATCTGGTTGGCTTTCTTACAGATAATAATCATGATTTCCTGAATGGTGGACGGAATGGTATAGGAACAGAGGTTCTAGTATCAACAACCTTAAAGAAGGAGGTTGTCTCGATAATTTTTAGAAAAGGAGAGAATAGCTCTTCTTACTATGGTTTTCCATCAAACTACGAGTATGGTAAACAATTTATTGGGAGGGAATATACTTACCAAATTGAAAGTAATGGAAAGAAGAAATATGTTGAAATTAAAGGAACTTATGATGATGTTGCTTTAAATGATATAAGAGCTTTTGCAGATGTGATTAAAACACCCTTAACTGATTATAAAATATGTAAAATAACAGCTGAAAGAGACATTATTCCTGAATCTAATAAAGGAGATCTGAGTTTGAACGCAAATGGAACAGGAGCTACAAATTATATACAGCAAATTATTAATCGTACCGATCAAGACAGTAGATTGATAGAAAATGAATTACTTGAAGAACTTAATAATATTGTTAAACCTGATATTGATTTTTCTCGTATCCTAATTCAGTTAGAAAATTCAAATAATTATTGGGAAATATTTTTTGAGGATGCAAAAAAGAATAGAGTAGCACTTTCGAAGATGGGCAGTGGAGTTAAAACTATTTTACTTGTTTTATTGAACCTAATAACTCGTCCAAAAGTTGAAAGAACAAGACCTAACGCGTATATTTTTGCATTTGAGGAACTTGAAAACAATCTTCACCCCTCTCTCCAAAGAAGATTATTCTCCTATATTAGTGCATATTCAACTAAGAATTCCGCTTATTTCTTTCTGACAACTCATTCAAATGTTGTAATTGACTCATTTAGCACTAGCGATGACGCACAGATAATTCATGTTTCCCATGATGGAAATGAGGCTAAAACCACTTCAATCGTCTCAATTTCAGAAACTAAGGATTTGTTGAACGACCTTGGAATTAAAGCGAGTGATCTTTTACAAAGTAATGGTGTTGTTTGGGTTGAGGGTCCAAGCGATAGAAATTACATTAATAAATGGATTCATTTAATAAACCCTGAACTAAAGGAGGGAATTCATTACTCTATAATGTTTTATGGAGGTAAGCTACTTTCAAATTTAACATTTGATTACGAGTGGTTTAATCGTGATGTGATTCCTCTTTTGAAAATAAATGGTAATGCCTTTGTCATAATGGATAGGGATGGCAAATCTTTAAATTCTAAATTGAATTCAACTAAAGATCGAATTTCTGATGAAATAGGAACTGAAAACTTTTGGATTACTAAAGGACGAGAAATAGAAAATTATATAACTAATGATGTAATTACAAAATGGCTAAATGATGATCATAGAATTGCTATGAGAAATAAAAAATTTGATAATGATGTAAATACAAAGCTTGAAGTTAATATACAAAATATTAGAAAAGATGTAAAATTAAAATACAATCTTAGCAAGACAAATTACTCAGCAGAGATAATAAAATATATGGAAGAGGAATCACTCAAAATTCTTGACTTAGAAGATAAGGTGAAATTATTAGTTAGTAAAATTGAAAATTGGAACAATAAATAAGTAGTTAATTCCCGATAAGTAAAATGGTAGGCTTTCACATTCAGTAGAAAGCACCATTTCACGAAAGTTAAAATCTGTTCGACATCCAATTGTTAAATCACTTCTCTTTTATATAATACCCTTTAACCGGATAATCCGATCCTTCAAGTCTATTACCAGTCTGTACATAACCTAAAACCTTCAAGGCAACACCAACTTTTCTTATGGTGATCCTGTTAGAAATTGTTTTCTGGTCTAGGATATGTTTGATCTCTGTAGTGGTTTTAAAGCAGTATTGTTTGTCGATTGGAAAATTAGCAGGGTGGAAGTACTGTTGAATAAGTTCCTGCTCGATTGAGCGTTGCATAAACTCAACATTTCTTTCTTCGTTCTCCATTATTTCCTCCCTGGTTAATTGATGCTGAAAACCGCCTTTAAATAAATAATATGCCTGGGCCCAAATTCGATTGATGTCAATGTCTTTGTTGTAATTGAAATCTATTTTTCCATCCAATTTAAAAGCAATCCAACGAACGTTACCAGTATGATCACTTAAGAACTCCGTTTCGTTTGTAGAAGCAACAAAATTAGCTCTTCTAATCAATCTCGTAGCACGTGCAGAGTAGGGTAAACGAGCTTTTACCGCATCCTTTGACATTACAGATTTAATCGCATTAATATCATGATTTGATAATTTAGATAATTCATCCAGGTTAATAATGAAGTTTGTACATAAGGCAATTAAACTGTCTTTGTCAAATAGAATATCTTCAGCAATATAACTTTCTAAATCAGGAGGACAAAACCACCTCAATAAAGTCGTTTTACCATTGTGTTGACCCGATTGTACGAAAACAAAACAATGCTTGTTTAATTGAACACCTAGAGAACATGCAACTGATCTTACAAACATTTTTTTCAATTGTGTTTTAAACGCCAATTCATTTCCTTTTTCTACAGGTAAATAACTAGTTAACTTTTCAATATAATCAGGTTCGTTCATCGGATCATATTCCTTTAATGATGTAAAATAGTTAACAAAAGGGTTGTATTCTTCAACAAAATCACTTGCCAGCATTGCTTTTAAATCATTAATAGAGAATTTAATATTTCTCTTCTTTAAATCTCTGTAAATACTATATTCGTTCAACTCATTTATCTTTTTATTATCATCTTCTTTATCAATAAACTCAATAGTGTTGGCAACAATATTTCGTTTTATATCAAACCTTTCTTTCATATAATTTTCAACAAGTTCCCATTGTGTAGGTGGTTGATTACTTTTATTCTCATTATTGTTAGACATTGTATAAAGCTTTTGTAGGTTTTTGTAATATTCGAGTTTGTTTTAAATCCACTTTTTTCATTTCAAAAAGGTTATACACTTTTATAAGGGATATTCTTTTTTTATCGATATAGTTTTGAAACTTTAGCAACTGGTTGATTGCTTCAATGATTTCATTTCTTAAAAAGTCTTTCTTTCCTATATCCTCGATTTCTATTGATAATTGCAAAAGCGCAAGGTTTAAGTCTTGCACTTTGTAATTTATTTCGAATATTAGTTGCTCTGAATGGAGCGCTATTTTCTCAATTTCTTGCATATTCTTATTTTTAAAAAATGGTGAGTTGATTGTTCAAAATGTCTTTCACTTCCTTGAAATAGATAATTCTATAGTAGCCTTCTTCAGGAAAGTAGGCTTTCATTTCTTCCCAGGAACGAAAACCATCATTAATCGCGAATTTTTCTAAGGCTGCTTTTTGCAGTCCATAGCTAGATCCACCAATTAAAACAATGTTCCTTTTTGAATGAATATAAACTTCTAACACCATCTTAGCTTTGCCTGTAGCGAATTGATGCGGGGTAGGGTTGGACTCCTTCTTTCCAGGAACACCTAACCAAAAATGAATATCCATTCCTTCATGCCATTGTTTTTCTGAATCCTTTCTAATGGTATGAATCTTTGATTCCTCCAGTATTTTATACTTGAATGCTAGTTTGTTAAATGATAGAACCATGGCTTTTATTTTTGATTAGTAGTTGCGTTTCATTTCGTGGAGTTCGAGATCTTTAAAATCACCAATAATTATTTTCACTAATTCACGAGCTTCATCAAAATCGGAAATCATAAATCCTTCGCTTATTGTATCGCCGTTAAACACTTCTTTGAAATCAGAACAGAATTTGTTCTTTGATTGGGAATAATGTAATTTTAGGGTTCTTTCAAACTCTGTGTCTCCAGTAGAAAACTTATTTGAATTATTCAATTCAAAAACCCAACCTTCGCGAAGCCGTTCTTCAGTAATTTCTTGTTTTATTTCGTCTATAATATTCATAGCATTAGTTTAAAATTCTTAAAATGTGTTTTGATTGATTTCTTTTCCTCCTGGTCTTCGATTAATTCTTCTATAGGACAGTCAAAAAAAGAAGCAATAAGTTGAAGTTGAGAAATACGTATTTCTGAAGGATCATCTTTTTTTAGGTATATCCACCTTTTCCAGGTTGCTTCGGAAACATTTAATGCTTCGGGGAAAAATCTCCATGAGATTTGATAATCCTCAACAGAAAGTTGTTTGAGTTTATGGAGTATGTTGTATTTGTACATGATCTTTAATTTTGAAATAATATGATTGATGAAAGTTTTCCATAATTGGGTGATCTGTTCCTTTTGTTAATGATGGAAAATGTTCCTTCAGAAATATATAATCAGTAACATTATTCACGTGATGTAATGGACAAACTATTTCATATGATTTTGCCTGGCAAATTCTTACATGTGGCGTGGCTGTGTCAAAAACAATGTTGTCGGGTTTCTTTAGAATTTTCATGATCTATAAATATTTCTGTGATTCATACGTCCAGAGTGAACTTTTCAACTGGCTATGTGCAAACTCTAATTCTGATACTCTCAAGCGTGCAAACATTTCGTTTTTTTGCACATCAATGGAGCTAGTTTCGCGTTCTATTTCGTTCATTAAAAGATGTGAAAGGTGGACATAAGCACCTGCTATATTTTCGGTAGAAGTCGCAACGGATTTTTCTTCTAAGCATTGAAGCATTTTTTTAACTTTTTTGTATTTCCGTTCTGAAGCTTCTAGCTTTACTTTTAAATTGACTCTTTTTTCTTTTGTCATAAAAGCACTAAATAGCCCTGACGCACTATAGGCTATTACTTCATTTGCTGCTTGGTCTTTTTTCTTTTCGAGGTATTCTTTTATTTCTTCCATCTCCCTAATCTTCAATAGTGAATAATTTTTCTAACTCTTCTTTTTTATAGAAAACCCTTTGGCCACCATTAATGCGGTATTTGTTTAGTTTTCCATCTTCAGCGGCACGATCTACAGTTCTTCTTGAAACGCCTAAATATTCAGCCGCTTCTGTAGGTGTAAGCACCTCTTTAAATCTTTCGATTGTCTTTTTTTTCATGATTTTTATTTTTTGTGGGGAACTAAATCTAGTTCCCCTGGTTGGTTATTACTTTTTAAAATTGGTATATAAGTAGTCTGTTAATTTTATAAGTTCATCTTCAGCCATAAGAGAAAGCTCCTTGTTTTTATCTGCTAAAAATTCTTTAGGTGAAGGTGTGATATCATTACCAGTTGTTTGAATGATAAAGCTCTTTCTGTTATTTACAACTAATTTTTTAGCGCCTTCTAAATCGTTTGATACGAGTAGGAAATTTAATTTAGGGCGTATTGCGGTATCAATGCTCCCTTTCTTTTTCACACGGGAAAAAACGCTATTCGCCATTGCTTTTATGATTTCTTGATGTTTAATTTTATCAAAATAAAATTCATCTATACACACCATAGATTTTGCAATCCAATGACTGTTATATTCTCTTTCAAGCTCGTATTTCGATATCTCTACACCATCAAAAGAAAACAATGTTTTCACTATTTCTAAAAAAGTACTCTTTCCACTTGCTGGAGAACCAGCTACTATTAATACTCTTTTTTTTCTCGAGTCTACTGGGCCAGGATCAAACTTTACTTGACTTAACCAGTCATAAACTTGCATTTCGTTCTCTCCAAAAACTTCTTGGATGAATTTCCCGATCACTGGAAAATCCTTTTTCGCTTCTTTTAAACTTAATCCTTTCATATATCTATTTTTTATTGGTTACTAATTTTCCTACGCTCAATGCCGTATACAGCCCTTAATGGCTTTATTCTTGCATTATTTTGACAGTCTTGAACAACTTTAGACAAATTTAAGTCAAAAAACGACTTAACCAAAACTATTTAGTCTTTATTTGGGTTGAAATAGTCTGTATTTGATTAATGAACTGAATATCAAACCTTTAATTTTATTAATATGAAAACCGAAAGAAATCAAGTACTGGAAACCGTTAAAAACATTAGAGAATCAAAGAATTACAGCCAAGAAATGATGGCGGACTTGATGGAGATTTCACAATCTGCTTATGCGAGATTTGAATCTGGAAGGTCAAAAACTGACTTAGAAACACTAGAATTATTCGCGAAAAATGTAGGTAAAACCTTACTTGAAATTTTTTACTACCCAAATGAACTTCCCAAGGATATAAACTCAGACATAAAAGCACAGTTGACCATTGAGTTAAGTGCTGAAAAAAAAGACCAGGTACTTAAAATGGTTTTCGGAGAAAATAATTTAGAATTACTGAAAAAGAAAGAATATAAAAGATAGAGGTATGAAATTTAAAACCTGGCATTTTTTTTTAGTTGTTTTTGCTTTCTTAATTTTCTTGGCTTCAGGTTTTGGTTTCAAGGCTGGAACGATGATAGCCTCAGCTGATAAAATAATAGATAGTGATATTGTTGAAAATTTCTATTCAAGCTCTTGGTCAGTTTACACTACTATTTTCGGGTTGTTTGGAATTGTTTTAGGAGTTGTATTTCCGTTGTATCAGAATAATGAGTTAAAAGAGAATATGAAGAAAATAGAAATTGAAATACTTAATATTAATAAAAAAAATAAAGAGATTTTGAAAAGCCATTCTATAGTTAATAAAATTTTACTTTTAGATAAACCAAGAGACTTGAGGGATGATAAACAGTGGTTAGCTTATTTGAATAAAGTTAGTAATGTAGAAATCGTATCAAACTTAGATGCATATCTTAGTATGATTGAAATTTTCAGAACTTGCTTATCAATGCTTCAATTAAGACCTGAAGACGAAATAACAAAAATCATCACAAATAAAATAGAAAAAGAATTTCCTCTGCTTTTATCTTCAAACAATAATAAAGAAAAAGTTTTAAATAACACTATTGACATTTGGTTATTGATTTTAGATAATTCCTACAATAATAATGTTGAGGAATATATTGAGTTACTAGAAAATAGCTTTACTAATATTTTAGGAAACGCTAAATCATCTGAAAAGGAATTAATAAAAAGATGTTTATTGCCAGAGTTCAGAGAATTAATAAAGGAAAGACCAGAAGGTCAAAAATACAAGCAAATATTTAGAATAAAAAAATCAGAAACAGGTAAACCTGAAGATGTAGAAATAGATATGCATACTGATAAATTTTGGGATAAAAATGCAAAAGAACAAATCAATAACTTTATTAGAAGATTAAAAGAATTATAAGGGAATAATATCAAATTCAGGTTAATTGTACAATGCAAAAGCTAAGATTAAAAACTAAAAAACTTCAATAACCGTGATACCCTGTGTTACCAATCTTCTACAAGTACTGTCAAATATGAATTCTTCAAAACCTTTCGGGCTCACTAAGAATAAAAGCTTTCCCTTTAGGGAAGGCTTTTTTCGTTTTACAGAAGTCTATCACTATTTCATCGAGGACATGGTTTTAAAGAAGTCTGAGTGTTTCAATGATACATTCAAGGTTTTGGATGAACACAAAAGTCTTATTAGGTTCTCATGATTATCTGAATCGGAGTCCATAGGGATTTGCAAGCCTTTTATTTCGTATATAATGTTTGTACAACTAATTAATTGTCATGTTAAATTCAGATAAAATCAATACAGTTTTATCTAAAAAGCATTACTTCCCTTCAATCTGTACAAAGTCAAATCGCACGATGACTTAAGCCTTTAGATTCGAAAAAAAGTTAAATAAATTCTGGTTTTTTAGAATTATAAAAGTCATGTTGTACATTTGCTAACTCAAACTTTTACGAGTATTCTAGCTGATTCAAAGGGATAGCCGTAGTTTTAATTTAATATTTAAGACAAATGAGTTAACAATTTTCTCTTTTCTATTGTAAACTAATTTACTAGAACCTAAACCTTTTTAATTCTTTATTGTTTTGTTAAAGGGAGTGTAAAAAATACACTCGTTCTAAAAAAAAAGTGAAAAAGTTATGAAAAATACAAAATTGTGGTTTATTGATGGTATTGAGTTGTTCGACGAACTTACACTGGATCAAAAAATGGAACTACAAAGTATTTTTAAAGAAAATAAATATTCTAAAAATGCAAATATCTTCGAAGTTGATGATCCAGTAAAAGATGTGTTCTTTGTGCATACAGGTAGAATTAAGATAGTTAAATCCTCAGATTCTGAAAAAGAGAGCATAAAACGAATTTTGAATCCAGGTGATTATTATGGAGAGAATGCTGCTATAGATCCAAATATGTTTACGCACCATAAGGATACGGCAATTGTGATGGACAAGGATACAGTAGTTTACTCCATTCCTTTAGAAGATTTTAAGAACATTTGTACATCTAATCTAGCGATTAATGCGAAGGTTGTCAAAAACATACTAACTAATTACCGTAGACTTGATAACCGATTGACATCAGTGATGCTTAAAAAATCGAAAAATAGAATTATTGATTTCATAAAAGAACTAGCGGAAGATATTGGAAAACCAGTAGGGTACGAAATGCTCATAAAGCATAATTTGACCCATCAGGAAATTGCGAGTATTACTGGAATTTCAAGACAGAAGGTGACAACAATTCTTAATGAATTTAAACAAGATGGTTTGATTCACTTGGAGAGAAACTCTATTTTGGTTCATGACACTAAGTTGTTGGCTTAAAAGTTTAGTCGTTGAATTGACTCTTAACTTTGGTAAGCAGAGAAAATTGGGAGAGGAATAGCAGGCTTCAAATGGAGTTGCAATTTTTTATTGTGATAAGTAATATCTGCGGAATCCATTAAATCTGCAGGGATTTATAGCCGACTTCAGTATTAATCAGCTTGAATCTGAGGAATATTCATTGATTCACCAATTCATTAGCTCGAGTGTTACCTGTTGGCTTCATAGTTCAACATAGACATGACCTCAAGTATAATCTCAATAGCTTTCTCTGCTTCTTCAAAACTCAAAGTCAATGGTGGGCTTAACCTAAAACTTTCTGGATGAGACAAGAACCAAAATGAAATTAAACCTCTTTCCATGCATTTCATTACTATTTCGTTGACTATTTCAGCATTTTCCATGTCGATAGCAAACATGAAACCTATTCTTCTGACTTCTTTAACTAACTTTTGTTTCAAGAGTTCATCCTCTATGAATTGGCCTATTCTATTCACTTCATCGTAATCAATTTCAGATAAGACTTTTAAACCGGCTGCTGCAGCTGCACAAACGACAGGGTGTCCACCGAAAGTTGTGATATGGCCAAGAATAGGGTCGTGACTAAAAAGATCTAATTTATCTTTACTACTCACCAAAGCTCCAATAGGCATTCCACCTCCAAGTGCTTTCCCAAGGGTTAAAATGTCTGGAACAATTCCAGCATGTTCGAAAGCAAAATTCTTTCCTGCTCGACCTAAACCACATTGAATTTCATCAAAAATAAGTTGAGTTCCCGTTTTATCACATCTTTTGCGTAATGCTGTCAAATATTCGGTTGAAGCTTGACGAACTCCAGCATCTCCTTGAATTGTTTCTATAAATACACCTGCTGTTTTATCTGTAATTAGTTCTAAGTCTTCAATCACGTTGTGACGAATAAAATTCACCTCAGGAAGTAAAGGTTCAAATGGTTTTTTCTTTATTTCTTTACTCGATAAACTTAAACTCCCATTTGTACTTCCATGATAAGCTCCGTAGCATGAAATTATTTCTCTTCTCTCAGTAACACGTTTTGCTAATTTTATCGCGGCCTCGTTGGCTTCCGTACCAGAATTTACAGCATAGACTGAATTTAAAGAGTCAGGTAGAATTGCAGTCAATTGTTCTGCCATTTCTAAAGGAGCATCTTGAATAAACTCACCATAGACCATGACATGCAGATGTCGATCAATTTGCCCTTTTAAAGCTTTTACAACTTCAGGATGGTTGTGTCCAATATTGTTTACCGCAACTCCAGCGATCATATCTAAATAAGATTTTCCTTGCTTATCATAAATGTAGTTTCCTTTCGCATAATCAACTTCGATTAGAAAAGGAAATGGACTTGTTTGTCCTTGGAATTGCTTGAATTTTTCAGTTGAGCTTAAGGTGTTTTTCATCAGAAATGTATTTATTGGCTTTCAAACAGAGTTAAACTTCTAAGGAAGTTAGGGCAAAAAAAACAGTCCTCTGGAAATAAATTCCAAAGAACTGTTTAATTATAAGTATTATTTTTTGCGTGAGATCGCTTTCTTAGCTGCAGCAATCACATCTGCTGTGTCGATATTGTATTTTGTCATTAATTCATCAGGCGTTCCACTTTCACCGAAAGTATCATCAACTCCAACAAATTCTTGCGGAGTAGGAGTGTTTTTTGTTAAAACTTGCGCAACAGAATCACCCAATCCACCGTTGATCATGTGTTCCTCAGCGGTAACAACACAACCCGTTTTCTTAGCTGTTGCCAAAATTGCTTGTACATCCAAAGGTTTGATCGTGTGCATATTGATTACTTCCGCATCGATTCCATCTTTTGCCAATTCTTGTGCCGCTTCAATTGCTTTATAAACCATGTGTCCACATGCGATAATTGAAACATCTTTTCCTTCGAAAATTGTATCTGCTTTTCCAATAACGAATTCAGCGTCATCAGCTACGAAAATTGGAACTTTAGGACGACCAAAACGAAGGTAAACTGCTCCATCTAAATCAGCGATAGCTTTTGTAGCTTGTTTTGTTTGATTAAAATCTGCAGGAACGATGACTGTCATGTTAGGCATCATTTTCATCATACCAATATCTTCCAATATTTGATGTGTTGCACCATCTTCACCAAGTGTTAAACCAGCGTGAGAAGCACAAATCTTTACATTTTTCTTGGAGTAAGCAACAGATTGACGAATTTGGTCATAAACTCTTCCTGTTGAGAAGTTTGCAAATGTTCCTGTGAAAGGAATTTTCCCACCAATTGTCAATCCAGCAGCCATGCTAATCATATTAGCTTCAGATATACCAACTTGGAAAAAACGATCAGAAAAATCATCTTCGAAAGCATTCATTTTTAAAGATCCTGTTAAATCAGCACAAAGTGCCACAACATTAGGATGAGATTTACCAAGTTCGTGTAAACCTTCTCCGAATCCGGAGCGTGTATCTTTTTGGCCTAAAATATTGATTTTCTTTTCCATTATAAATTTATCGTTACTGTTTTGTTCGAATATACGTTAAAATCTTTTTGTTTAGTGTAGCTGGTCGATTTCATATCTGCTTGTCTATAAACCACCATATATTTACCTGGTTGAAGGATAAATGTATTGCTATTTGTTTTCTCATCTAAATCACAAACCCATTCAAAAATGTTTTGGTCTTTGATTTCAAAAATTTGAGCTGTGACAATTTTATAAGCTTTAAAGTTAACAATTCCGGGAGCATCAATAGAGACTGTGTTTAATGAACTTTGATCTATCTTAATTGATCTATATCTCCGTGGAAGTGTTAGAATTTCTAATTCATAATCACCAACAATATAGTCTTGTATTTGGTCAAATTTCTGAACATTCAAAGTGTTAACTTTTCCTTTTTCCATCACACGTACATCAACAAAGTTATAGCGCGTAGGTTGATCAAAAACGACTTTTAACTTACCTTGTGGTGCGGGAAGTACAATTGTATTATGTGTGTTTTTATGAATTTTAATTCCTTTTTTTATTTGTTGAGGTAAAGTCTTTACAAATAAATCATATTGAATACTGGGGTCCAAAATTATAGTATCAGGCAATTTTAATTCATTCAAAGTATGCACATAAGTGTACTTTAAATTTCTAGTGCCTGCTTCATATAAATTCATTGTTACATCTGTTTCCAGCGGTTTTCCGTGAATAGTATTCAAATTTATTTGTACAGTTGTATTCACTAGGGCTTTATCAACTACATTTTTAAGTACCGCCTCGAAAGCCGCAGGATCTTCTGCAGATTTATAATTCCCATAACAATCGAAATGTGATAAGTAAGACATGTCTAAACCTAATCCAATTACGAAGGGACTAATTGTAATTCCTTTTGCACGGAGTTTATCTGCAATTACACACGGTTCATCATCACAAGCTTCAACACCATCTGTAACCAGAATAATTACATTTCTAGCCTTACGATCAGGGAAATCATCAGCTGATTGTTCCAAGGAACGAGCAATTGGAGTTGTACCTTTTGCGCGAATAGTTCTTAATCTACCCAGCACAGCATCATGATTGTTCTTGGCGAAAGCAACTTCTAATTTTGTATCCGCACAATCTTGATAATTGGCTGTAATTGGAGACTGGTGTCCATAAACACGTAAAGCAATTTCCAAGTTAGGAATGCCTCTTAAACTATCTACGGAATTCGAGATGATCCGTTTAGCAGTGATAAATCGAGATTCATTACCCCATTTTTTATTCATGGAATTTGAAGCATCAAGGATAAAAAGTATACGCGTCAGTTCTTCTTGTGAATAACTAAATCCAGCAAGACTAACAAATAACGCAATAATTAACTTTTTCATTCTTAACTTCTTTTCGCTTAGCGAATCTTCAATTTAGTAATCTCCTAATGTCATTTCTAATTGATTCAAAGCGCTTTCTAATTGCTCAGTATTTGGCGCCGATCCATGCCATTTATGAGTTCCAGTCATATAATCAACTCCTTGACCCATCTCAGTTTTCATTAAAACCATAACTGGTTTCCCTTGTCCACATAAAGATTGAGCTTCTTCATAAGTAGAAATTAATTCTTCCATATTGTGACCATCAACTTCTAATGTTTCCCAACCAAAAGCTTGCCATTTATTCTTTAGGTTTCCTAATGATAAGACATCTTCAACATCTCCATCAATTTGGCGACCATTATAGTCAACCGTAGCAATTAAATTGTCAACACCTTTTGCAGCAGCATACATGGCAGCTTCCCAAATTTGACCTTCTTGCAATTCTCCATCACCCATCAATACATAAACATAACGATCGTCATTGTTTAGTTTTTTGGCTTGTGCTGCTCCAATTCCCATTGAAAGTCCTTGACCTAAAGATCCTGAAGCTGCGCGTATTCCAGGTAAATCATGATCTACACTTGGGTGTCCTTGTAGACGAGAGTTTAACTTTCTAAATGTTGCTAACTCTTCAACAGGGAAGTAATTTGCACGCGCTAAAGCACTGTACCAGACTGGTGAAATATGTCCATTTGAAAGGAAAAATAAATCTTCACCTTCACCGTCCATGGTAAAGTTTTTTGGATCTTGCTTTAAAATTTTGTGGTACATTACTGTAAAGAAGTCAGCGCAACCTAAGGAACCTCCTGGGTGTCCAGAACTTACAGCGGCTACCATTCTTACAATATCTCTTCTTGTTTGTGAAGCGTATTGCTCCATTTTTTTAATATCCATAGCTAATTGTGACAAATTGTTTTGAATTACAAATCTAGACTTAATTTAGAATATTTTAGTAGAACTAGCCCTTAATTTATTACTACTTTTACACAAAATATTGAATGTTATGTATACTGTAAATGAAATGTTGATTCGATTTAGCGAAAATCTAAACGATCAATTTAATTCCCGAGAAAAAAGACAGATTGCAAAAATGTTCATGATGCATTATATGGATCAAGACGGTACAGATTTGTTATTGAATAAAAATCAGAAAGTTCCAGAAGAGATTATCAAACAATTGGAACAGGCGATAAAAGAAATCAATAGTGGAAAACCTGTTCAATATGTAATGGGGGCTGTCTATTTTTATGATTTAAAGTTAAATATTGACCGACGTGCTTTGATTCCACGTCCTGAAACTGAAGAATTAGTAGATTGGATAGTTGAATTATGGAAAAATAGAAGTCCAAAGGTTTTGGATGTTGGAACAGGTTCTGGATGTATCGCTTTAGCAGTAAAGGATAACATTCCTAGAAGTAATGTTTTTGGTGTAGATGTCATTCAAAACGCGATAGATTTAGCGAGTGAAAATGCCCAAAAATTAAATATAGATGTCACTTTTGACTTTGCAAATGCTTTAAGTCTAAATACTTATTCACGTTATAAATGGGATTTAATTGTTTCGAATCCTCCTTATATTCCATTGGAAGAAAAAGCAGGAATGAAGGATCATGTTTTAGATCATGAACCAGGAACAGCGTTATTCGTTCCTAATAATAAGCCTTTACTTTTCTATAAGGCGATTTCACTTTATGCAAGAGATCATTTAGTGCCAAAAGGAAGTTTATTTTTTGAGGTACATGAAGAAATGGCCAAAGAGGTTGAAGAAGTACTCCATTTTTATGGATTTACTAAGGTTGAGATTCGTAAAGATTTACAAGGCAAGGACAGAATGATTCATGCACAATTTTAAGAAATAAGGTTAACCGATCCGCAGTTTTATAAAACCGAGTAATAATGAACATTAAAGAGGCGACTACAAGGATTGAAGATTTATCAAAGGAATTAAATCTTTACAATCATCAATATTATATAGAAAACGTTTCTGAAGTTTCAGATTTTGAATACGATCAGCGATTGAAAGAATTGCAAGATCTAGAAGAAAAGTTTCCTGAATTAGCTTACCCAAATAGTCCAACAAAAAGAGTTGGAGGAGATATTACAAAGAAATTTAATACCGTTAAGCATGAATATCCTATGCTTTCATTATCAAATTCATATTCTGAAGAAGAGATTATTGAATGGGAAAACCGTGTGAAAAAATTGGTTCATGGACAAGTAAACTATGTTTGTGAATTGAAATATGATGGAGTTGCTATTGGGATTCGATATGAAAATGGAGCTTTAGTTCAAGCAATTACACGTGGGGATGGTACTCAAGGGGAAGATGTTTCTGCGAATGTCAAAACAATTCGCACTATTCCTTTGCATCTTAAAGGAAATTATCCAGATTTATTTGAAATTCGTGGAGAGATATTTTTTCCTTTGGAATCTTTCAGTTCCTTGAATAAAACAAGGGAAGAAAATGGGGAGGAACTTTTTGCTAATCCAAGAAATTCAGCTTCTGGAACTTTAAAAATGCAAGACTCTAAAGTTGTTGCAGAACGAGGTTTAGATTGCTTTTTGTATGGAGTTTATGGAACAGACCTTCCAGCTGAAGGACATTATAACAGTGTTTTAAATGCCGGAGAATGGGGATTCAAAATTCCAACTCCGCAAAAGAAATATTTAAAAAAGACAGATTCTATTGAAGGAATTATGGAGTTTATCCATTATTGGGATGAAAAACGTGCTGATTTACCCTTCGAAATTGATGGCGTTGTGATTAAGGTTGATGATTATAGTCAACAAGAGGAATTAGGAAATACAGCAAAATCTCCGCGTTGGGCAATTGCTTATAAATTTAAAACAGAACAGGCCAGTGCCGATTTGGAAGCGGTGACGTATCAAGTGGGAAGAACTGGTGCAGTAACTCCAGTGGCTAACCTTTCACCAGTGGCATTAGGAGGAACAATTGTTCGCCGTGCTTCTTTATACAACGAAGATCAAATTAATAAGTTGGACCTTCATGAGAATGATGTTGTTTATGTCGAAAAAGGAGGAGAAATTATACCTAAAATAGTTGCCGTAGATTTAACCCAAAGAGCTGAATCAGCAAAGAAAGTTGAATTTATTTCTGTTTGTCCGGAATGTGATTCTAAATTGCAGAGATTAGAAGGTGAAGCACATCATTATTGTCCAAACGATTTAGGATGTCCACCTCAAATCACAGGTCGAATTATTCATTTCATTTCTAGAAAAGCAATGGATATTGAAGGAATAGGAGCTGAAACAGTGGAACAATTATTTTCGGAAGGATTGATTCATAACAGTGCTGGTTTGTATACATTAACATTTGATCAAATCGCAGGATTAGAAAGAATGGGAGATAAATCAGCTAATAATTTATTAAAAGGACTTGAAGAATCAAAGAAGATTCCATTCGAAAGAGTTTTATTTGCTTTAGGAATTCGCCATGTTGGTGAAACTGTCGCAAAGAAAATAGCCAAAGCATTAAAAAATATTGATGCCATAAAAGCAGCAACTTTTGATGAATTAATCGCAATTGACGAAGTAGGAGAAAAGATTGCAATTTCGATTCAACAACATTTCTTACAAGAAGAGAATAATCAAATTGTGGCCGGATTGAAAACAGCTGGCTTGCAATTCGAAATAGTAGAAAAAGAATTGGATAGTGCTGTTTTACAAGGAAAATCTATCGTTGTTTCAGGAGTTTTTCAAACACTTTCTAGAAAAGAATTAAAAGAAGCCATTGAAGCAAACGGAGGAAAGAACGTGGGAAGTATTTCATCTAAAACTACGTTTATCGTAGCGGGAGACAATATGGGACCAGCAAAACTTGAGAAAGCAGAAAAGCTAGGAGTTGAAATATTATCGGAAGCGGATTTCATAAAATTGATTAAGGGGGAATGATGAGTTTGACTTTTGCTTTGACAGGCTCAGGCAACGGGGTAAACATTGGGTGACTGAAGCTGTTTATGGCACGGAAATAACCGTAGACACGATTGGTAAATTTAGCGCAGCGATTTCATGACCAAAGGGAGTAATCGACCATTCTAGCGTAAATGCAATTAGAAGATTTAAAAGAATTTAAAATAAAAATGAAGAAGAAAATTATCATAATTTCTAATTGGAAAAATAAAGACGACTTTCACAAATTGAAGGGCAATGTAGAGAACAACCTTGAAAATATTGAGTCTTTTTTCTATCTAATGATTACAGATAATTCTAAGAAAATAGAAGATTTACCGCAAATTCAGAATTCATATTATCTATCCAAAAGAGATTTTAACCTTCTAGGGAAATTAAAGACACCAATGTTAAGAGGACTTTTAATGAATCAAAAAGAAGGCGTTTTAATTGTGGCACTTGAAAATGAATCTGCTTTATTAAAACAAGTTATAAAACATTCAAATTTGATGAGTATAGGTATAGAAAAAGAAACTTTACCTAACTTTGACTTATCATTTACTGATTCAGGACTAACTGGAGGAAAGTTGTTCACACAAATAAATAATTATTTAACCAAAATTCGATTATAATGCAATTTAAAGGAACGGGAGTGGCCTTGGTTACACCATTTACAACAGAGGGAAGTGTAGACGAGAAAGCACTAAGAAAATTAGTAGATTTTCAAATTGATAATGGAACAGATTTTTTAGTTGTTCAAGGAACTACTGGAGAAACAGCGACATTAACAGCAGATGAAAAAGACCTAGTTTTGGAAATAATAATTGACCAAAATAAAGGGAAGTTACCTATCGTTTTAGGAATGGCTGATAATTGTACTGCTTCTTTAGTTGAGGAGTTTAAAAACTTTGATAATGAGGGTGTTGATGGTTTTTTAAGTGCTTCGCCACATTACAATAAACCAAGTCAACGTGGAATTATTGCTCATTTTGAAGCAATTGCAGCTGTGACGAAAAAGCCGATTATTTTGTATAATGTTCCTGGAAGAACTGCAAGTAATATGACGGCAGAAACGACTTTAGCTTTAGCAAAAGTTGAAAATATTGTTGGTGTTAAGGAAGCTTCAGGAAATATGGATCAAGTGATGCAAATTTTGAAAAATGCACCTGAAGGTTTTGCTGTTCTGTCTGGAGAAGATGCACTTGCAATGCCTATAACGGCAATGGGTGGTCATGGTGTGATTTCTGTTGTGGCGAATGCTTTACCAAAACAATTTTCTACAATGATTAATGCCACTTTTGAGGGCGATTTGACCACTGCAAAAAATGAGCATTTCAAGGTATTAGATATCACTGATTCATTCTTCGCAGAAGGTAATCCATCAGGAATTAAATACTGCTTGGAGTTATTGGATATCGGAACGGAAGAAGTTCGTTTGCCATTGACAACGATTAGCAAGGAATTGAAATCAAAAATGAAAAGTCAATTGGCTTTGATTGATTAATTTTCGACTAGATTAATCATTTATGATAATTCCATAGGGGTAAATTATTTCAATCAGGAACAATTTGCCCTTTGAAAAAAATCACTATCTGAAATCTTCTAATTGATGGAAGATATAATTCAACCGAGGCCTGTTTCCTTGGTTTTTAATTAATACAAATGACAACATTCAACGAGCAAAATATTGCTCAAGTAAAAGAAATATTGAACGCTGCAAAAAGCATCGTAATCGTAGCACACAAATCACCTGATGGGGATTCGGTTGGAAGTTCTTTGGGACTTTATCACTTATTAAATAAGTTAGGATTAAAAGTTCATGTTTGTCACCCTGACCCCGCTCCAAATTTCTTAAAGTGGATGACTGGATTTGACGATATCATTGATGCTGAAACACGTTTCGATGAAGTAAATGAAAAAGTTGAGTCGGCGGATATCATTTTCTGTCTAGATTTCAATGCGATGAGCAGGGTTGGTGTTATGAAAGAAATGATGGTGAATAGTAAGGCCACGAAAATCATGATTGACCATCATTTAGATCCAACAGATGAGTTTGATATGGTGTTTTCTGAACCAGCATCTTGTTCAACTGCTCAATTAATTATAGACTTCATTGATGCAATGGGGAACATCGAATTGTTGGATGCCACTATTGGAGAACCACTTTACTGTGGAATTATGACAGACAGTGGGTCTTTCCGTTTTCCTAGTGTAACGGCTCATACGCATGAAGTTATAGCTAAATTAATGAAAGGTGGAGTAGAGCCTTATAAGATTCATGAAGCAGTTTTTGATCAAAATACTTTCGATAAACTGCGATTGAAAAGTTATGCTATCAACGAGAAAATGGAAGTTGTTGAAGATTGTAAAACAACGATAATCTCTTTAACCAAAGAAGAGCTAGAGCGTTTTAACTATATTAAAGGCGATACTGAAGGTTTAGTGAATGTTGGTTTATCGATAAATGGAATTAAAAAATCCATATTTTTAACGGAAGGTGATGGAATAATTAAAATTTCTTTTCGTTCAAAAGGACAAGACAACCCTATCAATGTTATGGCAGGAACATACTTTAACGGAGGAGGGCATGCCAACGCATCTGGAGGAAGATGGGATGGTGATATGGACGAAGCAATCGCAAAAATTAAAAGTGTATTGCCAGAATTTAACTAGTTAACATGAAACAATTTATTCTTATCGCAGCTTGTATTGCCTTGGTTTATTCTTGTACAGAAAAGCCTAAGGAGAAACCAGTAATTCCACATTGGTCAACAGAACATTCTACCACAATGAATGAGCGATTTATCAAAGAAGATGAAATTAATATTCGATTATATCTCAACCAACGTGAAAATTGGGACATGAATGAATCTGGTTCAGGATTACGCTATTGGATATATGAAGATGTTGAAGGTCCAACTGCCGAAACTGGTGATAGAGTAGATGTTAAATTCCAAGTAAAAATGCTGAATGATTCTTTACTTTATGAAACAACAGGTAAAGAAGTAAGTACTTTTAAAGTTGATAAGGCAGATATTGAAACCGGAGTTATGGAAGGAATAAAATACCTTTCTGAAGGAGATAAAGCAAAACTGATTATACCCAGTCATATTGGACATGGTTTATTGGGAGATTATAATAAAATTCCACCACTACAAGTTTTAGTGATTGATTTAGAATTGGTTAAAATACATTAAGATGAAGATTTTTTGGACGGTTATTCTTGTTGGATTAACAACAGTTTCTTGTGATATTAAAGGAGTAGAATCTTCAAGTGAAAAAGAAGTTGGAAATACTAAAAGTTTGATTCAAGAAGTTGAAAACCAAACGGATTCAATAAAGAAACCAGTAGAGGTAGTTGTTGATAAACCGAGTGATTCTTTAATCTTGGATAATGGAATTATAATCACCTATTTCAAAAAAGGAAAAGGGGACAAGCTAACGAAAGGTGAAGTTGTAAAAATTGATTACCGAGCAAAATTAGAGGATGGAACAATTTACGATGGAAATCATTTGGTGAAAAAGCAGACAATTCCATTTTTGGTTGGTTGGAATCAGCAAACTTCTGGTTGGGATATTGCGATGCAAGAATTACGAGTTGGGGATGACGTTGATATTTTCTTACCGGCTAAATTCGCTAGAGGGAAAAAAGGAATCAAGGGAGTAGTTCCACCAAATGCCAATAATATTATTTCGATGAGAGTGAAGGAGAGATTTGAACCAACATCTGAGGTTGATGGTGTACAAATTTGGAAATACGATGAATTGAAAACACCAGGCGATTCTGTCGAAATAAATGACAAGGTAAAAATCAATTATTGGGTAAGTTCTGAATCTAAGCCACGCTATAACAATAGCTATATGACTGGAGAACCTTTCACAATTACAATTGGCGATGGGAAATATATTTCTGGATTGAATAAAGCATTGCAATTCGGAAGAGAAGGTGATCGATTAATGATTCTCATTCCGTCAAAGGAAGCTTTTGGCCAAGAAGGATTAATTGAGATGGTAAAACCGGGTGAGGATATTTTTTATGATGTTCAGATTTCGGAAATTTTGAAATAATTACGAATTACGTTTTACGAATTTTGGATTTCGAATTATGCTTTGAAAGCTTATTGTTAGAATAACATTTGCAAAGGATGACAGGATTTATAGCATTAGGTCAAAAAAAATACACTTAAGCGCAATTTTTCCTATATCTATAATATTAAAATATTTTGGATTAAAACTTAATTGAAATTCCTCCGTTCATTAGCCCACCATCCCTGTATTTAACAGAAAAATGAAGACCTACTTTTTCATTTAAGTAATATCTCATTCCTGCACCAGGGCTTATAGAAAGAGGAGGTTGTGAATTATTTTGAAGTCTTGGTAAAAAGTTAGGATCATTTTAAGTTATGGTTCTTTTGCTCGCGGTTATTCCAATTTCAACGGATCCATACAGATCAAACTTTTTGGGGTTTGGTAAAAAATGATAATTGAAGGTAGTTAAATGAGTGAATTGACTCAAACTGTATTTTTTATGTAATAACCTTCTTCCACAGTGGCGTGGCGTACGCATTCAAATAACTGAAGTCCATCCCAATTCCTATTCTATTTCCGAACATTTACTCACCTCTCAAACCAACAGTTCCTAATCCTTTTGTATTAAAATTAGATGTTTGAAAATTACGTGCTGTCAAATAAGGACTATAATAAGTATCCAATATTAAATCCCCTTTATTAAGGCTCTGAGCGTTTAAGGTATTGCAAGCGGATATCAATAAGAATCCGATAATAGTAAGTTTTACAATTTTTTTCCAGCTGTTGAGTTTAATTAGTAATTGAAAAACATTAATGACAAATTAACAAAGCTTCTTACTATCAACATATTAAATTATGACAATTTACTCTAAATCAAAGTTCAACCTTCACATATTTAGGGAGTTGTGAATTAATTAAGGATTAAAACAATTTTGACAATGCAATAAACATTTATCACTATTATTTTTCTTCTCTCAATTGCGCTGCAATAAATGGTAATTTTGGTGCTAAAAAATACCCTGTCAAACTTGCAAAAAGTATTGGGATTAAATAAGTGAACCCTGTTAAAGTGGCTATAAGAATTGTTGTACTCATTGGTGTTCTAGTTACTGTGGAATTAATTGCTGCCATTGAACAAATAATCGCTAAAGAAGCATTAATGTCTGGGAATATTTCAACGATAATTAACCCAATTGTTGCACCAACAAAGAATAAGGGAATTATAAACCCACCTCTCCAACCAGAAGTTACTGTGATTGAAATAGCAGTTATCTTAAAGAATAAAATAGCAAGTAGCATCCAAAGTGTGTTTGAAGTGGAGAGCAATTCATTTACTTCATGATGACTGAAATAGCGAGTTATTGGGAAAGCATACGAAATCAGTCCTAAAATTGTACCCCCAATCATCATTTTAATGTAAATCGGCATTTTTTTCAATTCGAATATTCTTTTAAACCCTTTAGTGAAATAGATAAAAAACCATCCAACAGCTGCAGCAACAATTCCATAAAGTACAGCTAAAATAAAGTCGAACATTCCTTCGTATTGGTAAATAGGCACTTCCCAAACAGCTCCTAATCCTAAGCTAATGATAAATGCGAAGACGATATAACTAAATAAACTAGAAACAAGTGCAGGTGTAATGGCTTTATAATATTGAACGACATGTTTGTGGTGTAGAATTTCCAAAGCAAATAAACTTCCACCAAGAGGAGCTCCGAATAGCGCTGTGAATCCAGCGGCCATTCCTGCGATACTCATGGATCGTAATTCTTCACCCTTTAATCTAAAAATCTTCCCTAGCCAAGTTCCGGTAGAACCTGTTACTTGAACAAGTGGAGCTTCTGGTCCCAAACTTCCACCGGATCCAACACATAAAAGTGAAGATAAAATCATTGAAGGATTGCGTTTCGGTTCAAGTTTTCCTTTATTGAAACGTATGTTATTTACAATAAGCGAAATCTCTCCTGGATCTCCGATAAAATGAATTATTAGTCCAGCCAATAAACCTGAAATCGCCATTGTAGGAACAACTAACCATCCTTCAAATTGTCCAAGAAAATGCATGACAAATTCTAGTGTAATCCAATAGATACCTGCAATTAATCCTCCCATTAATCCCAACAAAGCCCACAAAAAGAATGTGCGACTGAAAAGAAACGGATTAAACTTGATAGGTTGATCTAAAATATTCAGATAATTAACTAGTTGTCTTCTACTTTTTAATTTCACGTTATTGGAATTTTATATAAGGTTTTGCAAAAGTAGGGAATTACAAAAGTGCCTATAAATTTTTTCATTAATTTTTCTCTTAAAATTTACATGGTTAGAAGGTTCTTTAAATTAGGTCGTATGGTAGTGGATCTAATAAGAAATCTTACTTCAATTAAAGGAAGGAGTTGATTAAGAAAAAAAATACTCATCAAACTATTTGATGAGTATTTTTAATTTTTGAGATGCATTTTAACTCTTGAGTATTACTAGAGTACAATACTCAAAAAGTTGATTAAATTAGTTAAAGCTTAAATGATAATCCACCATTCAATAAACCACCTTGTCCAAGACCAATTCCTAGATTAACTCCAATATTCTCATTAAAGAAGTACCTCATTCCAACACCAACCCTCGCAGCCACCGGGAAAGGTGAATTGAAAGTTACAGTACCAAAGTCTGGATCTGTACTAGAAGAACCAAATGTTCTATTTCCATAACCAGCACCAAGCGTGAAATAGGCATCAAAATTGTCTGAATTTTCTACAAAATGATAATTGAATGTGACCATAACACCTAATTTTTTGGTGTTATAGTTGTATTCATAAATTTGAGATTCAGAACCTTCTCCAAAATTGTCATTTTCTTGATAAGTGATTTTAGTGTTAGAAAATCCAATATCCACTCCAACTCCTACTTTATCTGCAACCATATATTCTCCTCTAATTCCCAATGGTCCGACTCCACCAACGTTCAAATTTAATTCTTGTCCTGAGTTGGCATAAGAAGTCTTAAAAGCTATTTTGTACAAGTTTGGAAATCCATAATATACATCAATAATTTTATCTCCCTCGCTAAAAACTTGTGCGTTAGTAGTGTTAATTGCGAACATTGATATCAAACCAATGAGTGTAAGCTTCAATTTTTTCATAATTTTCAGTGTTATTAATTTTAAACAAGTATAGCAATATTAATACCATTTTTTCCATAGTTTGAAACTTATTTTATTAATTTCAAAATTGTAGGAAATCACTATGGAATTCAAACTCAAAAGTGAGATAATTTGAATGACTTAAATTAATTTTGAACTATATTTATTGAATGAAAACAATTGGATTAGCATTATTGGTTATAGGATTATTCGGATGTGCATCTATTCCGAAGAAAGCAGAAGCCGTAAAACAGTTTGATGCAGAAAAATACCTTGGAAAATGGTATGAAATAGCGCGGTTTGATTTTCGTTTTGAAAAAAACTTAAACAATACGACAGCTGAGTATTCGATAATGGACAATGGAAAAATTAAAGTCTTAAATAAAGGATATAATTACGTTGAAAAGAAATGGACTTCGGCAGAAGGGAAAGCCAAGTTTGTAAATGAGCCTCAAACAGCCATGCTCAAAGTTTCCTTCTTCGGTCCGTTTTATTCTGGCTACAATGTTATTGCTTTGGACGACGAATATAAATATGCTTTAGTCGCCGGAGAAAGCTTAAAATATTTATGGATTTTGTCAAGAACTCCGACTATTCCAGATGAAATTAAAGAAAAGTACCTTCAAAAAGCACAAGAGATTGGATATGAAACAGAGGATATGATTTGGGTGGAACATGATGCTAATGATTAATTTTAAATGATTAATGCGATTTGGGTGGTTAAATTATGAATTTGTTTGGTGTTAAAACTCTGCTTCGAAGTTATTGGGGTTATGTAATTCATAAATTCAATGTAGAAATCTGATTACTATCGGATCCTTGTCACTATGAATGCTTTTGTGGGACGGTTGAATAGAGAAATCAAAAAAGAGATCCCTCGTCGCTATGCTCCATCGGGATGACGATTCATGAGGATGAAGTATCAAAAAAGGGAGAAAAAGATGAAGCGTAGCTTCATCTTTTTCTCCCTTTTTTGATGTTAAAATTAACCGGTTGTCATTCCGAAAATTGCTTGAAATCTATGATTTTTAGGGATTGAGGAATCTCTTTTTCTTAGGCCAGATGCACAAAATGTTCATATTTTAGATGTTTTTTTGGTCAACTTATAATTAAAAAAGCCACATACTCGAGTTTACACCAATAATATCAATTAAGATAGTAATGAAAAATGTGGGGTTAAATTATGAAAATCACACTTTTTGGATTCGGGTCAAATTGAATTGTTTAGACCTCTTCCATAGTTCGCTAAGTTTTGTGATAGAATGAGTGGCTCTGCGTAATTATCAATTTTCAATTGTTAATTATCAATTAAAAGCCTTGAATTTATCTACTTTTGTAACATGAAGTATTTATTTATTCTATTTATCGCGTTTTCAACTTTAGTTTCGGCTCAAGATGAAACATTGTCTATCGTTTCATACAATTTATTGAATTTCCCAGAAGGAAGAGATGATTGTGGTTCGAATACTGTTGTGCAGAATAGAGCGGATACATTAAAGAAAATCACTGATTACCTTCAACCTGATATTTTCGTTGCCTGCGAAGTACAAACTCAAGCAGGGGTAAATGCAGTTTTGAATGATGCTTTAAATGCCAACGGAAATTCAAATTATATCGCAGCAAATTTTTATGGTAATGGTTATTTACATAATGCCATGTTTTATAATTCCGATAAATTAGAATTAAAAAGTCAACATACAGTTACGAGCTCACCGCGTGATATTGATCATTATGTTTTGTATTTAAAAGATCCAAATTTGGGTGTGTTTTATGATACAACTTTCATTGAAGTTTATATGATGCATTTGAAAGCGGGGAATTCTAATGCCAATGAAGCCGACAGGGATTTACAAACCCAAGCTTTAATGACCTATATGGAAAGTCGACCAACGGATAGAAATGTGTTTTTCTGTGGAGACATGAATGTATATAGTTCGAGTGATGATGGTTATCAAAATATGATTTCTGGACCATCAGCGATGCAAGATCCGATTAACACACCTGGAAATTGGAATAATAGCTCATCTTATTCATTGATTCATACACAATCTACAAGAACAAGCGGGAATTTTGACTGTGGTTCTTCAGGAGGAATGGACGATAGGTTTGATCAAATTTTAGTTTCTCAAAACGTAATGAATAATGGTGATAACGTTCAGTATCAATCTGGAAGTTATAGAGCTGTTGGGAATGATGGAAACCATTTCAATTCAAGTATGATTTCAGGATCGAATAGTTTATACCCAACAAATGTAGTTCGTGCTTTATATTATATGTCCGACCATTTACCGGTAGAATTAAAAGTCGATGTTACTTATCCAACAAGTAATGGTTTGGCTTTAGTTCCTTCTCAAATAAATGTTTCCTGTAATGGAGGCAATGATGGAGAAGCGACGATTACTCCAAATATGGGACAAGCTCCGTATACTTTTCAATGGGACGCCAATGCGAATGACCAAACAACACAAACGGCAACAAATTTAGCTGTTGGACTTTATTGTGTTACCGTAACCGATGCTTTGGGAGAAGTTGATGATTATTGTATCAACATAGTTGAACCAGAGGGAATGACATTTAATACTTTTATTAATCCAGATAATTCAGGTACTTGCATTGGGAATATTCAAGTTTTAGTTGGTGGAGGAGAAGCTCCATACAGTTATTCGTGGACCGATTTTCCTTCAAATAATACAGCTGTAGCTGAAAATTTATGTGTAGGAACGTATGAATTAACAATTACAGATGCGAATGGCTGTGAATTGGTAATCAATCCAGAAGTTGGAGGAATCGTAGGATTAGCTTCCGAAGTTATTGGAGTGCAAGAAAACAAAATATATCCAAATCCAGCGAATGAAAAAATTACAGTTTCAGCAAGCGAAGAAATAATTGAAGTTGCTGTCTTTTCTATAACAGGAAAACAAATTAAAGTTCCATCCCAACAAATTGATTCTAATTTAATTACCCTAAATATTGCACATTTAGCCCCAGGAACGTATCTTGTAAAACTAAAAATCGGTGATGGTTGGTTCAACTCAAGAGTTAGTGTTTATTAGTGGGTGTCGTTATGGCTTCCAAGGTCAGGAAATGGATGATGAGATTAAAGGCGAAGGAAATAGTGTGAATTATAAGTATAGAATGCACGATCCGAGGGTTGGAAGGTTCTTTGCGGTGGATCCTTTAGCAAGTAAATATCCATATAATAGCCCTTACGCTTTTAGTGAGAATAGGGTGCTTGATGGAGTGGAACTTGAAGGTTTGGAATGGGAAACCATAAAGGATGAATCTGGTTCAGTTTCTGAGGTAAAGGTAAATGCACAACTCAATATTGTAGGTGAAATGCCCGAAGACTTTGACCTTGGTTCTTACAAACAAAATGCTCAAGAGCAATTTTCTAAACTCATTTATATGTCATCTTATTTAGCTACAGGAAAAGGTGTAAAAGGTACGTTAACATTTGATCAACCTGTTCCAGAAGGAAGTAGTGCGATTGTTCCAGGAGTAGATCTGGAAATGACACCTGCCCAATGTTCTGGACGATATGAAATAGGAGGTATGACTTTTGATGATGATATTGTTGTTGGAGCGGTTTCTTCAAACGGTTTAGTAAAAGACTATCAAAATATGGGGGATGAATTGTCACATGAATTAATACATACACTAAGATTCCCCGATTTATGGCAGGTTTCAAATTATACCCAAGATTCAGAGTTAGTAATGGAAAGTATGAGCAGTTTTCAAAGTACGGAAAATACTAATAAAAATATGATACGAAATATTATGTTGTATTCTTTTCAGACTATTGATGGACAATCAAAACCAAAGTCATCCTACCCACTCTTGACACCACAAATGTATACGAAAGTTATTGAAGAAATTGAAATTCAAATGACGATAACAACGAACGTGAATAGACTAAAATACTATTATGAATGACATGATTAATATAATTTTCGCACTATCCTGTTCACTATTTTTTAATCTAACCTATAGCCAAGACAGTGATGAGGGGTGTGTAAAAGACAGTACAAATGTTTACCGCCTAGTAGAAAAAGATGCAGAGTTAATTGGCAATAGTTTTCAAATATTTGTTCGCTCGGTTATTACTACTGATACTAAACAAGAATTGATTAAAGATTTGACAATAAATATGTTAATAACAAAGGAAGGAAAGGCAAAGATGCTGAGTATAGATGGAAAAAGTGACGTACTCAATCTTATGGAATATCAATCCTCACTTTGGACAGAAATAGAACTTAACACCAAATGGATTCCTGCTTTATGCCACGGAACTTATGTCGACAGCTATAAATCTGTTCATATTTACATAAGTTATAGATAGAATTGTACTCCCAAGTTGCAGCGCGAATAGGCAAAGCCACCTCTGCACACTCTACATCATTTCGCAACAAAAGAGTTCCAAAGTTGGTCCCCGCTCGTGCGAGATTCCATCTCGTTCGCGGGGCATTGATTGGATCTAATTTATTTTTTAAATCCTAAATCTTTAATAATAGGCTGAAATACTTGCTCTACAAGTATAGGTTTAAACATAAGTTTATCATCTTTCATAATCACACTAGACATGAAGGGATGGAAAGGCTTGGGTAGATCGGTGTAATAGATCGTACTTTGTGCATGAATTTTTCTATCATACGTTTCATTTATTCCATTAAAGAACTTTACTAGTGTATCAATAAACTCGGTGTCGGTACTCTCTGTTTTTTTCATTTGAGGAGGAAACAGAAATTTGGAATAATCATCTAAAGCAAGGAAGGTTAAAACATCTCCATCCTCAGCTGTTGGCGTAACAATACCAGTTATATAGATTACTTCGAAAGGTTTAGTAGTTTTCATGGCTGCGGTTTATTCCTTAGGATATTTCTCTGGATTTTGATAAGAGTTACGAATACCGTAAACAAAGACGATTTGTCTTTTTTCATCGAGAATATAATGAATAACGTAAGGAAATTTGTTAACGACTTTCATTCTAAAGTTGTCGTATCGAATTTGGTAATGAGGATTTTTCTTTAGATCGTTGAGCGCTACATTTACAAGTTTAATAAATCGTTGTCCAAGTTTTGGGTTAATATCTGAGTAATATTCGAAAGCTTCATCTAAATCAGCTTCTGCAGCATTGAATAAACGAACAGAAAAAGACTTCATTATTTGATTTTGAATTTTTTCTTTAGTTCATCCCAGTCTTTAAAATCCTCTTCTTTTGCATTTTCAAGGCGATTACGCATAAGCTCTTTCTCTGCTTCGGGTATCATAATGTTTTCTTCAGTAAACTCTTGAATGTTGATGTAATTAAGCGTTTTTAGGAACTCAATCAGCTTAGTTGCTTTCTTTTTATCCGTGATATTTAAAAGGAGTTGAGTCATGATGTTATTTATTTAGTAAATGCTTGCTTAGTATTAAAATGTTACTGATACAATTTAAAGCAAATATACGGCAAAAAAGTGCAACTAAAAACAAGAGAGTAATTTTGAAATAAAAGAAAAAACTAACTCCTTCATGGTCTCAGTCTATCGGGAGCTACGACAATTATAAGACTTGTCAAAGCCTTTTCGGGGATTAAAAATTATTTATTTACCAATTTGAAGATCATCAAAACAAAAAATAATAAAACCAAAAAAGCGAGAAACAATTAAGTTTCTCGCTTTGAAATATGTTTTTCTTAGTTAATTCTAGAGTTTGAAATAGAAAGCTTGCTAGCAAGGCGCTATTATTATAAAAATCCAAGGAGTTGACTTTTGTCAATGACTGCTTTTAAAAATATTAGCAACGCCGATAACAGGCTTTATATTCAGACTACAAATGGATAACTTCACCATACGCCGCAGCAGCAGCTTCCATAAGCGCTTCTGACATTGTTGGGTGAGGATGAACTGTTTTGATCAATTCTTCTCCCGTTGTTTCTAATTTTCTAACAGCTACTAATTCTGCAACCATTTCCGTTACATTCATACCAATCATGTGACCACCGAGTAATTCTCCGTATTTAGCGTCAAAAATTAGCTTCACGAATCCTTCTTTTGCTCCAGCAGCACTTGCTTTTCCTGATGCAGAGAATGGGAATTTACCGATTTTTAATTCGTAACCAGCTTCTTTTGCTTGCTCTTCTGTATAACCAACAGATGCAATTTCTGGTGAAGCATAAGTACAACCTGGGATGTTATTGTAGTCTAAAGGCTCTGGATTGTGACCAGCGATCTTTTCAACACACAAAATTCCTTCAGCACTTGCTACGTGAGCCAATGCTTGACCAGGTACACAATCACCGATTGCGAAATAACCAGGGATATTTGTTTGGTAATAATCATTTACCATGATTTTACCTTTGTCAGTTGCAATACCAACATCTTCTAATCCAATGTTTTCGATATTTGCTTCAATTCCAACAGCAGATAAAACAACATCACACTCGATGTTTTCTTCTCCTTTTTTAGTTTTGATATTTACTTTACAAGATCCGTCTTTTACGTCAACTTTCTCAACTGAAGAACTTGTCATTACTTTAATACCTTGTTTCTTTAAAGTTTTTGCTAATTCTTTAGAAACATCTTTGTCCTCAACAGGAACAATATTGTCTTGGAATTCAACAACTGTAACATCTGTTCCTAGAGAATTATAGAAATATGCGAATTCAATTCCAATTGCACCAGAACCAACAACTACCATTTTCTTAGGTTGAGTTTCTAATGACATTGCTTCTCTGTATCCGATAATGTTTTTACCGTCTTGTGGAAGATTTGGCAATTGACGAGAACGTGCTCCAGTTGCGATAATTACACCTTTTCCAGCTGCATACGTTTCTTTTTTACCTTCAGCGTCTGTTACTTCAACTTTCTTACCAGCCAAAACTTTACCAGTTCCGTTGATTACGTCAATTTTGTTTTTCTTCAACAAAAACTGAACACCTTTACTCATTCCTTCAGCAACACCACGACTTCTTTTGATAATTTTACCAAAGTCAGCTTTAGCATCTGATACTGTAATTCCGTAATCTTCAGAATGATTTAAATAATCAAATACGTTTGCACTTTTTAATAAAGCTTTTGTTGGGATACAACCCCAGTTCAAACAAACACCTCCAAGTGATTCTTTTTCTACAATAGCAGTCTTTAAACCTAACTGCGAAGCGCGGATTGCCGTAACATATCCACCAGGTCCACTTCCAACAACAATAATATCGTAACTCATATTCTTAGATTTTTCAATTTTTTCGTGATGCGAATTTAATGATTTAACCTTAATAATAGGAAAATGGAATGGAATTTTTGAAATGATGGATATGGTGGGGGAATTCCTAATAAAACTTATGATCGTCTTTATTAAAAATTAAGGTGACTATTTCAATATTGGATTGGTTGATTTTATATATCAAAGAGACATTCTTATGAATTACGCATTTACGAAGATTTCTATATTTGCTTGCTGGACAAAGATGGTTGTTGATAATTAATCTATCAAGTTAATTATTAGTGAGTTTCTCAAAATTAAGCGCAACTTCGATATTCCATTTTTCCAATATATCATCAATGATATTTTCATAAGCTAATTTTGATTCACTAGACCAAACAATCATTCCAACTTAGCATTTAAAATCTTCTCTCTGATAGAATTTCTCACATCTTGATCTTTATGGACGTTGTTGTTTTTAAGGTCATTTAAACCTCTTTCAATAGTAGCTTTACTTTCAATTCCAAGTTCATCCCACCAATCTTTCTCTTCTACCACTTCTACAAAATCTAAGGTTTTAAGATAGTTAATCAATGCGATTGCTTTTGAATCTTTTTCTAATATTTTAATGCTGTAGCTATTCATGATTTTATAAACTCAGTTTGATCTTCATTCATATGCTAATTTACACTAGAGTTTTGATAAAAACAAATCTAGATAAAATGCTGGTTTATGAAAAATAATTAGAGAGCTGAGCGCGACCGAAGCTCAAATTATTTTTAACTTTATCAAAAAAACAGATACCCATGAAATTCACTTTCGATATAAAATCACCTCAACAACAATACATTCAAATTACCGCTGAAATAAAGGTTGCTGGAAAGCAAACAATGGTTTATTTTCCCGCTTGGCGACCAGGTAGATATGAATTGGGTGATTTTGCGAAAAATGTAAATCATTTTCAGATATTTAATGAAAAAGGTGATGCTGTAAAATATCAAAAGACGAATAAGAATACTTGGATTGTTCAAACTGAAAACTGTGATAGCATAACGATAAAATACAGCTATTATGCAACAGATTTGAATGCTGGTTCCACATTTTTGGATGCGACACAATTATATGTAAACCCTGTAAATTGTTGTTTGTTTACCGACGAAACATACAACGATCCAATTCAAGTTCAATTGAACATTCCAGCAGATTGGGAAGTTGCACATTCTTTAAAAGTGGAAGAAAAAGCTTTTGCTGCAGCAAATTATGATGAACTAGTTGATTGTCCTTTTATTTGTTCTGCCGGATTACAAAAAACGTCTTTCGAAGTTGAAGGAACTACTTTTTATGTTTGGTTTAATGGTGAAGTAAAACCTGATTGGTCGAGATTAGAAAAAGATTTTAAAGCCTATACCGAGGCACAAATCAAAGCGTTTTCGAAATTCCCAACAGATGAATATCATTATTTGATTCAAATATTGCCTTATCAGACTTATCACGGAGTAGAGCATTCAAAATCTACAGTGATTACTTTAGGTCCAAGTTATGCTGTTTTTGAAGAATTGTACAAAGAATTATTGGGTGTGAGTTCGCATGAATTGTATCATACTTGGAATGTGAAGTCTATCCGTCCAAGTGAGATGGTTCCTTATAATTTTAAGAAAGAAAATTATTCGAAATTAGGATATATCGCAGAAGGTGTCACAACTTACATGGGAGACTTGATGTTATATAAAGGAGGAGTTTTCAATTTGGAACAATACCTCCTTGAAATGAACAAGCAAATCCAGAAACACATGGATAATTTCGGGCGTTTCAATTATTCTGTTGCCGATTCATCATTTGATACTTGGTTGGATGGTTATGTTGCAGGTGCTCCAGGAAGAAAAGTTTCAATTTACACTGAAGGTTGTTTATTGGCATTTATTCTTGATGTTCATTTATTGAAAAACACAAACAATCAGAAAAATCTAGATGATTTAATGAGAAATATGTACCTCAATTTTGGTGAAAAAGGAATTGGAGTTACGGAGAAAGATTACCAAAATGAAATTGAAAAAATAGCAGGAGTTTCTATGCAATGGTATTTTGACGATTATGTGAATGGAACAAAGGCCTATACTGCTTTATTAAAAGAATGTTTTGAATTGATTGGTTTAAAATACCATTCAGAACCGGTGCTAAGTGATTTTGGTGCATATTTAGGTGCTAAAATCGTGGAAGTAAACAATGAAACCATAATCGCAGCATTGTACCCAAGTGGAGCATTAGATTTAGCAGGAGCAATGGTAGGAGATAAGGTGATGTCAATTAATGATGTTGCAGTCAACAATAATGCAGACCGTTGGGCAAAATACTTTAGAAATGACAACAAGGAAATCGTTATCAATAGAAAAGGAGTATTATTGAAATTGCATTTAGCTGTTTCTGACACAGTTTATTATCAAAGGTATTTCTTAACACAATCTAAGGAAATGACAAAAGAGCAAATTGATACTTTTGATGGTTGGAGGAAAGTGTAGTTAAATGAGAGAGTATTATTGTTCATCCTCATGGTGATCAGAAATAATATGATTTTGCCAGATCATTTTGTAACCGGAATCAATTACTTCAATATCATTATCGTTTTGGAATTTATAAATATTATCAGGATTACTTGCTACTAGAATTATACTACTCAAAAAAAGAAGAGAAAAAGAGAGTAGAATTGTCGTTAGGATTCTACTAGGTCTTATTTTCTTCAGGAAATGATGAACAATAAAAACAGCGGTGAACCAAAAAGTAAAATAACTTAAAATATTAATTAAAAATCCTGAAACGAAGATCTGTAAGGATAACGAAGTGTGCCATCCAGGTAGGATATAAGGAACAGGAAAACCTGTAATTATTTCATCAAATTCATTGTCAATTCTAATGTGCCACCATTTAGAAAATAATGAGAAGGAGATAATCGTTAAAGGAAGTATTAATTTCCAAATGAGTTGTTTCATTTCAAATCTGTTTACTGCTGACTATTCCTCAATCATGGAAACTGTCCCAATTAATCCAATTACTGTTGGATAATTATTATCTGCGATGTCATCAAACTTAGGATCTCTTGCGACTTTATTGATTAATTGGTACTCTATTTTAGGTTCTATATTTTTAATCTTGTCGAAGCTTTCTATATTATTCAATTCATCTGAATTCATTTGATTTAACTTAGAAACTAAGCTGTTTTCATTGAAATAATTAAAAACTTTATGCTCATCCTTTTTTGTTAAACCATGAACGCCTGTTGAAAGAATATTTACTGTGTCACCCGATTCTTGAGAAATGGCGATTAAATGAACATAATATTTTAAGTCTTGGTTGTAATCTGGTCCACGGCTGGTATAAATGATTTTTACTTCTTCTTCATTTTTTAAAGCTGTTTCGTCCATGTTGAATTTAGAAATGTTCCAATATTCATATTGAGTTTCACAGCTGAAGAAGATTAGTGCTATAAGAGCATGAAAGAAAATTTTAGTCATAATTCAATTTTTTTTGGTGTTTTCTCTATACCTTGATTTTTGGAAAAATGAATATATCTATCTTAGCTGATAATCTTTTTTCTAGAATAATTATGTCCAAATGAAGGTTGATATTTAAATTTCATGTTTAATGAAATACTTTCTTCCATTCATAATCTGGATCGTCGCAAGAATTTCGCTTGTAAACGAAACCTTCGTATTTTTTATTTGCAACATAATCAATCCAATTTCGATTAATTTTTATGTTTTCAATTAAGTCATCAACTTTTACCCAAAACAAAATATTATGACGAATAGTATAAACGTCAAAAGCAATCAACGATGGTTTGAGGTAATCTATATTTCGTGTTGTGTCATGCACTAAAATCTCTTTAATTCTAATTTCAGAAATTTTGTCAAATGTTACAGGCTCATATTTTGTCATGGGATATACAAATGTATTATTTTCATCAAGCGAATCTTTTCCCAAAACTGTTTGTATCGGTGAGTCACCTTCAGACAAATAATCGAAATATATATTGTGATAAGGAGAGTCTTTAGAATATTGAATTGAAGAGGGTAGTGGAGAGGTTAACCACTCTGAATTATCACGTCTTTTATGCCACAATCTAATTTGCCCGTCTAGTAATAATTGTTTTATTTCTTCGTAGATATCTATCGTATCTTGTGAGGGGTGAAATAAATAGCTGTCATTTTTCTTGTATATGGTTAACCACTGTTCTCGAACGCATTCTGTTGTAATAGTTGAGGGATTTAGAGAACCTGGTTTTGAAACGTCGGTAGAATTTGAGAAAAGCAAAACTGAAGCCGTGATAATAGTTAACAAAATCTTCATACCCCCTAAAAATAAATCTCCAGCCCAATATTAAACCCTAAAGCAAAAGCTTTCCTTATATATGGTGATTGAGAATTAAAATTATTCGATAATTGTCTTCTTCCTTCAACCATTGCGAAAATTCCATAGTTCTCAGAAAACTTGATTTGAGTTCCAATGGTAGCAACTGCATCTAACAAAAAGGAATTGAATTTGTCTCTTTCAATGGTTTCAACAGTATTTTCGTTATTATTGATGTCCAAGGTCGTTAATTCGTTCTTCATTCCCAAAAACGCTTTTGGTATTACCCCAATTCCTCCATAAAAAGAAATTTCATCACCATAAGTATAGGCAACTCGAATTGGGAAGGAGATGTGGCGATACGTATTTACATAACTAAAAACTGAATCTGTTTCTTTAAAATCATACGATTCTCTATTGCTTGAATAGCCAATTCCTATTTCTAATTTTAAATGTTTTGCAACTTTTGACCTCACTCCGGCATTGAATCCCGTTGTCCACTCACCAACTTCCTCGGTTCTATACCCAAGTGGTTTTGCGAATAACCCATCGTTGATTTCTAATGTTCGATAAGTATATGAAGGACTAACTCCAAAATAAAGTTCTGTGCCTGATTTTGGTGCGATAGGAATTTCTTGAATTTCAACTTCTTTGTCATCAGTAGATGAATCGTTGGTGATGATCTGTGTAGTTCCAAAAAGGCTTATTACTGAAAGTAAGAGGGTTAAAAAGTATTTCATAATATTTTAATAAATCTTGGCAATTAATAATGGGTAATTTCGTGTATTTTTGGCTAATTAAAGGAGAAATTTATAAATAAATATTCATAAAACCATTTTATGTCAACAAAGAAAGAGAAAAAGAAGAAATCTATTTTTAAAAGAATACTTAAAATCACCGGAATAACCTTCCTTTTACTAATCATCGCAATCGTCCTAATTCCAATTTTCTTTAAAGATCAGATTAAGGAATTGGCCTTGAAAGAAGCCAATAAAATGTTGAAAGCGGATATCGCAGTTGGAGATTTTGATTTAACAATCTTCACTTCGTTCCCGAAAATGAAACTGGCGTTTGACGATGTTTCAGTTACTGGAAGAAATGAATTTGAAGGAGTAAAGCTAATCGACATGAAAAGCTTTGAAGCCAAACTTGATTTCTGGAGTGTGATCAATATGGAAGACATTGCTGTTCGTTCAGTAAGTTTAGTTGAACCAAATATTCATGTGAAAGTGCTAGAATCAGGATTGACAAACTATGATATTATGAAAACTTCCGAAGAAATGGCAGCGGAGGATATCGATACGACTTCTTCGCCATTCCAATTTTCATTAGAATATTATGAAATTGTAGACGGAAATATCAAATATGATGACCGATTAGGAAATATGTTCGCGGAAATCAAAAACATTAATCACTCTGGTTCTGGAGACATGACAGCAGATGTGATAGACTTCGAAACTGAAACTGAAATCGATGAGTTGACTTACAAAATGGATGGTATGACTTATTTATCTGAAGTGAAAACAGATTTAGTCATGAATATTTTGATGGAATTCAAGGAGGGAAGCGATAAATTTACGTTGAAAGAAAATGAGCTTTCATTAAATGCCTTGAAACTATCATTTGACGGTTTTTATGAAATGTTTAAAGGATATGACATGATGGATTTGAAATTGAAAGCCGATAATACAAGCTTCAAAGATTTACTTTCATTGATTCCAGCATTTTACCACACAGGTTACGAAAGCATGGTTGCTAAAGGAAGTTTGAGTTTGAACGCTTATGTAAATGGACGATATGACGATGCAAATTATCCAGCTTGGGATGTTGCAGCGAAAGTAAATGGAGCATCGATAAATTATCCAGATATGCCAGCTTCGATTGATAATATCTACATTGTTGGTGGTTCAAAATTCGCTGGAGGTAAGGAATTGGATAAAATGACTGTAGATATTGATCAATTAAAAGCAACCTTCGTAGGGAATACGATTGATGCAAATTTCTATATGAAAAATCCAATGACAGATCCTTATATGAAGTCCAAAGTGAATCTAAATGTAGATTTATCAACTATTGGTCAAGTTTATCCTTTAGCAGAAGGCGAACAATACACAGGAAAATTAACTTCAAATATTTCAATTGATGGTAAAATGTCAACTTTGGAAAAAGGAGAATACGATAAGTTTAATGCTGAAGGAACACTTAATTTAAAAGAGTTCAAATATGCCTCAGAAGATCTAGCAGCACCAGTCGACATTCAAGATTTAATGTTTGAATTTTCACCACAACAATTGAAGTTAGCTAATTTGAAAGCTACAATGGGGAAAAGTGATTTCTCTTTGGATGGGGAAGTGAAAAACTATATGGGTTACTTATTCAATGAAGGAGATTTGAAGGGAGTTTTCAATTACCACTCAAATTTATTGGATGTTGACGAGATTATGCCACCTTCAAATGAGACTGGAGAAACGACTTCAACAGAACAACCAGCTGAAACAACCGAAACTCCAACAGGAGACGTTGAACCAATGTTAGTTCCTAAGAATATTGATTTTGTATTAAATACTACAATTAACAAAGTGAATTATGATGGAATGGATATCAAGTCTGTGAATGGACGTGTAATTCTAAGAAACGAGGAGGCTATCTTAGAAAACGTGAATATGAAAACTTTAGGTGGAGACGTTGGTTTGAACGGGAAATACAATATCCAAAATCATGCTGTTCCTAAGGTAGATTTCAGCTACAGTATCAAGGAATTAGATATTCAAGAAATTGCCAAGAATTTCATAAGTATTGAAAAATTGGCACCAATAGCTAAATATGCTTCAGGTAAAATAACTTCTAATTTCACAATGACAACCGATTTAACTCCATCTTTAGACTTAGTTTATAGTTCACTTACTGGAAATGGTTCATTATTTTCAAATCAAGTAAGTATTTCAGGATTTGGTCCATTGGATAAATTAGCTGAAACTATCAATATTCCAAAATTGAAAAAACAAACTTTGGAAAATATTCGAGCGACTTTCGAATTTACAGATGGAAAAGTAAAAATTAAGCCTTTTGATGTGAAAATGGGTAAAATCAATACAACGATCGGAGGAACAACTTCTTTCTTACAAGAAATTGATTATGAAATGAAGATGAACATTCCAAAAGAAGAAATACCAGGTAGTTTATTGAAAATTGCAGAACAAGCCATTGAACAAGCGAAGAAAATTCCAGGTTTCAAGATGAAAGAATTGCCAGCAAATATTCCAATTACTGCTTTAATTACCAACACTATTAAAGATCCTAAGGTGAACACAAACATGAAGGAAAAATTGATGGAATTAGGTGGAGACATCAAAGGAGGTGTGAAAGATTTGATAGACAATACCGTGGATAAAGCAAAAGATAGCATCAAAGGAATTGTTGACGATAAAGTAAATGAAGCTAAAGCAGCTGCTGAAAAGAAAAAGCAAGAATTATTAGATGCTGCACAAAAGCAAGCAGACAATATTAAGGCTGAAGGAAAGAAATTAGCCGACGATGCCCGAGCTGAAGCAGATAGAGGAGCTAAAAAATTAATGGACGAAGCAGGTGCAAACCCATTAAAGAAAAAAGCCGCTGAAATTGCCGCGAAAAAACTAAAAGAAAAAGCTGAAGACGCAGCTCAGAAAATTGAAAACGAAGCCAATACCAGAGCAGATAATGTGATGAACAAAGCACGCGAAAGAGCAAATGCTATCAAATAAAAAGAAAGATGATTTAATAGGAAAGGAAAGTGAGAGCTTTCCTTTTTTTTATTTTGCATAATTTTCCGATATCTAAAAACTGAAGATGGTAATTTGAAATATATACAGTGTAATATAATGGCTACTTCATATTGGTACGTGATGCATTGAATTTTTTAATATGTTGTCGTTTCCGGATTTGATGGAAACCTTGTTCTATTAGTCTAGGACCTTCTTTTTTTGCTAATTCAGACTTGATTTTGGATTTAAGTCCTGAAGCGACGGTATGATTTAACCAAGGAGGAGACTACTAGTTTAATTATTTGGGAAATGTAGCAAAGTCTTGGGTGGACGATATAATTACAATTACCCATAGATGGCATCCATGATCTGTAATCAAAGCAAATAAATGAATTGAAGCGTTCTATTCTTATCAAACCATAAACCTCAACAAATTTTCAATCAAATTATTAGGATTAATAGTTTAATAATATCATCCTTTAACTAAACATTATTATTTTAGCATTCCTAATCATAGTTAATCTTATAAAATTATAAAAGGTGGTAGATAAAATAAAATTTGGTACTGATGGCTGGAGAGCGGTTATCGCAGATACATATACGGTGAATAACGTTGCGCGTGTAGCAGTTGCAACAGCACAATGGGTGAAAAAACAAGCTGATGACCCAAGCATTGTTATTGGTCACGATTGCCGTTTCAATGGGAAAATGTTCATGGAAACTGCAATAAAAGTTTACCTACATTATGGAATTAAGGTTTACTATGCTGAAGGATTCGTTTCTACACCTATGGTTTCAATGGGGACTAAGCAATACGAAGCAAACATTGGAGTAGTTTTAACGGCTTCTCATAATCCACCAACGTACGGAGGATATAAATTGAAATCAAATTTTGGTGGACCACTTTTACCAGACAAGATTCAAGAAGTTGAAGATTTAATTCCAGATACAATTAATACAGCAATCTTATCTTCAGATCTAGAAAAAGCAATTTCAGATGGAAGATTAATTAAAGTTGATCTTGAAGGGACTTATATCAATGCGGTAAAAGAAAATTTTGATATTGAAGCTATCAAACAATCGGGATTAAGATTGGCTTTTGACGCAATGTATGGTTCAGGTCAAAATGTTTTAAAACCATTATTTCCAGATATGACAATGTTACATTGTGAGCATAATCCTGGGTTTATGGGACAAGCACCAGAACCGATCGCAAAGAATCTACAAGAATTAGAAGCATTTATTAAGTCTGATGGAAATATCGATGCAGCCTTGGCAACAGATGGTGATGCAGATAGAATTGGATTATACGGAAAAGATGGTGAATTTGTTGATTCTCATCATATTATACTTTTGTTGATTCACTATATGGTGAAATACAAAGGAATGTCTGGAAAAGTAGTTACTGCTTTTAGTTGTTCTCCTAAAATCGCTAGAATGTGTGATCATTATGGATTAGAACACCAAACAGTGAAGATTGGATTTAAGCACATTGCTGGAATAATGATTGATGAAGATGTTCTTTTAGGTGGTGAAGAATCTGGAGGAATTGCAACAAAAGGTCACATTCCGGAGCGCGATGGAATTTGGATGGGAATGATCATCTGGGAATTCATGGCGAAATCTGGAAAATCTTTAGCCTCTCTTATCGATGAGGTATATGAAATCGTTGGTTCATTCAAATTCGAAAGAAGCGATTTACATATTAACGAAGACTTAAAACAAGAAATTATTGCGAATTGTGAAAACAACGTTTATACTTCTTTTGGAGACTATACAGTTGAAAAAGTTGAAACAATTGACGGATTCAAATTATACCTTCCAAACGATAGTTGGGTGATGATTCGCCCTTCAGGTACAGAACCAGTGCTTAGAGTTTATGCTGAAGCCATCGATTTAGATGAAGTACGCAGAATTTTAAGTGCAACGGAAGCTACTTTACTTAAGAAATAATTAATGGCCGGTAATTCTATTGGACATACATTCAAATTAACCACTTTTGGCGAATCTCATGGAGAAGCTATTGGTGGTATTATTGATGGTGTTCCTTCAAATTTTGAGTTGGATTTAGAAGCGGTGCAAATTGAACTGGACAGAAGAAAACCAGGACAATCAGCTATCGTTACTCAACGAAAGGAGTCGGATACAGTACGTTTTCTTTCAGGGATTTTTGAAGGAAAAACTACAGGATCGCCAATAGGATTTGTAATTGAAAACGAAAATCAGAAATCTAAAGACTACAGTCACATAAAAGATGTTTACCGTCCTTCTCATGCAGATATGACCTACGATAAAAAGTTTGGTCACAGAGATTACAGAGGTGGAGGTCGTTCAAGTGCCAGGGAAACAGCAAGTAGAGTTGTGGCTGGTGCAATAGCCATACAATTTTTGAATCATGTGGGTATTCAAGTGAACGCTTTTGTTTCTCAAGTTGGGAAATTAAAATTAGAAGGAGATTTAACTCAAATCGTCTTACCTGAAGTAGAAAATATTGTGCGTTGTCCTGATGCTGAAATGGCTGAAAAGATGATTGACCATATCAAAGAGATTCGAAAAGAAGGAGATACCATTGGAGGAGTTGTGTTTGCTAAAATTACAGGTGCTCCAATTGGATTAGGTGCTCCAGTTTTTGATAGACTTCATGCCGATCTTGGAAAAGCTATGCTTTCAATCAATGCTGTAAAAGGATTTGAATATGGCTCTGGTTTTTCTGGTGTTGAATTGAAAGGAAGTCAGCATAACGATATTTTTCAATTGGACGGAACAACTTTAACGAATAATAGTGGAGGAATACAAGGTGGGATTTCAAATGGAAATCTTATTTATTTCCGTGTAGCTTTTAAACCTGTTGCTACAATTATGAAAGATCAAGATTCCGTGAATTCTAAAATGGAAAAGGTAACAGTTGAAGGAAAAGGTCGCCATGATCCATGTGTTGTTCCTAGAGCTGTTCCTATCGTAGAAGCTATGGCAGCAATTATCACATTAGACCATTATTTACGCAATAAAATGACGCAAATTTAGAATATGTCGAAGGAAACGAAGGATAAGAAAAAGAAACTCGCACTACACTGGAAAATCCTTATCGGGATGGGATTAGGTGTTCTATTCAGTTTATTGTTATTGACTACTTCATGGGGAAGTTCGATGACAACGATAAAAGTAAAAGGTGAAGATTTTGCTATTTCAAATGCTGAACTATTCGTTAGAAATTGGATTAAACCTTTTGGAAACATGTTCATCAATGCTTTGAAGTTGATTGCTGTTCCTTTGATACTAGGTTCGTTAATTAAAGGAGTTTCTGATCTTAAAGACATTTCTAAGTTGTCAAAAATGGGTGTACGTACCATTTTAACGTATTTGGCCACAACATTAATCGCTGTTTCTATTGGATTGATGATTGTAAATATTGTGCAACCTGGAAAGACGATCACTCAAGAAACAAGAGAAAATTTAATAGAAAATTACAGTGGAGAAGCGGGTAAGAGAATTGAAAGTGCTGCTGAACAAAAGGAAAATGGACCTTTAAGGGCGTTGGAAGATTTAATACCCGACAATATTTTTAATGCGGCCACCGACAATGGAAATATGTTGCAAGTCATTGTTTTTGCCATATTTTTTGGAGTTGGTTTGATTCTAATTCCAATAGATAAATCGGGTCCTGTTAAAGCATTTTTTGATGGATTTAATGAGGTGATACTAAAGCTCATCGACCTTATTATGTTGGTAGCGCCAATTGGTGTTTTTGCATTAATGGCTGGACTCGTTGTGGAATCACCAAGTCAAGATTTATTTGTAGCATTGTTATGGTATGCAATCAGTGTTGTTATTGGATTACTTTTTATGATTGCAGTGTACGTTTTGTTGGTTTGGATTTTTACAAAAAGAACACCAAAATTCTTCTTAAATGGAATTTCACCAGCACAATTATTAGCGTTTAGTACCAGCTCTTCGGCGGCGACACTTCCAGTAACTATGGAAAGGGTAGAGGAGCACTTAGGGGTTAAAGAAGAAGTAACGAGTTTTGTACTGCCAATCGGAGCAACAATTAATATGGATGGAACTAGTTTGTATCAAGCAGTTGCAGCTATTTTTATTGCTCAAGCCTTTGGAATGGACTTGGATTTATATGCTCAACTAGGAATAATTGCTACAGCAACTTTGGCCAGTATAGGTTCTGCAGCTGTTCCTGGAGCAGGAATGGTGATGTTGGTAATTGTTTTGGCTCAAGCGGGTATTCCAGAAGCAGGTTTAGCGTTGATATTTGCAATTGACAGGCCATTGGACATGTTGAGAACTACTGTTAATGTTACTGGTGATGCAGCTGTTTCAATGCTAATTGCAAAATCAGTTGATAAATTAGGAGATCCACAAGTAAAAGATTGGGATGATCATTACAAGAAGGAAGCCTAAGATATTAGAATAGTTATACAGGGAAGTATCTTTCTGAGCAAGTATATACTCTTATTCACTTTTCAAGCTGATACATCCTATACTGGAATCTCAATTCCATGTTTATATTTTTTATTTCGACTCAATTCTGTGTTCAGAATTATTTGATAATTTTTTCGTACAAATTTCCCTTTGAACAAAATAAACTGTCTGGCGAAATTGATCTACATTTTTAGATTTAAAATCAAGCCAAAAAGTCTAGTTTAATGTGCTTTCGACCGATTCTTCCCATTGATTTCAGAATCTACCAACAATATCCTTGAAATTGTTGATAACCCCGTTGATAAACCTTTAATTTGCGGCAATATTTCACCCGTAATTTCGTATCTTTGTTATTGTCTCAAATGTTGTCGAGACAAAAGATTACATTTTAAAAATATTTGTAACAAATGAGTGAAGCAGAAAATAATAAAAAAGATTATTCAGCGGATAATATTCAAGTATTAGAAGGATTAGAAGCTGTAAGAAAGCGTCCTGCCATGTACATTGGAGACGTTGGGGTTAAAGGATTACATCACTTGGTGTATGAGGTTGTAGATAACTCGATTGATGAAGCTATGGGTGGTTATTGTGATACCATTCGTGTTTCTATAAATGAAGGAGATTCAATTACTGTAGAAGATAATGGTCGTGGTATTCCAACTGCGATGCATACAAAAGAAAAGAAATCAGCACTTGAGGTTGTAATGACAGTTTTGCATGCTGGTGGGAAATTCGATAAAGATACTTACAAAGTTTCTGGTGGACTTCACGGTGTTGGGGTTTCATGTGTGAACGCATTGTCATCTGATTTATCAGCTGTAGTTCATAGAGATGGAAAGATTTTCCAACAAGAATATAAAATAGGTATTCCTCAATATCCTGTGAAGGAAATCGGTACATCAGATCTTCACGGAACAATTGTAACTTTTAGTCCAGATCCTAATATTTTTGAGGATGTTCACTATAATTATGATACGTTAAGAGCGAGAATGAGAGAGTTGGCTTTCTTAAATAGAGGTTTGACTATTACAATTTCTGATTTACGTGAAAAGGCTAAGGATGATGAAGGAAATTCTCCTTCAGAGGTTTTTCATTCTGAAGGTGGATTAAAAGAGTTCGTTAGATTCTTAGATAAAAGTAGAGAGCCACTTATTGAGGAGGTGATTTACATGGAAGGTGAAAAAGATGGAATTCCTGTCGAAGTGGCAATGATGTACAACATGTCTTATACGGAAAACCTAATTGCATATGTGAATAACATAAACACGCATGAAGGAGGAACTCACTTGTCAGGTTTTCGTCGTGGATTAACGCATACGTTGAAAAAATATGCTGACGAATCTGGACTATTATCGAAAGAAAAAATTGAAATTCTTGGTGATGATTTCCGTGAGGGTTTAACAGCCGTAATTTCTGTAAAAGTTGCTGAACCACAATTTGAGGGGCAAACGAAAACGAAATTAGGAAACCGGGAAGTTCAAGCTCCAGTTTCACAAGCGGTTTCAGAAATGCTGACCAATTACTTGGAGGAACACCCTTCAGATGCTAAGAAAATCGTTGAGAAAATAATCATTGCTGCTCGTGCGCGTAATGCTGCACGTAAAGCCAGAGAGATGGTTCAACGTAAAAGCGTTATGTCAGGAAGTGGTTTGCCAGGAAAGCTTGCAGATTGTTCTGAAAAAGATCCTGCACTTTGTGAAGTATTCCTTGTCGAGGGAGATTCGGCAGGTGGAACTGCAAAACAAGGTCGTGATAGATTCTTCCAAGCAATCATGCCTTTGCGTGGTAAGATTTTGAACGTTGAAAAAGCAATGCAACACAAAATCTTCGAAAACGAAGAAATTAAAAATATTTACACTGCACTTGGTGTCAGGGTAGGGACAGAAGACGATGCAAAAGCATTGAATACTGAGAAATTAAGATACCACAAGATAGTCATCATGTGTGATGCCGACGTCGATGGGGCGCACATTGAAACTTTAATCTTAACTTTCTTCTTCCGTTACATGAAAGAATTAATCGATCAAGGTTACGTTTATATCGCAACCCCACCACTTTACTTATTAAAAAGAGGTGCGAAATCTGAGTACGCTTGGAATGATGATCAACGTGATATGATTATTGAGAAATTAAGAGGTAACGCACCTAGATCTTCTGTTGGAATCCAACGTTACAAAGGTCTTGGGGAGATGAATGCAAGCCAACTTTGGGATACTACAATGAACCCTGAATTCAGAACGCTTCGTCAAGTTACTATTGATAATGCTGCTGAAGCAGATAGTATTTTCTCAACTTTAATGGGAGATGATGTTCCGCCAAGAAGAGCGTTTATCGAGAAAAATGCAAAATATGCAAAAATTGATACTTGATTTTTAATCGGAATGCATGAAAATATAAAAGCCCAATCATCAATGATTGGGCTTTTTTTGTGAATAATTATCAATGGCATGTGGACGGTCGATTTGCAAATCGCCCAAACATACACATGATGTTTGGTTATGGGTGGAGGCACAATGTTAATTTGTAACCCGTGGAGGCGCAATGCATTGCATCTCTAAGAGTTACAAAACCAATTATTGATTTTTGAAATTACAATTTCTTCTTTCTCTAAATGAGGAGCATGACCGCAATCATCTATAAAATAGGCTTCTGAATTTTCCAACAAATCCACAATTCCATTCACTTGTTGATCCGTTCCATATTGATCTTCATTTCCCTGAATAATCAAAGCTGAAATAGAATTTCCTCTAATATCTTCAGAAATATCCCAATCGATAAAGTCTGGTTTCAACCAAGTATTTGCCCATGAAAAGAATAATCGCTCAGTTTTTTCTCCATGGAAATATTCTAAACCTTTAAATTTTCCAGAATCCCATGCTTCAATTGCTGGCTGTATTCCTGCTCTGGTTTCCTTTTCATTAATGTAGTGTGCCGCCATAGTTGCAATACCTTTAACATTTGAAGGATGTTTTGTGCTGTACAATAATGCATTTGTTCCGCCATCAGAATGTCCAACAATCAACAAAGGATTTCTTAATTGAATTGATTCGATAAACGCAGGTAGATATTCCAAAGCAAATTCATGTAAATACTTGGCATTTCTGTTTTTATCTTCTGCTTCACTAAACCCATAACCTGGAAATTCAATAGTGATTCCCGGGAGATTTAATTCTGCGCATAAATTTTTAGGGAATTCTTTCCATTGTGCAATCGAACCAATTGCTTCGTGTAAGAATAGAACTACGGTTTCATTTTCGGATTTTATTTCTCCAAAAATTTGATAAGCCATTTTTCCGAATGGAGTGGAAGCCCAATGGTATTTCATACTTTCAATTTGAATTGAAATTAATCGAGCAATGTGTTTTGAATTGATAAATCCTAGCGGATGAATCATGGAAGGAATTTCAAAATAATTTCCAAATTGTAAACCATCATTAATTTTCAAAGTTTCTTCCTTACTCACCATTTTATCTTTTCCTCCTCTGGTCAATCGAACGGGAACAGTTATTTTTTCTACGCTTTTCGGAGTAATTGCTGGGTTTTCACCCAGGTTATTCATGAAATCAGCAGTTTTCTCCAATAATTCAGGTAAATAATCTCCGTGAAGCTTAATCAGATGATTGTAAAATCCTTCGGCTTTGGATGACAGGAAATCAACATTCAATGTAGCGGTTTCTTTTATGGCAGTTTCTTCCGACCAATTAAATTTTGTTCCTTGGGTTACAATTCCTAAAATATTGGATGGGTCCTCTTGAGCTGCAGCAATTGCCAAATACCCTCCTAGACTAAAACCATATATGTAAGCTGGTCCAAATTTGTTTAAGAATTTTAAAAAGTCCTTGACTAAGGCATTTATTTCAAATTCTACTTTAGAATTAGGGTAATTGCCATGATGAGGAATTTCAAAAGCTTCAATGTCAAAATCATTCTCTAATTGTGGAATGATTTCATCAAATTCAGAATAATTTCCTAATGCTCCGTGAATTAAAACTAGTTTTTCCATATAATGAATTTCAATTTGTGGATAGTACCTTACTAATTAGTTTAGACAAAAAAAGCCCAAACATAATCGTTAGGGCTTTAAAATATTTTTAGAAAGATAAATCTTATTTAATTCTTTCTACGTATTCTTTTTTCAGCGTACTTACTTTAATTTTCTCACCTATTTCAATGAATAAAGGAACTCTAATTTCAGCGCCTGTATCAATTGTTGCTGGTTTGAATGTATTTGTTGCAGTATCTCCTTTGATTCCAGGCTCAGTGTATGTTATTTCAGCCTCAATGTACATTGGTAATTCTAAAACAAGAGGATTCTCTTCTTCAGCATGGAAAAGAATTTCACAAACCATTCCTTCTCTCAAGAATAAAGGGTCTTCGATCAAAACATCTCTGATCACAACTTGCTCGTAGTTTTCTGTATTCATGAAATGATACCCGATATTTTCTTCCTGATATAAATATTGGTATTGTCTTCTTTCAACTCTAACGATGTCAATTTTATGACCAGCAGAGAAAGTGTAGTCTAAGGTTTTCCCAGATTCAATTTCTTTCATTTTTGTTCTCACAAAAGCGGGACCTTTACCTGGTTTAACGTGTTGAAATTCAATGATAGTAGCTATTTTACCATTGTGCATGATGCAAAGACCATTTTTAATATCTGATGTAGTTGCCATAATTTATTTTAATTCGGTTCCAAATATACTAACAATCCCTCAATTATCAATTATGTATTAAAAATTACGATTTACAAATTGCCAAGAATGAATTATGAACGTTCTGAATCCGGAGAAGCGTTATTTTAGAACTTCCATTTTTGAGTTAAATTTAGAGTGTTTCCAGTATAAAAAGGTGGCGATACCGTTTTTTATTGTTCACGAATTGTTTACTTACATTTATGCTTATATAGTTTTTTAGGATGATTTTAAGTTTAGAAGAGGCATTCTATTCCTTTTGAAACAATGGAATTGTTTGTCAAAAGAGCAAATGAACTAAAAGTTGTAGTCGGAATAGGAGGTCAAAAATAAAAATGATTCAATTTAACTTCATACTAAACAAAATCCCATTTTCCATACTTGTATCAATGGAAACACAAAAGATATGATTATTTTCGCAATCAATTGAAATTATAGAAATATGTCTAAAAAGCGTCCGCTTATTTTAATTACAAATGATGATGGAATTCAAGCCAAAGGTATTCGTAGTTTAATAGAAGCTGTTAAACCATTTGGTGATATCGTGATTGTTGCGCCAGATAAGCCTCAGTCGGGAATGGGACATGCAATTACTGTGAATGATGTTCTGAGAATGGAACGTTCTCCACTATATCCAGATTATGAAGCGTACACATGTACAGGGACTCCTGTAGATTGCGTGAAATTGGCAATTGCAGAAGTGATCAAGGGTAAACCGGATTTATTGGTTTCTGGAATTAACCATGGTGAAAATAGCGCTTCGAATGTTTTGTATTCAGGTACTATGTCAGCCGCTGTTGAAGGAGCGATGGAAGATATTCCATCTATTGGTTTTTCACTTTTAGATTTTGATGCGGATGCTGATTTTTCTTCTTCGCAATGGGCAGTAAAAGAGTTGGTGTCTCGTGCATTGAATGGAGAATTTCCTAAAAGTATTTGCTTAAACGTGAATATTCCTCAATTGAAAACTGAAGAAATTAAAGGAATTAGGGTTTGTCGTCAAGCAAAAGCATATTGGAAGGATAGTTTTGATGAACGTTTTGATCAATTTGGAAAACCTTATTACTGGTTGAAAGGTGAGTTTAATCGTGAAGATTGGAATGAAGATACTGATATTTGGGCTTTAGACAATGGTTATGTAAGTGTTGTGCCAACTCAGTTTGATATGACAGCATATCATGCCATAAGCCATATTAACGAATGGAAATTTTAAAATTTTTCTGACACAATGGGAGTTATAGATAATTTAGGAAAAAAGTTAGATACAAGATTGATGGGAGCCATTTTTGGAATTGGTTTGACTATTATCGGGTTCATTATCTTTTGGCAGTGGGAACATAGTGATAGATCATTTAGTCAACTATATACGCTTTTGTCTTCGAGTGAAAACAATAGAAATGACATGCTGGTTTTTTCATTGATTCCTAATTTGCTATTGTTTTATTTTAGCAACTTCCAATGGCGTTGGGATCGATTCACAACTGGTTTAGTTGGAGTGACAATTGTTTTGGCAGTGGTCGTTACATTATTGATTTTATTGTGAGAAAATTATACATTATAACAGGTGAGGCCTCAGGGGATTTGCATGCTTCCAATTTGATGAAAGCAATCCTTCAAAAAGATGAAACCATTGACTTTCGTTATTGGGGCGGAGATAATATGTCAGCCGTTGTAGGGAAACCAGTGAAACATATTTCTGAACTGGCTTTTATGGGATTCATAGAGGTTGTAATGAATCTAAGAACTATTTTATCAAATATCAATTTCTGTAAAAAAGATATTCTCGAATATAAACCTGACGCCTTGGTATTAGTAGATTACCCCGGATTCAATCTGAGAATTGCCAAATGGGCAAAAGAACAAGGTATTCCTGTTATTTATTATATTTCACCTCAAATTTGGGCTTGGAAGCAAAATAGAGTTCATACGATCAAAAAGGTGGTCGACAAAATGTTGGTAATTCTACCTTTTGAAAAAGATTTCTATGGGAAATTTGGGATGGATGTTACTTTCGTTGGTAATCCTTTACTTGATGCAGTTGAGCAATTTAGAGCTAAATCAGATAAAGTAGATTTATATGCTAAACATGGGTTAGATAAACGTCCTGTTATAGCATTATTACCAGGGAGTAGAAAACAAGAAATCAATACTAAATTGCCAATTATGCTCGAAAGTTTATCGGCATTTAATAATTATCAATTTGTTATAGCTGGAGCTCCAGCTTTACCCGCTTCGTTTTATGAACCTTTTTTGAAAAACTCAAAGAATGTTCACTTGATTCATGGAGAAACATATGATTTGTTGTCAATTGCAACAGCGGCATTAGTTACTTCGGGAACCGCAACTTTAGAGACGGCATTATTTGAAGTTCCAGAAGTAGTATGTTATAAAGGTTCATCCATTTCGTATCAAATAGCGAAAAGGCTAATCAAGGTGGATTACATTAGTTTGGTCAATTTGATTCTGCAAAAAGAAGCTGTTAAAGAATTGATTCAAAATGAGTGTAATTCTAAGTTGATTGAGAAGGAGTTAAAGCTTGTTTTACCTGGGCAAGCTAAGCATGATCAAATAAAGAAAGATTACGCCGAATTGATTCAAGTTTTAGGAGATGGTGGAGCCAGTGAAACTGCAGCTGCTCAAGTACTTGAGGTAATTAAGAATTGAAAATTACGTACTAGGATTTTTTTAGATTAAGGTACATTCTCACAGGTAGATTTTTTCTACTTTCCTTTTTGGATAACTTGTCTCGAAAAAATCGGTAGGAACAAAGGGAGAGGAATTTTACCAATTAACAATTCAGAATTGATAATTAATCTTCTCATTCAATTCTTTCTTAAATACTTGTCTTAATTTTGTTTCATGAAGCAATGTACGCTCCTTTTATTTCTGATTTCAATGTCATTTTCAGTTTTCGGAAATGAATTACAAATTGGTGTTTACCGAGGGCATACTATTCAACGAATCGATTTTTCCTATAATGTTGGAAGTTATTTGATTTATGGAGACTCGACTTCTTTTGGGGCTTTATTGCCAAACGAATTTATTTCAGTGACTAAAGTAGGAAATCGAGTGGAGCTGAAAAAAGGTGTTAACACTGTTGGGACATTCAAGAAAATAAGTTTGAAACCTACTTCTAATGAGAATGTGATGCGATTAAGACCAAGAACTCCTATTTTAAAAGAAAGAAAATACAATGATGGATTTATTGTTTTTTCTGGCTCAAAGGGTTTAACTATCGTGAATGATGTTTCTTATAATCATTACCTTGGAGGAGTTGTGGAGTCGGAAGGAGGCGGAGGAAAGCACGTCGAATATTACAAAGCCCAAGCTGTAATTTCAAGAACTTATGCTTTAAAATATATAAATAGACATCAAAAAGAAGGATTTAACCTTTGTGACCAAGTCCATTGTCAAGCATATCATAATAAATTGATATATACTGATGCGATTCGAACTGCGGTCAATGCGGTTGATGGTGAATATATAATTGACACAGTTTCGAATAGTTTGGTTGAAGGCTTTTTTCATGCGAATTGTGGTGGTCAAACCAGTAGTTCAGACTATGTTTGGAAAGAAGATATTCCATACTTGCAGCCATTTAAAGATACGTTTTGTATTTACACACGTCAAGCAACATGGGAAAAAAGAGTTTCTAAGATAGAATGGCGAAAATTCTTGGTAAATACATATTTCTACCCAATTGAAGATAGTTTGTATAGAGCCATCATTTATAATTTCGAACAAGAGGATAGAAAAGCATTCTATATAAGTCCTCATTTGGGAATTCCTTTGCGTGATATTCGTTATCAATTCAAATTAAGATCAACACTTTTTTCGTGTTACCCAGAAGGACAAGACGTTGTATTAAAAGGAAGAGGTTATGGTCATGGAGTTGGATTTTGTCAAGAAGGAGCAATGGGAATGGCCAATCAAGGATTAAATTACAAACAAATCCTGTCATTTTATTTCGAAGGAATTAAGTTTAAGCATTATTTCGAGAAAATGTTTTTTAATCAAAGTTCCTATAGAATTGGAGAGCTTTAATTAATACTGCGAAATTTTTAATACTTTCATTTGGATGTGCTGCGGTGCTTGAATTAATGTATTTTTCTATACATCTGAAAGGTAGACAATACTTTAAAATAAAGTGATTAATTGTTGAAGGTGGATTTGTCTTGTGTTTTTAATCGAATAACAAGTTGGCTATTCCTTAGAAAACATGCCTGCGTTAAAATCAATCAAATCTTCATCCATCATCCAATTCAAAACACCAATTAAATAGTGTTTTTCCACACCTTTAATTTCAATGAGAAAATCATCTAATGAAAAATCTTTATGATCTAATAAATCGTTGATGATTCTTTGGAGTTCTTCCCCGCTGTAATTTGATTTATCTTCTGCTAAACAGACATCACATTTTCCACAAGGTTTTCCTTTTTGACTAAAATAATTCAAAAGCAGTATTGAACGACAAATTGGTTTTTGCACAAAATTCAACATGCTTTCCAATTTTTTATGCGCCACATCTTTTCTTGTTTGATAAACTTTTTTATCAATTTGCATGTAGTCGTCTGGCAAGCGCTCATGCAATAAAGTAACTTGTGGGAGTTCGGATTGCCATGAAATGTCAGCCAATCCTTGTTTCTCGATATATTGAAGTTGGTTGTGGATGATTGCTTTCGATTTTCTTAATTTTTGTCCAATCCTAGTTTCATCCAATTGATAATAATTATCAAATATTCCGGGGTTACTTCTTGATAAATATGAAATTAAGGGGTCATAATCATCATTCTTTAATTGAAAATTATACAAGGTTTTGTTGCCAACGATAAATTTTAGTTTAGTTGGATGAAAAACTGCTTCATTGAATAATATAGAACCATTTAATTCCAGAATTTTTAAAGCATTGTAGGTTTTAAGTGGATCAAAATCATATTTCTTAACTAAGTCTTTTATGGCAAGCCCATAACTTTCGTTTGCTCCAGAACCAATAGCAATTCCAAAATGATTACATAGAGCGCGGTAAACAGTTTTAATATAATCAATAGGAGGGAACTGATTGTCTAGTCTTTGGCGCATTCTCAGCAAATCGATTTGAGTATAAAAGGCCATGTTTCTTGATGCTTTTCCATCCCTACCAGAACGTCCTGCTTCTTGAAAATATGCTTCTAAATTATTTGGAATTTCATAATGCAAAACGAAGCGCACATCTGGCTTGTCAATCCCCATTCCAAAAGCGTTAGTCGCAACTACGATTCTTATTTCATTATTTAACCAAGCCTCTAATTTCTTATTTCGATCAGCTCCAACCATTCCACCATGATACACTCCGGCCGAGAAGTTATGTGCGATGAGAAGTCTTGCTATTTCTTTGGTTTCACGACGGGTTTGACAATAAATAATTCCTGTAGAACCCATAAAACGCTTACATGCCTTAAGAATAGCATTTCGCTTATTCTCAACTGCATAAACTTCATAAGAAATATTTTCTCTAGCAAAATCGCCTTCAAAGTAATTAGGATTTCTCATCTCGAGTTGCGTGATAATGTCTTCTCGAACTTCGTCAGTTGCAGTAGCGGTTACAGCAATAAATGGAACATCTGAATGGATTTCACGTAGCTTATGAATTTCAGTATAAGGCGGACGAAAATCATGACCCCATTGGGAAATACAATGTGCTTCATCAATAGCAATAAGCGAAATTTTCATCTGCTTAAATCTGGCAATAAAAATTTCAGTTTTTAATCTTTCAGGTGAGACATATAAAAAATCCAAGGCACCAAATTTTGCATTATCTAGAATGATATCAATTTCTCTTCTTGACATTCCAGAGGTAATAGCAGCAGCTTTTAATCCCCTAGATTTTAGATTTTTTACTTGGTCTTGCATTAAAGCGATCAGAGGAGAAATCACTAAACAAATCCCTTCTCTTGCAATACCAGGGACTTGAAAACAAATTGATTTACCTCCACCAGTAGGCAAAAGAGCAAATGTATCGTGACCATTAATCGCGCTTTGAACAATATCTTCCTGTTGCTTTCGAAAGGTATCAAAACCCCAATATTTTTTTAATATTTCGACTGCTGTCAATGGCTTGTTTCTTTTAAAAGCAAATGTAGTTAAAAAAACGCCAAAAATCTTGAGAGGTTGGTTTGTCTATCGAAAAATCAGTATATTCGCAACATATCAAAAAAGAATATGGAAACATCAGAATATACGATTAAAAAGACAAGAACTACCAATAGTAAATTAAACCAAGTAGATTGGGATAACATTCCATTTGGGAAGTTATTTTCAGATCACATGTTGGTAATGGATTATAAAGACGGTAAATGGCAAGAACCAGAAATCGTTCCTTTTGAAAATATGTCATTGCACCCTGCAACATCTGCAGTTCATTACGGTCAATCTGTATTTGAAGGAATGAAAGGGTTTAGAACTGTAGCAGGAGAAGCTGTAACTTTTCGTCCAGAAATGAATGCTAAACGTTTCCAAAAATCTGCACACCGTATGTGTATGCCGGAAGTTCCTGTTGATCTTTTCATGTATTGTTTAAAAGAATTATTGAAATATGATGATGAATGGGTTCCTAAAAAGGATACTAATTCAATGTATATTCGTCCATTTATGTTCGCAACAGATGGGTATACAGGTATTAAACCATCGGATACCTATAGATTTATGATTTTTACTTGTCCAGTGGGTTCATACTACACCGAGGCAATTAATTTAAAAATTGAACAAGATTTCACACGTGCTGCGAATGGAGGTGTTGGAGCAGCGAAAGCAGCAGGAAACTATGCGGCTTCGTTATATCCTGCTAAATTAGCTCAAGACGAAGGATATCACCAATTGATATGGACAGATGCTGAAACTCATGAATATGTTGAAGAAGCAGGTACAATGAATATTCTTTTTGTAATTGATGGAAAATTGGTTACTCCAAAAGAGTCAGATACTATTTTAGCTGGAATAACGAAAAGAAGTGTAATTGAGCTGGCTAAAGATTATGGTATGACCGTTGAAGAACGAAAAGTATCGATCAAGGAAATTATTGAATCGATCGAAGATGGTTCTATGACTGAAGCATTTGGTGCTGGAACTGCAGCAACAATTGCTCCGATTAAAATGATTGGCTACAAAGGTAAAAAGTACAACTTACCAGATGAAGAAAAGCGCACTTTCTCGAAGAAAGTGGTGGAAGATTTGGATAATATGAAATACGGTAGAACTGAAGATAGATTTGGTTGGATAGAAAAAATCTAATTAATATTTCTTATATAATTTTAGGAACGACTCAATTTATTGGGTCGTTTTTTTGTGGTGTAGAATTGATATTTTGAAGCGAAACTGCAGGAGTTCTTTTTTTTTAAGAATTACGATTTGACTTGGAGATCTATTTTGTGTTGCACTTCTTTAGTTTGCTTATTATAATTACTATACCATTGATGAATCTAATATATATTTGAATCCCATAGTCGTTAATAACGGTTATAAACGTTTAGAACAAAGATATGTTTGAGTCTTGTAAATTTAAGGTTGGATTTTTAAAAGTATTTAATTAATTGAAATTTATTAAAATGATTTAGGTTTAGAACTCTCTAATTGCCAATCGCAAAACTTTCTTTACTTTTATTTATGGAAAAGGAAGGGATCTGCATCTCAACTTTAAATTGCTATGAGAATTTTAACTTACATATTCGTTTTCTTCACTTTTGGGACCACAGCCCAAGAGTTAAAACTGCAGTTGGGTTTTAACGATGCCATGACTAATTCCTCAATGGACTCTATTGAATTAAACATTTACAATAATTCGATGCGGTTATTCACTGGTCAATGGACCCAAAATGATGATGTGATTTCTGTTGCAATTCCTAAAAATAATATTATTAGATTAAAAGCTAAAAAGCCAGGATATTATACTTTGGATACACTTGTTAATCTTAATGATTTTCATAAAAATATAAAGAAAGGGAAGGTTATGTTCATCGAATTAGAAATGAGCTATGACGGTCAAATTACTACCGATTTTGAAGTTACAGCAACTTATCGACCTGAAATTGCATTTTCTTCAGAAAAGATTAGTGTGAGTGACTTTGTTGTAATAAATGACAGTTCAATGATACTTTTGACTTATCCCAAGCGCTTAAATCATGAAAGTGAGTTGATTTTCTTTGTGGATGACAGTATTGTTTCAAGAAGGAAAGTGCCAGAAAATGCAATTCGCTTAGATACTGATTATAGAACTAGAATCTATTTACGTTGTGAATTCTCGGATTTCATTTTGAGTAAGGATGAGTTTTTAAACTTGACCATTGTTTCCCGTGAGCAATTGGATAACTATGTACGACCGATATTGGATACCTTAGAGAACGACCAGCTGTTTTTTACAACTCATAAGTCACATTATCCTGCTTTTGATTTTTTTAAAGTACAGATGCAAGACACAACTCATAGTTTGATTCATCACATCGAAGACACAGAAATGATGGAATTCTATCGTGCAGAATACAAATGGGCAGATGTGAGAACACAACTTTGGGCTTGGGATAAAGAAAGGGAGACTGGCATAGACCGTGAAATTTGGGTAGGAGCGAATGTTTTTACAAATTCTATATATTATGAAGCTCCATACAGTGAAATGTTTCTTGTAGACGATTTGGTTTATGTGTTCGATTTTTATCAATCGATGATGTTTAAATATGATGCTAATTCAGGTAGTAAATTAGATAGTGTAAGCATAGATTTTCATAAAGATGCAAGGAAAACAGGGTGGGAGAGAAGAATGATTCAAGATCCGGTTACTAAAAATATTTATACAATGTATGACGAATCAGGATATTCCGATATTCACAAAATCGATTTAAGTAATGGTCAAATAGAAAATAAGTTCACATTGTTTTACCGCTATGTTGAAAATGTTCAAATCTTCAATGATCAAGTCTTTTATGTTTACCGTCCATTCGAAAGTATGCAGAAGAAGTTTCTGTATTATGAAGGTTTTAATGATATAAATCGAAGTTTAGCAGGTCAAAACCGATTCAATCAATTCAAGAATTGATAAGCGAACTGCACTCTGCGTAAATTTCTAAAAGTGTAGGAATGTCTATATCATGTCCACCGTCAAAAGTCTTAATTTTTGTGGCGAATTCCTGTTTATCGAAAAATTGGTTTACTTTAACCATCTTGCCTTCAAAGAATTCATCTGAAGAACCTATGGCAAAGTAGTTATTCGATTTTAGCATTTTTGCATGATTATGTTCCGTAGAAATGTCGCTAGGAAATGCACTTGCCCACAAAATAAAATGGTCAGCATTAAAATTACCATTATTGTGCCATCTTGATGCTGTAGCACCACCTTGAGAGAATCCTAAAAGGTATCTTTGTTTATAATTCTTATTTTTAAGAAGTTGTGCTGCAAGCTCATCTAAATACTTGTGATTATCATCAATATCATCCAATCGGGCCTCTTTTGTCATCCATGATGCACCAACTCTACCACTCGTTCCTTTTCTATAGAAATGGTGGAGACCTTCTGGAGCAACCACAAAATTCTTTTCAGGGTCTAATTTTTTAAATTTACGGATAAAGAATTCAGCTAATTGTGAATAACCATGTAAAACGATCCAGATGTTTTCTGCTGTTTCAGCATTTCCATGAGTAAAGTAACGTGCTGTTTTCGATATTGTAATTTTATTTTCCAAAGTAAGATTTCTTAAGCTACTTAATTTTCAAATTCATTAACTTTTCATCACCAATATATCCTTCCAACAAATCTCCTATGGCAACCGGACCAACACCTTCTGGAGTTCCTGTGAAAATCAAATCTCCAATTTTTAATGTCATAAATTGTGAAACGTAAGCAATAATCTGGTCAACCGTAAAAATCATGTTTTTACTGTTTCCTTTTTGAACGAGCTCACCATTTTTTTCTAGTCGGAAATCAATGTCTTGAATTTTCTTCCCTTCTAATGGAATCCACTGCTTTCCTAATGGTGCACTATGTTCAAAACCTTTGGCTATTTCCCAAGGGTGACCTTTGTCTTTACAGATTTTCTGTAAATCTCTTGCCGTAAAATCAATTCCAATTCCAACATGATCATAATATTCATGAGCAAATTTCTCAGAAATATTCTTACCTAATTTGTTGATTTTCACAACTAATTCACATTCGAAATGCAAATCTTTAGTGAAATTCGGGTAATAAAAAGGATTCTTTTTTGGTAAAAGTGCCGTTTCTGGCTTCATAAAGAACATTGGAACTTCAGGTAGGGGAGAGTTCATTTCCTTAGCGTGTTCCGAATAATTTCTTCCGATGCAAATAATTTTCATGCTTAACTATTTTCCAAATTTGCTTTTTAAGGCTTCGATTTTGTTCTCCATGCGTTTTTCTTCCTTTTCTTTCTTGATTTTCTTGTTTTCAAGACGATTGGCTTTTATTTTATCCAATTCCTTTTTTAGGACAGCTTTTGTGTAGCGAGGAAAATTGCTGTTCATCATCCAACCGTAATATCCTGGTTCCTTGTTGTCCACTTCTTCGAGCGTTTTACCTTTGTGCTTTCCAAAGTTATAGACAGCTTTGCCAGCTTCGTTTTCTGCTATTCTTCCAGCGAAATCTATGATCTTAAATTTATTATGAGTTGAAAATTCAGCTAAGAATTCCATGTCGTTATCCAATTCTTCATATTTTTCGACTTGCGCCTTCAAAACTTCATAAGTTGCAATAACATCAGCTTCTGCACTGTGTGCATTTTCCAAATCTTTTGAACAGTAAAATTTATAAGCTGCTACAAGAGTTCGTTGTTCCAATTTGTGAAAAATATTTTGAACATCAATGAAATTTCGTGCCCTCATATCAAAGTCATGATTTACACGTAGGAATTCTTCTGCCAACATGGGAATATCAAACTTGTTAGAATTGAATCCAACTAAGTCAGACTTTCCGATAAAGTTTGCAATCTTTCCTGATGCTTCTTTGAAAGTTGGTGCATCTTTAATGTCTTCTTGTGTTATTCCATGTATTTCAGAGCTTTCCTTAGAAATTTCCATTTCTGGATTTATTCGAATTGTTAAAGTTGTTTCATCACCATTAGGTGCAATCTTCATTAATGAAATTTCTACTATTCTATCTTGCGAAACATCCAATCCGGTAGATTCGATATCAAAAACGCAAAGGTCATTTTTTAAATTCAAGCTCATAGTTATAAAATAAAAAAGTGGGTTTTATTTCCCACCTCAAAGTTTCTGTTCGACAAATATCATTTCTTTAAATTTAAAATCCAAGTAGATTTGAGAACTTCCTTTGATTGTGCATAAATAAAGAATAATTAAATGTTCTGAACAATAAAAAACCCGTTCAACTCAAAGTCAAACGGGCCATTAATATATTAAGTGATAGCTTACAATTGTGTGTTCACATCAAAATTCTCTAAGTAATCAGCTACTTTTCTTACAAAAGAACCACCTAAAGCTCCATCTACAACTCTGTGGTCGTAAGCGTGTGACAAGTACATTTTATAGCGAATTCCAATGAAGTCTCCATCTGGAGTTTCGATAACAGCTGGTACTTTTCTAATTGCACCTACAGCCATAATTCCAACTTGCGGTTGATTGATAATTGGTGTTCCCATAACATTTCCAAATGTACCTACATTTGTTACTGTATATGTTCCTCCCTGAATATCATCAGCACTTAATTTGTTGTTACGAGCGTTGTTAGCTAATTCGTTTACTTTTTTAGCTAAACCATAAAGGTTCAATCTGTCGGCATTTTTAATTACTGGAACAATTAAGTTACCAGATGGAAGTGCTGCAGCCATCCCTATGTTAATGTTCTTCTTTTTGATGATTCTATCTCCATCTACAGAAACATTGATCAAAGGGAAGTCTTTTATCGCTTTTGCTATTGCTTCAATGAATATTGGCGTGAAAGTAAAGTTTTCACCTTCTTTCTTTTTGAAATCGTTTTTAATTTTATTTCTCCAGTTCCAAATATTTGTAACATCAGCTTCAACATATGAAGTTACGTGTGGCGAAGTTTGTTTTGAACGTACCATGTGTTCTGCGATCATTTTACGCATACGGTCCATTTCAATGATCTCATCACCTTCCATAAGTGGAATATTTGATGGTTTTGGCGCTGGTTTAGCAGCTGCTTGAGGTGCTGCAGATGGCACTGAAGCTTGTTGAGCTGGTGTACTTTTGCTTCCACCGTTTTCTATATAATCGAAAATATCTTTCTTGGTCACACGTCCTCCTTGACCAGATCCAGAGATACTTTCTAATTCATCCATAGCAATACCTTCTTTTTCAGCTATGCTTCTCACTAAAGGAGAATAGAATTTTCCGCTTGGACCATTCTTGTCTAAATCAGATGCTCCACTAACAGCTGCAATTGCTTCATTTACGCTATTGTCCACTTTTTCAGCAGCTACCACAACATCTTTCTTTTCTGGTTCAGAAGCAACTTCTCCATTCGTTGAAATCAATGCGATAACATCACCAACTTGGGCAACTTCATCCACTTCAAAAAATATCTTTGCAACAGTTCCAGAAACTTCTGAAGGCAATTCATTATCAACTTTGTCAGTTGCCACTTCTACAAGTGGTTCATCCATTTCAATCGTGTCTCCAACACCTTTTAACCAGTTTGTTATAGTTGCTTCGGTAACACTTTCTCCCATTTTCGGAAGGCGAATTTCTACTTGTGACATATATTAGTTTAAAGAATTATACTCAATTTTTGAAGTACAAAAGTAATCAAAATTTCAATTATAACAAACGAAAAACCTTGATTTATCGGTCTAGCCTCCTCCAATACTTTCTTAGAATCAACATGTCTGTGATGATTGAATAATCTCGAGCATAAATCAAATTCAGTTTTGATCGTATTGACTTATTCTCATTATCTGCTCTTTCTTCAGCTGGTGTAAGAATACCGGTTTTAATTCTAGGTAAATTTCTTTGTGCTGGATTTGGATCGTAAGAATAGCCAACCCAAGATTTTTCACCTAATAAAACTGACCAACAATTTTTGATAAATTGAGATTTATGTTTAAAAAACCAGATTGATATTGGTAGGAATAACAATAGAAATAAGGCCGAAATAAAATCGAAAGTTCGCTTGTTTCGCTTGCTAGAGGCAGTAGAAATCTTATCGATTTCCATGATGTACAAGTCTCCTGCTGTGTCAATTGAATTGCTTCCTATTAAGTACATACTATTTGGTTGAGCAATCTTGAATTCTACTTTATTGGCGGCCGTTCTTGACATCCAATTTATTATTGATTCTGCACTTGTGTTTTTTGCACAAAAAATAACTTCATCAATTTCATGGATATCAATAATTTGATCCAATTGATTAATCACTCCACTGTCATTTTCAGACTTATCTTTGTTAGGTGAAACACTGTGAATAGTACTCACTTTATTCGCAGTGTTTTTAAGGATTTGCTTAACGCGCTCAACTTCATCAGGTTCTCCTACTATAGCGAAGTTTTTATTTCTCACTCCTCTTAAATCGAATTTCTTTCCTATAACAAAATGTAAAGCAATTCTTGAGATTAAATAATAAGCTAAAACCAATACAGCACCTAATAAAATAAACAATCTAGAAAACTGTAATTCTTTTGGAAGTAGGGCATAGGCTACTAAAATAACTCCTGTTCCCAGAAGTGTTCCTGAAACGTAAGATTTTAGTTTAATTGGAATGTCGTAAGATCCAGTGTATAAGTTAGTAATCAACCAAGTAAGTGCGTAGCCAGGTAAAGCATATTTTATTACATGTAAGGGAAAGTCGATGCTTTCAATTGACCATAATTTCTTGAGAGCGTATAATCCCATTACTATTATAGTGAAATCGATTACGGGAAGAAGTATTCGTTTAATAAAACGATTTAACAATGCTAGTCCAGCTCTAAAGTAAATGGCTAAATTGATGAAGAAAGAGAAAAGTTTGGCGTTTTTTTGTGAGAAGTGTTTCTCAGCAAAAATGACCATAGCACGGTAAAATACAAAAACATAGTTGATGCTGCTTTTCTTTGTGCTCTCTCCTTTATAATGAATAATTTGAGTTTCTGGAAAGTAGTAATTCTTGTAACCTCCTTTAATAATTCTATATGATAAATCGATGTCTTCACCATACATGAAAAATGCTTCATCAAGTAAGCCTACTTTGTCCAATGCTTTTTTTCGCATTAACATAAATGCACCACTTAGGATTTCTACCTCATTGGTTTCGAATTCATCTAAATACCCCAAATGATATTGACCAAAAGTTTTACTTTTTGGAAATATTCTGGATAAACCGAAAATCTTATAAAATGCAACTGCGGGAGTAGGTAGTCCTCTTTTACTTTCTGGTAAAAAGACGCCTTTTCCGTCAATCATTCTTACTCCCAAACCACCACCATCAGGGTTTTTGTCCATAAAGTCGACACATTTTTGGAATGTATCTTCCTCAACAACTGTATCTGGGTTTAAAAGCACAACATAATCTCCTTTGGAAATTCGAATCGCTTGATTGTTAGCAACAGAAAAGCCTGGATTGTCTTTATTGGCAATTAAATTTACTTGTGGAAATTGACGTTTAACCATTTCTACGGAACCGTCAATTGAATTATTGTCAACAACAAAAACTTCTCCTTGAACATTTTTTAAAGCATCATAAACTGAGTTGAGGCACTGTTCTAAAAAGTACTCAACATTGTAGTTAACGATAATTACAGATATTCTGATAACTTCTTTTTCCAAGGTTTTTCTGTCGTATAGTATTGTTTAGAATAAGATTAACGTATCGCAATGCAAGATATTTCAACAGGCACATCTAATGGTAATTTAGATACCTGAACTGTTTCTCTTGCAGGAGGTTCATTTTTAAAATATGTAGCGTAAACTTCATTAACGGCGACAAAATCATCCATAGATTTCAAAAAAATCGAACATTTTACAACATCTAACATTTTTAAACCTGATGTTTCAACCAAAGCTTTTATGTTTTCCATTACTTGCTTTGTTGCTATTTGAATAGTTTCCAATTGTAATTCACCGCTTTTTGGATCCAATGGAATTTGTCCACTTACATATAAAGTATCGTTCTTCATAATCGCTTGACTATATGGTCCGATTGGAGCAGGAGCATTGGGAATTGTAATGATTTTCTTCATTTGCTTTTGGATTTGTGCAAGTTTAAGGATTTTGATTTAATATTCTGACACCCCGCTAAGGTTTTAATACTTGTTCAACCATTAAATTATCGTTGTTTCTTATTAGTAAAAAAGGCCAATTTGCTATTTTTTTTAAATGAAATAGTCATTGGATTTAGTTTTGATTTAAAAATATGGTATTTTCAACTTTTGTCCCTTTTTAATCCATTTTCCAGCGATATTAAAATAATTATTGACTATTAGTCATTCCTTCTTTTACCGAGTACCAGCGTATGTTTAGAATTTTGCGGAGGTTCAATCATGCTTAGGGCAAGTCCACATCTGAAGTTTTCCATATGGTTATCGTTAGTAAAACAACCTGAATTGTTATTAGACTTTAATGAGATTTTGTATTGTAATCCATTTACAAGAATGGTATCATTAACATTAAAAGAACTTCCTGAAACATTAACTTCAACAGCTCCGCAACAATATCCATCATTATCGCAACCGTAGCTATAGCTAGTTGATCCTGAATCGTTGTATTGCCAGGCTATCTCAACCCAAACTCCATTTAAGTCTGAACAATCAATTGTTAATTCTGGAGAGGTTTGATCTTCTATTTTTTTATCTTTTTTTGTGCAAGATAATGTTAGCATAAAGTAGAATGATGCAATAATTATGTAGTTAATAATTTTCATTTTCGAAATTAGTTTAATGGACAAAATTTGTAATGAAAGTTTAGAATAAAAGTTATTTCATGTAATTTACTTTTCTACTATAACATTCTAAATTTTGCGAATTCAAATATACATAAAACTATCAAGGGTTTAACCAAAAAAAAATGCGGTCCCGAAGAACCGCATTTTCATATGTTATTTTGTATTAGAAAATTATTCTACTTCAAACAATTTTTCATCAACTTTTCCATTGATTTCAACTTCTTTTAAGGTAGCAGTCATTCCAACTGATTCGATCATTTGGGCAGTTTTCTTTGGGAATAAGAATCCTTTGAAATCTGTAAACTCACTATAAACAGCTGTAATGCTCTGTGGTCCTTCCTCAGTTACTTCTAGTGTTTCAGAATAAACTTTTAGACCATTTTCCTTATTGTAGTAATTGGTTGTAGTTGTTTTACCGATTATGTATTTAACAACATACATGTCTACACCATCCCGATTTTCTACTCCAAGTAATTCGAAATCACTTTCGTTACATAACAAGCTAAATTCAGGGAAGATTGCTGCAGTTTTCTTCTTATCAGCGATTTCTTCTGAAGTCATTTCTTTTGTATCAAAACCACCTTGTTGATTCATCATTTTAGTCACACCTTTATTTCCATTGAATTTTTCTTCTTGAAGAACCATTCCGTTGAATTCCATTTTAGATGCAGCCATGTTTGGAGCCATGAAGTAAGTTGTCATTTTCAATTCCATAGGAGCTTGATTAGGAACAACAACGGCGTTTTTCTTTAAAGTTTTCACTTTATTGATTTTCTTATTGGCTTTCTTCATTTTTGAAGTTTGAGTTACCGCCATTAGATATTTTTCGAAAACTTCAGTCTTAGAAATATCTGCTTCTGTATAGTTTGTTTCTATTTTAGGATTCCCGAAAGCATCAAAAACTTCAATGTTTCCATCTGCATCAAATTGTTTCAAACTTTCCATAACATCCTTGTTTCCCACAACAATGATGTTCAAGTTGTTAGGTGTGATGTAAGTTTTTGCCATGTTCATGATGTCATTTTCTGATACTGCACTTAATTTTTTAAGGTAAGTTTGATAGTAATCAGAAGGTAAATCATTTCTGTATGTACTTAAAGCAAAGTTAGCGATCGTACGTGGTGATTCTAAAGTACGAGCAAAACTTCCAGCCATTGAGGCCTTGTTTAAAGATAATTCTTCTTCAGTAACCATATCTTGTGTAATTCTATTGAATTCATACAAGAATTGAGTAATCGCAGAATCTGAGACTTCATTTCTAAAACTTCCTTGTGCTTTAATATAACTTCCTTTTCTGTCAACATCAACACTTGAGTATGCTCCGTAAGTGTATGCCTTGTCTTCACGTAAGTTTTGCATTAAACGAGTACCAAAACCACCACCACCAAACAATTTGTTTAATGTAGACAATTTAATTTGGTTTTCATCACCAGGAATCATGTCAACTGGGAATGCAATACTAATAACTGATTGAACAGCACCTGGTTTTTCAACAAAAATTACACGATTTCCTTGTGGAGAAATTCCTTTATTGTAATCCTTTTCGTAAGGTACACCACCTTCCCAAGAACCGAACCTTTCTTTGGCAATTTTCCTTGCTTGAGCTTCATCGATATCACCAACAATTACAAGGTAACTTCCAGCTGGAGTGTATTGTTTTTTGTAAAAATCAATTACATCTTGACGTTTGATGTTGTTCAATGTTTCTTCAGTCATTACCTCACCGTAAGGGTGGTTATCAGTAAAGATTGCTTTGTACATTGCATTAGACATCATAGAACTTGGATCAGTTTTAACCGAAAACAATCCTGACTCATATTGTTTCTTAACGCGTTCAAATTCACTTTCTGGGAAATTTGCATTTTTCATAACATCAGTCATCAAATCCAAACCTTTTTCCATGTGCTTCTTTAACACACTCAAGTACATTCCAGAACTGTTTGCAGATAGATACGCTCCAATGAAATCAGTTTCATTGTCAATTTGATCTTTTGTTTTATTCGTTGTTCCAGACATTAATAAATCTCCAGCCATGTCAGAAAGACCAGCTTTTTTACCTTCAAGTCTAGGGTCAGAACCCATAACTAAATTGAAAGAAACTTTTGGAATTTTATCATTGGGCGAAAGAATAACCTTCATCCCATTATCTAAATCAAAGACAATTGGTTCTGGAATATTAATTTCTGGAGCAGGACCAGGTACCGGAGCTTTTGTTCGGTCAACTTGTCCAAATGCAAATACAGATGTAAGAGCAAGTGCTGATCCTAATATTATATTTTTCATTTTCATCTTATTTTGAATTTTATTAAACTGCTTAATCTGTTATTTTTTCGGTAAATAGTACAATACCAAACGTGCATCTTTAGTGAAGTATTTATTAGCTACTTTCATCAAGTCCTCGCGCGTAATGTCATCATAAACTGTTAATTGCTCGTTAATTAAATTTGTATTTTTGAAATACACATAATTATCAGCCAAAGATTCAGCTTTTCCTGCTACAGAACTGTTTGCAGAGTAAAAATCATTTTCAAATTGATTTTTCACTTTTTGAAATTCAGTTTCCGTAACTAATTCATTTTTAGCTCTATTGATTTCAATATCTAAAGCATTTTTTAAACTGTCGATTTCAACATCTTTAGCAGCAATTCCTGCGAAAAGTGCGATTCCTGGATCTTCTAATGGGAATGCGAATGAGAATGCTGCCATCGCTAATTCTTTTTCTTCAACGATATTTTTGTTCATTCTTGCACTTGTTCCACCAGAAATAATTGCATTCAACATTTCTAAAGCATAAGCTTCTTTCGTGTTTTGTTTTGGTGAGTGGTATCCAATAAACACTGCAGGCAATTGAATGTTATCATAAACAGTATCTACGATTTCTTTTTCCAATTTTGGTTCTACTATGTTTGGACGAGGAATTACAGTTTCTTTTTTCTTGTATTCGTTAATCATTGCCATTCCATCTTTCGATGTTGTGTTAAAGAAATCTTTGTCATTAAAGATTGCTTTTCCTTTTCCATATTTAGCAGTAAATGCATCGTTGTCCAAGGCTAAGTAATCACGGTAAAGGTTAATTGCTTGTCCTTTAGGAATCGTAGCGAAATATTTGTCGATTAACACTTTAGCTTCTTCGATATCTATATCACCAGCAATTGAAAGTGTTGCATTCGAAGGAACATAGAATGTTTTATAGAAGTTAATAAAATCTTCTTCTTGTGCTGCATCCAAATGCTCCATGTATCCAATCGGAGTCCATTTATATGGGTGTTTTTCGTATAATAAGTCAAATGCTGATGCCATAAAAGAGCCATAAGGTTGATTATCGACACGTTGTCTTTTTTCTTCCTTTACAACTTCACGTTGGGTTTCAATTCCTTTATTGTCAACTTTTGCATGCAATAGTCTTTCAGACTCTAACCATAAACCTAACTCAAGATTGTTTGAGGAGAAAATCTCATAGTAATAAGTTCTATCTTGGGAAGTGTTGGCGTTTAATGTACCACCATTCCTTTCGATATATTGGTCAAATTCACCTCTATCAATGTTTTTACTTCCTTCAAACATGAGGTGTTCGAAAAAGTGTGCAAAACCTGTACGGTCTGGATTCTCATTTTTCGATCCTACATGATAAAGTACAGAAACAGCCACAATAGGAGTGGAGTTATCTTCATGAAGAATAACATGCATCCCATTATCGAGATCGTATTCGACGAAGTCTATCTTACTTTTTTGTGCATGTAAACCAAAAATGAATGTAGTTGCTAATGCCGCAGAAAATATTCTTTTCATTATTTTATTTTTAGATATTATTTCCAAAGAAACGTAAATTTTCTCACATCATAAATTTCTAATTGATGAAATACTTTATAATGGAGATGAATGGTGTATATGAATTGTATAAATGTTGAAATTAGGAATCATTCGGAGGGAAATCATAATTTAAATTTCAAAAAAATAGGTGTGCTATGTAAAAGGTAAAATATTTATACTGAGTTTTTTGGACTATTTAATTGCGTATGGCTTAAAATGGATTCGAATGATTGCTATCCTATAACAGACCATAAAAAAAAGCGCTCAATTTCTAGAGCGCTTTTCATTAACTTTATAATCAATTAGTGATTTTGTAATTTTCCCAATAAAGTGGTTAAGCTACTCACCATTTTTTTGGTTGCTCCACTTATTGATTTTTCAATTGTATCGTCTTGACTTGAAACTGCAACTGGCTTTAATCCTTGTGGTCGAACTTCTAAAACACATTTTTTATCATTGTTTCCGCCTTTGTCACCATTTTCGTCAGAAAGATGAACTTCTACGCGCGTTACTTTATCTTCAAAACGATTTAAATCTTCTTTTATTTTTTTCGTAAAGTAAGCTTCAATTCTTTCTTTCCCTTCGATGTTGTTGTCTGTGTTGAATATTACGTCCATATATTTGTTTTTTTGTGAATGCTTGTAGCATTCGGTTAGTAAAAAAAAGCAAACAAATTACTTTAAATTTGATAACACAATATAGGGTTTTTAATAATACAAAGCACCTACTTTCAAAGAATATTACAAAACTTTAAGGAAATGATTACTATTCTATTAATAGATTGTTAAGAAGTGTAAATAATTGTGTAGTGTCTCTGAAACTAGGGTATTAATAATGTTTTAACGCTTTTGATTGAAAGTAGACTCAAAGGGGAGCCTTTGCAAAATTGATCTACCTAACGTTAACTCATCCGCGTAATGTAATTCTGCTCCTACAGAAACTCCTCTGGATAAAGTTGTTACAATAATTTCTGAGGGAGAAATCTTCTTGTAAATGTAAAAGTTTGTGGTATCTCCTTCCATGGTTGAACTTAAAGCGAAAATAATTTCATCGATTTTATTTTGTTCTACTTTCTTTAATAAGGTAGGAATATTTAAATCTTCTGGTCCTTGTCCATCCATTGGTGAAATAACTCCACCTAAAACATGGTAAATTCCTCTATAACTTCGTGTTGCTTCAATTGCCATAATATCACGAATATCTTCAACTATGCAAACTGTTCTATGCTCACGTGCTGGGTTTGCACAAATCACACAAATTTTGTTGTCTGAAATGTTTCCGCAATTTTCACAATAATTGATATTTTCTTTTATACCTATTAAAGCATTTGAAAATCTATCGATTTCCTCAGGAGAACGTTTTAATAAGTCAAGAACCAAACGTAAGGCACTTCTTTTCCCAATACTAGGTAGGGAGGCAAACTGTTCAACAGCTTCGTTTAAATATTTTGAAGGTAAATCCACAGTTGCAAATGTAATTAGCTTTTATGAAAATAGATTGAAATTTTTCGATAATTGAAGTGGAAAACTTAAAATAAACACAGTTTTGTCTCTGGTGTTAATTTTCAACACTACTATTAATTTAGAATTGCTTATTTTTGCCGAATTATTTAGGAATATGGAAAAAATATGTGATATCCCAGCTGAGAAATTACCTTTTGAGTTTATGGGATTATGTTTACAAGAACCAATGGCGATGGTAACAAATTTGCTAATTGCAGTTACCTGCTTTATCATTTATTCAAAAATGAAAATAGTTGAAACTAACTTTCAGAAACATTGGAAAATGTTTTATTTAATTTTTGGCTTGAGTACGTTCTTTAGTGGTTTTGGACACATGTTTTTTCAGTATACTGGTGTATATGGAAAATTCCCTACTTGGACTTTAGGTTTGGTATCTGCTTTTCACGCTGGGAAAGCGATGATTAGCTTGAATGTGATTAATCCTAAATTGTATAAAGGATTAATCCGATTTCTTTACGTTAAATTTATTGTTTTTGTTGCATTAGCACTCTCTTTGCAGTCCTTTGTTTTCGTAATGGCCGATGCTTCAATTACGTATTTGTTCTTCTGTATGGGTTTTGGAATATACTATTGGAGAAAAGGTTTAACCTCATTTAAATATACAGTTTATGCTGTTTTGATTTTAATTCCTTCAATTTTCATATTTACCATGCAAATCAACCCTCATCTTTGGTTTAATAAGGAAGATTTAAGTCATGTTTTGATGACAACTACAATTATTTTCTTTTACTTTGGGGTTATCCGATTAAATCAAATCGATTTAGATCATCTCATTTCAACAAGGGAAGTTAAATATGTCAACAAATAACAATCGTATAAACATAGTTAATAAACGTGCTCGTTTTGAATATCAACTACTTGATAAGTACGTTGCAGGTATTCAATTGGGAGGAACAGAAATTAAAAGTATTCGTTTAGGAAAAGCGAGTATTCTTGAAGCATTTTGTGTGATTGAAAATAACGAGGTTTATTTACGTAATATGCACATTGCAGAATATGGAAATGCTTCATTTTATCAGCACAAAGCCAAAGCAGACAGAAAGTTATTGTTGAATCGAAAGGAAATCAACAAACTAGATAAAAAGATGAAGACAAAAGGCTTTACAATTATCCCACTTCGTCTTTTTATTAATGATAATGGTTATGCCAAAGTAGAAATAGCTTTAGCTCAAGGTAAAAAACTTTATGATAAACGAGCAGACCTAAAAGAGAAGGACGACCAGAGAACAATGGATCGCATTAAAAAAGCCTACTAATACTTTCTTAAATGCAAACATTCCTAGACTATTTATTACCAGTTTCGATTGCTGTAATTATGTTTGGAATCGGGCTAGGTCTTACTGTTATTGATTTCAAGCGTGTGCTTATTTCTCCTAAAGCGGTAAGTTTTGGATTATTTGGTCAATTAATCCTAATGCCACTTATTGGTTTCGGAATTGCTTTTGCATTCGATTTAGATCCTATTTATCAATTAGGTATCGTGCTAATAGCTGCTTGTCCAGGTGGAACTTCTTCAAATATTGTTACCTACATGTTGAATGGAAGGGTAGCGCTCTCTGTTTCCATGACTGCTTGTAATAGTTTTTTGATCATTCTCACAATTCCTTTTATCCTTAATATAGCATTTTCATATTTTTGGACTTCCACTAAAGAGATCAATTTATCTATGCTAGAAACATTTAAGGATGTTTTATTAACAGTATTTATTCCGGTAATTTTGGGTTTAATTGCTAGACATTATTTTCCCATTTTTATAGGTAAACTAAGAAAACCATTGCGCTTCATCCTTCCAGGAATAATGTTTTTAGTTTTCTTGTTGGTTCTCATTAATGAAAAAGAAAACGGCGATAAATCGATGATTGAATACTGGGATTTACTATTACCAGCGCTGTGTTTAAATGTATTAGTAATGTTTGTTGGGTTTTTATCTTCTGGAGCTGCCGGAATAAACCACGAAGGAAAATACACAATAGCAATTGAAATGGGCTTGCAAAACTCTGCTCTAGCGATTTTCTTAGCAAATAATGTTATTCAAATTGATGGACTATCATTAATAGCTGTGTTGTATGGAGGCTTTTCATTCTTTACTACACTGATTATCGCTTGGTTCATGAAAAGGTATATGAAAAAGGAGGTTGTAGCGGAAGTTTAAAAATGTTCTATTCTTTAATTCCAATTCCGAAGGGAACTTTTAGCTTTCCTGAATCATACATGTCATTAGCACCACCAATTTCCACAGGATTCTCAGGTGATAATCCGTAGGTTTTATTTGTTGCGATAGAAGTAACCAAAAATGTGTTATCGTCAATTAAAGTTTGTTTGTAATGCTTTTTGGCACTAGATAATTTTGTTTTAAGCAAGAGATTGTAAAAATCAATATTCCAAATAAGCATAGTAGCTTCATGTTTTTAGTTTTAGTAATTCCAGTTGAATAGTTCAATGAATTATTAAGTTAAGTCTTTTATGTTATGAATTTAAAATTGGTTTAAAACAAGAAGTTTATCAGTCAGTATTATCATTTTCAAAAATTAACTTAGTGTCCTACATTTCCCATTGATTAAAATGTTCTATTTCAACTGTAAATTGAGCAGCCAAAGATTTCTTTTAGATTTTAAAAAGCTGCTCAGATTGCTTGGTGCCTGCATTGATATTTCTCATTAGAAAGTTACGGACTTTAATTAAGAATCGATTTTCTATATGTGATATTTTTCCCACCTTGTAGCTTGTGGTCACTACCTTTACCGCTTTTTTTCTTCTTGTTTTTTGAAACGCTCTAAATGCTTCTTCAGGATTTTGATGTTTTTCTAAACAGTTAGCGAGAACGAGTGAACTCTCAATCGCTTGGCATGCTCCTTGACCTAAATTCGGAGTCGTAGCATGAGCTGAATCACCCAATAAGCAAATATTATTTTTATACCATATTGAAATTGGTTTTAAATCTAGCATCTCGTTGGTTATGATATTCTCTTTCAAAGTTGATTTTATAATTTCACCAACAATTGGATTGAAATCTGAATAGTAGTCCACTAAATCAATGTCCTGGAATTCAGATTGATAATTTTTTTCATAACTCGCTAATGCATACCAGTAATACTCATTCTTTGAAATAGCGACAAAACCGAAACGTCTACCTTTTCCCCAAGCTTCGTTTAATTCTGATTGATATTTTTCTGGTAAGTCCAAGGTTGTGATTCCTCTCCAACAAATTTGCTTGGCATTCCGAATGTGTGAATTGTCAATTATTGATTTCCTAATGGCCGAATGAACTCCATCAGATCCTATTAGTACGGCAGTATGATGTTTGGTTCCGTCTTTAAAATAAACATCGATTCCATTGTCTGTTTGAGTTACATTTTCTACCTTTTTATCTAGATGAATTGATACATCATTAAGTTGGTTTAAGAGTATTTGATGTAATGATGCTCGGTGAATCGCAACTGACTTTACATTGAACTTTATTTCAAAATGAGTAAGGTCAATTGTAGATATAGGCGCTAGTTGTTCATCCGTAATCTTCATTGAACGCGTATAACTTCCTGTCTCATATATTTGGTCATACAAACCTAATTCTTTGAATACTTGCATAGCATTAATAGCTAGATTTATTCCAGAACCTACTTTTTTAAATTCTGGAGTGGAGTCAAATATCTCTACTTCGAATCCTTTTTGTTGTAAAGCAATGGCTGAAGTTAATCCACCAATTCCAGCACCAATTATCGTTATTTTCATTTGTGTTTAAAATTTAAAAGAAGTGAAACAGAAAAACCAATTAAGGCCAGAGATATTAATATTATTGGTACAAAGAAAAAATAGTTGACTGATAATAATAGACTAGTTAGGGAAATGACAATATTCAATACCAGTATGTTCTTTGGGATTTCTTTTTGTTGATTGTTTTTCGAAATCATGAGATTTATTAAACCATATCCGAAGAGCAATAAACCCATCATTAAGCTATAGCCTTGATGAAAAGAGTAAATGCTGTTCTCCGATCCAAGTATTTCAAATGTAAAATTCTTCATTTGTAGAATAAAATTAATTTGTTCTTCTGTTTTAGGGGAAGTTAGATCAGTAAGTGTGTGACCGATTCCTACTAGTATTAAAGACCAACTTGCTGTTTTGTAGCTTGCTAATGCTGTTTTCATCTATACAATTTTTAATTATTAGGTCAAAGGTACTAAAATATTTAAAATTAGGTCATGAATACTAATTTATTTATTTTTGACATATGAAAAATACAAAGGAGCGCATTTTGGAAACGGCTTTAAATCTTTTTAATTCGGATGGATTGTCACAAGTAACGCTTAGGACAATTGCAGATAAAATGGGAATTAGTCAAGGTAATTTAAACTACCATTATAAAAAAAGGGAGTTTATAATTGAGTCACTGTACTTTCAATTGGTTTCAAAAATAGAGGAGGAGATGTTCAAAAATGATGCAACTGATTTAGGATTAGCAACCCTGTTCAGTATGTCATCATCGATAATGAAAAACTTCTTTGATTATCGCTTTTTTATGCTTGATTTTGTGCAAATTATGAGAGAAAACGAAATCATTAAAGCACATTATTTAGAGTTGTCAAAATCACGTGAAGAGCAGTTTAGTTCATTATTTGATGTATTGATAAGGAAGGATATACTATTAACTGAGACCTTAGAAAACGAATACTTTTTTTTATATAAGAGGTTTGAAATTCTAGGAAATTTTTGGATTTCATCAGCGGAAATTTCAACGCATAAATTGAGTAAAAAAATGATTGTAGAATATTCAGAACTGATAAACCAAGCTATTTTTCCTTATTTAACAGATAAAGGAAGAGGGGTTTATTTTGAACTCAGCAAAAATAGTTAAAATTATATTTTACGGTTTGTATTTATTTCTACTTTGAAATTTTGTGGTAGACCAAGAAGTTTGAATATCAATATTCCGAATATACTCCGTATTTTATGCTTTTAATTGTAGTGAATAAAGACCATAATGATTAGGGTAATTACTATTGACAAAAAATGACTAGTGCGTGTTATACCATTCCTGAATATAAACTAAGTCTTTTACCTTTCCCATTTATTCACATGTTCTATTTTTTCTTCAAATTGGGCCGCTAGCGATTTCATTCTTGATTTTAATAGCGCTTTTCTACCTTCTAAAGTTCTAGTAAATATTAAATCACAGTTTCCAACATGCTTATTCCAGTTATCTTCAAAGTTTTCAGCCATGGCTTTGTTCTTACCTAAAATTTCAGGAACAGAGTGATAATCTTTTTGACTTATGAAAAGAAGTAACTTACTTTTACGAGTAATCACATATCTAGGATTATCAATTGGTGCAATTATTTCATAAAGAGAGTTTATAAATGTCGATTTTTCGAAAGTTGTACCACCTTCTAAATGACAATAAACTGAACCCCATTCATCAACTTTAGATTTAACTTTTAAATCTGAAGATTTAGTATGGACAAGTCCTACTTTTAATAAAGATTGAATTAAAGCCTTACCAATATTTTGAATATCCTTTGATATGTCACGGTATTTAACAAATAATCTAAATGTTTTAAAAGCTAATCTACCAAATAAAACAATACCTAAAATTCCCACTACGATGAGGAAAAAATATAATTCTCGCATAGATTTTATTCCTCTGGCAGCGCGTCCAAAACCTTGTAAAGCTTCTACGCCATAAGCAAGTAATCCAAAGCCCAATGAAATTAAGAGGTTTGCGATTGTTTTATTAAGGTACATAGACTTAGTGGCTTTGTAATCTCCTTTTTCATTAAATGGAATTTTTATTTCTTCCACTAATGTTATTCCAGTTTCTAAAGCCAAGTTCCATCTGTTTTTTAAATCTTCTCGGTCTCCAGCCAAAGCGAACATATTTTTATTTTTCACCTCAATCTCCTCTCTGTTGTTTAGTTTGTTCGCTAAGTTTAACCGACCAATTCCATTTTCAATTCCCGCATCTTCTTTGAATGATACACCAACAAAGCTTCTGAATCTTCTACTTAGTAATTCTAGATCTTGGCCACCATTTACTGAAGTTTGATCTAAAGTAGCTAAATGCCAAATGTTACCAGTTTTTGCAGGATTTCCTTTTTGGGTGCGTATTGCTCTACCACGCATTTGATTTGATAAAACAAAAGACCCAACAAAGCTGGCTAGTATCAAAGAATTGATTGCTGGTGCATCCCAACCTTCTCCAAGTAGAGATTTTGTTCCTATTAAAACTTCAATTTCACCACCTTGAAATATTTGGGTTACAATATGTATTATACTGTTTTTAATTTGTTCATTTTGATGGATTAAGATATAGTTGTTATCATAAGGAACAGGTGATGAGTTGATTTTTGTAATTCCACGCGCATTAAATAAACTTTCAAAAGTTGAATACGCTGATTTTGGAATAATAATCATTGAACCTGTTAAAACACCTATTTTTTTATTATTGGTATTGTTTCGTCGTAGTTTTTCGAAGATTGGAATAATACCGATTTTGGTTAATTCAATATTGTTTTCAACGGAATTGACATAGAACTCTTTCCTAATATAGTCCGTAAGAATTACCATTCGTAAACCTACACCTAACTGATTGTACTCAAAATCAACAATTTTACAAATTCCATTTAATTTACTAATACTTGATGTAAGAAAACCCGTAATTCGTTGATTATTAGAAAAATCAATTCGTCTTTTTTCAATGGCACCAACTCTTCTAAGTTTGTTTTCTAATTTAAATTTATACTCTTCGTATTTAATAAAATGGTCTTTTTCTTTATAGAGAAAGAAATCTAAAATTGATTCCATCCATTTGTAATCAAGTGGTGGAATTTTAAACTTTTTATCTCCAATAATGTCAAGATGTGATAAGGGAATTTCTTTTTCGTTGTGGTTAAGAAAGATTATCAAAGCGGAGTAATAAGAAAGATTTGAATAAATCCAATCCAATTTATTTTCAGGATTTCTCCAGATTGGATGATTCTCAATAGCCTTAATTAAGGTTTCTTCATTCTTTAATTCTTGAAACGTTTTTTCAATATTTTCTCTGAATTTTAGGATTTTTTTATTCTCTTCCTCAGAAGGTAAAGTAAAATAGACGTAATCTTGATGTGCACACAAATCACCTTCAATCACCAATTCTGGAACTGAAATTTCTGCATCCACCGGACCATTTAATTCAATATAACGTTGCCATTCATTTGGAGTGACATCATAAGGAGGAGTAGCTGTTAATCCCACAACTATGGGATTCAATTTCTCCTTTACACGCGTTAAGGTTTTCCACCATTCATTCTTTAAATGGTGGGCTTCATCAACCACAATAGTTTGAATTTTTTGACCTTGTAATCCTTTTACAATTTCATCAAATTTAACATTTAAAGATTCTTCTATTTTACTATGAGGTATTTCTGATTCTTCCTCGTCAAGGTTTTCTTCTGTATTTCTCAAATTGTTACATGCTGAATGTAGACCTTGATAGGTTACTACCGTCAGGAATTTTGGATTTCTAATATCTCTGGAGATCCAGTCAGGAGTTGTTTGAGTTTGTAGAAATAGTTCGCATAATCTATGAATCCATTGATTTCTAATCGCAAGAGTAGGAGCTAAAATTAAAGTGGGTTTATTGAGACGAATAGCCACTTCTAAACCTAAAATGGTCTTGCCAGAACCGGGTGGAGCAATTATATGTAAATGCTTATCCAATAAATGTTCATCTAATTCAGTGAGAACACGCTCTTGGTATTTACGCCAACTGTATTTGAATTTTATGTCTTTAGGATATTCTTTCAAGTTGTAGTTTGTTTTCTGATATTAGAATTCAATATTGGAGCTAAATTAATAATTTATTGGAGCTTTCTTTATCCTATCTATCTCTCTTTTGAAATAGTCTTCAATTCAAATCCAATTAGAATCGCAATAACCACAAATTCACCAATAAAATAAGATAAGTCTAACTGAGTTAATTTTGGAAAATATTTAATGATGAATACAATCGAAAGTGATAAGTAAGAACTGTTTAAAAATATTAATATACTTAAAAAAAGTTTCCATTTTGATTTTACAAACTGATAACAGCTCAAAGAATAAATAAACAGACCGAACGCTATTCCAGACAATAAATAAAGAACATTTTTTGGCATTCGGAAATACTGGTCTAATTGGCCTAAAACCAAAAATAATAGGAGGGATGTTAGTAAAGCTCCAATTGCATCAGTGAGGAATAGTTGTTTCGGGTTCATGAATAGTCTAATAACTCTTCCTAAACTTTTTTTCTACCGAAAAATTGATCAAATTCATGAAATTCTCGTGAACTCCTAAAGTGATGTCTAACTTTAATTGATCTATCAATTTTAAAATTGAATCAGGGTTAAACTGTAAATCAGGAACTGAAATGTATTTCTCAAATAAACTTCCCAAAGTTTTGTAGTACAATGTTTCGAAGGTATTTTGATTTTCAGGTTTTTCTTCAACATACTTGTAGGAGTGGATATCAAAAGCTTCTAGTACATCTCCAACATAATCTTTGTGTAATATTTGTTTAGGATTAACAATGTTTAATTCACCAATTTCTGGATTAAGGAAAGCATATAAAATGGCTTTTGATACAAAATCTACAGGTACAATGTTTAATCCGCTATTTTTATCAATCCAAATTCTGAATTTATCAATTGGTTTATTGGCGTATTTATCTAAAAAAATAGGCCACGAATAAAAGACATCATATTTAGGCGTTTCAAAAAAAGGCTTGTCTATTAATCGTCCACATATAATGCTAGGTCTTAAAATCTGAGCAATAATACCTAGTGAGCGGCAGGTTTCTTTAACAAAACGCTCACTTTCATATTTTGATTGTTCGTAGGGATTTCTGAAGTTCTTAACATCGTAATTTGAAATGTTATCATTCACTTTTTGATCTTGAATTCCAAATGAATAGGCTGTACTAATATAAAGAAAGCGTTGAACTGTCTTTGGAAGTTGTTCCAAAAGATGCTTTGTTACCTGATAGTTTTGATTGTGAACAATTGTTTTGGAGTCATTTGTATTCAATAGACTTGTTGAGCCAGCGCAATGAATAACAGTATTGAAGTCAAACTGAGTTAGAATTTCATTGGAAATTTTAGATAAATCTTCAGAGATGACAGTTATTTTCTCTAAACATTCTTCAATTGTAAACTGATTAAGAAATGCTGGTCGTGATTCATCTTGAAGAATATCGATCAAACGTTGTTGAGCCGATTTATCATTGTTTCGAATTACTACATATAAGTGATTTACCGATTTTTCAACAAGCGATTTGTGCACCCATTCAAAAATAATGTGACTTCCAACAATTCCAGCTCCTCCAGTTAATAGACAATTCATAATTTCAGTAAAGTTTTTGCAAGTATAAGCTATTTTTAAGATTATCACGATATCTTAATTTCAATCAAATTGAATTCCATTGAAATTCTCAAGTTTATTATTAAATTTTGAATGGTTTGTTTTTTGAGTTTCTACCGTTGAGCAATAATAATTGGGATAAAGATAAGGGGGTATTAACGCTGTGCGAAATAGGTTAACCCTTGATATCTTTATTAAAGTTTCGAATTTAGAAAAGGTCGATGTAGAATTTCAATCTAAAATGAATAAGACATTAGTTTTAAAACTTATTTTATTTATTCGTGAGAAGCATTTTATAAAGAGATAAAGAATCAATTTGATAACTAAACAATAATAAAAAAGCGTTCAACCAAAGGAAGAACGCTTATAAATCTGAATTAATCAGTTTAATTTTTGAATGTTGCAATAATTTTATCGGCTAACTCAGTACCAATTCTTCCTTGTGCTTCTGAAGTTGCAGCACCAATATGTGGAGTATTTGCAATTTGAGAATGTTGCAATAAATCTTTTCTAGGAGATGGTTCATTTTCAAATACATCTAAAGCAGCAGCTGCTACTTTTCCACTTCTCAAAGCTTCTAATAAGTCATCTTCTTCAATAACTCCTCCTCTTGCAATGTTCATAATTCGAACACCGTTCTTCATTTTTTCAAACTCGGATTTCGTTATTACCGCTTTTCCATCTGGTGACTTAGGAACGTGCATAGAGATATAGTCTGCAACACCTAATACATCATTTAGATTTGTAGTTGTCTTAATTTTACTTATTACTTGACCTACACCTTCGATAGAGATAGGGATTTCAATTTCTTCTTCATCCAAAGAGATACCGATAACTTTCATTCCGATTCCTAAAGCATAACTTGCAAGTGCTTGACCAATACGGCCAAATCCAACAATTAATAAAGTTTTCCCCCTTAGTTCAACACCTTTGCTGTATTTCTTTTTAAGTCCTTTAAAGTCTTCGTAACCTTTTCCCGGCATTTCTTTATAGGAATCATAAGTTGAACGAGACAAAGAGAACAAGGATGCCATTGCTAGTTCAGCCACCGATTGGGAGGAAGCTGCAGGTGTATTTTCTACAGTTATTCCTTTACTACGAGCGTATTCTACATCAATGTTATCCATACCAACACCACCACGACCTATAAATTTCAATTCTGGGCATGCATCAATTAAATCTTTTCTAACTGTTGTAGCGGAACGAACAAGTAAACCAATATAATTCTCTTTTCTAATTGTTTCAACTAACTTATCTTGAGGTACATGTTCTGTAACTACAGTAAATCCTGCTCCTTCTAATTTTTCTATACCTTCTGACGAAATTCCGTCATTTGCTAAAATCTTCATTATAATTCTTCTAGTATTTATTTTATAGGGACTTCATTATCTTTACAAGTGCCTGAACGCTATTCAATTCTAAAGCATTGTACATTGACGCACGGTATCCACCTACTGAACGGTGACCTTTTAGCCCAATGATATTACCATCATTCCATAATTTATCGAAACGCTCTTTTTTACTTTCGTCAGTTAAACGGAAAGTAACATTCATCAATGAACGGTCTTTTACTTCAGTTGTTCCTTCGAAATTTGGATTGTTATCGATTTCATTGTATAACAAATCTGCTTTTGCTTGATTCTTATTTGCAATTTCTTCAACACCTCCGTTCTTCAACATGTATTTCAAGTTTAGGTTAGAAACAAAAACTGAAAAAACAGGTGGAGTATTAAACATGCTGTCCTTCTTGGCATGAACAGCTAAGTCTAAATAGCTAGGGATGTGTAAAGTTGATTTTCCTAAAGCGCTATCTTTAACGATATACAAAGTTGCACCAGCTGGACCAAGGTTTTTTTGAGCACCAGCATAAATCAAATCAAATTTTGAAACATCTATTGGTTGTGAAAAAATATCAGAAGACATATCACAAATTAAGGGTACGTCAGTTTTTGGAATTGTTTTAAACTGAGTTCCTGCAATTGTATTGTTTGACGTATAATGTAAGAAATCTATATCATCAGGAATTTCGTTGAAATCAGGAATATAATTAAATCCTTTGTCTTTAGATGATGCGATTTCTATAGCCTCTAATCCAGCATTTGCACCTTCTTTAACTGCGTTGGTAGCCCAGGTTCCAGTGTTGATGTAAGCTGCTCTTTTGTGCTTTCCAGCAAAATTATAAGCGGCAATTAAAAATCCCAGACTTGCACCACCTTGTAGGAATAGTACTGTATATCCTTCAGGAACATTTAAAGCTTTTTTTACGTTTTCACGAGCTTCTTCCATTACTTTAACAAAATCCGCGCTTCTATGCGAGACTTCAAGAATAGATAATCCATTAAAATCAAGTACTGCGGCTGCAGCTTCTTTAAAGACCTCTTGCGGTAGAATACAAGGTCCAGCTCCAAAATTATGTTTCATGTCGGTTCTTTTTTTTACAAATATGTTAATAAATATGTGTTTTTTGAAAGGATTTATAGTTTAAATTCTAAATAGAATAAATAAAAAAAAGAGTCGACAATTCTGACGACTCTAGTTAATTTTTAACTCATTTATTTAGTTTCTTTTTTATCATCAACTTCACTATCTAGCTTTGGTTCTTTTTTTGTTGAAGCCTTGACTTCAGTTTTCTTTGAAGCAACTTTTGATGTTACTTTCTTTTTATCATTTTTTTCTTCAGCTTTTTTAGATGTAGGTTTTTTTGTGGCTGCAGGAGTAACTATTTTGGATTCTTTTGTTTTGGCAATTGGAATATTCAAATTTGTACCTGCTTTTTTAGGTCTAGACTTTCCAAATGAACTTCTAAAACGTTTACCTTTTGCTGTTTTTAAATCACCTCTTCCCATCGTATAAAGTATTTAATTATTTAGTTTGCTAAAAATACAAAAAATAGAACATTTAATTGATTAAAGAATAGATTTAAATTTCGTTTATAGCAATTCTTCGTAGGAAATCCTTAACTACGCCATTTGGGTTTTTAATAATTTTCTTGCACCATTCAATTTTTAATTCTGTTTGTTCTTTTTTACTAAGTTTCCAATTAAATTCATTTTGCTTTTCTAATCGAGTTCGAATAGTATTTATGGTTAAAGCTGCAGAAACAGAAATATTGAAACTTTCTGTAAATCCGACCATTGGGATTTTAACATAATAGTCTGCTAAATCAAGGGCTTTTTCAGAAAGTCCTGTTTGTTCTGTTCCAAATAAAAATGCAATAGGTTCATCAATAGGTACATCATTAATGGTAAAAGCATCTGTATGCGGAGTTGTGGCAGCAATTTTATAACCATTTTTCTTTAGAGTTTGAATACAGGTAGTAGTTGGGTATAGAATGTCGGTGTAGTGATGATGATTTACCCATTGTCCCGCTCCTAAAGCAATGTCTCTGTTTACACTAAAATTGTTGTCTTTTTCAATAACATGTAAATCTTGGATACCAAAGCAATCACAGCTTCGCATAACGGCACTGGCATTGTGTTCTTGGTATAAGTTTTCAACAACTACCGTTATATGCCTTGTTCTTTCAGAAGAAATACGCTCGAATTTCTCAATTTTTTCTTTGGTAATGATAGAATACAATGCATTCAATAATTTTTCTTCAACATCCATATTTAAAAGATAAAAAAAGGGAGCTTTTTGAGCTCCCATCAATTTTTTAACTGAATTGCAATTTAGTTAACAGAGCCCGCTAACTCAGAACCTGCTTTAAACTTAACAACTTTTTTTGCTGCAATTTGAATTTCTTTACCAGTTTGTGGGTTTCTTCCCGTTCTAGCAGCACGCTCAGAAATAGAAAAAGAACCAAATCCGATCAAAGAAAGGCGATCACCTTTTTTTAATGCATCAGTAGTTGCGTTAATAAATGCGTCTAAAGCTTTTTTTGAATCTGCTTTTGACAATCCAGCTTCTGAAGACATTGCTTCGATCAATTCTGCTTTGTTCATAGTTATAGTTTTTTTAATTGTTAAAATTATACTTAAGCAAATATAGCGGAATATCCACTATTCACAAGTGTTTGAGTGAAAAAAAAATATAAAACATTGTAAAAGTTTGATATTTGATTAAAAAATAGTATTCCGATGGACTTTCAATAAGACTTAACATGTCTATTTGAAATTAATTGTCAAGTGCTACTAGATGTTTTAAGTTGAAAATTTTTTCCAATTGGCCTACTGTTGTACATTATTTGGTAATTATCTTGCGCTCTCACACAATTCTAAAAGTTCTTATTTACGGAGAGTACTCAATGAATTTAACTGATTATTTCCCATTCATTTACATTAAATCCTGCTAAAAAGGATACATTATCCAACCTCCTTTTACCTTCTAACTGAATTTCATTTAACTTTATCGTACCTGTATTAGTATTTAATATCAAATCCTTGTTTTCCTTTTTCAAAGTGTTAGATGAATGTTCTAATTCGTTTAAAATCTCAGAATGGAATAATTTCAAAGTTTTCTCCTCATTCGTTTCCTTGTTTCTTAATTTAATCCAAGCTGTTGGGTAAGGAGACATCCCTCTAATAAAATTGTGAATTCTTCGAATAGGTTGAGTTAAATCAATAAAACAATCTTGTTTAGAAATTTTAGGAGCAGGTTTTAAGTCTCCTTCAATTTGAGGTTTTGGCTGAGCGTTTCCTAATCGAATCAGTTCAACTGTCTCGAAAACGACTTCAGCTCCTAAAACCATCATGCGGTCATGTAAAGCTCCAGCGGTTTCGTTTTCACCTATTGATAAGCTTCTACTCATTAACGTTTGTCCGGTGTCAATTTTTTTATCAATATAAAAGGTTGTAACTCCTGTTTCCGTTTCACCATTAATAATTGCCCAATTTATTGGTGCAGCACCTCTGTATTGTGGAAGTATTGAACCGTGAAGATTAAACGTACCCATTTTTGGGATTTTCCAAACAACTTTAGGTAGCATTCTAAATGCAACTACAATAAATAAATCTGGATCGAATGAATTCAGTTCATTAATGAATTCATCATCTTTTAAATTTGTTGGTTGTAAAATAGGTAAATCATTTCGAAGAGCACAATCTTTAACCGCACTTCCTTGAAGTTTACGTCCACGACCTGCTGGTCTGTCTGGAGCAGAAACTACTGCTTTTATGTTATATGATTCTTTGATTAGTTTCTCTAATATAGTAACCGCAAATTCAGGGGTTCCCATAAAAACGATATTTAAATCCTTCTTCTCTTTCATTAGTATTCTTTTTTTCGCCAATTAAATAAAGTTAAATATAACAATGATAATCCTCCAATAGATATGAAATATAAATATTCTACAGTCCATATTGCTTCTATGCTCCAATTCCATACCTTAATAGTAAAATAAGCATAAATAATATAAGCAATCATTGCAAGGATTTCTATGGCCAAAGAAACTCTTGTGTTGCCTGATCCATTTATAGTTTGAAAATATGGTGTGGATATCCCAAATATCAGTATTGAACCAAAAATCATTCTCAATATATAAGCACTATCTTCAATATAAACTTCTACAGGGTTGATAACTGAAACCAATTGTTCTGGATAGAGTAATGCCCCATGGAAAATAGCCAATAGAAATAACATAGTTAAAAATTGAATGCGTTTTACCACTCTTGGTATAATAGTTTTATCCGCAGAGTCCATGTACTGAGCTACGTAGGTTTTAGTGGTGGCGCCAAATCCAAATATGGGCACAAATGCTAAAAAATATATTGCACGTATATTCTGAGAAACGGTTAGGTCATATGTACTCAATTGTTCAATCCAAGTAAAGAATATTGTCCAGGTAGCCAAAGCAAAGAAGCCTTGAATCACTAATGGCATCCCTACGTTTAGTAATCTGCGAAGACTTTTTATTGTGACTTGAAATTTAGAGAAAATTTCATATATCTTTCTTTCTTTAGAACGAAATAATAAAACTAATAATACTATTACGGTTAAACCTTCGGAAATAACAGACGCTAAAGCTGCGCCTTTAACTCCCATTGGTTCAATTCCCCAAAATCCAAAGATGAGAAGATAGTCTAATATAATATTTGAGGTGGCGAAAAATGCTGTACTCACCATTATTACCCATGTTTTTCCTGTTGCCATAAAGAAACTATTCAACGCCAACATTAGTACTCCCATAAAAAAACCATATGAACGCACAGAGAGAAAATCAATTTGTTCCTGAGCTAATTTCTTATTCTTCGAATATCCCATAAGCATGTCACCAATATGATTTTGAATTAAATAGAAAAATAATATGGCGAAACAAAAGATAATAAATAGGGCCGATTGAAATGTAGAATTTAAAGCTTTACTTTCTCCTTGCCCAATTCGTCGAGCCATTATAATTTGCGAGGCATCTCCTAAACCAGTTAATCCCATAAACAATGTAACATATATCAACCCAGCATTGCCGCTGGCATCAAAACTTAATGTGCTATATCTACTTAAAAATGAGGCGTCGGTAATCATTACGATGGACTGTATGAAAGTTCCCAACATTAAAGGTAAGGCAACCTTAAGGATTTGCTTATATGATATAGAAAGTTGCATTTTAAATTTTCAATAAGTCGCAAAAATAATCATTAGGTTGTTTGATGGACCAGATAAAAGGAAATCATTGAAATTTTTGATGTTCAATTAATATATCTTTAGGATTCATTAAAAAAGAAAATAGCTATAAATCACAATTAGTGATTTGAGATAGAATAAATGATTTTATCGCTTGATAATCTTTTCTTGTTGAATAATTTCTCCATCTGAAACAAGAATGACTGAATAAACACCACTAGCTAATGGATTCATTGAAAAAGTATATTCATTTAGACCTTTCTTTGCAACAAGAGTTTCTAATCTTTTTACCAATCTTCCTCCAGCGTCATAGATTTCGAGATATACAGTTTGTACTTCATCAATTTCAAATTGAATTGAAACTAAATCAGTTGCTGGGTTAGGATAAACACTTCCTGATGTGTTTTTGTTTGGAGGAATAATATAATTTATTGTGTCGGTACAACCTCTTGCATCTCTTACGATACATTGAATTGTGTCGTTGACACATCCACCTTGATATGTGTTAATTGAAGTGAAATCTTCATTGTTCCAAGAGTATTCGAATGGAGGAAGTCCTCCAAGAATAGTAGCCTCCGTAGTTACATTGCAAAAGTTATAATCTATGACATTTAGTTTTACTATAATTCTAGAAGTATCGGGACTATAAAGTTGAGCTAAAAATCCTGAATTTCCACTATTGGCCATGGCTAAAAATCCAAATGAATAAATTTCTCCACTATTGTATTTTCTTTGCAGTCCATAATAATCACCCCATCTCTCGTATGTTCCGCTTAGACGATCAACATGGTTTTGTCCAGCTTTAATTTCGAGAACTTCAGAATACTGGCGATCATTATTGCAATAAATTGTAGAATTTCCAGGGAAATCCACAAAAGATGAATGGTTAAAACCAATTATCACTTCTCGGTCACATTCTTCATTTCCAGACCAAGCAATATTAGGGTATCCAAAATCCTTGTCGGAATCTCCAATTATTCTTCCTTTAACAGTTGGAGAGTTAAAGACATTTGATATTAAACCATGATAAATAGAACAGAAGCCAGTAAAAGGATTTATAGTATTACTTACAAATTGAATTTCATCATCAATCAGAATTCCACCAAGAACACGTGCATCATTGGTTTGTAAACCACTAGTTGCATCGGATGTATCAGTATCAACTTGTCTAGCATTTGGTGGAACACCATAAGGAATATCTGTAACTAATGAGTTAATATTTAATGTCCCATTGTTTATTTCTAATAAGAAAATTGTGTCATTTTGAATGTCGAAATTTCGGTTTGACAATAAAAACTGATTATCTACATTACCGTTGGAGCCTGTAACTAAATGCAAATTTCTTAAGTACTTACCTTCAATAGTAATATTGTCATAAAGTACTGCCTGCATATTAATATCTCCAGAATACGCCATAGCTTTATCCATTTCCCAGATAATGGAACCATCAAATCCTGTTTGCCAAGGCTCATTTGGTACAATTAAATTTCCTGTGAAATAAATCTTATCATTCGTAATCGAAATAGTTGGGAAATCAGTCCATCTATTGTTGTTTAATGGATTTCCTGGTAAGTTGTATATGTACCATGGGTCTCGCGGGTCATTGCTTGAACTGAAACACATAATTACTTCACTTTTAGAAGGCTCATTATCTTTTAATATTGCTACAACAAATCTATCCTCGATTGGGTCATAAGCTATTTTGGGATCGTAATAATGGCTAGCACCTGTTCCGTCAACAAAACCACGAAGTGAAATTTTTTGATCTTCAAACAAGGTAGTATCAGAATTTATATCATAAGACCAAAGATAACTGTTCATTGATAAAATCATTACTCCGTTATTTGAAACTGCTAATGTATTGTCACTTGGAATTCCAGCGTAAACAGGATATTGAGAACCATTGTACCAACTCATTGGAATAAAAGAATCACCAACGATCGGTTGAAGATTTGATTTAAGATATGGAGTTTGATAACTTTCTTTAGAGTCTTTATAAAATTCCTTGCTTAATATTTTTTGATCCATTAAATGTGATCTAGCAGAACTTCCTCCAGGTACTGGCATTTCCAAATTATTTACAACTTCAAAATATGGACTTTGCTCTTGAAAATCTGTAATCGTTTTGGATTTATTTATTGAAAATTCTGTTTTTCTATAGTCTTGACTAAAAGTGAAATTCGAAAGAATAAGAAAACATAATATTGTAATGAAGCGCATATTGAATTATTAATTTATACACTAAAATTACATAAATACCTGATATAATAAAAACTAAATCCAACAATATGTTAAATATAATTGAATTATAGGAAATTGGTAACCTTTAAAACATAGAAATATAGAATTTAAGTAGAATGTTAGAGTCAAAAATGGTTCACGCCTGCTTAAATATGAGCTATTAACCTTGAGGTGTTTTAGCTATTTTTCCAACCTGAAATGACTTCGTTTGGATCTATCTCAATAACTTCCCCTGGTTTCATCTTTCCTAATTCATAATCACCAATTGAGTACCTTACTAATCGCAAAGTTGGGAATCCAGCAGCAGCTGTCATTTTCCTTACTTGTCTGTTTTTCCCTTCTCTCAAGGTCAAGGATATCCAACTTGTAGGAATTTCCTTTCTAACACGAATTGGAACGCTTCTTTCAGGTAAATTAGGTGGGTCAATTTTCAAACACGCGGCTTTTGCAACTCTATGCTGTTTTCCATTGTGTTTTATAGATATTGTACCTGAAGCTAATTCTTTGCAAGCCTCTTGAGTTATTTCATGATCAACTTGAACATAATAGGTTTTAGGTAATTTGTTTTTTGGATCTAAAACACGATTTTTAAATTCATTATCATTTGTCAATAAAAGCAGACCTTCACTCGTTTTATCTAATCTGCCAATAGGGTATACATCAATTGGAAAATTATATAAATCACCTAATAAACTAGCGTTTTCATCTCCTGTAAATTGAGATAGCATATCATAAGGTTTAAAAACTGCATAGTACTTTTTTCTCATGTGTTATTGAATTAATCTTCAAAAATGATGAGAATTAATTGAAAAATCAATTGCTATCTTTCAATAATGGCTGATTCTTTTATATTTTTAGCAAAAAGATATTAAAATGGTTCTACAATTCACAAAAGAAAATGGGGTTGCAACATTGAAGTTTAACCGCCCAGAAAAATATAATAGTTTTAATCAAGAAATGGCATTTGCTGTTCAAAGTGCATTGGATGAATGTAAAAAAGATGATGAGGTCAGAGTTATAGTTTTAACCGGTGAAGGGAAAGCTTTTTGCGCAGGACAGGATTTAGCGGAGGCGACAGATCCTAATGGTCCACCATTGAAAAATATTGTGGGAGATCATTACAATCCAATTGTTATACGCTTGCGTGAAATAGAAAAGCCGGTAATTGCAGCAGTCAATGGAGTTGCAGCAGGAGCAGGAGCAAACCTTGCATTGGCATGTGATATCGTGGTAGCAAAAAAGTCAGCAGCTTTTATTCAAGCTTTTGCAGCTATCGGATTGATTCCAGATTCTGGCGGAACATTCTTTTTACCAAGGTTAATCGGAACTCAAAAAGCATTGGCTTTAATGATGACGGGAGACAAAGTTTTGGCGGAAGAAGCTGAATCGATGAATATGATTTACAAGGCTATAGAAGATGATGAATTTGATGCTTATATAGAAAAAATGACTTCTAAAATGGCGAAAATGCCAACAAGAGGTTATGGCTTGACAAAGAGAGCTGTGAATGCATCATTAAACAATTCTTTAAAAGAACAATTGGCCGTCGAAGAGAAATTGCAAGCGGAAGCTGGATCTACCGAAGATTTTAGAGAAGGAACGCAAGCTTTTCTTGAAAAAAGGAAAACGGAATTTAAAGGAAGATAATACAATTTTTTAACGAGAAAATAATATTAGAAGTAATGAGTAAAATAAAAGTTGGTGTTCTTGGTGCAGGAACTATGGGTGCTGGAATTGCACAAGTAGCTGCACAATCTGGTCACGAAGTTGTGTTGGTTGATGTAAATGAAAAAGCGATTATTTCGGCGAAAGAAAAACTAAATAAAATCATTGATCGTTTAATTGAGAAGGGAAAATGGACACAAGATTTTGGAGATGATTTATTGGGCAGAATTAAATTTTCCACTGAGATGCAAGATTTTTCAGGTTCAGGAATGATTATTGAGGCAATTGTTGAAAATGTTGAAGTGAAGCATGCCGTTTTTTCTAAAATGGAGGCTATAGTTGATAAGCATTGTATTTTGGCTTCGAATACTTCTTCACTTTCAATTGCATCAATAGGTTCGGTTTTAAAGAATCCAGAGCGTATTATTGGAATTCATTTTTTCAATCCAGCACCTTTAATGCCTCTGGTTGAAATTATTCCTGCGGTTCAAACGAGTGAAAAAGTAGCTAAAGAAGCAAGAGAAATGGTCGATTCTTGGGGGAAAGTGACAGTTTTAGCCAAAGACACTCCTGGATTTATAGTGAATAGAGTAGCGCGGCCATTCTATGGAGAAGCTTTACGCATTTATGAAGAAGGAGTTGCTGATTTCGCCACAATTGATTGGGCAATGACTGAACTTGGTAAATTTAGAATGGGACCGTTTACATTAATGGATTACATTGGAAATGATGTAAACTATACCGTAACAGAAACTGTTTTTGCCGCATTTTATTATGATCCTAGATTTAAACCTTCTTTTACTCAGAAACGTCATTCTGAAGCAGGATTTTATGGTAGAAAATCGGGGAGAGGTTTCTTTGATTATAGTGAAAACGCTATAGCAGTTGAGCCAAATAAAGATGAGGTTTTAGGAAATAAAATTTTAAAAAGGATTTTGGCAATGCTGATAAATGAAGCAGCAGACGCGGTTTTCTTAAATGTTGCAACAAATGAAGATATCGATTTAGCGATGACCAAAGGAGTAAATTATCCAAAAGGATTATTGAAATGGGCTGATGAGATAGGTATCGAAAATGTTTTGAATGATTTACAAGAATTGTTCAATGAATATGGAGAGGATAGATACAGACCAAGTCCTTTATTGAAAAAGATGGTTCGAGAAAATAAAAGTTTTTTTTAGCGATGTTTGTATGGCCGATTTGCGTAAAGACGATTTGCAAATCGCCCTTGCGATAGTTGGAATTGTAGGAGATGCAATGCATTGCACCTCCTACAAATTCAACAATACCTTCGCATGTTCACTATAAAAACCACCTTCTTCAATAATCTCTTTCAATAATCTATTTGCCTTGTTTTTCTTGTTTTGTTCTAAGAATACTCTTGCAGAAAACCATCTAGCTTCTTCTCTAAAATTTCCATATCCTAAAGTATAGGATTTATTTAGGAAGTCAATAGATTCGCTGAATTGACCTAAGTTAAAGTAGCATAAACCACCATAGAAATTCGCATTAACATCGTTGGGATAAGTTTTTAGAATTGTCAAATAATTTTTGAGCGCCTCTTTGTATTTTCCTTGACTAAATATTTCAGATGTACTCCTTAAATAATCGATATAAGTTATTTCGGTTGTTTGTAACGAAGGGAATTCTTGCTTGTCTTCTTTGGATGATTGATTTGCAGGAAGTCCAACATTTAAATCATTATGAACCTTGATTGGTCGACTTCTATATGCTCTGTAATCAACATTTTTTAATTCTGATAAATAGACTTCCTTTACAATTTTATAGGATAGGGTGCTTTTGTTTGAATTCGGAATTTTCCCAGAGGATTGAATTGGCAATTGAATATTCTCATTTTGCGTTTTATCAATCTCTACATCTTTATTTTCTTTATCGGGTACTGGTTCTTCAAGAACTTTTGCCTCAGTTTTCTGGATATCTTGATTCTTTATCAATTCATTTGAAGTGATTTGCTTTTCTGGTGAAATGGCAGTGTAAAAATCAATTTCTTGATCACGTACATTCTCAATTTCTTCTTTGTTTTCAAGTTCTTGAACGATTTGAGGTTTTTTCTCAACTGCTGAATTGCCTTGATAGGTAAAAATAATTAAAGTCAACATTGTTAAGGTGAATAAAATAAAACTCAAAGTCATTCCTTTCTTCGTAGTACCTCCCCCATTCGTATTATTTATAAATTCATTCATCTTTTGATCTGTGGCCAACATTCCATTGTGAACAGATGAAGTCGAGTTTTTCCAACCTTCTAATGCTTCGTCATTGAATTCGGAACCTGCTGCTTTAGATTCTGTATCATGAGAATTTCCAGCGCCTGACTTATAATCCTCAATTTCTTGACGACTTAATGGTTTTTTGGGACCGAAAATCCTATTAAGCAGATTTAAAAATATCATTTTCTTTTAATTTAATTTTTAAGTTGCGTTTTCCATTCTGAATTGCGCTTTTTACTTTGTTTAAAGTGAGATTCAGTTTTTCACTCACTTCCTTGTAGGATAACTGTTGAATATAGAATAGTTTGATTGCTTCATCTTGTGGTGGATCTAATTCTTCAATTGCATTTTCTAATTCTGTTAGTTTTATTTCTTTTAATTCTTTGTCTTCTATTTCATCTTCTTGAGCAACAATTTCCTCATTAAGTTGAAGGTTGTTGTGCTTTTTCTTTCTCAGGACCATCAAACAACTGTTTTTAGTGAGAACAAAAAGCCAAGATTTAAAGTAAGTTATTTCATGTTTTATTATTTTATCTCCTAAGGTCATGAATATTTCCATCACAATATCTTCAGCATCTACTTTGTTTTTTAGATAATTGAGACAAGTCCCCATTACTAGATGACCATAGCGATTATAGAGTTCACCGATGATTTTTTTATCATTATTAGACCTGTAACTGATGAGTAACTCAGTGTCTGAATAATTTCCAAATTTTTTCCTTTTAATGTTCATCTAACTGTTGAGATACTTTAAATAGTAATATTCCATAAATATATTGGAAATATTTTATGTTTAGGTTCTATGATGAAATAAGTATGGATAAGTTCTCTCTTAAAAAAACCTTTTATAAATTACTGTAACAGATTGTTTACCTTCAATAATAATAAAGGCATCTACTTTTTAAGCTTTTTTAATAGTGATTTATGAGCAAATTTGAAAAGTTCTTAGTACTTTGGAATTATTAAAGTTTAATAAATGTAAAGCTATGGAAAAGAAGGAAGAGTTAGAAAAAGAAATCAATGAATTGACTAATAAATTACGTGATGAAAAGCCAGCTGTTTATGAACATTTAATGGAATCACCACAAACAATTCCCAATGATCAAAATGAAGAAAGCGATGATTTTATTAAGTCATTAAAAGAATATAAAGAACAATTAGAACAATTATTAAATAAAGACAAAATATAACAAAAATGAAAGAATTTAAAAGTTTAGGTTTCGATGCAGAAGAAACCGAAAGTGTAGTGAATAATTTGAATTTGCTATTAGCTAATTTACATGTGCATTATCAAAAATTGCGTAACTATCATTGGAATGTTACTGGAGGAGAGTTTTTTGATATCCATGAAAAGACAGAGGAAGAATATACTGAGGTTTTCAATGAAATTGATGAAGTAGCAGAAAGAATCAGAGTTTTTGGAGCAACTCCATATAGTCTGATGAAAGATTATTTGGAAGTTTCTGAAATCTCAGAAACAGGCACAGATTTAACTTCTAAAGAAATAGTACAAGAGATTTTAAATGATTATGAAATTTTATTTTCATTTATGGTCGATACAATTGAAGTTGCAAGAGAAATTGGTGATTTATCAACCGATGGTTTGATTACCGGTTTTATGGCAAGAAGAGAAAAAATGCACTGGATGTGGAGTGCTTTTAGTCAAGAAGACTAATAATATAAACACAAAAATGGCGCTTGAAAAAGCGCCATTTTTATTGTTATTTTAAAATGTGATTGAGGATTGTATAGTTCTAGTTTCTTCACAAATATTACCTTTCGTGAAGAAGAGCAATTTATTTTAATACTTTTTTAAACTTATGTTTAAAGAGCTTTCAGTTTTCCGATAGTTTCTACTGGGTTATCAGATCCAAACACAAAACTACCTGCTACAAGTGCATCCGCTCCTGCATCTACCAATAATTTTCCAGTTTCTAAATTTACTCCACCATCAACTTCGATTAAAGTTTCTGCTTTGGCTTCAGTAATAATACCTTTTAGCGCTCTTACTTTTTCAACAGCTTGTGGAATGAATTTTTGACCTCCAAAACCCGGATTTACAGACATGATTAAAACTAAATCAATATCGTGAATAATATCTTTTAATAAATCTACTGGAGTATGAGGATTCAAAGCAACACCTGTTTTCATTCCTGCTGCTTTTATGCGTTGTAAAGTGCGGTGTAAATGAGGACAAGTTTCGTAATGAACAGTTAATATTTCTGCGCCTGCTTCTTTGAAGTCATCAATATAATCATCTGGTGTTGCAATCATTAAATGAACATCCAAAGGTTTAGTTGCGTGTTTATGAATTGCTTTCATAACAGGTAAACCAAAAGATATATTTGGAACAAATTGTCCGTCCATAATATCGATATGAAGCCATTCAGCTGAACTGCTGTTTAGCATTTTTACATCGCGTTCCAGGTTGGCGAAATCAGCGGATAATACAGAAGGGGAAACGATTGTGCTCATGTTGTTACTTTTTTAACAAAAGTAATAAAATCTTGGTCGATGGTACCGAATTTTATTTCGAAATTTATGTATCGGGCGTTTGCAAAACTCCCCTACATACAAATTTTGAACTATAATTCAACAGTCGGTTCACGGAACAATTTATACAATTTTTCTTCTTTTTTATAAACGTCTTTGAAAAATTGAACCTGCTGAGTGGAATCGTTAATGCCAGCAGTTTGATAAATAATGGTTACGGGGAACTTTTCGCTTAGAATCAAATATGTTTCCTTTTGGTTTTCCTTATAGATATCAACTGAATCAATGTATTTGTGATTTTCTGCCGAAAGTATATCTTGAACTAATTTGAATGGTGAATCCGTTCTTACACATCCATGACTAAAAGTTCTCACATCTCTAGAAAAAAGACTTTTATTTGGTGTGTCGTGAATATAAATCGAATTTTCATTTGGAAAAAGCAGTTTTACAAGGCCTAAACTATTTGTTGGACCAGGTTCTTGTCTAACGAAGAATGGGAAATTTCTAGAGCTGTACTTTTTCCAATCTATACTATCTGGAACTAAAACATTTTTTTCTCTGTCTAAAATTGAATAATTATTTCTTTTCAAATAACTGCTGTCGGTTTTTAATTTAGGCAGAATTTCCTTGCTGGCAATAGAGTAGGGCACATTCCAATAAGGACTCACCACAATATATTTCATTACAGAAGTGAAAAGCGGAGTTTGATTTCTTTGTGTTCCAATAATCACTTTTGAAGTATTTAATACTTGGTCGCCATTATATAAATGCAATAAATAACTTGGAATATTAATTGTGATTAATTTACCACCAATTAATGAGTCGGGTAAATCTCTCATTTTGTCTAGTGTAATAACACCTTTGATGAAACGTGAATAGTTTGTCTCTAACAAAGCCTCCATTGTATTTTTACCTAGTTTTGCATCAGTATTTAACCCATTCATAAGCTGAAAAGATTGTAATTCTACTTTCAATTGATTTGTATCGGTAATCCTTTCTGGGATAAAATTTCTACTCAATAATTGATTATTTACAAAAACGAAAGCCATACTATCTTCAGGCGTTTTTAAGTAAATATTTTCATTGATCTTATTTTCTACTCCATATTTCGAGGTAAATTGATTTAAGGCATAGTGCAATTGGATCAATCTCGAATTTTTCTCCTTATATTTTATTAAGTGATCTATCCATGAATCGGAAGTTTTCTTTTCCTTTATAAAATTCAAAAATTGCTCTGGAGAAATCAATTGTATTCTATTTAAAGAATTATTCTTGTAGTCAATTAAAGTTGTATCCTTTAATGCAAGGAATTCTGCACTTCTTAATACAACCCTAATTTCTTTGGATTCTAAACTTTCATTTGCTTGAAAAGACACATTTGATAAAAATCCTATGGGCAAATTTAAGGCAATCTCTGAATTCAGATAGTTGAAAAAATCTTCTATTGAATCGGGCAGTTTTCCATTCTCAATCCATATCGATTTATTGTTTATAGAATTGTAAAATTGGATAGCCCAATCTTTATCTGATTTGCTGATATTCAGAGTTTCTATAGTTAAATTATTAATCGTTGTATTTATTTGGCTTGATTTTTCTGTTTCATTTAGTTCCTTTTCATTAATTTCAGCACCCGAGCCGCATTTAATGAATAAATGAGTCATTAATATGAACAGAAGTAGAAGTGTAATTTTGTTTTTCATATAGTTCGGTTACTTTGTGAAAATAGAGCTTTTTTTATTAATATTTAGAACCCTTAGGAAAGGTTAACAAACATTTATGAATTTATTAAATTCCCCAGTTACATTAATTATAATTGTAGCTACAGTTTTGTGGTCATTACGTGCGTTTAAAGACGCTGAACTTAAATATAAATGGATTTTCTATCCGTATAAAGTAAAAAGAGAGAAGGAGTATTCACGCATAATTTCACATGTTTTTATTCATGGAGATACAATGCATCTTATATTTAATATGTTTGTTTTGTTTTCTTTTGGTAGAATAATGGAATATATTTTTGTTGATTATTTTGGTCAAGGCTTAGGTAGTTTACATTTCCTCTTACTTTATTTTCTAGGTGGATTAGCAGCATCGGTTTGGCCATATTTGAGAAACCAAGATAATCCTAATTATTTGAGTTTAGGAGCTTCAGGTGCAGTTTCTGCAGTATTATTCGCTTCAATTCTGTGGATGCCAGAAGGAGGGATTTACTTGATGTTCATTCCGTTTGAAATTCCAGCTTGGTTATTTGGAATTTTATATTTGGGATTTGAATATTATATGAGTAAGAAAGGAGGTTCAGGAATAGCTCATGATGCTCATTTCGGAGGGGCTGTTTTTGGAATTATTTATGTTTTGCTAATCAACTTCAGCAAAGGACCTGCATTTTTTGAATATATATTTAGTTAACATGGAAACAAATTTTGTAAATAATAATGGAAATTTAATGGAGAATAATGGTCCAACCTTATCTTCAGCAAATCGCGGACATCTATATGGAGACGGATTATTTGAAAGTATTCGGATCCTTAAAGGAAAACCAATCAACGTTGAGATTCATGTATTGAGACTTATTGAAGGGATGAATGTCTTGAAGATGAGATTACCAAATTATTTTACCATTGACTTTTTTAGAGAAAAAATTGAAGAATTAATTAAAAAATCTCAAATCAATGAAGGTGGGCGAGTACGGTTATCTATTGATAGAGCAAGTGGAGGAACATATAAACCAGACACAAATGAAGTTACCTACTATATTGAAGCATATCCGATTGAACACAATGAATTTACACTTAACCAAAAAGGATTAGAAGTTGATTTGTATACCGCTGTTCGGAAGCCTAACAACATTTTTTCAAATTTTAAAACGAAAAATGGTTTGGTTTATGTCATGGGAGCAATTGAAGCCAAAGAAAAAGGTTTGGACGACTTATTAATCACCGATGAAAAAGGAAATGTTTTAGAAAGTACAAATTCCAACTTGTTTCTAGTGAGTAATGGTGTGTTATACACTCCCGGATTAGATGAAGGCTGTTTGGCTGGAACAATGCGAATGACCATCATTAATTTGGCTATTGAAAATAAAGTGAAAGTTTATGAATCAACAATTACCCCACAAAATATTTTAATTGCAGATGAAATATTTTTAACCAATGCCATCAATGGAGTAGTGTGGGTAAGTGGATATAGAACGAAAAGATACATGAACAATAACTCCAAATTGTTTGTTAGTCTTCTCAACAATCATTATTCAAATAAAACAATAGAAAAGGAATGAAAATAATAGGTTTTGCAGGAAGTAACAGTTCTCAATCGATTAATAAGCAATTGGTTCAATTTACACTGGATCAAATAGAATCGATTGAAACAGAATGGGTAGATATTACGGATTATGCATTACCCGTTTTTGGGGTGGACTTAGAGGAAGAAGAAGGCTATCCAGATAATATTAAAAAGTTTCTAGACAAAATTCAAAGCGCTGATGGATTAATTGTTTCATTGGCTGAGCACAACGGTTCTTATACCGTAGCAGCGAAAAACCTCTTAGATTGGTGTTCAAGGTTTCAAACTAAGTTTTTTAAAAATATCCCGATGCTTTTAATGGGAACTTCACCCGGAGGTTATGGAGCTAAGAATGTTCTCGGAGCAGCTGAACAACGTTTTCCTAAGTTTGGAGCTAACCTAATTGCAATTTATTCTTTACCATCATTTAATGATAATTTCACACCAGAAACCGGGATTATTGATTTAGAGTTAAAGAAAGAACATGAAAAGTGTGTTGAGCAGTTGATAAATACTATTTCTTGATTTTGACTATTGTTTTTTGGGGGTATTTTTTGAGTATTGTCTGTTTTTTGTTGATTTACCCCTAATTTTTTTGAGTATTTCAAAAAAAATAAATTTTTATAAAAATCTTTCGATTGAAAATTCTATTTTTGTCCAAACAAAATTAGAACTATGTCATCTGTTAGAAAAAGTGCGTACCAAGATGTTTTACATCGTGAAGTAAAAAAGTTCGAATGGACTGGGAAAATTTCGGAGAAATTCGGAGAAAATGTTTTTTATGAAGATAAAATGCGTGAATACCTTCCAGAGCAAGCTTATAAATCTATTAAAAGTGCAATTCAACACGGTACAAAGATTGACCGTAATATTGCAGATGTAGCAGCTTCAGCAATGAAGGAATGGGCTTTAGAAAAAGGAGCAACACATTATACACATTGGTTTCAACCTTTGACAGGAGCAACAGCAGAGAAACATGATGCCTTCTTTAAACCAATCGCACCAGGTCGTGCAATTGAACAGTTCAGTGGAGATTTATTAGTTCAACAAGAACCAGATGCTTCTTCTTTTCCGAATGGAGGGATTCGTAATACTTTCGAAGCAAGAGGTTATACAGCATGGGATCCATCTTCCCCAGCATTCGTAATAGACAGCACTTTATGTATTCCAACAATTTTCATAGCTTATACAGGTGAAGCTTTGGATTACAAAATGCCTTTGTTGAAAGCATTAAACGCAATTGATAAAGCAGCTGTTGATGTTTGTAAGTATTTTGATAAAAACGTATCTAAAGTAATCGCAACTCTAGGTTGGGAACAAGAATATTTTTTAATTGACAAAGCATTTTTTAATGCGCGTCCAGATTTGATGATGACAGGACGTGTTCTTTTTGGGCATCCACCAGCAAAAGGTCAACAATTAGATGATCATTATTTTGGTTCTATTCCAGCGAGAATTACGAATTTCATGCGTGAGTTCGAAATGGAAGCTATCCGTTTAGGTATTCCAGTTACTACTCGTCACAACGAAGTTGCGCCAAATCAATTTGAATGTGCTCCAATTTTCGAAGAATGTAATTTAGCGAATGACCACAATTTACTATTGATGGATTTATTGGAAAAAGTTGCAAGAAGACATGATTTTAGAGTTGTTTTACACGAAAAACCATTTCCAGGATTAAACGGATCAGGTAAACACAATAACTGGGCTTTAGCTACAGATACTGGGGTTAACTTATTGTCTCCAGGAAAAAATCCAAAAAGTAACTTACAGTTCTTAACGTTTTTGGTAAACACATTAAAAGCGATTCACGAACATTCAGATATGTTGAGAGCTTCAATTGCAAGTGCATCAAACGATCACCGTTTAGGAGGTCACGAAGCACCACCAGCAATTGTTTCGGCATTTATTGGTTCGCATTTAACATCTTTGCTTGATGATCTAGAAAAGAACATCAAAGCAGGTAAAATGACACCAGCTGATAAAACAGAATTAAAATTAAATATTGGGAAAATTCCACAAATCTTGTTGGACAATACCGATAGAAATAGAACTTCTCCATTTGCATTCACAGGAAACAAATTTGAATACCGCGCTGTGGGTTCATTAGCAAACTGTGCACAACCAATGATTACAATCAACACGATTATTGCGAGACAATTGCAATTGTTTAAAGTTGCTGTTGATAAAAGAATTGAAGATGGAAACGGGAAAGATGAAGCAATTCTTAAAGAACTTCAAAAATTAATTAAAGAATCAAAAGATATTCGTTTTGAAGGAAACGGTTACGGTGAGGAATGGGTTATTGAAGCAGAGAAAAGAGGATTGAGTAACCTTAAAGATACACCAAGTGCATTGAAAGTATGGGAACGTCAAGACGTGATCGATGTTTTCGAAAAAATGGAAGTATTTACAAAAAGAGAATTACTTGCTCGGCAAGAAATTGAATACGAAAAATACATCATGCGCATTCAAATTGAATCGCGTTTGATCAGTGATTTAACTCAAAACCACGTAATTCCAGTAGTTGTAGAGTACCAAAATAAATTGATCCAAAACATTCAAGGACTTCAATCAGTTCTTGGTGATGAAGCAGGTCAAGGAACAACAGCTCAAAAAGGAATTTTGATTGATTTGTCTATGCACATGAACAAAATGCAAGAATTTTCTCGCACAATGTTAGAAAACAGAAAGCAAGCCAATAAAATTGAAGACATCGCTGAAAGAGCAGAAGCATACCGCGATACGGTAAAGGTTTTCTTTAGTCAGATTTCGTATCACACAGATAAATTAGAAATTTTAGTTGATGATGAGATGTGGCCTTTCCCTAAGTTGAGAGAGATGTTATTTACAAGCTAGTGTTTTGCTATAAAGTTTCAAATACGTCGTTTTGCTCGTATTAAATTTCAATCACTTATATAAATAAGCTCATGAAATTAAAAGGTTCACAAGAATAGTCTTTGTAACTTTCTATGCAAAACTCAGAATAATGTTTGAATAAAAGGTTTATAGAAACTAGATATTGGAATAGAAGCAGAGGTACTTAGGTATTTCTGCTTTTTTTTTGGCTGCCATTATCTGTCTACAATTTCAAGATTTTTCATGAATTTGCTACCTTGTCTATTTTAAAAAGGAGCTTCTACTGTCGCTCTTTTAAAAATGACAAATGTGCAATTCATTTCATCATGCTTTCCATTTCCATCAGGGCAGAAGAGGAGAATCCCTTTTGCCTAATCGCTGAATCCTAATTATACCAGACTGCTAGCCGTTTATAACGGTTAATAAACGACTAGTTTTGAACATTTTTTATCAAACTAAGCAGATGCTCGTTTAATAGTATTCAACTTGTTATCCGAAAACGAGAATTTTACTTAATTTGCAAGGCATAAAGAGAATTTAAGAATATGACAATCCAAGACTACATCGACAACATTGCAGAAGATAAAAAAGAAGCTTTCCTCAAACTACAAAAAACCATTCAAGATAATATTCCAAAAGGATTTGAAGAAACCGTCATCTATAAAATGGTTGGATATGTGGTGCCAAAAGAAACTTATCCTGCAGGTTATCATTGCGACACTTCATTGCCGTTGCCTTTTATTAATATCGCAGCCCAAAAGAATTTTATAGCCGTTTACCACATGGGGATTTATGCGAATCCAGAATTACTTGCTTGGTTCGTTGAAGAATATCCAAAACACGCCAAAACAAAACTTGATATGGGAAAAAGCTGTATTCGTTTCAAAAAAATGAATGATGTTCCATATGAATTGGTTGGTGAATTGATGAAGAAAATGACTGTAGAGGATTGGATTGGGATTTATGAAGGAGCAGTGAAGAGGTGAGCAATTGTGATCATATAAGATTATACATTTTAATCCTCATTCCAAGCCTTAACTTTGATTTACTAATGGAAATATGGCATCAATTCTGAAATTAGAAATGAATTTTGAATAAAGAAAAGACCTATCCACATAAAAACAAAATCCTTACTTTTACTTCATGTATTTTATTATTTCTTTCTCCACGCTGATTGTAATTCTCCTTATTCTTACATGGATTATCTACAATCGACTCATTACTGCTCGTGAATCTGTAAAGGAAGCACTTTCAGGAATTGATGTTCAACTCAAAAAGCGTTTTGAATTAATTCCTAAACTTGTGGAAATGGTGAAGGGATACAGCAATTATGAAGCTGATTTGTTTAAGAAAGTAACTTCAATGCGCTCTTCAAAAGATAATGAAATGTTGCAGAAAGAGAAAGAGGATGCAGGATTGAACTTGGTGAGTCGCTCGATTAAAGTCACTTTTGAAAATTATCCACAGCTTAAAGCAAATGAGAATTTTTTGGAATTGATGAAGGAACTTACAAAGGTGGAAGATGAATTGGCGATGTCGAGAAGATATTTGAACGGAACTATTCGGGACTTTAATACAAAAATTGGAATTTTTCCAAATAATATATTAGCAGGACCCTTCGGATTTAAAGAACGTTCTTTTTACGAGATTGAGTCTTTTGAACGTGAACCACAAAAAATATTCGAATGAGACATTTATTACTACTTCTGACCTGTTTTTTATTGTGCTCTTTTACCTTATTCGATAAGGAAGAGAAGATTTATGCATTTCATAGTGATATTCAAATCCAAAAGGATGGAAGCGTTTTAGTAACCGAAAAAATTGATGTTCTTTCCCTAGGGAGAGATATAAAGCGAGGAATTTATCGTGATATTCCGTTGAATTTTAAATTGCCAGGTGGTAAAGTGCGCCAATTGCTGACTATTCAAAGTGTAAAGAAAAGTGGAAGTCCAGCGAATTTTAAAACTGAAAATATAAAAGGTGGAATTCGAATCTATATTGGTTCTGAAGATACACGCTTGTTCAATGGACGACATTCTTACGAAATTACTTACTTACTTGATCGTACGGTTTTTTGCAATGATAACAATTGTCAAGTAATGTGGAAAGTAAATGGTAATCATTGGGGGATGAAAATAGATTCTTTATCTGCCACGATTTCCACACCAAATAATACCGGTATTCAAGATTACAATGGATGGATAGGTGAATACGGAGCCACGGATGAAAAAAACTTCCAATCTGAATCAATATCGACAAGTAAGCGTTTGTTTACGGCTACTGAACTTGAGCCACAGAGTAATTTAACTATCCTTGTAGCTTTCGATAAAGAAGTCATCTCTGAAATTCCTTTCACAACAAAAATGACTTACTTTTTTCGTGATCATGCTTTAGTAATAATAGGGGTAACCGGTTTATTGATTTCCTTTTTGGTCAACTTTATTTTGTGGTTGAAACATGGAAAAGACCCAAAGAAAGGAACAATTATTCCGCAGTTTTACCCACCAAATAACTGGAGTCCTGCGGAGGTCTTATTTTTGATGAATGAAGGAAAAGAGGATGAAAATATGTTTGCAGCTCAACTTCTTCAATTGGCAGTAAAAGGCCATATTATAATAGAGAAGGAGGGTTCGTCTAGAAAAGCAGAAAGTTTTAAAATTATTAGAACCAATAAAAATTCTAAAAAGCAAAAATTAAATGAAGTTGAAAAAGGTTTTTTGAAAGCACTTTTATTGAATGATGATTCTATTTTCATTAGAAAAAAGTACAATCCTCAGGTGTCTAAAGCCCATGGATATTTAATTACGCATATAGAAAATAAACAAGCAGGACTTTATTTCAACAAGAACAGAAAACTATTTTTACCTCAATACATTTTTCCTGTACTCACAATTGTTGGAATGATCATCGCATTTAATTATTTCGAAGGATTTGGATTAATTATTCCATTGCTTGGGGCGATAATGCTCATCATGAATCTTGTTTTTATGCGTCTTTTCTATCAACCCACTCAAGAAGGACGTAAAAAATTAGATCACATTTTAGGTCTTGAAAGATTTATAAAATATGCAGATGAACAGCGCATTAATGCCGTGAATAAACCCGATATGAATTTTGATTATTTCGAGAAAAACCTTCCGTATGCCATAGCTTTTGGAAAAGCGGATGAATGGGGAAAGAAATTCCAAGCGCAAGAAATTGAAGCGAAATTTAAGTCGAGTAATTATTATGTGAGTGGTTATTCTTACGCAAGTTTAGGCTATTTCAGCGCACTTTCGGCAGCTTCTGCAACGGCTTCAGTTGCGCCATCAGCTGCTGGTAGCTCTGCTGGTGGATTTTCTGGTGGTGGAGGTTTTTCTGGTGGCGGCGCTGGAGGAGGAGGTGGTGGCGGCTGGTAGGAAAAATAATTTGAAATTAATTATTCATTACTATACTATTCTTTGTCTTTCATCGTACTAATATAAACGACTACTTATGTATAGATACTTTTCAATCATTTTCATTTTTGTTTCGGCTTGTAATTTTACTATTAGTCAAGACACACTTTTTACGAACATTTATTTCGAAGTAGATTCTCATTCAGCTAATTCTAAGGAGTTGTTAAAAATAGATAGTTTATTGTCAAAAACTAAGGAGATTAAAAAGGTATATCTTTCTGGACACACAGATAGCGATGCATCTGATAGTTATAACATAGACTTATCTAAAAAGCGCGTGAACAGCATCAATCAATATTTAAAAGGAAAAGTAAATATTCCGATTCAGTCTGATTATTTTGGAGAACAAAAACCAGCTTTCTCAAATGAGGAGGAAGGTGGAAAGAAAAACAATAGGAGGGTGGAGGTTATGCTTATTCATGATAAACCTACCACTCCAATTAAATCAAATACTTTAACGCTTCAAGATGTTTACGATGAATTATCGGTTGAAACACAAAATATTCGCATTCGAACTGATAGAGATACAATTCTAATTTTAAAGGAAGGTTCAGTGATTCAAATCAATGCCTTTACTTTTGACACGCCTTCACAATTTGCAAATGTTGAAATCAAGGAAGTGTATTCTTTTGTTGGTATGATTGGCGAAAGATTGAGTACTACATCTGATGGTAGGATATTGGAGACAGGCGGAATGATGAAGATAACAGTTTACAATGAAATGGGTGAAAAAATTGAAGCTCAGAAAAATATCAATATTTTCATGCCAACCACAGAATTTAAGGAAGATATGGAACTCTTTTATGGCGAACATGACTCGCTTCAAACGATGAATTGGGAATTAAATAATGGCTCTTCAGATGCAAGAGGAGCTATTTTCTTTCCAAGTGGTATTTTTTCAAATACATCTTTAATACCTCCTATAGGCCAGGAGGAATGCAAGTTCTTCTTTTGTAAGATTGAGCGTGGTTTAAGATTTTTCGGAAATATTTTTTCAAGAAGAAATCGTTTTCAGGGACCTGAGCTTAGGTTTGTCTACAATGACTCTATTCAAAGATTAATGGATAGTTTGGGTATAAATAACGTTTATGAATTACAAAATGTTTTGAGAAATCAGAGAGTTGAACAGGGGGAAGGTTCATCAGCAGATCTTGGTTTTTATGGGTTTAGCACTTCAAGGTTGGGTTGGATAAATTGTGATAGATTTAGAAATTACTCTCCATTGATCACTATGAAAACCGATTTAGATGTTTCAAGTGAAAAATTTACAACCCTAGTATTTAAAGAAGAAAAGTGTTTGCTTCCGGCGAGCAGGCTTGGTGGGAAATTTGGATTTTCAAGTATTCCAACCAAAAAACCAGTTTACTATGTAGTCATGGAAACAAAGAATGATAAAGTTCTTTTATCTATCGTGGATACGACTACTTCAATACAAGCACCAGAAACCAAATTTGAAGAAATTGAACTGAGTAATTTGAAAAGCAGATTGCTGAAACTTGAAGAATAATCAGTATTAGAATTTAATGATTCTATAAATAAAACTTCAACGATTCTTTACAACCATTTCAGATTTAAAATAGAATTATAAATAAAATAAACTATCCAAAACTTTAGGAATCACAGATTGATTATCAATTCTTCTTTGGAATTTTCGCACAAACATTTGCGATAAACTCAGCGCGAGAGCGGTTAAATTTCTTTATACTTTCCCGAAATCTTCTTAATTATTTTGTATATTGATCTCATTATTAACTTTTAAAGAAACACACTATGGCAGTATTGAAAGTAATTGAAGTTTTAGCAAACTCAGAGAAAAGCTGGGAAGATGCAACGAGAAAAGCAGTTAAACATGCATCCAAGAGTGTTAAGAATATATGTTCCGTTTATGTTAACGAGCAAAGTGCATGTGTAGAAGATGATGAAGTAACCGAATTTAGAGTGAATGTAAAAATCACTTTTTCAGTTGATTGATGGAAGGGGGGAAGGATATTTTTAAAGCTGTCAAATCATAAATATGACGGAAAGTTATTTTGTGGATGTATCAAACCTTGATCTTATCATTGTTAACGTCATTGTCATAACCTTCCAAGGCTCTTTTAAGTTTTCTTTTGATTCTATTCTTTAAATATCTAGGTTTTAAGACCTTAATGGAATCACCAAATCCTAGAATAAGTCGGTCGAATTCAAAGTTAAGATGAACTTTTAAACTGATAATCACACTTCCATCTTGTAATCTTCCAACTACTTTTTGGGAATGATGAAATGGTTTGGTGATAACATAAGGTGCATTAGGTCGGTCTATTTGGAGTTCAATTTCCTGTAATTGATCATCATTTAGAACTGTTACACCTATTGTGTTTTTGTAAAATTCATCACCATTAAAATTCTCGTTTAAATATGGGGTATCTAAATTGTATTCAATATTTGTAATTCTGTCGAGTGCAAGTGTCAAAATTTGTTTTTGTTTTGCCTGACGTCCAACAAGAAACCATCGGTTATTAAACTGTTTAAGGATATAGGGATGAAAAACATAGTCCGAAGATGCTCTCGCTTTAAAAGATTGATAAGTAATGTTCAGACATATTTTCTTTAATATTGCTTGATAAAGAGTGTCTAAGTATTGCAATCCTTTTAAGTTTTCATTTTTATCCAAATGAATAATGGCAGGCTGAGTGGTTTTTTCAGTATATATTTTGTCCTCTAGGCGTTGAATAATTCCATCTAATTCTGAAAAAAGTGAGAAATCTTTGAATTGTTTTAGCATTTCAACTGTTTCAGATAGTACATTCATATCTGTTTCAGTAAGTGGAATATTCGTTATTGAAAAATTTTCATCTTCGTAACGATAATACTTTTTATCATACACTACAATTGGTGCGTTGTAGCCTAATTTATCAGTTCGCATTAACTGAATATCAAGTTGAACACTTCTTTTACTCACATTGATATCACGTCCTTCATATTCATTTAGAGCATCAGAACAAGCGTCAATTAAATCCTCTAGAGTCCATTTTCTATATTTATTTTGTAAACATTTGTCGATAGTCTTATACCGAATAAGTGCATTTTTGTTCTGAGCCATTTCACTAAATTAAAATTAAATTTTAACTACGCATAATGATTGCGCAGTATCTTCCAATATTTGTAGCGTATTAAAACAGAAACAATGAAAAATGGAATTAAAGTTACAGGAAACACGCTTATTGAATTAGGATTTACTTCTAACAAATGGTTTAAAGAAGCAATTGAATACATCAATGAAAACCAATTGACGGAAGCCGAAATGTTGGTTTATTTGGAACAATATAGAACTCAACCTATGATTCCATTACTTCAAGAACCAATTCCATTCAAGATTAATATTCGTGCTGAAAATGAATTAGAAAAAGAGAATATTGACTCTGTTATTAAAACAATGAATGAAGTCATGAAAACACCCACTGTCGTTGCTGGTTCCATAATGCCAGACGCCTGTCCTACGGGGGCTGTTGGTACAATTCCGGTTGGAGGAGTAGTGGTAACAAAAAACGCGATTCACCCAGGTTTTCACAGTGCTGATATTTGTTGTTCGGTAATGTTAACGGATTTTGGAAGAGTTGATCCACAATTAATTATGGATGCAGCTCATGCCTCAACTCATTTTGGAGGAGGAGGTAGAGATAGAAATGAACAATACAGATTTCCTAAAGAATTATTGGATAAATTTCAATCAAATAAAATCCTTAACAATGATAGTTTTATTCAATTAGCGAGAAAACAATTGGGAACTCAAGGGGATGGAAATCACTTTTTGTTTGTTGGAACTTCGAAGAAAACTGGAAATACAATGATGGTTACACATCACGGATCCCGTGGAGTTGGAGCTAGACTTTTTACAACCGGAATGAAATTGGCTGAGAAATTCAGAAGAGAAATCTCAAAAGAAACTTTAAAGCAAAACGCATGGATTCCAGCTGATTCTGAAGAAGGTGAAATCTATTGGGATGCTTTGCAAGTCATTCGAAAATGGACAAAGCAAAATCATGTTTGCATTCATGACGCGACAGCCGAAAAAGTAGGTGTTAAAGTTGAAAATAGGTTTTGGAATGAACACAACTTTGTATTCAAAGATGGAGATTTATTCTATCATGCGAAAGGAGCAACTCCCTTAAATGAAAAATTTATGCCTGATATTACTGGACCAAGATTAATACCATTAAATATGGCAGAACCAGTTTTAATTGTTGGAGGAGAAACAACTGAAAATAATTTAGGATTTGCGCCGCACGGAGCAGGAAGAAATATGAGCAGAACAGCCCATAAAAGAAGCAAAGAAGGGAAATCAATAAAAGAAGTTTTTGAAGAGGAAACGAAAGGTTTAGATATTAGATTTTACTCCAACGAAATTGATATCTCAGAATTGCCTTCAGCTTATAAAAATGCAGAAAGTGTGAGAAATCAAATGGATGAATTTGGATTGGGAAACATCATCGATGAAGTAATTCCGTTTGGATCAATTATGGCTGGTGATTGGCAGAAAAACGCTACATGGAAAGTGAAAAGGAGAAAAAAAATGGAAGCCAAGCAGAAAAAAGCGGAGCAGTTGAAAAATTAATTATTAAAATTCTGTCTACGTACTTACCTTGCGCATTAAGATCCAATCTTTGTAATGTCGAAGGACAGAACATTATTTTAATATTTAGAGGCAGTAGCTCAGCTGGTAGAGCAGGTCAGTTTTTAAATTACTCATTTACTTTTGAGATACTTACTTATGAAAGAGTCAAATAGTAGTTTTGGGTCAATAAAAACTTACTTCAACATTCCAGTCCAGGACGTGGGTTCGAATCCTACCTGCCTCACTTTTAAGTCAAGGTCAAATTTATGAAAACTAATGTAATAAAAGTAGCCATTCGAAAAAATGCAATCGTAATTCAAAAGGATTGGATCACGGGTGATATAGAAACACAAATCAACGAAACAACAAGCGAGTTTTTAGCAAATTGTGCGAAATTGGGTTACACTTTTTCTGAGGAATTATTGTATGAGGTTAACCGTATTTCTCCATTACGCAAATTAGAAATATTTAATATATTGAAAGAGGTTTCAGGTGTAAATAAAAACTGGACACCTTTGGTAAAACAATGGGATATCTCAACTAATGAAACCATTATTGATCATATCATAACATGGTTTTCTAATGTTTTTCATTTGAATAATGGAACTAAACTGCCATGTGGACACCTAATACCAGAAAATACATTTCCAATTGAACACTATAATGGTTGTCCATTTTGTGGAACTCCTTTCCAATTTGATGAGTTGAATTATACTACTAGTGAAAACAAGTTGAAAATTCTTGAATTGTGGACAGAAAATGATTTGAAAAATGAATTAAAATCTCTTTTAGAATCTCCAGTCGTTCTTGATGCAACCCAAGTTGATGGTCTTAATATTTTAATTCACCATTTTGGAGTCTCTAATGAATCAAAAGTAAAAATTAAAGAAACTTTAATGATTGTTATTGATGCTTTAGTTGAAAGTAATCAATTGGAATTGGCTGGACAGTTTTTCAAAACCCCAACAGATATCCTTCGATACTTATGGTTCAAACATACTGGTTTATTGCAAATTATTGAACCTAAAACAATCGTTAACCGAATGAAAAGGAATGCTTCGAATTTGTATTGTCAATTAGATAAAAGTTCTGAGGTGAAAATAAAAGCGTTGTCCGATTTAAAATTGAAATTCAATAGATCAGAATGCAGAATGTATGCCAATTGGTTAAATAATTTGAGTTTGGATATTCCTGAACAATGTGAAAATATGCATTCTAAAAGAGGTATTTGGGTAAGGGTAATTCGAGCGTTGAGATTAACAGAATTCAGTAAGAAAAAAGGCTTTGAAAACTTGGCCGAATTACTTGATCTTTTCTACACTGGACAATATGAAGTTTGGCAAGGAAAAGTGAATCATTTCAAATTAAAAACTGACGCAGCTCAAACTTTCGCATTGTTAAAACAAAGACCTGGTTTGTTTGCAAGATCGTTATTCTCAACAATGTTGTGGTTTGGTCCAGATGTTACAATCCAACATTTCAAGGAGATTTTAAATCAAGTTCCTTCTCGTTTAATTTTTACTTTAAATATGTATGCGGATTTGTATTTTGATAAAAATGCTTCAAGAATGGTAAAGCCACTTGGTGGAATCAGCAAAAGAATTGAGGTCAATAAATTACTTTGTTTATATAGTGATGACGAATTGAAAAGAATGCAATCACTTATTCAAGATTTGAGTTTTGCAGCAATTAAAAGTAAATTACAGAACGCGAAAACGACATGTAAAACGATGTACATTGATAATGAGTTATTTAACATTCCTTTTGCTATTGGCGACAGAACAGATCATATTCAAGATTTGCAAGGCGCTTTGATGGGAACAAAGTTTAAGGTCGCAGGAGAAAATGTTCGTTTATTTTTACAATGGGGAGAAGGTTTACCAGCTCAGCATCTCGACATGGATTTGAGTTGTAATGTAGCTTATGAAAATGAGAGTGATTTTTGTTCATACTCTCGACTTACTATTCCAGGATGCCAGCACAGTGGAGATATTCAGAATATTCCTAATAAAGTTGGAACGGCTGAATATATCGATGTTAATTTGAATAAATTGACAAATTTAGGAGCAAAATATGTTAGTTTTACTTGTAATTCATATACAAATGGAAGTTTAACACCGAATTTAACAGTGGGCTGGATGAACAGTGAATTTCCAATGAAAATTTCACCAAGTGGAGTTGCTTATAATCCAAGCTCCTTACAACATCAAGTTAGAATTAAGCAGTCACTTACCAAAGGGATGGTATTTGGAGTTCTCGATGTTGTTTCAAGAGAAATTATTTGGTTAGAAATGCCTTTTGATGGGCAAATTGTTCAAAATCTCGACGTTTCGGGAGTAGAAACTTTGACGAAAAAGCTGGATGCTAAGTTAAAAATTGGAAATTTATTAAAATTGAAATCTGAAGTTCAAAACTTAACTATTGTTCAAACTCCAGAAGAGGCCAATGAAATTTATGATATGCAATGGGCAATGAATACTTCGGAAGTGAGTAAAATGTTTTTAGATAAAAAGTAGAATTGAGGAAATGAACTTCATTTCCTCAGTTCTTTTTATAAGAAATTTAGTTCCTTTAACTCGACTCATTTACAGTCAGCTTTCTTTCTCGATTAATCAATATATAAATATAAACACTGATCAAAGAAGAAAAGAAACACCACACAGAAAGCACATGATTCTCATAAAAATAAAGTGTAATTGCGTAAGATGTAGCGATGAAAACACCCAACAGCCACATGCGCTTTACGTTGGAGAAAAACAACGATAGAATTGTCGCAACAGCATATAAAATAGCACCATATTCATAAATTTTTTCGGGATAATCATTATGATATGCGATGTGGTGATCTAAAATTTTTGCTTCCATATTGTAAGCAATCAGGAAATAGGCGAGGGCAGCACTCACTAAAATTCCAACACCTGCCAATATTTTTTGAATGAGTTTTCTATCACTTTTTTTATCTAACATCAGCACACCAAAAGGAACTATAAAAGGCCAAATAATTTGAGCAAAGAAAATAAAGACATAGGTGGACATCCGTTGTAAAGCAATTTGATCAGGGGCGGGAAGAGTTAACCACAATACTCCTTCAGCAAGTTGTTGAACTCCAAATACTAAAGGGATACTAGCAAACCACAATTGGCGTTTATGGGTTGTTTTTTTAATTGTCGCAACTCCTATCACAGTTAAAACTGACCCTGCTATAAAACTTGCTTCTGCTGAAAAACACATATTTGTTTATTAATTAATAGAATATTCAATAATTGAATTTGAAAAATAGGAATTATTATTTATTTCGGCTGAATGAGCTATGGTGTTTAACTATCTTTTGGAATTGAACTGATTAATTTGCACGGATAATTTCTTAAATTACCTTTGTCCAAAAAAAATACAGTGGTTGTTTCAAATTTCAAGTATCACGAAAAAAAGACAAGCTCCTTCGAAATTACCTGATACAAGTTCAATCAATGACTTTACTACAACAGGATTTTACTAAAATCATTTCTCGAAATAACGAATCAATAAAAAACTACTTCAATACATTTATATACCCCATTTTTGTTTTCTTCTCTGCGGAATCACATTCGTAATATTCTACTTTGTATATATAAGTGTCGCTTTGGACAACAAGATTACCATAAGTTCCGTCCCAAGCTCCATTTGGATCATAAGATTCAAACATAATTTGGCCCCATTTATTATAAATTACTAGATGCTCAAAAGTAAAGTTATCGCCATAAACTCTGAATTGATCATTTACACTGCTGTTGTCAGGAGTAAATGTATTCGGAGCGTATAAAGCGGCCTCGCATAAAACTGTAACATAAATTGAATCAGAATCAATACAACCGAATTCGTTCATTACTGAAACAAGGTATTGACCTTCCTCATCAACTAGAATTGTATTTGAGCTTTCTCCCGTAGACCAAGTTATGTAATCAGATGAAGAGAGGTTGTTTAATTCGATTTCAAAATCTTCACCAATATAAATTGAGACATCTTCCCCTAAATTAACATTTGGAGATTCATGTACAGTTACAAATAAAGTATCAGTTTTTGTACATCCATTGTTTACAGTATAAACATATTCATAATTTCCAGGAGATAGTGATGAAGGAATAAAATTGTTTCCTTGTATAACTTGAGCGCTGTTTACTCCAGACCATGTTCCTCCAGCCGGACTAGTTGTTATATTTCCGTTTTCATTATTACAAAGTGATAAGTTTTCGGTTACATCAACATTAAAATCAACAACCGTGATTTGAATAGAGTCGGCGATTATGCATGCTCCTTGTGGTGTGTAAAAAATTGTGAACACCCCAACACTATTTAATGCAGGATCGAAAAAAGTATTTCCACTTATATCACTTGGAGAAAAACCAGACCATGTACCTGTATTTGGAGAAACTTGAAGCTGTATAGGATTATCCTCAAAACATAGAATCATATCGTTATTAGTAATCGTAGCTGTTATTGCGGGTATTACAAATATTACTAATGTGTCCTCTTCCACACAAATGTTATTGGTGTAAAAATATACTTCAATATCTCCAGATAACCCAAGCGGATCAAATATTCCGTTTTGTGCATCAATAATTCCATTACCAGACCATAGTCCCTGAACGCCATTCGCATCAAAGATTACGGGTACATCTGACTCGCATAGTGTGTCAGGACCTGTTAAGTTAACGGCTGACACTTGATTCACAGTAATTGAAAATGTTAATGTATCAAAGCAAACATTGTTGTCAATATTAATACTTACTTGTGTATTAGTGGTTCCAATAAAAAGCGGATCAGGGCAATTTGAACAAGAAAAAGATGAAACTGGCAGCCATTCATAATTCAGAGTTGGATCAAGATTGTATTGAAGTGGGGTTCCATCGCAAATGGTTGTATCTGAAAGAGAAGGAATATTAAAAGGACAAGGACAGAATTCATCTTCAATTAAAGTTGTGACATCGGTGACTGTCATTGAAACGTTTGTCGCTACACCGATATCTGTTATACCTAATGTAATAGGCATAACTGAAGGGGTATGAAAAGCTTCTAATAGAATAGAATCTACGCAATATGAATTAGGTAAACCATCAATTACTTGGAAAAGCATATTTGTATTGTTGGCTGCATTTGAATAATTGTTAGTTAAAAATGTTTTATTTTGAGTGGGAGAATAGACAAAACCTTGATTAGTATACTCTTCAATTTGTTGATCGTATTCATCTCCAATTGATTTTGTGTAAAGGGTAGTCCCTAAACTATCAACTCCTATAAGAGTCATCTGCTTATCATTTGGATTTGTCAAATCTGAATTCATATACATAACGAAATGGTTATTATCTATAATTTGAACTGTAGAACCATGATCAAAATTTGTCCCACCGTAAGTTTTAAACCAAACCAAGTTTAAACTTGTATCAAACTTTGCGATGAAAGCATCTCTGTTTCCTTGACCAAAAGACTCAGTTCCTCCAGAAACAACATATCCAATCGCTGGATCAAAGTCTAAATCAGTCATCATGTCAAAATCTGTTCCTCCAAATGCAACCTGATTTAAAATATTTCCAAGGTTATCAAATTTTACGAACAATGCATCTCTGTTGCCGGGACCTAGGTTTTCACTATTCATGTTTACCATTATTTCACCATTTGGAAGCGGTATAATGTTCCAAACGTGGTCGTTTAAAACATCTCCAAGAATTTTAGACCAAACAATATTACCGTTCATGTCTAATTTAGTTACCATGCCATCAGATGAACCGAAAAATGATCCATTTGTTCCGATACCTACATAAATTGAACCGTCAGGATGTTCTATTAATCCACGTGTAGCTTCTATACTTCCACTAGGATCTCCAATTTCTTTTTGCCAAATTACATTACCTAAAGATGTTAACCTCATGAGTACACCTGATCGTGACTGAGTTAATGAATTTGACCTAAACGCCAATAATATATCTCCATTAACAGTCTCATAAATATTTAAGGGAAGGCCTTCTTCATTCCCAGGAAGACCATAAGCCTTACTCCAAATGATTCCTCCAATAGGTGTTAATCTTGTAAGGATGATATCTTCCCCTCCAGCGCCAAAAGATGTTGTTATTCCTCCAATAATAATGTCATTATTTGCACATTCAATAATTACTTCACCTCGGTCATTTTGAGCACCACCAAAAACTTTGGTAACATTTTGTGAAAATGAAAAAGAAAAGATAAAAATGGAGGCAATTAGTAATATAAATTTCATGGCGCAAATGTAACGAAACAACGATTAATTAAGTTGCGTACTTTTATTATTGTTTCAAATAAAATTTGAATTAATATGAACAGTTTTAAGTTGAAAAACAGATGGATAGAACTTTGTAATCAAACTATTTGTTTAGTAAAATAAAATAACCCTCAAGATGTTAAATTCTTGAGGGTTTGATAAATTCATATATTATGATTGCAAAGTAAATTTCAAATAATTATAAATCAGCGATTAAGGATTAAGTCCGTACACCTGTTCAATACAATTTGAGTTATTCGTCGATTAATCTCTTTACTGAAATCTAAATATTTGTTGTACTCTTCTAACGTAAAATGACCAATCACCATTCCATTGATTTCTCTTTTGAACGCTTGATTTTTGGAAAACAAATCAGCCAAGGCTTTCTCTTTTTTCGTGTCGGGTAACTGATCCAATTGAATTTTAGACTTTTTCAATTGGTTCTTAAGATGTGCTATTAACAAATCACTTTGCATTTTAATGATTGGCCGAATAATTTTATTTTGAAAATCTTCCGCAGGAGAAGAAATTCCTTCCAAAATTTCATCAGGTAAATATGGACGTTTATTTTTAGTTTTCATAAAATGAGCCTACTATTTCATCAAAAAAACTTGTGCTTTGTTCACGTTTTCTTTTCGCTAAAAGTTTATATTCTACCATCCCCCACAGCATTAATTCTTTAAGAAAAATGCGTTCGTTTTCTGTACCTGAAGATATAAACTTGTCCAATGCCTCTTCCAAAGGTTTGATTTTATTCATTTGTTCCGCATGTTTTTGGTCCGCTGAATCATTTTTTAATTCGAAATCATTGGATTCCATAAACCATTGAACAATAGCATCGAATTCATCCGAAGATCCTGGTTTTTTCAATTTCTTAATGGAACGAAACAACGAATTAAAAGTCGTTTTTACTGCAGAGCCAATTAGTTCATTGGCTACGTTTTCTATTCCTAGTTGTTCTCCTTCATAAACCAGTTCTACTTTTCCAGTAATTGCCGGTGTGATGTTTTCGAAGTCTGACATTCGAACAGTGGTTTTGCTTTGTCCATTCTTTAACATTCTCAATTCTGCTGCTGAAACTAGATTTTCATACATCGAAATACTCATTCTAGCAGAAACCCCACTGTTGGCATCGATATACGGAGATTTTCTTGCTTCAAAGACAATTTGTTCTAATAGTGTTTTGGCTGTTTCAGGAACCAAAATGTTTTCATTCTTCACATCCGAAATAACCTCTTGTTGAGTAATTTTCTTAGCAATTTCAATCGATTTAGGATAATGCGTTAAAATTTGAGAACCAATTCTGTCCTTCAATGGTGTTACAATACTTCCACGGTTGGTATAATCTTCTGGATTAGCTGTGAAAATGAAGTTTACATCCAACGGCAAACGCATCTTGAATCCACGAATTTGAATATCGCCTTCTTGAAGAATATTGAAAAGTGCCACTTGAATTCGCGCTTGTAAATCTGGGATTTCATTTATTACAAATATACTTCTGTTTGCTCTCGGAATCATTCCATAATGAATCACACGTTCATCAGCATAACTTAACTTCAGTGTAGCCGCTTTAATTGGGTCAATGTCTCCTATTAAGTCTGCTACAGTAACGTCAGGTGTTGCTAGCTTTTCATAAAACCGGTCATTTCTATGCAACCATTCTATTGGTAAGTTTCCACCTTTGTCCGCTTTTTCTGAAATTCCGAAATGAGAAATAGGGCAGAAAGGATCGTCATTTATTTCTGAACCTTTGATAATTGGGATATATTCATCCAATAAATCCACCATAGTTCTTGCAATCCGTGTTTTTGCTTGACCTCTTAAGCCTAAAAGGTTAATGTCATGCTTTGAAAGTATTGCGGATATAATTTGTGGAATCACAGTGTCTTCATAACCAATAATTCCTTCGAATATTGGAGTTTTGTTCTTTAGTTTCTCGATGAGGTTACCACGCAATTCATCTTTTATAGAACGCGGAGAATATCCTGAATTCTCAAGTTCACCGTAAGTCTTAATTGATGTGAGATCTATTTCTTTATTTGTATTTTGGCTCATAGTTATTTTATATTTCGTTTTTTATTTTTCTCGTAATCTTCAAAAATCATTTGGCCTAATCCTTTTAAGCCAGTGTAAAATGCTTTACCAAGATTTGCTTCAGTAAATTCTTCTACAAAAGATTGTAAATAAGGGTCTTGAGCAATCATAAAGGTCGTAATTGGAATTCCTAATTTTCTAGCTTCTTTAGCCTTGTTCATACATTTCCCTGTAATGTAAGGATCTAAACCATTACTGTTTTTGTAGTATCTTCCATCTGGTAAATTCAAGCAACTTGGTTTACCATCGGTAATCATAAATATTTGACGGTTTGAATGTTTCTTTCGACGTAAAATGTTCAAAGCTAAATTTAATCCTGCCACTGTATTTGTATGGAAAGGACCAACTTGAAGGTAAGGTAAATCTTTGATTGCTATTGGCCAGGCATCATTTCCAAAAACGATAATATCTATACTGTCCTTGGGATATCGAGTTTTTATTAATTCAACCAACGCCATAGCGACTTTTTTCGCAGGAGTAATTCGATCCTCGCCATATAAAATCATACTGTGGCTGATGTCAATCATCAATACAGTACTCATTTGGGCGGAATGATGTGTATCATTTACGACCAAATCCTGTTCTGTTAATCGAAAATCATCAATTCCGTTATTCGTAAATGCATTTTTAACACTTTCTGTAATTGCTATCTGATCTATACTATCTCCAAAAGAATATTTACGCATTTCTCCGGTTGTGTCCTGTCCGGCACCGGTGTGTTTTGTCTTGTGATTACCTTTGCCAGATTTTTTTAATTCACCAAATATCTGATTTAAAGCACGTTTTCGAATTACTTGCTCTGTTTTGGCTGTAATAACGAAGCCTTTTCCATCAGGTTTGTCATCATCGTCTTTGATATAACCGTGTTTCTTTAAATCTGCAATAAAATCTTCCTTGGTGTATTCCTCAGTATATAAGTTGTAATCTTGATTCAATTGATCCATCCAATCTAAGGTCTCATCGATATCGCCTGAAGTATGGACAATTAACTCTTGAAATATCTCAAGCAAGCGTTCAAATGGAGATTTCTCATCTTCTTCGAATTTAGTGAATGTGTATCCTGAATCTCTCAAAGAGATTTTGTTTTCGTTTGTCATTACTTTTTCATTTGATAAAAGTCAAATATTATTACTATGAAGTAACAACAAAATAGTGATTTAGTTTAAAAATTACATCAAGAATTAATGGGAATTCCTTTATTGAAAATTATGTTATTGAATTTTCAGAAGATTATTATATCAGTCAATTCAGCAACTGATTTGGGAATAATTTTAGTTTCTTTTTAGCTAAACACAAAAAAATCTTAGATTTGCCGCAAATATTGTCATTAATATTATATTCTTAAATTGCATATTTTTCAAATCGCAAACTTTCTTTTAGAATAAACTAAAGATAACATGATTAAAACTAAAGTAGGGATTATTGGTGCTGGATTAACTGGTTTAGTAGCTGCCAAAGAGCTTAATAAGAAAGGCTTTCAAGTGTCTATTTTTGAAAAGTTGAATCAAGCAGGAGGGAGAATGCGCACTGAAACTATCGATGGCTGGAATTTAGATGTTGGTTTTCAAGTTTTATTAACGTCATATCCATATTTAAAAAAGCATATTGATTTATCAAAAATTAATTTACTTAATCTAGAATCAGCAGCAACAATTTTCAGAAATGGTAAAACCACGGAAGTTGGTGATCCGTTTAGAACAAAAAATATTCTTTGGAAAACAATTTTTTCGGACATTGGCGGGTTTGGAGATAAGAAGCTTATTTATAAGCTAAAGAAGCAAGTGGATGGGCAATCTATCTCTGAAATATTTAAAACGGAGAGTATAAGTACTTTTGAGTTCTTAAATGAATATGGTTTTTCTGAAACGATTATTGATCGTTTTTTTAAGCCCTTTTTTGGAGGGATATTCTTAGAAAATGATTTATCTACTTCTTCTAGAATGTTTTTATTTACTTTTAAAATGTTTGCTAGCGGAAAGGCGAAAATTCCAAAAAATGGTATAGGGACTATAGCGCAACAGATAGTTTCAAAGCTAGAACGAGTTAACTTCCATTTCGAAAGTGAAGTTGTAAAAATAGAAGATCAAACCATTTACTTAAAAAATGGGGAATCCGAATCGTTTGACTATGTAATAAATACTATTCCTAACTATCAGAATCGCAAAGATTCTGGTCAATGGCAAGAGTGTTATAATTTATATTTTGAACATAAATCACCTGCAATAATTTCTCAACCTAGGATTGGATTAAATGCAAATCCTGATAGGCTAATTAATAATATTTTTTACCCTAGTATTCATCAGAATTTAAAAATGCATAAGGGGAAATCATTAATTTCCATAACGGTTTTAAATTCACAAGGCTTAAGTGAAAAGGACCTGGCGAAAAAGGTAGAGAAGGAGTTAGAATCTGATTTTAATATTCCAGAACCACGTTTGGTGAAATTATATTATATACCTTATTCCTTGCCAATAAATAAGCAACCAAAAAATTATGTGGCCTTTGATTATTCAGCCAAAACTTTTGAGGTAGGAGATTTTTTATTGAATGGATCTCAAAATGCAGCTTGTAAAATTGGAGGATTGATATCTAAGCATATACTTGAGGTTAAGGAATTATAGAGTATTGGCCTAAATTTTATTTACTAAAAATCCTTACCCATGAAAGACCTCATTTCGTTTACTTGATTTTGAATGGACTTTACTGATTTTAATAAATCATTATCTGAAATAGTAACTTCTGGTAAATCATGTGAAATGTAATTAACAAACTTCCAAATTTCGATTACGTTATTTATATCAATCAAATATGGTTCATATAGTGGGTTTGTAGAAGATAATTGAATGAAATTTTCTCTTCCAGCTATTTTATTAACAACTTTAAATACTATTCCATCCTCCTTTGTTATTATGATGTATGGATGATTGTTTTTGATGGTTTCCCAATTTTGAACATATTCAGCAACAACATATGACCCAGAAGAAACGGGTGGCATACTATCACCGAAGATTGGAAAAGAACGGTATTTTCTATCTTTTTTTAAAAATGGTAATTGAAAAGTTGGCAATACTTTGATATAATCAGGGTCTGCATATCCCGAGGTATAACCAGCACTTGCTTTTTGGGGAATCATTTCAATAATATCTTCATTAGTTTCGGAAACCATTGAAGTTAAAACACGTAGTTTTCTCCCTTTAATGTCTGAATATACTCCCTTTTCAATAGCCTCCCAGTCACTTTCTGATAGCTCTGCTAGATTTTTCTTAAGTAAATCATCCATTGGAATACGGTAAAACGTACTTATTTTTACCAAATTTTCTATTCCCGGTTCTGCAACTCCATTTTCATATCCAGAATAGGATGATCTGGTCAAACTTAATTCTTGAGCAACATCTTCCTGTGATTTCTTGCGATTTTTTCGGAGTAACTTTAAGTTCGAAGATAAATAAATTTCCATGATTAGGTATTTAGGTGTTTATATTTTAATCAAATGTACGAAAATATTATAAGCAATTACAATTTTAAAATTTTATTTCTTCAAATACGTATTAGATACTTTACTGTTTGTTTTATACTATGGTATGAGTTTAGGATAAGATGAGTATTTTCAATTAACAGGATCATTCAAGAATTTCTATTTTTCTTATTATTTATTAGTACGTAATCATGATTAGTGTTTCATATCCTCATTTTGTCAATGGAGCGTCTCCTTTATTGAACAAAATATTTTTTTTATTCACTATTAGTCAACGTGAAAAATTCCGATAAGGGGTAATAATTATTACGGCTATATGAAAATTGTTTGTAAATGAATTTAGGCATATAATATATATGCTGTTAAATAAATAGTCGTATTTTTGGTTAATATTTAATCAAAAATAATTACTTTCGTATGAGTTTTGAATAAATCGATGGATATCACGTAAAAAAAATACGTTCTTCAATTCTAACTTTGTAAATGAAATATGGATATCATATTTTAAATGAAAACCCACAAAAATTATTATGCCATGAGTAAAAAAGAAATAGAGTGTCAAATAGTAGCTTTGGAGAAAGAAAAATTAGAAGCTATTAAAATTCAGAATTATGCACATGCAGCTTTAATGCGTGATAAAGTGAGAGAAATGATGTATAAATTGAGAGATTTGTAAAAGTGGATAGTATTTGATCAGTTATTGCCCAATTAGATCTAAAAGAATTAGAATGAATATTGGAAAAAACCAAATTGGTAATAATTATTAATTAACTTATTTTAATACCTTGTAGGCTAAATAATAAGTTATGAAACAAACAACTAACCAATTAATGATGATTCGCCCCGTGGCTTTTCGAAAAAATGAAGAAACAGCGGAGAATAATTTTTTTCAACAAGATATTGAAGGCACACCTGAAGAAATTAATCTTGCAGCTCAAAATGAATTTGATGGACTCGTTCAAAAGTTAAGAGATTATGGAGTTAAAGTTCATGTTTTCGACGATATTGCTGAAAACAATTCTCCAGACTCTGTCTTCCCAAACAACTGGGTATCCTTTCACGAAGAAAAAACAGCAATTCTATATCCATTATTTGCTGTGAATAGAAGGGTAGAACGAAGAGAAGAATTGATATGTCAAATTGGTGACACGGAATATGTCATTATCATAATTGTATCTGATTACATAGGGAATGAAGATGATAATAAGTATTTGGAAGGCACAGGAAGTTTAGTTTTAGATAGAGGAAATAAAAAAGTTTACTGTGGACTGTCTGAACGATCACACGAAAGTTTAGTTCATGAATTTAGTAATGATCAAGGCTATACTCCAATTGTTTTTGTGGCCAATCAAACTGTAAATGGTATGCGTAAACCAATTTACCATACAAATGTGATGTTGTCGATTGCTGAAACCTTTGCAGTTGTTTGTTTAGAGTCTATTGATGATATAGATCAAAGAAATATAGTTATTCAAAACTTAACTAATGACGGAAAAGAAATAATTGAAATTTCAGAAAGACAAATGCACTCGTTTGCTGGGAATATGTTGCAGGTTGAAAGTGAAAATGGTAGTAAAGCTATGGTAATGAGTGAACAAGCTTACAGTAGTCTAACAGAAAGTCAAATCGTAAGTATAGAAAGCCACTGTGATATTTTATTTAGCGATCTTACAACTATTGAAACTTTAGGAGGAGGTAGTGCCAGATGTATGATGGCGGAGGTGTTTTTATAAACCTTTCTTTTTATCCTAAATAAAAATAATTATTAATCAAGTAAACGAATTAAAAATAATATAGAATTGACACTAAGTTAACATGTTTAAAAATATTTATTAATTATTGGATTATTATTCGTGATTGAATAAAAAGTTTTACTACCTTTGTTATGATTTAGGTGGTTAGGTTAGGTTGATTAGTAAGAGGGAATATGGACGCTCGTCCAATTCCCTCTTACGCTTTTATAGAGTTTTCAATTTCTCACTATTACTAGATTCTAAAACCCATTTCTTTTATTTGTTAACAATTTATTAATTTAGCTTGGCAATAATCATCATCTTTTGACGCTTATTTTGAATTTTTTAGTAAAAATCTATCCGATATTTTAGTAGTAAAATATTACCTTCAAGCCAATGAGTTTATTGGTCAGTAAAACTTTTGAATAACATTCGCTTTTCAATAAGGAGGAGAATACCTGGTGAATCAGATTAATGCAAGAAATAGGAGTTTTAATTGAAATGATGGGCTATTAGAATTGTAAGCACATCAACTCAATGGAAAGAGCATTTATAACTCATTTAATAGAATCAGAATACCCAACTTATAATGTTTCAACGGCTTACAATTTAAGTTTAATAAAAAGAAAACAATTAGAAACTGAAAGCTTCTTTACTTTTATAGGCTATTGATAATTTTCTAGATACTCATTATATGCTTACATGGTTTATATGCTTTGAATAACTTCATGTAGGCTTAGCACTTGAAAAGAAAATGATTGAGAAGCTTTATTCTTAAATTACAATAGGGTAGAACTAATCAAAATTTAAATTGTAATTTGATTTAAAATACGCACAGATTAATGTCATTTGGGATAAACTACTGCTTTTTAGTTTTTAAAATAAAAACAACGAAAATCAATGCAAGGGCTAATATTATTAAAATAAGAATAGAGTTATCAATCCATGGTAAATAATCTTTCTGACCCTTTTTTTTCGGTGGTGGAGTATAACTTGATATTGAACTTGAATCTATTTCAGACTTCTCTTTGAAATTTGTTTTGATTTGAAAACGATTGTTGATTACCTTTCCAAATTTGTGTTTAAAACTTATGGGTATAAAGTTTTTCTCACTCATTTCATCGTTGATATTATTATACTTTTCAGCTAAATATAAATCATTGGTATAGTAATGACGAGATGCAGAATAATAAAAATGTGCATTGGTGATATAGAAATATTTTTTTTGAAAATCTCCCATTTCCTCAAATGCTTGAGATAAAATATAGTCATTCCCATCATGAAAAGTTGTGAAATACCTTAAGGCTGAATCAATTGCGAAAGCGATACTCACTAATTTGTTGTTTTGTGGTGATTTATCTCGATTAAATTCTTCTAAGGATGGATCTTTCAAAATTGTAAAAATGGAGGTGGAATCTTGAATGAATGTTTTTTGTTTTGATTTTTGATAGGCATTTGTTAAATCTGAAACAGCGGACTTAATGCTGTATATCATTGATTTATCATCTGAAATGGTCCTAGAATTATAATTTTTCAACATTTCGAATCGATCTAAATGCTGTAATGTTGTTCTGTAGAGCATTTGCGCGTGAGGTTCTTGAATTGTATCAATATTCAATCTTGCAAAAATACTTAATGCCAATTCATATTTTTCCAAATGTACATTTTCATAAGCGTAAAAAAGACTATCTGATCCAACCCATTCACTTGTTGGTAGTTTTAAAATCTCCTCAAATTTAATTGTCATATAAAGTGGAGGAGTAGGCTGTCTATGGTATTTTAAAACATTAAAAAGATAGGTGCTTTCTTGTTTTGGTGGATTTTTATAATCAATTTTCTGACTCAAAACAAATGTCGTATTAATGAATAATACGCATGTGAGAATTGTGTATTTTATTATGTTTTTCATTCTAAACCTCCATTAATTAGTGCAAATTGTAAAATGTTAAGTCCCATTTTTAAAGATTTCTCATGGTTTTCTTGTGTATCGCTATGAACAGAAATATCTTCCCAACCATCTCCCAAATCGGTTTCATAGGTGTAGAGTAAAACCAGCCTTCCTTCAATAAACACCCCAAAAGCTTGAGCACGATTTCCGTCATGTTCATGAATTTTGGGTAATCCATTGAAATTAAATTTTTGTTTGAATAAAGGGTGATCAAAAGGTATTTCTACCATTTTTAAATTAGGGAATAACTTTTCTATTTCAGGACGGATGTATTGATCCATGCCATAATTATCATCAATGTGTAAAAATCCTCCACCAATAAGATAATTCCTCAAATTTTCTCTTTCAGAATTGGAAAACACAACATTCCCGTGTCCCGTCATATGAACAAATGGATATGTGAATAGGAGAGGAGAACCAACATCTACATATGGAACTTCTGGATTAATGTTAGCATTTAATTGCTGGTTGGCAAATTCCACAAGGTTGGGCACAGCGGTTGGATTAGCATAAAAATCTCCACCACCATTATATTTTAGAACAGCCAATTGATAACTGCCTTGTCCAAAAGCAATTGACAGCATAGAAAATGATAAAATACTCAATATTAATTTCATAATTGGACTTCTAACGTTCTTCAAAAAATAACTTAACATTCATACATGCATAAACTCCAGCAGTTTCTGTCCTTAAACGTGTTTTACCCAAAGTTACGGCTTGATATCCATTTTCGAGTGCTTTTTTAACTTCATTTAAGGTAAAGTCTCCTTCTGGTCCGATTAAAATTGGGGTGTTATGGCTAATCCAATTGCTTGAATCTCGTTTTAATTGCTTATGAATTGAAGTATTTCTTTCTTCTTCTTCATAACAATGAGCGATCAATCCATTCGGGTGTTTCGTTATAAATTCATCAATGGTTGTCAATTCGTTTAACTTCGGAATAAACAATCGTTTGGATTGCTTCATCGCCGAAACCAGAATCTTTTGAAATCGCTCATTTTTGATTTGCTTGCGCTCGGCATTTTTGCATAAAATCGGAGTGATTTCATGGATTCCTAATTCTGTGGCTTTCTCTAAAAACCACTCAAATCGGTCATTGTTTTTAGTGGGAGCAATTGCAATATGAATATGATGTTCATCTTGTTTTTCTTTTTGAAACCCCATTTTCTTTACCACCACTGCTTTTGGTGCGTTATTAGTAATTTCTCCTGTAAAGACTACGCCTGTTCCATTTACAATTTCCATTTGATCACCAACAATCATTCTTAAGACCTTTGAGGCATGTCTAGATTCATCCGGTGGTAATGTAACCTGATCCTGATCTAAAGTTGCGATATCAATATAAAATCTTCTCATCTTAATAAATTAATGCATTAAAAGGTAAATCAATTCTCGGAGTAAATCAGAATCACTTCCTGGTCCTCGGTTTATCCCTTTACTTTTTAAATCGTACTCTTGGAGTGTTGAAATATTCTTGGCAATCTTTTTAGGATTGTATATACGTTTGGCTTGTAAAACTTCTTTTGCTGCTGGATAACTCATCTTTAAGGCAGACATTAATCCGTTAATATCACTGGCATTCGAAAAATGAGCTTTCATTAATCTTTCGTGAAACCCAAATAACAATGGAATTAATTGCGTTATATGTGCAGCTTTAGGGTTCTGCTCAAAATAATTGATGATTTTGTTGGCTTTCAAAATGTCTCTAGAAGCCAAAGCATTAGTTAATTCAAATGCGTTGTAATCCTTAGAAATCCCAATGTTTTCTTCAATATGGACTTCACTAATTTGAGTTCCTTTTTCGAGAACTAACATAAGTTTCTCGAGTTCCTTTGCTATTTTTCCTAAATCAGCTCCTAAAAATTCCACCAAAAGCATAGTCGCTTTTTGATTGATAGAATACCCTTTCTCTTTTAAGTAAGTAATAATCCATCCATCAACTTGATTCTCGTAAAGCTTCTTACTTTCAAAAATAACCCCGTTTTTCTTTATGGATTTAAAGTATTTTTTTCTTGAATCGGCTTTCTTGTGTTTATGAGCTAAAATCAAAACTGTGGTAGGTGAGGGCTTCTCAAAATAAGCTTCCATCATTCCCCAATCTTTTACATCTTGCGCCTCTTTCACAATAACCAACTGGCGTTCTGCCATCATAGGGAATTGCTTAACTTGCTCTTGGAGCTTCCCCATATCGGCATCTTTTCCATATAAAACGGTCAAGTTAAAATCACGTTCGCTCTCATCTAAAATATATTTAGTTGCAGCTTCAGTAATTTGATCAATATAGAAAGACTCGTCCCCATGGATTAAATACAATGGATTCGGAGTTTTATCCTTAAACTGTTTTATAATTTCTTTCACGCTAATTTGAATCAATATGGGTTTAAAATAACACAAATTTTGCTTGTTAACCTTCGTTTTTATGGCAAAATTTATGTTTGTGAATATGTTGCGTTTGACAGTGAACGGATCTCTCTTTTGAATTGTTGCCTTCGACAGGCTCAGTCAACGGGATTCCTTTTTCGGCGACTGAGCCTGTCGAAGGCTCAGTAAAAAGCTGTCGAAGCCACCGAAAACCACCTATTCTAATCCCAACGAATTAATAGTTTTCTAAGAAATTGTTCAATAACCTCACCCCAGTTCCAGTTCCACCTTTTCCTTTATAATTATCAGTTGAACCTAAAAATGCTGGTCCAGCAATATCTAAATGAATATAAGGCGATTTTACAAAGTGCTCAAGGAATTTTCCTGCAGTAATACTTCCTGCATATTTTCCACCCAGATTTTTAAGATCGGCAATTGAAGATTTCACTTCTTCTGCGTAATCGTCCCAAAATGGCATTTGAGCTAATCTCTCATGCACATTGTAACCAGATTTGATTAAATCATTGATAATCTTTTGATCAGCATTCCCCATTACACAAGCTCCTTTCTGTCCAATCGCAGCTACCGCAGCACCTGTTAAAGTTGCTGCATCAATTACCAATTCAGGCTCTAATTCATTTGAATAAGCCAAAGCATCCGCCAAAATCATTCTTCCTTCAGCGTCAGTGTTCAAAACTTCAACCGTAGTTCCGTCATACATTGTAATCACATCACCTGGAACATAAGCATTTCCACCAGGACGATTATCCGTTGCTGGAATGAGCGCAATTATGTGTAAATCTAACTCATTCATTGCTGCTGCGTAGATCGCTCCAGCCATGCAAGCTGCTCCTCCCATGTCACTTTTCATGATGTCCATTGAACCAGAAGTTGGCTTTATACTCATACCTCCAGTATCGTAAACAACACCTTTTCCAACTAATACAATTGGTTTTTTATTTTTAGGATTTTTTGGTTTGTACTCTGCGATTGTAAATGTTGGCTCATCAACTGAACCTAAATTTACTGCCAACAATCCACCCATTTTTAATTCCTCAATCTTCTTTTTGTCGAAAACTGTCACTTTTAAATTATCTACACTTTCAAAAGATTGAATTTCTTTCGCTAATTGCGGTGCTGTTAAATAGGAGAGTGGTTCATTTACCATGTCTCTTGACCAATAAACGGCTTTCGTAGTGTTATTTAATCGACTAATTTCTTTTTCTTCAAAGTCATTCAATAAATTGATTTCACTTAATTGATAACGTTTTTTATCTGCATCTTTAAAATACTTTAAAAACTGATAATTTGATAAAGCCAATCCTTCAGCAACTGCTAGTGAAGCAGTTTTGTTTCCAGAAATAAAAATTTCCTCGGCTGATTTCGCGAGTTTAGTTCTAATTTCATGTCCAGCAACACGCATTTTCTCTAAATTATCATTCGATTTTACGAAGAAAATAAATTGTTCACCTAACTTTAAATAATCTGATATATCATCGGAAGCAATGAATGATTTAGCGTTTTCATCGACAATTGCAGGAACTCCTTCAACAGTTTTGAATTCATTACCGATTATAAATATTATATGTCCTTCTTTAGAATATGATTTACCTTGTTTGATCATTGTTTTGATATAAATTTTTTGTTTCCCAAAAGTAACACATTTGAGAGATTATATCAATAATGAATGACGAAGTGCTGCGGAAAGAATTCATTGTTCTCCAATATCCTTCATACTTTTTTCATCATAATTATTATCTTGTTACTTTTGAAATTTGAGATGAAAATATCATAAGTTGAGGGGAAGTATGCCCACAAAACTCAATTCGATTAAATAATAAAAGTTTTATGAGTAGTAAGCTGAAGTTACAATCCACTTTAAGTAAAGGAATTTTTATTCCTAGCATGGTATTTATTATTGGTGTATGTTTACTTTCTGCTATTTTTCCAGAATTTACAATATCCATACTCGACTTTATAAAAAGTTACATATTTAAGAATTTATATTATGTATTTGTATGGTCCGTGACTGCATTTGTGTTGTTTTTGATCTTTTTACTTTTTACGAAATATGGAAACATAAAATTAGGAAAGAATAATAGCAAACCGGAATATTCTTTTTTCTCGTGGATTTCCATGCTTTTTGCTGCGGGAATGGGAATTGGTTTGATGTACTTTAGTGTAGCCGAACCAATGCAGCATTACACACACGATGCATTTTCTGAAAACACACCCTTTCAAAGGGCAAATGATGCACAGCTCTTTACATTCTTTCATTGGGGCGTTCATGCTTGGGCTATTTACGGAGTAGTTGGATTATCACTTTCTTATTTTGCTTATCGTTATCGCTTGCCTTTATCTTTACGCAGCTGTTTTTATCCACTTTTGAAAGATAGAATTAAAGGAAGGTGGGGAAATGTAATTGATATATTTGCTTTATGCAGTACTTTCTTTGGAATTACAACAACTCTAGGTTTTGGGGTTTTACAATTGAATTCAGGGCTTGAAAAATTCAACGTGGTTCCTGATACTAGTTTCTTTTATCAAGCATTAATTGTTATTGTCCTAGTTTCAATTTCAGTTTTTTCAGCAGTAAGTGGTTTAGATAAAGGCGTTAAGATTTTAAGCCGTATCAATATTATTAGTGTTGTGGTACTTTTATTATTTGTTCTTTTTTTAGGTCCATCGGTTTATTTAATTGGAACTTTTACTGATGGACTCGGTAACTATGTTTCAAATTTTTTCGACCTTACATTTTCCACTTACGCCAGTGAAGAGGCCAAACAGCCATGGTTTTTTGATTGGACCATTTTGTATTGGGCATGGTGGATTTCATGGTCTCCTTATGTAGGAATATTTATTGCAAGAATTTCTAAAGGACGAACCATAAGAGAATTTGTTTCAGCAGTATTGATTATTCCAACCTTGTTTAATTTTATTTGGATGTCCGTTTTTGGAAACAGTGCGATTTGGTTTGATCAAAATATAGCCAATGGTGCATTGAGTTTACTTGCTGGTGATCCAGACGTGTTGATGTTTAGCTTTTTAGAGTATTTACCATTATCAGAAATTACGAGCTTTTTAACTTTAGCAATAATTATTATTTTCTTTGTTACATCTGCCGATTCTGGGATATTCGTAATGAATGGAATTGCCACTAAAAATGCAGTTTCTTCTCCTAAATGGCAAATTGTTAGTTGGGGAGTTTTACTCGCCTCGTTAGCATTAATGTTATTGCGGGCAGGAGGACTACAGGCATTGCAGTCCATGACCTTAATTACTGCCTTACCCTTTGCAATAATAATGCTTCTGTTTATAGTAAGCTTTGTCAAGGCCTTAATTATTGATCAAAACTATTATGAACGTAATTACTCTGTTTCAACAGTTCCGTGGTCAGGTCAATCATGGAGATCAAGACTTGAACAAATTATTTCATTTAGTGATAAAAATACAACGAATAGTTATATCGAAAAGACTGTAATACCTGCATTTGAAAGCTTGCATAAAGAGTTTTTAGAGAATGGTGTGAATGCCAAGCTTAATTATTTTGAAGATCCTAAAAAGATTGAAATTGAAGTTGAATATGACTTAATCAATAACTTTATTTATGGAGTCAAAAATGAGTCTAAACTTGTATCCGATAGTCTGATGAATGAGCAAAACTTAAATGCTGTTGAAAATAATCGTGTTTATTTCCCAAAGTCATATTTTGGCGATGAGCGAGAAGGTTATGATGTTCAACTCTTTACCGAAAATGAATTGATTTCAGATATTTTAAAACATTATGAGCGATTTTTAGTCATTGTTTCGGACGAAAAAAATAAATTGTTTGCAAGTCGTAACGGAAATAAAAAAATGAAATAGTAAGTTTTCTTAATGAATCACTTAGTTTTTAACTTTTTATTCTTTTAATGGTAATCACTCTTTCAGTTTCATTTGTTTTTCATATTCCTCTATGACTATAAACTATTTAATGAAGAATTTACTTTTCATTAGAAAGTAGAATATTTTATTACTTTAATGAGAGACTTCTTAAAATCAAGCGGATTTTAAATTATCAATTTCCATAACTCCAAATCAAAGCTTTCTCCTTGGTAGCTCGGAAAATTGTATGGTGTTTTTCTTTGGGCTCATCCGAATAAGTCCATTTCAAATTTTTTGGTGCCATGTTTTGTAATTTGTCTTCCAATTGATTTGTGAATTTAGAAATGTCGGGAGCATCAGAACCTGCAAACCAAAGTTTTTTAGGTCGATCTGGAAAATCGCTCATTAATTTTTCGGTATTTTTGACTAAGTAATTGTCATTCCACCATAAAGAAGGATCCATGGCAATATAAATATCAAATGCTTCTGGTTGTAAAAAGAATGTTTCCATTACAAATAATCCAGAAAGTGACTCTCCAATCAATCCCCTTTTATCAGAAACCCTGTATTTTTCTCCAATTTCATCAAATAGTTCGTTTGTTATAAACGCTCTAAAATCTTTCGCTCCATCACTTAAAGGACAATAAATTGAATCTTTCATATTTTCAGAAAAACCGGTCAAATCTCTTCTGCGTTCTGTGTTTTCAATTCCTACAAGAATAAGTGGTGGTAAACTATCTATTTCTATGAGTTTAGCGAGCGTATTTGCAATATGTGGAAAGTCTTCCATGACAACACCGCCATCGGCCATGTATAAAACAGGGAATTTATCTTTTGTAGAATCATAATTTGGCGGCAACCAAACATTAATCACTCTGTCTTCACCAATTTGGGGAGCATTTAACGTGAAAGTATCATGTATCGGAACAGGATCATTGTATTGCACTTTTGTTGCGCAACTTGTCAGAATCAAAATAATGCTAAATAGGAAAAGTAGTTTCATGTTTTTTGAATAAATATAGAAAGAAATATTCAAATGATGTGGAAGTAGGTTTTAACAGTTTTAATAAAACAGAAATATCTAAATTTTTCATCCAAGCGACTTTAGATGAAAAAGAAAATAAAGTCAAATTGAATGCTTTAAGAGCAACTCGTAATGAATAATGTTTTAAAATATTTTTATTATAAAAACTAAACCCGTTCTGACTAACAAGTCAGAACGGGTTTTTTAATTACTAATAAATAATATCTTCCTGTTGAATTTAGTTTCCGTGAGCTTGCACCTCATTGTCTAAATCAAAACCTACTTTTTAAGTAAAATATCTAAAATCTTGGTTATTTTCAATCTTTTTAATTGATGCCAAAATCAAATTAATCGTATTTTCAACATCTTCTTCGTGAGTCATCTCTACGGTTGTATGCATATAGCGAATTGGCAAAGAGATTAAAGCAGAAGGTACTCCATCATTGCTGTACGCAAAAGCATCTGTATCTGTTCCCGTTGCACGAGAAGCGGCTTGACGTTGGAATGGAATTTTTTCACTATCTGCTGAATTAATTATCAGTTTCAGTAAATTGTTATGAACAGCAGGACCATAGGTTAATACTGGACCCAATCCACCTTTAAAATCACCATGTTCTTTTTTATCAATAAGTGGAGTCCCGGTATCATGACAGACATCAGTGATAATTGCCACATTAGGTTTAATTTTTTGCGCAATCATTTGTGCCCCACGTAATCCTATTTCTTCTTGAACAGAATTTACAATGTATAATCCAAATGGAAGTTCAGTTTTCGACTCTTTTAACAATCTCGCTACCTGAGCAATCATAAAACCACCAATTCTGTTATCTAATGCTCTTCCAACATAGCGGTTATTGTTCAAAATCATGAAATCATCTTCAAAAGTAACTACACAACCAACATGAACACCTAATTTTTCAACCTCCTCTTTCGAACTACAACCACAGTCCAAAGTGATATTTTTTAAACTCGGTTTTGGATCTTCGTCATGACGTGTATGAATCGCTGGCCATCCAAAAACAGCTTTTACAGTTCCCTTATCTGTATGAATATTTACACGTTTCGAAGGTGCAATCATGTGGTCTGAACCTCCGTTTCTACGAACATAAATGAATCCTTCATCCGTAATATAATGTACAAACCAAGCAATTTCATCTGCATGGGCTTCAATAACAACTTTGTATTCCGCTTCAGGATTTATAACACCTACCACTGTACCATAGTTGTCAACCATGTAATCATCGATGTAAGGTCTAATATATTCTAACCACATTTTTTGTCCTGGAGATTCAAAACCAGTTGGAGAGGCATTATTTAAGTATTTTTCTAAAAATTCTTTACTTTCCTCCGTTATTGCTTTACTCATCTTTTAATTTAATTTTTTTCTAAAGATAAAAAATTAAATAATTACGAATCGTTCAATTGCGAATTACGAATTCAAAAAATATAAACATTTGTTGTTGAAATTCTATTTAGGAAAACAACGAAATGCTTTTAACTCTTTATTAGTACAAAATTCGTAATTTCCAAATTCGTATTTCATAATTGTCTTCTCGCATTCCTAATTAGTTTTTGTTAAATTTGCCGAGAATTTATTTTGATTGAAACTGATGAAAGATATAACTGTACAAGAACTCGCTGAAGCATTAAAGCATGATATTAAGTTTACGTTGATAGATGTGCGTGAAAATTATGAATACAACATTGGAAACCTTGCATGCAAGCATATTCCCATGGCAGATATTCCTACACGTGCTTCTGAACTTGATTGTGAAAAAGAGACTTATGTTATGTGTCGTTCAGGAAAACGAGCAGCAGCAGTTGCTAATTTCTTAAAAACTAATCATAACTTTTCTAAAATAGGGATTGTAATCGGTGGAGTAGAGGCATATGTCAATGAAATTGATCAATCAATTGAAATATAATGGAAAAAAAATCTAGGTCACTTCCACAATTATCCGGGATTACTTTACGAGGAATGGCAATGGGAGCAGCAGATGTTATTCCAGGTGTTTCTGGAGGAACAATCGCTTTCATTACTGGGATTTATGAAGAATTGATAGGTAGTATTAGTAATATTAACCTTGCGGCGTTCAGAAAACTGAAAAATGAAGGTCTTTCTCCTTTTTGGAAACATGTAAATGGTAATTTTTTCGTTGCATTACTTCTAGGAATTGCCATTAGTGTTTTATCATTGGCGCGAGTTGTAACCTATTTGTTGGATGAATTTCCCGTTTTACTTTGGGCATTTTTCTTTGGATTAATTGTAGCAAGTGCTCAATTAATTATGAAAACGATCACCAAATGGGACATTAAAACTGTTATTGGTTTAATCTTGGGAACCGTCATTGCTGCATACATTTCTACTGTTCATGTCACGGCGAGTGGGGGAGAATCTTGGTATATCGTCCTCAGTGGAGCTATAGCAATCTGTGCCATGATTTTACCTGGTATTAGCGGTTCTTTTATTTTAGTCTTACTGGGTTCTTATGCTTTGGTAATTGAAGGTTTAAAAAATTTAGACTTTACCATTATCGGGCTATTTTGTTTAGGTTGTTTAATTGGAATCCTATCATTTAGTCGACTCTTAAAATACTTGTTTGAAAACTTCAAAAACTTGGTTCTAGCCATTCTTTCTGGGTTTTTAATTGGTTCTCTTTTAAAGATTTGGCCTTGGAAAAATCAAATAGGAGATGCTCCAATTGTTGTTCATTCTGATGGAAAAGAGGATTGGATGATGGCCAATGTGATGCCGGACAATTTTATTGGTGAGCCACAAATTCTTTATGTTGTGCTATTGGCGCTCTTCGGATACCTTTTGGTTTACTTATTAGATAAATTCGGGAATAAATCGGAAAAAGTATAAGTATGAGTCAGAAAGACATTAGAAAATTCGGATTATTAGGTAAAACTCTTGGACATTCATTCTCTAAAAGTCATTTTGAGGAAAAATTTGAAACTGAAAAAATTGATGCCAGTTTTGAAAACATTGAATTGGCTGATGTTCATGCTTTAGAAATTTGGATGAAAGGTGCTCACGCTGAATTTCAGGGTGTCAGTGTTACAATTCCTTACAAAACAGCTGTAATACCATTTCTAGATGAGTTAAGTACTGAAGCAAAAGAAATAGGCGCGGTGAATTGTATTCATTTCAGAGATGGAAAATCTATTGGTCATAACACCGATGCTTTTGGTTTTGGTCAATCAATAAAACCTTTCTTGCGTAATATTCATGAAAGAGCCCTAGTTCTAGGAACTGGTGGAGCCTCAAAAGCTGTGGCTTACACTTTAGAAAATCTAGGAATAACTGTTGGTTATTTGTCTAGAACTCCAAAAGAGGATGAAATGATTTTTGGGTACGATCAAGCCAGTGATTTAATGGTGAAGTCTTTTCCAATGATTGTTAATTGTACGCCATTAGGATCTGCTCCTAATGTAAATGAAAAACCAGCTTTTCCAATTGATTTAGTCGGAGAAGACCATTTCGTGGTAGATTTGATTTATAATCCTTCTGAGACTTTATTCTTGAAAATAGCACGAGAAAGCGGAGCTGATACTTTGAATGGTTTATCTATGCTTAAACAACAAGCGGCAAAAGCTTGGGAAATTTGGAATAGTTAATCTTAAATAAGAAAACGCTATACACTGCTTTAAGCTTGTTTTTAACATCTTCCCATAGATTCTATGAACCAATGTCTTACAGATACTCCAGGTTATTACTGAAGAGCGTATGAAATGAAATTAATGAACGAAATATACCAATGGCTGACATCAAAACACACGCTATATATTCGTTTGTTCAAGGATCGTGTTGAAATAAAACATTTAGAAGGTGGTAAAAGTTTAGTTCGATTATCACATCAGCCTTATTCAAATAATAGGCTAATTATTGCGGATTATGAAGCAGCGGAAGTTTTCTTGATAGGTGTAATCAAAGAACTTTTATATCCTCCTAATTTGTTTTTTGATAAGGGTTTAAGGATTATTTTGCAGCCTGTGGATTCTGAAATCACCGAAATATCAAGTTCTGAAAGTAGAATTTATAGAGATTTTGCACAACAAATTGGAGCAAGAGAAGTTTATTTATGTTCTCATCAAGAAATTATGACGGATGATGAAATATTGAAATTCATAGGTTGAAATGTCTTTAGGCACAATTGGAACTCACACCTTTTTCTTAACTTCGCTATAACTTTATAAGAGTGGATTGATTTCAAATGATCAATTATTTTAATTAGAACATATTAGTAAATATATTTCCTATGAATATTCTAAAATCCTATATTAGGGAAGGCGAGCATCAAACGCAAGATTTCAAATTTAGAGTTGACGACGCTAAGAAAATTGCCAGAACCCTTGCCGCATTTGCTAATACAGATGGTGGTAGATTATTAATTGGAGTTAAAGACAATGGGAAGGTTGTTGGTGTCAATCCGGAAGAAGAGTTCCATGTAATTCAAGGAGCGGCATCACTTTATTGCAAGCCAGAATTGACAGTGAAAACACAAATCATGCAAGATGATCATAAGTTAGTCCTTGAAATCACGGTGGATGAAGTAGCTAATAAGCCAGTTAAAGCATTGGATGATGATGGTGTTTGGAAGACTTATGTGAGAAGAGCCGATCATACTTTGTTAGCGAGTAAAATTCTTATCGGTGTTTGGAAAAAGCAACGTACAAAAACTTCAACTCCTCAAACTTTCGATAAAGACGAGCAATTAATTTTAAATACAATAAAAGATGCCGGGGAGATTACTTTGAGTAAACTCTATCGTATAACAAAACTTAAAAAGTCATTCATTGATAAATTACTCATTTTATTCATTACTTGGAACGTAGTGAAAATAAATATTTCTCCTGGCGGAACTTACTTTTCAATCAGAGAGGAGTAGAAACGAATTCTGAGTAGTTTTTTAGTCTTCTATTCTTTATCGGAAACAGAAAATTACATCAAAAAAAAGAGCCGCAATTGCGGCTCTTTTTTTCTAGTTTTATTTTGAAACAGAAATTATGCATTTCCATCTACATGAACATCCATCTGTGGGTAAGGAATAGATAATCCATCGATTTCTTGATCGAATTTTTGATAGATCAATTCATTAACATACCAGTGAATATCCCAATAATCTTCTTTTTTAGACCAAACACGAACAGTTAAATTAACTGATGAATCTCCTAAAGAACCTAATTTTACAAATGGTGCAGGATCTTGCATTACCTTAGGGTGGCTATTTAAAATGTCTAAAACAGTTTGTTTTGCCAGTTTTAGATCTTCACCATATCCAAATCCAAATGTGAAATCTACACGACGTGTTGGCTGCATACTGTAGTTTGTAATATTTCCATTGTATAAAGGACCATTAGGAATAATAATCGTTTTATTGTCTGGAGTTGTCATTACTGTGTGGAAAATTTGAATTTCGTTTACAGTACCAGATTCTCCTTGACACTGAATATAATCGCCAACTTTAAATGGTTTGAAAATTAATAACATAACTCCTCCTGCTAAATTGCTCAGCGTTCCAGAGAAAGCCATACCTATTGCTAAACCAGCGGCACCCAGTATTGCAATGAAAGATGTCATTTCGATTCCAACTTGAGAAAAAACAGTAACTATTGTAAGTACTTTTACTAGTCCACTTACCAATCCTCTCATGAAAGTAATCAAACCTGCATCTGATCCTTTTTTCTCAAGAATTTTAACGACCATTTTACTGAAGAACTTAGCTAATCTCATCCCAACAATGAAAATTACAATTGCAATTAATAGGTTTAATCCTATTTCAGTTAGTGTCGCCCAAATATCGTCTTGGGTAAATCCAAAGTATTTTTCTTTGTCTAGTATTTCTTTATCCATAATTTAAAAAAGTATTGATTTATTAATTTAATTTAGACACAAATATACGATTTTTATTGTGTTCACATAGGATATTACGCCATGATATTGATATTGTCTAAAGTTATTTACTTCATAATTACACCTTTCACTTGGTTATTAATTGGGATTTTAATTTGGTTTTTTGCTAAGAAAAAGAAGCTAAAACATTTTGCAAAAGTGGCTACAATAGTAATCGCCTTTTTCTTTTCTAATACCATAATTTACAAAGAAGCACTTCGCCTGTGGGAAGTACCTGCAATAAATAAAAGTGAAATTTCTAATCATGATGTCGGAATTGTTCTTGGCGGTATGTTTGAATACGATAACAGTGTCGATCGATTAAGTATTAGAAGAGGAGGTGATCGAATTTGGCAAGCCATTGACTTGTATAAGACAGAAAAAATCAAGAAAATATGTATTGTTGGAAAACACGGTAGTGTGATTGATAAAGGCCTTGATGAAGCTATCCAACTGAAAGACCAACTCGTTTCATGGGGTATTCCAGAAATCGATATTATCACAGAAACAGAGTCTAGAAATACCCACGAAAATGCTAAATTTACTGTCGCTTTAATGCAACAAACTTATCCGCATTTTGAGTCCTTTCTTTTAATTACTTCTGCTCGACACATGAAAAGAGCAAAAGCTTCTTTTGATAATGAGGAAATGACAGTAACACCATTTTCTACAGATCAATATGTTGGAAAAAAGCGTTATTATCAATGGGATGAATTTATAATTCCAAGTGCTGACACATTTACCGGATGGTTTGGATTGATTAAAGAAGTGGTTGGATATGTTGGGTATTCTATTTTCTAGTGATGAATTAGAAATGTTTGATTAAGTGGTGCTGTGTTGGACAAAATAATTGCGTAATTTAACTTTTAGTATAGAAACCTTAGCTTAGGCTCAATCCCTTCTTCGAAGTGATTCATTAACCATTACTAAAAATCCGTTTAAACTCATGCAATATCAAAGCAGTCGCACCCCAAACGACCTTATTGTTTATATCAAAATATGGAGTATCATCTAAAACTCGATTTCCTGAAAGTTTAATTCTTGTTTTCTTAATAATATCCTTTTCAAAAAGCTGTTGGATTGGGAAAGTGAATATCTCAGCAACTTCTCTAATGTTAGGCACGAATACAGGAGCTTGTGTGTAATAGAAAACAAAAGGTTGAATACTAAAATTACTCACTGGAATAAATACAGGAGTTAATTTTCCAAGCAGTTCAAAGCCTTCATATTTCAACCCTATTTCTTCCACCGATTCACGCATAGCCGTTTGTTTTAAATCTTCATCTGATTCTTCCATTTTTCCCCCAGGAAAGCAAATCTCACCACTGTGCATTCCTCGATAAGGAGAGCGCTCTGTCAAAATACATTTTAATTCATTTTGGTATTCATAAATAATTAAAGCCACTGCACTTTCTCGGTGATTAATAGATCGGGACAAGGCTTCTGAAGATCTTCCTCTTCCCATTGGTGACATAGGAATATGAGCATCTTCTCCAGGTAATCGATAAGTTAGGTATTTGCGAATATCCTCAATCGTTAAAATCATATATTAAATAAATTTGACTTAAAACTTTTAAAAATACAAAATTGAGTTGAAGTAGGGGACAAGTATAAAGAACAAAAAAGCCCCGACAATTATGTCGAGGCTTTAAATATTTAATAAGATCGTTTATTCAACAATCTCCATTTCATCAATTAGGTTATGAGCTTCACCGTATTTCTCAACGATAAATAGTACATAACGAATATCACAAGAAATTGTACGTTGGATGTCTTTTTCAAAGAAAATATCTCCAGACATTGCTTCCCAGTTTCCGTCAAATGCCGTTCCAATCAAATGACCATCAGCATTTAAAACTGGAGAACCTGAGTTTCCTCCTGTAATATCATTGTTACTAATAAAATTAACTACCATTTCTCCTTTTTCATTTGCATATCTTCCATAATCTTTTTGGTTATACAATTCTTTAAGTTTTGCAGGAACATGAAATTCAGGGTTATTCGGATCTTCTTTCTTTAATCCTTCTTTTAAAGTAGTATAGATATCATATTGCTTACCTTCTTCTGGTGAATAAGGAAGAATTGAACCATAAGTTAAACGTAAGGTGCTATTTGCATTTGGATAGAATGTTTTGTCTGTATCCATTTCTCTATATCCTTTAACAAACAATCTATTTGCGCGCTCAAGATCACTCATCGCAACAACATACTCTTCGTTTTCAGTCAATTTATTATATTCTAAATAAATTGATTCTATCAACTTAAACAATGGATCCTTTTTCAATGTTTCCATTGGGAATTTCTCAGATTTTTCTACCAATTGGTCAAACTTCTCGAACTTAGCTTTTGAAGAGAAAATCGATTTTTTTCTCGCTTTTTTAACCAATTTGCTTAATTTTCCTTTATCACCTGCTGTTTTAATTAACTCAGGCATCATTTCAGCTGGAATGTCCTTGTAGTACATTTTTAAAACTTCCTCTAAAGTTTCAAATTCTAGATCAAGGTTTGCAGTTTCGTAGAAAGTCATCATTCTATCTTTGAAACTAGAATAAGCTCTATCTCCCATTCCTTGTTCAATGTAGCCTTCTAATAAAACAAAACGGAACACATTTAAGTTAAGATCTACAGAATAAATAAATTCACTTTGATATACATCAGCATAAACTTGATTGTCTGTTAATTTGTATGCTTTCTCAATTGTCTCTAAAATTGAAGCATACTCAGGGTTTGTTTTAGCAAAGTCACTAAATCTCGCTTCTAATTCACGTTTTTTATCTGCTACTTTATTGTTTTTTAATTGCTCAGATTGACCAATAAAATATTTCCAGTAATTAGCTACTTGCGCATGCTTTGAAGAATAGTTTAAACGAACTTCAGTGCTTTCGTTCATATATTTCTTCATAATATCTAATTTCTTTCTACGGATTTCAACTCTTTTAGGTTGTTCGATGTTAACAGCTTGTTCAACACCAAAAGAAGAAAGGTAACGATCTGTTGAACCAGGGAATCCGAATACCATTGCATAATCTCCTTCTTCATATCCTTTAATAGATACAGGAAGAGAGTGCTTAGGAGTGTATGGAATATTTTCCTCACTGAATGCTGCAGGTTTGTTGTCTGATCCAGAATAAATTCTAAACATTGAGAAATCTCCTGTGTGACGAGGATACATCCAATTGTCAGAGTCATGACCAAATTTCCCTATAGCTTCTGGCGGTGTTCCAGCTAAACGAACATCTTGGTAAGTTTCTGTTACGAAAATGTAAAATTCATTACCTTCAAAGAAATCTCGAACGAATGCTTTGTAATTAGATTCACCTACAGCTTCTTTAGTTAATTCAGCTGATATTTCTCTAATTTTGATTGCACGTTCTTCTTCAGTCATATCTGCTGTAAGATTTTTCGTGATTTGTTCAGTTACATCAGCAATAGAAATAACGAAGGTTGCCGTTAATCCAGGAATAGCGATTTCTTCACTAAGGCTTTTTGCCCAAAACCCATTGTCTAAATGATTTTCTTCCTCTGTTGAAGCATCAGCAATAGCATCGTAACCGCAGTGGTGATTAGTTAATAATAATCCTTTTTTCGAAATAACTTCTGCGGTACAAAAACCTCCAAAAGAAACAATAGCATCTTTTAATGAAGCATTGTTAATACTATAGATTTCATCTTGTGTAAGATTTAACCCATGCTTTTTCATGTCTTCGTAATTTCTACCTAAAAGAAAAGGTAGCCACATTCCTTCATCTGCTTTTGCAAATCCAGAAAAAAGCAAAGTGCTGATAAAAGTCAGCGCAATAATTCGTCTTTTCATAACTTAAATTTACTTGTTAATTTTATTGATTCTTTTTTTTAAAGAGTTCAACAAAATTAACATAATCTAAATAACTTTTCATTGAATAAGTGGATATACATGGAATGAATTATAAAAAATATTTGTTTTTTCGACGAATGGGTGAAGGGTTCGACGAACTTAAATAAATCTAATTCAAAAAAAATGCATAACATCTTAACTTTAGGTTGTGATTAATAAATGATAATTCTATATTTGCCAGCTATTAAATAACAAATGACACGTTAACTATGCGTAATAAAGGATTTTTCTGGTTTTTTACTATCTTACTACTGGTAGTAAGTATCTACCAAATATCATTTTCTTTCATCGGAAGTGGTATTGAAAACGAGGCTGAGCAATTGGCAATTGAAAGAGTTGAAGCTCTTAAAGCGAGTGCAGGCGATGAATCTGTAAAACTACCTAACGGGACTTTCGTAAATTTCAAAAATGATAACGAAGCCTTTGCATTAGCAAAAGCAGCTTTTATTAATGAAATTTTAAAAGAAAAAAATGAAGAAGTTGTTTACTTAGGTAACTCTTTTAGTGAAGTGAAAGGGAAAAGTGTATCATTAGGACTTGACCTTGAAGGTGGAATGTCTGTAACACTTGAGCTTTCAATGTCTGATTTAGTAAGAAATGCAGCATTAAATCCTAGAGATTTACACTTCAATAAACCATATGAAGCAGCTTTAGAGCAGTTTAATTCTCAGGGAGGTGATTTTATTGATATTTTTGCGGCTAAGCACCAAGAAATGTTCCCAGAGCGTTTGTTGATTCGTGAGTTTTCTACAGATGATGTCGTTTCTGAAATCTCGAACAAAGCAACTGATGAAGTAACAAAAACTTACTTAAGAGGTTTGTCTGAAGGTGCATTGGATGGTGTTGAAACGATTATGGAAAATCGTATTAACCAATTCGGTGTTGCTCAACCAAATATCACAAAAGATAACAACGCCAATCGTTTATATATTGAACTTCCAGGTGTAAAAGATCAAGCTACCGTTAGACAACGAATGCAATCTACTGCAAATTTAGAGTTTTACCTTGCTTTTAAAGGTGAAGAATTAGGAGGGTTCTTTAATGAATTATTGATTGAACGCTCTGATGATGTAAGTGATGATGAGTTTGATGATTTGTTTAGTGAAGATTCTGATTCTACAGTAGCTGACAACGATGAAAATGCAACTGAGCAAGATTCTTCAGTGTTATCATTAGAAGATGAATTAGCATTAGAAGAGGATAACGAAGCGAGTGATACTACTTTCAAATTGTCATCATTTGGTAGAATGTTCCAAGTGAATATCGATGCAGAAAATAGATTTCAAAATAGTCCGCGTTTAGGTTTCTCAAAGGCAGCTGATACTTCTAAGGTTAATGCAATATTGTATGAAAAGTCGGAAGAATTAATGTTAGAAAACATAAGATTCGTTTGGGGATCTAAGGGTGAAAATCTTGGTGTTGCCGATACTACATATTACACATTATATGCTTTGAAAATTCCTCAAGACTTAAAAGCTAGAGTTGGAGGAACAGATATTGAAAATGCACGTTTATCTTTTGATCCTAATCAAGCAGAACGTGGTGTTAGTATTGACATGAGCGATCGTGGTGCTGAAGAGTGGGGTAAAATGACATCAGAAAATGTTGGGAATTTTATCGCAATTACTATGGATGATAAAGTGTATAGTGCACCTATCATTAATGGAGCAATAACAGGTGGACAGACTTTGATTTCTGGAGACTTTACTGTTGCAGAAGCACAAAACCTTACTAATTTATTGAATGCGGGTGCTCTTCCTGCTCCATGTATTATTGTAGACGAAGCAGTTGTAGGACCAACGATTGGTGCTGAAAACTCACGTTCAGGATTAATCTCGTTCGCATTTGCTCTTGCTCTAGTATTGATTTACATGGTATTCTACTATGGTCGTGCTGGTTTGGTTGCAGATATCGCTTTGATTATCAATATTGTTTTAATCGTTGGTTTCTTAGCAGCGTTTGGGGCGGTTTTAACATTAGCGGGTATCGCTGGTATCGTACTTACAATTGGTATGTCAGTAGATGCAAACGTACTGATCTTCGAACGTGTTCGTGAAGAATTACGTGAAGGGAAAGGAATGAAATTGGCAATTAAAGATGGTTATGGAAATGCACTTTCTTCAATTATTGATGCCAATGTTACTACTTTATTAGTTGCTATTGTTTTGAAAACATTCGGAACAGGACCAATTGAAAGTTTCGCAACTACTTTAATTATCGGTATTTTCACTTCTGTTTTTGCAGCAGTGGTCATTACTCGATTGATTTTTGAATCTCAAATCGCAAGAAATAAAGGATTTGCGTTTACTACACCAATGACTAAAAATGCATTTACAAACATTAATGTAGCCTTCATTAAGAACCGTAAGAAGTTTTATATTGTTTCAGGTATATTAGTTCTAGGTGGTATTATTGCTATCTCTACACGTGGTTTGAAACCATCTGTTGAGTTTTCTGGAGGTAGAACTTATGAAACTGTTTTTGATAAACCAGTTGGTCAAGACGTTGAAGAAATCAAAGAAGTTTTGCGTAATGGTTTACAAACGAATGGAGCAGCTGCTTCTGTTGAAGTGAAAATCAGAAACTCAGATTACCGTGTTGAAATTGCTACGGATTACATGCAAAATGTACCTAATTCAGAGGCTATCGTTCGTAAGGATTTATTAGCTGCTCTTGAAGGTGCTGAAGCACAATTTGGAATTGCAACTATTGAAAATAGCCGTTCAGTTTCTCCTACAGTTTCTGAGGAGTTACAACGTTCTTCTTCTATAGCAATCATATTATCGTTAATCATCATCTTTGTATATATTTTGATTAGATTCGGTAAATGGCAATATGGATTGGGTGCAATTGTAGCTATGACACATGATGTGATTATTGTACTTGGATTGTTTGCGCTATTACATGGAGTTCTTCCTTTTAATATGGAAGTTGATCAGGCATTCGTTGCAGCGATACTTACAGTTGTAGGTTACTCTATTAATGATACAGTAGTAGTATTTGATAGAATTCGTGAGTTCTTGAATAAATACCGTAGAAGAACACAAAATGAAATTATTAATGATGCGATTAATTCTACATTAGGTCGTACTGTGAATACTTCTTTATCTACATTCATTGTATTGTTAACTATTTTCATCTTTGATGGTGGTGCAATTAAAGGATTCGTATTCGCATTGATGATTGGTGTTATTGTAGGTACATACTCTTCTGTGTGTATTGCAACACCAATAGTTGCTGATTTAATGAGAAGTAAAGATCATAAACATGATAACGAAGTTGAAGAAATAGAGGCTGTATAGTTTCGTATATTAAATTTTATAAAGTCCTGGCGAATTCGTCAGGACTTTTTTGCTTTCTAGGTTTAGATAATTCACAATATTATCTAACTCCATTTCTTCTAAATGAAATTTTCGTATATTTAGAACTAAATAAAAACGAAAGAAAATGAGTGGATTTTGGATTGCCATAATAGTTGGAGTTGTTTTAGTGATTTGGGTTGTTGCTATTTATAACGCACTTGTAAGATTAAGAGAAAATAGAGAAAATGCATTTGCAGATATCGATGTTCAATTGAAACAGCGTCATGATTTGGTACCACAGTTGGTAGCAGCTGTAAAAGGATATATGGATCATGAAAGTGGTGTGTTGAAAGCTGTAACGGCTGCAAGACAATCTGCTGTGAATGCATCTTCAGTAAATGAGAAAATCGCAGCAGAAAAGCAATTGAATTCTGCATTAAGTGGATTAAGTTTGCAAGTGGAAGCTTATCCGGATTTAAAAGCAAGTTCTAATTTTATGCAGTTGCAAAATGAGCTTTCTGATATTGAAAATAAATTGGCTGCAGTTAGAAGATTCTTTAACTCGACAACAAAAGAATTGAACGTTTCGGTACAAAAGTTCCCTAATGTCGTTTTTGCTGGGATGTTTGGATTTAAACAAGAACCAATGTTCGACTTAGGTGAAGCTCAACGTGTAACTTTAGAAGTAGCTCCTGAAATTAAATTTTAAAAATTGGCTGTTTCGAATATGAAATATGTTGGACTGCAACAGCAGATATCTTCAAACAATAGAAAATCAATACTATTACTAATGGCATTTCCGTTATTGGTTTTAGTTATGGTTTTTATCTTCTTCTATGCTATTAATTACACTGAAGAAGGTTTACCTCCTTTAGATTTTGTTTTAGAGCAATTTACCAATGCCATTCCTATGGTTTTATTGGCTGTAGGAATTTGGTTTGTTGTGGCTTATTTTGCCAATTCAACAATGATTAATAGTGCCGCTAAATCTCATAGTTTGTCTCGTAAGGAAAATATGCGAGTATACAATTTGACAGAGAACTTATGCATGAGTGTTGGTATGAAAATGCCAAAATTGAGAATTATTGAAAGTTCTGCTTTGAATGCTTTTGCCAGTGGTATAAATGAAAAAACATTCACAGTTACACTGACCAGAGGAATTGTAGACACTTTAACAGATGAAGAATTGGAAGGTGTAATTGCTCATGAATTGATGCATATCAGAAATAGTGATGTCAAGTTGTTGATTGTGTCAATTGTATTTGTAGGAATTTTTTCTTTTATTATGCAGATTGCCTTTAGATCTATTCTGTATGGCGGAATGTCTTCAAGAAGAAGTAAGGATGATAATAAAGGTGGTGCTGCAATTATGATTATAATTGTAGTTCTAGCCGCTTTGGCTTATTTCTTATCTATACTTTTCAAATTTGCACTGAGTAGGAAAAGAGAATATATGGCAGATTCTGGTGCTGCTGAAATGACTAAAAATCCTTTGGCTTTAGCTACAGCGTTGGAAAAGATTTCTGGAAATCATCATGTTGATCAAGTAAAAAGTGAGGATGTTCAGGAAATGTTTATTGAAAATGCACCTGAAGATACTACAATGGGTCTATTTGGTGGTTTGAAAGGGTTGTTTGCTACTCATCCACCAATCGAAAAAAGAATTCAGATACTCAAGCAATTCTAAAAAGATTAAAATTTTTTATTTATGCCTCACATCAAAAATGCTTTGATCCGTTATCGAATTATTGATAAAGCATTAGGTAATTCATTCAATCCATATCCTTCAAAGCTTGATTTACGCTATGCTTGTGAAATGGAATTGTATGGAGATACTAATGGAAAGCATATTTCGGACTCTACAATCGAGAAAGATCTCTTTGCCATGAGGCAGGAACTTGATGCGCCAATTAAATACTCTAAATCAAATAAAGGTTATTATTACGAAAATCCTGATTTTACAATCAATGAAAAGCCATTGTCTGAAGATGATATTGCTTCAATTCAATTTGCATTAAGCACGCTTTCTCAATTTAAGGACACAGAGATGTTTCAAAATTTCGGATTCGCACTGAATAAAATCATAGATAGAGTGAATGTAGATTCAGATTCTAGAAATGCCGATGTAGATATTGATCAACTCATTCAATTCGAAAAATCTACTGCTGCTATTGGTAATGAGTTTCTTCAACCGTTACTTTCTGCCATTAAGAATCAATATATCGCTTATTTTACTTACGAAAGTTTTGTAACGCAAGTGCGTAAACAAAGGAAAGTAACTCCTTTATTATTGAAAGAATACAATAACAGATGGTACTTGATTTGCTATGATTCAGTTAAAGAGAGAGTTATTACCTATGCTTTAGACAGAATCTCTGATCTAGATATCATTGAACAAACGGGAGAGAAGCCAGCAGCTTTCAAACCTGATTTATTTTTTAGACATTCAATTGGAATTACAGCTTCTTCAGACGCAAGACCAGAAAAAATAATATTCACAGCTACTAACATTGCTTCTAAATACATCAATTCTCAACCATTCCATGAAAGTCAAAGAATATTAAAAGAAAGTAAAGAAGAATCTATATTTGAATTATTTGCACTCGTTTCCGAAGAATTAATACGTGAATTATTGAGTTATGGAGGAGATGTTCAAGTTTTACAACCTGAAGCTTTGAAAAAGGAATTGATAAAAAGAATCAGGAAAATGAATGAGAATTATAATCTATAGAATTGTGTTTTTTACAGGATGAAATTACTGTTTCTCCTTTATACTTTTTTTATTTTGAACCGATTTAAACTTGAACTGTACAAGTAGGTATCAAAAAAGAAATCATGAAGAATTATAAACGTTTACGCCTATTTACAGTACTTTTTACAATTTTTCTTTCCTTTAGCTCCTGGTCACAGTCCATTAGTGGAAACATGAATTCTGGGAATATTGCATCTCTCGGGTACGGAAATGTGGATATTTATAAAGGAAAAGAGAAAGTCGCTTCTGTGTTAACAGATCATTTAGGAAATTTCAATGTGAAGTTAGACACAGGATATTATCGTGTTGAATTCAAATATGAAGGACACGATAAATTGGTCAAAAATATTAGAGTTACGGGAGATGAAAAAGATGATTTTGCATTAGCAAAGAAGGATGGATATGTTGCACCAAGATATGATCTTCCCAAAACTGAATCAATTGAATCATACAGTTATTCCAAAGAAGAAAGGATGATGTTTGGTGATGCTATGGAAGAAGTAGCAGAAACTAAGTCTATTCGGAAAAGCCCACCTAGAATAAGTAAACCATCTATCACTTCCTTAGATGTTCCCAAATCTGAAGACTATAAAAGCATTGAGGGTTCTTCACGATCTGGTTCATTAACAGCAGGGGAAATAAATGACTTTGCAAAATGGGAAATGTGGAATGATATCGCCGAAAATGAACTTTCAGTATATAAACAAAAATGGGATTTGTCCTTTTCAGAACGCTATACTGTTCAATTAAAAAATGCAGATGGATATCCAATTGTGGACGCTCTGGTTCAATTATTAGATGAAAACAAAGCTGTAAGTTATGAAAGTCGTACTGATAATACTGGAAAAGCTGAACTGTGGGGAAAGCTGGGAATAAATGATATATGGAGCAACACAGCATCAGCAATCGTAAGTTATAAAGGAGAAACCCACACGATTCGTCGTTTAACTACATTTCAAAATGGGGTAAATTCTTTAACAATAAATGCAGAATGTGGCGCTTCAGATGTGGTTGATATCGCATTTGTTGTAGATGCCACTGGTTCAATGGGAGACGAAATTAACTACCTGAAAGATGAACTGAATCATGTTATTTTCAAATCTAAAAATGATCATCCCGAATTGACTTTTAATTTTGGAAATGTATTTTATCGTGACCATACAGATGAATACGTAACACGTCGTCATGATTTCACTGACGTTCTTTCCTCTTCAATTGATTTCATTAACCAGCAAAGTGCAGCTGGAGGTGGAGATTATGAAGAAGCTGTAGAATTGGCAATGAATGAAGCAATTGATAGTCTCAAGTGGAGTGAAAACGCTAGAACACGAATTATGTTTTTGGTTTTGGATGCACCGCCACATAACAATCCTCAAATTCGTCAAGAATTGAAAGTTATTGCAAGAAAAGCAGCTTCCAAAGGAATTAGGATTGTGCCCTTAGCAGCTAGTGGAATTCAAAAAGATACGGAATATTTAATGCGTTGCTTTGCCTTGGGATCAAACGGAACTTATGCATTTTTGACGAATCATAGTGGAATTGGTGGTTCTCATATTGAACCATCTACAGATGAATATAAAGTAGAATTACTGAACGATTTAATGGTTAGAATTATAGATACCTACTCGTTTGTTGAAGATTGTGAAGAAGAAACTACGATTGAAGAAGAGGAAAACCCATTCGCAAGTGATACTTTAATTTCAATAGAATGGAACATTTGGCCAAATCCAACACAAGGTGATTTAAATATAAAAATAGGAGCAGATATAAATGAGATGTTTGTAACCGATATTACTGGGAAAATCATGAATCGATTTACTGATTTAAAGAAAAATCGCGTTTTAAAAACGAATATTGCACAATATGCAAGAGGGATTTATTTGGTGACGTTTATTCATGAGGATAAGAAATATACGAAGAAGGTAGTTTTACAATAGCGTTAAACCGTTCTGTAGAGGTGTAATGTATTACACCTCTACAGAATTATTTTATTAATTCGCCACTGGCGCAATATGTCTTTCTTTTTTATCCTCATAAATATCTGCAATTGTAACAACAATTCCAGTTTCTTCGACCCCGCCGAAATCTGGATTTACAGCAGTTCCAAAAGAACGCATAGTAGGAGAGAGGTGCATGTAAATATTCATTAAGGGTGGCACATTTTCTCCGTTTTCTCGAACAAATTGCGTCAGTACTTTAAAACCTTCCTTGAAATTTTTACCTTCTAATAAAGCTTTAAATTTATCCTCATCATAAGATTGTTTTAATGGATACATAGATGTTGCTAAACCATCTTGGTCTGGGAAATATTTTTGTAAGAAGTACAATAAGAAATCACGTGATTCCTCATGATAATCGGGATACATTGTAACTTTACCAAAGAAATATTTCAAGTTTGGGTAGATTACAGTTAAAACGCCTAATCCATCCCATAAATTATCCAATGCAAACAATCCCTTTCTTGGGTTTACCGAAGGTTGATACATTGGCTGAACCCAACTTCTTCCTAATTCAATCGCTGTAGGGAGAAAATCTGTTTTAAATTGATTAGAGAAATTAAAATAATGAGAAGTACTCATAGGAATAAATTCATCTAGATTATCGGTTAAAATATCCACGCAATTTATGAATCTTAATCCACCAATAATTTCTTCATCCTCCGGACTCCAAACGATAAGCTGTTGGTAGCAATTCTCGCAGGTATCATATTGATCAATGTCAATGGATTTTTTTGTTCCACCACCAGCAGAACGAAAAGATAATTCGCGTAATCTACCTATTTCTCTCATTGTATTTGGAGAATTGTGATGATTTATTATGTATATCTCGTTGTCTCCTTTTCTAGTTAATCGACCAAATCGATCTTTCGTTAACTCATTTTTAATAAGCTGACGCTCTATAGGATCAATTATTTTTTCTTCTTTCTCTGGCATATCAATCTTTTAATTGGTAGACTTTATCTTTAACAAACTGTGCCCATTCATCATGCGATTTAGAATTATCAAAGTTCGCTGCTTGTAAGGGGGGGCCAAATTTAATTTTTATTTTCTTATGATGTTGTTTATAAAGTTCATTCACTAAATATAACATTTCAATATTGGCCTTAACGCCTAATTTCTTTCTAATTGAGTATAAATTATAGAAGAAATCTGATAGTTCACCATCAATAAAAACGGGAATTATTGTTTTATTGTATTTTATGGATCTTGTAACGAATGTTTTTTTCCATTTTAAATCTACAATTTCTCCATCAATTTTTCTACTGACTAATCCAGCAGGGAAAATGCACAATAAATCATCTCCTTGGAAAGTTTCATCAACTTTCTTTAATGATGCCGCGGCATTTCCACCATGTAAATTTACACCAACAAATATGGGTTGTAAGTTTTCCAGATGCATTAAAACATCGTTAACAACGAACTTAACATCTGGTCGCTTTTCATGAAGTATGGTTACCATAGCCATAGCGTCCATTCCTCCCAAAGGATGATTCATGGCTAAAATCGCTCCACCTTGATCAGGTACATTTTCTAATCCTTCAAATTTTAGGTCAATACTGAATTTTTTCATCACAGAAAGACAAAACTCAATTGGAGAATCTTCGCTGTGATCATTTATGAATTGATTTACGTCTTTTTCATGAAGGATGCGCTGTAAATAGCGAACTATAAACCCGGGAAGAAATTTTAAAAGTTTTGGATTCTTCTCATGAATGACCTGTTTTACATCAATTATTTTCTTCTTTTTGTCCATTTTTAAATGAATAGCTAAGTTTTAATTTATTGCTTAAAAAGCCAAGCACCTTCAATATCTTGTCTTACGCGAGATAATTCTGATTTAGCTTCCTCAAAGGTTGAATAGCTTTGAGCGGCAACAAAGTACAAACCTCCTAATTGACTAATGATTTTAGCATCGAATCCTTTTTGTTTGTATTTATTCACTAAACCTTCTGCATTCGACTTTTCATTGAAGCAGCCAATCACAATGTGGTGATTGCCCTTTGAAGATGAAACAGGTACAGTCACAGCTGTTTTTTCTTCTTCTAATTCCATTTCCGGTTGAATCAAATTTTCAATTGAATCCAGTTTTACTTCTTCAGACAGATCAACTATCATTGTATCTGCTATTTGCTTATTTAATTCTTCGTTTCTTTTTCGTTCTGCCTCAGCTTGAGCTTTTTCTTTTTCAAGTTGTTCTTTTTCAGTAGCTTCATTCTCTAATTCTTGGTTACTGTTCCAACCTAAATACTCTTCAACCTTTTCATAATTTGTAGCTACAAATACACTTCCACCAATTATTAAAAGAACCAACAGTAATAATATCCAGAATAAACATCCTCTTTTTCGTTTATTTTCTTCTGCGATTATTATTGGTGGAACATCATCCTTTTTAATCGGCTCAACTATTGGTGAACCATCGGTGAGTTTTTCTTTTTCTATGTAAGTGTTCTTCTTAGGTTCAGAAGTTTCAGAAACCTTGTCCGCTGATTTTGAAACAGGAGGAGGAACTATTACTTTCTCGGCTTTAGCCTCAATTTTTTCCTCCTTGCTTTTCGTTCTCTCTTCAATCTTTTCCTTTGGTTTAACCTTCTCTTCAGGTTTTGAAATTGGTGGAACAACTTTTTCTGTAGCTTGTTCAGGTTTTTCTACTTTCGATTCTGAAATATCATTTTCTTTATCCTTTATAACTTCATTTTCCACTTTCTTAATAGGTCTAGAAGTCGTTTCAGATTTGTTGGGTGGGGTAGGAGAAGGCCCCATAGTTGAGTCAGACGATAAAGGCCCGCCAGTTTTTATGTTACCTTCAAATATTATTGAGCCGTCTTTATCTTTTCTAAACTCACCCAATTTAAAAATTGAATATGTTTCCCCTTTATTGAGAAGAAGTTCTAATTCGCGAATGTACTTAGCAACACTATTTTTAGCTGCTTGTATATCCATGGTAGACTCTTTTTCTAACAAGGTGGAAAGTTTTCCATCATCATAAGTCAGGTATTCATTAAACATTAGTTCACCAGTTTCTTCATTGGCAATTACAATTGCACCAAATTCCGGTAAAATAACTTTTGAATAAAGAAGTAAAAGCTGTTTAATGTACTTGTCCATAATAGAAGAATAAAATATTTAATTAGAATAGTTCGTTGAATTTAAATGTTTGGTCTAAACGAATACCTTTTTCTGTTTCTTTCAAAGTGCAGCATTCGTTCAAATGATCATGTTCAAGAAATAAAATGTATTGTTCTTGTGCGGCTTTCTTTAAGAATTTTTCTTTTTCATCTAATGTTATTAAAGGTCGCGTGTCATACCCCATAACATAAGGCAATGGTATATGACCAACTGAAGGTAATAAATCAGCCATAAAAACAATGGTTTTACCTTTGTAGCGAATATGTGGAATCATTTGACTTTCTGTATGTCCATCAACAAATAGTAAATCAATATCATTAAAAACTTCTTTACTGAAATCTCCTGTTCTGGTAACAAATTTCAATTGACCAGACTCTTCTAAGGGAAGGATATTTTCAGATAGAAATGAAGCTTTTTCTCTCGCGTTAGGCTCTGTTGCCCATTTCCAGTGTTTTTCGGTACTCCAAAAAGTTGCATTTTTAAAAACTGGAGCAAATCGATTTTCACCAATTCTTTCTACAGCTCCACCACAATGGTCGAAATGTAGGTGAGTTAAGAAAACATCTGTAATATCGTCGGGTGAAAAACCTAACTTCTTCAAGTTTCCTTTTAATGAGTCATCACCAAACATATAATAATAAGAGAAAAATTTCTCACTTTGTTTGTCACCAATTCCAGTATCAATAAGCATTAATCGATCACCATCTTCGATAAGCATGCAACGCATAGCCCAACTACACATATTATTTTCGTCAGGCTCATTGGTTCTTGACCATAATGTTTTTGGCACAACACCAAACATTGCACCACCGTCTAATTTAAAGTTTCCTGTATTTAATGGATGTATTTTCATTTTACTCTTGACTTTTTTGTGAATATAAGGTTTTTGAGAATATTAGTAGGAGTGTGACTATACATTTTTGCCAAAGTATAATTTGTAAAATTCCTTCTTCAAAAACTGCAGGGTACAAAAAAAGTCCAAACATTTCTGTTTGGACTTCTCGATATAATAAATTTGAAATTATCTTTTTTCAATAGAAACATAATCACGTTCTGTAGCACCAGTATAAATCTGACGTGGTCTTCCGATTGGTTCTTTGTTTTCAATCATTTCTTTCCATTGTGCAATCCATCCTGGTAATCTTCCCAATGCGAACATTACAGTAAACATTTCAGAAGGAATTTTCAGTGCTTTGTATATAATTCCAGAGTAGAAATCTACGTTAGGATACAAACCTCTTTCTACGAAATAAGGATCTTCTAATGCAATTTTCTCCATTTTTTTTGCCAAGTCTAAAGCTGGATCATCAACACCTAATTGTTCTAAAACATCATCCGCTGCTTTTTTGATAATCTTAGCACGTGGATCGAAATTTTTGTAAACTCTGTGTCCGAATCCCATCAAACGGAAAGAATCATCTTTGTCTTTCGCTTTATTTATCCACTTATCTAAATCACCTCCATCATCTTGAATTTTATCTAGCATTTCTATTACAGCTTGGTTAGCTCCACCATGTAAAGGTCCCCAAAGTGCAGAAATTCCCGCTGAGATAGAAGCATAAAGATTTGCTTGAGAAGAACCAACAATTCTTACAGTTGATGCAGAACAGTTTTGCTCGTGATCAGCATGAAGAATTAATAATTTGTTTAATGCTGTTGCTACAACTGGATTTGGTTTGTATTCCTCCGTTGGCATTGCAAACATCATGTTCAAGAAATTCTCTACATAATCCAAATCATTTTTTGGATAAATAAAAGGATGACGAACAGCGTTTTTGTAAGACATTGCAGCTAAAGTTGGTAACTTAGCTAAAAGTCTGTGAACTGTTAAATCAACTGCTTCTGATGATCTATTTGGATCTTGAGATTCTGGATAAAAAGTAGATAAGCTAACAACCATTGATGCTAAGACTCCCATCGGGTGAGCTTTTGAAGGGTAAGCTTCGAAAAACTGCTTCATGTCCTCATGAACCAAAGTATGATTTGTGATGCTTTTCTTAAAGTCTGTTAATTGAGCTTCAGTTGGTAATTCTCCATAAATAAGAAGAAAAGCAACCTCTAAAAAAGTGGCTTGTTCTGCTAATTGTTCAATTGGATAACCTCGGTATCTTAAAATTCCGTTTTCTCCATCTAGGTATGTGATTGCACTTGTAGTACTACCTGTGTTTTTAAATCCAGGATCTATTGTAATTACTCCAGTAGTACCTCTCAATTTCTTGATGTCTATTGCTTTTTCATTCTCTGTACCAGTGATAACAGGGAATTCATATGTTTTCCCTCCAATTTCTAATTTTGCAGTTTCGCTCATTTTTTTTTACTCGTTTTTAATGTACTTTAATTCGGTTGCCTAAGTTAATTAAATCTTTCATTTATTTAATCTTTTTCGTGCAATTCTTTGCCTTTAATCAACAAACAGATTTCTGTTTAGTTTAATTCGTGGATTAATTATTGATAGATCAAACTACAAATTATAAGTTTTCTATTGTATATTCTAACATCATTCTAAATAAATGATTTCTTGTGTTTCCGCCATAAATACCATGATCTTTATTTGGGTAGATAAACTGCTTAAAATCCTTATTTTCTTTGACTAAAGCTGTGATCATTTCCATTGCATTTTGAACGTGGACATTGTCATCTCCAGAACCGTGAATAATGAAATAATTACCTTTTAATTTATCAACATGGTTGATAGGCGAATTGTCGTCATAACCCGATGCATTTTCTTGAGGTGTACGCATGAATCGTTCAGTATAAATATTATCATAATATCTCCAGTTAGTAACAGGAGCAACAGCGATTGCCATTTTAAAATCATCCGCACCTTTAGTAATAGCTAATGAAGCCATATATCCTCCATAACTCCAACCCATAATTCCAATGCGCTCTGGATCAACAAAATCCCATTTCTTTACATATTGTGCAACTGCAATCATGTCATCAGTTTCTAATTTACCCAATTCTAAATATGTAGACTTCTTGAATTTAGCTCCTCTGTACATTGTTCCTCTGGGATCAACACTCATAACAATATATCCTTTTTGCGCTAAAAGCTGATGGTAAGCACCATTTCCTCCGTCATATGCGTCCTTAACCATATTTGAACCAGGTCCACCATATATGTTAAAGTAAACTGGATATTGTTTTGTACTGTCAAAATCGGGTGGTAATAAAATCCAAGCATTTAAACTTTTCTCAGCGCCTTCAACTTCAATAAACTTCTTTGGTTGGAAATTCATTTCTTCGATGTAGAAGTTTAGGTATTCGTTATTCTCTAACTCCATAATTAATTTTCCACTCGCTTCATGTAAAGAATAAATTGGTGGTGTATTAATATTGGACCAACGGTTTACATAGTATTTCAAACCTTGTGAAAAAGTGATAGAATTAGTTCCTTTCTTTTCACTTATTTTATCCTTCTTAGTTCCATCCAATTGAATAGAATAAAGTGCTGTATATTGTGCACCTTCCTCTGCAGATGTATAGTAAATCGTTTGCGTTTCTTCGTTGATACCCATAAATTCAATAACATCCCAATTTCCTTTTGAAATTTGTTGACTAGATCCATCAATTCCAATTTTGTAAATGTGATTGAAACCATCTTTTTCACTTGTTCTGATAAAATGTTTTCCATCTTCAAGAAAATATAAATTATCATCTATTTCCACATAAGCTTCGTCTTTTTCTTCATAAATTACTTTTGCGGTCATATTTTTATCATCTGTATCAATCCAATGGTATTTCAAGTGGTTTTGATGACGATTTAAAGTCAGTGCTAATAATTTATTTTCCTTTGATGAGAATTTTATACGGGGAATATATTCGTAGTTGCCTAAGTCGATAATTTTAGATTTCCCGTTCTTTACTTTTGCGATATTCAAAGTTACTTTTGAATTATCCTCACCTGTTTTAGGGTATTTGAAAGTGTAAGGGCTAGGGTAGAGGTCTTCAAAATACATCATTGTGAATTCCTTAACTTTACTTTCATCAAAACGCAAGTATGCAAGGTATTCACTATTTGGCGACCAGTCATAAGCTTTTGTATAAGCAAATTCTTCTTCGTTGACCCAGTCAGTTGTTCCGTTTATTATTTCATTCACTTTTCCATCTTCTGTAATGGCTTTTACTTTCCCGCTGGCAATAGTTTTTACGTAGATATTATTCTTATGAATAAAGGCTACTTTTTTTCCATCCGGAGAATAGGATGCTAAAGTCTGAGGTATTCTTTCAGCGTCTAAAGGTGACAGTACTTTTGTTTTTAAATCATAAAGAAAATATTCTGCAGTAAAACTTCTTCTGTAGCGCTTTTGACGATTTACAGTCAACAATAACTTCGATTCATCATCATTGAATTCATAAGAATCAATTTTTAAAGCTTTGTTGTTATAGACTAATTCCTTTCCATCTAAAATCGTTTCGCCTGTTCCTGTTAAATCTTCGAAAGAATAACGCATAATAGATTTTTTGCCATCTATCAACGCAAAACGGGAATAATGCTGTCCATCTTTCATGGAACTAAAACCGCTCACTCCATTTCCATAGAACTGAAATTCTTTCCAGATTTTTTCGACTGTTAATTCATTTGTAGAATCCTTTTCTTGAGTGAAACTGATAAAAGATGAACATACGACTATGATTGCCGTTAAGGTAAAATTTTTCATTATATATCTTGTTTTTGCGAAGATAATAGAAATATCTGAGGATTGGAATTTTATACTTTTTATGAATTGTAATCAATTCTAGAATACAGATTCAAAATTATGTATTAGGTTATTTTTATCAAATAATGTCAGAAAGTATACTAAGTATTACTTTTTTCCACATCATAATTTCAATATAGAGATTCTATTTTTATTTTGTTTTAATTGGTTGGTTAGTTAATTAAAGCCCATGAATAATGAAAAAAGATCGGACTTTAATGTAGATATAATGTATTCAAATCAGAAGCAGAAGGCTTGATTATAGGTTCTTTTTTTGAATAAAAATGAAAATTGTTAATAATTCGATAATAGTTGGTTCAATAAAAAGCCTTAATTTTGTATTGAAAATCATTTATTGTTCTCCTTGAGGCAATTTTATTTCATGCTGAAACCAATAAATGATAAAACCAAAAGAAACGATAATTAAATAAGTTGTATTCAATATAGTTTACTCAAACTCACAACTGTTTTTGTTTTTTTCAATTTGTAACTTCTATCAATTAAATATAATAACTATGAAAAAAGTTTTACTTTCACTAGGACTTCTTTTAAGTGCTTCAGTTAGCGCTCAAGATTGTTCTGAATTATTTATCTCTGAGTATGTTGAAGGCTGGTCCAACAACAAAGCTATCGAGATTTACAACCCAACAAGTTCACCTATTAACTTAAGTGATTACATGATTGTTCGTTATTCAAACGGAGCTACATTTGTAGGTCCTGATGCTGGAGTTCAATTGTCAGGTACAATTGGAGCAAAAGAGGTTTACGTAGCAGTTTTGGACAAAAGAGACGAAAACGGTACTGGTCAAGAGGCTCCAGTTTGGGACTCATTACAAGAACGTGCTGATGGTTTTTATAGCCCAGATTACAACGTTTCAAGAGCAATGTATTTTAATGGAAATGATGCAGTTGTTTTAGCAAAAGGAACTATTGCTGATATTTCAAATGCTCAATTAATTGATGTTTTTGGTAAAATTGGTGAAGATCCAGATGTTGGAGACCCATACAATGGTTGGACGGATACAGCTCCATTTGTAGGTGTTGGAACAGTTCTTACAACTGATCACTCTTTAGTTCGTAAAGAAGGGATTAAAAAAGGTGTAACATCGGCAATTATTCCTGTATTTAACGCTTTAGTTGAATGGGATTCTTTACCGCCAGTTATTCCTATGTTGGATTCGAATGGTGATCCAATTCTAGATTCAAACGGAGATCCACGTATCGAAGGGAACTGGAAAACTTTAGGAAGTCACGATTGTGATTGTAACACATTGTCAGTAAACGATGAAGTTACATTGAATTTATCAATCTATCCTAATCCATCAACAAACGGTGAATTTAACTTCACAAGTGATAATAACATTGTTAGTGTTGAAGTATTTAGTGCTGTTGGACAGAAAGTATTTTCTAAAGAAAATAACGCGGGTATCAATACAATCTCTGTAGGAAATCAACCAGGTGTTTATTTGGTGAATTTGAAAACATCAAACGGAGTAGTAACTTCTCGTCGAGTAATTGTTAAATAAGAAATTAAAAAAAATGGGGAGTTAAAAGCTCCCCTTTTTCATATCAATTTTTACTGTTGTGTTAAATAAAATTATAATCCTCGCATTCCTTCTTCCATTTATAGCTTTTTCACAAAGCGGAACGTTTAAGGGAAAAGTAACTGACCATTCTACAAACGAACCAATTATTGGTGCATATGTCTATATTTCAGATGAATATAGGTCTAAAGCGCAGTTAGATGGGTCTTTTCTAATTCAAAACTTACCTTACGGAGACTACCAAGTAAAGATTTCAATGTTTTCTTATGATACTTTAATTACAACTATCTCCATTGACGAGCCAGTTGTAACTAAAGATTTTTCTATGGGAGATACCCAAGAAATGGAAGAAGTTGAAGTTATAGGTCAATTGGCTGTAGATAGAAAAACTCCTGTGGCAGTAAGTCGAATTTCTGCTAAGCAAATTACAGAAGAGTTGGGTTCACAGGAATTACCAATGTTATTGAATTCAACACCAGGTGTTCACGCTACACAACAAGGGGGTGGAGATGGTGATGCACGAATTAGTATTCGTGGATTTAACCAAAGAAACATTGGTGTTTTGATTGATGGAGTTCCTGTAAATGACATGGAGAACGGAGCTGTATATTGGAGTAACTGGTTTGGTTTAGATCAAATTACGAATCAAATTCAGGTACAACGTGGTTTAGGTGCTACAAAATTGGCTATGCCGTCCGTTGGTGGTACTATGAATATTATTACGCAACCTACAGGTGGAAAACGAGAAATTAAAGTTAATCAGGAGTATGGTTCTGGAAACTTTTTGAGAACATCGCTTTCTTATAAGTCAGGTAAATTAAAAAATGGATGGGGAGTTTTATTCTCAGGTTCATATAAGAAAGGTGACGGTTGGGTTGATGGGTTAACCACTGAAGGAGCTTTTTATTATTTGAAAATTCAAAAAAGAGTTGGTAAACACTTGATATCGTTAAGCGGTTTTGGTGCTCCTCAACAACATGGTCAAAGAAGTTACAATCAACCAATTTCTTATTGGGATGCTGATTATGCAAGAGATCAAGGAATTACTGTTCAAGAAGGTGCGCCTCTAACAGATTTAGGAATAAGACATAATCAGCACTTTGGATATGTTACTAATGAAAATGGCGACAGGGTTGTGAAATCTGAAAGAAGAAATTACTACCATAAACCTCAAATTACATTAAAGGATTTTTGGAAGGTGAACGATAAATTATCTATTTCTAATATGGCTTATGTATCTATCGGAAGAGGTGGAGGAGAGCGATTGAGAAACTCAAGTGGGATTGTTTATGATGAAAATGGTAACATTGATTGGGACAAGATTATTAAAAACAATCAAGAAATTACACTTTTTGGACAAACAGTACCTTCTGTTGATCCTAGTTATAGTCCAACATTATTAAAATCTTCGCAAGTCATGACTGCTTCAGTGAACAACCACACTTGGGTTGGTGGAGTTTCACAATTTGATTATGATTATAATGAATATTGGAAATTTTCTGGAGGATTAGATTATCGTTATTATAAAGGAGAACACTACACTGAATTGACAGATTTGTTAGGAGGAAATTATTGGATAAATTCTCAAGATAAAAATGCCCCAACAAACATGAAAAGAGAAGGTGATAAAGTTGGTTGGGAACCTTACCACAATCATAGAGATGCTTTAGTTCAATGGGCTGGTGCATTTGGACAAGCTGAATATTCTAAGGGGAGATGGTCAACGTTTGTGAATTTATCAACTGTAGTGAATGGATATAAAGGAATTGATTATAGTGAGAAAAGAGAGATTCATTTGGATGACACTACTTTATATATAGGAGGACAGGATGTTATAGAATACAATGGTGAATTATACCACCCAAATCATCCAGATTTACAATATAATCAGACAGATTGGAAATGGTTGGCTGGATTTACAGCGAAAGCAGGAGCTAATTATAACGTTACAGAAAATTCAAATGTTTTTGTAAATGCTGGATATTTATCTAGAACACCTCAATTTAGTAATGTTATCGATAACAACACAAATATGTTCTTTGAAGAAATTTTAAATGAAAATATTATAGCCTTTGAAGCTGGTTATGGTTATCGTTCTAAAAAGTTTACAGCAAACGTTAATGGATATTATACAATGTGGGAAAATAAACCTTTCCCTTATGGTGTAGCAGTACCAGATCCAAACGATCCAACTGAATTTATTAGGGCTAACGTAAATGGAATGGATGCATTACACATGGGGATTGAATTTGATGCGGTGTATAAAATTTTTAGAAATGTAGCATTAGAAGGAATGGTTTCACTTGGAGATTGGACTTGGCAATCATCAGAAAAAATTGATGTTGTTGGTCAAGTTTTTGAATTTGATGCAAAAGGGGTTCATGTTGGTGATGCTGCACAAAGTACTTATTCTGCTGCAATTCGTTTTGAGCCAATTAGAAGTTTGTATATTAAAGTAGGATATACTTATTTTGATCGTTATTTTAGTGATTTTGATCCATTCTCTTTAAGTGTTGCAAACGGTAATGGTGGAACTGAATCATGGCAAATACCATCTTATGGATTACTTTCATTCCATACCGGATATAGGTTTAAATTTAATAAATCGAGCTTAATATTGAGAGGGAATGTATTTAACGCTTTAAATTCATTGTATATTTCTGATGCAAGAAATAATCAAAATGGAAGTTATTTTGATGCTGCTTCATCTGGAGTTTTCTTTGGACAAGGAGTTCGTGTGAACTTCTCATTAGGATTTGAATTTTAATAAATTATAGAATAAAATTAAAAAAATGAAAAATAAATTTTTGCTTTTCGGAGCTTTATTATCAATGACAACCTTGGTTGCTCAGACAGATATAAATGATGCAAGAAATTTCCCTGTGGGTGCAACGGTTACCATAAAAGGTGTTTCTTCAGATGGTGGTGAATTAGGACCTATTCGTTATATTCAAGATGAAACGGGAGGACTTCCAATTTATGGTGGTTCACAAGTTGGGGGAGTAAATAGAGGAGATTCTGTTACTGTAACAGGAGTAATTAAAGATTTTAGTGGATTACTTGAAATTGACCCAATAACTTCTTTAACAAATCACGGTGCTCAAACGGAAATCGATCCTTGGAATATTAACATAGTTGATTTAGGAAATAACTATGAAGGTCGATTGGTAAGAATAGACAATGTGACTTTTACTGATGCTGGTTCAACGTTCGCAAATAGTACAAATTACAATTTTACCGATGGAACTAATACAGGAACAATTCGTATTAATTCAGGTACAGCTATGGCAGGTCAAACTATTCCTGGAGGCTCACAATCAGTTGTTGGTTTATTAAGTGAGTACAATGGACTTTTCCAATTGTTGCCACGTGATATCAACGACATTTTTGGATATACGGCACCAGACAAGAAAATTGAAGTTGTTGTAAATGGAATTCCAGTTCTTGAAGGTTCTACAATTCAAATTGGAGCCACAGCGAGCACACCAATTGAATTGAGAAATTTAGGGGTAAATGATTTAACTGTTTCAGCAATTGATTTTACAGGAAATGCTTCGGCAGATTTTTCAACAACTGTAATGACAGGTTCAATTGCAGGAGGAGCAAATACTATGGGAGCAATTGATTTCTCAACAACTTCAAATGGTTCAAGAATTTCAACTATTGAGATTTCTTCTAATGATCCTGATTTTCCAGTATTTACTTTAAATTTATACGGAATAGGAAACGATAATTTAGCAACAGAACCAGTAAATGGACCTTCAGCTTTAGCGTTTTCAAATGTTCAAGCATATACCATGAATGTTGAATATAACGCTTCATCAGATGCAGAAGGATACATTGTCGTGTGGAAAGAAGGTAGCGCTCCAACAGGAGCTCCAGTTGATGGAACTGCATACCAAAGAGGTGATGTAATTGGTGATGGAAAAGTTACCTATGTTGGAAATTCCTTAACATTTACTCCGCGTGGAATTCGCGCAGATTTGGATTATTATTATTCAGTTTATGCAATGAATGGTTTCGGAAACTTTGTAAACTATAACCAGGTAAGTAATGCGGTAGGTAACCAAACTTCAACTGGAAGTAACATTGGTTCTTATTACGGAGCTTTAAATAGCGGTTCAACAACATTAGTGGATGACTTAACAACATTGATTAATGCGCATGATTACAGTTCGTATTTCTTGTATAAAACACTTTTGATGGATGGTTTTGAAGCAAAGGATACTGTGAATGGTGATAGCTATGTAACTTGTGTATATTCTGGAGAACGCAAGGTGTATTCTGGTTCTTTCGATTGGACTGCTACAGGATACTCTAGAGAACATACTTATGCTCATTCCTGGATGCCAACATTTCCAGCAAATGGAACAAATGAGGAATTGGAATATGCAGATTACCACAATTTATATCCAACTAACTTAAATCAAGCGAATACACCAAGAAGTAATTTACCTTTCGGTGAAATCGTTGGAACACCAGTTTTCGAATATTTAGAAGGAGCAAGAGGTGAAAATGCGAATGGTGCTCTTGTTTATGAGCCAAGAGATATTCAAAAAGGAAATTTAGCCAGATCAATTTTCTATATGGCGACTGCATACAATGGTGCAAATGGAACTGGTGATAATTGGAGTATTCCTTCAAACCAAGATCAAAATATCTTGAAGAACTGGCACTTTGCAGATTTACCAGATAACTACGAGATTGCTCGCCACGAATTAATTTACAATATTCAGGACAATAGAAACCCATATATTGACAGCGTTGATTTCGCTTGTTATGTTGACTTCTACAGTATGTCATATGATGCAAGTGGTTGTGAATTAGCTTTGTCAACTGATTTTATCGACAACAACTTATCTATTTTCCCAAATCCAAGCAACGAAACTGTTTATGTTCAGCTGAATGGTGTAGAAATTACATCAGTGGATGTGATGGATATGACAGGAAGACAAGTTGGAACATTTACAACTTCAACACAATTTGTTGAGGTGGATGTAACAGAATTCAAAGCAGGTACATATTTATTGAATATTAATACTGAAAAAGGTAATTTAGTCAAAAGAATTATCGTTCAATAATAGATGAATTAAACCATGAAAATTGTTCAAATTTTATGGACACTATTAGTAGGAGCAGGTCTTTTGGCCTGCTCTTCTGCTTCTGTATTTGTCCAAACTGATAAAGTTGAAATCAATACTGCTACATTACCTGATGATAGTTTGCAAGCATTTATTGCACCATTCAAGAAGGAATTAGCGGCTAATATGGACAGGGTTATCGGTTATGCAACTGAAGATTTGTTAAGAGATCGACCTGAAAGTACTTTAGGAAATTTCGTAATTGATGAAACAGAAAATTACCTCGAAGAAAATAATTGGCTAGAAGGGAATCATTATATTTCAATTATGAATCACGGTGGATTAAGGTCACCGATATCAAAAGGAAATATAACTGTTGGGGATATTTATAAATTGATGCCATTCGACAATACGGTTGTTCTAGTTAAATTGCCAGGTAAGGAAATCGTCTCAATTTTTAATTATTTAAAGAAATCTGGGGGAGAGCCAACAGGAGGATTTCAAATTGATGGTGATATGGTAAGTTTGATGAATGATGAACCTTTTGGAGATACTTTATATGTAATAACTACTGATTATTTAGCGAATGGAGGAGACAACATGAGTTTCTTTAAGCAAAGTTATGAAAGCACCGATACAGGGATTTTTCTAAGAGAAGCATTGATTAAAAGAGTAGAGGCGATGGATACACTTCGTCCAGTTTTGGATAACCGCATAAAATGGTAATATGGAACGTCGAATATTTTTACAAAAAAGCATTGTTGTTGGAGCTGGATTAGCAATTAGCCCAAATTTATTGAGTTTTCCTAAAGATCCACAAGGATTAAATAAAATTACCATTCTACATACCAATGATACCCATTCAAATATTGAAACTTTTCCAACAACACACGCTAAATATCCAAATCAAGGAGGAGTAGCAAGAAGATATGCCAAACTAAAACAAATTAGAAGTAAAGAAAAGAATGTTCTATTATTGGATGCAGGCGATATTTTTCAAGGAACACCATATTTTAACAAGTTTCAAGGTGAATTAGAAATGAAACTCATGGCTCACATGGGCTATGATTGTGCTACAATGGGGAATCATGATTTTGACGCTGGATTAGACGGTTTTTTAAATGCTTATCAATATGGTGATTTTCCATTTGTTTGTTCAAATTATAATTTCGACAATACAATAATAAAGGACGTAACAAAAGAATATCAAATATTCAACAAAGGACCATTCAAAGTTGGAGTTTTTGGTCTAGGCGTTGGTTTACAAGGATTAGTTGCCAAAGCGAACTATCAAGATACAGAATGGCTAAAACCAATTCCAATAGCAAACAGGATTGCAAAACATCTTCGCTTCGAGGAAGAATGTGATTTAGTAATATGTTTGTCACATTTAGGATATGAACCAAAACAATTCGTGGATAATGATCAATTATTAGCTTCCGAAACTGAAAATATTGACTTGATTATTGGAGGACATACTCATACATTTTTACCAAAACCAGAGGTTCACTTAAATAAAATAGGAGAGAAGGTGTTGATTAATCAAGTTGGATGGGCAGGATTGGCTTTGGGGAGGATTGATTTTTATCTTGGAGAGAAGAAAAAAAATAAGAGACATGATTTGGTGATGGTGTAGGGATTGTGAAAGGGCGATTTGCAAATCGCCCGTACACAAATTTCTCAAAATTCAACCACCAATTTGATTTGTTCTATTACATTTGTGTCTAAACAATTTTGATTATGTCTGTACATAAAAACGTGAAGCGTGTGACTACACATACGTTGCAAGAAATGAAGGTGAACAACGAAAAGATTTCAATGTTGACTGGATATGATTTTTCGATGGCTAAAATCATTGATTCTGCTGGGGTAGATGTTATTTTGGTAGGTGACTCTGCTTCGAATGTTATGGCAGGTCATGAAACAACTTTACCGATTACTTTAGACCAAATGATTTATCATGCAGCTTCTGTTGTTCGTGCGGTTGAACGCGCTCTGGTTGTTGTGGATATGCCTTTCGGTTCTTATCAAGGAAATTCTAAAGAAGCACTCTCTTCTGCAATTAGAATAATGAAAGAATCTGGTGGTCACGCAGTGAAACTGGAGGGTGGAACAGAAGTGCTGGAATCTATTTCTCGTATCCTTACAGCTGGAATTCCAGTGATGGGACATTTGGGATTAACTCCACAATCAATATATAAATTTGGTACTTATGTTGTAAGAGCAAAACAAGAAGAAGAGGCAAAACGATTGATTGAAGATGCTAAAGCTTTGGAGAATGCTGGTTGTTTTTCTATTGTTTTAGAAAAAATTCCAGCCGATTTAGCTGAAAGAGTTGCTAAAGAAGTGAGTATTCCAATTATTGGAATTGGTGCTGGTGGTGGAGTTGATGGTCAAGTTTTGGTTGTCCACGATATGTTAGGAATCAATAATGACTTTAATCCAAGATTCTTACGAAAATACCATAACTTGTTTGAAGAAATGACAAACGCAGTACAGAGTTATATTAAAGACGTGAGAACTGGAGATTTCCCAAATAAAGAAGAACAATATTAAGAATGGAGGTTGATGTTATTTATGAAGACAACCATTTAATTGCTGTCAATAAGGCTTCCGGTGATATTACCCAAGGTGATAAAACAGGGGATACTCCTTTGCCTGATAAATTAAAATTGTGGATTGCTAAAAAATATGATAAACAGGGAAATGTTTTTTGTGGTGTTATTCATCGCTTAGATCGCCCAACTTCTGGATTGGTTGTTTTCTCTAAAACAAGTAAAGCACTTTCTAGAATGAACGAATTGTTCAAGAAACGAGACGTAGAGAAAGTGTATTGGGCTATTGTGGAAACGAAACCCAAAGAAGATTCTGGAAGTTTACTTGATTATCTGAAGAAAAACAAAGATCAAAATAAAAGTTACACAGTAAAAAAAGATACGCCAGAGTCGAAAGAGGCTGTTTTGGATTATAAATTGATTGCACAAAGTGATCGCTATTTTCTATTGGAAGTTCATCCGAAAACAGGAAGACATCATCAAATTAGAACACAATTGGCCAATATTGGTTGTATCATTAAAGGAGATGTAAAATATGGAGCTAAACGATCCAATAAAGACGGAAGTATTTCTTTACATGCCAGAAGGTTGAATTTTATCCACCCCGTAAAAAAAGAACCAGTTCATATTACAGCAGATGTTCCAAATGATCCACTTTGGAAGTGGTTTGAGAAGGAGCTGGGGTAAGTTTCCGTTGCTTTTGAGAGTTCGATCCCGTTACCTTCGACAGGCTCATTTATCTGCCTTCGACAGGCTCAGTCAACGGGATAATGCTTCGTTGACTGAGCTTGTCTAAGGTAACTATCTTTTCAAGGGAATAAAAAATCCGCCATAATCCGCTCTGCTTGCATCCGTGTTCCCGAAAGCTTTGGGGACCGCGTTCCATCCAACCAATACCACGTTCAATAATTAAATAGTGCAAAAGGCTTCAAACAATTTCCTATCTTTGCAGCCTAAACAAATAGAACATTTACCATGGCTTTATTAATCGAGAAAGATACAATTTGTGCATTATCAACTGCAAATGGAGTGGGAGCAATTGCTGTTATTCGTGTTTCGGGTGAGGATGCACTGACATTGACTTCTAAAATATTTTCAAAGGATTTAACGAAAGTTGATTCGCATTCTGTTCTTTTTGGTACGATTCGAGATCAAGAAAATAATGTCATCGATGAAGTTCTAGTTACTGTATTAAAAGAAGGTAAAAGTTTTACTGGTGAAAACACAACTGAAATCGCTTGTCACGGTTCAACATTTATTCAGCAGCAAATTCTAAACTTACTTTTCAAAGCAGGTTGTAGAATGGCAAAAGCAGGAGAGTTCACCATGAGGGCATATTTCAATGGTAGAATGGACCTTTCTCAAGCCGAAGCAATAGCAGATTTAATTTCATCCGATTCTAAAAAGAGTCACGAAATTGCAATGAATCAAATGCGTGGTGGTTATTCAGATAAAATAGCTCATTTACGCCAACGTTTGATGGATTTCGCATCATTAATCGAACTAGAACTCGATTTTTCGGAAGAAGATGTTGAGTTTGCCAGCCGAACTGAATTGAATGATTTAGTCATCGAATTGAAAGCAAAATTGACTTTATTAACGGACTCTTTTGCTTATGGAAATGCAATCAAACATGGTGTGAGTACTGTTATTGCAGGAAGACCAAACGCGGGGAAATCCACTTTGTTGAATGCCTTGTTGAATGAAGAACGCGCGATTGTTTCTTCGATAGCTGGAACAACGAGAGACACGATTGAAGAGCGACTAACAATTGATGGAATTTTATATAATTTCATAGACACTGCAGGAATTCGTGAAGCAACTGATGAAATTGAAAAGATCGGTGTTGAACGCGCCATTTCAGAGGTGGGTAAATCCAACATCCTACTTTATGTTTTCGACGCCAATGATTTATCAAAGGAAGAGGTTCAATTTGACTTAAATAAATTAGAACGCAATGGATTATCTATCGTTTTATTGGCCAACAAAACCGAAGAATTGAACAAAGATAAATTTGCCGAATACAGCGAGAAATATCCTGTAATTGCCATCTCAGCGAAAAAACACAATGGTTTAGATGACATCAAAGCTGAATTAGCAAAATCAGTTTCAGAATTGGCTACAGAAAGTGACACTATCGTAATCAACGCTCGTCACTACGAAGCTTTTTCAAATGCACTAGCAGATATGAAACAAGTAGAGCAAGCTTTAGAAATGCAAATTTCTGGGGATTTATTGGCAATGGATATCCGAAGCGCGATAAGACATTTGTCGAGTATTACTGGAGAGATTACATCTGATGATTTGTTGGGGAATATATTTGCTAATTTTTGTATTGGGAAGTAACCGATAAATCGACAGGCAGAGGATTCTAGGGAGTGAGAAGCAGTGTGAGCTTGAGGTTTAAAAAGTTGAAAACTTATTAAAAGGGTTAGGATTGCAAACTAATAACTCTTCTTGTTTCAAATAATACAAATGGAGGACTTCTTTACCGCCATAAAATCTCACCAATTTCTCCGTTGACTGATTTCAATTACGACTTTCAATATTTAGATTTTCGCCTTTTCAAAGTAATGCCAGAAATCTCTAGCATTACTAAATTGATAAATATAGGATTACCGCTTAACAAAAATATGGTGTTGCGTCGCTGTGAAATAATCTCTAAAAATCTGGTTGATAGGATAGGTGTAAGAAGCTGCTTTTATTCCCAAGAAAGGATAAATGCTTATTATGGCTAGAGAAATGGCGCGCACATTTGATTTAGCTTTCAAATGTATGTCTTGAATTTGGTCTTGAGAAAGTAAATCTCCATTGTTTAACAAGGTTTCAATACTTGTTGAAATTACAGCTATTTCTTGATTAACATTTGAAATGATTGCTTCAAGTTCTGCATATAAACTTTCTTCATTAAAGATTTTAACCTGCTCTAAAAAATGTTCAGCCATTCCAATATAGTTTACCCACAAGGTTAAATCAGCAAACGTTGAAAAGTCGATTTGATATAAGGGTTGAGGCAAGTATACTTCTTTATACAAGAAGCTATATTTTTTATCGCAAGTAACATTCTCCACATTAAAAGAGTTGGTAATCGACGCAACAAGTCCCATCGTGTTCCAATCTTCAATGATGGTCACTTTTTCTTTAGGAATAATGAAGGAGCGAATTTGAGGTGTTCCATCTTCATTTTTTAACGCGATTCCTTTTTCAGTTACCTGTGCATTAAGTGTGAAGTGAGTAAGGTATTTTGATCCTGTTGCATAACGCCATTTTCCATTTAGGATATACTCATTCCCATTCTTTTCTGCAGTTCCGAAATTTCCGCCACTGCCTCCTAAACAGATGTTTGGTGTATTAAAGAGTTCTTTCGCGACGTCTTTCTGTAAGTTTCCAATGAAAAAATTAGCACCACTACACAATGTAAGGGTCCATCCTAATGTGCCGTCAATTTTAGCAAAATCTTTTAGCTGTTTTAGTCCTTCGGTTAATGAGTACTCCAACCCGCCATATTCCTTCGGCACCCAAATGTTCCACCAGTTGTTTTCATGTGTCCAGTCCAATACTTCTTTTGGAAATTCTTGGACATTGAGACAAGCTTCTTTAATTTGTTGCATCGACAATTCTTTCTTCATTCTTAATAATTTTACGCCATTTTATATAACCCGAAATAGCTACAATAAATAGAAATGCTGTAAGTCCAGCGTAGATGTATAGTTCTTTATAAATAAGTAAAGGCAATGAAATGAAATTGCTGATGTTCAGGTAAACCCAGTTTTCAATTTTTCTTTTCGCCATTAACCACATTCCTGCAAAAGCGAAAGCACTTGTCGTAGCGTCCCAATATGGAACATCTGAGTTCGTAAAGTTCTTTAACCAAATAAGAATGAGAATGAAACTAATCATTACAATTGATATCGCCTTGATGTGTTCTTTTTTATTTGAATAAGCGATTGGTGCCTGTTTTTTATTCTTTCCGAATTTCCAGTAAAAATAACCATAGATACTCATTACTAAATAGTATAAGTCGAGTAAAATATCTCCGTAAAGTTTGGTCCTAAAACGAACCCAAATTCCAATAATGATGGAAACTAATCCAAAAAGATAATTATTGACATTGTTCTTTCGCGCTAGTAATACTTGCGTTATTCCAAAAGCAGTTCCTATAACTTGCCAAGACGTTAATGATGAATATATCCATTCCATGATTAATATTATTATAATTCATGAAATAGGACGACGAATCAAGCACATGTAATGAATAACTATTCATTTCCACTTGTAAAATACCTACGCCAGTATTACCTGGATCAGGCTCAGTTCATTGAAGCACTTGGGTATCATCTCAGCCTACAAATAAATTGTAAGCACCCCATTTCGAGGTCAAATATATAATTATTTAAGATATAGCTTATCGATTTGAAGATGAAAATTGGCTCTAATTATTCTTCGAATATGAACAAAATTTAAAATATTGTGTATTGTTTTAACCAATGGAATATTACTTGTTGTCTGCAGTTCATCTGAGTATTAAAGAAAAAGTAATGACATCAAAGAAATGTCATGAATTTAACGAAAATTTTAAGTCACTAATTCAGGTTCTAAAAGGGAAAAAGCAAGTAATGAAAACTCAAATTTAGTTGTAGAATCCCAGACACTTCGATTTTGAGTGATTTGAAAAACTAAGTTTTACATTTAAATCGTTGGCTGAAAGTCCTTTTTCTGAAGAGTTTAAAAACTGAGATTCTCGAAATTATCAAAGATTTTAATAATGAATTGATTGCCGCAAATACTGTAATTAACTCAGTTTTTCTAAAATCACCCCAACTCAAAAGTCGTAATTCCAAAAACCTTCCCAACATCCACTTTTGGAACTTCTCCATAATACATCCTCGCACATTCGAAGACGTACTTTCCGTTATATTTCTTAACCAATTTCACAGCTTCTTCGTTGATTACCGGAATATCTAGGTAAACAGATTGTCCTTCAACAGTGTTAAGACATGCTTTGAAGATTTCTTCCGCTATTTCTTTATTTTCAGCGAAAAGAGGACCTATTTTATATCCTGATTTAACTTTTCGAATTACTGCGTAACCTTTAATAAGGTCTTTTTCCACGTATTTAAAACCTTTACTGTTGGGGAGGGTGAGCCAGGTTTTTAAGAATTCGGTTCTTGGGAATCCAAATCTTTTTAAATCATAAGCCATGATAGTGTCTATATCTGCTGACTTTATACTTGAAAGCTTGTTGCTCACCGATGATTTTTGACCTTGAAACTCGTATCTTTCATCTCTGAAATCCTTTTTAAATCCACCTTTTTCATAAAAGGGTTGCATAGCGACAACTCCGTCCATTCCAATTGGAGCACCGGTGTTTAGCCTATTAATTAGTAAATCTCTTCTTAAGTACCACAATTTATTTCCTATACCTTTTCCTCTAAAATCTGGATGAACGATGAATAATCCCATGAAACCAAATTCTTGATTGTAGGAGATTACTGCTCCGCCTGCTATTAATTCATTTTCATTATAGATTCCATAAAAACCATCTGGATCTGCATCCCAAAATGCATCGATATCATTCTCTCCTGGATTCCAGCCTTCTTTTAATGCCCATTGCATTAAAGTTGATAAGCCTTGTTTGTTGAGTCGTTTGAGTTCAAAAGAATTAATGCTTTTCATACGCTTTAAGTTTTATTAGGCTTAAATTACGAATAAAGATCTACCTTTTTAATACCTTTTTTCTAATAACAGCATCATTCGTGTAAATATTCAAAAGATAGACACCAGAACTTAAAATGCTTAAATCAAGATAGTTGTTGTTGGTTAATTCTATTTCAAAGATTTGTCCACTCATTCCAATTAATTGAATAGATTCAATTTTTTCGTCAGTTTGAATCGTAATTCCAGCATTTGTAGGATTCGGGAAAACATTGACTTCGATTTCATTCTTTGAAAAGTTCTCCGTAGACAAAATTTCTTCTTCCACACAAATTTCAGTAATTCCAGATTCAAAAGGTTCATGCGTAATTGTTGAAATTGCTCCTGTGAAGGTAATTTCGTAATAGTCCCAATTGCTTTGCTGACCTGTTAATTGTAAATCGACAGTTACTCCGCTTGATACGAGAGGGAAAGTATCATCAAGGTAAAACATAGGTCCTCCATTCACACTGTAACCCATTTGGCCATATTGACCTAAGAACCCATATCCTTCGATTTCAATTTCTTGATTTGACCCATCGAAATTGAAGTCCATATTGATACCAGTATTGTAAATTCCGTCGAATAAATTAACCCCATAACTTTGGTTCGTGCAACCCACATATAAGAATTGGTTAGGATTGGAATTTAAGTAAAAAGTATCACAATGATCAGTTGGGAATGATGTGAAATCTATACAATCTTCTGTACTTGGCGTGATTTCTTCTGTACAAATTTCAGTAATTCCAGATTCAAAAGGTTCATGCGAAATTGTTGAAATTGCTCCTGTGAAAGTGATTTCGTAATAGTCCCAGTTATTTTGTTGACCTGATAATTGCAAATCGATGGTAACACCGTTAGAAATAAGAGGGAAAGTATCATCAAGGTAGAACATAGGTCCTCCATTCACACTGTAACCCATTTGGCCATATTGACCTAAGAACCCATATCCTTCGATTTCAATTTCTTGATTTGACCCATCGAAATTGAAGTCCATATTGATACCAGTATTGTAAATTCCGTCGAATAAATTAACCCCATAACTTTGGTTCGTGCAACCCACATATAAGAATTGGTTAGGATTGGAATTTAAGTAAAAAGTATCACAATGATCAGTTGGGAATGATGTGAAATCTATACAATCTTCTGTACTTGGCGTGATTTCTTCTGTACAAATTTCAGTAATTCCAGATTCAAAAGGTTCATGCGAAATTGTTGAAATTGCTCCTGTGAAAGTGATTTCGTAATAGTCCCAGTTATTTTGTTGACCAGATAATTGCAAATCGACAGTAACACCGTTAGAAACAAGAGGAAAAGTATCGTCAAGGTAGAAAAAAGGTCCACCATTTATGCTGTAACCCATTTGGCCATATTGACCTATAAAACCATAACCTTCGATTTCAATCTCTTGATTTGACCCATCGAAATTGAAGTCCATATTGATGCCAGTATTGTAAATTCCATCAAATAAATTAACCCCATAACTTTGGTTCGTGCAACCCACATATAAGAATTGGTTAGGATTTGAATTTAAGTAAAAAGTATCACAATGATCAGTTGGGAATGATGTGAAATCTATACAATCTTCTGTACTTGGCGTGATTTCTTCTGTACAAATTTCAGTAATTCCAGATTCAAAAGGTTCATGCGTGATTGTTGAAATTGCTCCTGTGAAAGTGATTTCGTAATAGTCCCAGTTATTTTGTTGACCTGATAATTGCAAATCGATGGTAACACCGTTAGAAACAAGAGGGAAAGTATCATCAAGGTAGAAAAAAGGTCCACCATTTATGCTGTAACCCATTTGACCATATTGACCTATAAAACCATAACCTTCGATTTCAATCTGTTGATTTGACCCATCGAAATTGAAGTCCATATTGATGCCAGTATTGTAAATTCCATCAAATAAATTAACCCCATAACTTTGGTTCGTGCAACCCACATATAAGAATTGGTTAGGATTTGAATTTAAGTAAAAAGTATCACAATGATCAACTGGAAATGATGTAAAATCTATACAATCTGTTGTTTGAGAATGCAGGTGAGTGGAAAAGACCAGGACGAATAGAAAAGCCATTATTTTCTGGAAATAGGCATTTAAATTTATTTCAAAAAGTGAATTCTTAGAAATTTCTGCTGATACATGTGGAAGATTTTTCATGAGTGTCATTTTAGTGTTTGTGTTATAAGTTAAACGAAACTCAAATTGAAAAGTGAGTGATTTTAATTGAAAAAAAATAAAATTTAGTCTATAAGTTATTCAAAAGTCCAAGGTTTTAATGGCTTTAGTAAATTCAAGAAAAGTATCCAAAATCAGTTTTTTTTAGCAATAATTTTTGAAATAATGGATTCAATCAACATGTTTTTATAATTTTGAATTATGCTTTTTTACCAACAAATAATCCTTGTTTTTGGAATTATGATCTTATCATTAGGATGTAATCATCAAGCTGAAATTGAAAACGATGTGAATGAAGTGCTAATGAATATTGACAGTACACAAATAGAAATTGAAGATTTAGAACCACACATTTCAATAGATTCATTAATGAAAATAGAGGAGGAGCTGGATGCGAAGTTAAAGGACCTGGAAATAAAAATGGATTCTAGTATTTCAATGTGATTCAGTTGTTCTCTTCGGCAGGACCTGTGTTTGCGTGTGACCATGTTGACTGAGCCCTTCGAAGGCTACATTTAATATCCCTTCGAAGGCAACTACCCAAAAGTCAACATCAAGACACTAAAAAATCATTATCTTGCTAGATAAATAGAGATTAAACATGAGAATCCTGGCAATATCTGGTTCGGCAAGTAAAAATGGGAGTAATTACCAACTCTTAAAAGCAATTAAAACATTGTTTAAAGATGAGCATTCAATTGATATAGTTGATTATTTATCTGAATTTCCATTATTTACAACCGAACGGCTAAAAAGTGGTATTCCTGAAAAGATTAAAACATACAAAACACAATTAACAGAAGCTGAAGTAGTAATTATTTCCACTCCTGAATACACACATAACATTCCCGCAGTGCTGAAGAATATGATAGAGTGGTGCACACATTCTGGAGAGTTTTCAAATAAAAAGATTATTCCTATTACTTTTACTCCACATGAACCAAGGGGAGAACATGCCATGAAATCCTTACTTTTTTCGCTTTTGGCTTTAGAATCGAATGCGATTACTCAACTGCCTTTGTATAAAACAGATTTTCATATAAATGAGCAACAAATTGAACTTACGGAAGAGGTTAAAGAACTGCTCAGAGCAGCGTTTGAAATGTTATGAATTTAAGGCTTCACAATAGAAAAACCTTTGTTTATATAATCAAAACTGAATAATATTTCCATTGATTTATTAATTTAGCTGAAAACTGTGTATTATGGCCAATTCTAATATTCTGATGTTACTTGACAATGAATTTACAAGTGATATGAGAGTCGAAAATGAAGTTATGTCGCTGAGTAAATCTGGCTTCAACGTAACTGTTTTATGTCTCAATCATGGGGACCAAAAGCCAACCGAAGATTTTTATGGTGCAAAAATCATTAGAATTCCAGTTTCATTGTTCAAGAAAAACAAAATGAAGGGATTGGGTAATACGCCCTTTGATTTTTGGATTTCCTTTTGGTATAAACACATTAAGAAAGTAGCAACAACACAGGATATACATTTTATTCATGCGAATGATTTATATATGTTGCCACCAGCTTTAAAAGCACGACGAAAGTTAAGGACCAAACCAAAAGTAGTTGCAGATTTACATGAGAATTATCCTGAGGCCTTAAAAAACTATAGATACACGCAAATTTTCCCAGGAAAATATATTATTTCAATTCCTAAGTGGGAAGCATCAGAAGTAAAATGGCTGAAAGAGGCTGATGCAATGATTACTGTTATTGAAGAGGCGAAGGACAGGTATCAAAACCTTGGAATTGAATCTAGTAAAATAAATGTAGTTCCTAACTATGTCAACATGGAGCATTTCAATGTGGCCGATATTGATCAGAATATTGTTGACAAATTTGAAGGCTTTATGACACTAACGTATATCGGAGGATTCGATTATCATAGAGGATTGGAAAGCGTTATTTCTTCCATTCCTGAGATAATAAAATCAATACCAAATTTTAAATTGATCTTAGTTGGTGCTGGGTCAAACAAAGAAGAATTGATTGAATTAGCGGAAAAATTAGATGTGAGTAAGTATGTTTCTTTTGAAGGATGGCAACCTCCAGCTACACTTTCTAGTTATTTGAAGGCGACTAATATTGGATTAATACCTCATTTAAAATCAAAGCATACCGACAATACTATTCCACATAAGCTTTTTCAGTATATGCTGCTTGAACGTCCAATTATTTCAAGTAATTGTAATCCTTTAGAAAGAATTATTACCAAAGAAGAGTGTGGTCTTATTTACGAATCCAATAATTCTGAACAATTGGCAGAAAAAGTAATTCAACTTCTCAAAGACGAAGAATTGCAAGCTAAAATGGGGGCAAAAGGACATGAAGCCGTTTTGAAAACCTATAATTGGGACGCAGCAGCCATTAGTTTAGTGAATATTTATAAGTAAGGTAAATAAAGGATCCCCAAGATTTTAACCATTCTAAGGCTTGTGCAATTATTGAATTAATTGTGATAAGCTTATTTTCTCAAGAATACTGTTTTAAGCAGCTTGTCAATCATCTGGTTTAAATCTTCTGAAACCTTGGAATAATAAACAATCGGTAAATAAATAATAGTGATTAAACTCCCTTTAATGAGAAGGTTGATAAAATGATTTTCAATATTGGGAATTACTTCCATCAATAAAGTTAAACCAACAATTAATAGAATGATTTTAATTGTACTCGTTGAAAATGGATGGATTTTAAAGTATTTATAAACAGTAATTAAACGCATTAAGTTCACGAAAAGTATTGTTCCCATCGTTGCAATAGCTGCTCCAGTTATACCGTATTGTGGAATTAACCAAAGGTTGATGCCTACACCCAGAAAAATAGAGAGAATAATAAAATAAGTGTTTAATTTATATTTTGGTGAAACAGCTATAATTTCATTGTTCACACCTGTAACCATGTCCAATAATTGACCAATTCCAATAAATAGAACTACATATTTACCAAGTTCGAAGGATTCAGGTAAATAACCGAAAACCGAATACATATTGGACCAAACACCAATAAAAATATAGCCACCAATCACCAAAAGTGTAATGCTACTTTTTTTGTATATCTCAGTGATTTCTTTAAAATCGTTTGCTTGGAATGATTTTGATAAAACAGAAACAGAAATACTCTTTAAGCTTCTCGCGGGAATGATTACAATCATACCAAATAAAAACATTGTTCCGTATATTCCAACTTCAGATTCACTGAGGTAAAAGTTTACCATTAAGGTATCTACATAAAGAAAAAGTGAACCACCAATTGTTGTTAAAGTCCCAAAAAGAAGAAGGTTGAGGAATTCCTTTTTTTCAATGGAAGAAAATCTTGATTTTTTCTTTCGACCCAATAAGTCTATTTGATGGACCTCTTTGTCCACGTCTTTCTTCTTTTGAAAATAGTAAATAATGATGATGGGGAAAAACAGGTATAAAATAATGTAGAGATAAATAAAGGTTGAAAAGTTGAAATATTCTAAAAACAAAGCAACCAATAACACTAAGACTCCTAGTTTATGGAAAATATTTTGAATGAAAGCATCAATGATAATTTCATTTTGCATACGGTAATAACCGAAAATTGCACTGTAGAATATACGAGCTACAATGGTTAAGTAAACTAATGTGAGAAATGTTGTTCCTTTAGTAAATCTCAGTGAATCACTCTTTAGATTAAATAAACTATCAACACCAAATATATAAAAGGGGATGGCTAATAATGAACCGAAAATAACCACCTTTATGGCTACACCATATAATTTTGAGCGCTTTTCTTTTTCTGAATCAAATTTTTGATAAGATCGAATTAGGAGTTGTCCAACACCTAAAGAAAATATCCCAGAGAAAACTCCTGAGACCGCAACTATCAATTTGATTAATCCGATTTGATTCGTGTCTAGTATTTTAGGCATTATTAATGCCGAAGTCACAAACCCAACAACAACTCCAATATATGAAAATATAGCAGATATAGTTGATTGCTTTTTGATTACTCCCATTTACTATGGTTTTATCCAAAAAGTTGTGTCGGTTAAACCATTACTAGTAGTGTAATTGTCCCAAGCTCCTAAAATTTCGAAAACAATAGAATAACGTTTTCTTTCAGAGTTGTCCAATACCATTAAACCACCTGATTTTAACTTATCAATACTGTAAAGTACACATTCTGGTCTGGCTCTTCCATCAACTAAAATAAAATCAAAATGCTCATCCTCAAAATCGGCTAAACTTTCGAAGTAATTTTGAAAATCCCACATGATATTGGCAGCACATTCTTGTTTAAGGTAATTCTCTAATTGGGGAGTTAATGCTTTATTTTTGTTATTCTTATCTACTTCAATGAATCGATAATCAATATTCGTAATGCCTTTCTCTTTAAAAAGATCAGTTACTTTTTTATACCAAGGTTCGTAATGTTCAATACACACCATAGCTTTAGTACGTGCTGCAAAAAATATGGTGCTTATTCCACTTCCAAATTCTGCACCTACTTTGTCTTTATCGAGCCATTCATCAAAAAAAAGCGTAGCAGGGGGTGAAATCCAAGGGGATGGATTGTTTTTCTTTCTAAAAGATTTGAATCGTAATTTTATTATTGGTCTATAGATACGGTATCTCCAATATTCACTTGACATCCAATTTTTATCTCTGAGATAATTGGTTTCTGAAAATCCACTTTTTTTTTGGAAATATTTTAAGCGATTAATAGTATCTTTCATTTCTATTTATTCTTTAGTATCTGAAAAACTCAAAATATCAGATGTAAGAAACAAAAATATAAATTTTAGTGGATTGCAATCACTAAATGTATATTATAAATCAATACAACATTTATTTAACTGATCAAATAATTAGATCTATCTACAATTATTTTTTGTTTATGGCGTGGCCATCATTGATTATTTCATGCTCTTTTCAAAATTATTTATTTTCTCCTATTTGGTTTTAGAATTGCGAAAAGGAGTATATATTTAGGACAATAAAAAAGGTTAGAAAATGAACTCTAACCTTAAAATAATAATTGAAGTCCTACTATTTGTCATTAAACACTTCAATAGTATGTTCTCTATTTACTAAATCTGTGAATTTCCCATTAAATTTTGTTGCTTTCACCAAGTGGTTATCAATCCAATGGTAATTTCCACCTCTTGGTTTTTCATACAATACTGAACTGTATTTAAAGCCATGTTTGTCAAGCCATTTTTCGGTTACTTCCTTGTGTTCAAGTGTTCTTGAAGTAAAGAATGTAATGATATGTCCCTCGTCATACCATTTATTTAGGGTTTCTAAAGCATCCAGATAAGGTTCACAAGTTGACATTCTTTCAGGTTCTTCGTTAGGAACATCTTCTGTAATTGTACCATCAATATCAATAAGGTAGTTTTTTACGTCATCACCCAGTTGTGGACTTATTTTATTCCCCTTTTCGTCTAATAATTCTTTTAGTTCAGTATTCTTTTTGTCGCTCATAATTTGTGGTTTTAATTAAACGAATCAATTTATTCAACTATAATTCATAAATATAAAAATATCCATAACCTAGTTGCGAATTTTTCTGCAGCATTATTTAATCTTTATTCTTCTTTCCCACTAACTCTTGTCCAGCTTGAAATAAAGTCAAACTTTCAACCTCACCAGCCTCATTTCTGTTGAAAACAATTTGAGCATCAACAACTTTAAGGTAAAATTCATTTTCAGATGATGGATAAATAGGATTAGCTCCCTGACCTGTTGCTTGAGCAATCAATTGATTCCCTTCTTTAGTAATCGTGAGAATGAAACCCGGAACCAATTCGTAATTCCCAACATAACTTTTCAAAGTGGCAGATGCTATTTTTACTTCTTTTTCGAATTCTTTAGTATCCACACCTAATTTTTTGAGCATTTCAATTCCATTGGTATTGCCTGGAAATAATTCGAGTGACTTTTTATAATTTGCAATGGCTTTTTTGTTTTCGTTATTGAGCATTAATGCCTCAGCATAGCTGTCATAAGCATTAAATGATTCCGGATAGGCTTGAACATTTAAAGCTAAAACAGCAACTGCTTTATCGATTTCATTCTTTTGAATGTAGAAATAACCCAAAGAGTTCAATTCATTTTCCTCAAAGTTATATTGGTCTTTTTCATTTTCAGAAATGTTCCAATAAGATTTGGTGGCTTTCTTAATGCTTTTGTTATCCAAAAGTTTTCTCATTTCTAATGATATGGAAGGTTTTGGTTGTATGAGTGTTTTTGAAGAATCGAGCATGTACATTCCCAAATCCGTAATTGGAGCGGCTGAGTTTGTTAGAACAATTACACCGTAATCCCCATTTTTTATGAATCCGGTGAACGCTCTATATCCTCCTGTGGCTCCATTGTGCCATATTATTTTTGAATCATTTTTTTCTTCGATGATCCATCCGAGTCCTACCTTTTGCTTGATAGAATCACCACTTGAAATTTTATGGGTCAATTCCAATGCTGGAAATAAATTAGTGGTTACTATTCCCATATTCGCAGAAAGATACTTTGCCATATCCAAGGCAGAAGAACGAATTGCTCCTGCTCCAGCTAATGTTGGTAAATCCCAATTTTCAACTTGAACACCATTACTGTGACCGAAAGCTAGGTTTTTTTTCATTTCCGGTGTCAAAACGATACGGGTATTTCCCATGCCCAAAGGTTTTGCAATAATATCCACCATTAATTCTTCATAGGATGATTTACTTTTAGCAGCCAAAATATTTCCTAATAATCCTACGGCGTAATTTGAATATTCAAACTGACTTCCAATAGCTCTTGGTAGTTCATAAGTGTTTAAAAATTCATACATCTGTTCTACAGAATAATCACCGTAAGGATTGCTTGGATTTGATATAGTCAAGTTACCCGGAAGTCTAGCCAATGAAGAGGTGTGGTTGGATAAATGAAATAATTTGATGGACTCACCATTTTTAGTAGGTGCGTTTATCCCATTGGGAAGTAAATTCTGAATTGGATCGTCTAAATTTAATTCTCTTTTTACAACGGCATCAGCCAGTAATAAGCCCGTAAAAGTTTTGGTGATAGAGCCAATCTCAAAAATTGAGTTTTCATCCACTTTTTCCTCTGTTTCAAAGGACTTCACACCATAACTGTGGTATTCTGTTCCTTTGGAAGTAACAATTCCTACAACAATTCCAGTGTTTATTCCATAATCCACCCGAGCCTTAATGTTATTTTTAATTTCTTCTGAAATAGTGGGAGATTGAGCTTGGGAGATGAATGTAAATCCGAGGAATAATAGGAGAGTGGATAAAATGGAGTTTCTCATAATGCTTTGTGTTTTTTAGATTTTAATAAGTTGGTGTTTGGTATTGAAATAATGAATTTACAAATAATATGTTTAATAATGCTAAAGGAAGTTGTGCAAAACGACCCTACATTATCTCTTCAGTTGATGATTTTTCCTCAGATTTCCTCATCCTTCAATCCTCCAGAATAGTAAATAAAATCTTTTTCTGATTCCCTAATTCATCCATGACTGTCAATAAATGTTGTCCTTCAACGGGTAAATATTTAATGCTGTGATGACCTTTTGTTTCTCCCAAATACTGATTGTCAATATGCCAGAACAAAGTTACAGAATTGTCTGGATGTGAAGCTTCAAAGATAATTCCTTTTGAAATTCCATCTAGATCTAGTGTTCCAATCATTTTACTGTTGTGCTCAGGATAAATAATTGTGAAAGTTTTCTCTTCTGCAATCCCTTCACATTCAGGATGGAAGGAAGGAATAACTTTGTAATTTGAATGAGCGTTTTTGTAGAAGTATGCCTGCAAAGGCGGTAAGACAAAACGAGAAACCGTTTTTAATTTAGAATCTTGAGCACAACCTTGATGATATCGAAATTGTTCCTTAGAGTCAGTTAGAAATACTTCGTGAAAATTGCATGAAGGACCGCGTAAAGCCATTTGATGAACCTGAATAGTATCGATTTTAGTACAATTTACTGTGTTTCGGTGTCCACTTTCTTTACAAATGCTCATTTTTACTAATTCATCATACGGTGGAATAAACCAACTTCTTTGTGTGGTCAAATATGAGAAAGCATCAAACATAATTGGTCCAGCGGCTGTGGTTCCAATTATGCCAGGACGACCTTCACCAGTTGCGTTTCCAACCCAAACAGCAACTACATAATCAGGAGTACAACCAATTGCCCAAGCATCTCTATTTCCATAACTCGTTCCTGTTTTCCATGCAATTTTTGAAGAGGATGAATACTGTTCCCAAGAAGCCTCCATATGTGGTCGATTTACAGATAATAATGCTTGGAAAGTTTCATAAATAGAAGCGGCATCAAATTTTGAAGTCGTTCTTGTTTTAACTGCTCTGCTCTCATTCTCACCTTGTGAACCATTCTCATGCCCCATTTTTTGACTTCGAAAAACTTCTGCATCCTTCCAAGTGTTAGAGTTATACTTATTTTCTTTGTTGTAAAAATTCAATGTTTTCGCCATTCCCGAATAAGCATTAGCAACATCCCAAAGGGAAGATTCAGCCCCGCCTAAAATTAGAGATAAACCATAATGTTGTGCACTTTTTGAAACATGTGTTTGTCCAATTGATCTTAATTTATGCAAGAATTTATCGATACCATATTGTTGAAGAAGGTAAACAGCAGGTACATTTAGAGATTTCGCAAGTGCATCTCCCGCTTTTACGGCTCCTTCGTTTCTTTCATCATAGTTTTTAGGTGAAAAGTGATCGAAATTCATTGGTACATCAGGAATCAATTGGTTATTATGTATCATACCTTCTTGCGTCAATGCGGCAAATAAAAATGGTTTTAAAATGCTTCCCGAACTTCTTGGTGCACGAACAATGTCTACATATTTCTGATGACTATTTTCTATTGCTGAATTTCCAATATAGCTTACAACTTGATTCGTTTTTACATCGATAACTAACATGGCCGCATTGTGAATGTAGTTCTGATTTAAATTTCTTTGGTGTCGTCGTAATAGTTGGGTTAACTTTTCCTGTTTACTATCATCTAGGGTTGTTGTAATTCTTTGACCTTTTCTACCATTAGCAATGGCGTTGGATAGTAAATGAGGAGCAAGAGAAGGTAAAGTTTTTGGAGCACCAATCAAAGGTTCTTCTAATGATAACTCATAGGTTATTGCATCAATTTTTTTATGTGCATACAACGTTGTAAGTACTTTATTTCTTTTTTCAAGTAAAATTGATCGGTTTTTTCCAGGGTGAACTAAACCTGGAGCATTCGGAAGAACAGCTAAAGTTGAAACTTGTGCCCAAGATAAATCATGTGGAGGCAAACCATAATATCTCCAAGAAGCTGCTTCAAGTCCAACTACATTTCCTCCGAAAGGTGCGTGAGAGGCATATATAGTTAGTAATTCTTTTTTACTATAACGAAACTCCATACGAAAAGCCCAAATTGCTTCAACGAATTTATTGTAGAACGTTCTTTCACTATTTCTAGCCATTCTAGCAATTTGCATCGTAATTGTACTTCCTCCACTTACAACTTTCTTAGCTTCGAGGTTACTAATTACTGCTCGACCGATTGCTCTAAAACTTACACCAGTGTGGGCGTAGAAATCATGGTCTTCAAAAGCAATAATTGCCTCATTAAATTTGATTGGTGTACTGTCCATTTCAGGAAAACGCCATTGACCATCTGAGGCAATTCTAGCATTCATTAATCTGCCGTCTTTACTTAATAAAATAGTAGAATTAGGACTGCTGAATAACACAGTAGGTAAGCAACCTAGAAAGTAGACTAAAAATGCAAATAGAGCAAAGTAAGTCAACTTTCTAGGGGCAAAGTACAAGCGATATTTACCAAAATTTAAACGCACGATTATCTTCCGCCTGGCGAAACAACTTTAACTAAAGCTCCTTTTTTCAAAGAAGAAATTGTGGCATCGTACATTGCTTCTACGTGAACTGCAGGCATGTAATACTCTCCAACATAAGCTGCATGAAGATTGATCTTGATTGTTTTACTTTTGTTTTTTCTTAAATCGAAATAAGTATACACCCTATCATCACGAATGTCTTGATAATCGTACAAATTACCTTCGTTTCCAGAATAATTCATGTCCATTCTTTGGTTGTGAATTTCCCAACCGCTTGGGAATATTTGTGAAAGAGCCAGTTCTTTGTAGTCTCCTCTCATTCCAGGATTTGAAACTGTTACCTCAACTGAGAAGTCGGTACCTTGTTCAATATTTTCAATATTTATGATTTCATTGGCAGTATTTCGATAAACAACTTCCAACTTTAGGTTATTAGAATGAGAAACTTCATTTCCAGCCAAAGGAATTCCCGTAGCAATCAGTCGTGTAAATAAGTAACTTTCGCCATTGTTTTTAATTTTCACATTTGCAGTTTTTTGATTACCATTTACTTTTAAATCTATCAATTCAATAGCTTTAGAACTACTGACAATTACTGTTTTACCATTGTAAACAAAAGAAGCCTTCATTCCATCTTTTGGTTTGTTTTTTTCAGTAAATAATGCAATTGCCATTAAAGAATAGGCTGTTGTTTGAGTACTCATCCATCTGTCTTTACTCAGTGTTTCAGAAAGCGATCTCACCAATGCCGCAGCTTTAGATTTTTCACCCATTAGGGTTAAAGTTTCAATAATCATCGCTTGATCACGGTCGTTATTTCCATAAGTATAACTTAACTCTGTATATGGTTCAACTTTTGTAGATTTATTTCTCACAATTTCCTTGGCTACTTCATTTTTTCCAGCGATTTGATAAGCAGCGGCTAATCTCCAGGCAGCTTGCACAGATAAATCACTTTGAGTACGCAATTTATTCATTGCACTTAAAACAGGTTCACCGGCTAAAGCCAAAGTGTACAGTCGATATGCTTGTGGTAAATCGGAATTTCGGTAATTGTTGTGGTTACGAGAATTCCAATTCTTAGCTTGATTCTTTTGGTAATTGATCCACTTTTCTTTTATACCATAAGGTAAAGCATATCCTTTTTTCTCAGCTTCTAGAATGAAATGTCCCGCGTAGGTAGTTCCCCAGTCGTTTGAAGTTCCTGATCCTTGCCAATAGGCAAATCCGCCATCATTCAATTGATGTTTTTGAATTTTATTGATTACAGAACGCACATTATTGTCAATTCTAGACTTAGTTTGTGTGTCAATATTCATTAAGGATTCCAAATACAGTTGTGGAAATGCGCCAGAAGTCTTTTGTTCCAAGCAACCATGAGGATAACGAATTAAATACCCTAGGCGTTTCTCTAAATTGATGGGAGGGATGGTCGATAATTCTAGCTTCGCAGTATTACTGTTATCCATTCCTGGAAGTGTTATGCTATTTGACCATTCTGAACCACCTTCAATGGTACCTTCATTGTAAATCGTAATTGGAAGGTTTGGTTGACGCACTTCAAGATCAATTTCGTAAGTAGATTTCTCGTTTCCACTGGTTGCAATTACCTCAACTTTAGCTGCACCAGTAATTGTGCCTACTTCCAAATCAAAATAAACCACTTGGTCGCCAATATTGTCAAAAGTGATTTCCTTTGATGAAGAACCAGTAACTTTCACTAAACTATTCGTTTTCACATGTAATCTTACGTTTTTCACCTTTTTATCCATTGCGAAAACGTTAACTGGCAAGGAAACCTTCTCTTTTGGTCCTAAAACACGCGGTAAAGTAGCCAAGACCATCAAAGGTTTCTTTACAGGAGTTGTTTTTTCAGTACTTCCGTATGTACCATCTTGACCAGCAACAACCATGGTTCTCACAGAACCAATATAGTTTGGAACGTTGATTTTGTGTTTTGCTGTTCTTCCTCCACTTAATTTGAAGGGACCTAAAAAACGAACCATTGGTTTAAATCGAATTGGACTATCATCCCCAGGATTAATGTTTTGATCTCCACCAATAGTTAGGATGTTTTCCACCTTTGCTCCATAAGCTCCAATGACATGGTCAAACAAGTCCCAGGTTTTTACTCCAAGTGCTTCACGAGCATAAAAGTGATTCCAAGGATTAGGTGTTTTGAACCTTGTTAAATCTAATAATCCTTCATCTACCACCGCAATTGTGTAGGTCATGTCACGACTGTTTTTTTCCATTACTTCTACAGTAAATGAAGTCTCAGGTGCTAATTCATCCGGCATTTTAATTACTGGTTCAAGAATTGTTAATGGATTTTTAACCATAATTGGTACTACACCATACATTCTCAAAGGTGCATCATTAGTTGTTTTATCGTGTTTTTGTAAGAAAGTAATGTGAACATAGCAGTTAGGTGCTAAGTCTTTAGTTATAGGTAATTCAAATGAAGTTTCACTCCCAATTGTCTCAATCCAAAATGCATCAATAACTTTATTACCGTTTTCTATACTAATTAATGCTCTTCCATAAGCGGCAGAGGGAAAGCTTATTTTTGCTTTTTCACCGGTTAAATATTCTTTTTTATCTGCAGAGAAAACCAGCATATTGGCTCCATCTGGTGTTGCTCTCCCTGATCTAGACATCCAACTAGGCCAATCAAAGTATGTCATTATTCCAGTTGAATGACCACTATTTTTATCCGTTACTTTTATAAGGTAGCGACCCCAATCATGTTTATCTATTTTTGTGGAAGTCGTTCCTTCTCCGTTTGCATTGGTGGTAATGAATTCTCGAGAAATAGGAGTGACGTTGTTTCTATTGATGTAGCTAGCAACATTGTTTGATCCACTTTGCCACCACCAGCTCCATTCAATTCTATAAACTTCTACTTCAAGCTTTCTGTTTCCTTTTTTTACTCCATTTTTATCTACAGAAACAATTGGAAACTTATAAGTGGAATCAGTTTGCAATGCTCCGTATCTATTGATTTCGGGAGATTGAATACCGACAAAATAATCATATGGTGCATAATTTACGGCCATTTGATCTGAACTGAAGTCACCACCTCTTTCAAAAGTACGAGTTTTGAATATTGCTTTTAACATTCCTGGTGCTTGGTCTTGAACTTCAATTTTTTCACTGAAGCTCAATTTTCCTTCTTCATTTAATTTTTTCTCTAAGAATTGAAATTCAGAGGGGTAAAATGACTTGCTAGGATCATCGAATGTGTAATTTTTTAAATTTTTAAAAATTGTATTGGTAGACACAAACTTTAAGGAAATGTCAGTTTTCAATTGTTTTGCTGGTGCTCCATGTAACCATTTCACAGTTAAATCTCCTTTAATGTAAGGATCTGAAGCGCTAATTAAGTCATTGTTTAACTTTAAGTTTACCTTTAGTCTGTTGGGTTTAATTGTCTCAACCTTAATTGTTTTGTAGAAAGTTGCTCCACCAACTTGAACTTTTGCATTCCAGTTTCCAGTTGGTGCGTCCGAATCTGTTGGTGTGGTGAAGTTATAAAATCCATTCATTGATTCTTTGCGAACTTCTCTTTTTACTAATTGACCTCTTGCATTGTGCAATTCGAAAATAACAGGGTGATCGGTTGGAATCATTCTATCCTTGTCTTCCAAGATAAAGTTCAGGAAAAGTGTGTCTCCGGGTCTCCACACTCCTCGTTCACCGTAAATAAAACCTTTAATGCCTTCTTGAACTGAAGCGCCATCAATATTAAATCTACTCAACGGCAATGAGTTTCCATTCCCTAATCTCAAATATCCTTTTTTAGTATCATGTTCTATTACAATGAAAAAAGGTGTTCCATCTAAAGCTTTAGTTTTAAGTAATCCATTTAAGTCAGTTTTATCTTTGGTGATAAGTTGTTGTTGATAGTCGTAAATTTTAACTGTTGCACCTTGGATGGGTAATGCACTTACGATATTGGACACGGCAACAAAGACTTGTCCGTTTGTTCCTGTTTTGGCAATGATTCCAATGTCTGAAGCAAAGATGTTTTTAACTACACTTTTGTTGCGGTAATAAGAGTGCGAACATGGATCATCTTGTCGGCGGTAATCATATCCATCGAAATAATCATAATTGTAATAATCATACCCCCAATCGTTTACATATTGCCATTTGTCAGCTTCTGCATTCTCCTTTTCATCCCAATCTGTTTCATCTCTTTGGATGTCAGATTCGCTTTCTACACCATTGCAAGGATAAACAGAATGGTGTTTTCTAAACCCAATTTCAATTCGGTAAATTGCATCTTGATCCACTTCAATATATTCAGAAAGGTCAAGGTTAAATCGATTCCATTTTCCTAAGTCAAGTGGTTTGTTTTTAGATAAATAAATAGTTTTCTTGCGAATTACTCGACCAACGCGCTTCAATTCATCACTACCATCATAATCGTTGTTTTGGAAAAATTGATTCATATTGTTTTTAAATATTTTAATAATTCGAAGGTCTACTGCTTTGATGTTAACAGCTTCAAAAGGAACCATCATATTATTTGAAGAAGGCAATATCGATCCTTTACCAACTAGTCGAACAGCCGGTTTAATGGCTTTAAAATCAACAGTTATGATATCTGTTTTTTTAAATTTATAACCCTTTGCATTTTGAATAGCTGGATTCAATTCTATTTTGTGCGTTCCTTCTAGTCTTCCTGGAGGGTATATTCGCAATTCATTAGTAGAAATCGCAGTTTTAACGTTTTCGGACCCTCGAATTTCAACCAAGCCTTTTAAATTTTGGTTAGTCAATAATGGGTCTGAGAAACGCAGCAAAACATATTGTTCTGGATATTGAATAACGGTTGTTCCAATAACTTTAAAGTCTCCTAAAGCTGGAACTTCATGTTTTATCGATTGCTCATCTTTATCTCCTTGAGGGTAAGTATTCCATATTACTTTTATTTCGCTTGATGTCTTTTTTCTAGGAATACTATCAACAACTAACTTGTATAGTTTTTCATTGCCTTGTTTACTCCATTTAATTTTTTTACTCTCCCCATTAACAGTTATTTTAATGTTCTCACTTAAAGTTTTAGTTGAAATAATGTCAGCTGTGATTGCAGTACCTAAAAATTGATAATAATCCATAGATTCATTCGAATAGCTCTTCAGCCCAGCCACTTCAAAATTAATGGCTTGTTTAACTATACTGAATGGAAACTTGAAAGTTTTTAGTTCTTTTGGAACATCTGCTACCTTTCCTAAGTCAAATTCAACCCAATAAGTTTCACCCGATTTAAACCTTTCTTTTGGTATAAATTCTAGAGTGTATTGATCTTTCCAAACTGTTTTTCCTTCAATAGAAGGTGTAATACTTATGAAACTCTCTTTAATCTCTTGATTTGGTGTTATTTTCTGTACGTATTGCTCAGTAAGTTGAATTTTAATTGGAGCTGCTGAAGAAATCACTCCAGAAGTAAAAGAACTAATGTGTTTTTGATATTCTGGATTAATCACAAAATTTTCAGGATTATCTTTTCCACAACCGGATAAAATGATGATTAAAGTGAAAAGAAGTAGTGAACTGCGTTGAATGGAGTGTGATATCATACTTATATATTAAAACGTTTTAAAGAATTTTGTTTTACACTTTTGTTAAGTGTATAAACATTATGAAATTAAACAGAATATAGCGGGAACTATGTAAATGATAGGGCTAATTTATCAACAAAATCGCATTCATGTTGATAAAGTGGTTGGGATTGTTGATTGTGGCTTATTGGCACGCGGATGACGC
>NZ_PVSS01000030.1 GCF_003025005.1 Brumimicrobium mesophilum
TGTCAGCTTGGTTAATTGTTAAATCCAAAGTGATCGTTGAATCACAACCTGCTTGGTTTATATATGTTTCAACATACATACCAGAAGTTGTATAAGTTGTTCCGTTTTCAGACCAGATAAATTGTTCACAAGCTGTTTCTGTTACTGTACTTGCGTCAGATACATTTATAGTTAAATTTAAAGTAACAATTGAATCACAACCTGCTTGACTTACTAAAGTTTCTGTATACTGACCAGATGTAGTCAATGTCATTCCATTTGCATTCCAAACAAATTGGTCACAAGCAGTTTCAGTAGTAGCAGTTGTTGTAGGTGCAGAAATTGTTAAATCTAAAGTGATGATAGAATCACAACCCGCTTGATTAGTAAATGTTTCAGAATACTGACCAGAAGTTGTATAAGTCATACCGTTTTCTGTCCAAGTGAATGAGTTACATGAGATTTCAGTAATTGTAGTTATTTCTGGTTGAACTATAGTTAAATCCAAGATTAAGANAGCACTAACTTGTTCTACAGTACTTGTTAATCCAGCTAAAATTGGAGCACCAATTACAAAGTTTGAAGTTGAAATTGTTAGGTCAAAATTTTCTACTGTTCCAGTACCAAGGTTTGAAGATAAATCAGCAACAGTTGTGATTGCAGAATTGTCAACAAAAGGTGTTCCTTCATTAAAATTAAAGTAAGCAATTAATCCTGTAGTTTGAGAGCACAATTCTTGATTCATCTCTGCACTGATTTCAGTTTCTGTTCTAACAAAATCAAAAACTCTTACATCATCCATTTCACCAAAGAATTTACTGTTGTAATCTGTTCTGTCTCCAATAATAATGTTGATTGAAGAACCTGAGTTTACTGTTGTAATTCTACCTTTTCCATCTTCAACACCATCAACATAAAAACGTATTGTATCGTTGTCATTTGGATCATAAGTAAATGCCACATGATGCCATGTATCGTCATTTAATAGAGTAGTTCCATTTACACCAGCTCCACCTACTTCAAAACGTAGTTTTTGGTTAAGAATATTAAAGGTCGAACGTTGTCCGATAGCAAAAGTACCCCAATCAATAAGTGTGTTTTGGGAGGTTGTATTCGCAGTAGGAACTTTAATCCATGCTTCAACTGTCCTTGCTCCGTTTCCAGAAACACCACTTGTAGAAGTTGAGATGTAATCGTCAACACCGTCAAAGTTTAATCCAGGATTTAGATATGTTGATGCAATAACCGGAGTACATGCACTTGTGTCAACACATCCATTTAAAGTTATTTCCACCGCATAGGAACCGTCAACAGTTGCAATAAATGATGAAGCGGTTTCTCCAATAATAATTGAATTCCCGTTATTACAATCTAACCATTGGTAAGTTGCACCAGTTTGATCTGCGCTTAAACCACCTGAAGTAGCTAGTGAGGTAACATTAAGATCGATTACAGGAATGTCCAGAATTAATCTCAAAGTTGAATCACAACCATTCGAAGCAGTAAAAGTTTCGTCATAAGTACCAGAAGTTGTGTAAGTCATACCGTTTTCAGACCATGTGTACGCTCCGCAAGAAGTCACATTAGTTTCATAAACATTTACGCTTACGTTTACTTCTCCAACCACATAGTTTGAAAAAGCACCAGTCATGGCGAAATTTGTAAGTGTGTTTACTGCTGAAGGAGAAACTTCGTCAACAGCATTAGTTATTGCAGTGTTAGCTCCAGAAGGAACACCTTCATTAAATTTGAAATATGCATCTAAATCTGCAGGTAATGAACAAAGTTCACCATTCATGTTGTTTTGAATTTCTGTTTGAGTTCGTGCAGAAGACCAAAATCTTAATTCGTCTAAACTACCATTATAAGCCCCAACACCATTAGTTCTAGAACCAATTGCTGTGTTAGTGAAATTTGAAGTATTTATTCCTGCAAAATCACCCTGTGCTTCGATCACTCCATCTAGATAAAGTGTATACTGATTAGTAGTAGCGCTTGCATCATATACAACTGCACCATGGTACCAAGTTGAAGATGATAAATATGTACTTCCCTCTAAGGAAAGTCCACCTCCAATTTCTACACGTAAATGGTTGTTTTGTAGCTTAAAAGTAAAGCGAGAAAGATTTGTTGGCCCTAATCCATTTTCAGAAATGATCATTTGCTGTGAACCGAAATCTTTTTTGAACCATACTTCAATAGTTCTTGATGCTGCTCCCGTAACACCAGCGTAGTCGGTTAATATGATGTCATTGTTTCCATCAAAATTTAAACCGACTTGTGAATTCATTGCTCCAATTGAAAAAAATGTAAGCATGAATAAAAGTAATTTTTTCTTCATAATATTTTCGTGTTTTGTTTCAAGGCAAATATAATGGGTGAAATTGGTTGAATCTTTGTTTTTTGACGCTATATTCATTGCTGTAGCCTAGTTGTAGCCCTTGGTGTATCAACGGTTTGAGCATGTTCAGTTCATCATGTTAAAGTTGTTTTGATTGGATTTAATTGACCAATTATTTTCGCTTTTCGATACCTTCTTTCTTTAAATAGGTAATTGAATTTTTCAGCGGATAAGTATTTTAGATAAAGAAAAGGCTTATTTTAGCCAATGAATTATGAAAAAAACGGCTTTATATATTGTTTTACTTTTTTTTCTTTTATCGACGAATTTGATTGCTCAGGATGACCCATCTTGGTCAAAACTGAAACATAAGATAGAAAATAGCTCGTTAAACGAGGTAAAGAAAGCGTTTAATGAATTCGCAGAGGAGGCGATTAAAAACAATAGAGATGGACAACTAATTTCGGGTATATTAGAAATAGGTAAGTTTTTTAAGGACCACGGCGAATTCGCTGAACGGATTAAATGGTATCAATATGCTATTGATTCTTTATGTGATGATCAATCTGTGAGTTGTATAATTATTAAAAGAGACTTTGCATCAATTTATACCTCAATTGAAGAGTATGAAAAAGCAAATGAATTACTCATTAGTGGCCTAGAGTTTTTGAGTAAAAATGAACATATTAAAGCTGCATCCTTAAATTTAACCTTAATTGCAACCAACTATTATTTTCAAAAGAATTTTGACAAGGCCGAAGAATTTTATACTAAGGCTTTAGATGTTAGTAAAAATGGGGGAAATATTTTTTTCCAGATACAAGCGTATAATAATTTAGGATTCTTTTATAGAAATATTGAAAGATTTGAACTTTCAAATGAATCTTATAGAAAAGGAATCTTGATCATTGAAAATAATGCTGAGTTTTTTGAAAAGTACAGAACCCAACTTGAGCTGCTAAAAGGAAATTTAGGTGCTAATTTGATAAAAACTGATGACAAGGTAGAAGAAGGTATAAATTATCTACAACAAGAAGTAGAATACAATTTAATGAATGGAGAACTTAATTTAGCTATTAATTCAGCAATATTGATGGCAGAGTATTATTATGATCTTAATGAATTTGAAAATGCAAAAGTTATTTTAAATTATTGTTACAACAACCTTGAGAATAAGGTGAAAAATGAAAATATAACTTATAATATGTCTCAGCTATATTTTTGGTTTTTCAAGATTAATATTGCACAGGAGCGAAATTCAATCGCTATGAACTACTACGAAAAGTATGATTCTCTAAAAATCATTAATAATGAGAAGATTGAGAAACAAAGACTCAATATACGAAGGTGTTTGTTGGAGAATATATTTAACGCTCAATTGTTTAACAAAGAGCAAGAAATCAAATTAAAACAGAAGGAAAATGAAGTGCTATCACAAAGAAATAAAGATTTTATTTATCGAATTTTGATTGGCCTCTTTTCAGTTATAGTTCTCGTTGTCTTGGTGGTATTATATTACAGAAAGAGAGTTCTACTTATGAAAGTGAAAAAAGACCTCGCAGAAAATAAGTTTGAACTTGAAAGGTTGGAAAAACAAAAAGCGAGATTGGAACTTAATTATAAAAATAAAGACCTTACAGATTTTGCAATCGACATCTCACGAAAACAAGAGATTCTAACAGAAGTAAAATCAGAATTAAATGCAATAATTGTAGACATAAAGGATGATGAAAATGCTAAAAAATCCATTCGAAAACTTATTCATTATGCGAACAACAATTTACTTGTAGATGACCAATTAAAAAAATTTCAAGACAACGTTGAAGAAGTGAATCATAAATTTTTAGACCTATTATCTAAAAAATATCCAGACCTAACAGAATTAGATAAAACCATATGTGGGTTAATTCGACTTGGCTTGTCAAATAAAGAAATAGCTTCTATGAGAAATGTAAGTTATAAAGCCATTAAAATGTCTCGTTATCGATTACGTAAAAAACTAGGATTAAGTGAGGATGTAAATATTGTAGAGTTTTTAAAATCTATAGGTTAGTGCGAATTAATCACTTTTTTGAAATTAAAAAGGCTGCCCTTATGAGAGACAGCCCTTTTGTTTAACTATAAAAAAAAATGTGTTTTGAAAATCATTCTGTCCATGACGAGACATATTGTAACACATCTACTTATAAAAAACGTTTAATGTTTTTATGAATGTTTGATTTTGACCTTACATCATTTCAAATTTTATCAAAAGAATGATTTTGTCGCTTTGATTACTACATTTACCCAAAAAGAAATGATTTCAAGAGACGGTTCAATTGTTTTATTGCTGTTTGTTTGGTGCAAATGTATGCAACAGAAAGTGGTTAAGCGCTAGGAAAATAGAACAAATTAAACGATGTAGCCCCAATGTAGTCTTGTTATGTTCTTTCAATTTTCATGATTGCTTCTTCTTACATTTTGCCATTCTATATCGTAAAAGCGAATTTAATTCATGACAAAAAAGAGTATCTTCACTGATTTCGCAATTGATATTTCTAGAAAGTAAAAAGTATTGGGAGAAATTAAAACTAAACTCAATGAAATTATAAATGTTTCTCAAGAGGGGGATTCCAAAGTTTTAGTTAGAAACTCAATCCAGTAACAACCTTTTCGTAGATGACCAATTGAAAAACTTTCAAGAAAATGTTGAAGAGGTCAATTATAAATTTTTAGATTAATTGCAAAAAATTATATCCAGAACTAACAGGATTGGATAAGAATATATGTGGATTAATTCGACTCGGATTATCGAATAAGGAAGTTGCATCTATGAGAAACGTAAGCTATAAAGTAATTAGAATGTCGCGCTATAGACTGCGGAAAGAGCTTGGTTTAAAAGAAGAGGTGAATATAGTTGAGTTCTTAAAATCTAGTGAATAAGCATTCATAATGAAAACCTAAAAATTTTCATATAATAAAAACGGGCTGCCCATGAAGAGACAA
>NZ_PVSS01000031.1 GCF_003025005.1 Brumimicrobium mesophilum
CGACTGTCAGCCGTCTACTCGATTAGGCACTTTACTTATTTCTAAATGTTGATATTCTAATTCCTTTTTTCTCAATCTCATATTTGGAAATATACTTTTTTTGCACCAATGTTTTTAAGAAATATTCATTTGAATCAATATATTCAATTATTGGTCTTTTGCCGTTTTCAGTTATGCTTGAGTATGGTTCACCAAGTGAGGTAAGAAATAATTCTATTTCATCATTATTGAATAAAAAATTGTATTTATTAAATACTTTTATTTTGCTCAAGGCTTTTAAATTGCTTTTAAGTAAAACGGAATTTATAATTTCCTTATCAATTTTCAATTCTAAATTTGAATTTAATAAATTTCCTATTTGATTTAATAATTCAATTTCTGTTGTAAAAACAGTTTCAGTATGATAATTTATAAATTCAACTTTTTGATTTATAGAAAATTTTTCTGATTTTAAAATCGATAATCTGTCAGAATTATCAAGTTGAAAAGTATCTATGTTTTCAATAAATTTTTTAATATCATTTTCAATTAATGAAATATAATAATCTCCAAAATTATCTTTAAGAAGCATATAATTCTCATTGTTGACTATTAGAGTTTTATTTTGAACTAATGACTTTGCCTTTTCAAGAGATAATTGTGCAAAATCTAAAGATGGATAAATGTAAGGTACTGCTTTTAGTAAGTCATCATAATTATCATTATTGAAATTATCCTCAAGTATTATTGTACGTATAAAGGCTTGTGCCGATTTTGTGTCTGGATAATCTTTTCCGATTTTTGTCTTTGCTAATTCTTTTGAATTGTCATTAATAAATTCAATTAGCTCTTCGGATAATTTTTTTTCTTCTCCAATATTATAAACTGAAAAGACATTATACCAATTCGCAGACATTTTAGAATCCTTTAGTAATATGTTTTTCACATTTAGTCTTTTAATATCATCGATATTTTCAACTTTAGTTTTTGACTGTTTTATTATAAAACCTTTGTTTTCTATGGAAATATCCTTATTGTTTAAAAGGTTTTCTAAAGGTTCTATATCATTTGGTTCAACTTTTAAGTCAAGGTAAACAGAAGAAACATATTCATCTATGTTAGTGTCTATGTAATCTACTAAACTTTTTATGCCCGATTCCTTAATGGATGTATAGTTCTTTTCTTTAAATAATTTTGGATTAAATACATTATTGAAAGTAAGAATACTTATTATCATTGAAGTATTGATTGAATAGTAGTTATTAGAATAAATAAATTCAAGTAATTCTTTTGGTGAAGAATCTGAAATGTCTTTAAATTTAATATCTAGTATTTTAATAACATCTTTTATTTTGGATTGATTTTTTGATATGTTTAAGAAATCTTTATTGTCTGAAATAGTTGATTTGTAAGTAGTGAGTATTTTTTTGATATCATTCGTATCTGCGTGTTCAATTAATAACTTGAAATATTTCTTTTTTTTGTCTTTCGAATAATTAGATTCATTTTCGATGAAATGCCAAATATTAGTCCATTCTTTACAGAAGATTTTAATAAATAATTCAGTGTTTGAAGAAGAATCAATAAAACCATCTATAAAACTTATTGATTTTTTAGATTCATTACCTAACTGCTTAAATATTAAATTACTTTTTAATTTATATTTATTAGTTGAAAGTAGGAAATCTAGTAAAGAATAATTGAGTGTATATTCTTTTTCAAATTCTAATTGATTTATTTTTTTTATAAGATTATCAATTTTATTAAGTTTAAAATCAAATTCAGAACTTTTCTGAGTTTTGATATTTATTAAGAATTGATAATCAGATTTAGATAAACTACCTTCATAGAAAATTGATATATATTCAAGATAACTTTCATCAATATATCCATTTCTTAACAAAATATTTATGAGTTCATTTTGCTTGCTTTCTTGATTTCCAACTTCAATCTCTTTAGTTGAGATTAACTCTTTTATTTGGTGTTTTTTAATTCGATTTTTGCTCTCTTCATATTCTTCAATCTGTTTTTTAAAATCATCTAGCTTATTTTTAGATGCAATTAGTTCTTCTCTTTCTTTGTAGGTATGAACAGAGTTTATCTCTTTTTCTATAGAATTGAAATTTAAATTGAAGTTCTGTTTATATTGTTGGTTATGATTATAAGTGTATTGTAATCTAGTTGAATTAATAATAGCGTTGAAATTTTCTTCTTCTGTAGCTTGTGTCAAATTAACAATTCGATTGTCTATCAAAAATTTAAAAAATGGATGGCTAGGATTGGTTTGCATTATGGTTTCTACAATTTTAGATAGATATATTGTTCTCAACTCTTTAATATCGCTAAATTTAGCATCTTCGACTTCCTTAATTTTTTCGTTTATTGTTTCGATTTTTAAATCAACTTTTTTGCTTTGTTCTTGAATGTAAAATTGCTTTTTTGATAAAGTTTCGTAAATAGAACCTTTGTTATTACTTAAATTGGTAAAATCAATTGGATGCATATTCTTATACACAATCATTGATAAAAGTTTGTCTTGATTTAAATTAGAGTTTAAACTATTTGAATAAATATGATATTCGTTCATAATATTAAACAACAATCTCATATCGTCAATAAATAGAGAAATATCACTAATTAAATCATTTGATATTTTATAATGATTTTCTTTTATGATTTTCAATAATTTTTCACTCGAGTTTGAAGAGTTGATTACTGGAATTATTGGAATCATAAAATCAAAGAACTTTGTTCTTTCTTTGTCTTTAAACATATCGTCTCGAATGGCATAAATAAAGACAATATTTTCTTTTGTTTTTTTAGAATTATTTATCAGTAAATTAAGCTCTCTCAATTTTGTAAAAACTTCCGTCTGCTCAAATCTATCAATATCCTCTATTATTACTGTGTTGTATTTAGTGACTTCAAAGAAGTATAAAATTTCATCAAGATGATTGTTAAGAATAGATTTACTAATACTGTCATCAATTTCGATTGAAGCATTATTTACACTTAGTTTTTTGATTACAACACTTTTAATAATTCGCGATACTTTAAAAAGGAAAAATAATAAGCCTAAAACAATAATTATTACCGCAGTAGAATGAACCAAATTCTGGTAATTTGGTGTAATATCAATCAAAGAAAATTTTGCCAAAAATTTTGGAAAAACTAAATATAGAAAAGATATTAAAAATGAGATAAATCCAATGGTTTGAAGTCTAAGGAACCATTTACTGTGTGATTTAATTTTTTTAAATCGTGAATCTGGTATTTTATTGTCTTTTTCGTGATAAAAAAACTGCTGTAATATACTTAACTCAATTAATCTTAACAACTCTCCATTTTCAGGAGTTGGTTTATCTGTATTAATTTCTTTAAATGTTGCTAAAGAAATATTTAAAAATCTAAAATCGTTATTCTGATTTTTTCTTTGAAAAGTTTGTATTACACTACTTTTCCCTGAACCATAAGGTCCAGAAATAGCAATATTTTTAATCTTATCTCTATTTAAAAGAGCCCAATTTAGAGATTCAATGTAGTAATCTATGTTTTCAGCATTATCAGTTGGTGATAATGAGTTATATGGTGATGATTCAGATTTATTTTTTGAAAATCTTAGATAATAATGAGTTAACCAATCAATGAATTTCTTTAAAATGTTTAGCAAATTTTTCTTGTTCATTCCTTGGTTTTAGTTTTTTGGTATTGTGCCTAACGTGCTTGTGTATGGAAAGTTGCGGTTTTGTGTGCGAGGATTTTCCGAAGGAAAATCAGACGTAACAAAACTGCAACTACCTTTGGTTAAGCACTAATTTAGCAATTTTTTATACACGTTGTTACCCAACGTTTTTTATTTTTTTCATTGTAATTATAATTCCGTTCTTTTCAATAAACTTTATTTCTTCACTCGTAAATTCAAGTGCATTTTTCATTGTCATTTTTTCATATAAATATTCAGGAATATTGTCTGTTTTGATTTGTAAAGAGTCAGAAGTCAGTTTTATTATTTCGTATGGAAATCCGACATCATATTCAAAAATCACAAGTTCATTTCCGTCAATCCAGAATATCTGATATTCATTACAATTCCGTTTAGTTTTTTCGTTTTCATAAACTTTTAAAATTCCATATTCGTCAAATTCGAAAATAGAATTTAATTCCAATTTCTCGCAAAAAGAAATATGTTCAAATGGTAAGAAATTTGATTCAATTACTTTCCATTTACCAATTAATTTTTCGTACTGTTCAGTTTTTGGCAGTTTTTCTGGTTTTTTAGGGAAGTCACAACTCAATAAAGTCAGAATAAAAACTATGGATAATATGTAGAATGTCGTTTTTTTCAAATGTTGGGTAACGTCCAAGCTACGTATTGTC
>NZ_PVSS01000032.1 GCF_003025005.1 Brumimicrobium mesophilum
AACCATTCAAATGATAAATACGGAGAAGTCAATTGTGAAATATCAACTTCTGGTGTCATCAAAACCATACTATCTGGATAAGGTGATGAACCATCAGCCCAAGCATACTCCCCTGGGTTTCTACCGTTGGCAGTGGCACCATACCCAGGAGCTCCAGTAAATTTCCAAAAATTACTAATACTTGTACTCGTCAATGATGATTCGTTTTCCCAACATTGTGGCTGAACTCCGTTGTTGAAACTTTCGTAATAAGGGGCTACTACAATACCACAATCTGTNACTTTCGTAATAAGGGGCTACTACAATACCACAATCTGTGTAAACTGAGAATGATCTCAATGCACTTGAATCAGTAGCACTGCAAATGGACCTTACATAAAAATCATAATTTGTACTTGGAGATAGACCACTGACAGTATAAGGGTTAGTTCCTACCGCAAGATAAGTCCCTGTACCTTGAGTAAATCCAGAAGGACCATATTCAATACTCCAAGCAGTTGCACCACTTAATGACGTCCATTCTAACTCTACTTCAGTTGTAGAAACCATTAGTGTATCTATATCAATAACAGGTAAACAAGTAGGAGGTGCAATCACTTCAAATATATAATCTTCTGCTTCTCCATAAGAACCGGAACATGCGTTTGGTATTGTTGAATTCAACCAATCTGCTATTACACGCATTCTGTAGTTCCCAACTGCAGTTCCTAACGGTACTGTAAAAGAATTTGTTAAAGGAGAAGCGGTATATCCATTAGAAGAATAAACTTTTTCCGAATTATCAAAAGAAAAATCGTTATTCCAATCAATATATATTGCATAACCATGAGTTCCTGTAGCACCTGAAGTAATCGTAAAATCGATATCCAACAATTCATACCCTGAAGCTACAATAGATGTGAAGTCAGAATAAGCTGCAGTTGTTGAACCTCCACCTGAATTTAGGTTTGAAATGTTCGTAATCCCTGTAAACGTTTCAAAATCATTAATAAATCTAGTTGTATTAGTTGAAGTATAATCACAATAAGTATTTTTGAAGAAATACGGTCCAGTCCATGCACTTAAGTCTCCACCACCACAATCAGCTTGAACATAATATTCGTACTGAGAATTTGCTGCGATTGCTAATGTGTATGGATTTGAAGTTACTGCAGGAACTGGTGTTCCTGTTCCAACAGTGAATCCTGGAGCTCCATATTCAATGTTCCAAGTTGTTGCCGTACCATTTTCTGTCCAACTCAATTCAGCTTGGGTAGCAGTGATGTTACCTGCTGTTAAAGCAGATGGTGCTAAACAATTTGGTGCACTTAGAATTGTTAATGTAAAATCAACAGTCACTCCTGAACCAGATGTAGAACCACATGCTGAAGCTGGAGTCCCTGATCCAAATGCATACATACCACGCACTCTCATTCGGTAATCATCCATAGCCGTTCCAACTGGAACTAAAACACTTAGAGATTGACTCGCAAGTGATGAGTGATTCGAAGCTACCAATTCAGATGCATCAAAAATTAAATCTTTATTCCAATCGACCCATACAGACACACCATTATTTGCATTTGAGAATGTAGTATTTAAATTGAAAGTTTGAGCTTCGTGAGACTCAAATACTTGAGCAGTCTCATCTGCATAAGATCCAGCAGGATGAGAAGATGCAGTATAATTCGTATTAGTTATAGCGCCATTTGAAGAAACCGAATTAAAATAGTAGAAGGTTCCACTTGATGAAACATCACAATATTTAAACTCGTATGGTCCGGTCCAAGCACTTGTGTCACCTGCTGAACAAATCGAACGCACATAAAAGTCATACTCATTTCCTGTAACGATTGTTGCAGTGTAAGGATTTGAAGTTGTTATTGCAGCAGACCCTGTTCCCGTTCCAGGAGTAAATCCAACAGCACCATAGTCAACCTGCCACTCTGTAGATGTGTTAGCTTCGGTCCAACCAAAATCAAGTGTGGTACTTGTAATATTACTTACCATTAAGTTTATGGGATCAAGACAAAAAGTAGCATCATACAGCTGTACCTCTTCGACTTGGTAGATACCATTTCCACCGCCACATCTCGCAGTTAGATTTATTCTATAATGAGAATATGCAGTAGTGTTTGTAAAGTTATATCTTCTAGAATAATGCCTTGTTGTGATACAAGGTATAGTTCCTGTAGCTATACTTGTAAAAGTGGTTCCATTATTGGAACCGAAAATTTCATAATTCTGTGCATCACGACCTGGCTCATCATTTGCTGTAGTAATTTCAATCGATTTAGCAATTTGAGCTACACCACCTAAGTCAACCGTAAAACCAATACCATCATTATTGATATCATCGAAGTCGAGAAATTTATCAGTAGTACCATCAATGACATTTTCTACTCCTTCATTAGCTGGTGAACTGACCGTTTGATAATGTGATATTGTCATTCCGGGAGTAAATATCCCTACTTGTGCTTTGACTTGCCAACTAAAGCCGGTTAGCATGAGCGCAGCAATTAAAGCTGTAATTGTTTTCATAAGTATATTTTATTATGTTTATTAGCAGCTAAAATTAATGTTTTTTATGATAAAAAAAGACTCCTATCTAAAAATTACATCATAAGCATTTAAAAATGATATATTTCCCATAATATTTATCGAACAAATGACTAAACACCATTTCTGTTTTTCCATATAAATTGACAGATTATTCTTTAGGACAATACTATTAACATACTTAAATTCAAGTACGTAAAACCAATCAATTTCGCCCCATTTTCATATCGGAGTATCAAGCTAATAACTATTTTATTTAAAAATTCTATATCTCCGCAGAAATTTCACCTTTCAAGCAATAAACAAAAAAACGTCCCTCTTAAGAGAGACGTTTTATTAAAAGTTTAATTCACAGACTTTAACTGTGTGAAAAATGGTTTAAATATTAACTAACAACCATCCACTTACATTAAATTATTGCTTCACAACTTTGAAAG
>NZ_PVSS01000033.1 GCF_003025005.1 Brumimicrobium mesophilum
TATTTACCATTCAAGGCACACACAAAATGTAAAAAATAGCGCGGGCTGACGGCAATCCGAGTGGGCTGTGTTTTTCGGCTAGCTTTGTTTTAGGCCGACAATGACGTACTTTTAAACGCGCCATTTTTTACACAACACGTTGAGCACAATTAAAAAAAATGAATTCCTTAATCATTGGTAAAGACCAAATAATCGATACATATTACCCAACTATTGAACATTTAGAAGAAGAAAGAAAACTTCAAGAATATGATGGTAATGTATTGAATACTAACAATTTATTCATCTCAACTTTAGCAATGGACTTTCCTTCGAACATCTCTTCAAAAAGAAGAAAGGAAATTGAAGAAGAATGGAAAGAGAAATTACCACATCTAAACCAGATTAAAAGACTTAACCTACGACATAAAGTTGACCAAGAATTCTTTGAATGTATATGTAAAATGCAAAATTTAGAAGTTCTAAACATTTGGACTTCAACAGTTACAAATATCGATTCTTTAAAAAAGCTAACGAAACTTAAAGCTTTGTCTTTAAGTAATTGTTCTCGTTTAGAAGATATTTCTCCATTGACTACTTTAAGATCATTAGAGAGTCTTTCTATTCTCGCTTCTTTCAAAGTGATAAACTATGAACTAATTGGAAAAATGAAATGGTTAAAATCATTAGAACTTGGAGGAGACTCGTTTGCTCCTAAAAATTTAATGCTTCAAAGTATAGAGCCATTTACAGGTTTAGACTCCTTAATTGAACTTGATTTATCTTATGCATCAATAAAGGATAAAAATTACAGACCGATTTTAGAATTAAAAAAACTAAAAAGACTTGATGCTCATTGGCGAATGAAAAATCAGGAAAGAGAGTTTATCCAAAATGAGCATCCTTCGTTGCAATCTGGGTTCTTTGTTGCTTATGATTTTGTTAAAAACGAATTCAAAGATGGAATTGAGTGGTGGAAAGAAAAATAAAAACAGTGCTCAACAATAGCTACATTTAATGCGGGGTTTAGTGGTGAATCAAAGCTTCTACCCTCCTCTTCCGCCAAAACAAGTTTTGACGATTTTATTTCGTTAATTTAAATCACAAAAATTGGTTTGGCTTAGTTCCGTACGGATTGAAAACTTACCGCTTTCAATACCCGCACTCCACTTAGCTGAGCCGTCAGACTGCGCAAAAACCCAAAACTCCCCTCAAAAAACCTTAAAAATCTGCTCATTTTTTCGTATCTTTAGATATGGATTTTATTAAAGGTTTCGATCGATATCAACTTCAGGTGATGGACTTTAATTCTATGGTTCCGCCGGATTCTTGGGCACGTATTGTTGATTTATTTGTGGAGATGCTTCCACTTCAAGAATTGGGTTTTAAACAAGTGTTAGCCGATGAAGGTCGGCCACCTTTTCACCCCAGTGATTTACTTAAGCTATATCTTTATGGATACAAAAATCAATTGCGCTCTTCTCGGAAATTAGAACACGCCTGCAAAGTAAATCTTGAAGTAATATGGCTACTCAAAGGTTTAAGACCATCGGCTCGTAAAATTGCTTATTTTAGAAAAAAGAATGCCGATGCTTTTAAAAAAGCTTTTCGGTTTTTTGTGGTCTTACTCAAAGATTGGGAGCTGATCTCAGGTGAGGTTATTGCCATTGATTCCTTTAAAATAAGAGCTCAAAATGCTTTAAAAAACAATTTTAATCAGAAGAAAATTGATAGACACATTGATTATATTGACAATAAAATTGACGAATACCAAAAGGCACTTGAACTAGCAGATTCTGAAAACGACAAACAAGAAATTAATGATAAAATAGCTTATCAAAACACCAAAAAAGATAATTATAAAAATATCGAAAAGCAACTTCAAGAATCAGGTGAGAGTCAAATCAGCCTTTCAGATCCTGATGCCAAAAGTGTTGTGCTCCACAGAAATATAGTAAATGTAGGATATTGTGTTCAAGCAGGGTGTGATGCTAAGCACAACCTTTTTATAAATAATGACACAGGAACAGTTAACGATACACATGCTCTTTCTCCAATGGCTTTGGACGCAAAAGAGTTACTTGAAGTTCAGCAAATGGATTGCCTTACAGATAAAGGCTACACCACTGGAAAACACATTGATATTTGTTCTAGAAACAACATTATAACTTATTCCTCGCCAAAAGAACATTCATCTCAAAAGAATGGGCTTTTTGATATGCAGGATTTTCAATACAATAAAACTGAAGACACTTACACTTGTCCAAACGACCAAACACTTGCTGGTACAGGAAATGTATACAATAAAGGCAGTCACAAGGTGAAGCATTACAAAAACTTTAAAGCATGTAAAACTTGTGCAATTCGTGAAAAATGTACTGCGGCCAAAAATGGAAGATTAATTGAACGTTCCATCTATCAAGAGGCCTTAGAAAACAACGAAAAAAGAGTCAATGAAAACCCAAATTATTATCGCTTAAGACAACAAGTTACCGAGCATCAATTTGGAACTTTAAAAAGGCAATGGGGTTTTACTTTCACCTTAATGAAAGGCAAAAAAAACGTACTATCCGAAGTCAATTTAATGATGATTTGTTACAACCTGAGGAGACTTATGTCCATTTTTAATTTAAATGACCTAAAAAACAAGCTAAAAGAGCTTGTTCTCATTTTTTTAGCTTTCTCGAGGCTTTTAAAGCCTATTCTGAGCACTTTATATAAAAGAAAACCAATTCTGTTTTTATTGAACCCAAGAAATAATACTTCCTTAAAAGTGGTTTATTCAAGTGGTAAACCTTATTTTTGAGAGAAAATGGGGTTTGTGCGCAGACTCCCGTTAATCGCAAATAGTCCACCTC
>NZ_PVSS01000034.1 GCF_003025005.1 Brumimicrobium mesophilum
CGACAATACGTAGCTTGGACGTTATCTGCAATCCCCACTAGTTCTAGAAAAAGGAATGACTTTAGAAGTTATTGAAAGTTAAAATATCGACAAGAACACCCTATAATAATTTGATTAAGATACTTTTATAAAAAAATTAGCAAGAATGAAGTCAATACTATTTATTATATCCGCATTAATAAGTTCAACATTATTTGCTGAATGTAATACTGAAGCTCCAAGTCAGCAAACAATTGATGATTCTTCATTTACTTTTATTTTAAATCTACAAATTGGGGACTCTGTTGAATACAAAACATATCTATCAAGCTGTCTTTCTGGCGATAGGCCTGAGACGATGGATTCTGTCTGTTTTTATAGAGACTCATTAAATTTGAAAGCAATTTATAAGAACACCATTTATCCCATTAATTCTGATGCTTTTGACGACTTACAAATAATCGAAAGTAAATTATTGACTATAGGCACTACAAGTAGTACTTCTTATTACAATTATATAATTTCATACCAAGGAAAACAAGGACTTCTCGGCTTCGGAACGAAAAACACATGGAATGAAATTATTCACTTCATAACAGATATATGAAATGCAGATAACACCACCTATGCACCAGCGCCATTTCTCACTTCGGAAATCTGTCTTTTTCTATGAAAAAAGTATTAATTTCAAGAAAACGATTTTGGTTAGCGCCGTTGCATAGCCNACCAGCAATAAAATCATGAATAAAGAAATCCAACAAATAGAATTCGAAGAGCATATCAGAAAACGTACTGGTATGTACTTAGAAGGTGTTGGAAGTAAAGGAATTATCAATTTACTAAAAGGACTAATCAGTGATTGTCTTGAAGTGACCAAATCAAACAGTTTTTTCTTTCAAATCGAACTTAAACCTGACAATGAATTTGCTTTGGTCATAAACTCTTCAGGTAATATTGACGCATTCGAAAGAACTGTTGAAAAACTAGAAAACCTAAAGAACTTTCATCTCAAGGCTTGTAAAGCTCTTTCCACAAACTTCACCATGAATCCACAAGGCAAGCAAAAATTGACCTTGAATTTCAAGTTAGATGATTCTGTTTTTATAGAGGAAGTAGATTATCAAGAATTATCAGAAAACTTTCTTCAATGGACTTATTTAAATAGAAACTCAGAAGTTTTGTTAATTGATGAAAGAGAAAAATTCTTAAATCAGAACTATTATCATTTTCCTGAAGGTGTCAAATACCTCTATGATAGAATCGCTAAAGAAGCTCTTGGGAAACCTGAGTTTGAAATTTCGTTTGATGGTGAAATTGATGGATTTAACTACCAGATATATTTAGGTTATCGAACCGATTGGTTTCCGCCAACCACTTTTGCCTCATTTGCTAATAATGTACACACTAGTTGTGGTGGATCACTTATTGATGGTGTTATAAACGGATTAATAAGTGGTTGCAGAAAATTTGTCAACGAAAATCAGCTAACGGACTATAAAATCAAAAAGAAAAAATTTAACAACGGTTTAATCTTGGTGGCTTCTGTTCGCGGGGATGAGTTCAAGTACGGAGGTAGTTTCAAAGAAACTTTGGAAGATCAAAAAATTAAAAAAAATTCTAAAAAACTGATTAAAAAACTAACTATTGAATTCATTAATGCTAACAGAGAAAAGGCTGAAAAATTCCTTTGGAGATTTAACGAGAAAGAGTTGACAAGTGGAATGTACTAAGAAAAAAGCTGGTAACATCACCTATGACACCATGTTGTGTCAGAGGGTTACGAAAGGGTTGTGGTTACTTGATAGCCCGCGAATTCTTTGAATTCGCCTAGTGTGAAAAAGAAATTACTATGCGAATTCAAAGAATTCGCTACTTAGATAAACGAAACAGAATACGAACTTAAACACGCCACGGTGCATAGCCAGAGCGTTGTGGCTAATTGGAAAACAGTATAACTAAATGAGATTTTATTACATAATAATAGCTTTATTAATATCTTGTACTTCAAAAAAAGAAGAATTAAATGATGATAAAAAGCAACAAGAGGAATTCGATTATTATTTAGAAGAAGTTTTAGAAAATAGGTATGAAGAAATTACATTTTTTGAGGACTCTTGTTTAGATGCACTTCAAAAAGGCTACATATATTCTAACGTTTGGGAAGAAAGTTATTATTTGTGGGAAGGCTGCTCTTTTGAGCCTAAAAAAGAAATACTATTAAACCCTCCCTCAAACCTTCAAGACTACAATTTTGTTGCTTATTTTATTGAAAGACAAAAAGATTCTTCTTTTTATACTGAAGTCTATGCAAGAAATAAAAATTTTGATTCCTACTTAATTCCACTAAGATTTGAAGAACATGATAAATTTTCTTTTGATTCTACATATTCGATTGCAGTGCACTTAGAAGGTGGAATAGAATGTGCAGATTTGTATATGACAGGAACTGAATATACAGATACAATGAAATTAGGTATTTATCAAAAAGTAAGGGATCCCAAAATCAATAAATATGTAGATTCTATGATTCTAGTCAGAGATTCATCAATGAAATCAAAAAAGAATTAAACCTATTATTAATAAAAACTAGCCACAATCGAGTAGACGGCTGACAGTCG
>NZ_PVSS01000035.1 GCF_003025005.1 Brumimicrobium mesophilum
GGGAACAGTAGTTTTGATGAGATAACTTATTGATTTTAGATGAATAGACCTAAATTATTATGTGGTTTTTGAATTTGAATTTTGATGAATTTTAGGTAAATTCTCTATTTGTTGATTAATTTGAGTGCATTTTTTTACAATTCGATGAATCTATGAATAGCTTGTTTTTAGTTAGAAATTGGTTGTTTTGAGATCTGTAGGTCACTTGTAGTCTTTATTTAAATTGAGGAAAAGACAATATTTATGTAACTTTATGGCTTTCTAGAAGAAAAAAACGCAATTATTTATTGAATTTATGTTTAAATTACTTTGGTTATCATTACTATTTTGCACCTCATTTTTAACTGCTCAAATTTCGCCAGGAGGTGTTGGCACTGCCAATCTTACAGCTTGGTTTCGAGCAGATGATTTGGCTGTAGGAGATGTAACCGCTTGGTCGACTCAATTCCCTATCGGAGCAGGAAATATAACTGTTACAGATGGACAAGCGCCTTATCCACAATTGGAATTAACACCAACAGGAGCTGTTTCTAATTATAATCGAACAATTGAATTTAGTGGAAACAGTTATACAGGTAACAATTTAGCAACAGTTCAAGGATTAGGAATTACCAACCCTCCGACTTTATTAACTAATATGAACACAGCTGATCAAGGTTCATATTTTTGTTCTTATTATTTGCCTACACCAATTGCAGGAAATGGACATTTAACACTTTATAATAGTGGGAGCACTGGAATTCAGAGTAGAAATTTAGGCGCTAATGGCAGATTAGCCCTCGGTTTGGCCTCATTTAATTCACCAAATGCATCAAGAGATTATCCTGAAATAAATGTACCTGGAATAATTTCATACAAAGGAAATAGATCTAATGCAACAAGTATGAAGGCATATAACAAAGCCAACCTACTTAATCCTGGTACAGCATCCCAATCCTCTGGGCCGAATGGATTATATTTTGGATATCATCCAACAATAGGTACATCTGCTTATAATGGTTTTTTGCATGAAGTTATATTTTTTGATAGGGACCTAACAGATCTTGAAATGAATAAAGTCCATACTTATTTAGCGATTAAATATGGAGTTACTTTAATTAATGTTGGTGGTGGAATAAATGGTGATTATACCTCAACAGATGGAACAATAATTTGGGATGCAAGTATTACACCTGGATATCATAACGATGTAATTGGAATTGGACGTGACGATATTCAAGATTTATATCAAAGACAGTCTCATAGTTTTGACGATAGTGTAAGAATTTATATTGATGATTTATCTGCTGCCAATGAAGATAATGTTGGTGTAATTAATACGGATATCTCTTATGTTACTTTAGGACATAACGCGGGTTTTCTCTGTGGTACTGCTGCAGGTAACGCCGAAACTGTTGCGCCTGTAACGTCAAGATTGGAAAGAGAATTCAAGATAACAAATACTGATTTCAATCAGGACTTTAATATTGATATCACAATAGATACATGTTCTTCAATCGCTGGAATTAATACTGGAGATATGAGACTTTTGGTTGATACCGATGGAGATTTTTCGAATGCCACTGCGTATCAAGAAGGTGGAGGGTTATCCTTTAACATTAATGGATCTACATTAGAAATAACTGGGATTTCAACTGCTCTTGTACCAATAAATGATACAAGATATATTACCATTGGATATATTGATGAAAGTTTTACGGTTTCTGACTCAAGTGGGGCAATTTGTTTTGGTGATGAAGGTTGGATTATTTTTGATTTGTTAAATAGTGCTGGACCAATTGACATTCAATATTCAGATGGTGTGACTACTAATACATTGACTAACGTTCAAACGGGTGATACATTATTTTGGACGCCGACCGTTACAACAACTTATAGCTTTTCAACAAATTCTGGACTTCTTAATTGTTGTAGCATTGGGTTGGGACAGCCATTTACGCAAGTGGTGAATCCATTACCAATAATAACATTGAACGCTTTTGATGATACAGTTTGTGTGGGAGAAACTATTACTTTAACTGCAAATGGTGCAGATACTTATCTTTGGGATAATGGGGTGCAAAATGGCGTTCCTTTCCAAGTAAATGCAACAACAACCTATGAGGTTTTAGGAACTTCAGCGGAAGGGTGTGAAAGTACTTTAGATACAATTGTCGAAGCTATTGTAGCTCCTACCATCACTTTAAACCCTACTATTAACGAAGTTTGTGATACGGATTTAACTACAGATTTATTCAATTATTTAGATCCTGCTGATGACAATTCAGGAACATGGTATGACCAAAATGGAGTTGTGATTGTAGGTGGTCAATTAGATGTTAGTCAATTGGCGGGAGTTAATACTTATACTTATGAGCTTACTAGCGTTCATTGTCCTTCTGTGACGGCACCTTTCATGGTAGATGTTAAGGTGTTTTTAGATGCCGGAGCAGATATGAATGAACATT
>NZ_PVSS01000036.1 GCF_003025005.1 Brumimicrobium mesophilum
GACAATACGTAGCTTGGACGTTAGCGGTAACTGAATTAGAACTTAAATGATATACCTAATTATCTTATCAGTCATATTATTTTGGCCACTTTCCAAGTTCGCAGAAAAATTATTCTACAGAAAGAATGGAAGCAAGGGGAAGTCCATGGCGAAATGGGTGACTTTAATTTTTGTGGTAATTATTAATTATGGTTTTTATTTTACTTACAACCAGTATTATTCACCATTTATTAGATCAAAAAAGTTTGACTCCAAAGTGTGGGTTAATGATAAAACCTCCCGATATAAAATGACAAAGGATTTAATTGGAAATGACAAGCTCATTAATAAAACAAGAAAAAGTGTAATTGATAAACTAGGAAATGATTTTGAAATAGGTCCTTGTAAAAACTGTATTGGCTATTCTACATTCGATCCCGATCAAACTTCTTTGCTTGACCACGAGGTGCTAGTGATTTACTTTAAGAAGAATAACAAGGTTATAAACGTGAAAGAGGAATACTGGTAGATATATTGTAAACCTAATTCAAGCAACATGAAAAAAATATTAATTATACTTTTTACTGTTTTTTTTGAACATTCTTATAGTCAAGATTGTTTTGAGGCCGATTTCAGTATAACTAATATTCAGAAATGGGAAAACAAGTTGGAATACGTTGTCTTAGAAGAGAATGATTCTCTATTGAAAATTTGTTGGTGGCCAAGTGATTCTTTTAGATCTGATATTTATAAAGATAGAAAAACTGTTGACACAGAAATCATTAAAGCTTTGCCCTTGGAAAATAAACTTAAAAAATATAAGTTTCGTGGACATGTAATTACGAAGAATATGTTTATTGATGAAAGAAAAGTTGAGTTTTATACCTTATGCTATTAGACCAATATGAAAATACCGCTAACACAGCCTTTGCCGTCAGCCTGTAAAAACCTTCGATTTTTACATTCATGTATTTCAAAAAAATTGTATCTTCGATAAAACATTTAAAAACAGGCCGTCGCAAAGCCTAAACCGTTATATGCAAATTAAAAAAGACGACAATCTATGGGTTCAATTATATCTTTAGGAGNTCGCAAAGCCTAAACCGTTATATGCAAATTAAAAAAGACGACAATCTATGGGTTCAATTATATCTTTAGGAGTTGGAGAATTAGAACTTGACTGGGGGAAAAACTTTGGTTTTAGGGACTATTCAAAACTTTTTTTACCGTCAGACAAAAAAGATATTCCTTATTACTATGCTGACGATGAAGTTATTTTGAAACCAGGCTATTCAATTTCATTGGGACGTGTTAAAAGCAGACTTGAATTATTAGGTTACTCGTTGCAAGAATTAAAAAGTCATTTTCAAGAACACAATGACAATTATCCAGATTACTTAGAACAGCCCGAAATAAGTTTTGAAATGATGCTTGCTATCTTTTCAAAAATCAATATCAAAGACTATAAAAACAAAAAAGAATATGGCGATTATGATTTAGGAGAATATGTAATTGAGAATATTTTCCAAAATGAAACATTTAAAGATTTAAAAAACCATATTGACATTAAAGACAAAGATATTGGAGCATATTTTGAAAACCTTGACCCACTTTTTACACTTCGACTTCTCATTGAAAATCCGAATAACTTAGAAATGAATTTGGAGTGGAGAACCCAAGATGTCATTGATGGAGGTTGGACAAATGAAAAAGAAATTTTTGTAGGAGTTGAGGAAACCGACAAATTTCTAATTGTAACTGAAGGTAGTTCAGACACTTTTATTATAAAAAAATCTTTGGAATTGTTGAAACCTGATATTTTAGATTTCTTTACATTCGTTGATATGGAAGAAAACTATCCATTCACAGGTACAGGAAATTTGTATCGGTTCTGCCAAGGCTTGACAAGTATAAGAATTCAAAATAAAACACTTGTTTTGTTTGACAATGATCTAGAAGGTATGGACAAATTCAACAAAACAAATAAACTTAATTTGCCATATCAAATGAAAATTATGAAACTTCCAGAACTTGAAGAATTCACTAATTTTTTAACGGCTGGTCCAACAGGTGAAACCTATGAAGACATAAATGGTAAGGCAGTTGCAATTGAATGCTTTTTAGATTTAACAAAATCTAACCCCAAAATCAGGTGGACAAATTACAGCAAAGACTTTAACGCTTACCAAGGTTCACTTGAAAACAAGGATGACTATGTAAGGACATTCAAAAGCGTAAATAATACAAATGACAATTATGACTTTACTAAACTGACCATACTACTCGATGAAATATATAAAATCTGCATATAATCGAGTAGACGGCTGACAGTCG
>NZ_PVSS01000037.1 GCF_003025005.1 Brumimicrobium mesophilum
TATGGCAAGTAGGGCAGTAGAAAGCGATAAACTATCGAGTTTGCACTGAGCCAAAGCGTTGTATTTTGTTTTTATCTTATTCATATTAAAAGCCAAATCAACGATTTGGCGGTGTTTGTAAATAGCCCTGAAGTTTCGTTAAGCACTGAATGCCCTATTTGCTATATACCGTGTTAGCATCATTTTATTCTATTTTTTTCATCGTCCCCTTAAACTCTCTCTCCAAACCACTCTGCTCTATTTTATAGGTATAATTAAAAGTCGTATTATCAATTGGTTCTATAGAAACCGAAAGTGTATCACCAATTTTTACGAACCCTTCTTTTTTCAAATTAGATTTGGTGTATATCAATTCATATTCACAGTTTGAGATCCACTTCAAGTCGTAAATCAGAGTGTCTCCTTTTTCCGAATCAATATAGATTTGTTTGTTAGTTGTCCGTATTGCAATATGAGTCTGGTCAAATTGGTTTTCTTCCTTGTTCAAATAAATATATCTCCCTTCTCTAAATTCAGAACAATCGTTGTTTGAATTGGCTAAGCCCAAAAGAGATGCGATGAATACAAAAAATAATACTGATTTCATTTTTTTCTAATTGATGCTAACGTCCAAGCTACGTATTGTCGCTATTCATTTTTAATTTAGTCTAAAGTAGTCATTTTATTGTAATCAAAATGTTCATTTTAAAAGTTTCGTTGGCGATAATACTTAGCGGGTGTTATCGGAAGTAAATTCATTTACGGAGTAGAACACCCGGAAATATAAAAGGCTAACCACACAATATTGTTCCTTTTTAGAATGGAGCTTAGGTAGCCAGCTAGGCACTGTTCTAAAATGGTAGCTGAAGTTTTTTCTTCCCTTTTTTACTCTAAACCTTAGAACGATCAAGTTAACTGACCATTAGGAATGGAATAAACTTCCCTTGTATTAAATATGTTTTGCTAATAACTTGACTTTTATGTTTTTAATGGTTAACTTTTATTTAAAATCTGATAGACGTGCCAACGTCAAAAACACTCTAAAAGAGATGTTTGCACGGTTTACCCGTTACAGATTTTAAAACCAATTAATTTTTCAAATTACCTGGTTATCGTTCTTGGTTTTGAACAAAAAACTTGAAAAAATACAGCGTTCAATATGAGGGTGGGTTGTCCTTTACGAGGTGGACTATTTGCGATTAACGTTTGGTGCTAGAAAAAGTAGGGCTTTTCTCGGACATAATTGTTGCCCTATTTTTTTTAGCACGTGTTAGCAGCATATTTAATAATTTATTCTAAAATTAATTGTGCCAGCATTAACGCTGTGACAATCGGCTCTTACTATTGTTATTGAAGAGTTTTCGTTTTTTGATTCCAGTAAAAGACGTTGGGGCTTGCAATCTAAATCGTAAAAGTCATCTAAGTATTCGGATAAAAATATTTCAATTTGCTTAGATGTCCAAGGTTGCACAAAAGCAGGGAATTCAACATCTAATACCTTTAAACACCTTCCATCTGATGTATTTGGAAGATTTATTAAAACTCCATCAAAACTATTATATGTCATAACCGTGGTGTTTTCTAGATTACCTGATTTATCGTAATGGTACTCTGTTTTTGTAGTGTCATCATACTCACCATAGACCTTGTCTCCAATTAATAACTCATTTTTGTACTTTTTAATTGAATATTCTATACAGCAAGTGTCAAGATAATTGTCCGCTAGGTCAACTCTATATCTGACTTGTTTTGTTATTCTGATATTGTCAAAAACTGAATCTTGATATTCGGAGTACCAATTTAATGTTCCATTTTCTCCATCATTTTTATACCATGTGTATTTTATTTCTCTTCCATTTGAGTCATAACTCCATTTACAAGAATCAATATTATTGGGCATACTGAAATTATATCTGACCGAATCTTGAAGTAATTTGTTTTTGTACGTGATTTTCTTTGAACTTATTACTGAATCAGGGTCATAATGGTTAGTTATCCATAGGGTTGAATCCTTGTTCGCGTATGTAACAGAATAAGATTCCAGCTCTACAAATATTTTTTTATTACTCAAATGGAAGTTGTAGGAGATTGACAATGTCGAATCCATAGCTACATTATTCTGAGCAAATATGTGAATGGGGAGTACACAAAAAAGTAAGAGCCAATTTCTCATAAATTATAAATGCAATTTTCTTTTTAAGTAACAATTTCTAGTTGCTGCTAACGTCCAAGCTACGTATTGTCGCCGTTTATTTTTAATTTAGTCTAAAGTAGTCATTTTATTTTAATCAAAATGTTCATTTTAAAAGTTTCGTTGG
>NZ_PVSS01000038.1 GCF_003025005.1 Brumimicrobium mesophilum
GTATGATTTTACCAATACTCTTTTGGCAAATTCACAGCCAAAAGCACAGCCAATTCCTGGTCAGTACAACTACTACTACGTTGCTGACAACGGAGTTTGTCCTGCGGATACTGCAATTGTGAATGTTACGGTTGATAATTCATGTGATTTCTTATCCTTAGACAATGAGTTGTTTACTGATATTTCAGTATTCCCTAATCCGGCGACAAGTCAATTAAATATTGTAAATCCATCTAATGCTGCTTCTTTGCAAGTAGAAATGTTAGATATGAATGGAAGAATTGTATTGGTTGAAAACAAAGCATTGGACAATGCAAAAAATGCAAGTATTGCTATTGATCACCTTGAAAGAGGAATCTATACTTTAAGAGTTTACAATGACGAAGGTCAGAAGACTTTCAAAGTTGTGAAGCAATAATTTTAAAATAGAAAATCTCTTAATGCAAAAGCACCTCTCATTTGGGAGGTGCTTTTTTCGTTTCAGGGTAATTCAGTAATAGTAAAATATCTAAATTTGTTATTTTCAATTAATTCTGTATAGCTAGGGCTGGCTTAATAAATTCTTTTATACTAAGGGAATTTCGTAATTTTTTGCCGTATATGGGACTGAGTAATTACACAATTTATGCAATGATCTTCTCTGAAAAAAATAAATGGGCTCCTTTTTTGTTTTACTTGTTGAACTATGGGGGATTCATTTACATATTTATTGTAAGAGCTGTATTTATATTTGTAATTATTTAAGGTTGAATGCTTTATGACTTAAGCCGATAACCATTGATTTTATAGCTGAATTATAGTAATTATTAAATTCAAAATAAAAAGTTTTATTTTTTTCTGTATTTCAGGACTGAATTAATTTGAAATATAAATATCTATTATATGAAATATTAGTGTAACTTTCGAAAATATTTTATTTTAAATCTTGCGTATGAAAAAATATTTATTCAATGGGCTCTTATCTATTGTGATTTTAACCTTATCGAATTTGTGCAGCGTTAACGCAATAGCACAAACGATAACTCAAATAGGATCTGGTACCTTGTCACCAGCTAATTCTTTATATGGACCTGTATACAGATTTAGTGCCACCTCGATTACGACTGGTTCTTCTAGTAATATGCTTTTTACAGCAGTGGAATTAAGCGCAGCAGGTATAATAGCTGGTGACTTAATTACAGAAATTGGCTTTAATAAAACGAACGCAAATTATTTTGATAATGGGACAGGTATACCCTTCACTATGAGAATGGGTAATACATCAAATTTAGGTCCATTAACTGGGACTATTGCAACTGAATGGCCTAATATTCTGGCTACACAAAGTATTGTTTTTACAGATAATAATTTTAATGTACCACAAACAGCTGGTTGGATGACAATTACTTTAACTACTCCTTTTGTGTATACTGGTGGTTCAATTGAGTTGTCTACGGAACACACTATGCCAGGAGGTAGCGGTGCTACAGGTAATATAGCGTGGGAGTATACATCTGGTTTCGCTGATTATCTTATAGGAGAGACAATAAGTAGCAGTAGTAACTTATCTACTTATAAGCAGCGACCAAACATACAAATCACACATGTATCGGGGACACCTTGTTCCGGTATGCCTGTCGGGGGAGCAGCTACTGCACCAGCTTTAGTTTGTCCTAGTGAACAATTTAATTTAACTCTGTCTGGTCAATCAATAGGTTCTGGAATGAGTTATCAATGGATGTCTTCATCATCGTCAACAGGTCCTTGGACTCCAATTGTAGGTGCAACCACAACTAGTGAAATTGTTTCTCAAACGACTGATACTTATTATAGATGTGAGCTGACTTGTACCAATAGTGCTTCGACTGGTAATTCAACTGAGGTTTTTGTGCAAACATCACCAAATTTAGCTGCAGGAACTTATACTGTGGGTGCAGGGGGTGATTATGCAACATTTTCAGCTGCAACAGCTGCTATGTCTTGCGGTATTGCCGGGCCAGTTGTGTTTAATGCACTAGCGGGTTCAGGTCCTTTTAATGAACAAATTATCATTCCAGAAATCATAAATAGCAGTGCTATAAACACAGTAACATACAATGGAAATGGTGAAACATTGACCTCTACAACAACTACAGGTGCGAGAAGTTTGTTCTTACTTGATGGAGCGGACTATATTGTGATAGAAGATTTTAATTTATTAACTCAATCTGATCAAAATAACTTTGTAGTTCAATTGACAAATAGTG
>NZ_PVSS01000039.1 GCF_003025005.1 Brumimicrobium mesophilum
TTGAAGTCGCTGTTAAAGTAATATCGTAGTAAATTGAACTTCCCACCGGACTTTCAAAACATTCTGAGAAACCACTTCCTTGATAATTAGATCCGTTGGATACCGTCCAATCTAAATTATCAATTGTGGATGGAGCGTTTACTATTGTTGTGGAATTGAATTCTGAACATATAGGAGAGCAACCTTCTCTATTTATACCTACAAAATTAACCTCAGGTACAGGATGAACAACAACAATTTTGCTAATTTCATTAGTACAACCATGGTTTGTAGTCACATTCAATGAAACATTATAAGTTCCATCATTTGCATATTCATAAGATGGATTTTCTAGATTACTGGTTGAACCATCTCCAAAATCCCATTCCCAAATAGTGATTGAATTATTAGCATTAGTACTTGATATGTTAGTTAAATCAGCAAAATCTGTTTCGTTTTCCAGACACTCGGATGTTGCCGAAAAATCTGCGTTAGGTACAAGGCCAGCAAAAACATTTTTTGCTATAGAGTCTTTACAACCAAAAATAGATTCCACAACTAAACTTACTGAATAATTACCATCAATTGTATAAATATGTGTCGGATTTTCTAATACAGAAGTGGATCCATCATCAAAGTCCCAAATCCAAGAATCAATTAAAGTCCCACCGTTGGACGATGATAAATCTACAAAATCACTTATGACATCAATACAAAATGTATCAAAATCAAAATCAGCAATTGGAGAAGGATGAACAATAACAGTTTTTGTAATTGAATCTATGCAGGAATTGTTAGTACTGACCTTTAATTGAACATTGTAAGCTCCAGGTGTGGTAAAACTAACATTAGGATTTTGGCTTGATGAAGTTGATCCATTATCAAAATTCCATTCCCATGAATTAATAAGAACTACCCCATTAGTATCAACGACTGAAGAATCACTAAATGCTACAGTTTCTCCTAAGCATACATCCACATGACCATAATTAGCCACAATTTCTTGATCGACATTAAAATATTCGGTTTCACATAATGCTCCCAAAGAATATTTAACTTCGTATTTTCCTCCACCCAACCCTGCGGTCGAAACATTTAAAACATTATTCGTTTCTCCAATGATAGCGACACCTTCTAAATACCATTGCCAATTTCCACCAATAGTATCTGAAGTTGCATTCAATACCAAATCACCATTGCAATAATCTCCTTGGTCTGAAATTTCAAGTGAATTATAAGCATTGATTGATTCTAGTTGAAAGTTGTCATATAAAAAATAAGGTTGGCAACTTGGAACACCAAAACTTAGCGGCAAAATACAAGGGGGACCAATTATTATTTCATTAATATCGATTGTAGGTGTAAACTCAATTGTAATTATTTCCCAATTGGAATTTGGAGTATAGATCTCCGAATCTATCAAACTCCAAGCACTCGAGAAAGTGGTAGGACATCCATAATTACTCAAGGGTAATGAACCACAACTGCTTGTGCCAAAAATGGAAATATTAATATCATCCATAGCGACTGGGCATGAACTATTTGGTGACAATTCTAATGAGGCAATATTAAAGGTCAATGAATAAGTCTCACCAGCAATTAAAGGTCCCGAGAGACAAGTTCCTATGTACTCTTGATAATTGTCTAAAACTAATGATCCCACAAAACCAGTTCCATCAGGAGCAGTAATAACTGAATTAATGTTACCAACGCCAAATCCACAATTAAAATAATCGCTTGAACCAAATGAAGCCTGGATCCAGTTATCGGCACAACTTAATTGAGAAAGTATATTAGGACAGCAGTTAAAGGACTCAAAAGAAGGATTCGGAACCAAAGACAAGACTGTAGGTGGTGCTCCAATGCCATTGCAATCACAAGCTGGATCATTGAGGTCAATAAATCCATTATTATCATCATCAATTGCATTATCACAGATTTCTTGAGCATTCACAAAAGTGAAAACCAATATAAAAGTGAATAGAAGTGATAATTTCCTCATTGTAAATTATATAGCTATAATTTTAAAGTGAATATTTAATCAAATATATGAAAAAAATGCCGGACAGGTGTATGCATCGTTATTTTTCAGATTCATTCTTTTGTCTAGTAAGTAATATATTTACAAGAAGTTACTTATGTAAAATGAACAGTTAAATGTTGTTTGATTGTTTCAACTAAGTAATTACTTCAACAAAGTAACCTGACCTTGCTCCACATGCA
>NZ_PVSS01000004.1 GCF_003025005.1 Brumimicrobium mesophilum
ATTGGCACGCGGATGACGCAGATCTACGACCGCAAATTTTTACGGATTTTTAACTGCCTATAATACATTGATATTGATACTTGTGGAACATCTCTGAAATGACTCATTAGTGATAGAAATTCTTCAAATGTGTCATTCTTGTGCCAATATCATTCACTCCAACTATATTTTGCTCTTCATTTTTCAATACTTATTATTAGATTAGCAATGTAGGAACATAAAGAATAGGAAATGGAGATTAATTGGGAGGACTTTACAAAGGTGGAAATGAGAATAGGGACGATTCTAACAGCTGAGATATTTGAAGAAGTTAGAAATCCTGCTTATAAGATGACCATCGATTTTGGTGTTTATGGAGTTCGTAAAACTTCGGCCCAAATCACAAAATTGTATCAATCCGAAGAACTTGTTGGAAAACAAATCGTTGCAGTTTTGAATTTTCCACCAAAGCAAATCGCAAATATGATGAGTGAATGTCTTGTACTAGGTGGTGTAGAAGGCGAAGGGAAGGTTATTCTAATAGAACCAGAAAGAGGAGTGAAAAACGGTACAAAAATTAGTTAAGAATACTGTATTCAATTTCTATTTTGAACAGTGGTTTTCAACGAACTAGAAATAGTTAATGGATTGGAGTATTCAATAAAAGTTGGGTAAAGTCTACTGTTTGATTATTTTTGAGAGTTATTGAAAAAATCAAACTTCTAAAGGAGGTTTTTAGCATGAACCATAATTGATTAGCATGAAAAATAAAGCAATACTATTTATAATTATTGGAGGATTTATAGGGTTTTCATCTTGTAAGAAAGGTCAACTAAAAAATATTGGTTCAGATGTTCCTGATCTACCAGTTGATGTCAATTATGAAAATGTGATTGGAAACTCCTGGGTTAAAATTCAAGAATCTTATTTCTTCGATAAACAAATCAAAGGAATTGGAACAGTAGGAGACAATATGATTCTTACTTTTTTAGATTATATTAATCAAGGCACATATTTTTTGTCTGGACATCTTTCTGGAGATACTAATATCGTTAAACATGGACTTCATTATTGGCCGAGTGGAGTAGGATTTGAAGATGTGAAAGTCATAGATGACAAAATATATACTTTAGGGTATTGGGATGGAATAGGGGTTTGGAAATTTGATATGGAAGTGTTTGATGATCCAGCATACAATAGTTGGGAATCAGTACCAGTTTCTTATCAGGTTCAACCAACTGCATTTACAATTTATGCATCCGAAAAAATTATGGGAGTAGCTTCATCACCTCACGTACGTTCTAATTCGGGAAATATAAATTTCCCTGATTTTGTTCATTCAGGAAATGTTAGAATTAATGCTCTTATAGAATACAAGGGAGATTTAATTTGTGCTGGACAATTCACTTCTTCAAATGGAACGGTATTGAATAATATAGCGAAATGGAATGGAAGTGAGTGGGTTGCACTAGGGAATGGTGTAAATGAGGAAGTGCGTGATCTTGCAGTACTTGACGGAAAACTGGTTGTTGGTGGTATGTTTACTCAAGTAGATGGGAACTCTAATTGTTCACGTATTGCAATTTGGAATGGATCAGGCTGGGAAGCAATGCAATCTGGCCTTGTTGGTGGTTCAAGTGGAGTACATAGACTTTTTGTGTATGGAGACCAATTGTTCGTTGGAGGAGATTTTACTGGAGCTCCATCAGTAAACTCAAAGAATATAATCAAATGGAAAAACGGTAACTGGATAGGATTGCCCAATACAATTTCTGAGAAAATTGGTGAAATTGGAGTTTATAACGGAAAACTGCATGTAGCAAATCTATTCCATAGCATGAACGGAAATTTCTTAATGAGACTAGAGTAAAATGAGTAAATTGGTTTCACCTTAGTGATAAGATGAAACCAATTCATAAGAAAATAACTTCCTAAAAATTATTGTTCGTTTTTAGATGAGCATGACCCATTTTTAACAAGTTTTTATAAGGAACATTTTTGGTTTTAGATTCAACTCCCATTTTATTAGAGGTTTCTAAAGCTTCTTGAATAAGCTTGTCATATTTAAACGCTATGTGTTTCCAAGTATATCTTCTGTGCGCAATTTCAGACATTTGTTGACCAATTCTGTTGATTTTATAAGTATTTACGTTGTTTATTTCAGAAACTAGTTCTTCTAGATTTTCGAAGTAAATTGCTTTATTTTCCGTGGTCACCCTATTGTAGGAGACTCCATAGGCAAGAATCGGTAAACCTAAATACATGGCTTCAACCAAAGATGGATTTGTTCCTCCAGCGGAATGGCCATGTACATAAAGTGTGGCATTTCCACGCATGATATCTAGCTTTTCTTGGTCATAAATTGGATCTAAAATATGAATGTTATCTAGTGATTGGTATTGTTCTTTTAAAGTTCTCCCATATTCGCTTTTATCCCAATTACCAACAATAACCAAAGGCAGTTTATTTGTTTGCTCAAATGCTTTTAAAATAACATGTACATTGTTTTCTGGTTCGATTCTACAAACTTTAAATGCATAGTCATTTTGTAAGAATGGGTAGTCCTCAATCGCTTTTTCTGTAATCGGAACTTTTAAAGTATGATCTGCACCATATTCGATGATTCTACTGAGTGAACCATATCTATCGGCAGTATAGTCTTGAATAGATTCATTATCCGAAATATCAATATGAGAATATTTTACAGCTAAACCTTCAGCCCAATACAAATATTTTTTGGCTAAAAAATTCCATTTATCTCTTTTCCACTCAATTCCGTCAATGGATATTATAATTTTCTTATTGGTGAAAAATCTAACAAATGGAAGAATCCAAGCACCAGCTACTCCAAGCACAAGAAGTACATCAGAAAAGAACAAAGAATATAGAATAGAAAGGGTGTCATAGGGTATACTTTGAATACCATTCGCCTCCAAAGGGATATATTTTAATTTAGCATTCTTGTAGGTAGCTTTTCTTTCTTCTTTTGGATATCTTTTTCCTGAACAAAAAACAGTGATGTCATAATCCTGACCCAAATCTTCGATTAAATGCTCTGCTAGTGTTTCAAATCCACCGTAGTTTGCAGGTACACCCACTGTTCCGATGATCGCTATTCTCTTCTTTCTATTCTTTTTCGTTTTCATGACTTTTTTATTTGAACTACCAATTACCAAAGAAGTGCCAATATTATAAATGCAATAAAATCAATGGTTTAAGGTTTTTTTGTTCGACAAGTGTTTCCATAAAATGGAATAATAATAGAGTTTTGGAAAAATTTTACTTCAATTTAATTCTTCAATAGTAGATAAGGTGGGTTAAATCACCTTCAAGTTTATGTATCATCATTGCTTTTAATACTCGCCAATCATTTGATTTATCGAATTAAGCATTTTTTGTTCTCTAAAAAGCTCTAACCGTTTGGTCGCCTCTTGAGAAAATTCCTTGTACACAAATTTATTCTCCATCAACATTTTAATCTTCGCATTCAGTTCTATACGATTTCTTGAATCTACTTTATATCCTGATTTTCTATCCTGAATAACTTCTAAAATACCACCAACAGGAGGAACTATAGAAGGAAGTCCGTAAGCCATTCCCTCAATAATGGTTAATCCGAAAGTTTCAATCCATCGATCAGGTCTAGATAGATTTACAATTAGATCAGCCCATTGGAAAAATGGATGTAGGTTTTTTTGTGTTGAATAAAGTGAAAGGTTTTCTGTTAAGGTATGGTCTTCAAAAAAAGAATCAATATCCGGTTGACTCGCATTAAGCACAAGTCTAAATTTAAACTGTGGATTATCTTTGGCTAAATTGATAAATTCAAATACTCCTTTATAGGCTTTCAATGAACAGACCATCAAAATGTTTTTAGGATTATCATTGATCACTTTTTCTTTCCTTTCTGCTAAAAATGATTCGTCTATTGCGTTATAAATAAGGTGGTTGTTGGTGCTTTTAATATTGTGTGCAGATTCTACATATTGAGATACGTTAATAATTTCAGTAGCCGTTAATGCAACTATTTTAAATAAAAACCATTTAAGAATTGCCGGATTTACAGTGCTTTCATGAACGTGATAAATAATTTTTGCTCCTTTTATCTTTCCTGCTAATGCTGCTCCGAAAGGCAATACTGTATTAACATAAACGATGTCTGATTTCTTGATCACAAATAATAGTCTTAAAAACAGAATAATTTGGCTCAAGCTATAATATACCAAACGAATCCAAGGATTTGAACTGAATTTGTACCAAGCGTTTTTTTGTTGAATGCCTTTAATGTCTGAAAGAAAACCATTTTCATGAGCACTAGTATAAAGGATAATTTCTTTGTTTTCATGTGCCCAAGCTTTAAGTATTTGACTTAAAACCTTTGGACTACCACTTCGGTCGTTCAATAAATGAAAGGCGAGTATTCTTTTGCTTTTAGTCATAATTCCCCGTAAATTTTCTGTAATTGTTCACCTCTTCTGTCCCAATGGAACATCATCTCAAACCTTTGTCGAGCAGAAATACTCATTTCAATTCTTTTTTCAGGATGCTGATGAAGTGTTTTTATAGAGCTAGAAAGTTGTGTAACTGTATTTTTGTAATCTTGATGAGAAATGGCAAATCCACAATCTTTATTTATGAATTGACCAGGTCCTTCATTGTCCAAGCAAATAACTGGAAGGCCAAAAGATAAGGCCTCTGCTACGACCATACCTGCGCCCTCATGTGAAGGAAAAAGAAATGCTGAAGATTTTTTATATAACTTCATAAGTTCATCCCTTTTAATCCAATTGATAAATTTAATGTGGTTTAACACATTTAGTTTACTAGCGAGATCTTTTAGAAATTGTTCTTCCGGACCACTTCCTACGATGAGTAACTGACACTTTTGTTGTTGCGATTCCTTGAGTTGATGAAAGAATTTTGCGTATGCTTCTATTGTTAAATCAAAACCTTTTAACGGAACTAATCTACCCGCAGAAATCAGAGTAAACTTCTCGTCTAAATCTTCAGCATCATTCCAACCAAAATCTTGTGTTGCCACAGAAGGTGCAACAGAATAGTTACCTTTAGGAGAAAGAACTTCAGGAACGGAGTGGTTCATACATAACATATGATTTGTATGTTTTACAGTCGATTTTAATGATAAGGAAATATTCCAAAAGTATTTTTTAACCCACCATGTTAATCGATCAACATATAAATATTTATTTGCATAAGGTGCTAAATATTGTTTTGGAATACTTGGGTGATGTCCGACTGGTCCCCAAACCATTGGTTTTTTGAGTTTCCATAAAAAGGAGGGAGTCCAATCGTTGTGGAAATTTAAATTATGTGCAATATCAAAGTTTAAGTTTTGCTTTTTTATGAATTGAACAATTCCACGTTGCCACATTATATAGTATAACATCGCACCGCGACCACCTTTTTTCCAAAAGCGCATCCAATAAGGTAAATCAAAATAGAGAAACTGTATGTTCTCGTAAAGCTCGTTTGGGTTTTCAGACATATACTTTTCAATATGTTCTTTATTGTTTTCTCTTGTGATCGCAATTACATTATTAAATCGTGCAATTTGCATTACAAAATTCCAACCCATTCCGTCTTCAGAACCTTTGTATGGGTTAATTGCATAAGCTGTAGCTAAAATATTTTTCATTTTCTTGTTTTTAAAATTCGTGCAGGTACTCCGCCAATTATTGAGTTTTTTGGAAATGACTTGTTGACAACTGCTCCGGCAGCAATTACGCATCCTTCTCCAATTTCAACGCCATCCAAAATGGTGACTTTACTTCCTATCCAACAGTTTTTTCCGATTTTTATCCCTTTTCGGGTTACGCCTTGATGTCTAATTGATAAATCAAGTGCAGAGGTGACATGATTTTCTGGGTGACAACTGAAATACTGCCCAATGATGCATTCGTCTCCGATTTCTAATCCACCAGCACCTCCCAGATATGCAAATTCACCTAATCCAACATTGTTCCCAATTTTGATATATTCACCTAAATGGTTGAACGAAGTAGAAATAATGATGCGGCTAAAAGCGCCAATACTTACATTGTTTCCAATCTTAACACCGTTTTTTCCTAAGGCGCTAATTTGAACATTGTTTCCCAACTTCATAAATTTCCCAAATGAGATTTTTCTGGAATTGAAGAAATGGACTTGTCTCCCTAAGGAAGCCATTTTCGGGTTTTTGAAATGAAACACTAATTTAAATGCTCTTAATATTCCCCAAGCTTGTGCCCATAAAAATGAAATTAAAGTAGCGTTATCTAAAGCTGGATCAAAGGAGAAATTAGGATTTCTTTTTCGAATTAATGTCTGGAGTAACTGCTTCATTATTATTGGATTTGTGGATTAGTTTTCGACGCAATAAATGTCATTGTCTCTTGCAAATGGAGGTTCTCAATTAAGAAATATCTCCCTTTCGATTTCTTATCTAACTCGGTAAATAAGTTAAAGTAATCTTTGGTTAAAGAAGTTATGGCTTTTTCATCTAATTCCTTTTTTCGTTTTAGTATTGTTGCAGCATCTGCATATAAAAAGAAGTTCAGATTTGGTTTTAATAACAATTTATACCCCGCTTTTGTTAACCATTTCGGTAAAAGAATATTACTTCTTAAACTGTCATTAATAAAATCAAAATAGTAACGATCATACAATACGATTTCTCCACGCATCACATGTTTTATATAAACATAAAACTGACCAATGAAATAATCTGTGTAGTAATATGAAAATCTAATCAATGAACTTAAGAAGCTGCTGTTTTTACCTTGACGAGGTAGCGTAGTCGCTGCAATTTGTTCCGCTTTTTCTTTACCTTGTGTATATGCACTTAAAATCGGTAGAAGTGAAGGTCTGTGACGAATTACAACGACCTTCTTACGGTGTTTCTTTTCAAGTTCATTTTTAGTATTTTCAATGATTGTTGATTTCCCTGCGCCATCAACTCCACTGAATGTGATAATTAAGCCTTTCTTGGACATAAATTGACCTAAGCTGTCTGAAAAGTAATTTACTTTATTAATCCATCTAGAAATTCCTTTGTTTTGAGGTAATGCTTTGGTTTTCTGTTTCAATTTTTGAGTATCTGTAACTACTTCTTGTCCGAAATCAAAATCAGATTGGTATTTTTCTGGAATAGTGCTGTTATTTAATCCATAAAAACAGTTGAGGTAATCTTGATGATCTTTAAGACAAAGTGTTTTTACACCGAAATTATTTGTTTGAGCATTATTAATTGCTTGATTTACATTCATAAATTCAAGCGCTTTTACTTTTAGTTTCCAAATAAGGTCCAATGCTAAAATTTGATCGTTTTGTAAAATGATTAACAAACGAGTCATATTGGATTGTGCCTTCTGATTCACTTTTTTTACAAGTGCATGCTCATTCAGGTATTGAACTAATTCTTGAGAGCTTCCTTTATGAACCAGTAAATCTATATCTGAATGCTCACTTAATGTTTTCGGTTGAATATTTGGAAATTTTACCGCCGCATAATTTTCATTTTGTAAAAAATCAAAAACATCACCAATCAATAAACTTCTCGAAGTTTTTTCATTTGGAATTAAATCATTTAAAGCTTCATTCCATGTGTTTAATAACCAGTAGATTTGTTGATGCCAATCCTCTTGACGACTATATAAATCTATGTGGTCAGCAATATTGATCAATAAATATGCTTTTAAATGATCTTCAAATTTTTCATTTCCATTCCCGACAACTGATTTTAATTGATGAAAAGCTGATTCAAGTTTTGGTTTCAAATTCTTCCAAGAAGTGCGATCTACCAATATTCCTTGTTGCATCACGAAATGAAAAGCATCAAATCCAAATGGCAAAGCTGAATGTGCTAATTCAAAATCGTAAATTTTGATTTGATTGTTTGCCACAAAGCAATTCCATGGTGTAAAATCTCGGTGCGTCCAATTAAATTTAAATTGTTTTGGAGCGACATCCTTTACCAAAATTATTAGTTTATCAATAATATTGTTCATCTCCTTTTTTTCAGGTTGTAACCTATATTTATGAAGTTGATTAATACTCTTTTTATAAATGTCAGTTTGATAAAGTAAATTCAAAGCTGTCGGATGTTGTGAGTATAATTCGTTGAGTCCAATCGCATGTTCTTTAGAAAATGTGCTGGTTCTTTCTCCATTTTTACCGATATCTGTTAAAGAAATAATTCCATCTGCGATTTTTTTACTTTTCGGTATTTCAATGGCTGAATTAGATTTAAAACTTTTGAGGTTAAACAATTCATTTTCTAGAGCCTGAATACTCGATTGAGATAAACCAACTTTGATAAATTGATTTTTGGAATAAAGCACTAATTTACGATTCGGTCCTGTTGTTCCTGTGAATAATGCAAAATCTCCTTTTGTAAATTCTGACAAGGAATGCGTCTCCTCTTTATTCACTTTTACAGTATTCTTACCGAATACAAGATGTTGAAGTTTCAAAAAGAAAATAAGTTTCATCATTGTACTGAAAACTTTGGACTTCATTGAAGATGCATTATAGAATCTCAAAAAATCAGGACGCTTATTTTGTGTATTCCAAATCCATCTTGGACTTCCATCAGGGTTATTGATAAAATATAAATCAATTGAACGCTTTGATGTTTTTTCAATGTGAAGACCAATTTTCGCTAAATCCTTTTTCATGCTTATTTATTTTGTAGTAGTATGCCAATAAATGTGCTACAATCGTAACCCATTGATAAATAAGGGATGTTGAGTTTTTTGTAGTGAGTAAAATTCCATAAAATGGAAAAAAGTTGATTTTTGGAATAAGAAAAGAGCTATACCCATTGGTGTGTAAGGTGACTGATTTATTTATTTTTGAAAAAAAAATCAGGCAAAAATGAAAGTAAATTCACTTGTATTAGTAAGAAGTAAATTGGGTTTTACTTTGATTTTGCGGCTAACCTTCCTGTTTTTATGAGGTGTATTTTCTGTTTAGGTCTTAAAATTTGTCCTGGTTTAAACGAGATATAAAGAATGACCAATTGATAAAACAAAATACCATAATTCGATTCACCAAAAATCCCAAATTCAGTAAAAGAATTGATTATTAAAGGAATCAAAAGACAAAAGAGCATTAGTTTTTTCTCCGAATCTTCTTTTAGAATTCCCCTGGCCGTAAAAATCAATTGGAAAAGCACAATGGTGATTCCAATAAAACCTAAATTCATTAGGACTTGCATAAAGGTATTGTGCGTCATTTTGCCAGGGTAGGTATGTGCACTTTGGAAATATTCTTTATAATCGATGCGCATAAAACCAAATCCCAAAAGAGGCTCTCTAGGTAGTCCTTCGGTGATTAATGCTTGCCAAAAGGGGAGACGTCCAGTTAAACTTAATACTTCTTCCATGCGTTCTGGATCTCCGTCTTTAAGTACAACTTTATATATCGCGATTGGGGCCACTAAAATCATAACCGCAATTGCCACTACAGCAAACTTTTTTTGTTCTGACTGTAAAACATGAAATCCGATAATCAATAAAGCACCAATTAAAGAGGATCGTGAACCTGTTGCATAAAGTCCATAAAATAGAATAAGCAATTTCAAGATTGTCCACCATTTATTGTGGTTTCTGCGAATGTCAAACATTAATCCAGCAATACCAACACCGGCTAACATTCCAAGTTCATTGGGATTCATTAAATATCCACCTAAACGTGCTTCTTCACCACCGTGTGTTAACCTGAAAAAGACATCAGGACTAACCCACATACCAATAACAAATACCAAAATCAAAATAAATGCTGCATTGCCTAAAAGATTGTACAATCGAATTTTGTGATCTGGAAAATAAACGTCGAGTAGATAAAGGCTTTTGATGAAGAAGTAACAAAAAACTAAGGTTTGAGACGTCATAAACCATTGTAAGGCACTATATCCCACGTTTGTACTCCACATAAAAGAAGCAAATCCGAGTAAAAGATAAATTCCATAAAAAGCAGAAGAGAGGATATTGTGGGTTTTTAGATTATCTGCCGCACCATATTTTAAAATACTTTTGTAGATATACCAAGAACCAGCCAGCATTCCCATTCTTCCAACTACCTTGATAATTCGTGTGATAATAATATTTTCACTCCACGTAAAAAAACACGCTGTCATCAAAAGCAATAACAACAATAATTGCCAATTGGTCTTTTTTATAAATGCGCTATGGTCTTTATCTAGAAAATTCAAAATTGCTTATTTATATAGTTCATCATATTGATTAACCAGAATTGACCATTTAAAATCTTCCTCTAGCATTTGTTTTGCTCCATTTTTAAATTGTTGGGCTTTCCCATTGTCGTATGATTTACAAATGTCTTTCATGGCCTTTACTAGTTCAGAGACATTATCATTTTCAATTGCTATGCCAGCTTCAAATTTTTCAACATATTCAGCCAGATTTGTCCCTTGAGAAACAATTGTTGGAACGCCTAGTGCAGCAGCTTCTAAAACAGATGAAGGAAGTCCTTCATTCCTTGATGGATGGGCAAAGGCATACATTTTACTTATTAATTCATCCTTTTCCTTACCGAATTTTTCACCCCAAAAAACTACATTTAGAATGCTATTTTCTTGAATGTAATTTTCTAAAAATGTTTTACCATCACCTTCACCAATTATCCATAATTTGGAATTTGGATTGTATTTTTGGAACTTTTCAAATGCTTTGATCAATAAATCTAACCCTTTCGTATACACATCTAGTCTTCCAACAAACCCAATGGTGAATTCTTGTGACTTTACTGTATTTGAAACAGATGTATTGGAGATAAAACCATAAGGCAATAAGAAAGATGATGCTTTTTTGGAAATTTTCCTTAGTCCAGTGATTTCGCTTTTTCCAATTGAATGAATTTTTGAGGCCTTGTTGATTAACGGTCTTTCAAATAATAATTTGTAAACTTTTTTCTGCAAACCACTACGTTTCATTGCTTCTTCATTATAAGCTCCATGCGGTGTAAGCACAAATTTAATCTTGTTATTAGCCAGAAAACGACCGATGGTATTGAAAACAGGAATCCAACCTCCATGTAAATGAAAAACTGCATTTTTATTTTCTATTATGGCTTGTTTTAAAGAAGAAGGCATAGCAAACGGAAAACGTTCTTTTTGAAAAAGAACAGTTTTAAAATTCCTTTCAGGATAATCATGTTTTGTGTTTGAGGAAATTCCCCAAACCTGAATATTTTTTCCGGCTTTAGTTTGCTCAGTAGCCATATTATAAACCACTTTATTTACGCCGTTTAGACGATTTGGATTCACTTTTCCTAAAACGATATGAATGATTTCCATAAGTGTATTTTTTTCTTTTGTAAAATGACTGACCAATAGCCAATCAATAATAATTGTGAAATTGAAAGACCAATAATTGCTCCTGTCAGACCATAAGTTGATAGAAGGGCATGGGCAAAAATTAACGAGAAACTTAAACTGATTAAATAGCCATAGAAAAAGTGATTATTTAGTAACATTGCACGAATAAATAGGCGAATAGGCTGACTCAAAAAGATGATGAAATATAAGATAGTCATGCCTTGTAGTGTAAAAGCATAAGTTGTATATTCAGGTCCTCCAGCAAAAACAATTAACTGTTCTGCAAAGATGAAAACAATTAGTAAAACTGGAATAAACAAGAGTCCAGCTTTACGACTAATGTCAACAACAAAACGAAGACCGTCATCGTGCTGATCGTTGAGCTTTTTAGCAGTGAGTGGCAAAATGTAATTTTCAAATGTTTGTAGAAGAATATTCAAAACTCCCATTAAAGACTGTGCTAACCTTAAGGCTCCAAGTGCAGCTGTTCCAAGATATACTCCAGAGGCAACAACAAACAAATTGCTAGACCACCATTGAGAAATTACAGTAAAAAAGTACCACTTTCCTTCTCGCCAATGATTTGATAATCCTTGCAATACTCTTTTTTTGGATAGCAAAGTAGGTCGAATTATTATGAACAATAGAATTAAAGAACTGAGGTAAGCAATGGAAAGAACAGCAAATAATGCATCGAGACTTTGGACCTTAAGTGAACTAAAAAAATATAGAGCTATTAGTGACAAGAAAGCAGTAATTGCATCGAATAGGAGCGTAGCCATCGGTTTGTCCAGTACAAGTAATAAGCGTCTTCCAAAATCATGAATTAGGAATCCTGCACCGTATCCAATAAGAAAGATAGGGAAGAATGAAGGGAAAAGAAAATGAAAAGCTAATGACAACAAAGCCACGATAATGATGGCTACTATTTGAAACCAAAATACGAATGAGGTATATTGTTGATGATTATTTTCCTTAGCAAAAAGAACTTGAAAAGGTTGAATAATAAAAGCACCAATCCCGCTTACCAAAAGGTGTATTCCCAATAGAAAAAGAGCAAATTGACCAAAATTTTCCATGTCAAGGGTTTTGGCCAATAGAATTGTCAAAACAAAGCTAGTTCCACTAAAAATAGCTTGATCAAGTAAAATGACAACTTTTGGATTTTTTAAGAGCTTCATCATTACTTTTTCAATTTGAATTGTTTGATTTTTCTCTTGATCCATTTTACACTTTCACGGATAAAACTCGGGTTATATCCAACACGATTCAATGCATAATACATGTTAGGCAGCTGATATTCTTGTTGTAAAATATCTACTTTACTGATGTGTTTCGCTGGGGTTAAACGTGTATCCAAGCAAATAATGTTTAAATCAGAAGTCGCCATTCCCGCCAAGGTGTGAGATTCACCAAAAACACTGTTAATCAAAAATGTAAAGTCATATTGTTGCGCCTTTTCTTTTAAGATTTCTTGCCATTTTTTTGTGGTTAAAGTTTTAATTTGATGATTCGAAACCTTAAGTATATCTGTTGAATCGTTGAATGACTGAACAGATAATTCACCGTTATTACCAATAGATGATTTGTTTTCAAATTCAATTATAAGCGTCTTCCGATTTTGAATAGACATTATATTGTTAATTTGATTGGCGATAAATCCTGTTCCATGATGATGATTAAAACCGGTTAGACAAAGTAACTTATTTTCTTTGATAAGTCCTTTTACTTCCCATTCACTCAATGTTTTGATAAAGAAATTCTCCTTTTCTGATAAGGATTTTAACTTTGGAATTGTTGTTAAAATAGGAATCATACTTTGTGATTCTATTGTAGAAACATTGTTCACTCTGCCTTTTATAGTATGTACAATAAAAATTAAAACTATGGCCCCCATCATTCCCAAAATAGCAGAAACAACTTTAATAATTATGCGATTTGGAGAAACGGGTTCCTTACTTATTGAAGCAGGAGTAATAATACGGTGAAAAGCTATTTTAGCGGCTTTTGCAATTTCAGCTTCAATCTTTTTTTGATTAAGGAAGTTGTATGATTGTTGGAAAATTTCAAATTCACGATTGAGTATCGTCATCATTCTTTCTTTCTCAGGAACATCGATAAATACTTTTTCTGCTTTTTCGATGTCAGCTTGCAACTTCTCATATTTAGTTTGTAAATTTTTACGTGTATTTGAAATACTTTCAATTAGATAAGAGGTTAAATCATTCAATTTTGCGTCGATCACCTTCACTTTTTCATCGTTTTCGGTATACTCTAACAAAAGGTCTTTTCTTTCTGCCTGAAGTTGCTTTATGTTTTTAATGATTTCTGTGGAAAGTAAATCTGTAAATGCTTCAAAGTTTGGAGCCAAATCTAGAAAATTGTCTTTGCCTGACTGGACATAATTTTCCAAATTGCGAATAGCTTCTAAACTCATCTCTAGATTAGTAAGCTGAATTTTTAACTGTGAAATTTTTCTTAATTCTGTTTCTGTTTCTTGTCTAATATTCGTGATGTTTTTTTGATCACGATATTTCAAAATCATTTGCTCTGATTTATTCAGCTTTTTACTGATTTCAGCTATACGCTCATTGAGAAAGTCAACCGTAATATTTGCTGCACCATATTTATTTTCGATGTAATCATCAATATAGGCTTCCGCCAACGCATTTGGAAATAATGCAGCTTTTCCTGGGTGACTAGATTTATAACTAATGCGAATAACAGGAACATCTTTATCAACTGCGATAATATCTATTTGACTATTGATTAGACTGATTTGTTTGGCTTTACTTAAAACAGAGAAAAGGTAATTATCTGTGATTTTAAGCTCTTTTTTTGTGGCGATAAAGGCTTCATTCAGTTCAAATAAGGTAAGGGCGTTTTCGATTAAAATAGTATCTCCTAAACTACCTTTAAAAATTTTTCCGTCTTGACTTTTTACCGTAAAGGTTTTATCCTCAAAAACTTGAAGCGAAAAAGTTTTATCCTTTAATTTTTCTGGCCAATTGATAGGTGAAATTAATACTGGTTTATCATCAAATAACTCTGTTTTTCGCAGACTCCCTTCGCGAAACATTTGTACATCAAAAGGAACTTTCTCAAGTGCTTTTGAAATCAGTGTATGAGATTTAAGCAATTCAATCTCAGCATTTATTTTTTGAGTTGTCGCAAATACATCTAAATCGCTAAATAAATTACTGTTTGGAACTCCTTCGTTCATGTCAGCAAGCCTTAATTTAGCTGTACTTTCATACATAGGAGTAACATAATTTAGGTATTTATTGGCGATCAAATAAGCAATAATCATTGCACCGATAATGATAGGCCAACCACGTAAATAAGGTCTTAGAAAATTCAAAGTATCAGACATAGTATTAGATTTAAAATGCTCCCATAAAAATGGCCGCCGCTGTAAGTGTTGTAGTGAATGGAATTATGGTAGAAATTCTTTTATCAAATTCCTTATATTTTTTCGAAGGTACAATCACAACATCCCCAGGATATAAGTTGATGTTTTTCATCAGGTGATTCTCATTTTCTTCAAGGTTAATATTGGCTACATATACGTCTTCATTTACTTGACGAAAAACTTTAATGTATTTTAGGTTGGCATAAGCGTCAAAACCTTTACATCTGGCCACCATATCCAACAAAGTATTACGTTCTTTATCAATGTTGATGACTTGTGGATCTATTACTTCACCTAAAACTGTTATTTCTCTGTTTAATACTTTAATGTCAATCACAGGATTTTTTATCCATTCTTTGTATCGTTCTTTCAAAGTATCTTTTAACGTTATAATTGTCATCTTTTCCACATTGAAGGTTCCTATTTTTGGAATTTCAACATTTCCATGGGCATCAACCAATAACCACTTTCCATAAACTTCATTGGAGTTGTAAATTCCATAAGTTGATCCAACACTCAATTCATCTTGTCCCCAAAGACTGATTGTGATTTTGTCGTCTTTACGTATGTGATATTCATATTTATTGTTTTTGTAAAAAACACTGTCTAAATCTTCAACTGAATTACTTGCTTTTTTATCGATAAAAAGATTAGATGTTCTACATGAAGTCAACATCAATAAACTGGTCAATATGAAAAGGATTAACTTTATCATGGTTATCTAATTTTTAATAAGGACTTTAATCCGAATGATTTTTTCTTCTTTAAAACTTGCTCGACTTCATTGATTTTTTGCATCACTTCAAGAACTTTTTGTTCTAAGTTCTCATCTTTTTGAAGGTAGTCAAATGCTCCGTATTTAAGGGCGTCAATTGCAGTTTGCATTTCCTCTTGTGCGGATACCATAACCACAAAAATGTTAGGATTATGTCTTTTGATTTTCTTTAATGTTTCAAACCCCGTGTAAATACCCATTTGGTGGTCTAGAAATACAATTTTTGGATTTTGGTGAATCTCTAACAAACATTCCACCCCATTTTCGAATGTGACTATTTCTTCATCACCATTTGAATTTAGTATTTGTTTCATTGCGCCTAAGTGGAATAGATCATCATCTACTGCGAAAATTTTGTTGTTCAATTTATTCATAATTATATTTTTTGATAATTACGAACAAACCAAAGCTGTGCCGTAACCTAAAACCCTTGTTTTATAGGGTTTTGAGTTTTTGGCCATTTTAAAATAATTCCAAAAATCAGTCTAATTCCAAAATATGGAAATAAAAAAGGGATAAAATATTTCATTTATCCCTTACTATTGATTCTCAATATTTTTTATCTGGAGAACTATTCATCGAGTTCATTCACAATTTTTGATAGTGTATCGGTAAGTTGATTCACCATCTTTTTAACCTCTTGTGGATTAGTTTCTAAGGATTCTATTTTTTCTAGTTTTCTCACTAAATCTTTCAACGAAGTAATTCCCATTTGATCTATACTTGGTTTTATTTTATGAGCCGTCTTTTCAATTGTAGTCATATCATTCTCATCAAGTGCTTTTTTCAGGATTTCAGTATTTTCTTTTGCAATTGAAATGAAAATTGAAATCATTTTCTGCACAAACTCTTGATTTCCACGACTCATCTTTTCTATAGTGCTCAAATCATATAATTGTGGAATAGATTCCCTAAAAGCACTTGTGTTATTTTCCAGGTTTTTACCATTATTTATTTTATTGGTAAACGCTAAGTTCAACACATGTTCAATTTTTACAAAGAAATCTTGTTCATCATAGGGTTTTGTAATGAAATCATTCATTCCTTTACTGAGGTACAAGTCGATGTCGTGTTTAAATGCATTCGCCGTTAATGCTATGATAGGAGTGTCAATTTTTAATTTTTCTCGTATATAAGTCGTGGCCTCAACACCATCCATTATCGGCATTTGTATATCCATCAAAACCAAATTAAAGTTTTCATTTTTAATTTTATCAATGGCAATTTTTCCGTTTTCAGCTTCTGTAGTTTCAAAACCAAGATAATCTAAACTTTGTATTGCAATAAAGCGATTCATTTCATTGTCTTCAACCAACAATGCTTTCATCCCTCTAAAGGATTGGGCTTCAATTCTTTTACTTTTTGAAACTAAAAGTTCTTGATCCCCAATAGGTAACGTAAGCGTAAAACTACATGTTGTTCCCACGCTCTTAGTGCTTTCAACATGCATTTTTCCACCCATTAATTTAATTAAATCGTTGGAAATTGCCATTCCTAACCCTGTACCTTCATATTGTCTTACTGCTGTATTTTGTTCCTGTGAAAATTTATCGAATATTCTTGTCACAAAATCCTCAGACATTCCAATTCCAGTATCTGTAATGTCAAATTTTAAACTTTGTGTATTTTCATTTTCTTCGATACAGTCCACAGAAAGAACAATACTTCCTTTGTCGGTAAACTTGATGGAATTCCCCAATAAGTTGATTAAAACTTGTCTAAGGCGTGTTTCATCACCCTCCAATACTGGTTTTATTTCCGAACTAATATTGATTTTAAAATCCAAGTTTTTTTCAATGGCTTGAGAATACATGATAGAGTGGACGTTGTATGCTAATGCACTTGGACTAAAAGGTTTGGTGACAATTTCCATGTCTCCCGATTCTATTTTTGCAATATCAAGTACGTTATTTAAAATTGTAAGTAAATGTTTTGCAGAACTTTCAGATTGTTTGACATAAAAAACTTGATCTATAGTTAAATTTTCTTTGGCTAATTGGCGAATCATTCCGATAATTACATTTAGGGGAGTCCTGATTTCATGGCTCATATTAGCTAAGAAAAGTTCTTTCGCTTTTGCTGCAGCTTCAGCAAAATTTTTAGCTTTTGCCAGTTCTTGTTCCAATATCTTTTGATCTGTAATATCAAGATGAACTCCTATATTACCAACCAATTGACCTTTATCGTTGTAATTTGGTGCTACAGTAACAAACCACCAATGTGGATTTCCTTTTTTAACCGTAACCTCAACTTCATAACTATCATATAAAGTAAGTCCTTTACTTTCCCTATTTGCTCGAAGAATCTCTTGTTGTTTTTCATTTAAGAAAACCGCTTCTGCATTTCTACCCTTTAACTCATCAACGCTGTAGCCAGACATTTCACAAAAACTTTGATTAGCAAAAATGATTACGTTATCTAAATCAACTTCCAACAATCCTAGATTCATATTAGAGGTGATGTTCCTATACTTTTCTTCTTGAATTGTAAGCTTATTCTCCCATTTTTGACGGTTACGAATATTGATTAGCATTTCTCCGAATAATTGGAGTAATCGTTGTTCTTTGTCACTGTATTTATGTAATTTTTTTACAGAATCAAAACCAACAAAGCCAAGGAGTTCTTGACCGTCAAACATAGGTATCGCTATTAGGCTTTTAATTCCTTGAGATGCTATAATTTCTTTCAAACCTTGATCTTTTTCCTCTGTCAGTTCCTCGACATTTGGCACATAAAAGGCTTCTCCTTGCTGGTGCTTTTCAACCCATTGAGGAAAAAATTCAATAGGCATGTCTTGTAAATTTTCAATTTCAGGATCTATTCCATCGTTACACCATTCATAGGTGTTTGAGGTCGTTTTCTTATTAAAATCATAATCAAAAATATAGGCTCTATCCGCAGAAACAAAAAGTCCCATTTTCTTCAGGGAATTGTTGATGGTATTTTCAACATCCTTTGGATCTAAATTAATGTAAGTTGAGGCAATATCAATCAAGGATTCCTGTAAGGCCAATTCCTGATCGAGCGTTTCCAATGTTAAACTTTGCTGTGTTATATCTATAATAACTCCATCTATTCGATTGGGATTATTGTTTTCATCCCTTATGATTTTTCCTTTGTTTCTTAAACACTTTTTTTCTCCGTTTGAGGTCGTAATTTTATAATTAACATTGAAACTTCCGGTTTTTTCAATTTGTTGTTTAATATTGTCAACGATTAGTTCATCTTCAGGAAGTATCACTTCTTTCCAATACTGTTCCTCCGATAGATTTGAATCAAAATTACTTTCGTATAAAGATTTAAAGGATGGTGTAATGAAAATTAAATTATAGTCTGGCAAACTAACCGACCAAACCACATCAGTCATTTTATTAAATATACTTTCTAATTTCTGGTTTGTATCAGTTAAAGCTTTCTCTTGCTTTATGTTTTTACTTATGTCGCGGATATTTGCAATAATAAAACCTTTTGAATTAACTTCAATATAATTCACGGTAGCTTCAACGGGAATTCTTTTACCATTAATTTGGTTAACGTTTTCCCCTCTAATTACCACTTGGCCATTGTTCTTTAAATCATCAACATGGCTTTTCCATTTTATCGGATCTTTTAAGGAGGCCTCAAAATCACTAACATAATAGTCCCTGACATTTCGAGGTTCAATTCCTAATCTATCACTCGCCACTTGATTGAGGTAATACATTCTACCATCTTCCTCTGCTATTTGAATGGCGTCTGAGTATTGGTCTATCATTTGTTGCTGTAACTGAAGGTGACTTTCTTCCTGAATGTGATGAATTTCCCTTCCCAGTTGATATACAACCTTGTTTAATTCAATAAACATCTCTCGGTTGAGTTGCTTCTTCCTTACTAATACTAACCATCCGTAATTATCTAATGAATAGCCATAGAAGTGCAAATCATCAATACATTTATATATTGGGTCATTTTTTTCAGGATCGATTGTATTGGAAAACGCATCAAAACTTGACAACCAATCTGACTTTGATTTTAGGTCTTGCGGAACAACAAAGGGCCATTCCTCATCTCGATAAATTGCAACTCCAAAACAGTTAAGCTTGCTTAGATACAAATTCAAAATAGAAGGTAAACTATTCTCTAAATTCTTCTCGACCCTTTGGTTAAGTGATATTTCTAATAATACCTTTATTTCTAATTTTTCTTTTTCCATTGTTCTACAACTAAAATTTTATTGATTGTTTTAAGAACTGAATCCTTTTGTATTAATTCTAAACCTTCAATAATTATATTTTTATCTGCTTAATATTGGTTTCTATTTACGACTGATTTCACCACCTTTAATAAGGTTATAAATTTTCGATTTTCCGATATCAAGTTTGTCAGCAACTACAAGTACGTTATCGTCATATTTCTCCAGATAATGTGATATAATCTCAACTTCGTAGGCTTTTAGTGTTTTTTCTTTATCTGAATAAGGATTGGAATTCGTGACTTCATAAAAAGTTAAATCTTTTGCTTCGATGGTATTATCGTCTGCCATAACGCAAGCCAAATCAATGGCTGCCTTCAATTCTCTCACATTCCCAGGCCAATCATATTTTTGCAATTTACTTTTCGCTTCACCATTTAATTTTAAAGGTTTTACCTTATTCAATTTTGAATATTCATCAATGAAATATTTACTCAAAATTATTATGTCCTGATCTCTTTTCCTCAGTGGAGGAAGTTCAATAGGTAGTCCAACAGTACGAAAAAACAAATCTTCTCTAAAATTTCCTTCTTTGATTTCTTCTGGCAAATTTCTATGTGTCGCTGAAATCAATCGAATATCAACTTTTATGGGTTTATTCCCACCTACACGAACAACTTCTCTTTCTTGTAAAACCCTTAGCAATTTACTCTGGAGAGTTAGGTCCATTTCACCAATTTCATCTAAGAATAGAGTACCGCCTTGCGCTTGTTCAAATTTTCCAATTTTAGTTCCTGTGGCTCCAGTAAATGCACCTTTTTCATGACCAAATAATTCCGATTCAGCGAGTTCTTTTGGAATAGCTCCCATATTCACTGCTACAAATGGCTTTTTTCTCCTGCCACTATTGAAATGAATTGCTTTAGCATATACTTCTTTTCCAGTTCCTGTTTCTCCTGAAATTGAAACATTTATATTTGAATTTATGGCTTTTTGTAGTAGTTTGAAAGTGTTTTTAATCGCTTGACTCTGTCCAATTATTGTGTTTTCAAAACTATATTTTTGACCTAATTGTTCTTTAAGTTCTTCTACTTCTTGGCGTAAATTTAAGTTCTCACGTATGTTAATGATGGACTTCCAAAGTTGGTCTTTGGTGTGGTCATCTTTAATTATGTAGTCTTTTGCTCCTGCTTTTAATAATTCTACCGCCACGCTAATTTTTTCCTGGGCACTAATTACGATTACAGGCAAATTGACATTAAACGACTTAATTTCTTTGAGCAACTCTTTACCGGTTAGATCGGGCAAGCCAAAATCCATACAAATCAAATCTGGTTTCTTATATAGATTACTTATAAGTTCCTTTCCTGATGTGAAAAGTTCAATTTCATAGTCTGGATTCATACTTAAATGGTGTTTAAGTATTTGACTATACCAGGGGTCATCTTCTACAATTTGTATTTTGAAATTTTGTTTCATTTAGTAGTACTATTCAAATTAATTAATTCAAAAAAGTATGCTTTAACTTCGCTAACTTAAAATAAATAAGTTATCCTTTTCAGGATAAAAATAACAAAAAATAATAGAGTTTTCAGTTTAAGAATTACGATTACTTAAAAGGAATTGAATAATGATTTGAAGATAATAGGATTATATACTAAAAAAATATTTCATCACCATTTAATACCAATTAACAGGTAAGACTGTATGTTCAATTAAAGTGGAAGTGAACCAATGTAAATAATTTGGCTATTAAATTGCAAAGTGGTGTTTTATATGTAACTTATCACAGTTTTAAATTTCAAATTAAATTTGGTAAGAGAACCAATAAGGTTGTATTATCTAAAGTTTTTCTACCATAATTTTTGTTTAGCTCACTTTAGGGCTAAACCAATTCGTAATTTGAAATTCTTAATTGATTACTTCACCTTAAACTCACTTGTCTTGTGGAATGTAATTTCTGGATAATCTCTTTCTGCCATTTCTAATAAGAAAGAAGTTTCAGCTAAAAATACTAAGTTTTCGTCTTTATCTTTTGCAATACTCCCAACTTTAGCTCTAGTGAATTTCTCAATTTCAGCTGGCTTGTCTGATGTTATCCAACAAGCTTTGTGGTAATTTAAAGGAGTGAAAGAACATTTTGCTCCATATTCATGCAATAAACGATATAAAATAACCTCAAACTGAAGTTGACCAACCGTACCAACGATCTTTCTACTACCTGGTTCTTGAATAAACATTTGAGCAACCCCTTCATCCATTAATTGACGAATTCCTTTCTCTAATTGCTTAGACTTCATTGGGTCATCATTTCTTAATTCTTGGAAGAATTCTGGTGAGAATGATGGAATACCTACAAAATTAAAGTCCTTTCCTTCTGTAAGTGTATCTCCAATCTTAAAATTACTAGAATCATAAAGTCCAATTACATCTCCTGGGTAGGCTTCGTCGACAATGCTTTTGTCTTGGGCCATAAATGAAGTTGGATTGGCAAATTTCATCTTTTTTGAATTCCTTACGTGCTTGTAAAAAGTGTTTCTTTCGAATTTCCCTGATACTATGCGCAAGAATGCAATTCTATCTCTGTGATTTGGATCTAAATTCGCGTGAATTTTAAATACAAATCCTGAAAATTTTGAATTTTCCGGCTCAATAAATCCTTCATCTGTATCTCTTCCACGTGGAGAAGGTGAAATTTCAACGAAAGCTTCAAGTAATTCACGAACACCAAAGTTGTTTACCGCACTTCCGAAGAATACAGGAGCAACTTTTCCGCTTAAATAATCTTCTTGATTAAATGGGTCATAAACACCATCTACCAATTCAACCTCGTCACGTAATTCTCCAGCAGCTTTTTCTCCTATTATTTCATCCAATTGAGGGTCTGTTAAATCACTGAACTTAATTAATTCCTCACTAATATTCGTTTTATTTCCATCAAATAAACTCAATTCATGCTTATACATGTTGTAAACACCTTTGAATTCATCTCCCATTCCAATTGGCCATGCTAATGGACGAACGTTGATGTCTAGTTTTTGTTCAATTTCATCCAAAACGTCAAATGCATCCTTACCATATCGATCCATTTTATTAATGAAAATGATCACAGGTGTATTCCTCATTCGACAAACTTCCATTAGTTTCTCGGTTTGACTTTCAACACCGCTGGCATTGTCAATCACTAAAATTACACTATCTACTGCTGTTAATGTGCGGTAGGTGTCTTCAGCGAAATCCTTGTGACCAGGAGTATCAAGAATATTTATGTGTTTGTTTCGATAGTCAAAAGCCATTACGGAAGTAGCAACAGAGATTCCACGCTGCTTCTCAATTTCCATGAAATCGGAAGTCGCTGTTTTCTTAATTTTGTTACTTTTTACCGCTCCTGCAGTTTGAATTGCCCCACCAAAAAGTAAGAGTTTTTCAGTTAATGTCGTTTTACCGGCATCAGGATGGGCAATAATTCCAAACGTACGTCTTTTTTCTATCTCTTTTTGATTCGTCATAAATATCAGGACATTAGTCGAATACGTGAAAATAGTATTCTAATTCGTGCGCAAATGTAGTGACAATTTATTATTTTTGCTGCGCTATGTTAAATAAAAAACCCCTTCAAACATTTGCATTTCTTGGTGTGATGGTATTTTTTTTAGGTTTTACAAGAGAAAAAACCAGTCAAAATTATTATGTCCCTTTTCATAATATAGATAGTCTTGAAATGGAAAAAACAAAAATGAAATCTTCAGTTTCTAATAACTGGGACCAATTTGTAATTTCAAGCTATGATTGTTTAGCTGACACTTCATTGTCATTTGATGCTTTTAGCAATGGATTAAAAGGTTATTATGTTTTAAAAGAGAAAGGATCCCTTAAGCAGGAAAACGTATTGACAATTGTGGATTTTACTCAACATTCCTCAAAGGAGAGAATGTACCTTATAGATATGAACTCATTTAAAGTGATCAAAAGGTCATTGTGTTCACATGGGAAAAATACTGGGTCAGCTATGGCAACTCAATTCTCTAATACGAATGGAAGTTTACAAAGTAGTTTAGGTTTTTTCCTTACTGCTGAAACTTATTCTGGAAAGTTTGACTATGCGATGCGCTTGGATGGATTAGAAAATGTAAATTCTCGTGCTCGTGAACGCGGAATAGTAGTTCACGGTGCAAATTATGCAACAACATCATTTTTGGAAAGAAATGGGGGAGTGCTGGGGAGAAGTTATGGTTGTCCAGCTTTACCAAAGGAGGAAGCATCTGAAATTATTGATGAAATCAAAGAAGGGAGTTGTTTCTTTATTTACTCCAATGACCTAAACTATTTAGAAAGTTCACAAATTATCAACGGAAAGATTTATTTGTCGGTTGTTGAAGCATAAAAAAATCATTTAGCTGCCTTTTAATGCCATGAACAAGAGGTGAGGTAGCGTATGAATATTTGAAAAACATCAAAATACTGAAGAATTTCAATAATGGGTAAGGCTGTTAAGCTTTATTCTGAATAGACGTTTTTTTGTTTAAGCACTTGTTTGTGTGGTGTTTATAGGGTGTTGTTAGATTTTTGAATATGAACAGATTGTTAATTTTAAAAATAATTCAAAGAATTATTGTTTTTAACTTGGATACTGCGAAGTGAAGAACTACATTTGTGCTTTATATTTTTAATTATTTTATTATGCCACAAGGAACAGTTAAGTTTTTTAACACAGAGAAAGGATTCGGTTTTATCGTACCGGAAGATGGAAATGATGTATTCGTTCACGCGAATGGATTAATCGACGAAATTCGTGAAGACGATAAAGTTGAGTTCGACATCGAAGAGGGAAGAAAAGGATTAAACGCTGTTAACGTTAAAGTTATCGGTTAATTATAATTTGCTTTAAGTACTCTAAAGGGTTATCGTTTTACGATAGCCCTTTATTTTTGCGTCAACTTTTTTGTTAGAATGGGATTAGTAATTGTCTGAATAGTGCTCTTATCAATATTTTGAGTATTTCTGAATCAACTGCTATCAATAGTTGTAGTCGTTATAACCGTTAATTATTTTGTGATTTTAGTGCGTTTATTAATTTGTATGTCCGCATAATCTTTTTCTATCTTTTATTTAAAACCATTCTAATTAAGAAGATAAAAATCTTATCTTTGTCACATGAAAGTTATCATAGCAGACAGTAATGATATTGTACGAGTAGGTTTACGATCTATCTTGGCTAACGATTCTAATATAGAAGTCGTATGTGAAGTAGTTTCAAGTGAGCAATTCCTTGAACAATTGAAATCCACTGAAGCAGATGTTGCTTTGCTGGATTATACTGCTCCAGGTTTTACAATTGATGTTATTCCTAAGGCATTAAATGTGAATAAAAGGTTGAAAATCGTAGCTATTACCCCCGAGCAAAATGCTTCTGTTATATTGGATGCGTTGAAATCAGGAGTTATGAGTTACATTAAGAAGGATTGCGATATCCCAGAAATTTTAGCTTCTGTAAAGGAAACCGCTGGAGGAAATAAGTTTTTCTGTGGTCAAATTTTGGACAGCATAAGAAAATCCTCTATTGATGTTGAACACTTAGAGAGTGAAAACTTCTCTTGTGAACCGGTTTTGCTTTCTGAAAGAGAGTTGGAAATCATAAAATACATTGCAGAAGGAAATACAAATGCTCAAATTGCCGATGTACTTTGTTTAAGTCCACATACTATTACAACACATAGAAAAAATATTATGGCAAAGTTAGGAACGAAAAACACCGCTGGAATTGTGATGTATGCAGTGAAATCGAATTTGGTGAGTCCAAATAAGTTTTTGTTTAGCAGGGAAAGCTGAAAGATAATTGATGATTCAACATTTGTATCCTACAAGTAGAGGGGTGATTCATTAGTGTTTAAATGTTTTGATTATCAAAATGTTCTGTACTTGTATTCAAGTGTTTGTTTAAGTTTTTACCGCTGACTTTTGATTCAAAATTGAAATTTCAAAATATGTATTGTCGTTTTAAATTATTATTCGTTTTACCAATATTTACTTTGTTTAATATGAGCATTTTATCACAGTCGAATGATTCACTTCCTTATCGAGAAATTCCAAATCATCCAGAAAACTTCAGTGCTGGAGGAGTGGCCGCTAGGATCATGGACGGACTTGGATTTAGGTTTTATTGGGCCACTGATGGTTTGAGAAATGAAGATTTAATTTATAAACCCAGTGGAGATTCTCGCAGCGTAGATGAAACGATCGATCATATTTTATCTATGACCAACATGGTTGTTTTTTCGGTTTGTAAAATTAAGAATGAAAGAAATGTTGAATCGACTTTTGAAGAAAAAAGAGCGCAAATTTTGAATAATATTAAGTCTGTTAGTGATGTTTTGTTAACGAGCAGCTCAGAAGATTTTGAAAATTACAATATTGTTTTACGAAATGGTGATACTCTTCCATTTTGGTATTTTATCAACGGTCAAATTTCAGATTGTATTTGGCATTGTGGTCAAATTTCATCTTTTAGAAGAATAACTGGAAACCCTTTAAATGCTAATGCGAGTATGTTTAAAGGAGAGGTTAGGGATTAAATCATTTCTGGAACTTCATATTGTGTGTAAACACAATGTTTTTTTTCAAGAATTGTGTGAATTCAATCACGTCAACTCTAATGCTGTCCAAAACGTAGATATTTTGAACAAGTAAATCACGTCAGTTCGAGTGCCGGAGCAAAGCGGAGGTGTATCGAGAACAAGTGAAAATCTAGTAGGGATTACTCTTGTTCTCGATACAAATTCTTACGCCCGAATGTTATCGGTAGTAAGAATTCACTCGAACTGACGATGGCTGATACAAATTCCTTACTTTCTATTATTTTAATTTGTGTAGGTCGTTTGTTTAAGCCCCGACGGAGCTGAATAGCCTAATGAACTCTTTTGCTAATTTTTACTGAATGTTTGTAGAGCGACCAATGGAATGCTCTTATACCATTTTAGTAAAAAAGTAACAGAGGAGTTAGCTTGGAAGTGAAGACGGATAAAGGCTCCCTAACCTAACTTAACTTAAGGCTAATTTTATTATAACTTATTGTAATCTACTCCATCAAAATTTCCTGAGCTCATCATTAAAAGCACCATATTGTCTGTACTCTCGTCTTCGATAAAGTCCAACACTTTTTGAGTTTCGGTTTCTACTTGCACATTTTTGCCAAACGCTTCGTATACATCTTCTCTAGTGATAGGGTCCAGTTTTTTGTGCTCTACAACCTTCGGACTAAAATAAACCAGTGCTTTGTCGGCAGCTTTCATGGCGTCTTTGTATTGAGGTAGAAACTCTTTCTTTAATGACGAAAAAGTATGCAATTCCATACAAGCGACAAGTTTTCTGTCAGTATATTGTTCTTTTACTGCCGAAGTGGTAGCTTTTAGTTTACTTGGAGAATGAGCGAAATCTTTATAAACAATTCTTTCAGGTGTTTCATTTATTTTTTCCAATCTTTTTCCTGCCCCAGTAAAGTCTTTCATTGCTTCTAAGAAGTCTGTCGGAGCAATGCCTAAAGCTGCCACTACGTTTAAAGCACCATATAAATTCTGTAAATTATGGGCACCAAATATTTTTAGCGGGAACTTTTTGCCTACATAATGAAATACAGTACCTTCTTCATTTACATCATATTGAGGAGTAGTGTATGGCACAATTTTCAGTCTATCGATCTGTTTTTCAGCAACTTTTTCAGTGTCAGCGTCTTGTTCATTGTAAACCAAAATCCCATCGTCTTCAATAACATCACAGAATTGATCAAATTGGTCAACGTAATTGTCATAAGTTGGAAAAACGTTGATATGATCCCAAGCAATACCGCTAATTAAGGCAACATGTGGTTTGTATAAATGAAATTTTGGTCTTCTGTCAATAGGAGAACTCAAATATTCATCACCTTCCAAAATGATGACATCGTTTTCTTCCGTGAGTTTCACCATGCAGTCGTAACTCTCTAATTGAGCTCCAACCATGTAATCTACAGGGAAATCTAAAACTTGCAACGCATGTAAAATCATTGATGTAATTGTTGTTTTCCCATGCGAACCGCCTATTACCACACGTTTCTTGTTTTTCGATTGCTCATAAATATACTCAGGATATGAAAATATTTGCAAACCTAATTCTTTTGCTTTGGCTAGTTCTGGATTGTCTGATCTGGCATGCATTCCTAAAATTACAGCATCTAAATCGGTAGTAATATTTTCTTCATTCCATCCTATTTGATCAGGAAGAATCCCATCTTTTTTCAATCGACTTTTTGAAGGTTCAAAAATTTCATCATCAGAACCCGTCACAGCGAATCCTTTTCTTGATAATGCGATAGCTAAATTGTGCATAGCACTTCCTCCAATGGCGATAAAATGAACTTTCATAAAATATATTTTTGTAGCATAAAATTAATCATCTTTTAGTGCGACTTTGCTGTGAAATTACTTTTCTATTAACTTTTTGGTGTTGATAGAGGAGGTGTAATTTGAGACAATTTTTTAATTCTGTTTATAAAGCCTTTTTAATAATTAAAAATATTCATTTGACTTTATTCCTTAGCGATGTATATATTCCGATTGAGTTAATGTTTATTAGAAAGTAAAATATGAAAATATACGTCAGTTGTCGTATTGATTAAAAGTGGGGATGTCATGACCTTTGTAGTGAACATTAAAAATTACAATTATGAAAAATTTTATTTTATCAATCGTTATCGCATTTGGGTTAGGATCAGTAGCTTCGGCACAAACTTATAATGAAGGAGACAATATATTAAATATTGGTATCGGGATAGGTTCTGCATTTAGAACTGGAACTTCTACATTGCCACCAATTTCTGCATCTTTTGAACATGGTTTTACGGATAAAATAAGTGCAGGTGGTATACTGGCTTATATGGGGTCGAAAGAAGAGTCTCAATTTGGTTCAACAAAATACATTTATAAATATTCCTATATTATTTTGGGTTTAAGAGGTAGTTACCACTTTTACAATACTGATAAAATTGACGCTTATGGAGGAGCAACATTAGGTTATGTAATTGGTAACTCAAGGGTTGAAATTGAAGGGCCAAATTCATTTTTCACACCACAACCAACTTCTGTAAGTGGAGTAGCTTATGGAATTCATGTCGGAGGGAAATATTACTTTAATGAAAAAGTTGGTGCTTTTGCAGAGTTGGGTTATGGAATGGCTATTTTAAATTTAGGTATAACCGTGAAACTTTAAAATTCACAAAAATGATTTTAATTAAAGAGAGTTCATATTATATGGCTCTCTTTTTTGTTTATTAGAATTAAATCTTGCTTTAAATTTTCTGATAAATCCTTACTTTCACGGCATGAAGAAACGACTCTTTTTTCAATGCGCATATGACGGTACAGAATATTCTGGTTGGCAGAAACAACCGGTGGTGAAAACAATTCAAGGCGCAATTGAAGAAAAATTATCTATGTTATTTGGAAATCAGCCTATAGATATTGTGGGTTGTGGAAGAACAGATGCAGGAGTTCATGCCTTGCAATCTTATTTTCATGCGGATTTGGATCCTGTATTCACGAATGATCAATTAAAATATAAATTAAACAACATGCTTCCATTAGCAATCGCAATAAATGAAATTGTAGATGTTGATGATGAAGCACACGCACGATTCGATGCTACCAAGAGGACGTATCATTATTTTCTACACCAAAAGAAATTGCCCTTTCATCAAAATGATAGTTGGTTTTATCCATCAGAAATTTCAATCGGGAAAATGAATGAAGCGGCGGCTTATTTAATAGGAAGACAAGATTTTACTTCATTTTCAAAGTTACACACGGACGTTAACAATAACTTTTGTGAGGTTTATAGTGCAAAATGGGAAGTTATCGGTGATCAATTGCGTTTTGAGGTAAGTGCCAACCGATTTTTAAGGAATATGGTTCGTGCTATTGTTGGGACTTTATTGGAAGTAGGAAAAGGTAAAATTCCACCTAAAGAAGTCAAAGCAATCATAGCGGCTGAAAATAGAGGAGAAGCTGGGTGTTCTGTCCCAGCCAAAGGTTTGTTTTTGCAGAATATTGAGTATCCTTATTTATAGATGTAGTCCTGATTGATTACTCTTGTTCTCGATACTAATTCTTACGCCGATTGTTATCGGCAGTAAGAATTCACTCGAACTGACGAGAGTCGATACAAAATATCGGTAGCAAGAATTCACTCCAACTGCCAGAAAGCTTCAAATTCAATTTTGATTGATGTTTTTTCATTTCAAAGGGGGAATTCTAACTTGAACTTTTTATATTCGTTCAATATTAGTCCTTATTCATAAACTGAATTGATGAAAACACTACTTATAACAGGTTTTACATTGTTTTTTGCTGTGGCCATAAATGCGCAAGGATGGTTATCACAAGGGGCTCGTGTTGCAGCAATGGCAAATAATGGTGTGACTTTGATTGATGCTTTTTCTTATCATCATAATCCTGGAGCGTTGGGTTTTATTGAAGAAGGTAGTGCAGGAATTTCCTATGAAAGTCGATATGCGCTTAAAGAGTTACAAACACAAAGTGTTGCCGCAGCAGTTCCTTTAAAGGTTGGCGTTATTTCGGTAGGTGGACAATTTTACGGATACGATACATACAGAACAAACAGAGCTGGGTTGGGTTATAGTATGAGATTATCAGATAAAATTGCCGCTGGTATTCAAATCAATTATTTAAGTACACGATTAGATCCGGCCTATGGAATTAAGCATGGTGTGAGTGCGGAATTTGGAGCTTTAGCAAAATTAACTGATAGGGTTAATTTAGGTTTTTCTGTTGTGAATATTGGAAGGACGGAACTATCAGAATACAAAAACGATAGATACGGAACTATTTTAAGATTAGGTATTTCGTATCAGTTACTTGAAGAATTAATTTTAGTTTCAGAAATAGAACAAGAGATTAATTTTGATACAAGATTGAGAGCAGGAATAGAATATCATCCAATCGATTTATTGTACATCCGAGCAGGAGTCCAAGGAGCACCGATGGACTTCGCATTTGGCTTTGGTTTGAATTATGAAAGGTTCAAATTGGATTTATCAACGCAGTACAATCAAATTCTTGGTTGGACTCCTGCAGCTTCATTTGTATTGGACTTTTATACACCTAAAAAATAATGAGGTTTCTTTTAGTCATATCGCTTACTTTAATCTTCTCCTCTGTATTTGGTCAATCCAAGAATGAAGTTATCCAACAAAGAATTGAGTTTATTGCTCAGGATTTAGAAGCTGAAGAAATTTCCTTAGAAGATGTTTTTGATGTGTTGAATAACTATTACGACAATCCATTGAATTTAAATGTTGCGACAAAAGAAGAGCTTCAACAATTATTACTTGTAAATGACTTTCAAATTAATTCACTTTTAAAAGCTAGAGATGAAAAAGGTGCTTTTAATACAATTTTCGAAATTAATGAAATTGAGTTTTGGGATCTAATCACGTTGGAAAATATTCTACCATTTGTCATGGTCTCCAAAGTTGAAGAAAAAGAGAGTGGAAGTCTAAAAAAATACTTGAAAGAAGGAAAAGTTGAAGCGTTTTTTAGGTATCAACGAAATATCGAAGACAAAGCTGGATACGCTGATGTTACTGATGAAGAGAGAGAGGAAAGTAGCAAATATTATTGGGGTGATCCAAATAAATTGTATTCTAGAATAAGATATACTCACAGCACCGATTTCAGTATTGGAGTTACCATGGAAAAGGATCCTGGTGAACAACTTTTTGGTAAAACTCAACCTAAGGGATTCGATTTCTATAGTGCCCATGCCTATTATAGCGGAAGTAAATTTCTACGAAAAGCTGTAATTGGAGATTATCAAGTGCAATTTGGTCAAGGGTTAGCTATGTGGACGGGTTATGGATTCAGTAAAACAGCAGATGCAACTTCAGCAAGAAAAAATGCCAGAGGAATAAGACCGTATACTTCAACGGATGAAGTGAGATTTATGCGTGGAGCTGCTGTAGAATTGGGTGTGAAGAATTTTTCATTTACAACATGGGTTTCATACAAAGGCGCGGATGGTTCTGTTGAAATGTTAGATACCTTAGATTCTGAGGAGGCGAGGTTGGCTTCTTCCATCAACTTGACTGGAACTCACCGAACAACTTCAGAACTTGAAAGACAAAACAGTTTACAGGAATTGATTTATGGCGGAAATATTAAATATGAAAACCGAAATTTTCAAGTGGGATTAACAGCTGTACAACAAGCGTATGACGCCTTTTATCAAAGAGCTGATAGATTAGTCAATAAATATCAATTCGCGGGTAAAGAATTATTGAATTTAAGTGCAGACTATTCATATATCTACAGAAATTTAAGTGTTTACGGAGAAGTTTCCCAAAGTAGAAGTTCTAACGCTGTTGCTATATTACAAGGTGTTTCTGTGGCCATGGGGAAACGTGCTTCATTAACCGCTTTGTATAGAAACTATCCAAAAGATTATCATACATTTTATGCCCAAGGATTTGGAGATGGGAGCAATACCAATAACGAATCTGGAATTTACTTGGGTGGTTCATTCAAATTGAATAAAGAATGGAGTTTAAATTCATATGTTGACTTTTTTAAGTCTCCGTGGTTGAAATTTAGAGTGGATAGTCCGAGTGAAGGACATGAAGTTTTGGGCCAACTTAGCTATAGACCAAGTCCGCGATTTGAAACTTATTTAAGGGTTCGTGAAAAGGATAAGATGATTAACGCCAGTATTTATGAAGGAAATATTCGTCCAATTGAGCGCTATAAACAAAGGAAATATCAATTTGGATTAACAACAGACTTGGGTTCTGGTTGGAAATGGAGATCAAGAATTGATTATGTAACAGATCAGCGTGAAAGCACAGGAAAACAAGATGGATTTGCTTTAACACAAGATTTACTTTACAGAAGTAAGAAATTCCCACTTGAACTTTCTTTGCGTTATGCAATTTTCAATACAGATAGCTACGAAACAAGGGTTTATTCTTATGAATACAATTTAGAAAACGTGTTCAGTATTCCAGCATATTTCAACAAGGGAAGTAGGTCTTACGTAATGCTCAGATATACGTTCTTTAATGAGAAATGTGATTTATGGTTGCGTTATGCGGCTTTTGTTTACAATCAAGAAGAAACTTTGAGCAGCGGAACTGAAGAAATTACTGGTAATGTAAAAAGTGAAGTTGGAGTTCAGTTGAGGGTGAGATTGTAATGATGTACGATGAATGTTGAGTGTTGTAATTTGTACTTCCCTAGGACAATACCCGTAAATAGCGTTGACCGTTTTTGTTAAAATCCTCAACTTACTATTTCCATCCCAATCGGAGAATTTTGATCCAGAGGTTTTTCTCTTGGACCTTCACAAAATCTCTGCTGCTTCCCGCGACTCTGCGAAATTATTATTTTCATTTTTCTATGAGACCTTTGCGAAACCTCCTTTCGTTTGCGGTTCATCCCTAAATCTCTAGGTCGCTCTTCTCCAAAACATCCCAAGTGTGATCGGCAAGCAATTGAACGGTTGCAACGAATTCAAAAGTCTTTTTAGATCTTCCCCATTGGTCGGGAGCAATAAGAGAAAGTAAATATGTTTTATCGTCCTTTTGATAAAGGTGATAGATATGGTTAATCAAAGGTTCGAAGCGCATTTGAGCTCCATAAATTTTCTCTGATATCGTTTTTCTATCTTGCAATCCTTTCGCTTGATTAGCCAAAAAGTTCATTTGCTCATAAAGCTGCTTTAGTTGCATATCTGTTTGATGTTCCATAGCATTCAAGGCACGACTTTTCAATTTACCTTCATCTTCGGGTTTTACCAATGCGCTTCCTGGAGTATGCGGGTAAGGAAGATTATGAGGATTTTCCGTAATATGGTCTGGATCTATCGGGTTAATAAATTCGGGATTCTTGTTTTCGTCTTCCTTGTTTTTGGACATGATTTTTATCTTTTTGCGCTTTGAAGGTATAACACGAAGATACCATTTTGGTTCAGAAGTTTAATGTGTTTTTCTAATTGTTTTATATTGGAACTTTATTAATTAAGTTTTCTATTTTTGCAGGTGAATGAAATTTAAATTATAACATGGCGAATAATATACTAAAAGGTAAGCGTGGAATTATTTTTGGCGCATTGAATGAGAAGTCAATAGCTTGGAAAGTGGCCGAACTAGCTCATGCAGAAGGAGCGGAGTTTGTTTTGACAAATGCACCTATCGCAATGCGAATGGGAGAAATCAACAATTTGGCTGAGAAAACAAATAGTCAAATTATTCCGGCAGATGCAACTAGCGATGAAGATTTAGAAAACTTGATTGAAAAATCAATGGAAATTCTTGGTGGTAAAATAGACTTTATCTTACACTCAATTGGAATGTCACCAAATGTAAGAAAAGGTAAGCATTACACCGAAATAAACTATAAATTTTACAGTCAAAGTTTAGATGTTTCAGCAACTTCTTTACACAAAGTATTGGCTATTTCCATGAAAAAAGAGGCAATTAGCGAATGGGGTTCTGTTTTAGCTTTGACATATATCGGTGCACAACGAATTTTCCCTGATTATAATGATATGGCAGATGCAAAATCTTTATTAGAATCAATTTCTCGTAGTTTCGGATATCATTATGGAATCAAAAACAAAGTGAGGGTAAATACAATTTCTCAATCACCAACTGCAACAACTGCAGGTGAAGGAATTAAAGGATTTAATGAATTTATTACATTCAGTGATAAAATGAGTCCATTAGGAAATGCAACGGCAGAAGCATGTGCAGAATACTGTGTGTCTATGTTCTCTGATTACACAAGATATGTTACGATGCAAAATCTTTTCCATGATGGAGGATTTAGCTCAACTGGAGTAACTCAAGAAGTAGTAGATAAATTTGCAGAAGAGTAAATTTCCGAAATATTATTATTATGAAAGGATGCTGAAAGGTGTCCTTTTTTTTTGTTTGCTATTTATTGAGTTATTAATCTAAGATCAGAAAAATATAAAGAGAATAATTCCTATTTTATTCAAATAAGTGGTTGAAACCACTATTGGATATCTCAGCATTTCAATTAGTGAGGGATGAATCCCTCATCAATTGGTTTTTATCGTAAAATGAGAGTTCTTAAAAATAAGAGATCAAGGATTTGAGTTTTAAACACGATTGTTGAGGGTTTAGAGAATAATAATAATCTATTTACTATTTTAGAGAAAATTATTTTATTAACTATGAAAGCAACCAAAGCAATAAAAACTAAATTTCTATTGATTTTAATTTCCTTAACATTTTGTTTATCAGGTTGTAATGGTGAGAGTTTTCAAAAGAAAGAAATTGAAGATTTCATTGGAACATGGGAATTACAAGGACGCTCAATGTTCGATGGAATAAAAATTAAAATAATCAAGAACAAACAGGGTGAGTTGAAGGGAGAGATCTTATCGCTCAACAATAATAAATTCGTAAAAATGTTTGCCGAGTCAAATGATTCATGGGTGAGTTCAATTACTAGAAAATCCAATTATGAATTTAAATTAGTTGAAAAGAAATTAGGAAGTGCTCTATTCTCAGTATATGGATTGGACACATCCACAGAATTTAAGGCTCAATTTATTGATGAAAACACAATTGGCTTGAGCTCTGAAAGCGGAAACCCTCAGAATTCTTCTGTAAAATACATTAGAATTACTTTAAGTGAAAAAACAAGTGTAACAAAACCTTAATGTCATGTTATATTTTTAAATCTACGCTATGAAAAAAATAATTTTATCCTTGAGCATTTTGCTATTTGTTGGAGTTTCCTATTCTCAGTGTCCTGTTAAGTACCCCAATGAGATAACTATTAATTTGATTGGAGGAGGGGCCAATTATGGTGGTTATAGTCTCAAAATGTTTGGTAAAGACGCAGAAAAACTCAAAGATGCTTTAATTACAGAATATCCAAAATACAAGCTTAGAGGTTCAAGGTATGTAATTAAGGATGTTATTATTCCCGGTATTGAGGAATCGATAACTCTTCAAATATATCAAGGAAAGCATGAGATTAATGACAGTACAACAACCTTTAGTTCATTTAAGAACATTGAGGAGAAAAAAAAGTATTTGTTGAAGCTAGAGCAAAATCAAAGTTTGGGAGTTTATGTCTATTTCAAAAAGAAGAGGAAAAACGCATTCAAAGAAATTGAAGAAGCTAAAATAGCCAAGGCATACTTTGAATCGCTTTACAAAGCATAGGGATTTAATTTCTTTCTAATTTAATTCTAAAAAACAAAAATGCCGAATGAAAATCTCATTCGGCATTTTTATATCTTAAGCAGACATTTTACTGCATTGATAATTTCTTTTCTAAATCATTTAAGTAAGCCTTAAATTGTTTGTCTGTTTCCGACAAGTTGGTGACTGTTCTACAAGCATGAAGAACTGTCGCGTGATCTTTTCCTCCACAATGAGCTCCAATATTAGCCAAAGAAGATTTTGTCATTTTCTTAGAGAAGAACATAGCGATTTGACGTGCTTGAACGATTTCTCTTTTTCTAGTTTTAGATTTTAAAATCTCAATTTCAATATCAAAATAGTCACAAACCACTTTTTGAATGTATTCGATAGAAACTTCACGGGTGATGTTCTTCACGAATTTGTCAATCATTTGTTTTGCTAAATCTAAAGTGATCGCTTTCTTGTTTAAAGATGCTTGTGCAATTAAAGAATTCAATGCCCCTTCGATTTCACGAACGTTTGTATTTATGCTGTAAGCAAGGTATTCCACAACTTCCTTCGAAAGTTCGATTCCATTGCTGTACATTTTCTTTTCAAGGATTGCGATACGCGTTTCTAATTCTGGCGCTTGCAAATCTGCTGATAATCCCCATTTCATTCTACTCAATAACCTTTGTTCCATTCCTTGAATGTCAACAGGAGATTTGTCAGAAGTTAAAATGATTTGTTTACCGTTTTGGTGCAAGTGATTAAAGATATGGAAAAATACATCTTGTGTTTTTTCTTTACCAGAGAAGAATTGAACATCATCGATAATCAATACATCCATCATTTGATAGAAGTGTACAAAATCATTCGAAGTGTTGTTCTTAATAGAATCAATAAATTGGTGAACGAATTTCTCAGAACTAACATATAAAACTGTTTTGTTCGGAAATTGCTCTTTAATTCCAATTCCAATTGCGTTTGCTAAATGTGTTTTACCAAGACCAACACCACCATAAATCAATAAAGGATTGAAAGCTGTACCACCGGGTTTGTTTGCTACTGCATAACCAGCAGATCTTGCTAAACGATTACAATCTCCTTCAACGAAATTTTCGAAAGTATAAGAAGCATTTAAATTAGATTCAACTTCGATTTTCTTTAATCCTGGAATAACAAAAGGATTACGGATTTGATCTTCACCAACTTTTAGAGGGACAGTGACAGGAGAGTTTCTTAAGGAGCTTCCGCCCGACGTAGGAATTTTAACTGTGTATGGAGTAGAGTTAGGAGTGTTGCGTTCCATGATAATACTGTATTCTAGTCTACCATTAGCACCCAATTCCTTTTTGATTACCTTCTTAAGTAATCCAATGTAATGCTCTTCTAACCATTCGTAAAAGAAGTGTGACGGAACTTGAATAGTTAAAACATCTCCATCTAACTTCACGGGAACAATCGGTGAAAACCAAGTTTTAAAAGCTTGTAATGGAATGATGTCTTTTATAACTTTTAGACAGGCGTCCCATTTTTGTTCATGCAATTGGCTCATTTAATCAGTTTAACGCGTTTATAGCAAATAAATATATAATTTGTGATTTTCAAAGTCACTTTTTGTCTCTCAATTGAAGGGCAAATATTTGGATAAAAAAGTTTAAAAAAAAATCAAAAGGGTATTGACTTTTAAAAAACTTTTACATCTAAAATAAATATTAAAATAACTTCTTTTTAATCGTTTTCGTCGTAAAAATATGTTATATTATCGACAAATTTGTAAAAAAAAAACAGTTCTAGATTTCCAATAAAATTGTTCTACAATGTACGCAACTTTTTTAGAATAGAAACTTAAAAATGTAAAAAATAATGAGTAAAAACAAGGATTGTTTGCATCAAGGGGAAACTCAAATTCGTGTACGTTATGGTGAGACTGACCAGATGGGATATTGCTACTATGGAAACTACGCACAGTACTTCGAAGTTGGCCGTGTTGAAGCAATGAGAGAACTAGGAATGTCTTATAAAGATATTGAAAATAAAGGGTTTATGCTTCCTGTTTCAACATTTAGTGTAAATTATAAAGCGCCAGCTTTGTATGATGATTTACTTACGATAACTACTAGAATTACTGATCTAAAAGGTGTGCGTTTATGTTTCGAATATGAAATAAAAAATGAAGAAAATAGACTGTTAGCCACCGCTGAAACGGTTTTGGTTTTCGTTGATAAAAATACCATGAGACCAGTGCTACCACCTGATGATTTTGTAACAATTTTGTACTCAAATAAACCTGAATTAAATGCGGAGTAATTTTCAAACTTTTGAGCTGTTAAAATTTACTAAAACAGACATAAAAAAATGCATTTCTCCGAGGGAGGGAGAAACTAAGTTGGGGCAAGTTATTAACAATTCTGAAAATGCAAAGTATGTAATTTTGGGAATTGAAGAGAGCATTGGTCCAAAAGCAAATAACGGTCGAGATGGAGCAGAAAATGGCTTTAAATCGTTTTTAAATGCATTTTTAAATATGCAATCAAATGAATCTTTAGAAGGTGGAGAAATTTCGGTTTTGGGAAGAGTTGTTCAACGTATTGAAATCGGTGAGGAACTTTCGAAAGCTGTTGAAGAACTCGATGAATTTGTATTCGACATCTTAAATGAGTTTTTAGCCGCAGGACAAATTCCAATTGTAATTGGAGGAGGACACAATAATGCTTTCCCTTTGATTAAGTTTTCGGCGCATCGTTTTTCTAGCGCAGTCAACGTTGTGAATCTTGACGCACATGCCGATTATCGATTATTGGAAGGAAGGCACTCTGGAAATCCGTTTTCTTATGCTTTTAATCAAAAGGCTTTAAATAAATATCATGTTTTTGGTTTGCATCAACGTTACAATAGTCAAAGAATTCTTGATGATTTAAGACATGATGGCCATACTTTTACTTTTAATGAAGATTATTTATTGATTAATCGAAATTATCTACAAGATTTTAAAGATGTTCAAACTAAAATGCAGCATCAAAAAGAATATTTAGGAATTGAGCTTGATTTGGATGTGATTGAAAGAATGCCAACAAGTGCTTTTTCTCCTGTTGGAATTTCAATTCAAACGTGCAGACAATATATTCGTGTTTTCGCAGAAAGTGACCATGTTGCATATTTGCATTTACCTGAAGGTGCACCGAAAAATGAAGAGGAGGAAAGGATTGTAGGGAAAACTTTGGCTTATTTTGTTAGCGATTTCATTATTGCGCATGGTTAATCAAATTCTTTACACTATATTGTTCTATACTTTAAACCATGATTAAACTGTTGCTCAAATTTCTTGAAGGTGTTAGAACATTTTTTCCAATTAATTTACTGTTCTCACATGTAAAGTATAACCTTGTTGTTTTATTTTATTGGATTTTTCTGTTTGGAATTATCAACAGTTCCATTGGTTTAGGTATTGGTTTACCTTATTTATTTCTTTCACCTGAATACCTTGGGCTTTCTAGTTATTTGGCATTTTTTATTCTTGGAATAAGCATAGGTGGGTTCATTATGGCATTTCATATTTATAGTTATATTCAAATTGGACCTAAATATGCTTTTATCGCTACCTTGTCTCGTCCATTTTATAAATTCTCTCTGAATAATAGTCTACTGCCACTTATTTTTATTTCCAATCTTTGCTATTGTATTTATCACTTTCAAAAAAGTCAAGAATATGCTGGGGAATATGAAGTGCTAGGCTTAATTGTTGCATTAATTTTAGGAATTACTACTTTCATATTATTGGCATTATTGTATTTCTTTCCAACGAATAAAGATTTATATAAAATTACTGGAATTAGGTCAGAAGATCATCAAAATAATTCGAGCAACATTAACGCAACTTTACATCGAAAGCAGTCTTGGTATGAGCCTTTCAGAACCAAAAATGTTGACCGCTATTTCTATATAGGTTCTCGATTTAAAATCAAAAGATCGAGAAGTAGTTCCCATTATGATATTGATGTTTTAAATAAAGTATTCTCTCAAAATCATATCAATGCCTCTGTTTTTGAGGTATTACTGCTGCTTTCGTATATTTCAATTGGCTTTTTTAGAGATTACGAGTTTTTCCAAGTTCCGGCAAGTGTAAGCGTTATGATGATTTTAACCATAATTCTTATGTTGGTCAGCGCAATGTTTTCATGGTTTAAATCTTGGACATACTTTGTAGTTGTGGCTTCTTTTATATTGGTGAATTATTTAAGTACTGTAACGGATTTCTTTCAATTTAAAAGCTATGCTTTTGGTTTATCCTATGAAAAAGAGGATTTGGTACAATTCACCAAAACTTCATTGAGTGATTTGAGTTACACGGACTCCGTGATCGCAGAAGATTATACCAATTATATACAAACTTTAGAAAATTGGAAAAAACAAACAGGCAAAAGTAAGCCAAAACTGATTTTATTGAATACCAGTGGTGGTGGGCTAAGAAGTGCCATGTGGACATTCCGTGTTTTACAGGAATTAGACAGTTTGACGGGAAAGGAATTCACAAAAAATATTCAGATGATCACTGGTGCTTCTGGGGGAATGGTTGGTGCCTCCTATTACCGTGATTTGATGATCATGGAAAAAGAAAACGAAATTGAGTCTCGTTCTAGTGGGAAATATCTGTCCAATATATCAAAAGATTTATTGAATCGCTTGTCGTTTTCTATTTCTACCAATGATATGTTTTTCCGCTTTCAAAAAGTGGAGATTAACGATTACGAATATAGTATTGATCGTGGCTATGCTTTTGAGCAAGCGCTGGTTTCAAACTTGGACGGAGCTTTAAATAGAACACTGGGTGAATATGAGGAATATGAGCGTTCGGGTGAATTTCCAACGATGATTTTTACCCCTACAATAGTAAACGACGGAAGAAGATTATTGGTGAGTTCTCAACATCACGGATATTTGCAAGCATCCGATGAATTGGATGAACGTGTTGGACTGGATCCGCAGTTTGAAAATATTGAATACTTAAAATATTTTGCGAAAAACAACCCCAAAGATGTCAGGTTTACCTCGGTATTGCGAATGAGTGCTACCTTTCCTTATATAATGCCAATGATTACGATGCCATCTGATCCAGGAATGCAATTAATGGATGCAGGAATTAGAGATAATTATGGCTCTAAAATTACGGTTAGATACTTGATTGCGTTAAGAAAATGGATTCAAGAAAACACCAGCGGAGTAATAGTATTGAAAGTGAGAGATACTAAAAAGACTTTAGTGGGCGAAACATTTAAAAACATTGGACTTTTCGATAGGTTATTGTTGCCTTTTGGAAATATGTATGGGAATTTTCCTCGGGTACAAGATTTCAACCAAGATGAATTGTTTTCTACAGCGATTCGTTCGATGAAATATCCAATTGAAGTGGTAACATTTAATCTTCGTGAGAATTTTAATGATAAGATTTCATTGTCATGGCATTTAACCAAGAAAGAAAAAGAGAAAATCATTAATGCAGTGTATTCTGAGGAAAACAGTGCATCATTACAACGCTTACTAACCATTTTGAAAATGGAAGTGATTACAAAAGAAACAAAAGAATAGAATGGCAAAAAAGAGTAAAAAACGCGAAAATGTAGTTTACAGCACAAATCCAAACTTCGGTTACAACGATGAGGATGAAATGGAAGAGGAAACCCTGGAAAATAACCAACAATTACTGTATGTTTCGATCGACCGTAAACAAAGAAAAGGTAAAGATGTAACCCTAATTGAAGGATTCATTGGAACGGAAGACGATTTGAAAGATTTAGGAAAAAGACTAAAATCTTCCTGCGGTGGAGGCGGAACTGTAAAAGACGGAGAAATTCTGATTCAAGGGAATCACAGAGATAAAGTGATTGAGCTTTTGGAGAAAGATGGTTATAAAACGAAGCGGAAAGGAGGTTAGACCGATAAATCGTTATGGAGAGAGATACCGATAAATCGGTGGGGAGAGTTTTGAGGGAGAGGAATATTTAAGATCCCAAAACTTTCGGTTTCAATTCATCGGTAAAAAAGAATTTTTAACGCTTGATCCAACTTAAAACACTATAAAAACACTACAATGAAGAGAATTATAAATCTGATTATACTTTTAAGTATTTCAACACATTTATTGAGTCAAATCGATAGTACCAAAGTTCCTTTTGTTTCCTATTGGTCAATTGGTGATAGTTATGATTTTAAAATTTCAAAAATCAGACAACAATGGAAAGAAGGAAAACAAACAAAGGACGAAAAACAAGAATACATTGCCAACTTTACAGTTATTGACTCAACTGAGAGTTCGTATACTATTATTTGGAGCTATGAAAATGATTTGATCAACTCCTATGATATCCCAGAAAACTTAATGGATCGATTCTCAAAATATGAGACCGTAGCCATAAAATACAAAACTTCAGAAGTTGGTGATATCATAGAAGTCATAAACTGGAAAGAGGTTTCAGATATTATGATCAGTATGTTTGATGATATGATTGAAATTTTGGGAGAAAATGATGAAGTGAAAAAAGAAGCTTTAAGATCAGCGTTGGATCCCTTTAAGCAAGCATATAGTTCAAAGGACGGAGTTGAGCAATTAGCCTTGAAAGAATTACAATATTTTCATTTTCCATTAGGTGTAGAGTTTGATATTACAGAACCACTATTTTATGAGGAAGAATTACCAAATATGTTTGGTGGAAAGCCAATAAAGGCAAAGTCTAAAATTTATTTTGAAAATGTTGATTTTGAAAACGATTTTTGTGTGCTTAAACAAGAAATGAATTTAGATCCCAAGGACACCAAACAGATAATTCAACAGGTTTTCAAACAGATGAATCTTAATGACAAGGAGATGAAAAACGCCTTGAAAACTTCAGTTTTGGAAATTAATGATAGAAACATTTATGAATATTATTTCTATCCAGGAGTTCCACACAGAATTGAAACAAAAAGAGAGTCGGTTATTAATATTGATAAAGAAAAAGCAAGAAGAATTGATAAAATTATTATTGAATTGATTTACGACGAAGAATAGAGTGGAAAGTACGACCGATAATTTATTCTGTTCTAATTGATCAAGTTGTTGCTAAAGGAAGTTTTGTTTGGGTAAATTTCGTTTTTTGCGTTACAAACAAGACCACTAATCATTCTCATAAATGTATATTTAAGCTTTATACATCACGAATTGAAAATAATGACTAAAAATATTTTAATTACAGGAGCAACTTCAGGAATAGGAAAAGCTACAGCCATAAGACTTGCAGAAGAAGGAAATAACCTGATTTTATGTGGTCGAAGAGCCGAAAAGTTGGAAGAACTTAAAACTTCCCTTTCAAAAAAGGTAAAAGTAGAAACTTTGATTTTTGATGTTCGCGATAGAAACGATGTTGAAAAACATATTAATTCACTTTCTCCTGAATTTAAAGAAATTGATGTACTCATTAATAATGCTGGAAATGCACATGGTTTTTCACCAATTAATGAAGGAGAACTAGACGATTGGGACGCTATGATTGACGGGAACGTAAAAGGATTACTGTATGTTTCCAAGGCTATAATTCCACAAATGGTGAAAAGAAGAACTGGTCATATCATAAATATTAGTTCTGTTGCTGGAAAACAAACCTATGAAAATGGAGCAGTATATTGTGCTTCTAAAAAAGCCGTTGAAGCAATCAGTGAAGGGATGCGTTTAGACCTGACAAAGCATAAAATTAAGGTGACCAATATTGCCCCAGGAGCAGTAGAAACTGAATTTTCCGAAGTTAGATTTAAAGGAGATAAGGACAAAGCAAAGATGGTTTACGATGGTTATGAACCTTTGATCGCTGAGGATTTAGCCGATTTAATTCATTATGTTGTCCATCTTCCTGAGCGGGTAACACTTGCGGATGTAACTTTGTATGCTAGTGCTCAATCTTCACCAACAACAATTCACAGATAGATTCACTTTTGCGAATAACAATTGATGATTTATAAAGATTAATGTGATTTCGTTATTTTAAGGGATACTCACGATTAAAAACAGAAATGTGGATATAAAAGAAATAGTTCAAGATTTATACCTTAAAATCAAAGATATAGAGGATAAAGGAAATTTAGCGTCCTATATTCCTGAGCTCGAAAATGTAGACTCAACTTCTTTTGGAGTACATATTTCAACATTAGACAATTTGAATTTTGGAGCTGGAAATTATCAGGATAAGTTTTCAATTCAAAGTATTGTGAAAGTACTTTCCCTAGTTATGGCCTATCGTACACTTGGAGAAGAGCTGTGGAAGAGAGTCGGAGTGGAAGCTTCCGGATTTTCCTTTAACTCTCTCATTCAACTTGAAGTAGAAAATGGAATTCCAAGAAATCCATTCATTAATGCCGGAGCGATTGTAGTTGCGGATATTCTGCTGAGCAATTTGAAAGACCCTAAAAAGGATTTTTTAGATTTTGTAAAAAACCTTTCAAATAATAAAAACATTGGTTATTCGAATAAAATCGCGGCTTCGGAAAAAGAAGTGGGCTATCGAAATGCAGCGCTTTGTAATTTGATAAAATCATTTGGGAACATTGAAAACAAATCTGCAGATGTTCTTGACTTCTATTTTACGCTTTGTTCGCTTGAAATGAATTGTGAAGACCTCTCCAACTTATTTCTGTTTTTGGCCAATGACGGCTACACTGTAGATGATCGTAAACAAATTCTTACACGAAGTCAGACCAAAAGAATCAATGCCCTCATGCAAAGTTGTGGCTTTTATGATGAATCAGGAGAGTTTACCTTCAAGGTTGGACTTCCGGGAAAAAGTGGAGTAGGAGGTGGAATTGTAGCGGTTCATCCCAGCCAATTTGCCATTGCTGTTTGGAGTCCTAAATTAAATAAAAAAGGAAACTCCTACAGAGGTATGAGGTTTCTTGAAGAATTTACAACTAAATCCGAATCATCTATCTTTTAAAAAATGGGTAGAAAACCCAAACGATTCATCTTGGTAAATTGCAAAGCATTCACGAGTACAAAATTTATATTTTAGGAATAATGAGTAATCCCTAATGCGAAATAGCGATGTTTCAATCAATTCCATGTGAAATCCATATCAGTATTAGTGCTAAATTTCGTCAGGGTGTAGCATACGGCCTCGGTTTTGAGTTTTACGGGTAGAGTTATGCGTATATTATTCGTATAATTATACGACTATGAGATTGATGCATGTTTAAGAAAAATAACCTGTAAAAGTCTGGAATAGTGGGCGTATTTGATGATGTCACATGAAATTAATGTTATATTTGAGAGATGAAAAATAGGGGGGATATGCGTAATACGAATAGCCGCCTGTTATATGCCATTTGAAAAATGAACCGAACTGAACTATTTGATAAGATTTTAAAACAGATTTACGATAATCCAGATTCTTTTTGGATAATTCCGACTTGGTGCGAACGTGAATTTGGAATAACTGACAGAAATCTAATCGAATCAATTGTTGACGAAATGCTTGAACGTGATTGGGTTTTACCAAAAAATCGCAGCAAATATTCCGTAATGATAAAATATGACGGACAACAAGTTTATGAAAAATACGGTTCTTATTCATCATTTGAAAAATCTGTTAATAAGGCAAATAGCAGAACTAAAGCCGAAAAAAATGTTAAAATAATATTCTCAATCATTGGTGGAATTGGTGTTATTTATGGTAGTGTGTTTACTTATTTAAATTATAAAAAAGAAAGAGAAATTGACAAGCAACAAACTGAAATAAACGCGTTGAAAAAAACGATTGACTCATTACAAACCGAATTAAAAAAACGGCATACAATAAAGGCTAAAATTCATCGTGGCGATAGTACTAAAACAAAGAACATTAATAATAATTAGCTTGATTTCTACTGTGGAATTATCCGCAGGATAATTCCACGCCGAAATCATAGCCGAACCGTTGGCATTCATGAAACAGAACTTGAAAGAACGAATCGAAAAATATAAATCTGAGCTGAATAATGTTACTGAAAACATTAAGAATGACTTAATAGATTATTTTAAGAACTTTGATTACGAATGTGACCATAAAGATATTGAAGTCACTTCGATTAAATCAGAAGAGGACATTAATCAAATTTATGCCAGCCCAGGATTTTACATAATTCTGGCTGATACTAAATTTAACGATAATGAGTGCAGTTTTAAACATAAGAACCAGACAGCTATTTACCGTGGTCACTCCTATTCAACGAGAAAAAGAATTTCAAGCCATTTAGCTAATGACACCTATAACCAAAATAGAAAATCGAGAGAACCTAATTACACCGTATGCTTGAAAATAGAAGATGGTGTAAACGGAATCAACATAAATGACCCACGATACAGAGATTGGAGTTGGACTGTCATTGTACATAATATGAGAAATAGCAATGAACTTATAAGAGAACAAGCTGAACTTGCCTTTGCTGGTGCTTTCGGTAAACCATGCAAATAAAGAGAATCAGAAAAATAATATAATGGCATTATTCAAAATAAAACAACAACTGGAATATATAAAAGAAAAGCCTTTCAGATTAGAGAAAGAGATTCAAGACTTAACAGAGTATAACTTGAAAGCAGTTTTCGGACTTGACTTTGTAAAATCTGAATTTGCACTCAATAATTTCAGAATTGACACATTGGCATTCGATAAAGAAGCAAACGCTTTTGTAATCATAGAATATAAACGAGACAAAAACTTTAGCGTAATCGACCAAGGATATGCCTACTTGTCTTTAATGCTAAACAACAAGGCAGATTTCATTCTTGAATTCAACGAAAATTTGGAAAAGACATTAAAACGAAATGACGTTGATTGGTCACAATCCAGAGTTTTATTCGTTTCCCCGGCATTTACCAATTACCAAAGAGAAGCCATAAACTTCAAAGACTTACCAATCGAATTATGGGAAGTAAAACGGTTTGAAAACGATACAGTTTCTTTTGACCAAATTCAAAGGGCAGGTGCCCAAGAAAGCATAAAGACTATATCCAAGACAGATAACACAATTGACAATGTTGCCAAAGAAATAAAGGTTTATTCTGAGCAAGAACATTTAGACAATGTATCAGAAGAAATCAAGGAACTTTATGAAAAACTCAAAAGTGCAATTCTGAATTTCGACAATATTGAAGTAAAACCTAAAAAGAAATATATAGCCTTTGTTTCAGGTCGTAATGTAATAGACATTCACCCGCAACGAAAAGCATTAAAAATGTGGCTGAATATGAATATTGGCGAACTTGATGACCCGAAAAACTTAATGAGAGACGTTTCGACAACGGGACACTGGGGTAATGGAGATTACGAACTACAAATCAACTCGGATGATGATTTGGAATATATTTTAAGTCTTGTGAAACAGTCAATTAAAAAGAATAAAAAATAACGAAATGCCAACAATTAAGCATCAATGAGGTCAAGTAAGGCTTGAGTTCTTTGTGCTTGGTTTTGAACTCTGCCTTTGGTGGCGGGTTTGAAGCCTAAAAAAAACCATAGAGATTCAATACCAAAAGGTATGATTGAATTTCTAAAAATTTGCCTTTCTGTTTTTAGAAATTTGCTGATTGATCAAATTACCTTTTTCACTATGGCAACCAAGTTACCAAGCTTAATTCTATAATGAAATAAAATAGTTAGTCTTGTATATTTCCGAGAATTCTACTCCGTAAATGAATTTACTTCCGATAACACCCGCTAAGTATCATCGCCAATAAAACTTTTAAAATGAACATTTTGATTAAAATAAAATGACTACTTTAGACTATATTAAAAATATAAATAGCGACAATACGTAGCTTGGACAGTTGGCAAACATTAAAAAAAACCTGTAGTTAAAATGAATATTACTATATTTGAATTATGGAAATAGATATAAAAAATCTAGGCGCTATTAAGAGTGCTCATTTTGATTTAAGTAAAAGACTTACCGTTTTTTGTGGTCCAAATAATTCAGGGAAAACCTATGCTGCTTATATGGCATATGCTCTAACAAAATCAGGAATGAAATATTTCAAAAGTCAAGAAAGTATTTTTGTTCAAGACTTAATTAAAAATCAAGAAGCCAATTTTGAATTAATAACGGATTCAATATGGAATTATAGAAAAGAAGAAATAAAAAGTCTCAATAATTCTCTAGGGAGTATTTATGGAATCTCAGAAGATATTGCTAGTAATTTATTTAAAGACTTTTCAATTTCTGTATCTGAAACCAAGAAAGAATTTGATATCAATATTCTTAAAATGAATTTTAGCAATGAACTTAAGATAAATGATATTAATATAGAAATTTTAAAAGAAGTAAACAGTAGAGTAATAAATTTAAAATTAAAGGACACTGTAGTGTCTAAAAATAGTATTGAAATTCTTGAATTATTTTTAACATCGAAGCTTTTTTCACTTATTGCGTTTTACCCATTTACATCTAGTTATATATTACCAGTAGAACGAAATTCTATTTATACTTTTAGCAAAGAATTATCAATTCAAAAACAAGAGTTTCTAGAAAGAGCTCAGGCATTAGGTTCAAAAAAAAATAACAGAGACCCTTTCCATTGGTTTCTAAAAAAATCTACTCGTTATCCAATGCCAATTAGGGATGGTTTAGAAGTTGCAGAAGACCTTAATAATTATTCCAAAACAAAATCAGAGTTTTATTCTTTTGCAGAAGAAATAGAAAATGAATTATTAAATGGTAAAGTCATAATAACAAAAGATGGAGATGTCCAATTCTCTTCCAATAAAGCGAAAAGAAAAAAAATCCCAATTCATTTAACGGCATCAATAGTTAAGACTTTATCAAGTCTTATATTTTATCTAAAATATATCGCAACAAAAAATGAACTAATAATTATTGATGAACCTGAATTAAATTTACACCCAAATAATCAAGTTTATTTAGCTCGAGTATTCGCAAGACTCATAAATCAAGGATTTAGGTTAATTATTAGTACTCATAGTGATTATATAATTAGAGAATTAAATAACCTAATTATGGCTTCATCACTAAAAAGAACAGAACCAATAACAATTAATTCTTTCACATATTCCAAAGAATATTTCTTAGACTTTAATACAGTAGGAGCTTATCTTTTCAATTTCAAAAATTCCACATCAAGAAATGTAACTGTGTCAAAAATTCCAATATCTAAATCTGGATTCGATGTTGAGACAATAGACAATACAATTGATGAGTTAAATGAAATTTCGGAAGAATTATTTTATGCTCTTCAAAATGAAAATCGAAAGACTTTAGAGAATTCCTAAGAATGAGTAACCTTGCTTTAATTGATAATGTCTTAAATTCGGATTTCAAGAGTAAATACAATACTCTTGAGGAAACTAGTGCAAATATGTCAATTGATTGTGTAACTGATAATTGTCAATCGTTTATTTATAATTTTGACATTCAATTGGATAAAACATTTAATGGTGGTTTCTTTCCATTTTTCAGTAATACCAAGGGAGTAAAAAAAAGATGTGATTATATTATCTTTTCTGAATTAAATGGTCAATTGTTTGCTCTAATAATTGAATTAAAAGCTGGTCAACAAGGTGCAATGCCTCAGTTAAATGCTGGAGAATGTTTTGTGGATTATATCATCGATACAGTTAATCGTGTTAATAAAACATCTTTGACCATAGAAAAACGAAAAATAAGTATTCGAGAATTTGAAAGAAAAAAGAAAACGAAATTAAAAGAAATTGAATACGACCAAGAAAATCATCATTTTTTTGAACAGAAAAAGTTCAGAATTGTATCTTACTTAAAATAACGTTTGCCAACAATTAAGCATCAATGAGGTCAAGTAAGCTTGAGCTCATTGTGCTTGGTGTTGAACTCTGCCATAGGTGGCTGGTTCGAAGCTTAAAAAAACTATGGGGATTCAATAAGAAAACTTGTGATTGTATTTCTAAAAATTTGACTTTCAGTTTTTAGAAATATGCTGATTGATCAAATTACCTTTTTCCAGCTACTACCTTATATTCCAAAATTCCTTATTCGAGTAAAACCTTTGGGTAGAATTTGCAAAAATGAAGGAAATATCCAATCAAAGCGATATTATATTTTACCCATAGTGGGGCATAGTCGAACTCCATTTTATCAATTATTTTCTGCTCGTCAATTAATCGACTGTCGGGTTGACTATTGACTTTTTACGATTATCTTTAACTATTGAAAAAAAACAACTGATAAAACGCTATTAAGTTATAAGCAATAGTAATTAACTCAGATTAACATAAACTCATAATGTATTTAGTTAATTTTGGTTTTATCAAATGGGAAAAACTTACAATTCTCAAGTTATGATTCTAACTCCATATAAAAGTTACCTTGATGAAAAATATACTACTTGCCCAGTTTTGTCTGTTATTCGTTATTAATTTAAATGCTCAGAGTCCAAATTTACTAACTAATCCAGGATTCGAAGCTGAGGAGACATGGAATTTAAACTTAGCTGTTCGGCAAAAAAAAGTAGTTCACTCTGGACAATTTGCAATGAAATTACATTCAAATAATTTTGAGTGGTCAGTATTCAATTCAGATGATATATACATTCCCAAAGCAGCGCATACCATAAAGTTTAAGGGATGGGTGAAAAATGAAAATTTGGTTGGAATGGAGGGGGAAGAAATAATGAGTATTCTGGGTTTTAAATGTATGGATGAATTCGATCGACATATTGGGAGGGATCAAATGACATCAGACTCCACAAGAAACTCACGCTGGACAATGCACACAATAGACTATTTAGTTCCTTTAGGAGCGATTAAATTAACTGCTTTGGCTGGTGTTTGGAAAACCAAAGGAACAGTGTATTTTGATGATTTTTCAATTCAATTTTTAGATATTAACGGCAAAATTCTTTCAAAAGGAGAGAAACCCATTTATACCAATGATTATTCAAAAGTCTATTCAAGAGAAGAATTAGTTTCAGATTTAAAACAACTCGTTGACAATTTAAAAACTCATCCTCAATTGTATGAATTCGTTTCAGAAGAATCATTTATTAATTTGATAGAAATTCAAGAATCAAAAATTACGGATTCAATGAAAACAACTGATTTCCATCGATTAGCACAACCAATAGTTGCGAAAGTTGGATGTGTTCATACAACACTTTATGATAATCGACCGGATTCTTTGCCAGACCATTTATTTAAACTCCCTCTTGATTTATCTTTTTTTGAAAACGACTTATTCGTGATGGAAAATTATAAAGGAAACAACACCATTTCTGTTGGCTCAAGGATTCTAAAAATAAACGATGTTCCAGTTGAAACAATCAAAGAAACATTGTGGAATGGCGTTTCTGCAGATGGGAATAATGCTTCACGTAAAAAAAGAAAATTAATGGCAAACTTTGATTATGGGTATTTAGGGGCTTATGGAGTCGCTAACAAATATGCCATCCAATATATGGCTCCGGATGACGACTCTGTAATAACAACAGTATTAAATGTTGAAGATCAGTATTCTTCTGAAGAAAAATTGGCAGCAAAGCATAAAGAAAATCAGCTGCAATTTTCTATTAATCGGGATTTAAATACAGCAATAATAACAATCAAATCATTTCATTTTTATAATAATGAGCTTCAATATTTCAAAAATTTTGTAGATAGTTGCTTTCAACAAATTAATACTCAAAAAATCGAAAATCTAATAATAGATGTCAGAGACAACGGTGGCGGTGATCCTCATTGTGCATCCTATTTAATTAATCACATTTCCGAAAAACCGATCAATTATTATTCAGAAAGTTATTCATGGTTTAGAAGCCAACCTCGTCCAGATTCAGTTAAATTTTCAAGTTTTTCAAATGCCCCCTACATTTTAATCAATGGGGGGGATGCTTCAACAACAGGGCACTTCTGCGCATTGATTGATTATCATAGACTTGGGGTCTTCGTTGGTGAAGAATCGGGCTCAACGTATACCTGTAATGGCGCACAAAAAAGGTTTCGACTGAAACATACGGAATTAGTATTGGTTGTAGCTCAAGACACATATCAAGTTGATGTTGAGAATATGGAAAAGGAGATAGGTATAATTCCTCAATATATGGTAACACCAACCAAAGAAGAGTTTCTATTAAAGAAAGATGTAATTTTGGATTTTGTATTGGATAAAATACGTAATGAAACTAAACGATAAATACCTATAACATGCGCTTAAAACCATACGGGTTCTCGGCTTCGACTGATAATTTAAAAGTAGAAAAACAATTTTATCTTAGAGAACGAAGTTGGGTAAATGGTCCGTACGGTTCCAAGCGCCGAATGTTCTAGGGCATTTGAAAAAAGACAATGAAGTACAAGAATTATAAATCGGCAATTCACAATTTCACTCACTCTTTCATTAGCATAGACTATATGAAAAGTGGACGTCTAGCTGTTAATGTTTTGATTGACTTGTACAACCTCGGACTTGAAACTAAGACAACATTTGACTTTATAAATAAGACTATTCAACCAGAAAAAGTTGACTCCAAAGAGAGCAGACAGTTATTAAATGACTACTTGGATTGGCTACCAGACCACTTTAATAATCAAAACTGCGACTTGACCAAATTGGAGAAATTAGAAACAACTATTTGGACTGACTTCGAGAAAGCTTTTTCGCCACCAAGAATGAATGATACTCTTGAATTTACAGTCAACGCTGTGACACATTGGAAGGCTGACGGACGAGAAGAACAAACTATTGAGATTTCGCAGACTGAGTTGATGAAGAAGAATTTTTTGAAATTGAAAATTCCAGAAATGAAATGAAAAATGAAGTCATTAATAAAATAGTCGTCAATGACCAAAATGAGCTACTCTTAAAATTAATTGGTCAAGGTAGTCCAACTTACCAATACGTTTATCGAGAAGCGGCAGGAGTATATTGGGATGAAAATCAAATAGCCTTTAAGTCCACGCCATTTAGAGAATGGAATGTATCTGATTGGTTCTTTCATATAAAGGACATTGTTAAATCAGGATTGAACTTAGAATTGTTGATTGATGAAAAAGTAACATGGGAAAACATAACTAACGAAGAGAAAAACAAAATAAAAAACGCCCTACAATAACTAAGTCTTCGGCGTGCCGATTACGCCCTGCGGTTGTGAGATCGCTTCGCTAAGTTGGCCAATATTTCGACAAGCTCAATAGAACTATTTCGACAAGCTCAATGGAGCCCGCTGAACACCATGTTATATAGTCTGAAATTTTCGTCGAGATGGAGAATAGGGCCTCGGTTTTGAGTTTAACGGGTAGAGTTATGCGATTATTATACGTGTAATTTTACGGCTATTGGATTGATTAAAATTGTGTACTCCTTCTATGATCAATTGCAAATGCTTGTTGTAGTTGCTTTTTCAAATGAAATTAATGTTATATTTGGTGGAAAAGATATAGGCGTTATATGTGTAGTGTTTATAGGCAGTTGTTGTAGGTAACCAAAAAAAAACTCAAAATAAAAAATATGGGATTAATGATTTCTAGCATTGCTAAAATTGGAAATGAAAATTTACCTAAAAATTTGTTTAATTCATCTTCTAACTATTATCTATATATTTTGGAATATGCTGATTTTGATTTTAATGAACCTCATAATTATTCTTCGGATTATCACGAAAGCGGAATGTCACGAATACTAAATAGTTATAGTTATAATTTCCGTAATCAAGATGTTGATGTGTTAACAAGTGAAACTTTTCATAGTGACTCTAATTTGATGAGTTTGGGTAATATTTTTGGTGTTGAAAACCTTGGTTTTAGTGAATCAAGACCAGCTTTAATTACGCCAGCATTTTTGATTTCAACAGTAGAGACTTCCATGTTGAATAAAATTGAATTATTGAATATCTCAAATGAAACTTTTATTTTTTTGAGATTTGAAATGCAAAATAGAGATGCAAATACAATTCCACAACTGATAAATAAAATTTTGGATAATCCAGGTGTTGCTATTTCAAAATGTGAGAAACTTAATTTTAAAGGTATCTACGAAAATACATTCTTTTTTAAATACGATTTTAGTCTAAATGTTGATAATTCTGAAATCAAAGAATTGTTAGTAGATATTAAATCTGACACTTCTGAAATCATAAAACATCAAACCGAACTAGAAAAGGTAATTCGAGAGACAACCGATAAACAAAGTTCATTAATTATAAAAGAGTTAATGGAATGGGTTGGAACTACAACAATTGAACAAAACAATGACTTAACTGAAAAGTTAAACGAAATACAAAATACTGATGATGTTCAAATGAAACTGAAACTATCTATTCCATTTATTAAACTATTAGGAGTTGATTTTGAAACAGAATTTGACGTTAAGAACTGGACAAAAAAGATGTACGATAAATATGAATTTGAAATATTTAAATTATTTGGAAACCTATAAATGGATAAAAAATAGGCAACCTACAACAATGTATATGAAATCATAGCAGCCTAAAGGGATACTGCTCTTATACTAAACGTTGGGTGTAATTGCAATGAAAAAATTCAATCTCATATTTCTACGGAGCGACAAAATACTATTGAGTCGTAAGCAATACTCGGACTGGAGAGAAATTCAAGATGAATATGATGATTATATGGCTTCTGTCGGTTTTGAGACTCTTTTAGATGTTCAAAATTATATCAAGATGGACTACAAGCTGACTGCGGACAAAGCTCAAAAGGAAATAAATAAGTTAAATGAATCATCAAATGACATTGTCGAAATTGATACGAAAATAATATGAAATACCTAAAAATACAATGGGACGAAATTACATTTGATGAAGACTGGGGAAAGTCAACTTGGTACTTAGAAATAGGAGAAGACAATTACATTAAACGTCAGTTAGAAGTATTTGAAAATTCGAATAGAATCAAATTTGATGAAGCTCATTGGTGTGATTCATATGGAAGTCTTGGCGATCAACCAGTCAATATTGATCAATTAAACGGAATTTTAATAAGTGTTGCTGAATTTGAAAATGAATGGGGCATAAAATCAATAAATATGGATTGATATCAAAATGAAAACTACCGCCAACAATCAAGCATCAATAAACTCAATTAAACCCTGATTTTATTGTGCTTATATTGAACTCTGTCTCTAGTGGTGGATTTCAAGCCTAAAAAAAACTAAGGGGAATCTTCTGCAATCCTCATTAATGTTTCAAACAAGTGATTTAGAAAATTATTAATTTAGGATAAAATTAAATAACCAGAAAGCTTCCCAACCTTAGCAAACATTTGAAAATGACGCAAAAGATACTGATCACAATACTGTTTGGACTTTTTTTATCTTCTTGTGAGGAGAAAGAAAAACTCAATTCACTTGATAAGAATAGTGAAGTAAATGAATGGAATATTGAAAAATTAAGTATTAGAGCCAATGAACATCTCGACAGTACCAAATGGGATTTGGTGTTATTGAGTCAAGACATTGAAACATATAATACCTATTCTGAAATTTTTCAGAGTTATCCTTTAAACAAATCGCCATTCCCAGTAGCTGAATATGATTATGCTGTTTCCAGTATTCCGTTTTCCATAGCAATAGACACTGCAGTTTTTAAAGGTGTTAGAATTGGAGAATATGAAACTCCCGAAAGTGAAAAGATAATCGATAAACTGACTTTGATGATTTTAACAAATGACAAAGATGCAGTAGAAAATACGATGGTTGATTCTCGAAATTATCCCTATTTAACAGCTCAAGGAATGTTTAAAGTGTCAAACAATGAATTTGACTGGGTGTTTTCCGCAAGTCCAGATGGTTTTTCTACTTTGCTAATTAATATGAAACTTTTTGATTTAAGGTTTGGCGAAACGATTATAATTTATCCCCAAACAGACAAGTCATTCCTTTATGAACAAATTAAAGATTCACCGAATAATTATAAGGATTTTGAAGATTTCCAGCAATCTATAATTGCGAACCCAAAAGTGAAGAAAAGACTGATTGCCCAGAGGACCTAAGGCAACAAGCTATGCATGTTTTTTTGCAGCGGTATCACAAATGAAAATCCTAACAAGCAAGCTTATTTTTTTTGAAAAATATTTCATAGGGTGTAATAATATCACAACTTCTGCCACTAACATTATAGGTGCTCCTATTTTATTTATTGGCGCTTGTTTTGCAGGAGCTCTTTTAGCCGGCGGTTTTGTCTTGATAATGATGTTCTACGTTGCCTATACCGCTTATAATGAACTCAAGACCATAGAAAAAATAGATATTGGTTAAAGCAGTTATTTATTTTTACAGTCTTTTATTTCGGAACATAGATATTTAGATTAACTTTGGGTACGTTTTGTCAAAAAATATTTCCATAGCAGTATTACCTTTTAAGAATATGAGTTCTGATGTTGAGAACGAGTATTTTTGTGATGGAATAACCGAGGAGATTATTAATGCACTGGCTAAGATCGGCAAGCTTAAAGTTACCTCCAGAACATCTTCTTTCCATTTTAAAAACAAAGAAATTCCTATTGCTGAAATAGCAAACAAATTGAATGTTTCCATAGTTTTGGAAGGAAGTGTAAGACTCGCCGGTAAAATGATACGCATAACAGCTCAGCTAATTCAGGCTGAGGGAGATTTTCATTTCTGGTCAGAAACATGGGATAGAGAGCTACAAAATATCTTTGAAATTCAAGATGAAATCAGCTTGCTGATTGCCGATAAAATAAGAGAGAATTTTGGCCACTTTGAGTTAGAAGATCATCTGGTAAAGAAGCAAACGAATGACATCAATGCCTATGAGTATTCCTTAATGGCGAAGTTCCATAAGGGGAAATGGAATCCTGACGATGTAAAAATTGCAGAGGATTATTACCTAAAAGCTCTTCACTTGGACCCAAAACATGTCGAGTCAATTATTGGATTGAGTGACGTTTATAGTTTTATGGCAATGACAGGACTCATGCCATTCATGGAAGCTTGGGGTAAAACCAGTAAACTGGTTGATCAAGCATTTGCACTAGATCCAAACAATCCTGAGATTTATTACCAAAAGGCAAATAGTGCGTTTTTTACAGACTGCAGTTTTGAAGAATCTTTCTTGCATGCAAGCAAATCGATTCAGCTGAAGCCCAATTATGTCGAAGCCCAACAATTCTTGTCGTTCTTGCATGTTTTAGCTGGAAATAAGGAAAAGGCAAAAGAACATTTAGACATTGCATTAGGAATTGATCCGTTGTCTCAAGAAACCTTGTTTTTTAGTGCTTACTTCGATTACATGACGGAGAATTATTCTAGCGCTCTGAAAAAATTGAATGAGACTTTAGAGGTGAATCCAAAAAACCTTCCATCACATGCTGTCAAATGTACGTGCTTATTAAAAATGGGGCAATATGATGAAGTTATTCAATACTTTGACGATTTGGAAGTAGAGGTGGCAGAAGGGGAGAGATTAGGTGCTATTGGTCTTGGATATGCGATGAAGGGGGATGCAGAGAATAGATCAAAGTACATCGATATTCTAAGGGAAAAGGCGAAATCTGCTGATGGATTTACCGCCGATTCATTTTTGTTTATGATATACGCTGCCACAGGTGATATGGAAAATGCATTCGATTGGATAAGCTCTGGAATAAAGACAAAAGCATCACTTTTGCTATTAAGATATTCTGATCCAATCATCAATCCGATAAAGTCTGACCCTCGCTATAAAGACTTTCATAAGGTGCTTTTCCCAACAGGGGGCAATAGAGTGGTTAAGACACGAAAGAAACCTTTGTTAGATCAAGAGACTTCCAACAAGTACAAAGTGAATTTACTGGAGTTTGTTCAAAAGGAAGAACCATACCTTGACCCAAGTCTTACCTTGAGATCTCTGGCTGATCAGATACAAATACATCCCAATCAACTTTCCTGGCTGTTAAACGATAATATTGGAAAGAGCTTTAACGAGTTTATAAATGCTTATCGCATTGAGGCCTTTAAAATTAGGGTTCAAGACCCGAAAAATGCCAATTTCACACTCTTGGGAATGGCTTATGATTGTGGGTTTAATTCTAAAACCGTTTTTAACACTTACTTCAAAAAAGAAACAGGTCTTACACCGAAACAGTTTGTAAAGCAACTGTAACAAGGTTCTCATCTAAACATCAAGCTTTAATTTTATTTCATTGTTCAGTGTAATTTGTTCGGATTTATAAATCAGTACACCTACCTGAAAAACCGAACTTTTCTTGGAAGACTTAGCAATACATTTGTCCTGTAAATGAGCTGTAACAGTAGTATTTCTTTGAAAGGGTGCAGCCAAATTAAAAACAAAAAACATGGAAAAGTTAATGGTCATTGCTGGAGTGGTATTTACCACTATCAGTTTAGGAGCGGAGAACCCGAAACTAAAAAATGAAATTACAGACAAGTTAATTCTTGATTTAAGCAAAGTAGAATTGGAGGAAGAGTTCAAAGATTTTGTGGTGGTAAGTTTCCACATCTGTGAGGGTGAAATTGAAATTACGGAAATTACAGGAACTCAAAAGCAATTGGTTGATAAGGTAAAAACCAAGTTATCTCAATTAAGCATTGAGCAAGCCTACGATGAAGAAACACTTTATCGTTACAAATTCACCTTTGAAAAGCAATAGGTATTAATCCAAAAAGAAAATTATGAAAGCAATTAAATGTTTAAAATATGGAGGCCCAGAAAACTTAGTATTAACAGAAGTTGAAAAGCCAACTCCAAAGGAAAATGAAGTTCTTATTAGGATTCACGCTACTTCTGTTACAACCAGTGATGTACTTATTCGAAGAATGCAGGAGTCTCCTATTTCAAAGTTTATTCTTCAATGTGTTTTCGGTTTTGGAAAACCAAGAAAACCGATTTTAGGTATGGTATCATCAGGTATTATTGAGAGCAAGGGAAAACGCGTGTCTTCATTTAACATTGGTGATGAGGTTTTTGCTTATGGTTCGGTTTCACCAACAAAACGTCATTTCGGTTCGTATGCAGAATATATATGTTTACCTGAAGACTGGCACATCGCTCATAAGCCTATAAACATAAGTCATAATGAGGCAGCAGCAATTCCGTATGGTGGATTACTTGCCTCACATTTGTTGAGTAAGACCGACATAAAAAAGGGCGATAAAGTTTTAGTATATGGAGCTTCAGGGAGCATAGGTAGCATGGCAATACAATTAGCAAAGAATGCCGGAGCGATTGTTACCAGTGTTTGCAGCGGAAGGAACTTTGATTTAGTAAAGTCTTTGGGAAGTGATTTAGAGATTGATTATACGGCAAAAGATGCTGATTTAAAATTAGAAAATTATAATTATGTTCTTGATGCAGTTGGAAATTCAAAATCTTCCACACTTAAAGAAAAAAGTAAAAAAGCGCTTTGTCCAAATGGGAAATACATTTCAATTGATCATGGAATTCCGTTAACTCCTAAAGACGCTTTTCTAAATTTGAAAATACTGGTTGAACAAGAGAAAATTAAACCTGTAATAGACAGGATTTACCCTTTAGCCAAAATGGCCGAAGCTCACTCATATGTTGAGAAAGGACATAAAAGAGGAAATGTAATTGTGAGTATGGATCATGCAGGCTAAGAATCAAATCGAAATAAACAATAAAAAAGAGTAATATGGCGAATTACGAGTTTCGCTTCCGTTTGAGTATTATGAGTGCATTAGTCACATAATTGATTCAGATTTTTACCGATTTTTATCTAAACATCAAGCTTTAATCTCATTATTCAATGTAATGGGTTCGGATTTATAATTTAGGACTTCTTTCTGTAAATCAGAACTTTTCTTGGAAGCTCATGCTGTACATTTGTTTTGAAAACGAGCTGCAACAGCAATTTTGATGCTAGGTGTGTTATTTACCACTATCAGTTTAGGTACTGAGAACCCCAAACTAAAAAATGACATATCAGATAATCAAACGCTTGATTTAAATAGGTTGAGCAATGATTAATCTTTTTGTTTGAATTTATCATTTGTTCTTAGAAAGGACTGAGTCTCATTCTAAATTTGTCACGTAATTAATAAACACAATAAAAATACAAAACTATGAAAACAACAATCACTTTTTTATTCTTGAACGCCGCTCTATTTACAATGAGTCAGGTGGGTTTAGTTAATTTGGAACATAACAATGTTCGAACGATGCTGATGTCAAATGGTGCTCTCGGTTATGACCCTTTTACTGGGCAAGCTGCGTATGAAGTGCCTAAAGGTTCAGGAAAAAACGCTCTTTACATGGTGAGTCCGATTTTCACTGCTGAATTAGCATCAGGACAGTTGATAGGGAATCACTCTAATTTCTCCTTAAATTCTGGAGGGTTTAATGGTCCTGTAGTAAATGATTACTCAGATCCGTGGCATACTCAACATAGTGTGTTCTTTCATATGCACGATAGTGTTGTTAATAATCACATTAGCAACTGGGCAAGTAGCGGATATATTCCTTCTCAAAAGGTAGCGAATTGGCCTGCATATGGAAATAGCTCGTTGAATTCTTCTCCATACATGGTTCCTTTTTATGATGTCAATGCTGACAACGTTTATTCACCTATGGACGGCGATTACCCACTTCATTTTGGGGAAGAAAGTTACTCAAGTGTTTATAATTATGATAGTATCGTGACTCCAAACATTCTGAATCCTGAAACACAAGCGATTGAAGTTAATTACTCAGCTTATCAGGTAAATAGTGATGAACTTGAGAACGTTACGTTTATCATGTATCGTGTAACAAATAAATCAAATGAAACACTAATTAATTTCCAATGGGGCTTGTTCTCAGATTTTGACTTAGGGAATCCAAACGATGATTTTATTGGGACGAACGTCAGTAAAAACCTCTATTACGCTTATAATAGCACAAATACCGATCAATCTAGTGGAGGGGCAATTGGTTATGGAGTGAATCCTCCAGCTGTGGGAATAGTATCTTTAAGTGAAGAACTTTACGCAACAAATAAAATTACGGATGGAGGTAGCCATGATGTTGATTTCTTATCGCAACTTAGATTCAATATGACTGGGAGAGGAAGTAACGGTTCAATAAATTTGGACAGTCAAGGTAATCCTACTTTTTTCATGTACTCAGGGGATCCAAATGCTTTAGGTTCTGAATCACAGCATCAACTAGGCGAAACTGGAACAGACCAACAAGGGACGATGAGTGTTCAGCCTATTGATCTTGCTCCAGGAGAGACAAAGTGCTATCATTTTGCAATTGTTTTCGCCGATAGTCAAACGAGTCATTTAGAAAGTGTAACAGAGTTGTTTCAAGTGGCAGACGCTGCTCAAGCCTATTACAACGATTCAATTAGTTATGATTGCAGCATGGTGATGACATCTGGTGTGGCTTCTATAGAAGATCAAGAACCAGCTGACTTGATTCTATTTCCCAATCCAACGAATGGAGATTTCTACATAAGTGCTAATAAAAGAATTAATTCGGTAGCTATATACGCGATGGATGGAAGGAATTATACTCCAGTTCTTAATGAGAAACAAAACAACGAGTACGCGATAGACATGAGTGGCTTATCTAAAGGAGTTTATTCCGTGCAAGTATTGTTTGGTAATGGGGAGATACTGAATAGGAAGCTTGTAAAGCAATAGTAAGAAGATTAATTTTTATCAATTAAATCCCGGCAATTGCTGGGATTTAATTGATAAATAAAGAAGTGAGATTTTGAAAAATAGACAAATCAAAAGCTATGTCAACACCATTTTAGGAGTCATTCTTATATTCACTTTATTAATTGGTTGTTCAAAGGATCTTTTACACAGGTCTCGATCCATTCAGGAGGAAATGGAAGAGGCTGTTGACAGTGGATTTGACGGAATGATTGTATATGTGAATCAATCTGGAAAATCTTCCTTTTACAGTGCTGGATTCAATAATCGAGAGCAGCAAATAGAGGCCGATCCATATGATCTGTTCAAAATTGCCAGTATAAGTAAACTCTATATTGCTGCAGCTATGTCAAAACTTGTTGCTTTGGGAGAATTTGATCTTGAAGAAACATTGGTTGAGCATATTCCAGAAGTGAAAAATCGTATAGCATATGCAGACCAAATAACGCTTAGAATGATGCTGCAACATCGTAGTGGAATAAGAGACTGGTCTCATGAACCTGAAATTGACGGTGAAAATTATGATGAATACATGTCCTTTATGGCTAGGGTTTTTGATAAGGAAGCAGATTTTAAACCCAATAAAAAATACAGTTATTCTAATTCTAACTATCTATTGTTAGCAGAGCTAATGGATAGATCCTTGGGTTATTCACATCATGATTATATCCAAGCAGAAATACTTGATCCATTAAATTTAGTGAACACGTTTAATGACTACCATGATTCCGACACAAGCAAGGTAATGAGTGGTTATTTAATCGGCTGGGATCCCGACTTAAAGTCCTGGGATCACCCTCTGCCTGGTGGAAGCATGGTTGCGACTGCTGAAGATGTTGGAATCTTTTTGCGAGCACTAATCGATGGAACATTATTCAATGAGGAAGAACAAACAATTTATTCCTCTGTATATGCTTATGAACACACAGGTTGGTTACCAGGATACACCAGTATTGCTCGATACCACAGTGACATTGATGCGATAGTTGTTCAATTTGTGAATACAAGCGGTAAGGAAATCTTTTGGCTCAAATTAGAAAAAATATATAGTAGAATTGTTGGCGCTGTAGAAAATGCTCAGTAAAACACCAGTGACTATGAAACAATATATCATCATAACATTACTTGGATTGTTTACTTTTAGTACTCCCGTCCAGTCACAAGATACTCCAAATGGTTTTGGATTTGCAATAAACTCCAGCTTGAATGGAGAACTTGATCCAATTCGAATTGTGCCCAGTATTATTTATTTTAATGGGAAAAGTCAGTTCGAACTCGGAATGGGATTTAATCCATTTGGCAGACAAATCGATAAGCTTCTAAGTGGTGAAATTAACTACAAATATTTTCCCAATGGGCGTGATGAAAAGTTTAATATGTTCTTTATTTCTCGAATTACGTATGTGAATAACGTCAAAAAAACATATTATCCCACTGCTTACAATTACCTCTTTGTTCATGGAGGGTATGGTTTTGAAATTATCCCTTTTAAAAATGCTTCTATTGGAACAAATGTCAGTCTTGGAGCTTTCACTTTTGATAAAAAAAGTGAAGTTCCTTATGACGCCTTTAAAAGTCAAATATTTTTCGATGAAATAGGGGGGAGCCTAGCATTTCAAGTTAGTATTGGTTATAGATTTTGTGAAAATCGATAGTAAAAAACATCACAGAAACAATTACTTCCTAATTATTAAGGCTCCTTTTAAATATTCTTCAAGTATTCTTTCTTTCCTTCAGTTGTAAGATAAGGATATAGCATAGCTAACATGGTATTTCGCTGACTGTCTATAAATTCCTTTGTGTTTTTTAATCGATATATTTCAGAGGAATATATCCAAGTATCGCCAAAGTTCACCATTCTCTGGGCAAGCATTTCATATTCTCTGGGAAATTCTGCTTTTCGCATCAGTCCCATATTAGTTAAGTGATTAAAGAGATACAAGTTTCCTTCAATTCTCTTTTTATTGACTGTAGCGAAATGCTCAAAAATTTTATCATTGAGCATGAGTAAATTATACATGTCGGTCCATATAAACTTGTATTGAACCATCCGCTCCATGCTTGAACCAATATCCGTTTTAATTTGTTGAAAAGAAATATCAGTTTCCGCTAAATCTTTCACCCTTTGATCAAATTCTGTGACCATTTGAAAGTATAATGCCTCTAGTATATCTTCCCTTTTTTTGAAATGATAGTTAAGATTTCCTGAACTCATTTTAAGTTCTAGCGCAATCATTCTTATTGTTACTTGCTGGTAGCCAATCTCATTAAAGAGTTTTAGTGCTGTGTCTAATATTCTTTTTTTTTGTTTTATTCATTAGTAAACTCGTCCTAAATTAAATATTATTAGTAAATTTGTCCTAAATATATGAATAACATGAAAAAAGCAATAATATTATTGTTAATTATTAGCTGTTCGACATCCGGCATAACTCAAAAAAACACAGAAATGAAGTCCTTATTTAAATCAGAAGCAGGTAAAAAGAAAATTATCGATTTGTACGATGAAAAATTAGAAAGTTTAACCATTGACTATCATTATGAAACTGTTGATACAAAATATGGGAAAACTAATGTTATAGTAACTGGGGATGCAACTAAACCTCCTATGATTTTGGTACATGGATCAAATGGATCAGCTCCAATAGCACTTGAAACGTGTCAAAACCTTCATAAAAAGTATAGGTTATATGCAGTTGATGTTCTGGCTCAACCGAATAAGAGTGAGGGCACACGATTAAATATGAAAGATGATTCCTATGGAGAATGGATGACTGAAGTCATTAATCACTTTAGCTTTGACTCTGTTGAAATGGCTGGATTTTCGTTTGGTGGTTTGGTGATTTTGAAAACACTTGAATATGACGAAAGTAAAGTAAAAGAGGTGTATTTGAGTGCGCCTGCATATATTGCTAATGGAAGTCAATTAAAGGCATTGTTTAAGTTCTTTATTCCTATGAAGCGATATATGAAGACAAAAAAGCAAAAATACGTTGAAAAGTTTTTGGATGAAGTTTTTACAAAGAAAGACGAATTTGCCATAAATCAACTCTCTCTTGTATTTTTAGAGTTTGAAATGGACTTCACTCCAGTACCAGTTATTGACGCTAAGAAGGCGAAGGAAATAAAAACCCCAATCACTATTTTTGCCGCAAAAGATGACATTATTTTTCCTGGTAAGAAAATGCTCAAACGCGCGTCGAAAATATTTCCATCATTAAAGCATACTGTGCTAATTGAAGACTCAAAACATGTTCAAAACAGCGCCCAAAATGAGATGATTGAAGAAGTTATTTTGAAATAATTTATTCAAACAGCCATTTCCCACTTTCAATTTTTCTACTTTTCCAAATGAAGTAAATAGAATAGTCGTTTAAAGACATTGAAAAATAAAACAGTTATTACATTTGATTAAGTATATTGTAAGTCAAAGTGAGTGCGTGTAGTTCGTTACCGCGCTTATTCTATCGGTTACCTAGTAAAAACAATGACGCAAAGTATAACATATTACATAACGCTATTAGTCATCAGGCTAAAAGGAATTAAAAGAATTTTTAGTGAGAATCCTATAAACTTTGCAAAATTAAGAAGGGAAGTTATTCATCTACCAGGTGGTCGATTTTTCAAAAAATATTTATTGCGGAGGTTTGAAATTTCCGATTCCACAATTTCAGAAATAGGATTTGACGAAAATTCCGAAAACCTTTTAACATTCATACACGTAGGAGCGTTCGTTTATGGACCTACTAAACCACATTGGGAAACCGCAAAAGAGATTGCAAAAATCTGTTGAATTAAATGATAATGAATACTATAAGAGTAAAATGCTAGAGTTGAAAAAAGGCTAATAGTAGCTAAAAAATGAATGAGACAAATCTTTTGAGGTATGGCTCAAATGATGGACGGTGAATCAAACTTACAAAATCAAAAATGTAAATTGACATGATACATTTAATAGTTGGAAATACAGGATCTGGAAAAACAACCTATTCGGCCAAATTAAAAAATGAAACGAACGGAGTTGTTTTTTCAATTGATAAATGGAATAAGACGCTTTTTCTTGCAGATAAAAAAGAAAGTGATGGTTTAGAATGGTTTTTAGAACGGATAGAAAGAGCAGAAGAAATAATAATAGATTTAATCCATCAATTGGAGTCTGCAAATACTGATACTATTCTCGATTTGGGTTTCTCAAAATTCAAACATCGTGAAAAATTCAGAGCAATAGCTAACTCACATGGATATGATTTAAAACTCCATTATTTGAACATATCTAAAGAAACACGTTTGAAGCGAGTTATGAAAAGGAATAACGAAAAAGGGGCTACTTTCGAATTTGAAGTGACTCAAGAAAATTTTGATTTTATGGAAAGTTGGTTTGAGGAACCGAGTTTAATAGAAATTGAAAAAGGAATAATTATTACCGAGTAATAGCTAAGTTTAATTAAAATAAAAATCGGCCAGCTTAAAGCTGACTGATTCCTAACAAAAGCGAATATTGTCTATTCACAATTTGAGTCTATAGAAAACTCAAAACTTTTGCCTTTTCTTGAATCTAACCTGTCCTCATCGCAGTTAATATCCATGCTCTCTAGCATGCTTACACATGAGGTCATTCCTAGTAATACTGTACCAATAATCATTAATCTTACCTTTTTCATTGTACTTATTTTAAATTAAATAATTGATTTATTTTAGGCGGCCAACCCTAAATAATTAAGCCATCTTTTTTATTTTTTTCTGCCTTAAAAAGCAACCAGAATGTCAGTGATAATTCACCAATAATTCCAGGCAACACAACAACAAGCGCTGAAATATCCGCAATACTTGTATAATCTGAGTACCCAAACTGAAGTGCTGTATCTACAATATAACCAATACCTGCTATCATTAATAGCGCTGGAATAATTTTACCCACTCTACCTGATTTGCATAATAAAACCGACAATAAGATTAAATGAATGCCAAAAAACACCAATCCAATTAACCAAACATCATTAAATCCCTCCAAGGCTAATGTCATTTCTCGTGTTGCTCCAGATTTTGAAACAGGATTTGAAATCAAGTTTAATATTGTAGTAAAGTGTAACAATGCGACTCCAAATGCCAATGCATTTATGAACCTGAACCAAGCCGTAATCTTTGACAGTTTTGGTTCTTGTTTCTTGAATAAGACAAACAATACCCATGTCAATATTACATCAAACACAACCATTCCTATCAAGGCAATAAAAGCCATTACAACGAGTGACTGATTATTTACAAAGTTTAGAAATGTCATTTTTTCATCTCCTACTACTTTTAATTCTTCTAGGACGAAGAAGTTGGCAAAAATACCAGTGACAAAGATCACCAAGTACCCCATCCCTCCTAATAGTGCCATTTTTCTCATTTCTCTGATTTTTCAAAGGTTAAACAATATGTATTAGGCTATTTTTACAATAACATTTCCGCGCTTATGTCCTGTATCAACGTATTTATGTGCCTCTTGAATTTGATCCAAAGCGTATACTTTATCGATCACCGTTTTTAATTTATTGGTGGCGATAAGATTTTTTATTTTCTCAAAATCTCGCATCCTTTGCTCTTGTTTACGCAGTCCTGTAGCAGCGAACTTTAATTTCTTCTTTGAAAATGGGTTCACAAATAACATGTGAAAAAGGGCCGAAAGCGCTAACACCGGCGTGAGAAATACTCCTTGAGTAGAGAGCTTATTTTTCGTTTTTCTATATGATAGTTTTCCAACAGTATCAAAGATTACGTCAAACTGAGTATCACACCTAGCAAGTTCATCTTTCGTGTAATCTAGTACATGATCTGCACCGAGCCCTTTAACCAGTTCGGCATTTTTTCCACTACATAAAGCAGTAACGTTCGCACCAGCAGTTTTTGCCAGTTGAATCGCTGCCGTACCAATACTTCCTGACGCACCATTTATCAATACTTTACTACCCTTATGAATATTCACTTGATCCGTCAAGAAAGCCAAAGCGGTGCTGCCACCATCAATAATCCCCGTAGCTTCTTCTGCTGAAACATTTTCTGGTTGGTGTAAGATCATATCGTCCTCAGACAAGCAAATGTATTCTGCATAAGCACCACATTTTAAATCTGTAGCCGCCATTACTTTATCACCAACTTTAAATTTTTTTGCTTCTTTACCAACAGCGTCGACAATTCCAGCAAGATCAGTACCTGGTGTCTTTATTTTAGGTTTTGAAATACCCGTAAATACACGACCAAAATAGGGGGTCCCAGTCCTCATCATCACACTCGCTCTTGTTACAGCAGTTGCTTTGATCTTAACTAATACTTCATTTGTTTTTGGAGTTGGTTTTTCAATGTTTTTTAATTTGAGTACCTCTGGTCCTCCATACGCATTTACAATGATTGATTTCATCATACTATTCGTGTTTGTTATTCGACTACAAATCTAGCGCAAGCCAAATGATAAAACGTTCGGATATAGAAGTATGCGTTCTGAATTATAAATCGGAACCTGTTTGAGTAAGCAATCAATTAAGTAACACTTGATAATAACTACTTTATGAATAACTATAAAACACTGCTGTCGAGCCGTTTCGAATGATAAATAATCCTAGCCTAATCCTCTCTATTTTAAATTATTGCTTAACTTTGTATTAACGGGCTTTAGGCTGATTAACGTGGTATCCGATTTGTAGGAAAATATCAATTCCAATGTCAGCAAACATAAGTCCAGTTATAGCATCGAAAAAGTGAGCAAACATCAATTCATATCAACGTCTAACAAGTCAATTGTGGTTCTCCCTTTTGTGAATATGAGTACCGATGAAGAGAACGAATACTTCAGCGATGGTATTACAGAAGAAATCATCAATGCACTAACCACTGTTAAGGGGTTGAAAGTTATTGCCCGAACCTCCTCTTTTGCCTTTAAAAATAAAAATATAGATGTACGAACCATAGGGGATCAACTAGGGGTAAGTACAGTTTTGGAAGGGAGTGTTAGGAAAGCGAATAACAAGGTGCGTATTACAGCGCAGTTGATCAGTACTGATGACGGTACTCATTTCTGGTCACAAAATTTCGATCGGGATTTAGAGGACATATTTGCAGTACAAGATGAAATAAGCATACTCATTGCAGACCAAATCCGAGAAAATTTTGGTCATCTCGAAATTCAAGAACATTTAATTGAAGCATCAACTCAAAATATGGAAGCCTACGACCTTTATCTTAAAGGTCGCCATCAGCAATTAAGGTGGGATGGACCAGGAATAGCAAACTCAGTAAAGCTCTATGAACAAAGTGTTACTATAGACCCCTCATTTGCTTGGCCCTACTTTGGTTTGGCGTTTAGTTATGCCTTGTACGGATCCTGGGGAAATGATAAGAGCTTATTGCAATTGTCAGAAGAGAACCTTCGCAAAGGTTTTAAGCTAGACAAGCAATCCTATATGGGGTATTTTAGTAAAGGGGAATTGGCTTTTTGGGGGCATTGGGATTTTATTAATGCACATCAATCTTTTCAAAAAGCAATAGAACTGAATCCATCTTATACAGAATCAGAAGAATGTTTATGCGAATTATACACAGCAGAAGGTTCTTTCGAAAAAGCATTATGGCATGCAAACAATATTTTAAAAATAAACCCGCTGTCTCCAAATCATTATTTCACCAAAGCGAATATTTTTTATTTAAAAGAGGATTATACAAAAGCCTTGGAATGTATTGAGACCTCCTTGAGTATCAATCCCGATTTTACTCATGCTATTGCACTAAAACAGTTGTGCTTAATTCTTACAAAAGAGTACGAAAAACTAAATGACTTTTTAGATAAAACCCCTTTGGCAGAGCGACCAGAAGAGTGCCGTGTATTATACAAGTTAGTGAACCCGGAAGATAAGATAGATGTTGATATCAGCAAGGCAGGCGCACTGATTAAACTAGAGTTTGGTCAAGCACTTTTTCCCTGGCAACTTTTTTTGTTGACTCATTTGGAGAAACACTCAATGGCATTGGATTTTCTGGAAGAAAACATCAAAATGCATAGCGGTCAAGTCATTAACTTTATGAATATTCCGTTGCTTAAACCTTTGCGCCAATATCAGCGATTCCAAGATTTGGTGCAAGCTACTTTCGGAGCAGAGCTATTACCTTCTGAACAAGAAGTACAAATACAAATCCCCGCTAGTAAAGCCTTAATGTCAGCTGATGAAATAGATATGGTTTTAAATAATTTGGAAAAAGGAATGAAGGAAGAAAATTGGTTCCAAAACCCATCTTTATCTTTACGCGAGGTAGCCGAAAACGTGGATATTAGTAGCAATAAGCTTTCCTGGTTGGTAAATGAACAAATTGGGCAAAACTTTAATGAATACATCAACAGCTTACGCTTGAAACACTTCAAAGAGAATGCCTTAAATCCTGCCAATAACCACCTTTCCCTTTTAGGTCTAGCGTATGAAAGCGGCTTCAATTCTAAATCAGTTTTCAATGTCTTCTTTAAAAAATCCGAAGGGATGACACCAAAAGATTGGTTGAAATTGAATAAAAAATAGACAGTTAATACCTAAGAGTAGCATCAAGTTTACCCCTTGTCAATTTCTTTTGTGGGCATTATGTCTTATTAATTACGAAATCTTTAATTCAGTGCCACGTTGAAGGTGACACTGAATAAGGTCTGAATAAATATTAGATATTATTTTAAAAGCTGATCATAGCTGCCAATCTCACCTGATTTTCTAGTTGTCTGATTTCAGCTCCTAGATTGTTGTTAGTCGCTTTAAAGTTGTAGTTCAGACTCAATTCCAAGAAATTGGTAACATTATAACCTACCGATAACGCTATTTCTGGAACTTGATACTTATTGATTGATGTCCATTCTCCATTTGTAAACAATTTAGAGAGGTTTCCACCTGTAATTGTTGTGCTAGGATCATTTGATCGGTAAACGTGTGATACTAATGGCATGTTCAATCCCAATGAAGTTCGCCATTTATTCTTCGTATATTCTAAATGTACAGCTGCATTAAGGTTATGCGAGGTGATCGAGCTGAAATTACCGCTAAATTGACTACTATTTACCCAATTGGCAAATCGCGTACTGAAACCATAGTTACTACCCAGGTGCATTTTGAAACCTCCTTCAGTATTAACTACCGGTGCTAAGAAACCAATACGCGATTCAAATGCTACGTAAGGAACACCTCTTTTTTCACTTTCTGGTTTCAGTAAAGTAGATTCGTTGTTAAGATGAAGCTGAAAACGGAAGTCGTTTTTCAAGTGATACTCATATCCCAATCGTAAACTCAGTGAGTTGTAAGTGATCTCAGCATTGGTAAGTTGACTGTCTTCCAGTTTTCCAATTCCAGTACCTGCTTCTATCGTTATGTGGTTACTTCTGTTCTTGATTTTCGATTCATTACCTCCTCCTATTTGCGCCATTGACGAACTTGCCAACATAAGGAAGGAAAACACTGTTAATACTCCAGTTTTCTTTACGCTACGATTAAACTCTTTTTTGATTTTTAACTTGTTACTTTTTTCAATTGATTTCATTTTTTTGTTTTTATTGATTTATAATTGAATTTTATTTCCGGCACAAAATTATGGAGGTCAAAGTGATCATTAGTTCCGAATCTCATGTTCTTGGTTCGGATATGTAAATTGGTACTCATTGTAGAGCTTTGAAGGCATAAAGCAGAGATTTGCACTCCGTTTCATCAACGAAATATGAAACTACGATTAGAAGAAAAATAGTAAGGGAAAATAAAAAGTTTCAAATCTCACTATTAAGTTCTCAATTATAATTTAGAACGACTCACCTTTTATTACTCTTCATCTTTGCAATGTCAAAACGATAAAGCAGAGTAAATGATCAAAAGTTGATTCACTTCTCCACTAAATAGAAATGGGAGATACTTTGTAAAATAGAAATTTTAAAAACAGAAATTATGAAAAGGATTTTATTAACATTGACTTTATGCGGATTAACTTTATTTGCTAAGTCTCAAAATGCAAGTGTAGAAAAGTCAACATTCGGTATTCAAACTGGAGTGTTAGGATTATGGGTGTATAATGAAGCAAAACTATCAGATGCCTTTGCCTTGAGAACGGAGCTTGGTTTTGATTTTGGTATTTGGGAAACAACTTATTATGATGATTTTGATTCTCCATTTATACAAACCCCAGTTATAGTGCTTGAGCCAAGGTTTTATTACAACCTCAAAAAACGTTCTGAAAATTCAAAAAGAATTGATGGAAATAGTGGTAATTTTATTGCCTTAAAGACAAGTTATCATCCAGAATTTGCCCTTTTCAATACTGACAATGCTCCGGTGGTAAGTGATTTCGCAATCATACCTACTTGGGGAATTAGAAGAAATATTGGGGATCATTTTAATTATGAAGCAGGTATAGGTGTTGGATACAGTTACACATTTGCTGAACGCGCAGGTTATTCTGAAGACGAAAGCGGATTAGAGTTAAATATGCATTTGCGAATAGGGTATAGGTTTTAACAGAAACTGTTCTTGTTTTACAGGCCGCTAGGTTTGAATCAAGAGACAACCGTGTGAATAAAGAACATTTGTTTTTTATTCACACGTTGTAGTGCATTTAAAAATAGAGCAATAAGAATGAGTGAAATACATATAGTTTTTGGTCCACAAGGTGCTGGAAAATCCACCTATTCCAATAAAATATCGAAAGAAACAAATGGTGTTCATTTATCCATTGATGATTGGATGTGGAAATTGTATGGTGATGACTTACCTAAGTCCATGAATTTGAGTTGGATTATGGAAAGAGTTGAAAGGTGCGAAAAACAAATTTGGTCTACTTCAGAAAAAATATCCAAGTCAGGTTCTATAGTAATTCTTGACCTTGGTTTTATGAAATTAGCAAAAAGAGAACTTTTTAAATCTTTAGCTAAAAAACAAAATATCTCAACAAAATTACATTACGTTAAAGCTCATCATTCGATAAGAAGGAAACGTGTTTTAAACAGAAATAAAGAAAAGGGAGATACTTTTTCTTTCGAAGTCACACCAGGAATGTTTGATTTTATGGAAACTGAATTTCAAATTCCAACTGAAAAAGAACTTGTTAATGCTGTTGTAATTGATACGAATCCGGATTTAAGTAAAATTAATAGTTAATGATTTAGGATATTAATATGTGCGACAAAAATCAATCAGAACGAAAAAAAACTGCTTAAATAACTAAGCCTTCCTGTAAGTCAAAGTAAGCTCGCCAAACGCATGAATAAAACGATTGAATACCTTGTTTTTGAAAAATTATTTTGGTGTTTTACGCTTTGATATTGAGCGTGTGTTTTTAAATGTTTGTAGGTTTTTTTATGCCTTTTCTGTTTATTCCTCTTCAATTTTCAATTGACAAAATTCATGCGTAATTATTGCGGAGCCAAATCCCCTGCAAAAAACCTTAGCCGTAGAATTATTCGAATAATATACGCTTACGCGAATAATCTATTTTCATCTTCTTGCGATAAGCTATAGAAAATAGACGGAGTGACATGCCTTTGCATTGAGAATAATGCTATATTTGATGGAGAAGATACAGGCGATATATGCGCAATGCGCATAGCTAATTGTTGAACTAAACCGATTTTCAAATCGGTTTAGTTCAACAATAACTAAATTCAATTTGCATTTACAATTAAGTGGTTTACATATCTGAAAGTGACACCAAAACATGGTTTAGAACAATAAAAATGATTAATTTGGCTAAACAATGCTTTGGCGGTTATCTATTTACATTGTGCAAAGTAATGCAAACAGTAATTTAGTCAAGCGTTGTACTCAATTGCAAAAATGAATAAAAGAATATTCAATATTATCTATATCCTTCTGTTTTCCTTTAGTGTTTGCGGTCAACAAAAACTTACAGGAACAGTAATTGATCAGTCTAACTCTGAAGAAATTCCCTTCGCTAATGTTAGTATTGAATACAATGATACTATACAACAAACTCAAACAGATTTAAACGGGAAATTTCATTTTAAAAATATTCAGTCTGAAAGAATAAAATTAATTATTAAATCGGCCGAATATTACAATTATGATTCAATTCTAATACTTAAACCTAGTACTCCAAATCTAACAATTGAATTAAGTAGTAATGAGGCGATTCTATATGAATTATTAAAATCCAATTTTAACAAAAAAGGTGCTTTAAAGGATATTAAGAATAATGAAATCAAACTACTATTGCCTGGTGGTTTAATAGGTTCATCAGTAACACCAAGTGATACCATATTTGAGAATAAATATAAATTAACATTCATAAGCCAAGGTTGCGTAAGATTAAAGGGTGACAACGAAACCGAATACAACAAAGAAGTTTTCATGTATTTAGACAACAAATTTGGAACTTCTTGGAGGTTTGAAATACGAAAAGATGTAATTGGAATAAATAACTGAGTACAACAGTTTGTATATTTCATAGGGCGTGCAGAGGTTTGTAAAGAGTCTGGGTTTCCTACTAGCACCGCCAAATTTACAATTTGGCTTTACAACAATTAAAATGTAAAAACAAAATTGTAAATTTGGCTTAGAGCAAACCTGAAGCAAAGCGCTTTTCAATGCCCTACAAAACATACAAGAATCGTTGTGTGCAACTAGAGAAGAACCTACTAAGTAATGATATCTAACTTTTTAACATATTTTTGTTTTAGACACTTAGTAATATTCGTTTTTCTCGTGAATGGTTTTTTCTGCATAGCACAAACACCATTTAATAAGGACAATATTGATCCCACAATTCTTAATAATTTTATTCAGAAAGAATTAAATTCATTTAGAAAAAGAGCAAAGGTTGATCCAGTAAAGACAGAGTTTGCTTTGTCTTTTGCCGCGGATGACCATTCTGCTTATATGTTAAAAAAGAAAAAACTGACTCATAATCAGCGGCTCAAAGTAAAGAAGACACCTAAGAACAGAGTTGATTTCTATGGTGCTCAATTTAATAGTGTTGGAGAAAACGTTCAAGTGAATAATTTGAATCTACATTCTTCCGTGGATGACAAAAACTCTCCTCTAATCAATACCTACGAAAAACTAGCCGAAAAACTCGTTCAAGCTTGGAAAAACTCACCACCGCACTATGCGAATATGATTAACCCCAATTTCAAAACAAGTTTCACATCCGTTGCAATCGGTGGAAAGGGTGATATTTACGCTTGTCAGTTGTTCGGAGGTTCAAAATACAAGGATAAGTATGCTAAAGAACGTGATACAATTGAATTTAAGCCAGACCGGTCTTGGAGATGCTGGAGATGTAAAGTACGTGCTCCACAAGGCCAGATTATTATCTTAGAAGATAGCACTATTATTTACAAATTTATTTCTCCAAGAATGCTTTGGGGCTTACTTCCTCGACCATCAATAAACAGAACACGTATGCGTTTCTTCAATCCTTGGAGAGATGGATTAGCCGCTGATATAATCGTAAAGTCACAATATAAATGTGATAGTAATTCTTATCACAACGGATTAAGTAATGTACGAGGACTACTTTTAGAACCTGTATATAAAAAAGATTATATGGGTATTCCGTTTAGTCATACAAAAATCGTTTTGGGTAAGGTGCCTAGTTTCATCAATGAAGATTTTGAAGTAAACTTAGTTGTTATCCAAAATAAACGTCCTTGTTCAAATACAATGTATAATGTTATGCCTTCTGATTTTGAGGTCAAAATTCCTATAAACTTTGCATTTCAACCTTCTGATGCAATTATAAAAGAATATCAAATAGACACGCTTTCCAAACAGTTATATTTTGACAAATCTGATGTTACTCCAAACGACAGCATACTACCAGAAATCATAGGATTGGTAAATAAAAATAAAGAGATATTGACAAAAGTTAAAATAATTGGATTGGCAAGTATTGAGGGGACTGCTGAAAACAACGCCTCACTTTATGAAAAGAGAGCTGAGTATCTTCTTAAAGCAATAATGAATATCGGGATTGATTCTTCTCTCGTAGATGTTATTGCTACAGAAAACTTTAAGGACTTTAGGAAAGATATCATAGGCACCGATTATGAAAACCTTGGCGAATTCAACGACTCTTTATTGAAAGAAAAATTAGCAAAAAAAGAACTGAGTAATGAATTAGAATTCATTTTAAAAAATCATCGTTATGTAAATATTCAGCTTATCACACGACGTGAATACGATTTAAAATATACAGCAGAAAATGTAAACGAAAAATTGAAGCGTTCTATTGCAAGAAAAAACATCAATGAAAGTATTAAACTACAGCGTATACAATATGGATTAGCGTTGGCAGATAAAATGTCTTATGAAGAGATTGAATCTGTAGAAATCGTTTATGATAAAAAGAATTATAAACTTCTTCATAATCGTGCTTTGATGAAGTATTTAACCGATACGATAACCATTGAATCATTGAAAGAATTTCGCACCCATCTTTCAGCATTAGACACCCTGAAAGAAAAGGATCGAGTAATAAACACATCTCTCGCAATTATAGATTATTACCTATATACTTTAGGTGAGTATAAAAATAAAAAAGTAGCCTTTTACGATAAAATACGAAAATGGAAATACATAGACAGGGTTCAACAAGCCAGAATATTATTAAATACAGCTACAAAAAGTGATTGGGGTCATTGGCTGGCTACAGGTTCACGTTCAGAAAGTAGTTATTATTTCAATAAAGTGAAACGTTACATTCGACCAGCTAGACTAGATGTAGATAAAACATTCGAAATTGCTTCCTATTACACCTTCTTTTGGCAATATAAGTATGCATTAAATCTAACAAAAGGAAAAATAAACCAAACTACGAATCCAGAAGATTTAATTAACTTTTTGAAACTTATCCATCTTACAGATTTAAAACTCCCCCGGAATCAATATTTGAACTACTTTGAAAAAATAAGACGCTATTCAGGTAATGAGTTTTGTAATTATTTTAATAATCCAGCTTTAAATTTTCAGATTTTAGATGACGAAGAAATAAAAAAAATATATTGTAAAGAGTGTGGAGATAATTAATTCATCCAGACAAACAAGATACACACAACACAGCCTTTGACGGTCAGCCTGTAAAACTCTTCGATTTTTACATTCATGTAAAACTAAAAGTTTGTATCTTCGATAAAACATTTAGCTAACAGGCCGCCGCAAAGCCTCATCCGTTGTGCATAATTTAAGAAAACTCACGAATTGAATAAAATAATAGGAATAATATTGACAATTACCCTTCTGATTTCTTGTGAAAATTTGGGAAAAACAGAAACGGAAAATAGTTCTGATTCTGAAATTAAATTCACTCAAACGGAATTAATAAAATCGGAATCAAATCAAACCGAATTGATTGCTCAAAAAATACTCGACCTTCCTAAACTTCAATGGATTTATCATCCAGAAGTAAAAGAAAGATTACCCGTAAAAATTTTGGAATCTGAACTGGTTGACAAAAGTTTGAACTTAAATAAATTCGGACAAAAAGTTAGAATATTATCAATATCGGAATTGGAAAACGAAGGAATTAAAGACTATGTAATATTTGATAAAATAAAAATCGGAAAAGATACAACTGATTTTGAACTTCACTATAAAATAGAAGGTGCAGGTTGTAGTGGAAAGTTCTTAAACGAAAATGGGAAATGGAAAATTATCGATTATTCTGTTTGGGAAAATTAAAAAACTATGCACAATAACTAAGTCTTCGGCGTGCCGATAGGCTAACGCTGAAGACCATGTTGACGGATCCGGATTTCCTTATGGGGAAAGCGATTTGATACCTTGTTTATGAAAAATTATTTTGCTGATTTACGCTTTGATATTGAGCGTGTGTTTTTAAATGTTTGTAGGTTTTTTTATGCCTTTTCTGTTTATTCCTCTTCAATTTTCAATTGACAAAATTCATGCGTAATTATTGCGGAGCCAAATCCCCTGCAAAAAACCTTAGACGTAGAATTATACGGATAATATACGCTTACGCGAATAATCTATTTAGATCTTCTTGCGATAAGCTATAGAAAATAGACGGAGTGACATGCCTTTGCATTGAGAATAATGCTATATTTGATGGAGAAGATACAGGCGATATATGCGCAATGCGCATAGCCAATTGTTAAGTGTAACTAGTTGAATCCTGCGTAAAGAAACATGAACATCAATAGAAACATAATTACAGTAATCATTTCGATCATCTTTGTAAGGTGTGTTTTTGGGCAAACTGAACTCCAAAACAAAAATATAGAGATGTATACGACCTTGCTAGAAGATAGTCAAGGATATCCAAATTGTGATTTGAAAGAGAAGGGTTCAAGTTTTATATTTAAAGTAATTAGTTCAACTGACACTACAATTAGCCCCGGAAGCACAATTGCCATAGCAATAATCTGTACGCAAAATTTAATAGACGAACTATCTGTTGGTACATCCTATAATCTCAATTTGTCAAATAATCTTATTTATAACGGCTCTAAAGTAACCGATTTACTCCAAGATGGTGGGGAACTTATTCAACAACATAATGAGTCTAATAAAATATATTGGGTATTAGATTTAGATAAAATAAGACCCGATTTTATCAGAAGAGCAGAGTTAAAACTAGGAATTGAGGATTTTCCAATGAAAAAGCTAAATACAAAAAAGCCTTTAAGCTCAAATTACATTGCTTCTTCTGATAACAGTGATAGAGAAGGTGAAAAAAGTGCTCTTATTAATGTTGCAAACTATCCATTCCCAATAAAAAATGAAACCTATTTACCCGATGGTGAGATAGGCCTTTTCGTAGATACAACAATTCAAGATTATTATGATAGTAAATATCAAGGTTATCGTATGTTTTTATTCAATAATAGCAACAAGACAGCTATCTTCTCTTCCAACGATAATAGAATACACTTAATTGCACAAGCTCAGGATCAGAATGGAGTTTGGCGCGACATCGAAGTTTATGACTTTAGCGATTGCGCCCATAGTTACTATGATGTGATTCTTATACCTAAAAATCAATGGAGTTTTGTCGCCCCTTTACCAAGTGGTAAAAACCTGACCAAAATTCGAATGTCACTTCATTATACCGAAGGAGACTATAAAAAAATGATATATAGCAACGAATACGAAGGATATATTAATTGGGAACAAATAATTATTGAAGAATAATACACATAACACAGCCTTTGACGGTCAGCCTGTAAAACTCTTCGATTTATACATTCATGTATATCTAAATGTTTGTATCTTCGATAAAACATTTAACAAACAGGCCGCCGCAAAGCCCCAAACGTTATACTCAATTAAATAAATGATACTCGATTGCTATAAAATATTGAAACAGATGGAACGCAGACCCGCAATGTGGGTTGGGGAAAATACGTTGAAAGCAATTCACTTGTATATATCAGGATATTACCATGCTCTTTTAGATGAGGGAGTTGTAACTGCTGCTCATACAGACGAACCTTTCTTCGACTGGGTAGCGGACAAATTAGGGTATTTTGAATCAACAGCTGGATGGGTAAATATGATAGTTGCAGAATCAATGGGGTTTGAATCAAAAAACATTAGTTGGGAGGAAGTATTTGAAACTCCAACAACAAAAGAGCAACACTCTATTTCAATTAATCGATTTTATGAGTTACTCGAAGAATTTAAAAAAGAAATGGAAGAACAGAGTATAACAAAACCTAAACTGCATTGAAACGCAGTTTAGCCAAACGTTAAGTGTAATTGTATAGTACCAAATTCGTGAATAAACATGAATAAATTATATATCTAGTTATGAAGATCATTTTTTTAATCACTTTATTTTTATTTTCTTTTTTAGATTTTAGTGTTTGTCAAACAACAGATTTATTCAATATCAATATCAAATTTGTTGACGAATCTAACAGTCCTATACATGGCTTACCAGTTAGTATAAGTTATACAGGTGCGCCTAGTTCTATGTATCATGTTACTAATGAGAAAGGTTTAATAAACGTAAATATCTCAATACTCAACCCTTTTTCACCAGACACACTTTTCGGATGTTATGTTGGGGTAGTCTATAATGATTACGAATTTTTATCTGAGACACTCACAATAGCTAAGGATACTTTGAAAGAAGACTTTACTAAAATTTACAAAATGCAAAAAATGCAGCCAGTGGAATTGGATGAAGAACAATTTAATAATTTAACTGGAATAATTTCGTTAGAAGACTTTGTCAAAAAGGATACACTTTTTTTATATCAATCTTTTATGATGCCTGCACCCATACCTATGGCATTAGGTTTTAACTCTATAGAGTTAATTAAACTATCAAAGAATACATTTAAGTTAGATCTCTATAGCTCAGAATCTTCCTACGCAAAACATCGAGTGGAAAAACTTATCCAAGTAAATCTAAAAAAAAGTAAAGTTATAATAGAGATAGACGGTGTTAAATTCAAGTTTTTATTACAAACACTACAAAGTCAAACACAATATGGTTATACATACAGATATATGCTCATTCGAATGTAATACACTTAACACAGCCTTTGCCGTCAGTATGTAAAACTCTTCGATTTTTACATTCATGCAAATCTAAAAGTTTGTATCTTCGATAAAACATATAGCAAACAGGCCGCCGCAAAGCCTCAACCGTTATGCCCAAGCAAAATAAAGACCTACGATTATGAACAGTAATGCAAAAGAATATTTAAAAGAATTTGCCACCTCTCAACCTGATTGGTTAAAAGCTCTTATTTATGATTCTATTGAATCAAATGGGAATATAACAAATGAGAGAAAAAACGAAATATTCAGCCATTTAACAAATGGTACTAACTTAAATATTACAGAACCAAATCTAAGTAACGAAACTACTGATTCTGAGATTCGACTTACAAAACTAATTCATAAAAGTGGAGTAAATGCTTTAAAAGAAAACCAGACGATAAAGTTCTCTAACGATGTAACAATTTTATACGGTATGAATGGTGCTGGAAAAAGTAGTTATTTCAAAGTATTGAACGAAATAGTTGGAGGAAATCAAAAGAAAGAAATATTACCAAATATTTATACTGAAACCTCAAAGCCAATTGAAATAGAACTAAGCTTTGAATCTCAAAATGGACAAAACCAAACAATAAATTGGAATGGAAGCAACCGCTCCCTCAATTTGCTTAATAAATGTAAAGTTTTTGACACTTCGTATTTAGAAGGTCTTTTGGCAACAAGGAAAGCTGACAGTACGCTTATCCAACCTTTAGGTTTAAATCTGTTTACTTATTTAGTTGGAGTAATTGATGATTTTAAGGACAAGGTAAATAACAAAGCCGATAAAAAAAGGCTTGAAAAACCAACATTAGAATTAAAACATTTAAGTGATGATATAAAAACATCTTTTGAAAGTCATCAGGTTTCCAGTAGTATTAAATCACAAGTTGAAAAACTAGATACTTTTTCTGACGAAGATTCAGTGAAACTTAAAACCAAAAAAGGTGAGCTAAAAAACTTAAAGCAGATTAATATTCAAGATAAAATTCGTCTTAAAAAGAATGATAAAGACGAATTAGAGAGCGTTAAAAGTCATATTGACAATGCTGTTAAAAAGATTTCTGGAGCATTAACAAGAACACAAAATTCCATTAAAACATATACAGAAAGTAAAGAGGCTAATAAGTTAGCGAAAAAGCAATTTGATATTTTATCAAATATCCCTGCCAACAATACGGAAGAATGGAAAGAGTTTATTAAAGCAGGAGAAAAATACACTTCAAAATTAGACTCCGCAGAAAAAGTTTGTGCTTATTGTCGTCAACCTTTGGCAGATGATAATTCCATTAATTTGGTTCAATCATATGGGAATTTCCTTAAAGACGAATCGGAACAAAAATTGAATGGAGCGATTCAAAATTTGGAATCACTTAAACAGGAACTTAATGGAATTTCGGTTAAGCTGAAAATAAAAGAAAACATAGAAGCGATTTTAAAAGAAACTAAAATAGCGGATTCGGACGAAACACTTAATAAACTCATAGGTAATATCATTTCTAATCTTGAAAAAGGAAAAGAAGAATTAATTACTGCTATAGATAGCAAAAGTTCTAAAGATTTTGAAATTGAATTTAAGAACAAGGATATTGTTAATTTAAAACTTTCTGCAATAATTGATAGCTTACAAGCTGAAATCGTAAAATTTGAGAATGATAATAAGGACAAGAAAACTCAAATAGACAAACTTGAAAAAGAAATAAAAGGCTTTTTAGAAAATGAATCAATTAGCCAACAGAAAGAAAATATTGAGAAATGGTTTAGTGTTGATTCTGTTGAGAAAGAGTTAAGACAAAAATCAAAAAAAATAAATACAAAAAAAGTCAGTGATCTTTCAAAAACAGCTCATAATGATTTATTGACAGAAACGTTAAAAACCGGTTTTACCGATGAATTGACAGGTTTAGGTTTTAATAAACTTGAAGTAAAGCTCGAAAATGCAAGAGGACAGAAAGGAACTTCGAATACAAAATTAACTCTTACCAAAAATAAGGATATAAAAGCTGTTTTAAGTGAAGGAGAACAAAAAGCTGTCGCTTTAGCTCTCTTTGTTGCAGAAGCTAAAATTCAAAAAAGTATCAATCCAATAATTTTAGATGACCCAGTTAATAGTCTTGACCATAAAATTGCTGGAAATTTTACCAATAGACTATTACAGTTAGAGAATCAAATTATTCTCTTTAATCACAATAAGTTATTCCTTGAAGCTTTTGAAACATCAAAAGAAAATCATATTTGTAAAACTATTGATTCTGCTTGTAATAATTCGAGAGGTAAACACATTAGAGTTTATCTTGTCAACAACGAAGGTAAAAATTCAAAAGGAGTATTGACAAATTACAAATTGAACAAAGCTTCAAATCATATTCGTGATGCGAAAAGATTACTAAACGGTTCTCCATTTGAAGACGGCTTAAAAGTCGCAAATTTGCTTAGGAAGGCAGTTGAATGTACAATTGATGAAAAGATATTCAATAACCAAGTACCAACTAAGAATAGTACAAAAAACAATCGTATTAATTGGGACGAATTGAAAAAACTAAATAATGATGAACTTACAATAAACTCATTAAAAAACATTCACAGTAGAGTCTCTGGTGGAGAAATGCATAATGGGACTGAAAACGAAGAAAATCCTATTGAGATAGATGAATTCAATACGATGATTTCTGATATTGAACAGTTATTAAATTGAACAATGCCAGGGCATAATAACTAAGTCTTCGGCGTGCCGATAGGCTAACGCTGAAGACCATGTTGACGGATCCGGATTTCCTTATGGGGAAAGCGATTTGATACCTTGTTTTTGAAAAAATATTTTAGTGTGTTACGCTTTGATTATGAGCGTGCATTTCGAATTTAAGTTGGTTGATTACAATTCTTTGTTCTTAAAAAGGAGTATTTACCAGATGTTTCATTGTTTTTATGTTTATTTCACTACTTATAAGCCATAACTTCTCCATTACGTTAATATCGTTGCATTTATTCTGTTGATTTATTGATACTTAAAGTTTTTCTCCAGTTTTCTGGTGGACCTCTTCCATCAAAAAGCAGAACAGTGATTAATTTTCCTTTTTTACACGTTGGACATCTCCTGTTGTGCGTTGGGTTTTCCTTAATAATTTCGGACGTATTTTGTTTATTCAATAACTTTTGAAGTTCGGGAAGCTTTACCTTTTTCCAACTGCTGCTTAATATTCCAAAATGCCTTATTCGAGTAAAAGCTTGTTGGTTTTATAAATGAGATTATTGTTATATTTGGTAGAAATACTACAGTTTGGTAGTAGACTATTGTCGAAAGCCGATTGTTAAGTGCAACAACAACAAAATGAAAATACCTAAGATTAAAGGAATAATTGACCGTAGAATCCTTATCAATTACCAAGTTGACAAGGAAGTTTTGGATAATTATTTACCTGAGCCGTTTAAACCAAAACTAGTTAACGGAAAAGGTATTGCCGGAATTTGTCTGATAAGGCTAAAACAAATAAGACCTAAAGGTTTTCCCAAGCAAATCGGAATATCATCTGAAAATGGAGCCCATAGAATTGCTGTTGAATGGACTGAGAATGGTCAATTAAAGGAAGGTGTTTACATTCCAAGAAGAGATACTTCTTCCAAATTGAACGCTTTGGCAGGTGGAACTATTTTTCCAGGAGTTCATCACTTTGCTAAGTTCACTGTAAAGGAATCTAATGGTAATTATAACGTTGCATTTATTAGCGAGGACGAAACATCCCTTTCAATTATCGCTAAAGAAACTGATGTTTGGAATGACCAAAGTATATTTGATAATTTGGAATGTGTATCCCAGTTTTTTGAAGCTGGATCTGTTGGATATTCACCGCATAAAACCGAATTTGATGGACTTGAACTTAAAGCATATAATTGGAAAGTTTCTATGCTTAAAGTGACAAAAGTTAATTCTAGCTTTTTCGAAGATTTGACAATATTTCCTAAAGGTTCAGTGGTTTTTGATAATGCTTTATTAATGAAAGATATTGAACATGAGTGGATTGGGTTACCTAGGATAAAAGGCATTTAACATTACTTATGTTTCTTTGGAGAAGTTGCGTAGAACTAGAAAATTTGAATTGTATTTGACAGAGCACCAAATAACCGATTTGGCTTTCAAGAAAATAAAAACAAAATGCGGTGAGTTGGCTTGTGGAAATTTGGAAAATCCGTAACTTTCTAATTCGCCTACGAAAACAAACATTTACCGTTAGCATTAGTTATGGAATTATTTTGAAGGTTGAATCTTATGAATATGAAAACAATACACATCTTGATAATCAGTAGCATTTTTGTTTCACTTACAGCTTGTATGAAAAGAAATATTGCAGGAGATTATTCTGCAAAAGTATTTCATTACCCCAAGGGAATGAATCATGAAATACTGGAAGAAAAAAAATCAAGGGTATCTGTTGATCCAAATGGTGTCGCAAGCATAAAAACTGAGACGATTTCTTTTCATTTGATACCTGAAAGAAATGAGAGTATCACAAAATTTTTCATGTACATTGATAAAAATCTGAATATTTATGCCACATATTGTGCAGGAGGTCTAATCCCAAGCACAGAATACCAAGGAAAAGGTAAATTAGATCATGGCATGCTCTATGTCGATTTTTTCAGAAAAGATATTTTCGGTTTTAATCGACAAAAAATGGATTCAATTCTATTCGATAAACCTTTCCAATTGAAATTTTCGGTTGAGAAGGATGAATCATGGAAAAATATGGGTATTGAATATTTTCCAACAAGACAAAAATTGAATATTAAAGACAGTATTTGGAGTGTCCATTATTTATTTAATATACAAGATAATACTCACACCATGTAAAAAGCATTAAAACGACATTTTACACTAAACGTTATTAAAAAACGATGAAAATGAAATTTTGGTTTCCACTTGTACTTACACTATTATGGAACGCTTGCCTTTCTCAGTCAATAGATATTGATTACTTTGGGAGGTTTAATAAATCGAACAATTTTGCATCAGAGGATAGTTTAATTCTTTCTCTTAAAAGTGACTTCTCCTTTACATTGGAGTTCAATGACCCTTATGTTTGTGCTGCTTATACTGACTCTAAACGATTTTGCACTGGAACATATTCAAAGAGAGGTGACACTTTAAGCTTAAAAAGCAAATCGTCTGAAAGTAACTTTTACATAATGCAAGAATCGAACGTTGAGAACGTACATTCAGACTCTATTTTCATTATACTTTCACCATCAAAAAGCGTGCATTTAAAGGGCCCACGACTATACGTCTCTGTTAATTCAGTTCCAATCGGAGAATATCAAATTGGAGATACAATTACCATTGACAAAGCGACCTCAGATATTAGGATATTCAGCAAATGCCTGTACGATATGTATTGGAAAATCACCCTGAATGGAAGCTACAAACCTAGAGTTTACCACCTTCAATTAAATCTCAAAGCCGCAGAGGAAAACCTAAGTTTGGAAAATATCAAATTTCTTTTAAAAGACGGTGAATTGCTTATGATGGAAGACTTCTATTTCATTGATATCTTAGAAAACCGATTAAAGGAAAAACAACCGCCAATAATCAAGCCCTAATAAACACAAATAAACCTTGATTTCATTGTGCTTGGTGTTGAACTCCGCCTTTGGTAGCGGGTTCGAAGCCTAAAAAACCATAGAGATTCAATACCAAAAGGTGTGATTGAATTTCTAAAAATTGGACTTTCTATTTTTAAAAATGGAGTGTCTATATTTTTGTGACTAAGTCCGAAGAGTAAGGGTTTTAAATTTAAAGATTTTTTAGAAATATAATATCAAATATCATAGTCGTAATTATAGTGTTGTTTATTAGATTGTTAAGAGTTTATTTTCTGTGTATAAAACTCAAGTTAAAACTTAATTTTATTTATATTTTACACCCAATTCTCAAATTAAATTAGGATTTTCAACAAAACAATTTTATACTTGTACCCGAAATAGAATAATAACCCATTAAAAACCAAAGCAATGTTTGTACTAACATCATATAAAAAATCTGGAACTTGTGATCAAGTTTTCAATATGCTTTGGAATAAAAAGATTTCATAATCTTACTCAATATTTTTATGAAAGTCCGAAGCACCAAGTGTTTCGGACTTTTTTTTTGTATCAGATCCACAGAACAATTCCCGTTCGCAACACTCCAAGATAATTAACTCTTCAAAAAGAGACATTACAATTTCCTAAGGTTCTTTTTTTCATCTGTCAGCATAAGAAAACTGGCAAACGTGAATAATTCAGCCTGATGAAATTTAATTTAAAACAAAAGCAATGAAACAGATTTACACCACAAGGAAAATCTAGTTAATTCAAATTTTTAGCTAGTAAAATCAAAAATTAGAATACTAAACGCTAAAAAAACAATACAATGAAACCTGTTTCTATAAAAGAAATAAGAGAGAAAGAGGTTCGCAGATTGTACAAGGAATGGAGCGAAATTAATCGTAAAAAACGGAATTTAGGTTACATAAAATTAGAAAAACCTATCCGTCATGGCTGGTTTAAAGAACTAGTTCTTCTCAATAAATTGGAACGATATAAGTGCAAACCCGAAATAGAGGAAATTGCACAAGAATTAAATCATTCGGTTTGGGGAAGAACCAAGGAGGAAGCTCAAAAAAAATGGGATAACGAACAATCAAATTATTTGATTTACAGAGATATTCCAACATTGAGTCCTAAATCTTACAATAAGTTAAGCGATAAAGCGAAGAAACACTGTACTATTTTCGAGTTTAAATACTATAAAAAAATTCGAAAACGATACTATGTTAGAATTCCTAAACACACTTATAAAATAAAATTTATACGTGCTTACAATACTCATTCTAAAATAATTGACCCAGAACTTGAATCTAAAACAGATTTGATTCGACAACAGTTTCATAAAAAAGGATGGTACGGAATTGCGAACCATGGATACTCATGGAAAGACGATTGGGGGATTAATCCTACTAAGATTGATAGGATTCAAACCAAACGAAAATTAAATAAATACAAAAATTACTCCTTAGAGGAGATAGAAAACAACCTATAATGGGAAAGAAACTAAGCGGGAAAGACCTAATAAAATTGGGTTTCCCACAGAATAACAGCATCAATATTACATTAGGAATACTAAGTAATCAGCTGAAAAAGAAAGGAAAACAGAAAATACTAAAAGAAGCGTCTGAAGTCGTTAAAAACCCAGAATATTATTTGGGAGACGGAACTTGGGGCAAAATAGCCGAAAGTTTGGTAGAACCTGTTGATATAAGCAAACAAAAATTGAAAACACAAAGAGTGCCTTTTACCATTTTTGGTGAGAACGAAATTAATGAAGAAGCAAAATTCCAATTGTTTGGAGCTTTAAAACTTCCTGTTTCGGTCGCGGGTGCATTGATGCCTGACGCACACTCAGGTTATGGATTACCGATTGGTGGAGTTTTAGCGACTAAAAACGCAATTATTCCTTACGCAGTTGGAGTTGACATTGGCTGCCGAATGTGTTTGAGTATTTACCCAATAAAATCTTCATACCTCAATGGTAAGAAAGACCAATTGGTGAATATACTAAACGAACATACAAAGTTTGGAATGAAAGAAACTCATCGTAAAAAACACGATAGCGAAGTATTCTACAGAAGTGAATTTAAGGACATTCCGCTTGTAAAAAGTCTTTTAGACAAAGCGTACAAGCAGTTAGGAACTTCCGGAGGAGGAAATCATTTTGTGGAATTTGGTGAAGTGAGAATTACAGATGTTGACAATGAGTTTGGTTTAGGTATCGGAACTTATTTGGGTCTGTTATCACACAGTGGTTCCAGAGGATTAGGGGCGAATATTGCCATGCATTACTCTCGATTAGCCGAAAAACAATGTCCTTTACCTAAACAAGTTCAACATTTGGCTTGGCTAGACACGAATACACATGACGGAATGGAATATTGGTTGGCGATGAATTTAGCTGGTGATTATGCTAAAGCTTGTCATGACGATATTCACGATAGAATATCTAAACAATTGGGGAGTCGTGCTGTGGCAAAAATAGACAACCATCACAATTTTGCATGGAAAGAATTCGTGAATGGCGAAGAGTGTATCGTTCACCGAAAGGGAGCAACTCCAGCTGCGAAAGGAGAGTTGGGAATTATTCCAGGTTCTATGACTGCGCCAGGTTACATTGTGAGAGGAAAAGGAAATAGCCAAAGTTTAAATTCTGCATCACATGGTGCTGGAAGAGCATTTTCTAGAAGTAAATGCAAACAAAATTTTACGCAAACAGAAATGAATAAATTACTGAAAGAAAAAGACGTAACACTCATTGGTGGAGGAATAGACGAAGCTCCGATGGCGTACAAAGACATCGACAAAGTGATGCGAAATCAAGCTGAATTAGTTGATGTGATTGGGAGTTTTACTCCAAAGATCGTCAGAATGAATTATTAAGAAAAATAGAATGAAGAAATACATACAAATAACCTCAGGAAGAGGTCCAGAAGAATGCTGTTTTGTAGTGGCTCAAGTGCTTAAGAAAATAATTAAAGAGTGTAAAGCAAGCAATTGTTACTACGAAATTATTTCACGAGAAAAGAGTAACATAAATGGTAATTTACATTCTGCTTCATTGTGGATAGACACCACTAGAAACAAGGAAATAGGAAAAGATTGGTTGGGAACGATTCAATGGGTTGGAGAAAGTCCGTTTAGAAAATACCACAAGCGTAAAAATTGGTTTGTGGGAGTTTTTGAAATTGAACAGAGCAATTTTAAAGAGTTGAGTCAAAAAGAGATATCCTATGAAGCGATTCGTAGTTCAGGTCCTGGAGGGCAAAATGTAAACAAAGTAAGTTCTGCAGTTAGAGCAACCCATTTACCGACTGGAATTAGTGTAAAAGTGATGGATACCAGATCTCAATTACAAAATAAAAAACTAGCCAAACAAAGAATAGAAAAGGCTTGGGAAGAACATCAACTTGCTACTATTAGAAAAAGGGAAGACGATGCATGGTTTAATCACATGAACTTAGAAAGAGGAAACCCCGTCAAAGTTTTCAAATCAATTGACTTTAAACAAGAAGCTCAACCTAAAAAATTCCGAAATGAAAGAAAAACGAGAAAACAAGAATGGAAGAGAGAGATTGGGTGATAAACGTTAGATAAAAAATCATTAACGTTTGGAGTAAATTCTACCTGATTCGTAAAACACTTAATATTAAGGACTACTAGTTAGATTTTTGAATAGAGGCCTTAATATTTCAAAAATCTCAAAATCGGAGCGCCTGGGATTCCACAGCGAAATATGAGTTTTCAAGTGGAATTGCATTTCTTTGAAAAAGAAATAAAGCATGCAACGATAGAAAATCTCATGGTGCGCAGCATTCGCCTTGGAATTTCATTGATTTTTTTGTTTCGTTTTTTTATCAAGAAAAAAATGAACCGATACGATGTGAGCTCATGAAGACCTTTAAAAGGTTTAAAAAACTGAATAAAAGAAATATATTTTAAAGTGAAAACCTAATTATCGGAGCAGGTGCTTTTTACCTGACGATTGAAATAAATAAATGAAAATGAACCAAAATAATACATATTTAATAAAAGCCTTAGATAATTATCCATATAATTTGGAAGAAACGGTTGAGTCTTTGAATTTTGCACTTTCTTATGATCCTAAAAACACGCATGCACTGTGTTTACAAGGAAGAATTGAGGTTGATGTTTATCAAAATTATGAATTAGCGATTGAATTTTACCAAGAAGCTTTGGGAGAAAATATGAGGGCTACATTTGTGTACCCTCACTTTGTTCTTGCATTAATTTTAAATGAAGATTATGAGAAAGCGCATAAATTAATTGATTTTGCCTTAACCATTAAAGCTTCAGATAAAGGATTGATTTATACCCGACAAGTATATTTATTAGAGTGTCAGAGAGAATACGAAAAAGCACTTGAAGTAATTAAAATAGCTAAGAAACATTGCTATGATGACAGTTTAATGGATGATTTAAATGACTTTAAAAAACGTATCAAATCAAAAATGCCTAAAAAAGAAAAAAATGAAATGAAGAACAGTAAGCCAGATAAAAAAGAATCGGAGCCCGAAAAAAGAAAGTGGTTCTGGAGTAGAAAAAAGTGAAATGTCCAAGCATGCGATTATTTGCGTGCTTGGGTATTTTTAAAAATAGTTGAAACAATTCATCCCTAGCTTCTAGATTGAAGTTATTGAGTATTGGTGAGAATAAACATGGATAATATTGTACTTGTTTTCATCTAAAACCAGTGTATTTATATGTAAATATTCCATTTCCTTTTAAGTTTAGGATGTGGTTTTAAATCCTAACTTTGAAAGAATAAATAGATCAGTATTTCAACTTTATATCAATTGGAAAATCCAATTTGAGTTATTGTTTTCTAATAATTTTCTATTTTTACCCTTAAAGCGAATAGGTTCCTACTTAACTAAACTACTACATAACTTATGAAACGATACGAAAAAATATTACTTATCATTTTTAGTATTGTATTTTTACTTCAATTTTTTGACTTCCCTGGGAAAATTTTATTACTTGTTCTTACCAGTTGGCTTATAGCAGCGTCTTACCTTGTTGGGGGTTATTGGATTTTTCAAACAAAAGAGCGTAAAAATTCAATTCTGGCTATTCTGGCTGGAATAGTGTTTGCTGTCTCGGTTTATAAATTACCTTTCTTAGTTCAATTAAGAAATAATCCAAATAATATTTATTTTCCACTTTCAAATGGCTTACTATTTATTGTTTTAACAGTCTTTCTTTTAATTAAACGAAAATCGGATTCTAAGTATAGAAATACAAAATTAATATGGCTACGTTCTTTAATAATTTTAGTTGTTGTTTCATTTTTCACTTATATACCAACTACATTTAAACCCTATAGAAACCTAATTTACGGTCTTAATAATGGAAATTTTTCTATTCAAGAAAATCTCAAAATGTTTGATTTTAATGAGCTATTTGATGAAGCATATGAAGAAGGGGATTGTGAAAATGCAATTATTTATGCTGAAAAAGCAGTCGAATCTGGGAAAAATTGGTTAGGAGTGCCTTCAGATCAAGAAGCCGAGGATTATTTAAATTCAGTTGAAATAAATGCGATTAGTGGAGCTTTTACCAGTTTGTACAAGGCTTATGCGTGTAAAGCCAATGAGTATTATGATAGAGATCAATTTGACCAAGCATTAAATACCTATCTAAAATCAGAAAAAGCAATTTCTATTTCTAGACCAAGTTCTGAATACTGGAAGATAGAGCATATATTGCTTAAAAATAGAATTGCTTTATGTTACCGGAATATTTTTGACTATGAAAAAGCAGATTCTATTTTTGTAGAAGTAATCCAAGAGTATACTTCATTAAAAGATTCTACAGATGAAAATACGGCTGAATTTTATAGTAACCTGGCTAAATCACTTGCTGAGCAGGGGGGGCTTGAATATTCTAATTCATTCTTTGAAGAAGCTATTTTTATACTCAAAAAAGAAGATTCAGAAGATGAGGATATTAATTATGCTTTGATTTATAACTATCATAATTTAATTACAAACCTTATTGGTTTAGAACAATTGGATAAAGCTAAATTCTATATAGATGAAACATTCCAAATTCTAGATGAGACTGACTATGCTTTTTGTACAACAAGCTATTATGATGGTTACTATTATTACCGATTGAGCGAATACAAAAAAGCCGATGAAGTCCTCTCCAAGAGTTTAGCGCTACTAGAATCTTTTAATGAACCAAAAAATAATGGGATTGCAGAAAACCTTTTCATAAAATCTAAAGTAAAAATTGCACTTGCTGAATATGATGAAGCGAGAACTCACTTGCAAAGAGCAATGCAAATAGTTGCTAAATCTCAAGGGGAAAATCACAGTAGATATGCTAATTTTCTCTTCTTAGATGCCGAATTAGATCAATTGTTAGGGCAATATCAGAGTGCTGAATCAAAATACCACCGGATTATCAATTCAAATAACGAATATGACATTGAATTAGCAGAAGTTTATTCCAGCTTGGCTAATCTTGAATTAATACTTGCGAAATTCAACAAGGCTAAATCACATTCTGAAATTTCAATATCAAGTCTAAATGATTTAATAGGTGAGGAAGATCCTTCAATCACTGGTGTAATAAATAATGGGGCTTATGTGAATTATTACATCGGAAATTATGCGCTTGCAGATTCCTTTTACCGAAAAACGATAAATATTAATGCTGACTTTGAGTTGCAATCAACTGCTTCGACTGCAATAGCTTTAAATGGATTAGGATTGGTTATGGCTGCTAGAAAAGACTACAAAAACGCAGACTCGCTATTTGTTCAATCTTTAGAGTTACACAAACAATTATTCACGGAAAATCATCCTTTAACTGCGATAGTATATTTGAATTATTCTGGTTTATCGATAAGTCAAAAGCAGCTCAAGAAAGCCAATGAAATGCTTGATAAATCAATGCGAATTAACAGAAATTTCTTTGATGAAAAGCATGATGTGTTTGCAGATATTTTCTCGAGCTATGGTGATTTAGCAATAGCAGAAAAGCAAATTGATTTGGCTAAAGAATATTATAGAAAAGCACATAAAATTTATCTTGAGAAGTTTGGAGAGAATCACATTAAAGTAAAATCTTTGAGCAAGAAGCTATAATTAGAAGAGAAAATTTAAAAATAAGTATTGGAGTAACTGGTTGTTAATCAATATGAAAAAGAACTAAAATGAAAAATGTACTTTTCACCCTAATAATTTCATTCCTCTTCCTAGGAACATTACAATCTCAAAGGAATTATATCGAATATTATCAATTAATTGAAAAGGTCAAATTCAATAAAAAAGGTGACAGCGCTATCTTTGATCTAAAGAAGGCTTTTGCATCGGTTGATTATATCCACATTGAAAATTTGAAATTAGGAAAAAAAATAGCAAGGAAAAACAATGATAAAGAATTGCTGCGGTATTGTAAAGCTGAGTTAGCCAAATCGAAAGACAATTTAAATCAAGACTTGAAATCAAAATTAGATAGTATTGGGGAAGAAGATCAAAGAGTTAGGGGAAGAAAGTATTCTAAAGCTAAAAATTATTGTTATCGCCATTTGACAGACTCAACATTTGAATATAGTGGAAAAGAATTATTGAAATCCCAACAACTCATGAGAGAATGGTGGAGTGTTGATAGCTCTAATGTCGAATACATTAAATACATAATTTCAAAATATGGATATCCATCAGAGCAATTAGTGGGGAGAAAAACCAATCGTTCCGTAGGAATTATCCTTCTTCATTATGATAAGGACACTGCAAATCATATTATGGGAGAAGATTTAAAAAGAGCTTTGGTAGCAGGGAAGATTGATCCAAAAACTTATGCATGGATAATTGATCGACATTTGATGTATGCTGGCAAACCACAGAAGTTTTACTCAATACCAAACCCTTGGAACAAAATGAGTGAAGAGAAAAAAATGGAATACAATAAAAACAGGCATGCCATAGGATTAAAGTCTTTAGATGAGATTAAAATAATTGTGAGAGGCAATCGTACGATAGTGAAGTGATAGGAATTTATGAAGAGGATAATTTACATATCGGTCATCTTAATAATAGCATTGTCATGTTCTGAAAGAGATGTAGAAATTAAATCAAAAGACTGGGAAAAAGAATTGATAGGCGTTGGTTTTATTGGAGAAAATCCAGATTCATTGGTTTATCCTTTTAGTTATTATCCTCAAAATCATCAACAACCAGGTAAATTAAAAGAAGTCTTTAGACTAAATAGTAGTATTTCAAGTGATACAATTTCAATACCCAATACTTTTCTTTATAATTTGTTAAGTGAGGTGAAATTGGACAATAGAATTACTGGTGAATCATCAACTTTTAAAATAACAAAATTTGAATCTTTATATCTGTTTTCAAAAATAATAGGGTTTGATTTTATACCAGAGATAATTTATTTCGATAAAGCTCCAAATATATATCCAGAGTTTTTAGATTATACTTTCATCACAGGATTTGATCTCCTAGGTCGTTATGAAATTGAGATATCGAAGCAAGACGATATAAAAGTATGGCTTTCATCGGGTGCGTACAGTAAATACATATTCGAACAATACGAAACAGACCATGTGGATAAATTATTCATTAATTCTGTATTGAATCTTTCAACTGAGAAAAGGTATGATACAATAAGCAATGATCTTTTTACATGCGGTGTTTCCTTTCTTGAAACTAGTGTCTATAATGACTCATTATTCAAGTATAACCTTAATTTTTACAGAAAACCTAGTGCAGGAATATTGGTTGGTTATTTCCGTTCAAAAATAAATGATACTATTCATGGTAAAGATGAAATTAGTACTGATATTGAGTGTCCGTTTGATCCGAAATATTTTCGCAACTTGCCTGTAGCCATCAAACCAAAAATAAATGATTAATCTAGGTCTGCCTTTTGTGAAGAGTAATCATTTTTTTAACGTAATATAGTTGAAAATAAATGGTTGTGAAAATCTATTTAAAGGTATAAAGAGACGTAAATCATAAATTAACTTGAAGACTTTATCTGTATTTATTAAGGTGTGTCCTAACTTCTTGTCTTTTCGTCATTATTCTAATACTATCCAACACAAAATTAATTTCATTATCTTTAACCAAGATTACAACATTGCTAAAACTCATGAAAACCAAAATGAAAAAACAACTTATTTTATTCGGTGCAATTTTATTCGTTCAATCTGGTATAAATGCTCAAAATGAACAAGACAGAAAGACAATTATTGAGCAAACCAATACAAGTGCCCTTAAAGCGATATCTGATAGACACAAAGCTCAATATATTTCAGCGTTAGAAAAAGCACAAAAAGAAGGGATTCCGTTAAAAATCACAAATAGCAAAAATGAAATTGGTCATTTCTCTGGATTCGATTCAATGGGAAAGCCAGTTTATGATTTTGATGACAACGAAAATGCGGCAATCACAAGTAGAATAGATAGAATTAGGGATGGAGGTACAAGCGGTCTTGATTTAGATGGAGATGGTATTGAAATTGGACATTGGGAAGCTGGAGGTTTGGCTTTAACAACTCATCAAGAATTTGATGGAAGAGTAACCCATATGGAAAATTTTGCTGTGAGTAGTCATTCTACACATACCGCAGGGACAATGATTGGGTCAGGAATAGATACAGATGCTCGAGGAATGGCCTCAAGCGCAACCATTGTTTCTCGCCAAAGCGGTAATGATGAATCTGAAATAGCTGATTTTGGAGCTGCTGGGGGACTAGTCTCCAATCATTCTTATAGTTCTGGAAATCCTAACGGTTCAATTCCATCTTATGGTTTATACAACAATAACGCAAGTGAATGGGATGAAATTTTATTCAATGCACCTTATTTGACTGCATGTAAATCGGCTGGAAATACCAGAAATGATGGAGTTAATACTGGAGATAATGGTTATGATATTCTATATACTACGGCAACGAGTAAGAATTTATTATGTATTGGAGCAGTAAATGACATAAGTTTATATGTGAATCCTTCATCTGTAAATCAATCTTCTTTTAGCAGCTGGGGTCCAACCGATGATTGGAGAATTAAACCTGATTTAGTTGCGAACGGTGTATCAATGTATTCAGCAGACAATGGTGGTGATGATGACTATGGCGTTAAAAGTGGAACTTCTATGTCTACACCTACCGTTACAGGGGCGATTGCTTTGTTACAACAACATTATCACAACGAGAATAGTGTTTACATGAAGTCGGCAACTGTAAAAGCTTTATTGTTAGGTACAACAGATGAAGCTGGAGCAAATGATGGTCCCGATTTTGAAAATGGTTGGGGTTTATTGAATGCAGAGCGTGCCAGTGAGGTAATTTCAAATCATGGAACCACATCTAGAATAAATGAACTTTCCTTAACGAATGGAAATACGTACACAACAACTTTTAAATCTGATGGTTCAAAACCTATTGCATTAACCATTGTTTGGACTGATCCTTTTGGAAATCCAGTAACAGGGACAACTGATAATCAAACTCCAATGTTGGTTAATGATTTAGATGTAAGAATATCTGGGAATTCTTTGGTTTACGAACCTTGGGTAATGACCCCAAACGCTACTTCTGATAACTTCACTGATGCCGCAACTAAAGGTGATAATTTTAGAGATAATATTGAAAGAATAGACATAGATACTATTCCAGCGGGTGAATATACTGTTTCTGTTAGTCACAAAGGAAGTTTAGAGAATGGGTTCCAAGATTTTTCTTTGGTGATTAATGGAATATCTGTGAGTACAGTAGATTTAAAAGAAAGCCAAACAGAAGAAATTTCAATTTTGGTTTATCCAAATCCTACAGAAAATGGTTTGCTCAATGTTACAATTCCTGAAGAGTTAAATGGTGGGAATTATGAAATTCAAATGTTGGATTTATTGGGGAAAATCATGATAAAAGAAAGTCACACCAATAAAAATATCAAAATCAATGTTTCAGATTTGAATACGGGTTCGTATATTTTGCGAGTACTGGTAGGAGGAAAGTCATTTAAGAAGATGGTTGTGGTGGAGTAATAAAAACGAGTAAAAAAAAAGCGCGGTAATCATATGACTACCGCGCTTTTTGTATTTTATATATTTTCTTACTTAACTGTAACGACTAAGTATTTTGAAACTTTCCAAAACTTCTCAGCATCCAAAATGATTAATTTATCACCCTTCCATTCATAAGAAGAAATAGGGTGGTCTGTTACTAAATCTGGTTTGTTTCCAACGATTCTGATTTCTTTCACTTTAGTTTTATCCATTTTCTGGAAATATTTTTGGTTTAAGTCTTCAGCAATGTTTGTCTTACGACCAATACCAATAAAACCACCATCTCTTACCAAAACATTATTGGCCGTTAATTCGTCTATTGTTCCGTATGCATAGAATACAGAATTCAATTCTTTGATGACATCTAAAGTCATTTCGACTTGTTCTTGATACTCATCGAAAAGTTCCGAATATTCCATATCTAAGTCAGCCAAAGATTTTTGAAGTGCAGTAATTTGTTCGTCTTTCGCACGAATTTGCATGACCAAACGATCCGTCATACCTTCTAATTCAGCAATTTTCAAATCTTTTTTACTTAGACTCTGTTTTAAGTTCTTTACGTTTTGAGCATTTTGATTTCTCAAAAAATTAATATTTTGAATTTGTTGAAGAATCCACTCTTGATCGTCTTGAGAAATTTCAGGATTATTACTTCTAACACGAATCTCTTCTTCCTTCACATTAATTTTGGCAAGGTTTTCTTGAACCTCATTGAAAAATGAAATCGCTTCATTTAAAGCAGAATCCTTTTGAGCACTTTCAAGCTCCATTTGTGCTACTTTATTTCGCAACTCAATCATTTCAGCTTCTTGCTCAGTTGTCAACTGATTTTCTGTCGTATCACTTTTACAAGCAGCAAAAGCGATTATAAGTGTAAATAAAAAAATGTATTTCATCCGTTTGTTTATTTGATTCTATTCACAAAACTAACGAATTCTTTGGGTTAATCGTATATTTGAGAAAATTCAATGATATATTATGAAAATTTACAATTTACTCGTTGCAGTTTTACTTTTTAGTGGAACTGTCTTAGGTCAAAAAGTGCATCATGAACTCTCTATGCCTGCACCAGAAACACATTACTTCCATGTGGAAACAACATTAACTGATTTCGAAGAAAAAAAATTGGTCATCGTAATGCCAGTTTGGTCTCCAGGATCTTATTTAGTAAGAGAATTTCCTAAAAATGTAAATCTAGTTCGTGCAAAAGATGAAAACGGAAAGGAACTTGCAGTTCAAAAAGTGAGTAAAAACAAATGGGAAATCGATAAAGGAAACGCCAAAAAAGTAACGGTAAACTATGAAGTATACTCTTTCGAATTAACCGTAAGAACTTCTTTTTTAGATAAAACACATGGGTATTTAAATGGAACAACAATCTTCACTTTCCCAGAAGGTCACATGGATTTAGGAGGAAACTTAACAATTGTTCCTCATTCTTCATTTAAAACAATTACTGCCCCTCTAAAAAAGTCAAAAGAAGGATTCAGTACTGACAATAGAGCTGAAACTTTCGAATTTGAAAATTTTGAACAATTGGGTGATACACCAATAGAAATTGGAAACCAAGAAGAATTCAGTTTTCAAGCTGCTGGAATTAAGCACAACGTTGCAATGTATGGTCCAGGAAACTACGATGTTGAAAAATTAAAAGTAGACATGGCGAAGATTGTTGAATCTACAACAGCAGTTTTCGGTCAAAATCCAAATAAGGAATATTGGTTCATCATTCACAATACAGATTCTAGAGGTGGGGGATTAGAGCACATGAATTCTACAACTTTACATGTGAATAGATGGACTTATGGACCGGAGAAATATAATCAGTTTCTTTCTTTAGTTGCGCACGAATATTTTCATGTTTGGAATGTAAAACGTTTACGTCCAGCAAACCTTGTGGAATATGATTACAGCAATGAAAACTACACAGATTTATTGTGGGTAATGGAAGGATTTACTTCGTATTATGACGAATTGATCTTGAGAAGAGCAGGATTCTATACAGAAAAGGAGTACATGAATGTATTTAAAAATACAATCAATTATGTTGAAGGAACACCAGGAAACAAGGTTCAACCTGTTGCACATTCTTCTTATGATGCTTGGATTAAATCTTACCGTCCAAATGAAAACAGCAGAAACACAAATATTTCTTACTACTCGAAAGGTGGGTTGTTGGCACATGCGATAGAGGCAATGATCATCAAGAAAACGAAAGGAAAAAAGTCTTTGGATGAATTTATGCAAGTTCTTTATAGCAAATTCTATGAAGAAAATAACACAGGAATGACACCTGCGCAATTCAAAGCTACTTTAGAGGAGTTTTTGGGTGACAATATGGATGAATTCTTTAAAAAGTACGTTTATGGAACTGAAACAATTCCTTATGCCGAATATTTTAAGGATTTAGGTCTGAAAATCGATATGAATATTGAAAAAAGAGTTTCAATGGGTATTTCAATGTCAAATAACGAAGGGAAATTAATTGTGAACAATGTTCAATCGAACAGTGCTGCAGAACGCGCGGGTATATCACCAAACGATGAAATTATCGCATTTAATGGATTCCGTGTTGATGTTAGTGGTCTACAAGATTTCCTAGGTAAACTATCAGAAAATGATGAATTCAATTTGATCATCGCTAGAGGAGACCAATTAATGAGTATTGATGTGGTAATGGGAACTATTGAAATTCCACGTTATGAATTCTCTTATGAAGAAAATAAATTAGGAACGTATTGGTTGCGTGAAAAGAAATAGATATTGAATGCATACAAAAGGTTGTCCCTGTTCTGAATGGGGGCAACTTTTTTTTTGGTAAAGAATTTGAAATAGGCTGGAAAAAGCGATAAAATATTTAAAGAAAAAGTGACCAGTAACTTACTATAACCACTATATTCGTGGCAATACCACACAAGCAACAAAATTGTAAAATACATGAACTTCGAACAAACTTTCAAAAATATAGACGACCTTCTTTACAAAGATGCAGGTTCAGACAGTGAATTAGATTACATAGGACAAACCTCTTGGGTAATGTTCTTGCGCTACCTCGACGAACTAGAAAAAGACAAAGCAGACGAAGCAGAACTTTCTGGAAAAGAATACAAATTCATTATTGACGAAGAATTCAGATGGGGAAGATGGGCAATGCCTAAAAGACTGAAAGAAGCGTCGACAAATGAATACGAAACAGATATCAATAAAGCATTGACTGGATCGGATTTGGTACAATTCGTTGATTCAAAACTCTTCCCGTATTTGGCTAAATTTAAAGTTACTGCAGAAAACCCAAAAACGATTGATTATAAAATTGGAGAAATTTTCTCTGAACTAAAAAATAAAATTCAAAGTGGATATATTTTAAGAGAGATTCTAGAATATGCCGACGAACTTCCATTCCGTTCTTCAACCGACAAGCATGAGTTGAGTCACTTGTATGAAACGAAGATCAAGAACATGGGGAACGCTGGACGAAATGGTGGACAATATTATACGCCTAGACCGCTAATTCGTGCAATGATTAATGTCGTTGACCCACAAATTGGTGAAAAAGTCTATGATGGTGCAGCAGGTTCATGTGGTTTCTTGGTGGAAGCCTTCGACCACATGTATGAACGCATGGAAAAAACAACCGCTAACTTAAAAACTTTACAAGAAGATTCTTTCTATGGAAAAGAGAAAAAGAACTTGGCCTATGTGATTGGTACAATGAACATGATTCTCCACGGAATTGAAGCACCAAACCTTATTCATACCAACACTTTAGGTGAAAACATTCGTGACATACAAGAGAAAGACCGTTACCATGTGATTCTCGCTAATCCACCATTTGGAGGAAAGGAAAGACCAGAAGTTCAGCAAAATTTCGATATTAAAACTGGAGAAACAGCTTCTCTTTTCTTACAACACTTCATTAAAAGTCTTAAAACAGGTGGAAAAGCAGCAATTGTTATAAAAAACACCTTTTTAAGTAATACTGACAATTCTTCTATTGCATTGCGTAAACATTTATTGGAAAGCTGTAACCTACACACCGTTTTAGACATGCCAGCAGGAACTTTCACTGGTGCAGGGGTGAAAACAGTAGTTTTGTTTTTCCAAAAAGGAGAACCAACGAAAAAGATTTGGTATTATCAATTAGCCCCAGGAAGAAACATGGGAAAAACCAATCCTTTAAATGACAAGGATATGGAAGTGTTTCTGAAGGATTATAAAAAGCAATCTAACACAGAACAATCTTGGGTTTTCAAGATGAATAACATTGATCAAGAAACCTACGATTTATCTCCAAAAAACCCAAACACTCCCGAGGAATCTCCGTTGAGAAGTCCAGAAGTTATTTTGGAAGAAATGGTGAGTTTGGATGAAGAAACAAGTTCTATTTTGGAATCAATAAAAGGGTTGATATGAGCATGAAAGAGAGACCAAAATTACCGAAAGGCTGGAAAATACGTAAAATAAATAAGATTGGTAATTTATTCAGCGGAAACAGTATTAATGCAAAAATAAAGGAGGAGAAATATATGAACATTCAAGGTGGCATACCATATATTGCTACAAAAGATGTTGGATTTGATAGAAGCATTGACTATGAAAATGGAGTTAGAATACCTGAATCGGACTTAAGTAAATTCAGAGTTGCAACAAAAAACACTATACTTATTTGCGCTGAAGGAGGAAGTGCTGGGCGAAAGATAGGAATAACTAATCAAGATGTTTGCTTAGTAAACAAACTATTTACCTTATCAGTAAACATTGATGTACAACCTTATTATGTATTTTATTATTATCAATCTGAAAGGTTTCAAACAGAATTTAAATCAAATTTAACAGGGTTAATAGGTGGAGTCTCTAAAAGTAAATTTAAGAACATTCAAATCCCAATCCCTCCTCTCCCAGAACAAAAACAAATCGTTGAAATTCTAGATAAAGCTTTTGAAGCCATAGACAAAGCAAAAGCCAATATTGAAAGGAATATTGTTAATGCGAATGAATTGTTTCAATCAAAATTGAATGAGATTTTTAGTCAGAAAGGTGAAGGATGGGAAGAGACTACACTTAAAAAAGTTTGTGAAATAACAAGTAAATTAGTAAACCCTGAAGAGAGTAAATATATTGATTTAATACATGTTGGAGGAGGTAATATAGAAGCAGAAACTGGGAAGTTGATAAATTTAAAAACTGCAAGAGAAGAAGAACTAAAATCAGGTAAATTCAAATTTAACTCTACAATGGTTTTGTATAATAAAATCCGACCATATTTGGTGAAGGTGACAAGACCAGAGTTTAATGGTTTGTGCAGTGCAGATATGTATCCACTAGTTCCAATTAAAGATGAAATAACAAGAGATTTTTTGTACTATTTATTAATTTCTAAAAACTTTACTGATTATGCTATTAGTGGTTCTTCTAGAGCTGGAATGCCTAAAGTAAATAGGAAACATTTATTTGATTATCAATTCTCTATCGCCTCGCTCGAAAAGCAAAAAAAACTAACTAAAGAATTGGAACTTTTAAGAACAGAATATATGTCCATAACTAGTTTTTATAACCAAAAACTCGCCTCTCTCGAAGAACTCAAAAAATCCATACTGGAAAAAGCATTTTCTGGGGAGTTAACAAGTTAATCTAACACCACATGACCACACTAAATCCATTTGAAGACTTAACAAACATCACATTTGCAGATTGCAAGTTAGAAAGAGAAAAATATGCAGATGTACTCACTGATATTGTAAGAACAAATCCAAATGGTTTTGTTTTGGCAATAGACAACAAATGGGGAACGGGTAAAACCACCTTTGTTAACATGTGGAGAAACAAGTTAAAGAAGGATGAAGAGTTTAAAACGCTATATTTCAACGCCTGGGAAAATGATTTTGAAAACAATCCTTTTGTAGCTATTACAGCAGAATTGAAGGAGCTGTTGGGAAAGGAATCATCAGCAACTTTTAAAGCTGTTTTAGAAAAAGGGAGTATGATAGCTAAATCAGCTCTTCCTTCAATTTTAAAGAATCTAGCCAAACGATATGGAGGAGAAGATGTATCGGATATTTTAGAAAAGACAAGTGAAGGAATTTTAGCATCTTTTGACGATGATATTCAAGATTATTTAGAGCGTAAAAAGAACATCAAGGATTTCCATAAAAAACTAGAAGAATACATTGATGAAAATTCTAATGGCAACCCTATAGTGTTTATAATTGACGAATTAGATCGTTGTCGTCCAGATTATGCCGTTTCGGTTTTAGAAAATATCAAACACCTATTTTCTGTAAAAGGAATTGTATTCGTTCTATCCATTGACAAAGAGCAGTTAGGTCATGCCGTTTGTGGAGTTTATGGAAGTGAGAAAATGGACTCAAATGAATACTTGAGAAGATTCATTGATGTGGAGTATTCTCTTCCAACGCCTGAGTTGAAGAATTATGTTTTTTATTTAATGGAAGCTCATAAATTGAATGAGTTTTTCAATCATAACATAAGGAAAGGTGATGTGTACACCAACGAGAAGTCTAGTTTTATTACGTTCACTATGTTTATATTTAGACTAAAAGGTCTATCTCTAAGACAGCAAGATAAAATAATTAGACACGCTGGAATTACATTAAAAAGTTTTAAAGGAGATTCATTTATTATTCCTGAGTTGTTGGTTTATCTTATTTATTTAAGATCATATTATGGTGCCATATATTCTCAAATTAAAAATAAAGAATTCAAGCACCAGCAATTAATAGATAGTATCCAAGTTACTTTAAATGGTGTATTAGATATTGTGCATGATAATTACCTTCGTTCAAATATTGAAGCGTTTATGGTATTGTTCTATAATGAATATTTAGAATTTGATTATAAATTAAAATCTTTGACCAATTTTGATAGAAGAAAAGAAATAGACTTAAGATCAAAATTTGATCAAAATCAATTTTTACATTTTTTAGATAAAGAAAAAAACAACTACGATAGAAGTAGAACCTCAATAGAATATCTACTCAATAAGATTGATTTAATGGAACCATTTCAAGATATGTAATTTCTTATTTGATAATAGTTGCGTTATCGCAACTGAAACCATTGAATATATAGATGTTGTTATTTTATGGTTATTTGATTTAAGATTTCAAAATCCTATTTATCATATAATTAAGATTCAAACCTACTATATAATTATTTTTTCATAACTTGTTATAACAATCAAGAATAACCAGGTCAATCTGAAAGGCATTTTTTTTACCAAACCTTAAGGATGACATAAAACCTAAATGATATGGCAGGAACCTATTCACAAATCTATATTCAATTCGTCATTGTAGTAAAAGGTCGAGAAAACCTATTGCAAAAAGAGTGGCGCGCAGAAGTTTTTAAATATATTTCAGGAGTTATTAAAGCAAAAAATCAAAAATCTATCATTGTAAATGGAGTAGCTAATCACGTTCATATTTTTGTTGGGTTAAAACCATCAATGAGAATTTCAGATTTAGCCAGAGATATAAAAAACAATACCTCAAAATTCATCAATGAGCAAAATTGGCTCAAAAGTAAATTTTCTTGGCAAGAAGGATATGGCGCTTTCTCTTATGCTCAATCTCAAATAGATAATGTATATAAATACATTTTAAACCAACAAGAGCATCATCGCAAGAAGACTTTTAGAGAAGAGTATTTAGAATTTCTAGAAAAATTTGAAGTAGATTATGACGAACGATATCTTTTCGATTGGCTCGAGTAATATCACCTCTTCGAGGTTTTTGCTCCTCGTTCATGTACTATTTTAGAATTATTTCAGCCTTTCAGGCTTAATATTCGTAAAACATAAGTTTTTGCTTTACTCTTAATGATGAAAAGAAAAAGAAATAACACTTCTTCAAATCCAGAGGGATGGCATATTTCTAAGCCCTAGAGCACATGAACTGTAAATCACGAAGTGATGAAATTATTATAACCTAAAACTAATGATACTTCAACAAATCCCGAAGGGATGACATAATTATAAAGAGTTGAACCACTTGGTGTACCAATCCCGAAGGGATGACATATTAAAAATATAGATTCAAGAAATATCACCTCTTCGAGGTTTTTGCTCCTCGTTCAAGTACTATTTTAGAATTATTTCAGCCTTTCAGGCTTAATATTCGTAAAACATAAGTTTTTGCTTTACTCTTAATGATGAAAAGAAAAAGAAATAACACTTCTTCAAATCCAGAGGGATGGCATATTTCTAAGCCCTAGAGCACATGAACTGTAAATCACGAAGTGATGAAATTATTATAACCTAAAACTAATGATACTTCAACAAATCCCGAAGGGATGACATAATTATAAAGAGTTGAACCACTTGGTGTACCAATCCCGAAGGGATGACATATTAAAAATATAGATTCAAGAAATATCACCTCTTCGAGGTTTTTGCTCCTCGTTCAAGTACTATTTTAGAATTATTTCAGCCTTTCAGGCTTAATATTCGTAAAACATAAGTTTTTGCTTTACTCTTAATGATGAAAAGAAAAAGAAATAACACTTCTTCAAATCCAGAGGGATGGCATATTTCTAAGCCCTAGAGCATATGAACTGTAAGTCACAAAGTGATGAAATTATTATAACCTAAAACTAATGAAACTTCAACAAATCCCGAAGGGATGACATAATTCTAAGCCCCAAACCACACGAACTACCAATCCCGAAGGGATGAAATATTAAAGAAATTTGTATATTGCAGGAGGTAATAAAACCACCAATTAATGAACGAATCCCAAACTAGACATGACTTAATTGACCCAGCGTTGAGAAATGCGGGTTGGAACGATGTTCTGGGCAGTCGAATTAAAGTAGAAGTAATTACTGCCGGCCGAATTATCGGTAAAGATAGTAAAGGAAATTTGATTCAGAAAAAACCACTTTCTTGCGACTATGTATTAGAATATAATGGTAGAAGATTGGCGGTTATTGAGGCTAAAGCACGTGATAAATATTATACAGATGGACTAGCACAAGCTAAAGATTATGCAAATCGATTAAACACTCGTTTTGCTTATTGCACAAATGGTATTGAAATCTACGGTGTTGATATGGATGAAGGAACAGAAGGCGATGTTTCCAAATTCCCTTCTCCTGATGAATTGTGGGAAATGTGTTTCCCCACCCCAAAAGAAGACTATAAAATAGAAATCGAAAATTGGAAAGACCGTTTTAAAGAAGTGCCTTTTCCTTTATTTAAAGGTCAATATTTACCAAGATATTATCAACGTACCGCAGTAGAAAAGTGTTTGGAAGCAATTTCTAACAAACAAGATAGATTGTTATTGACAATGGCTACTGGTACTGGAAAAACAGCAACAGCTTTTCATTTGTGCTGGAAACTCTTTCAATCAAAATGGAATTTACAAAGAGATGCCGCAAGAAGTCCACGTATATTGTTTTTAGCAGATAGAAACATTTTGGCTGACCAAGCTTTTAATGCTTTCGAAGTTTTTGACAATATTGATACTAACATTAGAAAACGCATTAGTCCAGCAGAAATTAGAAAAACAGGACATGTTCCTAAAAATGGAGGTTTATTCTTCACGATTTTTCAATCCTTGGTTACAACAGCTTCCACAGGAGAAGAAGATAGTGAAGTGGAAGAGGAGTACACTCCTTTAGCGGCAGAGCCCCTTGAAATATTATATTCTTCTGATGAAAGAATAGAAATTAGAGAACGTTATTTAGAATATCCAGAAGATTTTTTCGATTTAATTATTATTGATGAGTGTCATAGAGGTGGAGCAAATGACGAAAGTTCATGGCGTGAAATTATGGAGTATTTCTCTCCTGCAGTTCAGCTGGGATTAACCGCTACACCTAAACGTGATGTCAACGCAGATACTTATGATTATTTTGGAGAACCAATATACACTTACGCTTTAAAAGACGGAATTAATGATGGTTTCTTGACTCCGTTTAGGGTAAAGCAAATTCAAACCAATTATGATGAATACACCGTAACTTCCGACGATACTATAATTGCGGGAGAAGCGGAAGTCGGTGATACGTTTACATACAAAGACTATGGAAGAACCGTAATTATTGACCAGATTGAACGATTTAGAGTACGAAAGTTCTTAAGTCAAATCAATCAAAATCATAAAACGCTAGTCTTTTGTGCAACACAAGTTCATGCGGCTGCAATTAGAGACATTATTAATCAAGAAAGCGATAGTAAAAGTATTGATTATTGTAAACGAGTAACCGCTGAGGATGGAAAGATGGGTGAACAAGCCTTAGCAGATTTTCAGAATAACGAAAAGCTAATTCCAACAATTCTTACAACATCTCAAAAGTTAAGCACAGGTGTAGATGCTCCTGAAATTAGAAATATTGTTCTTCTTCGACCTGTAAACTCAATGGTTGAATTCAAACAGATTGTAGGAAGAGGAACTCGACTATATGATGGAAAAGATTATTTCACGGTTTATGACTTTGTAAAAGCGCACAAGCATTTCCAAGATCCTGCATGGGATGGAGAACCAGAATCTCCTGAAACTCCAATTGGAGGAAAACCTGGGGCTGGGATTTGTATAGTATGCAACATTAAACCATGTGAATGTTCTACTGCTCATCCAGAACCATGTCCAATATGTGGTAACCTGCCTTGTAATTGTGAAAAAACTCCTACTGGAATCATCAAAATCAAACTTTCAGATGGTAAAGAGAGAGAAATAGACGCAACCATTAAAACAACATTTTGGAGTCCATCAGGAAAACCAATCTCATCAGCAGAATTCATGGATCAACTGTATGGTGAATTGCCAAAATTATTCGAAAATGAAGACGAATTACGTAAAATTTGGAGTATTCCAAGCACACGTAAAAAACTACTCACAGAACTCGAAGAAAAAGGATATTCAAACTCACAACTTGAAGATCTTCGTGACTTAATTCATGGTCAGGATAGTGATTTATATGATGTATTGAGTTATATCGCTTATAAAAGTCAACTTGTCGCACGACTTGAACGAGCAGGTCGCGCCAAAATCCAACTTGGAGAATACAACCCAAAGCAACAAGAATTCCTCAACTTCGTTTTAGATCAATATGTTAAAGAAGGGTTTGAAGAATTAGATACTGATAAGCTATCTCCTTTGTTGCATCTAAAATACAACAGCATTACCGATGCTAAAAACGAATTAGGAGATATAAACTCCATTAAAAGTACATTTATTGGTTTTCAAGAGCATTTGTATAAGAAACAAGTGAGTTAGGCTTGGAATAATATTATCAACAAAAACGGCGCACCGCATGATTCGCCGTTTAGGCTAAAATCCTATTTTGTGTGATCTTTGGTGAAATTTCCAATATGAGTTTCCAAACCAAGGAAGATTACCACATCAGGTTTAAATTTTTCAATTATTTCTTCGTTGAGTTTATACTCCCATGCATCAAAAATCAATAATGTTTCTGAAAAAACTTCTCTAACCAAAGGAATTATTGCTTCACCAAAAGAATCTCGAATAATGAGTACACGCAATCCATTTTTCAAATTAGTGTTCGTGTATCTATTTTCATAGGACCAAGGATAAGCAAAATCTTCAATGATAGGGAAACCATACTTTTCTGCTTCCACAGATTTTGGATTGTCAATCACAATTAGTTCGTTTTCCTCAGTTAATTCATCAATTCCCATCACATTGTAGTGATAACCTTTCTGGATTTTTTCCTTTTCCCAATGCAGTTTTGGTATGTCAATAATGTTTTTATTTGGAAATTGAACTCTTAATTTTTCCAAGATCAATTCTGTAAGTAAGTGTGCTGCACGATGATTCCAATGGTTGTCTAATTTTAGATATAGTTTTAGACTATCTTTTTTGGAGAGGAAATATGGAATAGGATCGAGAATTAAATTTGGAAATTCTTTTTCCATGTGTTTTTTTAGCATTTCAGTTCTATTACTTTTAGAAACATGAATATTATAAGGTAGTTTATCCGTATAGATCATATGTTTCATAGGTGCAATAATCCAAAAAAATGGGATATTCCTTTCATCTAAGTAAACTTTTCTCTCTCTCCATTCAGCACTAAAATCGTTTAATTGATCTTTGCTAAAATTATGTTTACCACTAATTAATTCTAATTCTTCACCTGATTTAAACATCCAGCCATCCCTTCCAATAATAGCTTTTTCAGGATGTGGCGAAATATTAAAAGTGTAAAATTTCATATAATGAAACATTTTCAATAATGGAGATCTAAAAAAGAAATTGTCTGCGGCAAATTCATCGAAATCTGATGGGAAATTATCTAATTTATTGATGTTTATAGAAATAGAATCTTTAAAAGAACGATTTTCATCTTTTCTACTGAATCCTTCAATTCCGGAAAAAGAAAGTAAGGCAGGAGCAATAATGATGATAATAAATAGAAATGGTAAAAGATATTTAATGAATTTACTCTCTTTCATAATTTAGAATCTAAAGTAAATAAATGGACTATATGAACCTGAATTAATATAAAAAATACAAAGCAAAAGCATAAGAACAATCCCAATATCCAACATTATTTGGGTTCCAATTGATTGAGTTATGTTTCTCCTGTCGAAGAATTCTTTAATTTTCACAAAAAATAATGAGCTGGATAATAGAGCTAAAACCAAAACAGCTAATCTTTCATTGTTTAAATGAGATATAACTTTACTACTTCCAATGTTTTCAAATGAAAAAAGTTTGACAATGTATATAATTGCTTCAGAAAAAATTTCAATTCTAAATAAAACCCAGCCAATCATAACCACAATAATGGCATAAAACCATTGTATTCCTTTTGGAAGTTTATCTAATATTTTTTTTAATCCAATGCGCTCCATTATTAGGAAAAAGCCATGAAATAATCCCCAAATTACAAAGCTCCAAGTGGCTCCGTGCCAAATTCCAGTTAATAAGAAAACTAAGGTTAAATTGAAGTAGGTTTTATAAGTCCCATTTCTATTTCCGCCCAAAGGAATGTAAACGTAATCACGAAACCAAGTTGATAAGGAAATGTGCCATCTTCTCCAAAATTCCTGAATGCTTTTAGAAATATATGGGAAATTAAAGTTTTCAAGAATTTTAAACCCAAACATTCTTCCTAATCCAATGGCCATGTCAGAATACCCGGAAAAATCAAAATATATTTGTAGAGAATAGGCAATAATTCCTAACCAAGCTGTTGGTGTATCAAGAAGTTCAAATGAATGATTAAATATTGAATCGGCTAATTCACCACATGTATTAGCAATAACTACTTTTTTAAATAAACCGAGGACAAATCGCTGTACTCCCGATCGAAATAGGGAAATTGATGATACCCGCACTTGAATCTGTTCCACAATATCATTGTACCTTACAATTGGTCCAGCGATCAATTGTGGGAATAGACTAATGTATAATGCTACATTAGAAAGTGACGTCTTTTGAGTATTTTCATTTCTGTAAACATCCCAAATCAACGACATTTGCTGGAAAGTAAAGAATGAAATCCCTAAAGGTAAAATTATATTTTGGTATGGAATAGCATCAAAACCAGTGCTAAAAGTAGAACCAATTACATTTATATTATTAATCAGAAAATCCAAGTATTTAAAAAATACTATAATTAGGATGTTCACAATAAGTCCAATAATGAGCCAATTTTTCTTTAACGAATTGTTTTTTTCAATTTGTTTTACAAATAGGTAATTAATTAAAATAGAACCTATTAAGATCAATGAATAAGATACACCTCCCCAAGCATAAAAAATTAAACTAAAGACAAGTAAAGTATAATTTCTATATTTATTAGGTGTCAAATAATAGAGCAGAAGAAGTACTGGAAGAAATGCAAAAAGAAAAACTATACTATTGAATAACATGGTAAATCAATTTAAGCCACCATGTCCTTCTCAAACGCTTCTTTTAAAACACCCACTGCGAAATCTATTTCTTCTTTTGTTGTATATCTCGAGAACGAGAACCTAACGTTTGGTCGAGTAGTATCTGCTTTGATTCCAGCCAATACGTGAGAGCCAATTGCACTTCCGGAAGTACAAGCAGAACCTCCAGAGCAAGCTACACCTTTTAAGTCAAGTGTGAACAATAGCATGGCTGATTTATCTGTTTTCGGTAAACACATGTTTACAACAGTGTATAAGCTTTTTTCTGGCGTTGTATCTCCATGTACATGAACATCTTCAATTTGTGATTGTACTTGCTCAATCATGTAAGATTTTAAACCTTGAACATGTTTTTGGTGACCTTCTAAATCTTCGTAAGCGATTTCCATTGCTTTCGCTAGACCAACAATTCCGTATAAGTTTTCTGTTCCACCTCTTAAACCACGTTCTTGTGAACCTCCTTGGATGAAAGGCAAACCTTTTATACTGTTCTTGATGTACAAGAAACCAATTCCTTTTGGTCCGTGAAATTTATGTGCTGCACCAGTAATGAAATCAATGTCTAATTCGTTTAAATCAAAAGCATAATGTGCCATTGTTTGAACGGTATCAGAATGGAAATATGCATTGTGCTTGCGACACATTTGACTTACTTTTTCTAAAGGAAGTAAATTCCCAATCTCATTGTTTCCATGCATTAATGAAACCAAAGTAGTTTTATCAGTCTTTGCTAACAATTCTTCTAAATGATCTAAATCTACGTGACCATTTGGTAAAATTCTAACTAAATCTAATTCTATTTTATTCTTTTGACAAATATTTTCAGCGGTATGAATTACAGCGTGGTGTTCAATTTCTGAAGTAATTACACGCGTTACGCCTAATTCGTTGATTGAAATACTGAAAGCCATGTTATCAGCTTCCGTTCCTCCAGAAGTAAAAACTATTTCAGAAGGTTTTGAGTTAATTAGCTTTGCAATTGTTCTTCTAGAAGTCTCAATAGTTCCTTTGGCTTGACGACCAAATGAGTGAGTAGAGGATGGGTTACCAAACTCATTTTTTAAAAATGGCACCATAGTTTCAAAAACTTCTGGAGCGACTGGTGTTGTTGCAGCGTTATCTAAATAAACTCTCATAACTGTATATTGTTCTTTGTGTTCAAAAACTTTAAACTCGTAAAAGTTCAAAATTAGCTTAAAACTATAATTCTGTAATTGAAAAATGAGGTTAAAAATTCTCTATTCTTGAATTCTTAAAATTGATTTACATCAAACCCTCAATCTCCACCATAATATCTTTGGCCAATTGATCAGCTTTTTCATTGTTTTCACTTTCAGCATATATTCTGATGATAGGTTCGGTATTACTTTTACGTAAATGCACCCATTCCTTTTCAAAATAAATTTTTACCCCATCCGTTGAATCAACTTCTTGCTTGCTGTATTTCTCAGCCATTTTTACAAGTACTTGGTCAACATCCGTTGCTGGAGTTAATTGAATCTTGTTTTTTGAAATCGTATACTTTGGATAACTGTCTCTTAATTCTGAAGCAGTAACTTTTGCTTTGGCTAATTGTGTCAAGAATATTGCTATTCCAACTAAGGCATCACGACCATAATGAAGCTCTGGAAGTATAACACCACCGTTTCCTTCACCACCGATAACAGCGTTAACTTCCTTCATTTTCGCAACAACATTCACTTCGCCAACTGCTGATGCAAAGTATTGATGTCCATGTTTTTCTGTTACATCACGTAAAGCACGAGTTGAAGACAGATTTGAAACAGTTGAACCACCTTTATGTGCTAAAACAAAATCTGCAACAGCAACCAAAGTGTATTCTTCACCGAACATTGTACCGTCTTCACAAACCATTGCCAAACGATCAACATCTGGGTCAACAGTAATTCCTAAGTCAGCTTTATGTTGTAAAATAGCTTCTGATAAATCTACCAAGTGAGCCGGTAACGGCTCAGGGTTATGAGCGAAAATTCCATTAGGTTCACAGTGGATACCTGTTACTTTTTTGACACCTAAAGCATCTAATAGTAATGGAACTGCAATTCCACCAGTAGAATTCACTGCATCAACAACGATTGAAAAATCTGCATTTTTAATTGCTTCAATATCGATATATGGAAGATCAAGGACAGCTTCGATGTGTTTTTGAATGTATTCGTTATTTTCCGTAAGTTTTCCTAATGAATCAACATCAGCAAAGTCAAATAATTCTTTTTCAGCAATTTCAAGGACTTTTTCACCTTCTTCACCAGAAATAAATTCTCCAGCTCCGTTTAATAATTTAAGTGCATTCCATTCCTTAGGATTGTGACTTGCAGTGATAATGATACCTCCGTGTGCTTTTTCCATTGTTACTGCCATTTCAACAGTTGGAGTAGTGGAGAGGCCTAAATCAACAACGTTAATTCCAAGACTTCTTAAAGAAGCAATTACTAAATTGTTTACAACTGGACCAGAAATTCTAGCGTCGCGACCGATAACTATAGTTAGTTTCTTCGCATTATTTTCTTGCTGCAACCATGTTCCGTATGCAGATGAAAATTTTACAATATCTAAAGGAGAAAGTCCTTCACCGACTTTTCCACCAATTGTTCCTCGAATTCCTGAAATAGATTTAATTAAGGTCACGCTTCTAGTTTTTAAATTGATTTTTTCAAATGAACCATTTTTATACAAGCAATGGCAGCTTCAATTCCTTTGTTTCCATGTATACCACCCGAACGATCTATGGCTTGTTGCATAGTATTGTCAGTTAAAACACAAAAGATAGCAGGTTTATTGTATTTTAATCCTACATCTTTTACACCTTGAGCCGTTGCATCACATACAAAATCGAAATGTTTAGTATCACCTTGAATCACAGATCCTATTGCTACAACGCCATCAATGTCTTCTTTTTCTAAAAGCCATTGAGATGCCAAAGGCAATTCGAATGATCCAGGAGCGTAATGCACATGAATGTTTTCTTCTTTTACACCATTTTCAAGCAATGCTTCCTTTGCACCTTTAAGCAAATTGAATGTTATGCTTTCGTTCCATTCAGAAACAACAATGCCGATGTTGAAATCGGCACCGTTTGGTATACTGTCTTTATCGTAATGAGATAAGTTTTTATTTACTGTAGCCACAATTATTCGATTACTGAATTTTCTGCTCTAGTAATGTATTTATCAATTCCTTTTTGACTAGCAAATGATAAATAATCACTTTTAATAATAGTATAGTACTCTGCGGCTTTAGCGAAATCTCCTGCTTCTTCAGCATTTAATCCTGCTTTGTAATAAAACATTGGCGTTGTAACGTCGTTTGTTTTACGTTCAGCTGCTTTTACATACATTTTTACTGCGTTTTTGTAGTCACCTAATTCTGAATAACAATCTCCTTGTGTTCCAATTGCTAAAGTCATTAAGTATGTGTCTTCAATTTTAACACCTTTCAATTCGTTCAGTGCTGCTTCGTAATTTCCTTGCTCGAAATATAAATTTCCAAGTGCATATTGAGCTACTTCACCACCTTTGTAACCATCATATTCTGATGTTAAGTATTCAAACTCTTCAGTCGCTAATTGCGTTGAATCATTTTCTAAGTACATTATAGCATTTGCTATCTCTGCTTCAGAAGCCTTTTCATTTGGCCCCGAAATAAAGTAGTTATATGCAAGTACGGCTAGTACCACAACTGCGATTACACCTACAACTATTGTAGAGTACTTAAGGATCTTGTTGCCCTTAAATTGTTCGATAATTTCTTCTTTTGTAATGTTTTCACTCATAATTAGCTATTTTAAAGCAAGTGCAAAAATAAGTTTTTTTTTCATCCAAAACGAAGATTTTATAAAAAGTCACGTGTTAGTAACTTATTTAAATTAAAAAGTGCTTGCAAAAGCTTGTGAATATTGGTTTTAGCTTTTATATGGTCTTTAATAATTCTCTTATTATTTAATGATAAATTCACAGTAAATGCTATCAATCCAATAAAGTTGTTTGATTTTAAATGAATCTAGTGCGGTTTTTCTTAAATATTTATTGAATTATGAAGAATGGTGGATTACAGAAAGAGTTGTATGAAATTCTGGTTTTTGCAACTAAGGAAAATCCTTGAATGCTTTCGTTTAGTGTGAATCTTAGCACAAAAACCTTTAATTTATCTGGAGAAAGACTCATATAAATATGAGTCAAATACTAACCAAAAAAAAACTCTATAAATTGTAATGTTATCCAATCCATAAGAAATAAAATTCTTAATTCTAATCTAGGAGAATCACCTTTTTCAGAAAACTCATTAATTATCATGAAATATCGAGCAATTCACAAAAAAGTGTGTCTATCTTTGTTGAAAAAAATAGAATGTCCAAACTTTTATCCGAATTAGGAATTAATCCTCAGATCCAGCAAGCTTTAAACGAATTAAAAATAACTGTAGCGACAGATATTCAAGCACAAGTTATTCCCATTATTCTCAATGAAAATCAGGATGTTGTAGCGCTTGCTAAAACTGGAACGGGTAAAACAGCTGCTTTTGGATTGCCTTTGATTCAGTCGGTTGAAGTTGAAAATGAAAGTATTCAGACCTTAGTTTTGTCTCCAACTAGAGAATTGAGTCAGCAGATATTTAATAATTTGGTGGCTTATGCAAAGCACTCACCAGAAGTGAAGATCACTTTGCTTACAGGAGGAACAGCTTTAAAAACTCAAATTGAGGAGTTAAAATCTCCAACTCATATTGTTGTAGCTACTCCAGGTAGATTTTTGGATTTAGCAGAGAAGAATGCATTAGATGTGAAATCATTGAAAAATCTTGTTTTGGATGAAGCAGATGAAATGTTTCAAGCGTTGAAAGATGATTTGCTGCCAATTCTTAAGGCTTTACCTAAAAAACGACGTACACTTTTATTCAGTGCTACTATGCCGGGTGGACTAAAGGATATCGTTCATAATTACATGTCGAAAAGTGCAATTTCTGTAGATTCAGATATGGTTACGGTTGGACATAAGGGAATTGATCATCAATATACGGTTGTAGAACCGATTGAGAAATTGGATGTTTTATTACACTTTTTAGGAACCCAACAAGGTGGAAGGGGAATTATTTTCTGTAAAACAAAGGCTGCAGTGAATAAATTGGCTAAAAATTTAGCGATACGTAAGATTTCGTCAGGCGCTTTGCATGGAAGCTTAACCCAAGGAATTCGAGATCGAATTATGGAGCAATTTCGTGAAGGCCACATCGATATTCTTGTTGCAACGGATTTGGTTGCACGTGGAATTGATATAAAAGAATTGGCGTTTATTGTGAATTATCATTTACCTGACACTTACGAAGCGTATGTACACAGAAGTGGACGAACTGGTAGAGCAGGAGCGAAAGGACTTTCAATGACTATTCTTCAAAAAGAGGAGGTTGCTGAAATTGCTGGTTTTGAAAAGGAACTGGGAATTGAGTTTAAAGCTATTCAAAAAGCAAATTCTGAGGCCATCGAAGAAAATAATACTTTGGTTTGGGCGAAAAAAGTTTTCAAAACAAAACCAAATCGTCAAATGCCCGAAGAATTGAAAGACCAAGTGAAAACGATTTTTAAGCATTTAACAAAAGAAGAATTGATTGAAAAGGTGTTGGCTAATTATTGGAAAGAAAATAGCTAAACTTGATGGAGTGTTTAAAACGAAGCACTTTAGAAAAGTATAAATTGCAACTAAATTAAAAGAAAGGTATTGAATCAAATACCATTTTAAAGTAAAAAAGAAATGGCTAATAATATAAAATCGCAACGAGATATTCTTGATAAATTAAATATCGAGGAGTTAAATTCTATGCAAAAGGAGGCAAATAAGATAATCGTTAAAAATGAAAATACGATTGTTCTTTCTCCTACTGGAACGGGAAAAACATTGTCGTTCTTGATGCCATTGTTTAGTGTTTTAGATCCTAAAGTTGATGGAATTCAGGCCTTAATTGTTGTGCCTTCTCGTGAATTAGCCATTCAGATTGAACAAGTTTTTCGCCATATGGGAACGGGGTTTAAATTAAATGCTGTTTATGGTGGACGTTCAAAATCAAAGGACAGAATGGAATTAAAGCATATTCCTTCAGTTCTGATTGGAACACCTGGTCGAATTTTGGACCATTTCACAGATGAAAGAATGGATACCAATACAGTTAAATATTTAGTATTGGATGAATTTGATAAAATTCTAGAAGTTGGTTTTGAGGAGGAGTTGAGTCAAATACTTGGTTTTTTGCCCAATTTAGAAAAACGAATCCTAACATCTGCAACGAATATTGAAAAGGTTCCATCATTTGTAAAGCTGAAAGAACCAAAAATATTAAATTATTTGGATGCTGGTTCAAAATCAAAATTAGACCTAAAAGTTGTTGAATATGTGAAATCTCAAAAGGCTGATATTCTGGTAGATTTATTGAAACATTTAGGAAATCAAAATGGAATTGTTTTTTGTAATTTTAAAGCTACGATTGAGGAAGTAAGTTCTCTGCTAGAAGAGAATAATGTTGAGCACAGTTGTTTTTCTGGAGGAATGGAACAAATAGAGCGTGAACGTTCTTTGATTAAATTCAGAAATGGAAGTACGCATGTCATGGTAGCAACCGATTTAGCTGCCCGCGGATTGGATATACCAGAATTGAGTTACATTATTCATTACGAATTGCCTCATGCTTACGAAGAATTTACGCACAGGAATGGACGTACAGCAAGGGTTTCAGCGAATGGAACTTCTTATGTTTTAAAAGATAAGGACAGAAGTTTACCGGATTTCATTAAAAACACAACGCTTTTAAAGCAATTTAAAAATGCAGGATTAGCCAAACCATATCACACAACTTTATTTATTTCAGGAGGAAGAAAAGACAAGATTTCAAAAGGAGATATCGCTGGTCTTTTTATGAAAATAGGAGGGTTGTCAAGCGACGAATTGGGATTAATTGAATTGAAACAAGATTGTGCTTTTGTTGCAGTGCCATTAAAAAAGGCAGATCAATTGATTAAAAAATTGAACAATTCGCACTTGAAAAAAAAGAAGGTAAGGATTTATGGAATTTAGCATAAATCCTTTTTGAGTGTAACTCGTAAAAAATGTAGTTCATTTTTTACGAATAATAACACTGTGAGAGTGCAAAACATAAAATATAGATATAAGTATAGCTATAAAACACAAAATCCTTTGACGTAATGCCAAAGGATTTTAAAATCAATTAATACTAGAGTGATATATTCTTACTTTATTTCATAAATAATTCCAAATAATTTGGCCTCCTTTCTTAATTCAACGTTTGACTTTTTACTTGAATTCCTATACATTAATGATTCTCTACAATCTTCAATATAGCCTTTAAAATTCTTTCTCTATCGTCATCAGACAAATTCGAACTACTTGGCAGACACAATCCAATTTCGAAAAGGTCTTCTGCTACATTTGTACCGTAGTAATCACAATTTTCAAAAATAGGTTGCATATGCATTGGTTTCCAAAGTGGTCGTGTTTCAATGTTTTCTTCTTCAAGGGCCAAGCGTAAATCTTCTCTAGAGAAACCGGCTTCTTTAGCATGAATAAGTACTGTAGACAACCAACGGTTACTGTATATACCTTCTGGTTCATCTACAAATTCAAAACCACGTAGATGACCTAAATTCTCCTTGTAAAATCCAAAATTTGCACGTCGTAAATTTATGTGTTTGTCTAAAATCATCATTTGACCTCGGCCAATTCCTGCAGAAATGTTAGACATTCGATAATTATAACCAATTTCACTGTGTTGGTAATGAGTAGCTGGATCTTTTGATTGAGTGGCAAAGAATACAGATTTTTTCTTTTCTTCTTCTGTGTTACTAATTAAAGCACCACCTCCAGAAGTTGTAATTATTTTGTTTCCATTAAAGGAAAGAATACCATGTTTTGATAGCGTTCCACACTTTTGACCTTTGTAACTACTACCTAAAGCTTCGGCAGAATCTTCAACAACTGGAATATCATACTTTTCTGAAATAGCATTGATTTCTTCAGCTAAATAAGGCATTCCATACAAATGTACAGCTACAATTGCTTTAGGTTTTACACCATGCTTTTTGATGGTTCCTTCAATGGCTTTAATTAAATCAGTTGGACAAATATTCCATGTTTTTGTCTCACTATCTACAAATACTGGGTTTGCACCTTGATATAAAATTGGATTTGCAGAAGCAGAAAAAGTCATGGATTGACAAATTACAAAATCTCCATTTTTAACCCCAAGCATAATTAGTGCTAAATGGATGGCTGCGGTTCCAGAACTTAGTGCTGAAACTTGCTTTTCGTTGCCTAAGTAGGACTTTAAATCTTCTTCAAAACCATTTACATTTGGTCCAAGAGGGGCAACCCAATTTTCATCAAATGCTTGTTGTACAAATGCTTGTTCGTGTCCTCCCATGTGAGGAGATGAAAGCCATATTTTTGAGTTCATTTTTTTGTTATAGTTTTAATGTGAGTTTAGAACTAATGGTATGTAAATTAGTACATTAATCCAAAGTACCATAGCGGAATTGTATTTAAAAATCCTTTTTCAATATTGTCTTTAACAACAAATCCATTTTATATATTTTTAACTTGTTTTTTACCATTCACTTTCATCAAATCCACCTAAAACTGTTTGTATAATCAATTGAAGGTCCAATTTTAAATTTTGACGTTCTAAATAAAGTAAATTGATTCTAATTTTATCAGGGTAAATAACATTGTCATTGTAATGTATAGGGTCTTCTTGCGCAGCCAATAGCTCTTCCTCATTTTTGTACTTTAGACTTGCTGGACCTGTAATACCCGGCTTTAGCTTTAATATATCTCTGTCTCTTCCTTTTAGTAAATCAGCATAACCGGGCACATCTGGTCTTGGACCAACAAAACTCATATCACCAATAAGTACGTTCCATAAGCCAGGTAATTCGTCAATTTTGTATGCACGTAGTTTTTCTCCCAATGGAGTAATTCTGCTTTCTCCTTTTACTGAGATTGAAGATCCACTGTGTGAAACAGACATTGAACGGAATTTTATCATTGTGAACAATTTTCCGTCTTGACCAACTCTTTTTTGCTTAAAGAAAGCTGGCCCTCCTGGCATTTTAATTTTAATAAGAATGGCTACAAGCAATAAAACGGGCCATAATAAGGAGAGTCCGAACAATGCTAACAGAAAGTCTACTATACGTTTTTGGGTCATTATTTTTTAGTGATGAGTTGAATTAATCCCATTAGTGAACCTGTTCCATAAGATAAATGCAAAGTGATAAATGCAAAAAACAAGTAAAATAAATTGAGGTTCTCTTTAGATGAAATCTTTAAACTAATGAAGGTAATTAAAGTTGAATAAGCAAAAATTGATAATAAGGCGAGAAAAATAAATGGAAACCAAATCAAACTTAACAGAGTAGGGACCAGCATAGACATTACGAATATGAAAGGAATGAAATGGCGAATTGATAAAGAATCTAGGTTCTTTGTATATTTCATCATTAATATATTCCACTTTCCATTTTGGAAATTATTTTTTGCTAAAGCACCGTAATCTTCTCTTGCGAAATAAGTACAATAAGTATCAGGAACTAAATAGATCTTTCCACCATTTCTTAAAATCCTCTTGTTTAATTCGATATCTTGGTTTCTTGTTAATTTTGGGTTGTATAAACCATATTCTTCGAAAACTTCCTTTTTATAACAGCCAAATGGAACAGTATCTACTTGAGTAACATCTTCGATACCTAAGCGAAACATTGAATTTCCGACTCCAAATTTATTACTGAGCACTTCGCGAATGGCTAAACTTTTTGGAGTTTTATTGATCACGTCAGTTTGACAAACAGCACCAACGTTTGTGGCATCTAATTCAATCAATGCCTTACTCAAAACGGATACATAGTTCGCTTCGAAATGAGAATGTGCGTCAATTCGCATGATGATATCACCTTTCGCAGCGTCAATTCCATAATTCATAGCGAAAGGAACAGTCCTCTCTGGATTGTCTATTAGTTGAATAAATGGGTGAGTGGAATGGTACCGATTGATAATTTCACGTGTTTTATCTGTACTTCTTCCATCAACAAAAAGTAATTCAATATCTGATTTATCAATATCTTGAAAAAGCATTGAATCAATACACTTTTCAATATATTTTTCTTCGTTGTAAGTTGGACAAATGACTGAAATTTTAGGCATGAAAACTGTTTCTAAACTTGATGTGAATATTGAATTAAATCAATCGCAAAATTAGTTATTTCTATTGGATTCTATCCCATTATACACGTTAACATATTTAAGGGCGATTTTATTCCAGTCTAGTTTTTTAACTATTTTTTTTGGTTCATAGTCAAATTGATCATAGCTGTCAATCACCTTTTTAATTCCTTCAACAATAGATGGAATTGATCTTGGGTTAACAGCAACTCCAATTTTATCTTTAAAAACTCCATCAATTCCTTCATTTTGAGAGTAAATAACTGGAATTCCTTGTGAAAGGGCTTCTCCATATACTAACCCAAAAGTTTCTCGAATAGATGTCATTACATAGATGCTACTTTTTTGAAAGAAATTTTCTAATTTTAATTTATCATATACTTTTCCATGAAATTTGAAATAGGACTTATTCTCAATGAAATTCAAAATTTGTTTCTCCAAAGGGCCACCACCACCTACTAAGTCAAGTTGACAATCAACACCTTGTTTGACTAATTCTTCTACGGCTTTTAGTAAGTTTAGCACATTTTTCGCTTCAGAAAAGACTCCTATGTACAATAACTTAACTGGTTGACCGCAATCTAAATTTTTAGGCTTTACATGTGCTAACCAATAAGGGTCTAATCCGTTAGGAATAACAACTGTTTTAGACTTAATATCTTCACCAAGAATTTTAACTTTATTTAAGTTGAGCAAACGTTTTTGGTAGGTGGGAGTGATTAAGACAATTTTTGAAGCGTTTTTTAATATCTCTAATCCTTGTTTTTTCAGATGTGGAAGTTTCCAAAACTGGTTTAAGTCAGAGCCTCTGACCGCAATCATATACGTAATATTATATTTCTTATGCAATTTTAATGCAACAGCTCCATCGCTAAACCACGTATGTGCATGAATATTCTTGATTTTCGAGAAGTCAACTTTTGATTGAATATCCTTATAAATCTTGTTTATTTTCATATTAAACAAAACCCTATCCACATGCATGTTGAGGATGTTGCTGTAAATGATTTTAGAGTTCTTTTCTTTTAATTCAATCAGGTTCCCACCAATACTTGATTCGCTTTTTACTGGAGTGTAAACAATTTGCTCAATTCCATGCTCATCAAGATTTGAAATCAAATTTTTGTAAACTGTTGAACCCGCATAATCGTTGGTGATGTGGAGAATCATTGTGAAAGTTCTATTTGGTATTATGATTAGCCGTCACATTATCAAAAATATCTTTATTCAAAGTTTTAAGATAATAATTTCTTACAGCATTAATTTGAACATCATTAAGGTCTTCATCAACATTTTGAGAAGACAATGAAATGTTTTGTGCTATTGATATTGGAATCTGAGATGCAAATTGTGAAGAGATTTTATTCAGGTTGGTCCCATTAAGTTTGCTCATAGCATTGAGCCAAACATCATCAGCAAGCTTACAAATTTCCATAAATACTTTTTCATTCGTAGCTTCTGGATGCAAAGAATTTGGTGGAAAAAGTGTACCACCACCACTTGTGAAAAACACTAAGCTTGATGTGGTTGATTCTTTTATTTCTTTAGTCCAGCTGTTGTAACTTTCAACCTTACCATTCTGAGTTGTCATCATGTGACCACGCAAGAAGCAAATGTCCTTCGGATGTTTTTGATGCTCAGAAAATAATTCTTCAATCATATTTGAAGGGTAGAAGAAGTCATCATCAACGGTGATAAAAGCACTGATTGGATATTTTTTTAAGGTATAATAGTATTTTTTGTGTGAACGTATATCTCCTTCACACAACACAATTTCTAAACCTCTGTCTCTTAATTTTAAAAGTCTTTTAGGAAGAATCTCTAAACTGCCAAACTGTTCCTTGGAAAGCCAAAGTATGATTTTATCTGGTTTATGTGTTTGTCTAAGCATACATTCAATCACCAGCCATATTTTATTAATTCTTGCTGGAAATGTAGTTAAAGAAACAATTAGTTGATCATTTCCATCATTAGCTAAACAATGAGAACACGAATTATCTAATTTATACTTTAAAGGGATTAAAAAATTAGCTAACCTTCTTATTATAAATCTTTGAAATCCATAGAATTTAATCTTTGATAAAAAAGGATTTTTATTTTCAATGTCCGTATAGATTCGGATAAGAAAATCAGTCATATGAAATATTTGATTTGTTTAAACTACCTATACAATAGATACTAGCAATAAAAATCCAAACAATAGGATGAAGTAGATAAGTACTGTTGATAATAATTATTAAAGGGAAAGTTAAGAAAATAGAGATAAGCATAGCTTTCGGAGTAGATTTAAGGTTAGGGATATTTTTAAAAAGATTTAAAAGAATAATACATAAAACTACTGTTGCAATTAATCCGAACTGTACTAAGAACTCTAAAAATAAATTGTGAGGTAAGGTGATTAAAACATTTTCCATTTCTTCTTGAATACTTCCAATTCCAGAACCAAAAAATGGTTTTTCCCAGAAGGCATTAAAAGCGCTTAAAAATAATTCCATTCTTCCTTCATCTTGTATAAAAGAACTTCCATTAGAAACACGATTTGAAACTTGATCTAAAATAACATTTATATGGTTAAATATTGCATATATAGCCAAAGGTATGAGAATAAGCATTTTTATTTTTGGATGATTTACTTTTTTTCTTTGGGCAAAAATTATCCATGTTAAAAGAATGATACCACCAGCAATCAACCCACCTCTTGAAGCATTGATGAATAGCACAAAATAGGAAGATGTGATAACCAAAATTGTAAACAATTGAGTTTGAAATCTCTTATGAAGAAACAGAAATCCGAATAAAAAGGGAAGTGCCATTGCAATAACCATAACATAAGTATTATAGTTACCAAAGGTTACTGAAGCGAACTTCTTATAAATCCCTTTTCCATCAACATAAATCTTAAAATCACTTTCAATTAGGCTAACGCTCAAATGTTGGTTGTAAAAAATTTCAAAATAAGCCACAACTAATGACAGTGAAATTAGAATGATCCATCCTTTAGTGAGGGATTTTAATGGATTATTTGCTTTGTTATAACATAAAATGGTCAAGATAAGTAGTGAAAAATGGCTGAGGTAATAGAATATTTCTTTAGCTCCTTGCACAATGTCGGAAGTCCACAGAATAGTGAAAACTATCCATAGAAAGAGTAACCCTGATGTTTTATAAACATTGTTGATGTTTTTTACATCTCTAGTTTCTAAAAAACTAATAATTATAAAAGGAATAGAACTTAACGCAACTACTCGAATAGGTTGTAAACTATCGCCATACATACCAAATATGAGTAAACATATTAGAGTAATCAAAAAATAATCATACTTATTATTTTTCAAATTATCTATTTTGGGCGAAGGATTCATTCTTATCTTTAGCAGTGTTTTATATGTCCTAAATTAACAATATAGTTACATGATTCTAATTTACCATGTATTTTTATCCTTATTTATTTCTGTTTTTAATTAGCCAAATGGCATCATGCAGCGGACTCTTTTTATAAATCAAACTTATAGCTAGGTAAAAGACTATTCCTAAGATAGATGGAATGAAAATTTGAATAGCAATATTACTTTCTGACAAGAATGAATAAATAATGAACATTCCTATAGCCATTAATCCTGTAATTAGAAGCGTGAAAAACATATCTTTTATCTGACTCATGACAGGGTAATTGATTAACTTACTGGAATATAACATAATTACACCTAAGGAAATGAAAGAAGCAATTACAGAACCCCATAAAAGTCCTATAATACCGAATGAGAAGGTTGCTAAAATTGCAATAACGGTAATTCCATTTTTTATTAATTCTAGTTTTAGGAATAAATCACTTCTGCCGTAAACCTTTAGAATATTCAGATTAAACGATTGAACCGGAAAGAGCATCAAGGCAAGACAAAGTATTTGAAAAAAGATAACAGCTGGAAGCCATTCTTCTCCAAGAATTAAATAGAAAATTGGTTCAGCAATGGCAGCTGTTCCCAACATTAATGGTGCTATGAAATAAAATGAAACACGAATTAGCTTTTTATATAAATATTCAAGTTTTTCTTTATCATCTTGAATGCTTGAAAGTAGAGGGTAGGTTACTTTGTTAATAACCCCTGTTAAGGTTGCTGAAGGATAAGTCGCAAATTGTTTTGAACGTTCATAATACCCTAAGGCTTGAGGACTATAATATTTACCGATGATGATATTGTAAATATTTTGAAAGACATTATGAATAACACTTGAAAGCATTAGCTTATATCCAAATCCAAAGTGGTAGCGCATTTTTTCTTTTGAAAATAAAAGTTTTGGTCGCCATTTGGAAGATATCCACAAAAGGCAAGACCTAACAATCTCAGTGGTGAGGTACATCCATACTATACTCCAAACGCCATATCCATTATATCCCAGATACAATCCAACACCTATTCCGCTGAGTGTACTTGGGGCATTGATGAGCGTAATCTTCTTAAACTCCAAGTTTTTATTCAATAATGTGAGTTGAATTGCTGAAAAAGCAATAATTAAAAAAACTAAACAATAAAGTCTAATAACCTCAATAAGTATTTCTTGCTTAAAAAAGTGAGCAATTGCAGGAGCTGAGAAATAAATAACAGAATAGACAAAAAGACTTATCCCCACATTCATAAAAAAGAGGGTAGAGAAATCTCTTTGATCTGCGTTTTTGGTGCGGATTAGTGATTCTGTCATTCCACTGTCACTGATTACTTTCCCTAAACCAATAAAAACAGCAATCATACCTATCAAACCAAATTCTTTAGGACCTAACCAACGTGCCAATAAAAGCATCGCTAGGAAAGATAAAGCACGGATAAAAAATGTATCAATTAATGTCCATATAATTCCAGAAAAGGTTGTTTTCTTTAAAGACATTTAAATTATAAATAGTTTTTTCATAAAAAGACAATGAATATAGATTAGCGTTTTAAACATACATTTTAATCAGAAAATAATTATGGTTTAAGTACGGCTTCGCCCAAGCGAGTCACATTTATATGTGTCGTAACATTCCAGATTTTAACATTTGCGAATATAAAGAAATTAGCGGTACAAGCAATTAAACGGAGAAAAGTCAATGTCGAAAGGGTTGGAGTTTGATTGTATTGAAGCTTTAGTTAGAGCGGTATATTTTTAATTAAATTTAACTTTTCATTAACGCTCAAATATTATGCTTCATATTTATGGTTTAAGGTGTTGTTTTTTAATGTTTTAAATTTACTTAACAAACTATTAAAGTTAAGTTAAAGTCAAAAAAAATAATTCTCTTATGTAAAGAACAAAATAAACTAGATGTTAAGTGAAATTTGTTCATATTTTTGCCGTTTTCAGAATACTAAGATACCGAAAATGACAGAAAATTCACCTCAAACTACAAATTCAAATAAAAAAAAGGAATTCGATTATTTCCTTACCGTAATTAATAACTGGAAATTAATATTTACTGTTTGCTTAGTATTGGCAATTGTTAGTGTTTCTGTTTTTCTAATTATACCGAAACCTCAACAAGTAAAAACAAGTTTTGCAATCTCTTTACCGCAGCATATTTCAACAGCCTACGGTACATACTACCTGAAAACAACGAATCCAGAACATTACTTAGCAAAAGTAGAGAGGAAATTATTCAAAGAAAGGGTTTTACAAAGTCTTGGTTTAGCTGATAAAAAAGGGCTAAAATTGGAATTGGGAGTAGACCGTCAGTTTTTAAATTCAAATATGGAGGTAGATAAATTTCCGAATAAATTTGATTTAGTTTCTTCTGATCCTGATGCAAGCATAGAGGACTTGGTAAAAGTGAATAAAGCTGCTCTAAACAAACTCTTGGATGAATCCGATGCCTCTATAATTAAAGATATGGTGCATCAATTTAAAGTAATCCTAGGTGTAGAAATTAGTAATTTAAAATTTAGTATTGAAACTAAGAAAGAATTAATTGCTGATGTGAAAAACGAGCTTGACCTAATTAAAGGAACAAGTGAAAGTGCCTCTAACAATAATATCAAGAAAATGGCTGATAGTTATTTACTGAGTAATATTGAGGACGGAGAAAAAGGTATAATTATTTCTATGTTGCTTAATGAAGATAAAGGAAATGAATATTATCTTACATCGATGTTATCTTTAGAGAAGGTAAGTTTAAATAGAATGGTTAATGGTTTAAGCGAAAGGGAACGTCTTTTAGAAAAACTAAAGAAAAATGTTGAGAACGATAACTTTAATGATATGTTTAAAAAACCTTTCTCTAATAGTATACTTGTTTTGTCCTCATCTCAACCTTTTGATTCTGAAGGTTCAGGAAGTATGATTAAAATTATTTTAATTGTTTTGTTTGTAGGATTTATCTCTTCGGTTTCTTACGTGTTGGTTCGCGAATATTATGCTTAAGCATTGTTGACCAATTTAATAGAAATCAAAAGTGTGATAAAGAATAGTTTTAAATTATCCTTGTTTACAATTTAATCAGTTTTCATGATACCAATGACCTAACTTAATGTTGGGTCATTGTGTTAATATTCATTAAGAAGCTTCAGCTCTTTTAATGCTTACATTTGTATAAAATCCTAGAGGTTTAATTATACATCTCTTTAGAAATAGTAAGTGGAAAATTAGTGAGTGTTATTCAATTGTAGAGCAAATCATTCCTTGTATTTAAGGAAGCTGGAATAAGAAATACATTAGTCTAGAAAAACGTATTGTTAGGAGATTTAAACTCTCTTTATTTAATTCTTTCGCTCTAATTTTTTAGCAGCATTCCTTTGTTTCCTGAGTACTTTCTTTTTCTTTTTTAAGAAGGTTCCAGTCTTATTTATCATAAAGAAGAAGAGAGTAAGTATTATCAAAAGTCCTATAAACAATGAAAATAATTTCCAATTACTTGTGGTTATCGCCAATAAGGAAATTAGAACAATTACCAAGAAGTTTGAAATCGAAATAAAAAAACTAGCCTTTCTATGTGAAATACTAAATTTATCAATAATAATATGATGAATGTGAGATCTGTCTGGTTTGAAAGGATTCTTCTTTTTTAGAATACGAATTGAGAACACACGTATAGTATCAAAGAAAGGAATGATTAAAATTGCAGCAGTAACGATAGGTAAATTTTCACCACGAATTGGGAGTTTGGCAATATCTGCAGGTTCTAGTGAAAGGAAAGAGATAGCCATTACACCGAGCATGAAACCTAAGATCATAGACCCTGTATCTCCCATGAAAATCTTTTGTTTATCAGAGAAGTTATATCTTAAATAGGCAAATAATGTTCCTATTAGAACTATACATACTGAAAATAGGAAAGTGTTATTGACAGCATAAAAAACAAGTCCAAATGCAGAGAACATTATTATAGATACCGTTGCTGCGAGTCCATCGATACCATCAATCAAGTTTAAAGCATTAATAATTGCGACCAAAATAAAGACCGAAATGATTCCTGCTAAAATTGGGTGAAGATCTTCTATTCCTAAAAATCCATATAAAGTATTGATTGTTTTACTGTAATGATAAACAAACAAAACTGCCGCAAAAGTTTGTGCTAATAATTTTGAGAGTGGAGCTAAAACTAAAATATCATCCTTTAAACCAACTATGAACAAGATTGTTAACCCTGGAATTAACGAGATAATAATGTTACTTGGATCATATGATACTGTTGGGTTTTCAGTAGGGAAAATATTGAATGACGCAATGAAATAAAATGAAATCATTATATTAACAAAAAACGCAATTCCACCTAAATTGGGTGTTGGAACATCATGTGATGATCTATGATCAGGGTGTGCAGCTAAATCCTTAGTAATCATTAAAATTCTAATTTTTGGAATTAAATAATTACAGACAAGAAAAGAGGCAACAAATAATAGTGATATGTGTATGTAGAGATTCATGTTTTGATATCATCGATAAAAAAATCATTAGAATTTATTCTTTGTCAAAATTCTATCTAAAAGATTTTTTATAAGTGTTAATTTAAATTTTACGTTTTATGTAAAATGATTATTTTTCTAAGCAGCAAAATTAAGAATTTACCTGAGATTAAAAGGTATTTAAAATACATATTTAATGGTTTAATAATCTATCAATACTTAGTCTTTTAATAAATCAGGTCTTCTTTCCTTAGTCCTTTTATATGATTCTTCTTCCCTATATTCTTCAATTAACTTGAAATTACCTGACAATAAAACTTCGGGTACCTTCATACCCTTATATTCTGCAGGACGAGTATATATAGGAGGGGAAAGCAAATTATCTTGAAAGCTATCGGTTAATGCAGAGGTTTCGTCGTTTAGTACGCCAGGGAGCAATCGAATAATACTATCTGCAACTACAGCCGCTGCTAATTCTCCACCTGAAAGTACATATGATCCAATTGAAATTTCTTTGGTGATAAATAATTCTCTGATACGTTCATCAACTCCTTTATAATGTCCGCACAAAAGAATAATGTTTTTTAATCTACTTAGAGAGTTGGCTTCAGACTGTTCAAAAAGTTTTCCATCAGGTGTCATATATATGATTTCGTCGTACGCTCTTTCAGATTGCAGTTGCTCAATACAATCTGCAATTGGTTGTATAGCCATAACCATTCCAGCCCCACCGCCATATTGATAATCATCAACATTTTTATGTTTATCTGTTGAATAATCACGAATGTTATGAATATGAACTTCTGCTAACCCTTTATCCTTAGCACGTTGCAAGATAGAGTGGTTAAATGGACTCTCCAATAAATCTGGAACTACAGTTAAAATATCGATTCTCATACTGCAAAATTACGAATTATGCCTTATGATTTACGAATTTTATAGACTATTAATATTATGAAGATCATCAAAAAAAATACTGAGTTACACAAGTGCATAGTCATTACTTAGTTTCAATAATTGGCTTGGACCCTGAGTAATTCATAATTGAAAATAAATAATTTGCAATTGTTTTTAAGGAGTATTAACATTAGATTTTTTATAACAACTTTTAATCTTTAAATATCGCAGAGCATTGTAAGTTATCTTTGTAGTGTGATAACAAAAACTTCAATACATGCATTAATAAAGCTAATGGACGATCCAGACCAAATGGTTGTGGACCATGCCATGGGTAAGTTGATTGAGTATGGAGATGGTATTATTCCCAATCTGGAAAATTTGGAGGATGATTGCTTAATTCATCCTATTCAGTTAGAGAATATTGCGATTGTTTTAGATGCATTGAGGTTTCATAGAATAAGAAATGATTTAACAGATTGGTTAAATTCTGATGATAAATGTTTGATGAAAGCTGTGTATATCATCTGTTCTTATCAATATCCTGAATTAAATATTGATGCGTTTACTTCTAAATTTCAAGAGTTAAAACACTTTTGTTGGATGGAAATTAATTCTCGTCAAACAAGTTTTGAAAAGGTAGATGCCTTAAATAAAGTGTTTTTCGATACTTTTGATTTCGTGAAAGTAAATGAATTACCTCATTCTCCTTTCGAACTTTTTGTAAATTCTGTTATGGAAAGTAAGGAAGGAACAGATTTATCTTTAGGGTTAATTTATAGTATTGTTGCACAATCTTTAGATATTCCAATTTATGGAGTGACTACCATGAATAACAGAGCACCATTTATATTGGCATACATGGATAAGGACAATTTATTGCCCATTCTTGACTGGGGAATTGATAACAATGGAGTTTTGTTTTACATCAGTGTGGGTAATAAAGGATTGGTTATTGACCCAAAACAAATGAAAGAAGCTTATCTTTCGGAAGGATTACCACAGAACAGAGCTCAATTCGAACCTTCTCCGAATTCAGTTATTATCAAAAAGTATTTGAAAGATATTAAAAGAAGCTATGAGAATAAGGTCCAGTTCAGATATAAACTGAAGGATATTGATGAACTTTTGGAACTATTTTAATAGAATTTCGAAAAATCAATTATTTATTGAATATCTTTATATAAATGACTAAGACTTCAATTGTTCTAAAACTTTTCAATTCCTTTATTATCTCAATTTTCATCGTGTTAGGAATTGGTCAGATTGATCTCATTTATTCTTTAAAATTCACTGAAAATGAGAAAGTATTGCTTTACTTAGGATTTCCGTTTGATTATTTCTACTTTTCTCAAAGCAAAGGTCTTCAGGGTTTTATACTGATTAATTTTTTACTGAATTTGGGAATAGTTTATTTTCTATTAGTGTTTTACTCATCTAAAAAATTATTTTTAAATAAAAAGAAGAATCATTAATTCCTTATTATAATTATGACGCGTCTCCTCTTTATAATTTTTCTATGTGTTTTATTTTGCTCTTGTGGAATCAATACTGATAAGAACAATTTAAGTTCTAGTGGTACTTTTAGTTCACAAGATGATATCGAAGACTCCATTAAAACAATGCTTTTAGGTAAATGGAAGAGAACTGATTTTTTTGTTGAGAAAATAGGGGAGCTAAAACATTTTGATCAACTGAAGAATAATTATTACTTTTTATTTAAGGACCAAGGTGTTTTAATAGAAAGATCAAGTTTAAGTGATGATACTTTAAATTGGAGTTTAGAGATGAATCCTTTAAAGGTTATTCTAACAGTTGATGAAGAGAAAATGAATTTAAATTTTTCTAACACCTTATTTATAGAAGAAATAAATGATACCTCACTTCATGTTTTTAGTGAAGAGTCTAATAATTCAAAAGATGGAGAAGACCAAAAAATAAAATTCCACATGAAATTTATTAGAATTCCAAATTAAAGGATTAGTTCCTTTTTTAACACCACATTATTCATATAAAATTAATCATTACTTATACAGTTCTTTTCTTCTGTTTCTTTATTATCCCTTTTAGAATTGCTGCTAAAATCAATCCGAAAAGAACATAGGTAATGAATAAAATATAGCCAGGTTGTAACGAAGTATTGTTGGTGGCAATACTATTCATGGAATCAGATTCTACATTTAGATATTCCATTTGGTCTTCTAAAATTCCATTAAAACCTACATAGGCCATAAAAATTGCCACAACCATAACATCTGCCATCGACCATTTTCCAGATTTAAATGCTAACCAATGGATCAACCTATTACTCTGCCATTTTTCTTTTCCAAATAAGTATACTTGTGTTGACAGTAGTTTAGTGAGGGGTAGTATAACACTAAAACCAAGTACTAATATTCCCACAAAAATGGAATCCACTTTTCCAGTGGAAAGTAAAATTTGCACCAACTGAAGAATACTTTTACTTTGATAGAATATTACTTGGTCTTTAAAAATAACGTGTTCTCCTAATAATACGAAGTCTAGCGTATTAATTCGTGCATCTATTTCTATCATTGCACTGGTTAATCCTACCAAAAGGACAATTACCGCCAGAAGTACAGAAACGAAAAACAATGACTTTTGAAGTTCGATAAATTTAAAAACGAACAACCAAAGTAACAGGAAAATAGCCACTATTCCTAAGAGCCAGAATGTTTCTCTATAATTTTTAATTTCTAGTTCCTTGGCTTTTGTGAGTAAGATTGAATTGATATCTTGGCCCATTGCAATATCATATTTATCATGGACTTTTTTAATCTCTAATGAATCTTGTAAGTCATAAGTGTCATCGGCGAATTCGGTTAATTTACTGATGGCCAAAGTTTTCATTCGAGCTTTGTTCTTCTCTTTCATAACCTCGTCAATAATCCTGCGACTAAATTGAGGAGCACCTGCTTTTATTTCATCGGCATCAACAAATGTATTTACCGCCCACTTGCGAATTGTTTTCTTAAAACCATCATCATCAGCTTGAATTGTGTTGTCAGCTTGATCGACTAAACTGCGGATCATCTCTGTCAATTGAAGATGAAGTAAGCTGTCTTGACTTTTGGTGAGTTCGAAATCGCCTATTTGTTTTTCAACAATATTTATCATCGTGCCTTTCCAAGCTGTTACAGACAACATACCTTTATTGATATAATTAAGGGTGCTAAAGTCGTCTTTGATTTCAGATCTTTTTATAGAATCATTATAAATGTTGTAAGCCAAATACATAGCTAAAGCAAGCAGAGGGACAGTAACAACGAACAGAATAGTTCTACGAATTCTAAATGGTGACATAGTGCTTAAATATTTATATAAATATAATATTTATTGGAGTCGGAATTCAAAAAGCATTTTTTTTTGTGAATATTTTTTAAAAAACAAAAGGCGCCCTATTCGGACGCCAATTGACTCTACCTAAGTTTTAAGTTATATTAGAAACTCCAAGATAAACCAGCTGAAAAAGGTGCGTAATCTGGACCTTTTCCTGATTCAAATAACCCATTTAAACCGTAATTCGCATAAATACTGAAATCTCCAACACCAATACGAACACTTGCATCAATCAGAAATGGATTTAAGTGGTAATGACCTTTTTCAATATCTTTTCTCTTTTGGTCTTGAGTAACATATTTTTGTTTTAACCTTGAACCAATTCTATAATTTACAATAGCTCCTGCAGAAATATGAAAACTTTGATCTGGGTCATTTCCCGGCATAAAAGTTAAAAATACAGGAGCTGAAATATATGTTGTATTCAAATAGTTTTTATCAAATGTTTTCGTGCTATCCGTTCCATTAAAAATATTGGTTTCATCATAAGCCAAGGTAGCACTTGTTGATTTGAATGCATATCTATTAAATCGGAATCCTAATCCAGTAAAAAATCTGAATTTTTCTGTTCCAATGCGTGTGTTGAATTCTGCAAAATTTAAGTTTAGCATAAAGCTTTTGGCATAATTGAGTTCCAAATAAACGTTTGCAGGATCACTGTTAATCCCAAAGTCATTATCTGTAAAATATCCGTTCACTCCAAATTCTAATCCTCTCCATAAATTAACATCCCACTTTTCATCGAGGTCATCCTTATCACCATTTATTACAATTGTAGTGTCCGTATCTCCCTCAGTTGTTATGGTAATGACTTTTCCTTTAAATGAAATAGTTGTCGTTTCTTCCTCATTTTCTTGTGTTCGTTCTTCTTTTTCTTCTTGAGCGAATGTAAAGGTGAAAACTGAAAGCGCTAATAATAATGTAATTGTACTTTTCATAATTTCTAGTTTTTTGTTAGTATATCTGTAGGACGATTAACTCTTTAATTTGTTACAGTTGAATTAAAAATAAATGTCTTTCGGGATCTTTACTTGTAAATTATCTCGATGAATCGAGCTTGTGGATTTAGCAAAATTAATTAGTTGTAACCACTTTTGAATATTCCTCACCAATTGGCTTTATGCGAAATACAGGAAGTTGATCAAAAAATAATAGGTTGTTGCAATTGTAAATGCAAGGAATAGCGATAAAAAACTTACCGATTTAATTTGAAAAGAAATTCTATTGATGTGGTCCCGAAATTTTTTGGAATGTTCCCACAACTAGTCAGATATATGTTGGATTCAAAAGTATTCGAAAATCACTCAAAAAGAATAAACTTTCTTCTATTTTCTTGTTTTACGCTGGATTTTTAAGTTACCAAATTGGAAAACAGTAGTTTTCGAATCAGGTTCCTCTTCAATATAGATAATGGGCTTCTTATTTTCGTTGGAAAAAGAGTTTATTATTCCTTTAACATCTGGTTTACGATCTTCAGTAATGACATTTTTTCTTTGAAGATAATTTTCAGTTATGTCCAAAATAGTTGATGCATTTTCTTTAACTTTTTCAACAGAACTGGAGTTTAGGTGTTCTTTAGGATTTTTTACTAAAACTAAAGAGGCAGTAACTTCAGAAAAGGTTTTAGGTTCTAACTTTGAAATAACCTCTAGAGGCTTGTCCTTTTTTGTATCAGTAAATGGAATACTTTTTTCCGGAGCATCTTTCTGAAAAGTTATTTGAATCGGGGAAGAAGGGCTAAATTCCTTTTTTAGATTAGAATCATTTTTGAATTCCTTTTTAGTTACCAATTTTGGTAAAACCAGGTCATCCGTATTATCAAATTTTTCAATATCAAGTTTTTCATATTTCGCCATTTCATAACGATCAATAGGTTTCTGAAAAGGAATATTCAAATAAATGAAGAATGCCATTGATGCAGCTATCATTCCAAAAATCCATCTTTTAGTTTGAATTGAGATGATTTTGGCCTGTCCAAACAACAATTTATCTTTGTTCGAAAATGAAATTACCTCTATTGGTAATTTAGCCTTATTGAATTGGTTAAACTTTAGTTCTAAGGATGGATTTTGAATTACAAATTTATCTACTAGAAGCATCTCTTCATTTGTAAGATCTCCTTCGGAGTATGCAATAAAGAAGAATTCACAATTTTTTAAATTAATTTGATCAAAGCGAATTGAACTTTTATCAAAATCAGTATTAGAATTTGTGATGGAAATATCGTCTAACAAGCTTAAAGCATCATCATCAAGCAAATCGGGATTTTCATTCATAAATTGAGAAAGCATCGCTTCTTCTTCCTTAGAAAGACTACCTTCCCAAAGATCAAGTAAAAATGCTTCATAATTTTCCCTATTAATATCCATTATATCACTGATTCTAATTTTCCAATATATTTCTGTAATTGTTTTCTTGCTCGATAAATGTATACCTTAACCTGTGATGGATTAAGATCAAGTACTTCCCCAATTTCATCATAATTATATCCTTCATAATCACGTAAAAGAATAGCGGATTTTTGAACAGGAGGTAAGGTTGCCAAAGCCATATTCAAAACATCTTTTAAATCACAAGATTCTTGATGAAACATTGGTTCTGAATGATATTCCTCAATTGAAACTACTTTATTTCGTTTTTTTCCATCTAAAAATTGATTGAAAACAGTTTTAAAAAGATAGGATTTTACTTTTTTTGCTTCAATACTTCCTTTTTTAATCCAAATTTTCTCAAATGCATCTTGAACCAAATCTTTAGCTAAGGCATCGTCTTTGCTCAACTTAAGAGCAAAGCGATACACTCCATCACTGAAGTTGTTAACTGCGCTATGGTATTCTTTAGTATTCAATTAATAATTTTCAATTATGAGTTAGTTATGAAATTAATGATTTTATGACCAATTCATAAGTATGACGATTAAGTATTGGAAAAGTTACAGTTGGTTGAAAAAAATAATATTAATCTTATTTCTTCGATTTCTTAAAAGGATCTCCAAATCGATAACCATAGGTCAGCGTTAAGTTGTAGTAAGTTTGCCTATATTTAAATTCTTTAAAACGAATACTTTTATTGTCAAATTCAGAGGTTAACATTAAAAACCAATTTTCGACATTATAACCAGCTTGCAACTTGAGATCAATTCTTGGAGCGAGTCCAAGAAAACCTCTTCTCGTATTCTCAAAATTGTAAAATTTCGATTGAATGACTAATCCTAAGCCGGCAAAGGCTCCGAACTGCCAACCCTCAACATTGTTTATGTAACCATAACCTGGAACTGCACCAAAATCAAATGCTGAAATTGAGTTTGCTTTATGAATTGAAGATTGTGTATTTAAAAATCCACTTGGGATGATTCCATTGCTGGCAGAAATACCATGAATATTGGTTGTTAATCTTAAATAAGCTCCATGAACAGGAGAAATATATCTTCCTACAATTCCAACTGCTGGTTTCATTCTTAATTCTGGATTAAAAAATCTGTATGCATTTATTCCAAAAGAATTAGATTTTATTTTCCCATTTAAATAATATCCTGAAGGAGAAAGAGGTAAAGTATTGGAAATTAATTCTGCATTTTTTATTCCATAACCTTTGTATTCCTCGAATGAGATTGCAAAGTCCCATTTTTTATAACTGAATTGTAAACCTAAATCAAAGTATTTAGTTTTTCCGAATTTATTGGTGTTACGCACGTAACCTGGTAGTTTATAACTGAATTCTAATGAAAACCATTTGTACGCAACTCCAATTCCATGAATTAAATTTAGATTGTGCTTAAACTTTAATTTGTCAAAGCTGCCGAAATCATCTTTCAACTTAAAAGGGGCACTATTCAATGAAAGTGAAGTATGCGCGACCACATTGTCTGTGTACATAACATAGGGTAGACGTTCTTCTTGACTGTAAGTATAGCCGAAAAGAAACAGACAAAAAATGAGAGTAGATCCAGCTTTCATTGTTAACAAATTTACGTTATTCAAATTAAATTGTGACTATGTCCATCAACTTTATATTTTTGTATCCTCTAAACACTGATTTTGATTATTTTTACATCCACGATATGAAAAAGATATATAAGTTTTTACTCAATACGCTCCCTCGACCACTTCTGATTCGTATGAGCTATGCTTTTAAAAGGGTAGCACCTTTACTATATAAAGGTAATAAAGTGGCATGTCCCGTTTGTGAAAGATCATTTAGTAAATTCTTGTCTTATGGTTCCGATGTTGCACACCGCGAGAATGTTTTATGCCCTTATGACTTAACATTAGAGCGCCACCGTTTAATGTGGTTGTATCTTCAACAAGAAACAGATTTCTTTACAAACGAAAAAGAACTTCTGCATATTGCACCAGAACAATGTTTTCATGGTAAATTTAAAGCACAGAAAAACTTAAAATATATCACTGGAGATTTAGTTTCACCTTTAGCTGATCTACATTTCGATTTACATGAAATCCCTTTAGAAGAAAATAGATTTGATGTGGTTTTTTGTAATCATGTTCTTGAGCACGTTGATGATGCTATGCAATGTATGCGTGAATTGAATAGAGTAATGAAACCTGGAGGCTGGGGAATATTCCAAGTTCCTCAAGACTTATCTAGAGAATTGACTTACGAAGATCCTTCAATCACTTCACCGGAAGAAAGAGAGAAACATTTTTGGCAAAAGGACCATGTTCGATTGTTTGGTCGTGATTATCCAGAATGGCTGAAAAGAGCAGGGTTTGAAGTCGAGGAATTTGTTACTTCAAAAGAATTTCCGGCTGAAGATATAGAACGTTACCGCTTAATTCCTCAAGAAATTCTATATATTGTTAGGAAAAAAGTGTAATGAATTTTAAAATTTGGATTGGTTTACTTCTTTTTCCGTTGCTAATTCAATGTAATTCCAAACAATCTGTTGAGGTTTATAAATTTGAACCGCTAGATTCTATTTCCTTTAATTCGACACTAATCCAGTTAGGGGAAAAACTTTTTTTCGATTCCAGGCTATCACTTGATAATTCTATTTCTTGTGCAACTTGCCATAATCCGAGTCTTGCATTTTCAGATGGCCTATTGGTCAGTAGGGGAATTCATCAACGTTCAGGGAAAAGAAATACTCCTTCATTATGGAATGTCAAAAATCAAGATAAATTCATGTGGGATGGAGGAGTTAAGTCACTGGAATTACAGGCCATTGTTCCATTACAGGATACCAATGAAATGGGTGGATTAATTACTAATTTGTTCCCGAAACTATCTGATGTTGATTTTTATGATAGCTTGGCTCATTTGCTGTATGACAGGAATTTTGATCCTTTTGTTTTAACTAGGGCACTAAGTGCATTTCAACGTAATATTTACCAAGAAAATAGTGAGTTTGATGACTGGAAATTGAAAGGAATTGTAAAGGACTCTGGAATGGTAAGAGGATTTAATTTGTTTAAAGATGTATTAAATTGCACCCAATGTCATGGTGGAAATACGTTCACAAACAACACGCTTGAAAACAATGGATTGTACGCTATTTATATGGATGAAGGTCATTTTAATGTTTCACTGGATTCCTTAGATATTGGGAAATTCAAAGTACCTAGCTTGAGGAATGTTGCAGTAACATCTCCTTACATGCATGACGGGTCATTCGAAAACTTGTATGAAACGATTCTGCATTATGAAAAAGGCGGAAAACAACATGAAAATAAAAGCATTTTAATCGAATCATTCACGTTAACAGAATCAGAACGAAAGGACTTGATATATTTTCTTCAATCCCTAACAGATAAACGCTTTCTAAAATAGTTTTAATATGGGGTTGAATCTTTATTATTAAATGTACTTTTGTTTTGTAGAATATAAAATATCATACTTTATGAAGTGTACAGCACGTTTTTATAAAATGAATTACGATTTTTCACCTGAATTTGCAGAGGCGCATCACGAAGGAAAAGAATCTGAGAATAATCGCTATTATGATTGGGAGGATGAATTGTCAATTACTACTGATGTAAAAGACATTGAAGTAGTAAAAGATGGAATTTATACAATCCAAGGTGAGAAAGGAGGAGAGTCATTTTCTGAAGAGATAAAAAATGTTCACTTGTTCAATCTAATAGGTGATGATGGTTCAGTAACTCAATTGGCCTGTTCAAATTCATTGGTTTTGAAATATGATATTAATAGGGAACCTGAAACCATTACTTTAAAAGTTTTTATGGAGGAAATGGAACCTTTAACAAATCCAATTCCTGGGATTTATATCGCAATTCAAGATTTCCCTAAATCTTTGGTTGATTGATTTTAAAAGCAGATAATATTAGTTTTTCTTATTCTCCTTCAAAATCCATTTTTAAAGGTGTAAGTTTTAATTTGTCTCCAGGTGAAGTCATTAGCATTGTTGGTCCTAGCGGAACTGGGAAGTCAACTCTGTTAAGGTGTATTGCAGGAATTACTCAGCTAGATAGTGGAAAAGTATTTCTTGAAGGGAAAGAAATTTTGCAAGCAAAAAACATGCTTATTCCTGGTCATCCTGAAATTGCTGTGGTGAATCAATTGTTTGAATTAAACGATTATTTCACAGTAAGAGAGAATATTTCAAATCGATTGCATCATTTAGCTTTCGAAGATAGAGAAGAATTCATTGCAGAATTGCTCAGTATATTTGAACTAAAGGAATTGTCTTCAGTAAAGTCAAAGGACATCTCAGGTGGAGAAAAACAGCGATTGTCGATGGCTTGTGCCTTGGCGAAAGAACCTCGTTGTTTGTTATTGGATGAGCCATTTGTTCATTTAGATGTTCATCTAAACAAAAAAATAGGAGAATATATTCGTCGTTTGGCGAAATTGAGAAATATGGGTGTAATTTTGGTTACACATGATGGAGTTGAAGCTTTGTCTTGGTCAGACCGAATTTTGGTAATGCGAAAAGGGAAAATCAGTTCTAAATATACACCAGAACAAGCTTATTTTAATCCTAAAAGTTTATTTGAAGGTCGGTTTTTTGGAGAATTGAACAGCGTTTACCATGAAGATAAACAATTGTTATTTCGTCCTAACGAATTTTCATTAGAAGCTTCAAAGGGTGAATGTAGACTTGAATTAAAATGGAAATACGCTCTTTTTAAAGGTCCTATCTATGCCAATTATTTTGAAATGAATAACGGTAAAGAAATAGTTTTGTATGGAGAAAATGTAATGAAATTTACAAAAGAAATATATGTCTGAAAATAAAACTGAGCTTAAAAAAAACTCCAAAGGTAGGAGCTTAACTTGGCCGGAATTGTGGGAGCTGACAAAAATTAGTTTCAAAGAATTCTTTCAAGGCGATAGTTTCATGCATGGTGCTGCATTAGCCTATTATACGATTTTTGCTTTAGTTCCTATTATTTATTTAGCTATTACTTCATTTGGTTTGATCATGGGCCAAGATGAAGTCATCGCAATTGTTGGAGATTTGATGGAGAACAACATGGGGATTGGAGATGTTTCTTTTTTTACCGACCTCATGTATCAATGGGAAATTGGAAAAGGAGGAACGCCTTTTCTTCAAATTGTAGGTATTGTGTTCTTAATTTTCATTTCTACGGCAATGTTTAATTCTCTAAGTAAAAGTTTAAATACATTTTTTGGAATTGTACCTGTTCAGCATTATAACGTAGTTTTGGAAGAGTTGGTTAAACGGTTGCTGTCCTTCGGTTTAATGGCTGTTTTTGCGGTTATTATTATAATTATTTATTTTGCGCAATCAATTTTAATTGGAATTGGGTCGAGAGTATTATCCGATGGAAGTTTTTTCCAGGAAGTGCTGTTTTCAATTCTTGAACATGTTTCAATTCTATCAATTAACTTCTTGATTTTTACATTTGTATTTAAGTATTTACATGATGGCGTTGTAAAATGGAAATTGGCCATGGCTGGAGCCTTATTTACATCAATTTTATTGTACGCCGGTCAGTTAGGTGTGAATTACTATTTAGCTAATTACTTTTTTGCAGCCAATAGTGGTGTGGCAGGGACCTTACTCGCTGTTTTAACTTGGATTTTCTATATTTCTCAAATTATTTTCTTGGGTGCAAAATACACCTCTGTTTACGCCAGGATGGTAGGTATGCCTATCAAAGCGAAATAAATAATTACGATTTACGAATAGTTCATTATTAATGCATGTAATAATTTTCATGCATTTGAGCTTTTCTTAAAGAAGAATATAAATGGGTTCAAGAATTTATCTTAAGATTTCAATAAACTCAATTGTCAATTGTCAATTGTCAAAAATCTGGTTGAGCTTCAAAAAACATTTCTTCTTTAGTACTAGGATGTTGAATACTTAAAGTTGTGGCATGTAAATAAAGTCTATCTTCAATTTTTCCATATAAGTCATCACCTTTAATTGGAGAATTTAATCCTTTAGCATGTGCGCAATGTACCCTTAATTGATGTGTTCTTCCAGTTATAGGTTTCATTTCAATTCTGGTCATTCCTTTTTTTCGTTCAATAACTTTCCATTCAGTTCTTGCAGATTTTCCATTTTCAAAATCGACCTTTTGTCTAGGTCTATCTAAAATATCTAGCATTAATGGCAAATCAATGGTTCCTTCAGTTTCTTTTAAATAACCGGAGATAAGAGCGGTGTAGGTCTTTTGTACTTTTCTTTTGATGAATTGTTGCTGCAAGAATTTATGAGATTCCAAATCCTTGGCGATGATTAATAACCCCGAAGTTGACATATCTAATCGGTGAATTAAAAGTGGACCTTCAGCTTTCGGATATTGCTTTTTAATTCGTGCATAAACAGAGTCATAAATTTCCTTCCCTGGAACTGAAAGTAAATCATGAGGTTTGTTGATCACTAAAATAAAGTCATCTTCATACACTGTTTGAATCACTTTATCTATTCCCGGATTGGTTAACAAAGGATTTTCTTGTACATCTATTCCTTTCAACATATGAGACAGGATAGGTTTGCATTTCCCCAAACAAGCAGGGTAGTAGTGCTTATGCTTTCGAATTTCCGTACCTGGAGGAGCTCCCCACCAAAACTCAGCCATTGCAACAGGCTTTAAGTCATTTTTAAAAGCATAATGTAAAAGTTTAGGAGCAGCACATTCTCCCGCACCCGCAGGTGGTTTTTTAAATGCAGTGTCATTAAAAATATCAAGCAAGGCCTTTTCTTCTCCTTTTTTATTCAGGAATTTATAAGCAGAGAAAAGCTTTTGTTGTAACTGAGCTGAATCTGTTTTACGCTTATTAAGAAGAAGGTCCAATTCTGCTGAAAATGGTTTTAATTGACTCTCAAGCTCAATAATCCTCTCCTTTTGAAGTTGTTTGAATTGAGCTAACCTTGTTTTATACGCAATACTTTGACTGGCAAGTGTATTCATTAATTTCGCAAAGTCCTCAGAATTTAAGCTTCCTTCATTGTCCAAACGTTGTTTTTTTCGGTTGGCCTTTGCAATTCGCATTTCCTTTCTTAATTCTTCTTCTTCAGAGACTAATCTTTTATTAAGATCTGTAAATTCCTTTTTCAGCTGAATAAAAATTTCATTATTTTCAATTTCAGCAATTCTAGCATTCACAGCATTGATTTTTAACTCTCCTTCTAAAAAGAAGCTGCCTTCCGTTAACATATCAAAAACTGGTGGAACAAAATACTCGTGATGATTTGAATTGGCTAGTTTCCCTGAAAATGCAGCTAGGTAGCCTAATTCTCCAGAGGTATTAACAACCACTAAAACTCCAAACATTTTACCTATTTCAATTCCCGCAACATTAGATTCTATTCCAAAATTATGGTTCCAATCTTGTCTAGAGATATACGTTTGTAATTCCTCTGCGGCGATAATTGCGTAGGGATGAGGAGTGTAATAAAAAGGGTAATTAAACTTTTCAGGCATTGAAATCGCAGGTAATTTAGTTTTAAAGGAAACAAATCGATTTGGATTTTGCATTGTTCTAAAAAGTGAAGATTTGAAATTTGATACAAATATAGAAAGCGTAAATTATAATTGACAAATAATAATTGATATTTAAGGATTAAATCTACCGAATATCCTGACAAACTCATTGTGAATTCTCAAAATATGAGAATTATTTGACTATTTTTGTGGATTGTAAAATACCGAAATAAAGAAGGATGAAAATTTCATATAACTGGTTAAAAAATTACGTAAAAACAGAACATTCACCTGAGCGTTTAAGTGAAATCTTAACAGATACAGGACTTGAAGTAGAAGGACTTGAGAAAGTTGAAATTATTAAGGGTGGTCTTGAAGGTGTTGTGATTGGTCATGTAACTAAATGTGTACCTCATGAGGGCGCAGATCGATTAAATGTAACTAGCGTAGATATTGGAGAAGCAGAAGAAGTTCAAATTGTTTGTGGTGCACCAAATGTGGCAGAAGGACAAAAAGTGGTAGTAGCAACTGTTGGAACTACTTTATTTCCAAATCCAGATGAATCTTTCAAAATTAAAAAGGCCAAAATCAGAGGTGTTGAATCTTTCGGGATGATTTGCGCAGAAGATGAATTGGGTATGGGGGTTTCTCATGACGGTATCATGGTTTTGCCTAAGGACGCTAAAATTGGTCAAAAAGCAGCTGACTTTTTTAATCTAGCAGATGATTACAGAATCGAAATTGGATTAACACCTAATAGAAGTGATGCTTTAGGTCATCTTGGTGTAGCTCGTGATATTGTGGCTTTTAATAAAGTTCATAAAACTGAAAAGAGCTCACTGCAATTGCCAGATATTAGCGCTTACAAAGTTGTAGAAAATGGAGAGAAAGTTAAAATAGAAGTTAGGGCACCTGATGATTGCATTCGCTATTTAGGTTGTGTAATTTCAAATATAAAAGTGAAGCCTTCTCCAGATTGGTTGAAGAATTATTTGTTAACTATTGGACTTTCACCAATCAATAATGTTGTGGATGTTACAAACTTCGTGATGCATGAATTGGGTACACCCTTGCATGCTTTTGATTTGAGTAAAGTTGGTGAAAAAATTGTTGTCAAACATGCGGAAGAAGGTGAATTATTCACAACGTTGGACGGTGTTGAGCGCAAATTGTCTGATCAAGACTTAATGATTACCAATGGATCAAAAAATCTTTGTATTGCTGGTGTTTTCGGTGGTTTAAACTCAGGAGTTAGTTCCGAAACAACGTCAATTTTTCTTGAATCGGCTTATTTTAACCCAGTGAGTGTTCGAAAAACAGCAAAAAGACATGGTTTAAACACAGATGCGTCATTCCGTTTTGAAAGAGGCGTTGATGTGAAAATGATTGAGTTTGCTATGAAAAGAGCCGCAACGTTGATTGCAAAGCTCTCAGATGGATCAATTTCCCATGAGCCAATTCCGTTTTATCCAAAACGCATTAAATCAAAAGAAGTAACCTTTAGCTATTCTAGATGTAATCAGTTAATTGGAAATAAAATTGATGCAGAAAAAGTAGGAGAGATTTTGAATGCATTAGATATTCAAATCCTACAAAATAATGGTGATAGAGTTCAATTAAAAATTCCAACTTACCGTGTAGATGTTACTCGCGAGGCAGATGTTATCGAGGAAGTATTAAGAATATATGGATTTAATAATATTGAACTTCCTGAAAAATGGAACATTAGTTTATCGGATCAAAACCTAAGAAGTGAAGAGATGCGTTTGAATACAATCGCAGATTTATTGGTTTCTCAAGGCTATTTTGAAATGATGAATAACTCATTGACTTCAAGTAATTTCATTGTTGAACATGGAGGAGAAGTGTTTTCGAATGATAATTCAGTGAAAATGTTAAATCCATTAAGTTTGGATTTAGATGTCATGCGCCAATCTCTTATTTTCCAAGGATTAACTACGGTAGTTCATAACAAGAATCGTCAAAATTCTGATTTGGGATTATTCGAATTTGGAAAAATTTATCAAAAATTCAATGCTGAGTTTATTGAAAATAAACGATTATCTATCTTTTTAACTGGAGCTAAACAAGTAGAGCAATGGAATTCTAATCAAGGCGAAGTATCATTCTTTACCTTGAAAGGTATTGTAACTTCAATTCTTGAAAGGTTAGGATTGGATGCTTTGTTGAGTACCAAAGCTTTGAAAAAATCTATCCTGGAAGATGGAATACAGTTGTATATTCAAAAAGATAAAATCGGAGAAATTGGATGGACTAGCAATAAAATGAATAAAAGTTTAGGTTTAAAACAAAGGGTTTATATTGCTGATTTAGATTGGGATATGATTCTTAGTTTAGGGAATAGAAATAAAACTCAGTTTAAACCTTTACCAAAAGCATTTGAAGTTCGCCGTGATTATTCTTTACTTTTAGATAAGTCTGTTACATTTCAACAAATTGAAGAAATAGCGCGTAAAACTGATCGAAAATTATTGAAAGAAGTTAAATTGTTCGATGTATATGAGGGAGATAAATTGCCTGAAAACAAGAAGTCCTATGCAGTTAGTTTCCATTTTCAAGATAATGAGAAGACCTTAAAAGATGTACAAATTGATAAAATTATGGAAGATATCCGTAAACAATTGGAAAGTCAGTTAAAGGCTGAATTAAGATCATAATTTTTTTCCCGTAGAGACGCAATGCATTGCGCCTCTACGGGAAAAAATTAAAACAACCTCCCTTCCAAACATTATGCTTCATTTCTTACCAGTTTCACTTTCTCCTTAAATAATGGTTGATTTGCGTTTATGATGTAGTTGTATCCTTTTGGAATCACTGCAGAGGGCACCCTAAGAACCAAGAAACCTTTGCCTTTGTACCATTCAGATCCGATTTCTCGCAGTTTAGGTACATTTCTAATTTTCTCCAGTTCTGAGATAGGTTCTTAATTTTAACTTGTTCAACTAGGTCTACTTCATGTGCAATTGAAATAAGCATTACCTAGTACTACGGGATTAGACTAATTGCATTGCGATGAACCACTAATTCTAATGTTGATTGTGATCTTGGAGATCCGATATTAATAAAAAACTTATTTTTTTCTTAATCCACCGATGCGCTGAGCCAGAACTTGATAATTCTTTTGAATGTTTGGTATGAGGAATTCTGAATACTTCAATGTTTAGGCGTAACACAGTATTCAATTCCTGTCAATCGATCTTCAATATACCTGATTCCAGATATGCTTTTGAAAAAATCGACTGGAGGGTAGTTATTGAATTGAAAATAAAATGTTTATAACCATGTGTTAAAGGATTCTTCAGAACCAAAAACCAACTCGCCCTTTTAGTAAAGAGCGATTAAAAGAAAAAACTTTCTTTTAATGGTAAAGAAATTTCTGTTTTTGAATTTTTGTAATACGAGAAGGTCTTTTTGCTTAGATTAATCCAGGCAGAAATTATTTTATCAGTTCTTGTGCTAGTTTTTTAAAGTATTTGAACTCATAAGCAGCTATTTTAACTGTGTTTATGTAATAGACCATTCTACAACTGAAACTGTATCGGGTGTTCTTTCGATTTAACAATAAACTCCTTACTTAAAACGCTCCCTCAATACTCTTTTTTACTTATTTTAGCCATTCAATAAAAGTTCAAAATAATGGCAATTAAAGATTATAATCACAAAGTAGCAGAGCGCTTGATGCGATATGTTCAAATCGATACAACAGCTGATCCAGATTCAACTTCATTTCCTTCAACAGAAATCCAAAAGGATTTAGGAAGACTACTTCTTCAAGAATTACTTGATTTAGGTGTTAAGGATGCTGAAATGGACGAGTGGGGTTATGTTTTCGGAACAGTGAAAGGCAATACATCGAATGATGTTCCAACGGTTTGTTTCTGTGCACACATGGATACTGCACCGGACGTGACAGGAAAAAATGTGAAGCCAATTCTACATAAAGAATATGACGGAAATCCTATTACACTTCCAGATGATAATACCCAAATTATCACAACAGAAAAGCACCCTTATTTGAAAGAAAAGATTGGTGATGATTTGATTACTGCTAGTGGTAAAACTTTACTGGGTGCAGATGATAAAGCAGGTGTTGCTTGTATTATGGATTTCGTTGAATACATTATGGGTAACCCTGGAATTAAGCATGGTGATATCCGTATTTTATTCACACCAGACGAAGAAGTTGGTCGTGGAGTTGACCATTTAGATATGGAGAAACTAAAAGCTGATTATGGTTATACTTTAGATGGTGGAGTTTTAGGTTCAATCGAAGATGAAAGTTTTTCGGCAGATGCTGTGAAAATGACTATTCATGGAGTGAGTGCACACCCTGGTTACGCAAAAGGTAAAATTATCAACGCTTTGAAATTGGGAGGTGAAATTTTGGCTGAACTTCCTAAAGATAGTTGGTCACCTGAAACTACTGAAGCTAGAGAAGGTTTTGTTCATCCTACAGCTTTTAACGGTATTCAGGAGAAAGCTACAATAGGATTCATTATTCGTGATCATGAAACAAGTAAATTGGCGGAATATGAATCGCGTTTAAAAGAGATTGCTGAAAAAGTAGTTGCGCAGTATCCAGGTGCTAGTTTAGAATTTGAAGTGACTGAACAATACAGAAACATGAAGGAGATTTTAAAAGAAGTTCCTTTTGTTACAGACTATGCTATCGAAGCAATGAAAAAATCAGATATTACACCGCGTCTGGTTATTATCCGTGGAGGTACTGATGGTTCTCGTTTATCTTTCATGGGATTACCTTGTCCAAACTTGTTTACAGGTGAAATGGCAATACATTCTAAGCATGAGTATGTAAGTGTTCAGGATATGCAGAAAGCTGTTCAGACGATGGGTGAACTTGTTCAGATTTGGGAACAACACAAATAGTATTTGCTTAGATATTCACTTGTGTAGTTACACAGAATTTTGATATAAAAAGGTTTAGACCGCGAGGCATATAAAAAATCGCAGTCTAAACCTTTTTTTTTAGGCTGATATACTTCTTAAATTGCTACAAAAACACAATGCAGAAACTACTATCCATCTTAATATTTTTATCTTTCTTCTTACCACCATTTTAGTTTATTCACTTTGAAAAACACGTTCTCTGGTTCCATCGTTGTAGATATATATCAAAGGAGTATTCGGTTTGAATTCGGTTTCTCTTCCCATAAAGTCAATAATTTTCACTAATTCTCTTTTTTTATTGATGGAATTTTCTGCAGTATTTAAGGTTCTTGTTGAACTAATATTTACATCATCTACATAATAATAAGAACCGTAAAAAGTGGTTGAACTTGTCTGATTTGGTATGGTCGTAGTTTGGGCATCTGAATTAAAATTCCCAATGGTTACATAAGTATGGGCTTCTGTAGCCGTGATTGTATCCGAAAGTAGAACCCAATTTTGAGTTTCTGAGATCACATTGCTTGACGTGATTTGGGGTGAGTAATTTAATACCCCATCTGATGTTAAAGAAATTGGCTGAGTTGATAAATACATTCCCATTCCATTTGTTGCGAATTCCATATTGTCTCCTAATGAAACATAACATTCGACAACATAAGTTTCTCCAATATTCAGTGGTGAATCCAGAAGAATTTGCAAGTATTCTCTTTGAGATAAACCCGCAAGTGAGTACAACATTAATCCCGCCATGACTTCACCAGTTCTTGGAAGCTGCGATCCTTTTAAGGTTATTGGACCAGAATAACTACTATTTGGCATATAATTATAACAAGTTGGATTTATAGTTGTAAAGTATAAATCAGGAGTGGACTGGGTTGGGGAGTACCAATCTTCAGCTGTTGCATCGAAATCGGTGAGGTGCATAATTCCGCAAAAATCATCTGTCCGGTTTTCAAAGCTTGGATTTGAAACTAAGTTCTGTGTAAAACCTAAATGGACTAAAGTTGAAATAAATAGGGTAGTAAATAACTTCATGGAAATTTGTTTATGGTTTCAATAGATAAACGACTCCAAGACTTGAATGGTTGGCTTTGAGCTATTTCGGATTAATAAAATTAATTACTGTCAATGAGTTAAACTTTTCAACACACTTTAGGCTTTGACTATAAATATCAGATTAACTCTAGACAAAACTCTCATGAAAAATACGATTCAACATAAATTATTCAATTGGAATTACATATCTTTCTTCAGGGTATTCTGACCAATGAACTTGCCATAAATTACCATTAATTTGATCCATCACGATGAAAGTGTAAATGTTTGTAGTAGGGTAGAGCGTAAATCTATTGTTCTCCTCATTTTCTTTATTAACTAGACTTAATGAATTGAGGTTGGTTTCAAATCGATTATTACCATCAATATCAATTTTGACTTGCCATAATAAACCATTTTGCGTATTCAGTTTAATAAATATCCATTTGTTATTTGTTGGATAAAGTTTATAATTAACAATAGTCTGTGTATTTATGATGGGTTCATCATCAGGAGTTTCATAATTTTCTATTTGAGAAAATATGATTGAAGTCAATGAAATCAATAAAATTGCCATTATTGTAGTAGTTGTTTTCATACAAGATTCTTTAAAAATTTTCAATTCTGTTTCTTAAATATATTAAAAAGATCTCAAGAATTACTTTTATAATGATGAGAGAACAAAATTGTATGTCTAAAATATAATTCTAAAATTAAGAGTAAAAGTATATATATCTTCATCCAGTTGATCGATTCTAAACTTCGGATAAATATATTGAAGTCTATCGATACAATTTTCAAGTTCTTCACAATGGTATTCTCGGTGTGTCAAAGTTTCTATTTCAGTAATTTCAAAAATGGAGTCATTTTTTGAAAATGTTATTATGTAACTATGTGTATTTGAGTAATTACACATACCGTTAAAACATTCGTGCTGAAGAACTTCAAGGTATGTCAAATAATGAGTTAGCAGCCTTTGAATATCCTTGGTTTCTTCAAAAATTAAAGTATCTAAATTTATAAAATCTGATTTCCAAATTGAATCAAACCTAGACATAATCACTGAACTGATAGGAGTGAGGTATATATTTATCGTATCATTTTTGTAATTTCTTATTTTGATTTTCTCACTATATAACTCATAATCCTGAAAATGAATATTGAGTTTTTGACCTTTCTTCTTTTCTAAAAGGATTAAATTATTCAATGAATCTACCTGAAAATATGCTCTTTCTATTTCAAGTGATTCGTTTATTTGAATGTTCTCCAATGAATATGAATCAACTAGCTGAATATGACAATTGAGTTGCCCAAATGATAGGTAACTCATTAAAGGAAAGATAAATGTCAAAATTCTATTCATTATGGTATCTCAATAACACATTTAATTCTCAAATATAACCTTACCATCCTTAGTTAATTCAACTTTATCTCCTTTTCCTCTTAATACGAAACGTTCATTTTTGTACCAGATTCCGGAAGCAGCAGGTTGACCATTCAGCACTACGGGATTACCTTCGAAACTAATAGTTGCAATATTCTTAGTGTTATTAAAAGTAATTTTTAAAGTATCCCCTTGATCATCAAATAAAGTACTTACAACGATTTCATCACTTATTTCCTTTTTGATATCTTCATTTATATCACGAGATTCTTTTGTTTTTTCAGGTGAAGGATTATTTGATTTTACATTTGTATTTTCACTACAAGAAGTCAATGAAATTAACCCAAGAACAGTTAAGGATAAAATTAAATTTTTCAAATTTTTAGTTTTAAATGTTAGAACAGTACATAATTCTTCAAATAGAATGCCAAAAGCTTACTAGGTTTATATCTACACAAAAACGGGCGATAAGCTTAAAAACTTCATCACCCGTTTTATTTATCTAAATTCTTAAATATTAATGTGTTCATCATGAATAGTTAGTTGTATTCTTCATCCATTAATCATTAAGAATTATTTCTATCCAAACATTCCTCCAAGTTTTCCTAGAATTCCGTCATCTTTTCCGTCTTTGTCATCTTTGCTTCCTCCAAGCAATCCTCCAAGCGCACCAGCGATTCCACCACCACCGAGTAAATCAGCAAGGTCAGAACCTTCTTTTGCTTCACCAGTTTCTTTACTACCGAATTTACTCATGATAAAAGGAATGATCATATCAGAAACTTTCGAAGCTATTCCTTCACTAATTCCTAATTTTGAAACTAAGTTTCCAATAAATTTGTTCGCAATTCCGCCAACAATTGGATTTGAAGTTGAAGTGTCAGATTTACCATTAAATAAGTCCATTACTCCACTTAAATTACCTCCTGTAACTTCCTCTTTTAAACCATCAATTGCGCTTTCTCCTGCAACTTCAAAACTTTTATTCACTTGACTATCATCAAGCCCAATTGTTTCTTTTAATTTCCCTGAAAGCAATTCTTTTCCTTGACTAATTATTTGATCAAACATATATTTATTGTTACATTAGTTATTTATTACTTTCATTTATGAAAGCCTCATCCTCAAATATAAACATAATATCTTAACCATAATTAAGTAACAGAATTATTCTTTTCTACATTTTTGACATTCTTCAAAACTACTTCAGAGAGTTCAAAATATTCCTTATCACTCATCGAACTTTTCGGAAGAAGTATATTTGTATTTGAAAAGATCCAGATGTATCGTTCATTAATAATTGCCCTATCAATAATATTCCAATACTGCTTTAGCTCATTTTTATCTTCTTGGTGAATGAAAAAGTCATTATTGTATTTGAATTTTACCACCTCAATTTTCTCAAGTTTTTTCAGGAATTTTAAAATAGATTTTTTCCATTTATAAATCGGTTTAGCGACATCTAAGAAATGATATGCCAAAAACGAGAGCAAAATACTCCCCCAAATAAAATAAGAACTATCTGTCGATTTTAGAGCATAGTAGGCAAAGACTGGATAAATCAGAATGAACATCACTAAAAAAAGTGACTGTCGCTTAGTTTCTGGTCCGAAAAAGAATTTCTGTTTGTTCCCTTCAAAATAAATGCTTTTGATGTCCTTGATGTCTAATTTTAATATGATTTCTTTTGTTGTCAATTGAATGTAGTTTTAGATTTTCTAAAGATATTCACATTTTTATTAATTAGGATAGATTATTTTTTGTGTTTTTAATGACAAAATAGTTCAAATGGCATAATATTCTGAATTATTAACTAGCTGTTGAGGATATATTTTAGTTAAATTTAAGCTTAAAATTGGTCTATGTACTACAGGAAAAAGCATGGTAAAGGTTTTACCTATAAGGACGAAAAAAACAACACTATTAAAGATAAGGAAATTCGTAAGTGGATTGAATCCCTTGTAATTCCTCCTGCTTGGACGGATGTAGAAATAAGTGAAAACCGGAAATCTGATTTGTTGGTAACCGGTAGAGATGACAAAGATCGTAAGCAATACATCTACCATCCCAATTATGTTAATAAACAGAATTCTAAGAAATTTGATAGAATAATCGACTTTGCTGATCAATTAGAGCACATGCGCCGGGTGACAGGTCAGCATTTAAGAAAACGAAAACTCAACCGAGAAAAGGTTTTGGCCACAATGCTTAGATTGCTAGAATCTGCATTTTTTAGACCTGGAAGCACAACCTATTCCAAAGAAAATGAGACTTATGGTTTGACAACTTTGCGTCATAAACACCTTACAATAGATGGAGATGAGATTGTATTTAATTACAATGGGAAATCTGGTCAAGAACAGGAGAAACATGTAGTTGATGCGAAGCTTGCGAAAATTGTTCAGGAAATCGATGAAATGCCAGGGTATGAGATTTTCAAATATCTGGATGAAGAAAACAACATTGTTAAAGTACAAAGCGAAGATTTGAATGAATATATCCGTGAAGTTATGGGAGAGGAGTTTTCGGCAAAAGATTTTAGAACTTGGGCGGGAACTATGATTGCTGCTATAGCTTTAGATGAATTAGGTGTGGTTGACCTAAAAGACCAAAATTTGTTGGATAAGAATATTAGAGAAGCGGTTAACAGGGTGTCTGAAAGATTAGGAAATACCCCATCTGTTGCAAGAGGTTCATATATTGATCCTAGAATAATTGATGATTATACGCAAGGTAAAACATTGAAATATTTCGAAAAAGAAATTAATGTATTACTAAAAAAAGCTGAAAATTTATCGAAAGAAGAAGTTGGAGTTTTGTGTATGTTAAGACATCGATTGAAAGATTGACCTTATAATTGGAATAAAACGATATTGGATTTAGGTTATTTTTTTAAATACTGAATAATGTCATTCAAAGCTGTTTTTGCTTCTTTCATTACAGGTAGAAATGGCCAAATATGCGGCATGTCTTCACCAACAACAATTTCAAACTTAATTTTGGTCTCTTTCATTTTTTGCACAACCTTTTTTTGGTCAGGTAAAGTGATGTCATTCTCTGCAATAAAAATAATAGTTTCAGGAAATTTATCAAAACTACCGTAGAGAGGGGAGATGAGTTCGTTTTTTAAATCTGTTGTTCCTGCACACATCTTTTTAGCACTCAAAACACCTTTTCTGGATAGGATTGGGTCAGAAGCATCAATTAATTTAATTTCAGGGTTGCTCATACTTGCATCCATGACCGGACAAATTAGGATAACTTTTCGAGGTAAATCAATTTTATTTTTTATTAATCGTTGAGTTAAAGTAGTGACTAAAGTTCCTCCTACAGAATCTCCAATTAAAAAAATGTTTTCAGATTTATAACTGCTTAATGCCGTTTCATATATGGAATCGATATTCTCAGAAATTGCTGAAATATGATTCTCTGGTGCTTTAGGGTAATCACACATCCAAACCTTAAATTGTGTTTGCTTTGCTATTTCCATTAGAGCATTCCAATGATGTTCGGTAGGCCCAGAAATAAAAGCTCCACCATGAAGAAAAATAACAAGTTGTTCTGAATTTTTATTCTGACCAATCTCGGTAATTGTGGAGTTAGAGATATTGAATTTCCGCAATTGATTTTCTTTGAAGAATCTGCCTTTCGGCTCGTGTACATCCTCTTTTCTAATCTTTAAGTAATCAATTGGATCCTCACTGAAATTTTTCTTCAGGCCTTTCAGTTTTATTACCAAAAGTGTGATATAGTATGTTAGGCTGTGTTTCATCAAGTGAATTTATGAGAGTTAATGTACCGTTTTATAATCGTTAATTGGGCTGATATAAAGTAAAATAGAAAAAACAAGCCTAAAATGGATATCCAATTGCAAAGTTAAACACAGGATTTTCATAATCGAAATCCCAATCTGCTTCAGGTGTTTTTAAAGGGGCTGCAAAATCAAAACGGATAACAAATCCAGAAACATCAACCCTCAAACCAAATCCAGTTCCAATACCTAATTGTTTATAGAAATCAGATGTAAAAGCACCTCCTTCTAGACTATTGTTTAAATTCCATACATTTCCTGCATCGAAGAAAACTGCACCTTTTAATACAGAAATTAATGGAAAACGATATTCAAAATTACCTTCTAACCTCACATCTCCAGATCTGTCCAAATAATTATCTTCATTATTATCTGGGTTATAAACACCAGGACCTAATCCCCTTATTTGAAATGCCCTAACGCTATAGGAACCGCCAGAAAAATATTGCTTTACATAGGGCATCGATTTTGAGTTTCCATATGCATAACCAGCACCTCCAAACAGTCGACCAACCAAGGTATGCCCTGATTTTGTGATTTTATAATGATAACTTAAATCTATATCACCTTTTATATATTGCGCATATGGCAAACCAAGAAAAACTTCTGAAGAATCGCCTTCTCTTGTTTTACCAAACATACTAACGGCATTACCAGCCAAATCAAAATTAAATCTTGCATAAAGACGCCCCTTTCTATTTGGATTATTTAATTCATTGTAGGTGAAAGTATAATTTAAACCCGCGATAAACTGCTGTTCGAAACTTCTTTTCAGAAATGGATTTCCATCCAATATAGAGTCAAATTGTGCACTTCTGTTTCCAATTCTAACGTAATTTATTTTGATCGGATCTATTTCATGCGTTACCCATTTATTTGCGTTCCAAATGTATCCAAATGAAGCAGAGTAAGAGTTAATAGTATAAAGCTCGGTTCTTCTCATGAAGTCATAACCTGTACTGATTCTAGTTTTAGGAATGGCATAAGTGAAATAAATATCTAAATTTCCGGGGAATATTAATCTTGGATAAATTAGAGAAGCATTTAAACCCATTCTCAAACTGCTAGAACCACTCGTATTCCGACCAAATTGTTTTTCATACCCTATATTTCCTCTAGCCGAAAAGCTTTCTCCTCCTTTGAAAATATTTCTATTTATGAAAGTCAAACTTAATTCGGGTCCAGTGAAATCATTAGATTTTGTTACACCTTGTAATTCTGCTCTTAGAGACCTTTTGTTTAATGGTGAAAGTGAAATATTTGCATTCAAATGCCTTAAATAAGTACTGTCTGAGTCTAAACTATCTAATTCTTGATAATTGATATTTACGAATTTATAATTTCCTATCGAAGAAATTCTTTGACTTGTATATTTCGATTTCAGTGGGTTGTAGCGTTCTCCAGGTTCAATTAGAATAAAAGGACGCAATCGGAAAGGTTTAAAATATTCATAACTCTGTTGAAATACAATTCCATTAATTGAGGTAGCATCAGAATTAATTGAAAAAGTATCGGTAGCATCTGGGAAAACTTTCACTTGATTTATTACATAGGGAACTTTAGATTTGAATGGAACGCCTTCCTTTAAGGTTAAATATAAATTGAATGTTTTATTTGCATTTAAATTCGTATCCGCTTGAAAGAGAATAAATGTTGAATTAAAATTATAATAACCCTTATCTTTTAAATATTGGTCTATCCTTTCTCGCTCCGCCTTAAATGCGTCTAAATCATAGCGAATTCCTTTTTTAATGATTGTCTCAGAAAGAGACCTTTCCAACTCAATGTAAACAGGTACTGAGTCATTTTTACTCAAGGAATCTATGACAATTGAATAATCTGCTAAACTATATGCTTTCCCAATAATTACAGTATAATTTGTTTCAGCAGTTTTAGAGGAACTATCTTTTTCAATGGATGTTGAAATTTCAGTGTTAAAAAAACCACTGTTTTTTAAGCGGTTTTCCAGCAGTTCTTGCGTTTTTTCAATATTCACATCAGAAAAGTAAGAAGGTTCCTCACCAATTTTTTTGTTAATAAACCGAACAATAAAATTAGTATCTTCCTTTTGCGCTTTATAATGATAAACAAGTCCTGGATATAGACCTAATATTTTATTATTAGGTTCAGGGTAGAGGAGACTTTGTAATTCGCTTTCTAATCCACCAATATCTTCATTGCCAGAGGTGTCAATAATGGTTACTTTTCCACCACGAAATAACAATTCATCTTCTGGAATATATTTTTTTACTCCACAAGCGTAAAGCATTGATACTATCAAAACAGTTAATAAAATATGATATTTACTTAAGATGCTTTGCATTAATTCTTCTCTTTTATATTTGATTTAGTTCCATCTTTACTTTCTTCTTTTTCTTCTTGAGTGGTAGTTCCGGAATTTTTAGATTTGCTTTTACCTTCGTTTTCCTCTTGATCGGGTTTATCTCCAAATAACTTATTCCATTGATTGAATTGTCGCTGGAAAATTATTGAAATTCCATTTACGAAAACTTGACCATCTATTACATTTTCATATTCGCTATCTCTAAATCCTTTCAACCTCCATCTTCCATCTTCAGTTAATAGATATTGAATACTTGCATTTCCAACTACAGAGTTCTCCGCACCAGGTTGCTCATCTCCTTGCACATTTACTGTACTTCCAACCTGAACAATTAATCGATCATCTAACAATTTTTTCTGAGCACTTACATTTAAATCCGTACGTTCTTCAGCAGTTTCACCTTGATAATCTGTGTAACTATTTAAACCAAAATTTAGTTCAACACCCGAATTCCCCATTAATTTATTTGAATAGGTGTTCAATTGATCTGAAATCGCTTGGTTTATATTTTTCTTCACCAAAGCTGCTGTTCCACCACCACTACCATCTGATCCGGCATTAGGATAAAACTTTTTCAAAACCAATAAAGAAAAGACTTGTTTATTTAATGCATCTTCCTCACTATTTAATTGTTTAATTCTAGCATATACAGTTCCATCAATAGCATTTCTTGAATCTTCTGGCATTCCTAAATTAAAAGTTAACAAGGGCTGATCAATTTCACCTTTTACATTCAAATAAACAAAGAAAGGTAGGGATTGACGATATTTGTTTTTCACATCATCACTGGCACCTGCAGTTTGTGAAGCCATCAAGGCTGAGGCAGAAGTTTCTACAATATATTTCGCGGTAACATTCAATTCTGCATCCATGGGGTCTGTTCCGCTCCAACGTACAGTACTTCCGTCTTCTAGTTTAAATTGACGTTTTACTAAATTGTAAAGACTTAAATTATAATGACCCTTGTTAATTTCATAAAGTCCACTCAAAGTTGTTCGTCCATTTCTAGCAATATTGAAATCCAAATCTCCTTCTCCTGAAATGTTTAAATCGTCTCCCGTCTTAGGATCAACAATAACATTAAATTCTGAACCCTTTTCTATAATAACTCCTGCACTTAGTTCAATTCCTCCAAAAACTGTAGTTTCAGTGGAATCGCTTTTTCCAGTCAGAATGTTATCCGGATTATCCTTATTGACAAACTCAACAATTCCTTCACTTTTTTCGATCGAAGCTTGGGCATCTAACAGGGCATAAGTGAAGTTTGTGTTTTCATTTATAGCAATTTTCATGTCAACGACCGGGAAATTGAGATTACCTTTAATCGTACCATCCATATCGAAATCTAATATTCCATAGAATTCTTCATTGTCCTTTTTTGTAGAATTTATTGGTTGAAAGTTTTTGGCATTTATTGTTAAATCAAAATCTGGATTCGCCATATCTTTAGTAGAAATAGAACCTCCTAATTTGAAAGAATTATTTTGTTCATCTTCAATCGTAAAGTTATTCATTGTAATATTAGAATTGTCAATACTAATTTTGTCCTTAGCCAATGTAAATTTTGAATCTAACATAGTAACATTGAAGGCAGCGTCGTTAAATTGCAAATAACCTTTGTAATCTGGGGAACTAGTGCTTCCATTCAATGAAATTTTTGCTGATAAATAACCTGAAGCGTCATCTAAACTTTCACCAGCGATGATTGCAATGGTTTCCATTCCTATTTTATTTAAATCCACTTGAAAATCCAAGGCGTTTTCAATATTTACCAAAGAATAATCGCCTTTTACAGCCAAATCAACATCGTTTCCCTTTAAAGTTAAGTCAACATTATAATTTTCTCCTTTATCGGATTTAGCCTTTAAATCAAGTTTGCCCAGTGGGGCCTGAAGTGCTGTTAAATTTTCAATTCCAAAATCAACATTTAATCCAAAGTTTTCTAAAGGATCAATCACAACAATGTTTCCTTGCATATTTCCTGAGGCAAGAAGATTATCTTCATTGAAAAGAGCAAGAACGTTGGCTAATTTAAAGTTTTCAAAGCCAATACCAATATTGTTTTGAGGTGATTGAACTAAATCATTTGCAATTTTAACGCTTTCATTTCCTTTATTGAATACAAAGTTCTGTGCAATAATTTTATTATTCTCCAGCCTTAATTGGTTATCTTCAGGAATTGTCCATCTATTACCACTAAATATTAATGTGTCTGGTTTAATATGAACTTTAAGATTTGAACTTTTTCCACTAATTTCAGTTTCAATGAAATAAGCCCGTTCTTCTTGTTCATCCAAAGCGTGGAAATGTAAATCCAATTTTTCATTTTGTAAATTTCCATCAAAATAGGTGCGGTGCATCACCAAAGGACCTGCATTAAGTTTAATAAATCCAAATTTGAATTTCCCTTCATCCGATGAAGAATCAAAATTAAAATTTAGGCTATCTATTGTATTATCAGCATAATCTAAAAAAGGCAAGTTTAAATTTGCAATGAGTTCTTCTTCTTCCTGATTGAAATCTATGTTTAATTCAAGAGTGTCCATAGCATTAATGTCGGGAACCAAGAACTGAGAAATTAATTTGGATTGAGCGAGTTTCATATTGAATGAAAGATTTACAGGATTCTCAATATCGTGGCTGTGTGCTATAGAATCCAAAAAATAATGTTCTAAATGGTGTTGAATTGCCAAAGATATTTTATCAATTCCGGCGTTGGCACGTAGTTTTGCATTCAGAAAATTACTTTTTAAGTCCATTGAAGAACTGTCAGTTGCAACACTAGCTAATATACCAACTGGTCCTAGGTAATAGTTTTCGTTATCATACACAGCAACACCTTCAGTGATTTTAGTGTTGAAATTAAATTGATCGGCATTTCCTTCGAAATTCGCTTCCATCATTAATTTAGTTCTGATTTTCTTTTCTGTAATTCCAAGCGCATATAAATCAGCACCTTCGAGTTTTAAATCCAACGCTATTTTTGGATAAATGCTATCTAATTCAATTTTGGTGTCTACTTTGAGGTCCAGATTATCATCTTCATAGCAGATATTTACATCTCCTTTTCCACCTTGCAGTAATCCATCAACTTCAAGAGCTGAGAAATCATATCCATTAAATTCTAATTGAGAGAATTTTGAAGTTAGCTTGGCGTTGAGATCATTTATGTCATTTCCTTTCCCAGAGGCATCCATTTTAAAGGCAATTGTTCCAATTTGTGGATTGTTAAGGATTTTACCGAGGGCTAAATCAATAACATTTATGTTGGCTTTAAAAGCAATATCATTTCTTTGACTGAATTGACCATCAATATTTATTTTTCCTTCTGGAATTGTAAGACGAATTTTTCCTTTTATATCATCTAGCGCTCCCTTAATTTGACTTTCAACCAAAATATCCTTAGGAATAGAAATTCCTAAATCAGCTTCTGAAATTATACTTGTGATGTCTGATTTTGTGGAATGAAATTTAAAATTATTGATATCAGCGAATAGATTTTCAGTATCCAAAAGGTTTTTAAACTGTCCATTGGTATTAATTTCAGTGTTCTTTCCCCAATGAACTATAAATTTCGAAAGTTCCATTTCAGTCAGTTTTCCATCTGCTTTTATTTCACCTGTGAAATTGTTCTTTGCTAAATTTCTGATGTATTCATTTTCTTTTAATTCAGGAGCGAATGTAAATGCATCGTTTAGGTCAATAACAAATTCTTTTAAATTTAAGGCTAGGGGAGATTCCTCAGGATTTGTCATGAAATTTTCCAAAGAAGTAAATTTTGCATTCAAATCTAGATCAATTGAACTATTTCCTGTTTTTAAAACTAAATCGTCAACTGAAAACTCTGTAGGATCAATTGTTGTCAGCAATTTCAGTTGTTTTAATGTCAAACCACTACTTTCTTTAAATGATAATTCTTCAATTTCTAATTTTGCCGATTCTTCTTTTGAAAGAATAATATCATTTGCATTGAAATTGAATTCGGATAAAACAATGTAGTTTGGATTGAAACTGTTTAATTCTTGAGGCTTTCTTCCCGCTTGATAATGAATGTTATTCTTTTGAAGAGCAATTGATTCAACCTCAACATTCCACTCAGGCCAAACAAATGGTGCTGTATTTTCCATCGCTTGTGTATCTGACACAGAATCTGAAGCTGTAATCTGTGGTGTCCCCATTGTTAATTGAATATTAGAATTATTCAACATGAGTTTTCCCACTTTAATGTTTTGGTTGGTTAAATCTGCTTTTGGAACTTGTAAAAGTAATTCCGACAAATCGATATCGGCAACCATGCTGTCGGGCACAGATTCATAATGAGCGATTACATTATTTAATTTTAAATTGTTTAGACTTAAGTAAGGCAATTCACTTTCTGTGGTATCAGAGGGTGGAATAGGTTTAGATTGAATATAATTAACTTTGGTATTTTCTAAAGCCATTTCTTCAACTTCAAATTTCATTTCTTTTAAGTCGATATTTTTACCTTCAAAATGAAATTTTCCTAGATTAAGCTTAGCTTTCATTCCGGTAACTTCATCGTTGTAATTGACTTTGAAATCAAAAAAGTCAATTGAACCTACTGATATTTCAGGTGGTTCACTCGAAGTTGTATCAGTTTTGACCTCCGCAGTTGCAGTTGTATCAGAAGCAAAAGCATCGATTATGAATTGGTAATTAAAACCTTGAATAGAATCCTTTCTATAGACATTTGCACGTAAACCAGTCCATTCTAAACCATCAATTGAAATAGGATTTCCTGTAATGATAGGCCAAATTGGAATTTCTACTTGAAGCTTTTCAGAATATATAAGTGTATCACCTTTCGTGTCTTCTAAATAAAGACCACGTAAATCAATGCTCCCACCAAATGTGATGAATAGTTTTTCAATTTCAACTTTGGTTTTGGTTTTCTCCGAAACGAAATTTGTAGCCTTATTCACTATAAAATCTTGACCCCAAGGACTTCTAACAATAAGAACTAATGTTAGAAAAAGAACAAGTAGGACAAGTAAAATACTTCCCAAAATTCTCAAGATACGTTTCCACCAGGGACGCTTTTTCTTGATGTCTATTTCTTGTTTTGCAGGCTCTTCAGTCAATTGTGTTATTTAATAGTGATCAAAATTACGTTTTCTATTTAAGCGTAACAAAGGGTCAAGGCATAAGTTGTACAAAAAAGTATAAAAAGCAATATTATTTTTACTTTTTAGTCAGTTTTAAGACTTTAGTTGGTTTCGAAAACACATATTGTAGCAGTAAAGAAGCCAAAATTAATGTTACTCCTATCCAAAAAGTTAGGTTGAAATTTTCACCTTCATTGAAAATAATAAAAGCCAAAACAATTCCATAAATCGGTTCCAAATTGAAATTTAGATTAACAGTAAATGAATTGATATTTCTGAGAGAACGATTCAGAAGAGTATACATAAATACAGTGCAAATTGTTGCCAATATTGTGATGTACACAAGGTCTAATCCTTTTGGCACCACAAATTGAAAGTTCAAAAAGGACGCTCCAATAAATACAACACTGCCCATGATAATCGTTCCTCCAACCATTTGCAACATTGTAACTTTAAGGGTGTCATGTTTTTTGACCAGACTTTCATTGAAAAGTGTAAAAAATGATACCAGAATAGAGGAGATAATTCCTAGGATTATTCCTTCTCTATAAGTACTGTCAAAACCAAAGATTAAACTTATCCCAATAAGACTTAGGGAACTAAGAAATAAATTATTTATCGAGATTCGTTTTTTATTGAGTAGCGGGTCGAGTAGTGCGGTAAAGAAACTTGCGAGGCTCAAGCACAAGATCCCCATAGAAACAGTTGATGCCTTTATACTTCCAAAAAAGAAAACCCAATGCAATGCAAGTAAAGCACCATTTGAAATGAGTAGCAAGTTGGTTTTTGAAAAAGCGATTTTCTTGCTTGAATTTCTTTTAGACTGTAAGAAAATTAATATCAATATTACTGAAGAAAATAATACCCTATAAAACACCAACAAGGTTTCATTCAAGGTGATTAATTCACCGAATATTCCGCTAAATCCTGCCAAAAGTATGGCGAAGTGCATTTCAAAATAGGATCTACTCATTTTTTGATAAATATTCGATTAAAAGTAACTCTAATTACCTTATGAAAATGTGTTGAGTAATAAATAAACTAATAATATTTTCATTTTCGGAGAACATCAGATTTTAGAACATTCTGCTTAGTACAAATCGTCAAAGCCCGATATTCTTGACTTTTGGGTAAATCAAATGAACTCAGAACTGAAATGTATAGTCAAAAAAAACGGGAGACTTTTCCATCTCCCGTTTCAATTAATTTAATAACCCCATTTTAAGTAATATCGAGTTTATATTTCTCATTGAGAAATGAAATAATCTCACTCTCATTCAACTTGTTTTTATTTTTAACCAATGACAAGCTATTGTATTCATTTTGAACTTTGATAGCCAATGCAGTCTCCTCCCAATCAATTGTATTATCGGGTGCATGTTCTTGAACAATTTTCTCAAATTGTGTAATGAAACTTTCATCTGTAATATTTCTAGTGAACAACTTCAACGTCCATTTCGAAACGTGTTTCATTTCAATTCCTTCGTTTCCTTTTTCTCCAATTTTCCAGTCAGTAGTTTGTCCAATTTTCTTGATAGGAATTCTATATGAAAAATCTTTATTCTCAATCGAAAGATGAATCTGGTTGTCAAATATTGACTCCTTTATCATGGCCTTACTTTTTTTCTAAAATTATATCAGCAACCTTTTGAGCATCTTGACAAAATTTGTCGTTTCCAGTTAATTTCCATTCACCAGTTTTATCAATGTAAAATTGAACAGTTTTTTCAACCACCTTGTCGTAACCACCGAAAGAATCTAAAATGTTTTGAACTTCTTCAAGATAAACTTCTTTGGTTGTCCCACCAGAACCAACTTGAGTCCACAACTTATTGATTCGTTTTGACTTCTCTTTATAATTTTGGCTTGTACTTTTATGCGCCATTAAGAAAAGCGATAGTGCTTTAACTTCTGGAGATGGTTTATCTTTATTTTCTGTGCTTTTTGACATGCTTTTATTTTTGAATTTAAACACAAAGGTACTTTAATAAAACGGAAGTTTTTAATGATTAATTGTCAAGGGTAAATTGTTAACTCGGCAGATTTGTTATTCTAGTTTTTGGGATCGCTTGGTGTGAGCGGGTGTAGTCGTTTATAACGGATGATTTTTAATGGTTAAATATTAATGGTTAATGTGGCAGATTCATTATCCTGGTTGTTAGGATCGCTTGATATGAGCGGGTGTAGTCGTTTTTAACGGTTAATTTCAAGGGGTGTTAAGGAACTTCAGAGTGACTGGGAAATAGAATACTCTCAATTTTAACATAAACTCAGTATTAATCTAATTTTCAATCTCTGTTTCTATGGCAATGGAGAATTTAGTATTTGGATCAATGGATTTATAAGTTGATTTCTTTGTTAATTCTAAAGATTCATTTTCATTGTCAGGAAGTCCCAACCAAGGTTCAACACAAACATAATCGGCCGCAGGTTTTGACCATAATGCAAGATTTGGATAACCAGTAAAGCGCACAATCACACCTTTTTCTTCATGCATTTTTCTTAATCTCACCCAATCAAAATCAATGTTCGCAAATATGAGTGCATCTTCATTAAATAGCGTGTCAGTGAGTTGCAGTATTCCATTTTCAATTGAAATTTCTTTTTCATTATTTGAAAGTAAACCTGACGGACCTAGTTTTCGAGATATTAAGTTTTTCTGAACAGGAAACTCAATTACATAATTAGATAACTTTACATTTTCATCTATCGGACAGGCATATGCCGTGTGTCCTCCACAAGAAAACTGCATTGGAACATTACTTTTGTTCTCGATATGATATTGCATTTTTAATCTTTTTCCAATTAATGAATATTCAACTGTAAAGCAAAAATCGAATGGGTATTTTTCTAAGGTTTTTTCTGAGCTAATCAATGTAAAAGAGCAACATGAAGAACTTTTTTTTATGAAAACCAATTGGCCGTTATTGCGAATAATTCCATGTTTCGTCATGGCGTATTCCTTTTCTTTATATAAAATCTTTCCCGCTTTGATATTTCCTATGGCTGGAAATAACACTGGTGAACTGCTTCCCCAAACAGATGCGTTGATTTGCCAAATATATTCTTCACCGGTATTTTTATCTTTAAGCGAGCGAATTTCAGCTCCATTAGATTCAATGGTGCATTTTAGGTGTTCATTTTCGATTGTATGTAGCATAATATTATTCTGAAATTCTAAATATAGGAAGTAGAATTAAAGAAATGAAAAAAAACTTTTTGATTTTGTAACCTATTCGAAAATTCGTTAGTCTTATTAATGAGACTCAAATTAAACAAACCTTAAAATTAAATATTATGGAAGATTTTTTAAAAGCATTAGTTCCGATTATAGCAATTTTGTCAACAATAGCATTACCCATAGTTTTGGGCGTTATTTATGCCCTTAAAACTGAAAAGCAAAAACATATTGAAAGAATGGAATTAATAAAGCAGGGTTTAATGCCGCCAGTGGAAGACAAAGAAACACCAAATAGATTCAAATCATTGAAAAATGCTGTTGTTCTAATTGGAATTGGTCTTGGATTAATAGTAGGTTTAGTCATTGCAAATTATTTAAATTTAAATGAAGAGAGAACCTTTTGGGTTGTGGGACCAAGCATAACTCTCTTTCTAGGTGCTGCGTTCCTAACATATTACCTGGTGACTAAGAATCAAGACAATGACTTAGAAGGTTAACTAATGGAAGAAAAGCAATTGATAAAACAGATTTTAAAGGGAGATTCGTCTTCCTTTGCTATCCTGGTTGACCAATATCAAGATATGGCCATGACAATTGCTTATCGAATTTTGAGAAATAAACAAGAAGCAGAAGATGTAGTTCAAAATGCCTTTGTAAAATCTTACCACAATTTGCATTCTTTTCGGTTGAATAGTAAATTTTCAACATGGTTTTATCGAATTGTGTACAATACAGCGATAACATCAATGAATAAAATTAAAAACAGGAGGGAAGAAGAGATTTCTGAGCACTCTGGAGTTCATGCTTATGATTTAAAAACTGAATCGAATTTGCATTCAGAATTGGACGAACAAAAAAGTAGAGTGAATAAAGCAATTCAACAATTGTCTAAAAATGAATCAGTTGTTGTAACTTTATATTATTTGGAGGAATATTCTGTAACTGATGTTGCAGAAATTATGTCGCTTTCGAAAAGTAATGTGAAAATCAATCTTTTTAGGGCTCGAAAAAAATTAGAAGATATTTTAAAATAAAGACCATGGAAGACAAGGAATTAAAAGATAAACTATTGTTGTCCAAGCTTAAAGCAGAAGATAAACTAAAGGATAGAATCCTACATCAAATTAATGCGGAGCAAGCGTTGATTCCAAAAAAACGCAAATCAAAACGTGCGTCAAAGGAAAATTATTTTTCCATTTTTGGAATTATGTATGCAGTAATTCTGTCTTTGGGAGTTTACTTTTATTCTCAAACAGAAAAAAATCCTTTAGAATCTAATACTTTTGTTTTTTCGGTAATTTTTGTTGCAGGTTCCTTTAGTATTTATTGGTTTTTAATGGTTTACATGAATTACAAGAAGGTTAAACAATAAAAAAAGGGAGACTGTTCAATCCCCCTTTAATTCGCTTAATATTTGTGTTTTAGATACTGTCCACAAACGCTTGGAAAACCTTTTTATGCAATTCCAAGTCTAAGTCTGGTGCTAAAGAAACACGTGCAATGTAATCTTTGTCGCCTTCTTTGGTCGTTCCTTGAGTTGATGTCGCCGGAATTGTCCAATAACAACCTTTCAACTGTCCATAACTCACACAGTATTTACTTTCATTTGGAATTTCAGTTATCATCATGTTGATTAACTTCAAATTCAATTCTCTTTTATATGCTTCTTTTTCTTCTGGAGTATTTCCTTTTGTTGGAAGATCCAATGAGAATACAGAAGGAGTGAAGTCTTCACTCGCCAATTCTTCCGATACAAAGTTGATTTTCGCCTCTGGTAGAACCTCGTGAATAAAGTTTACAAACTCACGTGTGTTTTTGTATGCATCTTTAATTCGTTGATTCATTGAAGGCATTTGCGCAGCTAAAATTTCGTATTGAAGTGCCGTAGCTTCGTTATCACAAAGGTCTAAGTGCAATTCAATCTTGTCCATCAATTCATCAGTCAAGGTATTTCCGATGCAATATCCAGCGGTACATTTTCCTCCACTTGGGAATTTAGAACCACTTGCGTAAGAGATTGTTCTCACTTCAGAAAGAATCTTTCCTTCACCTAAAAAGTGAACATTAGGACAGAAAGTTTGATCTAAAATGAATACAGGATCAATTGCGATTTCTCCATTTGCAGTTTTACGTTCTTTTCTAAGCGCTGCTTTTAAATCTTCAAGGACAGGAACTTCAACTCTTGGATTTGTTGGGATTTCAGCAATTATATAAGGAATTGCGTCTTCCAAAGCTACTTTTTCCAATACTGTATGAATGCTTTGAACCATGTCGTTATCTCCGTCAACTGGTAAATCAACAACTTCAACGTTATCTAAACAGTCAGCTACTCGACGTGCTTGGTCATTTGTACCACCATAACAATTTGGAGGAACGATAAATTTAATGTCTTTTCCTGGATGATTTTCCAAAGCGTGGTCAACCAATCCCATCATAATTGCATACTGAATCGATAATCCACTTGATGCAACTAAAGCTTTACTTTTCGAGCCATTAACTTCTTGAATAGAGTGGATTACAGATTTTTTATTCTTGTTGAAATTGTTGTCTTTCTCTTCAGTGATTGACTGATTATTCAACATTTTTAATGCAGTTAAAGTATCTGCTGGAGTCATAGAAATAGTTTCTCTACGTCTCACATGTTGAATTGCAGAAATGTAACTTTCATTCTGTTTTCCGTTGACAATCAATACACTTCCTAAACCAGAATAGAGGTTCACGAAAAAATCAATTTCGCTAGCAATCGGCAAAGAAATGAGCTCCATTTCTCCAATTTCATCATCCATAGAAATGAAAATTGTGCTTCCCTCAAATGCTGTTATTTCTTCTAGTTTATCTACTTTTTTAAGTTCAAAATCGTAACCGTAAACTTTTTTAATTAACTCAGAATTAAACTGTTGTGGTAGTTCATCTGAATAAATGATTTGAGTCTTTTTGTTGTCCAACAAGTTCTTTCTAAGAACAGATAAAATTGGAGTTATCATCGAAGAAAAACAAATTACATTGTCAGCATCTAAATTATTCAATTGGCCAATTCCCCATTCTATAATACATGACAAAGGGTGTCCCAAGCGAATATAATCGTAGGCTGTTGGTAATTTACTTAAAGCTGCCGTGTCCGAAATGTTGTTTTTATACAATTCTTCAAACTCATTTAAGAATTGTGTTTTCGCCAAACTCTCATCATAAATATCTAATCTGTGTGTTGTTAATTTCAACCAGTCAGATGGCATGTTTTTCAATACATCTGTTATATAATTTTGCATTTTTTCTGCTTCCATTTAATTCAACTTTTAATAGGCGCGCAATGTACGATTATTAGATGTATTTTGAAAGCATAGAGGAGCTTTGTTGGGAAATATTGTTAATTGATAATGTTAAGTTAAGGAGTGAATTTTTGATAAATTTAATCAGACTTAAAGTTGGCTCAACTCACAATTGAAAATTTAGAGGAAAAGCAAAACGTTGTCTAGAATTTTCACCGTCTTGTTTTGCTGGAATCCAATTTGGCATTGACTTAACTAATCGAATGGCTTCTTCATCTAAGGATTCTGAAACACTATCAAGAATTTCCACATCAATAATACTTCCATCGTTATCAACAACAAAAGAAACCCTAACTCTTCCTTCTTCATTATTATCTATTGCTTCTTGAGGATATTGGAGATTATCTTTAATAAACGATTTTAAACTGCCATGCTCCGTATTAAAAATTGCATCTTGATAGTAATCGTAGTATTTCTCTCTTTTTCCCAGTGAATCGTATACTTTTCCACGCTTAAATTCACCGTTCTTATATTTATCTATTCTTCTAATTGTTCCGCTTTTCCAATACGTGACCAAATCACCAGCTTCAAGACCATTTTGAAAAGTAACTGTTTTCTTTAATTCGCCTGTTTCATACCATACTTTGTTGGTTCCATGATAGATTTCTTCACTATAATTGGAATAGTTTTGTTCCGACTTTATATTGTCACTAGGATAGTAAAATTTAGAATTCACCTTGTTGGTATCATCTTTATCCATAACAATTATTTTGTAAGTCAATGCATTAGCTTTGTTTTCAATAATCACACCATTTCTACCATAAAATGTGGTGTCTTGAGAAAATGCTAAAAATTGTATAGAAATTAAGATTAAAAGAAGCGCTGATTTCATAGTAATTTATTAGTTTTTGCTAAACTAATAAATTATTGATTTTGGTGGTTTACAAGTGATATATAATTTGGTGAAAGGTCAGAAAATCTATTCCTTCTCTAAACTCATCACAAACCCAACGCCAAAACCACTTTCGGAAGGCCAATGACGAAATTCTACATTATCGGCTTTTTTCTCTGAATTTTTGGTGTCATCTTCAAAAGTAAGGTCGAAAGTAAATTCATTCGCTATGATGAGCTTCCATTTGTTGGTTTTAGTAAAACCACTATTGACCTTTTCCAATTGTAGTTCCCATGAACTGCTTTCACTATAAACAGTATCATTCCTTGTGAAATTAAAGTCAACTTCGTTCTTTCCAAAGTTAAATTGACCTAAATCGCCAGATTCATTTATTCTATCAGTTTCATTTGTACCGATAACTACATTATTTTCAATTGTATAGTTTCCATAAATGGACTCTATGTGGTTTACATTCCAAGTTCCTACAATTGACTTGATTCCTTGTTTTTCGTCTTTATTACAGCTAAGAAAAAGAAACAAAGTTGATATCAATAGTAATGCGATTTTCATATTTATAATTTGTCAAGGATTATTTCAACTTTACATTGCTATTTTCTTCTAAAGTAATCTCAAAAGGATTGGTATATAATCGCCCTTTTGTCACTTTACCATTCAATTTGAATTTAACTTCATATTTGTCTTTTGTTAAATTTTTTAGTTCAATTAAAGCAGACGCTGGACCAATAGCAGTAGGACAAGGACCTTCTTCGTTGATGGATTTAAAAACTATTTTTATTGAAGATCCAGTCACTTTATCGGTATAAATAATTGGAAATAAGCAGTTGTACGACCTTTCAGTTTCAGCTTTTATGTATTGTTTGCCGTTCATCTCAGAAAGTTCAATTAATATGTCTGAATCGATATCAGTATGACCTGATTTATTGCAACCCAAAAACAATATTGAAAGTAGACTGATGTAAATTATTTTTCTCATAATTAGTTAATTAAATTAGTTTTAAACTTCTCAATTGCCAATAATAAATTAAGAAGTTGTTCCGAACATACTGGCAATATTAAAATATATCTTACTTCAATATTACAGTAATTAATTGAAAAATTCAAAGTGAAACTGTTTTATTACTGAAGTCGGAATAAAAGTCATTACTTAAAGACCAATAGAATTCCGGAATATTTCTCTTTTTGTCATAATCCAAATTGTCTTAAATGGTGATCGCAATGCTTGTAAACCAAAATTCCAATTTGTTCTTTTGTCATTTTTCCAAAGAAATCATGGATAAAATCAGGGTTATCGAAGTCTTTGTAATCTATAATTGTGGAAATCCATTTTAATTTGTCTGATTCTAAATCTCCATCTAATTCTTTAATTTTAAACGGGGCAGAAGTTGGAATACTTTTATCGAATGGTTTTTCATCCTTAATCATTTTCTTCAGTACCATTTTGCCGAATATTTTCCCAATGAATGCATGATAGTAAGTAAATCGGCCATTTCCGAGAATCCAATCATTCCTATAAACATTGTGTTTGACCATTTGATAAACATTCATTTTACCCCAATTTGCTGTATGATTAGAATCAATGGCTTCAATTCTCTCGATAATGGAAGACCGATCGGTTTGATCAAAAATGCTTTTCATGATAGATGTATTAAAAATTCATTCTTTAAATCACGAAATTAGGAAGAAAAATTATTTTAATAATTGGCTTATGACAATTAACCCCATAATGTGGGTTGATTGCTCTTAAAGAATCCAAATTGTTGTGCATATGCTCATGCTCACTTTGAAATTTCGAACTAATGATTCACGTTTTATGTAAATGAAGAGTGAATAGATGGACTTGGACTCAAATATATTACTTGAATATATTTTAAAGCACAAAAGCAAAATCTATGTTCTTTACAATAATTTTAAATGTCTGATTATTTACATTTGTCAGATTATCAGTTTTTAAATAATTTATTATTGTAAATCCATCTCTGTCCTCAAAATCTTATTCACAGCTTCTCTATATTTCTGAGGATTCGTAGCTTTTTTTATGGCCTTGTAGGTTTTGTGTGGGTTTGAAGTAGTTTCAGCAAAATACTGCCAAAAGCCTTGCATTTTCATTTTAATAGGAGTGGGGCCCGATAAATACTCGTCATATTGCTGGTAAATCGTATCATGAAACTGCGAGAATATTTCCCAACGATTTTTTGGATATTCTGTCGTGTTGTTTTTGATCATGCTCGGTAAAAATGGATCTGCAATCAAACCTCTTCCTATCATAAAGTGATCGAGTTGAGGGAAACGTTCTTCGATTGCCTTAAACGCTGTAACACTTGTGATATCTCCGTTGTAATATAATTTGTGTTTCGTGGCGGGAATGCATTTCTCGAATGCATCCAAATCTACTGGTCCTTTGTAGAGTTGTTTTCCAATTCTCGCATGAATAGCAATATTTTTCAAAGGATATTTGTCAAGAATAGGAAAAGTATTCAAAATTTCTTCGGGATTCTCATAACCCATTCTCATTTTCATGGAAACTACAATATCCGATTCATTGTGGGCTTTATGTAAAACTTCATTGATTTTAGCCGGCTGACAAATCATTCCAGAACCCATTCCGGATTTTGTAACCATTGGATAAGGACAACCTAAATTCCAATTCAATTCTTTGTAGCCTAAGCTTTGAACATATTTCACAACAAATAAAAACTCATCAGGATCATTGGTCATCACTTGCGGAATAACTTCTAAAGTTGAATTATTATCAGGGTCTAAATCGATTTGATAAGAGTTTTTGATGACCATTTTTCCTTGCAAGCGGATGTATGGCGCATAAAAAGTGTCAATTCCACCAAAATAATGATGAAGAGCATTGCGAAACCTGAAATCCGTAAATCCCTGTAAAGGCGATGATAGAAGAGTAAGACCCATATTTTTATTTAATCCGACAAATATAAGAGATTCGCATATCATATTTGATAAAACCCGCGTGAATTCGCGTTGCTTGCATCTGCGTCATCCGCGTTCCATAAAAGGGCAATCAGCAAATCAACAACAAGCGACTTTTCCCATCCTTTTCCTCAGGAGCACGGTGCAAACAAGGTAAAACTTCACTGTCTGGATGATCAACAGCTATTTTCCATAGATGTCCAACACCCATACTTATAGGTTGTGCATTGGGTAGCTCCTGATAGTGCAAATCAAAGAAATACTCACTCAGAAACGCTTCGAAACCCTCGTCATTTCCACCATAAAGCTTTTTAAGTTCAGCACGAATTTCTGGAACAAGAATCTTCTGAATTCCTTGAGCATTTGGCAAAATATCACTCGAAGCTCCGTAATAAGTACATAAAAAAGTAGCTGTAGGAACTGGAGAACGATCTACATGATAGGAATAAACATCCGTTGGAAATTCCGGATAACTCTCATCTTTTTCATAATTCTTGATGATATTCAGAATAGGTGAAGCCCCTTGATTTTTTAATAATTCCATATCACTGATTAGAATTTCTCTCGCCAATTGTCCTTGTTCTGTTAACTCCAATTGAAGTAAATCTTCTGTTGAAAGTTCAGCCATATTCCCCTCAAGTTCAACTTTTTGAATAATCTCAGCAAAGTCACCAACAAGTTTGCGTGACCAACTCATGGCATTTATTTCTCCTTGAAATAGAGTAGAGGCAAGCTCTTGAAAATTAGAAACCTGCAGAATTTGGTTTTCGCCTTTTTGATTACGATTCATTAATGAAAATTAGAATTGAAATGATCTGACAAAATTAGTGATTCTTTCGTGTTAAATGTGATTCCTGAGAAAGTGTGCTCATTGAAAATAACTAAATTTAAATCTCTTGATCAATTCATTTACTCCTTTATTAATCTAATTACTTCTTTTCCATCACCAGTTTCTATGTTTAAAAGGTAAACACCTGATGATTCATCAATTTTTAAGTTTAACTGCTGAATATCCTTATATTTCTTTGATTGAATAGTTTTTCCACTTAAATCAGTTACACTTATTTTTACATCGTGGAGAATTTTACCTAAATTAATCGTGAATAGGCCATTTGATGGGTTTGGGAATACTACAATATTTGTTTTGGAATATTCAGATTTTAAACTGCTTGTTGACTCTGGGGCTTGACAACTTGCCATATCTGTGAAGTTATGAACTGGAAAATAAATTCCTTCGCCCAATTCTGCAGTATTTCCATTTATGTATACTGGAAAAATGGAATCATTAAGTGTTCCGAGATAAAGTATATTGTTTAAAAAGAATGAACCATATCCTGCCAAATTATATTCAAAAGAAAAAGAATTTATTTGACCATTTTTGTCGTAAACCTTCAAACTATCGATTGAAGTTCCAGGGGTTGAAGCTGTTGTAATCCAAGCATGACCTAAAGTGTCCACACCGATATCATAAACACCTGCAAAGAATTCACCTGGCAATGAATCAATTACTTGTAAACTTGATCCATCCCAATAGTTAACATATTGAATGACTCCACCAACTACAGTATAAAATTGATCATCTAAATGTCCTCCATTGTCCTGAACGTGAGCATTCGTTGGAATATTAATCCAACCAAGCGTTGATTCATAATAATTTATTCCAATTTCACCTTGATTCCAATTGTCGGTATAAAAAGTTGGAGCATTGCTATTTCCACAATACCCTAAACTTAAACCACCGCCTGTAAGAATAGTATCTCCTCCTGTAATGATTGAATTACTCAAACTCCATTGTTGAATTTCTCCATCTGCAGTAATTGTCCAAAAATCTGTTGAACAGTCTTTTGTTTGTGCATGACTGAAAGATAAGGAAAAGATTGAAAGGAAGATGAGGATAAATATTGAGTGTTTCATAATCTTTTAATGTTTAGTATTCATAGCCGTTATTTTCTTCGAAGCTTTAGCTTTATCATTGAAATCAAGACAAGTATTTATCCAAAATTCAAAATCTGTATTGTTTTTGAACCCCATGGGCTCAACATAACAGTATCCTTTGTATTCTTTTACTTTCATTATCATTTGTAAAGAACCAGTTTTTTCTGCAAGGAATTCTGTTAAATCAGGATCAAAGCGACACAATAACCTTTCACCACCAACATTAATGCACATTTTCCCATTAACCAGAAATGCCAAATCTCCAAACATCTTCTTTTCTTCAATATCGATTTTTTCGATTTCCGAAAGATATTCTCTAACTCTGTGCTAGTTCGGTGCTGTATGTTATAATAATTGGATTTTGACTAATCGAAAGGTAAATAAAATATTTCAATCTATTGTCTGAAATTCCTTTTTACATAATTTCTAATATCTTCCATTTCCTCCAGAATTACAGATTCTAAAATCAAAGGTTCTACTATTTTAATTTCCGTGCTTGTTTTCTTCCAAAATGGATATAGCCATGTCATTGAGGTTCCTTGATGTTCAAGCGCTCCATTACTTAATATATTTTCAGTTTTATTCTTGTATTGAAAATTTCCTTTGTAATAAATAGTAATTCGTTTTCCAATTGTGATTAATTTGAAAAAGTTTTCAATAGCAACATTAAAATTGTCATAATCCGGGTTGTGGTGAGTATGAGCAAATCCATAACCAATCGTTAATTCGCTATCATCACATTCAATCCAAATTCCAGTTTTTCCAACAACCAAATGATCACCATCATCATACTCAACTAATTCTACAGGAAAATGTTTCTTCAATAGATCCCCGATTTTACAAAATAAGATTTCATGATTTTTCATTAGACGTTTTGTTACCAAGGTATTTCTTAAAGTCCAAAATTGAATTTCTTTTAAAAGTAGGCATAAAATAGATAAATACACATTCCAATGGCAATCAAAATTGTAACAATGACATTTATTTTTAAATCGATTCTTTTTTCTGGAAATACATGAGGTGGATAATCTACATTCCATTTCTTAGTGACAATAAAATCAGCTAACATTTGAGGTGTAACAGGGATTCTCTCAACTCTTTCGTAAGGAGGTTTAGAAAATAATCCTTCAATACCATATCCTTCTTCATCTGTATGAAAATACCAAAGGTAATTACTCAAATCAACTTCATATAATTTAGAGTAATTATCCATCATTTCATGAAAATCATCTCCTTTTACCCCCATATCTTTCCAAATATCGATGTTAGGATCCTGAGGGAGTACTCCCGAATAATCCTCTAAGAAATTTGAAATTTCATCTATGTAACTCATTTCTTGAAAATTGATTAATTCGTTTTAAGGAATAACAGAATTGATTTTTTTAAACACCAATTTAATCAATTCCTTTACCCGTGACCAATATCTTGTGATATCCCAAAATGCAATTATAAGAATAAATGGAATGCATAAAAACGTGATAATCGGCGCTATCAGTATTAATATGATTATTTCAATGATTATTTCCATTTTTATTGTTTGATGTTTTTTTGATTTTGTATTCAAACTGTAACACTCTTAAATTCCACAAGGTCAGTGTTTGTACAGCTGTTATTTTTTCATTTTCTGAACTAACAACCAACTTATCTCTAAATGAAGAAATGAACTTAGTCCAGATGTTTTCTTTAGAATCATTCAATAGAAAGTAAAAACCACTGTCACCAACCTTTTTACCTGATGAATTTAAAATAAGTTCACCATTTTCCCCAATAATTGGATTTAAAATCACTGTTGCACTTCCATTAGGTAAAGGAAAAATGGCTTTTATACAATTATTAAATTTCAATGTCGTGATTTTTGAGGATTTCATTTATCTCTTCAGTTGTCAAAACTCTTTCAATTCGTTTCGGTACAACAACTCCCATTGGGTGACCGAAATTTAAATATTCTACCTCATAAACTCGCCCTAAACTGTCAAATATTCTTTCGTATTCATCCCATTCATATCCGTTTAGGTCTGAATTTGTGATTACTTCATCTGAAGTAGAATATTTATCTATTGTATCAGTAATGTCTAATGAATTATAGGAGAATATAGGGAATTTAGGTGTTTCTATGAATTCACATTCATTCCAATAGTTCAAATATTTGAAATGAATTTTTTGAAGCAGATTAAAATCCTTAATATTCATTAAATGGTAGATATCATTGAAATGAATCAATTGAATCTCATGATCCTTAATGATGTCTGCAGAAAATTCTATATTTAATTGATCAGATTTTGATATTGGCATTTTTCCAACGTCAAAACCAATCACCCTATTTATCAAGTCACCTTTTAATTCAACCCAATAATATTCTACATTATTTTTAATTCTTAATTTACGATATTCTGAATATTGTCCTTTATAAATTGCCTGAAATAATGATAACTTTCTGTTTTCACTCTTGACCTCCCCTTTAGAAATTCGAATAATCATATTCAATTGGTTTTTTCTTCTTAATTTAATTTGGCATATCAATTGAATTTAATTCTTTCAATGCAACATAACATATAAAAATAATCCTGCTAAACATTTCCATATCTAGCAGGATTGATAAATTCCATCAATTACAATAAGTGCGTTTTGCAAAACGTCCCTACGTTTTATCTTCTTTTAATGTTTATTCTATTGAATATTTGAATCTTTCAATCTTTCAATTCTTGAATCTTTCAATTCTTAAAAAATCCTATTTCACATAAACCGTTTTCCTGTTCACAAACTCCATCATTCCATCTTTCGATAATTCTCTTCCGTATCCTGAAAGTTTCGTTCCTCCAAAAGGTAAACGAGCATCAGATTTTACGAGTTCGTTGATGAAATATGCTCCATCGCTCACTGAATCTGCGTAACTTAATGCCAATTCAACGTTTTCTGTACAAACAGTTACGCCCAATCCATATTTTGAATTTTCAGAAAGTTCGAAGGCGTGTTCGATAGATTTTGCCTTGATCATTGCTGCTAATGGACCAAAACTTTCTTCATCGAAAGCAGCCATTCCCGGTTCAACATTTCCTAAAATTGTTGGTTCATGATAACAACCATCTTGTTTTCCTCCATGAATTAATTTCGCTCCTTTGTCAATGGAGTTTTGAACTTGTTTTTGTAATTCTTCTGCTAAATCAAGACGTGCTAATGGTCCAATCGTAGTATCATCCTTCATTGGATCACCAGACTTTAAAGTTTTTACTGCTTCTGTAAATTTCTCTACAAATTCATCATAAACACCTTCAAGAATGATAAAACGCTTTGCTGCAATACAACTTTGACCACAGTTCATCATTCTTGCTGTTAAGGCAGTTTTAACTGTTTTGTCGATATCCGCATCTTCCCAAACAATAAAGGCGTTGCTTCCGCCAAGTTCTAATAAAGATTTTTTAATGTGTTTACCAGCAATAGCAGCAACCGAAGAACCAGCTCGTTCACTTCCTGTTAAGGTGATGGCTTTTATTCCGTCGTGAGAAACAATCTGCTCAGTTACGTCGTGGTGTATAATTAGATTTTGGAATACATTTTCAGGATAACCTGCTTTTGTGAAAAGTTCTTCAATCAATTTGGCACTTCCAAAAACATTGGAAGAATGTTTCAAGAATCCAACATTTCCAGCTGTTAGGGTAGGAGCCGCAAACCTCAATACTTGCCAAAAGGGAAAGTTCCATGGCATGACAGCTAAAACTCCACCGATTGGGTTGTGCGCAACAAAACTTTTTGAAGCATCCGTTTCAATCATTTCATTGGCCAAAAATGCTTCCGCATTATCAGCATAATAATCACAAACAGTTGCACATTTTTTCACTTCGCCTCTTGATTCTGAAATTGGTTTTCCCATTTCCAATGTGATCATTTTGGCATATTCCTCAACATTCTCAAGCAATAATTTTCCAACATTTCTTAATAATGAACAACGTTCTTTCAATGGAACTTTCTTCCAAGTTTCAAATGCTTTTTGACTATTGTCTAATTTTGCAGCCAATTCTTCTTTAGAAATTGACTGGTACACTGCTATTTCTTCCCCATTGTAAGGGTTGATTGTTTTAAATTCCATTTCTTATAATTTAATTTTTTGTTTTAAATAGGCTTATTCCAATAATCTGAAACTGCATTCCATGCAACTTCACCTTTAGGCATTAATTGACGCCTAAGTTCATTTTGTTTTTCCACTGAATCATCATTTGATATGCTTTTCACCAAAGAATCTACTAAGGCCTCTTGCCATGTATGAGGGTTTTCTACTATTCCGTCTTGATCATAAGCCACAGGAATTGATTTAGCATTTAATTTTTCTTTGTAACGGATTGTAATTCTTCCATCCTTAAAATTGTCAAAACTTCTTTCCATTACAGCATTGGGCCACATCAATTTCATTCTCAATTTTTCTGGTTGATAAACTGCAGTAAATAATGTTCCAAAACTTTTCTGGAATTTGGTATTGTATAATGGTGTGTGTAAAAAAGCCTTCGCCAATTGATCTGCGGAAATATCTTTAGATTCTAGATAATTGTTGAGAAATTTATAGCGTTTTACAGTTTGATTAAATTTAGCATTTTCAGGCCAATAAACCGCTCCTTGGTGGTTAGTAGAAAAAGCAGCTGGTGTTACTATAGTTTTTCGATTAGGAGCGAACATTATGGTTTTCGTTTCCCCAGTTTTATCAACCACAGTAACGTTATACGACATGTGGCAAGGAATATTCTTTAATTCTATCACAGCCTCTTTGGTATTAGAACAAAATTCCAAGACATACCTTAAAATAAACGGAATTCCAAAACCAAAACCAATTTCATTTCGACCTCCGAATGTCAAGGAAACACAGAGACCATCTTCATTCATTCCATCAATTAAACCAATCAAGCAATCAGAGGATCCAATCACTTTTTTTGAATTCCACTTACTTAATAATAAAGTTCCTTCGAGTAAATCGGGATGATAATCATAATTTCTAACCAATTGAATTTCATCAGTTTGTATTACTGCTTGTGCACATCCTCCAAAATAAGCGGGTGGTTGAAAACCTGTAAAAAATCGAGCAAGATCCTCATCAGAGTTCGTTATTTTACACAAATGCTGATAAGAATCCCAAAATTTAGGCATAAATTCTTTAAGCGCCTTTTCACACTTTTTAAGATCAGGAACGGACTTCGAAGTATTTGATAAAAACCAAGATCTATAACCTTCCCAGTAAGTATCAAATAACTTTTTCCATTTTCGTCCAGCCTTAGTTGGTTCAGAAACAGCTTTAAATTGTAAATGCATTAGTTGCTCAATTATTATAAATATTCTAGTTTCAAAATTTATTATTCTCTACTCTATTTTTTCAAATAGGGCAGAGGTGTTCAAATTTAATTAGTGAAATGAATTAATTAATATGAAATTGGTTCATTCCAAAAGTTTGCAATTTCGTGCCATTGAATAACTCCTTTTGGCATTAACTTTTCACGCAATTCTCTTTGTTTTGCTTTAGATTCTTTGCCAGCCATGCTTTTCACTAATGAATCCACAACTGCATCTTGCCAGTTGTAGGCACCTTCTGAAGTTGCTGTAACCGCAGGTGCAGAAATTGCTGGTGAAGTTTGAACAGCAGACTGCTCATAATAAATCGTGATTTGTTCTTCAACAAAATTACTGAAACTTTGAACCATTTTGGCATTAGGCCATAAAAGCTGCATACTCTTTTTCTTGGGATGATACACGGACGTAAAAAGAGTTCCAAATCCTTCTCTAAATTTCGTGTTGTATAAAGGTGGGTGCAAGAAAGCTTTCGCTAACTCATCTGCTTTAACATCCTTCGATTTTAGGTAATTCTTAATGAAATTGTAACGTTTCATCGTTTGATTGAAAACAGCGTTTTCTGGCCAATCCACAGTACCTTGGTGATTTGTTGCGAATGGAATTTTCGAAACTTTTGGCGCTTTATCTGGTGCTAACATCACTGTTTTGGTTTCTCCTGTTTTATCTACAATGGTAACATTGTAAGACATATGTGAAGGTATACCTTTCAAGACTTTAACAGCCTCTTTAGTCGTTGTACAAAATTCTAAAACGTATCTCAGTATAAACGGAATTCCGAAACCATAGCCAACTTCCTTACGGCCTCCAAAAGTTAGAGAAACACAAAGACCTGAATTATTCATTCCATCCACTAAACCAATTAAGCAGTCAGAATTTCCCATTACTTTCTTTTTATTCCATTTGCTTAACAACAAAGTTCCTTCTAAAAGTTCAGCGGCATAATCATAATTTCTAACCAATTGAATTTCATCAGTATCAATTACAACTTGTGCACATGCACTAATATAAGCTGGTGGCTGAAAACCTGTAAGAAAACGAGCGATATCCGTATCTGCATTAGTTAATTTGCATAAATGAAGATAAGTGTCCCACATTTTCGGCATATATTTTTTTAGCGCTTCCTGAGAAGTTGCTAAATCAGGGGTCAATGGTGAATTCTGTGAATTAAACCATACCTTATATCCAGGCCAATATGAATCAAATAAATGTTTCCATTTTTCTCCTGCTTTGGAAGGTTCAGAAACAGCATCAAATCGTAATTGCATCTTATTTTATTATTTAGTTTATTTATTTTGTCAAGCTTCCTGTGAGAATTACTTTTTCTCTTCTGTCCTCAATTATTTGAGAAGAATATTGCGCGCGGATAGCTTTGATCCAGTTTTTAGCACGTTTGTTTAATTTAAAATCGTTTGTCATCATTCTACCTCGGGATACAATGATTCCCATATCGGCACCCTCGTATAAATAATCTCCTTTTTTAGTGATATGTAAGAAAAAAGCTTCTTTTTCAGACTCAACAGCTCTTCTGTGACTGTCCATTCTATCATATTGAATATGACCATTGTCAAACATTTTCCAAATTCCTGAGCGAGGAGCTTGAGAAACATATTCTATTGTATCTTCTGTATGTTTAATAATTAATTGACTCCAGCCGTCAAGGTTTTCTTGTTTGGCCCAACGTCTATTGATTTCATTAACGTTCAGTTTATATTCAACACCCATCCATTCCAAAATATGGAAAATAAACAGTGGCGCATCAGCCAAGGCAAATACAGCATGGTTAGTAATAGAACTAGCTCCGGTAACACGTGGATTTAATTCACCCAAATAAATTTCACCGTTGTCTTGGTCAATCAAGAAGTCCAATTCAAAATAACCTTTGTAGCCTTCTTTTCTCAATTGATCTCCGAAAAGTTGGGTATATTTCGCCGCTTTCTTTCGAATTTGTGGAGTAAATGCATCTGGATATATTTCATTACCACACCATCCTCCTTTATATGGAGTCATTTCTTTAAATCCAACCAACTCTGTCATTAATGGCGCTACAATTGTACCATGTCTAGTTACACAAGCCTCAATAGCAGAACCTCTACAATTGATTCGTTTCATGATTTTTACTTCATCTTCTTTAACGATTTCTTCTTCATGTTTTTTGAAATCTTCTTCATTGGTAATAAAGAATGTTGTATGACCCGAATCACCAAATGGAGTTTGAATCACTAAATCTTTACCCAGATTTTTAGATATTTCACATAAATGATCATAATCATCAACTTTAGAAAGAACATAAGGAACACAAGCAACACCAGCTTTTTCGGCCAATCTATTCGTATTCACCTTATTGTCCATCATTGTTCTCATTTTCGCAGGAGGAAACATGATTTCTAAGCCAAGTTTTTTTGCTAATCTTTCCGTTTCTTCATCAAACATTAAAAACATTGCTTTACCAGCTGTCCTTTTTGCTTTTCTTATATTGATGTAATCTTGAACTTCTGGATGTTGCAGCAAATAATTGTTGATGTCTTCAATTCCTGTGAAATCGTCGTGTGGCATTTCCTCTTTAGGAGAAAAAACATTTGGATGCTCACCATCGAAACATTCGATATAACTAATAAATTTAAAGCCTTTTATCCATTCATCAGCACCAAGCATATTGAAGTTTGTAGCACTAATAAAATATAAAGGAGTTTCATTCTTATGAAAAAAACGTCTAATATCTGGAATACCATTAAGCACTTCAGGAACAGCCTTTCTCTTAGCAACTGTTTTCTTAACAGGAGCTTTTTTTGCCGCTGGTTTCTTCACAGTAACTTTTTTTGCAGTTGGTTTACTATCTGCAGCTTTTTGAACTTTTGGTTTTTTAGCCGCAGGTTTTGTCACCTTCTTTGTTGTTGTAGTTTTCTTCGTAGCCATATATCTTTATTTTAATCGTTAAAGCAATTGTTTATTTTTTAGTCTTACCCTTTGACATCCCACCAATCGAGGTAATAACTTTGTGCCTGTCTAATACTTTTTCTTTAAAAACTCTGATTCCTAAATCAGCTCGGTAACCATGAATTTCGCTGACATCTAATGCTGTCATGAAATTGATGATTTCTTGACTTATTACTTGACCTGGAACCAAAACTGGGAAACCAGGTGGATAAGGAATAACAAAAGTTGAAGCCACTAAATCTCTGCCTACGTTAATAATTTCTAGGCATTCATTTAATGGAACATATTCATAGTTATTTTCATCATATGCTAAGAAAAATGCTTCTCTTAAATTACCTCCTGGAACTCCTGGAACAGCTTGAAAAGAACTATGGAAATAACTAAAGTCGGGGAGAGGCGGAACTTCTTTCGTTAATGAATGAATTCGTTTTTCTCTAATTTCAATTTCTTTATCATTTAATGACCTAAATTCTTCATCCAGTTCATCTGCAATTTTCAATAAGGCATTTGTTAAATAGGTAATACTTCCTTTCGTAGTCCCAATATTGGTCATAAAAAGTACAGTATTTCTTGAAGTTTTATTGATTTGGATATTAAATTTATCCATCAAATACCTATTTTTAAAGGTATCACCATCAACTCCGGTCTTACCAATATACAAGGTTATTTTTGTTGGATCTAGAACAAATTCATCATTTGCCCATGCAGTATACATTCTATTCCAACCATTTTTCTTTGTGTAATATTCGTTTAAACCAGTTTCGCGAAATTTATTTGGGATGAAATCGCCTACTGTAAGCACGTCAAAATATTTACTTAAAAGTGGAGTATCATTAATCTTAGCCCTCAAAACCATTGCCATTTCTATACTCTTTTCTACTAGTTCAAATCCTTCTAGTTGAACTTGACGTCTACCAATATCCAAAGAAGCCAGCATTTGATAGTTTGGAGAAGTAGAGGTATGGGTCATATAAGCTTCAAGAAAAGTATTCTCGGTTTTTCTTCTAAAATCTTCATCCCAAATATGAATCATAGATCCTTGTCTAAAACTGCTTAAAGTTTTATGTGTACTCTGAGTAGCATATACTCGAATTCTTACTTTATCAGGATCAGGTAATAATGACTGCTCACCTTCTTTTAAGGTTTTAATGTACTCAGAATACTTCTTTTTGTATTTTGGACTGTTGTATCTTCTATGTAGCTTTTTTGCTACATACATTCCAGTACGTTGTTTATAATCATATCCAAAACTTGCAAATGCAAACCAAGCTTCATCCCACAAAAAGATCATATCTGGTTTAATCGCAAGTACTTGTTCCATAACACGTTCCACGTTGTAAACTAAACCATCAAATGTACAGTTTGTTAACAAAAGCATTTTCACCTTGTGCAACCTACCGGCATCCTGAAGTTGAAGTAATTTAGTTTTTATTTGTTCTAAAGGAACAGCTCCATACATTGAATATTCTTCGATTGGATAGGAGTCTAAGTAAACAGGATAGGCTCCTGCTAAAACCAATCCGTAATGATGAGATTTATGACAATCACGGTCAATCAACACCACATCATCCGGTTTAACCAAACCTTGCATTACGATCTTGTTAGCAGTTGATGTTCCATTGGTTACAAAATAAGTGTGACAAGAACCGTAAGCATCCCTTGCCATTTCTTGTGCTTTTTTAAGCGGACCAGTTGGTTGCAATAAAGAATCTAATCCACCAGTTGTGGAAGAGGTTTCTGCCAAAAACATATTTCGGCCATAAAACTCTCCAAAATCATGAATCCATCTAGATTTAAATACAGAATTACCTCTAGAAATAGGCATGGCGTGAAAAATCCCTGTTGGCTTTTTACTGTATTCAACAAGTGCAGAAAAGAAAGGCGTATTATAGCGTTCTGCAATACCTCGCATAATTGTTAAATGCAATTCTTGGATATCTTCAGTTTGATAAAATATTCTTTTAAAATCTTTTATCGTACTGTCTTTAAGTAATCCTAAGGAGGTGTCTGTAACATAATATGCATCTAATTCCGGTCTGATTTCTCTAATTAAGCTTGCGACTATTGGACCTAGGTCTGTTTCGGATTTTAGTGAATAATCATGTCTTGAAATCTTTCCAATATATGGTTTTATGACTTCAGAAATATTTTTTGATCGATAGGGTGGAGCATAACGAACCACCACTGCCTGAATATTGTGATTAAATAATAAAGAAATCAGTCCATCCTGAAAAGAGCGCTGAACAACAACACCATAAGTAAATTTATCACTTGGAGAATGTAAATTCTTTAAGGTTTCTTTTAGTTTAAACTCTTCAATGTCAGAAACGTTATCAATAAAAAGTACTTCGAAATGATTTTTCCTAACGCTATTGTGATCCTCATGATTTTCGACAGAATCCATACTTTGTTCATCAAAATCAACATAGTCAGAATTACTTTTATAGCTATCTCCAACCAATTGTTTGGTGGTATCTTGAACCATATTGGCCAATGAAGCAAACTCTTCGGCTATAAAAGTTTTTTCTAATCTATTTAAACGTTCTTTTCCAGGAGAAGCGAAAAAACATTCCACTCCTTTCAAGTCCCTGAGTAGTTCCTCAATGCTCTGTTTGTGGTCCTTTTCATTTATCGAACCTTTATTGCAACGGGTTAATTCTGAGGTTTGAATCTTTAATTTATTCCAAAAATCAACACGCAGTTGTCCAATATTATAATAAGGTGCACTTTTAGTTCTATTTTTCGTCACAAATTAGTTTTTAGAGTGTAATGCGAGTTTATTACCCTGAGAATCAATAAAGATAGCGAAGTAACCTTCCTCTTTACTTATTAAAGTTTTAGGCATGATTACTCTTCCGCCAGCTTTCTCTATTTTGTTTAAGACTTTGCTTAAATCTTTTCCTCCATTTAAATAAATAAGCGGACCTTTATCAGATGGAATTGAACCTGGTCCTGAAATCACAGCACCTCCAATTCCAGTTGTAACAGGGAAAAATGCCATTGAATTTACGTCTGTAATATTCTGTGTCATCTCTATATCAAAAATTTGATTGTAGAAATTTACTGCTTGTTCAAAATTTAAGGCCGGTATTTCAAACCAACTCACGAAATCTTTAACTGATATTTTCTTTTTACTTAATGCTGGTCCTCCCATAGTTTTAGTGGTGTTTGGTTTTAGTTATGTTAAATCTTCTCCTTTGTAGTGCATAGTTTCATCCTTATGAACAAGTGTTTCTTCTTTAATTGTTAATTCAGTAATGGCATCTAATCGAGTAGGTTTAATCAATGGACCTAGAGAATCTAAATAATTGATAGGCGCATTGGGCTGATAAATATTAAAAACACCTTTTTTCAAGTGATCTCTAAAACTTTTCAATGGTTGACCTAATCTCAAAATTCCTAATTCCCGACTTCTTCTAACTCTTTCGATATTTAATTCTAAAGGAACAATCTCCTCTGTGCCTTCTGATTGATGTAAGACACGTCCATCAGGTCCACAAACAATTGATCGACCACAACCTCCAGTGTCTAAGCCATTCATATCGAATAGATAACATTGGTTTATTGAAGCCATTGCTCTAACAATGGATAACTCAATATCTCTATCAATAGTTCCCGATAATGTAGGATGCATAATCACATCAGCTCCCATTGTAACTAAAGTTCTTATTGTTTCCGGAAACCACATGTCATAACAAATAGAAACTCCAAATCTTCCAACATCGGGAACGTCAAACACACAGAATTCTTCTCCTGGCGTTACTCCAGTCTCATAAGGATAAAAAGGAAACATTTTACGGTAGCGCGTTACAACTTCACCTTGAGGGTTTATTACTGACGCTGTGTTGTATATTTTGTCTTCACTTTTTTCAAAGATTGAACCAGGCAACAACCAAATTCCATATTGTTTTGCTTTTGCTTGCATTTCTGCTTCAAAATTGTTCGGAAATTCTTGTGCATGATGAGTTAGGGGACCGAAGGCACACAACTCACTAAACATTATCATTTCGATCCAAGGATAAAGATTCATTGTTATATCAATCTTTAATTTCATCATTTCCACATTGGAAGCGACGGCGGATACTTTCATTTGTATTCCTGCTATTGCGAATGGTTTCATATTTACTTGCTTGTAGCTAATTTAATTTGGTTTTCAAAAATTGTTAATCCCTTATCCAATTGTTCTGGAGTGATTACCAATGGTGATAATATACGAATAATATTTTTATGAGTTCCCGCTGTAATCATAATTAATCCTTTCTCAGCGCATCCTGCGACAATTTTTGAGCAAATTTCAGCATCTGGTTGTTTTGGATCATTGTTCTTAACAAACTCAATTCCAATCATTGCACCAACTCCTCTTACATCTCCAATTGACTCACATTCAGATTTTAAAGAATTTAACCTATCCATAATGGTTTTTCCAACAACCTTCGCTTTACCGTTTAGATCGATTTCCTTCATGTATTTAATTGTGGCTAACGAGGCAACACAAGAAATTGGACTTCCAATATAAGTTCCTCCAATTGAGCCACCTGCCGCAGCATCCATGATTTCTGCTTTTCCTAAAACTGCGGCTATGGGTAAACCTGAACCCATAGATTTTGCATAAGTACTGATGTCTGGAGTGATTCCATAATGTTGCCAACTCGCCCAATGACCTGTTCTGCAGAATCCACTTTGTACTTCATCCATGATCAACATAATTCCATATTGGTCACAGAAATCACGCAATCCTTGGAGATATCTTTTGTTAATTGGATTAAATCCTCCTTCTCCTTGAATTGGCTCTAAAATTACTGCAGCTATGCTTTTAGCATCTACTAAATTAAGAACGCTTTCATGTAATCGGTGTAATTCATCATCAATGAAAGCTTCTTCGTCTCTTTGTCCTTTATATCGGTAAACGTTTGGAAAAGCAATACGGTAAACTTCTGGTGCGAAAGGACCACAATCCGGTTTATAGCTAATTTTACTCGTTAATGACATGGCCATCATTGTACGGCCGTGATATGCTCCTGTGAAGCAAATAACCGCCTGACGTTTAGTTGCTTGTCTTGCAATTTTTATAGCGTTCTCAACTGCTTCAGCACCAGTGGTTACCAACATTGCTTTAGTATGTTCACCATGTGGTAGAATCTCAACCAATTCCTCACACAGCTCGATGTAAGGTTCATAGGTTACCACGTTGAAACTCGTATGTAAATATTTACCTGCTTGCTCTCTGATAGCCTCAACTACAGGTTCAGGACAATGTCCAGCGTTAACAACTCCAATTCCTCCAGCGAAATCGATTAGTTCATTCCCGTCGATATCAGTAATAATTGCACCTTTTGCATGTGCTACGGTTGCAGTGTTAAATACTCCAACTCCGTTCGCAACAATTTTCATTCTTCTTTCTAATAAAGCAAGAGAATTTACTTTTTCATTTCCCATATTAAATAATATAACTTTAAGTATTTTTTTGTTTAACAAGCCATCTTATTGTCTGTGAATAAGATCTTATTGTAGTGTTCATTATTATTAAGGAAAAGTTTGATTTGAATTTCAATATGAAGTGAGATCAAATAAAAAATAACTCTAAAACCTGAGTTTGGCTCAAAAGTGTTCGAATTAGATTAATTAATATAACCCTAGGTTTAATTGAAGTTTCATCATGAAGTTTTGAAAACTTCACATCGTAATTGCTTAATAATAATACGAGTAAAAGTAATAAAATATCATTACGATTGAATATTTATTCATTAGATTTTTCAAACTTGTTTTAAAGGTTCTTTAAAGCTTTGATTTTGAATGCAATTAAGGTATAAAGGGAGGAAGTAGTGCATTTAAAAATGGCTGACAATTAGCGCTTTAAATGTCTCTGACTTTTCCAAATGATAGAAAAAAGACAATGATTACAATCTTAAATAATCTTACTTGATCTATCCATGAAAATTGAAATGGAGTTAGTCCCATTCTTTAACTATTATTTTATAGGCTTTATACTCTGGATAATTCCAAGAAAGGGTAGATTTATTCTCCCATTTTTTAATAAAGTTTTCTTTACGGTTATCAATAATACTAGAATATCTTTCTGGTGTCATATATTCTTGCTCAAAACGAAATTTCTGGTTTTGAACTTTATTGATTTTCTCAAGCTCTAAAATAGATTTATCTAAGTAGGGAAGGGCCTTATCGGAAAGTGTGACCATATAATTGAGGTGCAAAAATGAAGTATCTGCATTTCTGAAATTGTATTTGGCTATGACTGAATCCCAATTAAATAAGGAACTTAACACCAAAACCAATAGAAACGAATTGAAGTTCGATTTGAATAAATAAAAAGCCGATTTTCTATTCTTTACTTTTACATAAACAGTATACAAACCGTAAATAGTGAGGATTAAAAATATGATTACACCAATTCTTTTGTAGGCTAAGGAGAAATAACTGATATACCAGAAGTTTCTCATTCCCACTGAAAATGTCAAAATAGCATTTTGAATTAACCAAATGTAGCTCAGGTATTTAAGCAATCTATTATTTTTGAGAAAGTTTATATTACGACGGAAATAATACAAGACTAAAATGATAGAAATGAGTATTGATAATATTAATAAGTAAGTTCCTTCATGTACAAATTGTCTCAGAAACTGACCTTCCCATTCAAAACCAAACCAAACCCATTTAATGTCAATTATGTTTAAAATAAGGAGCATTAAATTCAGCGTTATCAATAAGAAAACTCCTGATTTATATTCATTGGTTAAGGCGTTAAATTTAAAAAATCTGAGGTTTATCTTTCTCTTTCGAACCAATTCCTCATTGGAATTCTTGTCCATAATTTTCAAATTTTCATTTGAAGTTCTAATTAAGATAAATGTGCTAATTAGTACATAACCAATAAATGAGCTAATTAAGTAAAAGTCTAAGTTTTCAAAAATGAAGTCTAATTTCTTTCCTAAAAATCTACTGATTTCATCTATCAAAGTATCAAAAACAGGATTTGAATTGCGATAGATTATGATGAAGAAAATTATGATAAGAACTGGAACAATAAAAATTCCAATTTTCTTAATGTAACTCTTCAAACTACGGCCTTTTAATTTTGAACTGGTGAGTTTATTGTACAATTCTCCATGCGATGTAAAGAGGTTTGTAAATGCTTGTCCAAATGAAAAATAAAGCGATTTAGTTTGTGGATAAATTAGTAATCCGATGAATATAAATAGAACAATAAAATGTAGAATATAGGAAAACAATGAATGTGTAAATAAGGTAGAGAGCAATGTAATTATTAATCCTATACCTACTGCAATTGAGTAATAACCCTTGAATTTAAACTGTTTTGTATAAATTAACCATGAAAGAATAATAGTTTCCGCAATGATTAAATTTAAGCCTAAATCTTGCTTGTGAAAAAGTATAGTACAGAGTATTGAAAATAGTAGTACCGATAAAATGTCTCTTTTGTTGCCCTTCATAAACCCTAGAATTTATAGAAAAACGTGATTTTTTTTTGATTATTACATTGTTGGGGTTTATTGGGAAATTATCATGATACGTAGTTGAATAATGAAACTGAATGATCTAAAAGTAAAAGGACCGACCGGCAAACTCTCGCTAAAGTCACGTACTTTTTAAAATTATTATTTCCTAATGTAACTTTTCACCAAGTTAGGATACTTACTACTAAAGCCTTAAATTCGAAGTGACTTTATGAACGATTATCAGAAGAAATTTTTAGCCCTTTATGAACCTGTGCACGAATCCTTTGCAAGATTTTGTCATGCAAAAGCTTATGGACTCATGGAGGCAGAGGATTTGATTTCTGAAACGGTGCTAGTTGCACTGGAAAAGTTCGATAAAATCAAGAATGATGAAGCTTTTTTGAGTTTTCTATTTTCGGTGGCAACAAATATTTTAAGAAGTAAAAACCGAAGATTGAAATTTAGGGCAGAGTATAACGAAAGTGAAGCTTTTGCACTGAAAAACGAAGGAATTGATGCAGAAACAAGACTAGACGTGGTCATTTTGTATAAGGCATTGAATGAACTTCCAGAAACTCAAAAAGAATCACTGATACTTTTCGAAATAAGTGGGTTTTCATTGAAAGAGATCGCTGAAATGCAAAACGCAAATTTATCTGCGGTAAAGCAAAGATTAAAAAGGGGTAGAGTAGCATTGGCGGATATATTAAATTCTGAAAAACTCTTAAATGAACCTGCGTATAAAAGGTCAAAACTATTATTAACCATTTTTTTATAAGATGAAAAATAGGGAATCGAAAAGCATAGAAGAATATTTCAGTAAGGCCAAAAATCTGCCTTTGGCAATGAGTTTTGCTGATGTACAATCTTTAGTTAGTGCTAAAGGAGTTACCAGCCCGCCTAAAAAGAGTTGGTGGAATCTTAAAAACATCATTATCATGACAATTTCAACACTTTTTACCACAGCTATTTTGGTTTATAGCATATCTTTTAACAACACAGAAAACGGAAAGTACACACCTGAAAATAATTCATTTGAGAATATTTCAAAAATAAATGCTAAGGAAGAAAGAAAGCAATTTATTAATTATCAATCTATTGAAAATCAAAAAAGTAATTTAGTATTGGATGAAATTACTTCAACTAGTCCAGGTCAACATTCGACTGAGAAATCACAAGAAATTGACTTTTCGATGATTAAGAATTCGGAAAATCAGTCTTTTGGCTCAGTTGGATTTTCAAAGTATTACGGAAGTTATGAATCGAAAAATTTGGTTCCTATTCATAATAAGAGGGTTTATGAGCCAATAACCAACTCAACAGTAGAAAACAATGAGATCAATGGAGAAACGAAGTCAATCACGAAATCGGTTGATGCTGCCAATCTTAAAACTTTTACGCTCGACAATAAATTTGGTAATATCAAAATTGAATCTTGGGATAAGCCAACAATTGAAGTTACTGCGCATTTCACTTTAGAAACGAAGGATTATGAAGATACTGAAAAAGGATTGGATAATTTTAAAATGGATCTAATTACAGAAGGAAGTGACGTGAGTGTAACAAACAATTGGTCCGATTATAAAAATTGCTCCGACAATGCTAATATTTCATTTGGCAATAAAGGATTGTTTAATTTTTCAAGCCATAATAGTTTCACTACAGATCAAGGTGAAAAAATTAAGTATAAGAAATTCAAAATAGAGTATAAGGTCAAAATCCCAAAGTACTTTAATGTAAACCTCTCAAACAGCTATTCGGATATTGAATTGCAAACCATTGAAGGAGTAGGAAATATTGACATATTCCAAGGTAAATTACATGCAAATGACATGAAGGAATTAAACCTTAAAGTTAAATACGGAACCGCAGAATTGAATAACATTACAAATGGAAAGGTAGAAAGTTTTCAAAGTACATTTAGACTTGGAGATGCTGAGAAATTAACTCTAAATGCAAAATATTCTGAAGTCAAAATAGGTGGAGTAGAGGATTTGAATTTAGAAGGATTCCAATCGAATTTAGTAGCCAATGGAGAAATTAAAAACCTAAAAGGTAATTGGAAATACGGTAAAATTGAACTGCAAAAAGATGCTTCAAATGTAAAGATTGCAACATTTCAAAGTCCATTTACTACTCAAAATATAGATCATTTGACAATTGAAATGAAATATGGAAAATTGAATGCTAAATCCATAAATCATTTAAAATTAAATGAAAGTTTTCAATCCAAAATAAGAATCATCAATGTTGGAAAAATTGAAGGAACGCTAAAATATTCGCCAATTGAAATTGATTTATTAAAAACTGAAATGAACCTCAATATCTATAATGGAAATTTAAAAGTGGAGAATATTGGAGCGAATTTTACAGCAATAGACCTACAATCAAAATATGCTGATATAAGATTAAGATTCGAATCAAACGCAAAGTATAAATTGCAAGCGGAAACGAAATACTCCAATTTGATTGTGCCAGATGGGTTTAGAAATGTGCGAGAATTGAGTAATACAAAAACAAGTGTTCAAAATTTCTCGGGGACATTTAATGAAGCTGGTGCTGGAGAAGTTTCTAGGGTGAATTTGGAGTGTTATAATGGGAAGGTTGTGGTTGAGTAGGGGTGGGTAGGCTTCAGCTAAAGTGGTTTTGAAGTGGTTTGTAAAATAATCTTTTATGACCTTCTGAGATTGTAGTTATGATTTAATGTAAATGTTAGTTGGTATATGATTATTCACATTTAATTTTCAGAGTAATTCATTATTATTAAAATCAAATTTATGTTTAATTTAACAAAATTATAATGGGATCATAAAATTAAAATAAATGGAGGAGGAATGTAGGCTTGATTTATTAGGGAGTTTGTCTAGTGGGAAGGAATTAGAAAAAATATTAAAATTAAAAAAAAGAGATTATATTCTAGAAGATATTCCGATTGATGCAGAATTACTTGAGGAATATAAGAATAAAGGTTGGGTAATTCAGCGACAGCTGAAACATCATTATAGAATGAAAGCACCTAAACCACATGACATTTTATTTGAGGATAAGGTTTGGAGTGTTTTTGCTCAACTAGGTTTTACCCATCTTAACTCAGATCGAAGATTTGTCTTACCTTATGAGAAGAATAATCCAAATTTAACTAAACAGATAGATGTTTTTGCCAAGGATGATGAATCCATTTTATATGTTGAATGTAAATCATCACTTGAATATGGAAGGGGGAATTTTAAAAAAGAATTAGAGTCTTTTAAAGGTATTAAAGGAGGGTTGGAAACAACCATAAAAAAAATGTTTCCGAATAGTAAGCCTAGAATAAAATTCATTCTTGCAACTGAGAATAAAACACTTGGCGAAAATGATTTGGAGAGATTGGCTAATTTGGGGGGATTGCATTTAGATGAAGAGTCAATAGAATATTATTTAAATATGTTTAATCAAATTGGTATTGCCGCAAGATATCAATTGTTAGGTGCCTTATTTTCAGGGAATACAATTCCTGATCTTGACAATCAAATACCTGCAATTAAAGGTAAAATGGGAAGTCATACGTATTATTCCTTCTCAATTGAACCGGATAAACTATTAAAAATTGGATATGTTTTACATCGAAGTAAGGCAAATAGAAAAATGATGCCTACATACCAAAGGATTATAAAAAAAAATAGACTTAAACAGATAAACGAGTTCATAACTAAAGAATCGGGATTTTTTCCGAATTCCATAATTATTAGTCTTGATGCTAAAGATTCACGTTTGAGATTTGATTCTGCCAATACTCAAGTTCCTACAGCAATTTCTAAGGTTGGTGTCTTACATTTGCCTAAAAAGTATAGATCTGCATATATTATTGATGGGCAACATAGGTTATATGGATACGCAGGTTCAAAGTATGCTAAAACTAATACAATTCCTGTTGTGGCTTTTGTTAATTTAAAAAGGGAAGAGCAGGTTGATTTATTTATGCAAATAAATGAAAATCAAAAAGCCGTTCCTAAGACATTAAGAGAAACTCTTAATGCAGATTTATTATGGACTTCTACTAATTTAAAAGAACAATTTAAAGCACTTTGTTCAAGGGTTTCAATTTTTCTCGGTGAAGAAAAAGATTCACCTTTTTATAATTACATTTCATTAGGAGAGGACAATAGAGTATTAACACCTGGAAACATTTCATCAGCGCTACTAAAAAGTGAATTTTTAGGTTCAGTTTCTAAAGGTGAAATTGAGAGTTTGGGAATTTTTTACAAGGGTAATTTAGAAGAAGCCTTTAATAAAACCTATGAATATTTAAGACTTTCATTTGAGTATCTTAAAAATTGTCTTAATGAAGACTGGATACAACAAAAAGATAGCTTTCTATTTGTAAATAAAGGTGTTCATGCAGTTATATTACTATTCAGTGATATACTTATCCACCTAGAAAGTTTTAATGTAATTAATAGTAGTTCTGATAAGCCGCATACTCTATTTAATGAGACACAAAAATATTTAGACCCACTAATTACATTTGTTAGAGAAATGGATGAAGATACCTTTTATAAATTTAAAGACATGAAGGGGTCTACCGCTCCTTCAAGATATTGGAGGAAATTTCAAATTTGTATAAGGGCTGTTCATCCAAATTTTGATCCAGAAGGATTGTCAGAATACATAAAAAAGCAAGAAAGAGAATTGAATTTCAATACATTTAAAATGATCCAAAATGTGGAAGAGTTTATGCGTAAAGATTTTAAATCGAAGCTACATAACAAACTAGGAGAGGAGTGGGCTTGGAAAAAAGGGGTACCAATTAAAATTCAAGATGACGCTGAGGACCGAATGAGGAGAAAAAATCGAACTAGAACTAAAGAAGAGGAAACTGAAGTTTGGGACAATCTAAATTTAATTCATTACAGGGAAATTGCTAAACAGAATTGGCAGTATGTCAACGATGATAAGAAAAGAGTTAAGTTTTTTGAATTCGATTATACAATGCCAAATGAAGAGAATTTAAACAAAGAGGATAAAACCAAGTGGTGGGTAAGGTTAAACGAATTAAGAAATATTGTTTCACATGTTTCAAGCGATCAGATTTCCGATGAAGATTTTGAATATGTTCAAAACATACATGAATGGTTAATTGATAAAAAAGTACAAAACAAATGGCAAAGAGAAGCCCAGAAACAAGCTGAATAAATACAATAGCAATGCTTTTATCGAATTTGCTTAATTTCAAATGGTGGATAATTTTCTTTTTAGCCTACATTTTGACTATTTTAGCATTGTTTAGAATGTTATATAATTCACGTCCTCAAATTATAAATTAATGAGTCCAATATTTACAGTAGATAAAGTCTTAAACTACAAACTGAAAGTTCCTCATATTATTAAATATATGGGTTCTAAGAGTTCGCTTTTAAAATATTTGGTTGATTCATTTAACGAAATATATGAAGGTGAAGATATTTGCGATTTATTTTCTGGAAGTAGTGTCTTAAGCGGTTCACTTGGAAATGAAGTAACAATGCATGTAAATGATATACAAAGTTATTCAGCAGTACTAGCTAAAACTTATCTTGGAAATTATTGTTGGGCGGATTATCCTAATATTATAGAAGAGGTTATCCAAATAGCACAAAAGCATTTAGAGAAAGTTCATGTTCTCTACCCTAAATTAAAGTTTGAATATCATCATAATATGCCGCTTAAGGAATTTAATGATCTTGAACAACAGCAACAGGAGTTAATATATTCTGATTTTATAGATATTGAACATCATTTATTTATAAAAAAATATTCAGGGACATATTGGTCTTTTGAGCAGTGCCTTTGGATAGATGCCATTAGAATAGCAGCAGAAGAATATTCAAAAACTCCTGTTTATAATACTATTTTATCAAGCCTTATGTTTGCAATGGCATATAATGCACAAAGTACAGGTCATTATGCACAATATAGAAAGGCTAACAATCCAAACTCCATGAATGATATAATCATTTATCGAAAAAAAGAAATAATACCATATTTCGAGAAGAAATTTAAAGAATTAATTGAATTTACAGGTCAAAACCAATTTGAACACACTTTTAATTCTTTAGATTATAGAGAATGCTTAGAGTTTATACCTGAAGGAACATTGGTCTATGCAGATCCACCTTATAATTTTGTTCATTATTCAAGATTTTATCATGCATTGGAAACTTTAATTAGATACGATTATCCAGATGTTTTATTTAAGGGAAGATATCGTACAGATCGACATCAGTCACCGTTTTGTAAAAGCAGTGAGGTCGTTGGAGCCTTTGAAGAATTATTCCAAGGAATTAAAAATAAAAAAGCTAAACTTGTATTAAGCTACAGTAATTCGGGTATGATTAGTTTAGAAGAAATCCTTGAGCTAGCAAAAACTACCCTAGGAAACAATTATGAAGTATATTCTAAAGGTATTGATTACAAACATAGTACAATGGGAAGGGTGGATGATAAATCGAGAGAGGTTAAAGAGTATTTAGTAATGGCAAAACCAATTAATAAATGAGTAGAGAGTTTGATTTATCGAAGTTGAAGACGTCTTGGACTAAATTTGATATTGTTCAAGTAATGGAGATTATTTATAATAAGGAGACTCTCTTTAAGTTTAAAAATAAGGAGGCTGCTATTGATGAACCTATTCTAAGATCTTTTTTGGGTATTAATAAACTTAGTGATCCATTACCTGAATATTGGCTAGAGATACAAAACCATCAAAGTGAAAAAGATTTGTTTTCTATGTTTTGTCTTATATTCACTCATGGAGAAGTAATAAGAAATTTCGCTAATAAATATTCCAAAGGTAATATGAAAGGAGTATTTACGATTGATGATGGGGGCAAGCAATATACAAATTTACGTAGTGCATTAATCGAGTCAGGTGCTTCAGCACCGTATTTGCGAAGAGCACACAAAGTTCCTTACGATTTTACTCCAATATTTCAGAATTTAGAAGTTGGTAAGCTTTTTAAACAAGTTTTAATTGAGAGAATAACTAGGATAACTAAAGAAGAACAGCTCGAGGATTCAGAGTTCTATAAAATTTGCTTTGAAAATGATTTTAACAAAGCAATTAGTCTAACAAGAGAACAATTTAAGTCTTGGCTGGAGGGAGTTAAGTTAATCGAGAGTAAATTCATTAATAAAGTTTGGATTAAAAACTTTTACTCTATTTCTGAAATTGATTTAGAACATATTAATAGTTCCAAAGAAGTTTATTTTCTTGGAGAAAATGGAGACGGTAAATCGCTGATATTAATGGCTATCTATCTTACCTTTAACAGACATTTCATTACTCAAAAGACTGACAAGGAACAAACTGGAAAAATTATTGATATCCTCACAGATAATAAAAATCTCGAACTTAAAGGGTTAGATAGTGGTAATATAGAATATGGACATGTAAACGTGGGTTATTTAAATAACTTTTTAGCTTACGGAACACATCGAGGCAGATACTCCACAGATACTTCAGAAGAATACGGATTCATGTCATTATTCGATAATAACGAGACGCTCTTAAATCCAATGTCATGGCTAAAAGATCAGAAACTGCTGGAATTAGAAAAAAATATCGAAGCTAAAAATGTGATATACCAGGATAAATCGCTACCGAGTTATTTTTCAGTAAAATCATTAGAAATTATGTTTTACGATCTTTTAGAAAAAAATGTCAGTATTTCAATCGAAGGGTCAGGAATTATATTCGAGGAGAAAGGATCAAAATTGAATTTTGATCAATTATCGGAAGGATATAAAAGTATAATTATTTTTGTATCTGATGTTATATTTCGTCTTCAAAAAAATCAACCAAAAATTAAAGTTATTGAAGATTTGTCAGGCATAGTGTTAGTTGATGAAATAGATTTACATCTACATCCAAAATGGCAGAAAGTTATTATCAGTAAATTGAGAAAATTACTTCCCAACGTGCAGTTTATGTTTTCAACGCATAGCCCTTCTATTATTCAAGGAGCTTCTGATGAGGCAATAATATATCGAGTTTATCGTAACAAATCTGATGGTAAAACCAGAGTTTCTGAACCTTATTTTAGAAGTGAACTTAACCATTTGATGATTAACACTCTATTAACATCACCTCTTTTTGGTCTTGACAACTCTAGGTTAGATGACGATAATGATTTATCTAACACAAGTGAAAATTACTTGATTTATAGAATCCATGAGAAATTAAAATATTTGATCAATGAGAAGAATGAAGAAGGGGAGGAGTTTATATCGAAGGACGATATAGATAATTTAATTCAAAGAATTATTGATGAAGAAGGAGTATGATCAGAATAATTAAAAATTTAGCGAACCCGCCTTCCTCACTTATAATACCGCATAGTAAAAAACAAAACCCAAGGAAAAGAAATACTACACATAAGAAGAGGTTAGAGATAATTGATAACAAAAAATACGTTGATAACAAAAATTACAACTCAAGATACAAACTTAATGACGTAAGGGAAGCATTGTTGAAAATATATAATCACAAATGCGCATACTGCGAGCAAAGAATCGAACAATACCATGTGGATCACTTTAGACCTAAGTCAATATATTACTGGTTAGCATTTTCATGGGATAATTTGTTAATTTCCTGTCCAAAATGCAACGAAAATAAGGGTAAAAAATTTGATATTGATGGAAAAAGAATTGTATTTGATAGCAATGAAAATAATTTAACCTTCTTAAATAAGTCCTCTGTTAAGTATGATTTAATTGAAAAACCAAAAATGATCAACCCAGAGAGAGTGGACATATCTAATAAGATTTGCTTTCAAGTATCGGGTAAGATTTTTTCAAGTAATAAAAATTTTGGGTATACAATAGAATCCTGTGGTATTGATCGGAAAGATCTCAATGATCAGAGAAGAAAAATAATTGATGATTTTGAGAGAGACATAACTTCAATCAAAAAGGAATTCAAAAAGAATGAAGATAAATGTAAAGAGTATGAAACTATAATTCGTAAATTTATTAGAGATTCCAAATGTAATAGCAATGAATTCTTAGCATTTAGAAACTTTGCAATAAAAAATGATTGGCTTAGAGATATTATTTTGAAAAAATAGTTGTATACCAAGCTAATCTCAGCTTATCATTTTTATATTTGTCTTATAATTAATATTATGTTAAATAGAATTTTACAAGAACAATCAGAACAGTCGGTTTTCTGCTCTGATTGTTATTAATATCAATGTTTATCTTAAAAGGTTAACTATTCCTTTTATAACCTCATTACTTGTGTTGCTTGAATTATTGTATTGTATAACCCATACATAAGTTCCTTCTTCAACTAAGTTGTTTCCATAAGTTCCGTCCCAACCAATTTCGTTATTGTGAGATTCAAATAGTAGTTCTCCCCAACGGTTATAGATTAACAAAGTATAATTTTGCGGATCAAATCCAGATGTAAAGATTGGTTTGAAGTTGGAATTGTATCCATCATTGTTTGGTGTGAATGAATTTGGCACATAATACACGATATCATCTTTGATGTCTAATTTTAAGCTCGCTGTATCAACGCAGCCTGAATTGTTGCTCGCTGTTAATATTATGGTGATTGATTCCTCCTCAGCAACTGTATAAGTATGAATTGCATCAAATGAATTGTCTAATGCTGAACCATCACCAAAATTCCATGTATAACTTGTAGAATTAGATGATTCATTGTAAAAGTTCACCTGAGTTTCTCCTTTTGCTAATTCCTTTTGATCTGATGAAAATTGTGCTACAGGAAATGGAGAAATCTTGATGTAATCTAATTTTGTATGGATTCCAATACATCCTTTATCATCAGTAATTGTTAGTGAAACGTCATATTGACCTTCTATATCATAAAAATCAGCTACATCCGAGCAATTTGTACTGGTATTTCCATTTCCGAAATCCCATAAACAATTGTTCGAAATTTGAGTTGAAGTATTAGTGAAATTAACCATTCTTGGTCCGCAACTATCTATAAAATCAGATGTAAAGCTTGGTTCTTGAATTGAATTCACAGTTATTTGAATTTGCTGAGAATAAGCACATCCTGCTGCTGTTACTGAGTTGTATTCGTAAGTTCCTGGATTCATTGTTGCTGGATCAAAAACTCCAAGGTTTCCTCCTGTCAATGTTGATGGTCCAGACCAAATTCCATTATTGGTTGGGTTACCTCCTAATTCGTTGTAAAGATTTATTGCTGATTCATTATTGCAGATTTCTAAAACCGTGTTGTTTCCTGAATTTCCAGATAAATTAATATTTACTGCTACACTCGCACTATTTTGACAATTTCCATTTCCAACGGTATAAGTGTAAAGACCTGAAGTCATTGTTCCAGGATCAAATGTTCCTAAGTCACCACCGGTTAAAAGTGATGGTCCAGACCAAGTTCCATTATTATCCGGGTTCCCTCCTAGTTTATTGTATAGATTTAAAGGTTGATTGTTGTCGCATACTTGCAGCGTACTATTTACTCCAGCATTCCCTTGTGGATTTACATTAACTGTAACTGAAGAACTCGAAAAACAAGTTGCAGTTCCTACGGTATAAGTGTAAACTCCGGCATTCATGGTATTGAGATCAAAAATCCCAAGATTTCCTCCGGTTAAAATTGAAGGTCCAGCCCAACTTCCTGTAGCGTCAGGCGTTCCACCTAATTCATTAAAAAGATTCACTACTCCGGAATTATCACACAAATCAATAGTATTCGCTATGCCTGAATTACCTGATGAATTTATTGTCACTGAAACTGTTGAGTTGGATTGACAGACTCCATTAGTTACAGAATAGGTGTAAACTCCGGTATTCAAGGTCGTTGGGTCGAAAGTTCCAAGGTTCCCTCCTGTTAATGTTGATGGACCAGACCAAATTCCAAAATTATCTGGTGTACCCCCCAGCTGATCAAAAAGGTTAATTGTAGCTGCATTATCACATAAACTTATCGTCCCATTGTTCCCAGAATTCCCAGTAGGATTAATATTCACTGTAACAGTTGCTGTCGATTGGCAAGTTCCCGTTCCTGTTGTATAGGTGTAAACTCCCGCATTCATCATTGTTGGATCGAAAGTTCCTAAACTTCCACTTGTTAAAGCTGAAGGTCCTGACCAAGTCCCATTGTTATCGGGTGTTCCAATTAATCCATCAAAAAGATTAATCGAATTACCATTATCACAAAGAGCAATTGTATTGTCAATTCCAGCGTTTCCTGCTGGGATAAGGTTTACCGTCACGGTTGAACTTTCTTGACAAGTTCCAGAACCTACAGTATAAGTATAAACTCCTGCATTCATTGTTGCTGGGTCAAAAGTACCTAAATTTCCTCCTGTTAGTGTTGAAGAACCCGACCAAGAGCCATTATTTTCAGGCGTTCCACCCAATTCATCAAATAAATTAATTGCTGTTGTCGAAGAAGAACAGATGTCAATATTTCCATTAGTACCGGCATTTGTAGAACCACAATTTACAGTAACATTATCAATTCTCCAGTATTCACTTCCAGCCCAGGTTTGAACTAAAATTCTAATTTGTAAATTACTTCCAGTGGTTGTAATGCAACCTGTGGAATAGTTGGTAAGTGGAGTATCACCTGATGCTACCACATTCGATCCAGCGCAAGGTCCACCGCAAAAATATGAGTTTGCCGGATCGGTCCAACCTGCTCCGTCAATATTGTATTGAAAACGAACAAAGTCAACCGAATTACACCCAGTATTACAATCTTCCATTGATCCTACGCTTTCAATGTCGAAACTGATTTCAATACTTCCACAATTTGAAATATCTATGGGAGAATCAGTTTGCCAATCTGCTTCTCCATTGGTATCATTTCCTTCAAAAACCCCATTATTGATTTCCCAATAATCTCCAGAAACACAAGCTGGACAAGAGGAAGACCAATTTACTCCATTTGCAGAGCCTGAAGTTGTTCCATTTGAACCATTAAAATTTTCTTCGAAAATTACTTGCGCATTTAGGCTGATAATTGAAGTTAAGATAAGGATAAAAGACAAGAAAAATTTCATAAAATATCTGTGATAATAAAGCTGTGCATTCATAATTTTTTCACTTTCAATTTTGCAAAGAAATAGCTTTTATTTCATATTAGCATTATCTCAGTGTTAAGAATTCAGTGAAACCTCGAATTCAACCTCTTTAAGTTGTGTGTATAAAAACCAAAAGAGACCGTTCTTTCAAACAGTCTCAATCTAGTATTAATGATATTCTTGGTTAATTATTTATCCTCCTTTTTTTTGTCATCTGACGATTCTGAAGAACTAAATAAATCCCAAGTAACCTGTTGAGCAGGTTTGTCCTTAATTGGTCTTCTCGACAAACTTCTTTTCCTCGGTGCGGGACTTGGAATTTCTTCGGTCTTTGGTTTTAATACATTTTTTGGCTTAGCTTGAACGTTTTCCTCATCTCCTTTTTTCGATTCAGTTTTTTCGCTCTTTTCTTCGGTTTTTGAATCAATTTTTTTGGCATCATTTTTATCACTTGATTCATTCTCAACTTTCTGATTGTCCGTTGAAACCGACTTCGTAGACTTTACCTTTTTGAACGAAGTTTTCTTTACCTCTGGCTTTTCTTTTACATTTCCACCAGCAGATTTTGGAGCGTCATCCTTTGGAGAATCATCGTCGCCAGGGCCATTATTTTCTCCAGCATCATCATCCGAATCTTCGTCAATATCATTTTTATCTCTTGAATTAATTTCATCAGAACCTTCGTTGTCGTCATCTAATTCTTCATCCTCTGAATCATCTGTGGTATCTTCTTCTTCATCAGGCCAAGGTGTTTTACCTTTTATAGGATGAGTTAATTCAATTTCTTTGACTTTCAGTTTTTCAAGCTGATTTCCAATGGATTTCATTCCTTTCACATCGATAAATTCATCTAAACGCACTATTTTGTCGGGCAAATGTTTCGTTGCTTTTAATAGTTTGTTGTAAACGATTTTTACTTCTGGCTCGTACGCTGTAGAAACAGCATCCAAATGAGAACCCTCAGATTCAGAAATAAATGAAACTCTTCGGTCTGTGGTAATTTCACACACAAATCTCTTCGCATAATGAATATCTTTCTCTGCATCATAGTATACCGCAGAAATCGCATGATCAGGATTCCATTTTTCAATATGAATCATGTCATCGCCAAAGTGAATTGTTAAATCAAAACTAGACAATCGGTATTCTCCGTTCTTATATAAGGTCAAAATCTTGTCATCCCCTCTAAATTGACCCAAGAAAGTACCCCTTTGATCGTCGTTTAGTCGACCAACAATGCCATCGTACCAAATTTTACGAGCAGCCAAAGTTGAACCTCCAACTTCTTTCTGTGTAACTTTCGAAATAGGTTCTTTGGTTACTATATTTCCTTTAGCAGAACGACTTTTAATGATTTGTTCTCCTAAATCTATATCCAGTTTGAGTTTCTTTAAATGTGTTCTTGACTTCAATAAAATACTCACCACTTCTCTTTCTCCATTCGGATGAGCAGAGAAATAATGCAATTTAGAACCTTTTTTACCAGTTGTTAAATCATACTCTTTATCTCTGGTAATGGAATTGACCAAGAAACGCTTCATGTAAGAATACCCCGTTTTTCCGTCCTTATATATGACATGATAAATGGTGCGCTTATCCCCTCTTTTCCAAACGGCAGCATGCACAATTCCTTTCCCAACAAATTTCTTGTCGGCAACTTTGGTAATCATCATTTTACCAGTATCGAAAAAGACAATAACATCGTCAATTTCTGAACAATCTTGAACATATTCAGCTTTTCTCAACTTATATCCAATAAATCCTTCTTTGTAATCCACATACAACTTCTCGTTTGCGATAATTACTTTCGAAGCATTGATATTGTCGAATACTCTAATTTCTGTTCTTCTTTCTTTTCCTTCACCAAAACGTTTTTTCAAATCTTTAAAGTAATCCACAGAGAAATCAATAATATTCTCAATGTTGTTGATTACAATCGCTAATTCTGCTTCAATCTTTGCGATAATTTCATCTGCCTTGAATTTATCAAACTTCGAAATACGCTTGATTTTAATTTCAGTTAATCGGATGATGTCATCTCGAGTGACTTCACGTTTTAAATGTTGAATATATGGTTTTAAACCTTCATCAATTGCAGTAAGAACACCTTCCCAGGTTTCCTCGTCTTCAATTAAACTATAGACTTTATTTTCAATGAAAATTCTTTCCAACGAACTGAAGTGCCATTGCTCTTCCAATTCTTCTTTACGAATTTCCAATTCGCGTTTCAACAAGCGAACTGTATTGTCTGTATTGTGCTTTAAAATCTCGCTCATCCCCATAAAACGAGGAGTATCACCATCAATTACAGTTGAATTTGGTGAAATGGAAACCTCACAATCTGTGAACGCATAAAGCGCATCAATCAATTTATCAGGAGAAACATTACTCGCCAAGTGAATCATAATTTCAGCTTCGGCCGCAGTATTATCATCAATCTTCTTGATCTTGATTTTCCCTTTGTCGTTTGCACGTAAAATAGAATCAATCAACGACGAAGTATTGGTTCCAAAAGGAATTTCTGTAATCGTTAAAGTTTTGTTGTCAATTTTATTGATTTTGGCACGAACACGAACTTTTCCACCACGTAAACCATCATTGTAATTGGTGAAATCTGCCATTCCTCCTGTTAGGAAATCTGGAAAAATTTCAACTTTTTTACCTCGTAAATGGTTAATGGAATTGTCAATTAATTCAATAAAGTTGTGCGGTAGAATCTTACAAGCCAAACCAACAGCAATACCCTCTGCTCCTTGTGCAAGCAATAACGGAAATTTCATCGGAAGATCTTCTGGCTCCTTATTTCTACCATCATAACTTGTAAGCCATTTGGTCGTTTTGGCATTAAAAGCAACGTGTAAAGCGAATTTAGATAATCGGGCTTCAATATAACGTGGAGCAGCTGCACCGTCTCCAGTGAGCGTGTTACCCCAGTTTCCTTGCATGTCAATCAGCAATTCTTTCTGACCCATTTGCACCAAAGCATCACCAATCGAAGCGTCTCCGTGCGGGTGAAACTTCATCGTGTTTCCAATGATATTTGCTACTTTGTTGTAACGACCATCCTCCAACTCCTTCATTGAATGAAGAATACGGCGTTGAACAGGTTTTAAACCATCATTTAATCCAGGAACCGCACGTTCAAGAATAACATAAGAAGCGTAATCTAAAAACCAGTTTTCATATAAACCATCAAGCGAAATGATATTCTCATCCACCTTTTTGATTCCATTTACATCACTTCCGTCATCGCTAGATTCTTCATAATTTTCATCAATGTTGTCATCATTAGAATCTTCATTCATATCATCATTTTCATTCTCTGGAACATTGTTGTTCTCTTCTTCGTCATGGTTATTATCTTCCGCCATAATTTATGATGCTTTTTCTATTTTTTCTTTGTCGCTTGCTACTTCTTCCGCAATGTCTGATTCAACCCTCAAGTTATCAATAATGAACTCTTGTCGGCTTGGTGTATTTTTTCCCATGTAGAAACAAAGTACTTCCTCAATAGAAGCACCTTTGCTCAACATTACAGGCTCTAAACGAATATCCTCTCCGATAAAATACTTGAACTCGTCTGGAGAAATCTCCCCAAGTCCTTTAAATCGCGTAATTTCTGCTGTTTTTCCTAAATCCACTAATGCCTCTCGTCTTTCCTCTTCAGAATAACAGTATCTTGTCTTTTTCTTTGTTCTCACCCTAAATAACGGAGTTTGAAGTACATAAACATGATTTCTTTTCACCAAATCAGGGAAAAAACGCAAGAAGAATGTCAACAATAACATACGAATATGCATACCATCGACATCGGCATCTGTTGCGATTACAATCTTGTTGTATCTCAAATTGTCCATGTCGTCCTCTATATCTAAGGCCGCTTGAACAAGGTTAAATTCTTCGTTTTCGTAAACAACCTTTTTGGTTAAACCATAAGTATTTAAAGGCTTTCCACGTAAACTAAAAACCGCTTGGGTATTCACATCTCTAGATTTCGTAATAGAACCAGATGCAGAATCTCCCTCGGTTATAAATAATGTAGTTTCTTCACGACGGTCATTTTTCATATCCGTTAAATGAACACGACAATCTCTTAACTTCTTATTGTGTAAATTGGATTTCTTAGCTCTATCACGCGCTAATTTTCTAATTCCAGAAAGTTCCTTTCGTTCTTTTTCAGATTGCTTGATTTTCTTTTCTAGAATTTCCGCCGTTTCTGTATTCTTATGTAAATAATTGTCTAGTTTGGTTTTTAAGAAGTCATTAATGAAAGCACGCATTGACTTTCCACCTGGTTCAATTTCTTGAGAACCTAATTTCGTCTTTGTTTGTGATTCAAAAATAGGTTCAACAACCTTTACTGCAATAGCTGCTACAATTGACTGTCGAATATCAGAAGATTCATAATTCTTTGCATAGAAATCCTTGATTACACGTGCTACAGATTCTCTGAAAGCACTGTGATGCGTACCTCCTTGAGTGGTGTGTTGTCCATTTACGAACGAATAATAATCTTCTCCGTAAGTTCTACCATGCGTAAAAGCAACTTCAATATCTTCTCCTTCTAAATGAATGATTGGATACAATGGATCACCATCTTGATTGTTCTCTAATAAATCCTGAAGTCCGTTTTTCGATTCAAATTTCTCTCCATTGAAATAAATAGCGAGTCCCCTATTCAAATAACAGTAATTCCAAATCATTTTCTCGATGTAAGGAACCTTGAATGCGAATTTTTTAAATATTTGTTCATCTGGATAAAACTCAACAAATGTTCCGTTGCGTTCTTCCGTTTTTTCAATTTTAGGATCTTCTTTTAATACTCCACGCTCAAAAGTTGCACTTTTCTTCTCGCTTTCTCGAACAGAATAAACCATGAAATGACTACTTAAAGCATTAACAGCCTTCGTACCAACTCCATTCAGTCCTACAGATTTCTTAAAAGCTTTAGAATCATATTTTCCACCGGTATTTATTTTCGAAACCACATCAACTACCTTTCCGAGAGGAATCCCACGACCATAATCGCGAATCGTAACTTTTCCATTTTTGGTTTTAATGTCAATGCGTTTTCCATTCCCCATTACGAATTCATCGATACAGTTATCGATAACCTCTTTCATCAAAATGTAAATTCCATCATCAGCAGAAGCTCCGTCTCCCAGTTTTCCAATATACATCCCTGGACGCAAGCGTATATGCTCCTTCCAGTCTAATGAACGTATATTATCTTCTGTGTAATTATTCTCTTGAGCCATATTTGTAAAGCGAATTTTTGAGTATGTAAGCAAATATAATATCTATTTCTTAGTATTTTAGCACCTAAGTCATAAGGTTATACACGATACATAGTTAATAGTAACATCTAAGCTTTTCGATTTTTAAAAGTGATGAATATAAGGATTATTTTTTGATTTATTAAAACTGCATATTTATGATTTTTAGACATTCAATTATTGCTTTAACTACAATTACTTTAATTGTTGTTGGTCAAACATTTGCACAAAATAGCAATGGTATAAATATTACTCCTAAACTTGCATTGAATGCGTACTTAGAAACTTATTATGCTTATGATTTTGGACAACCAGAAAACAATCGACGTCCAAGCACATTATACAATTTCACAGATCATAATAGTATAGATATCAATACTGGTATAATCGGACTCAATTATCGTGGTAATAAATTTAGAACCAGTATTTCATTCGTTGGAGGAACTTATGCCAATGAAAATATGGCCACCGAACCTAAATTTTTCAAAAATATCTATGAAGCCAATTTCGGAATTAAACTATCAAAAAAGCATGATTTATGGTTTGATTTCGGAATAATGGAATCTAATGCCGGATTCGAAAGCGCACGAAGTAGCGAATGCTACACGCTCTCTCGAAGTCTGTTGGCTGAAAGTTCTCCTTATTATTTAAATGCAGCCAAACTTGGTTATAAAACAAAGAATAAAAAGTGGGAAATGGAATTGATTTTCTCAAATGGTTGGCAACAAATGGTGAATGGCTTCCCCTCTATTGGACATACACTAATTTACAAACCCAATGATTATTGGAAAATCAACAGTAGCTCATTTCTTGGAAGAGTTAAACTTGAAGGTGCGGTTCCCATCCTAACACGTGAAGAATTCAGGATATTCCATAATTTTTATGCTAAATACGAGAAGGAAAAATATGGTTTCATACTAGGTATTGATTATGGAGTAGACCAACTAGTAGAAAACCGAGAAGATCTAGGGAGCTGGGTTGGTGCAGCTGCTGTTTTTAGATATAAGTTTAATAAAAAATGGGCAAGCGCAGTTAGGACAGAATACTTTTTGGACCCTAGCAATAGTGTAACAGGAATTAATAATATCAGTGGTTTTGAGAATTTTGGAGCTTCTTTAAATGTAGATTACCAATGCATAAATTCAATATTAATTAGAGCCGAGGGAAGAATGTTCACCGGAAAAGAAGAGTATTATTCCATAAATGATTTACCATCTAGAAGTAATTTCTACTTGGGAATAGCGGTTTCATTTAGGATTTGGAAAAACTAAACTACGATTCAAAATATCTATCTTTTTTCTATGCATACATAAAAACATTTCTTAGTTTAGCGTATGGAAAACAATGAAATAAAATCAGCATTGAGTGAAATGCTAAACATCCGCTACCCTATCATAATTGCACCAATGTTTTTGGTTTCTAATACCAAAATGATCATTGCTGGTGTGAAAGCAGGAGCTACAGCTGCTGTTCCTGCGATGAATTATAGAACCACTGATGAACTTAGGGCTGCTATTCAAGAAATTAAAAAAGAAGCTGGCGGACCTTTTGGCATAAATTTGATTGTTAACAAGAGTAACTTCACTTATAAAGAACAGTTGGCAGTGATATGTGAAGAGAAAGTTGATTTCATTATCACTAGTCTCGGTTCTCCAGAGGAAACAATCAATCAAGCACATAAGCATGGAATTAAAGTATTTTGCGATATTACCACGTTGAAATATGCAAGAAAGGTTGAATCCTTGGGTGCTGATGCTTTGATTGCAGTGAATAAAGAAGCTGGTGGACATGCTGGTAACATTTCAATTAAAGATTTGGTTCCAGAATTGAAAAAGCATTGTAAGATTCCTGTAATTTCGGCTGGTGGTGTTGGAAATGGCTACGATATGAAAAACGTTATGGACTTAGGTGCTGATGGTTGTTCCATAGGTTCAATTTTCATTGCAACAGAAGAATCTGATGTGAGTCAAGAATACAAACAAGCCTGTGTAGATTATGGAAAGAACGATATTGTTTTAACTTCAAAACTTTCTGGAACACCTTGTACTGTGATCAAAACACCTTATGTTGAAAAAATCGGTACTGATCAAAATTGGCTAGAACGTCTTTTAAACAAAAACAAAAAGTTAAAAAAATGGTTTAAAGCCTTTACTTTTATTCGCGGTATGAAATCATTGCAAAAAGCTGCTTTCAGTGCAACATACAAAACACTTTGGTGTGCTGGACCAACAATTGAGAATGTTAATTCAATTCGTCCAATTGCAACAATTATTGACCAATTTGTATCGGAATACCATGAAAAAAAGTAAGATTTCCTTAAAAAAAATGCGTCGTTTATTGTGGTTGTTGGGAATGTTCAAAATTCCAATGATCGCTTATATTCGACCAAAGTTGATGCTTTTGGATGAGCATAAGGCACAAGTTAGAATAAAACTTAAAAGAAGAACAAAGAACCATTTGAAATCCATGTATATCGGGAGTTTAGCTGCTGGAGCGGATATGGCGGCTGGACTTCATGCACTATATTTTGCCGAAGAGTCAGGAGTTAAAATATCATTTGCTTTTAAAGGTTTAAAGGCTGAGTTTTTGAAACGTGCTACCACTGATGTCTATTTTAATTCTGATGAAGGTCAATTGGTCAAAAAAGCTTTTGAAGAAGCCATGTCAACTAAAGAACGCGTCAATAAATGGATTAAAGTTGAGGCTAAAAATACCAATAATGAGATTGTTGCGGTATTTGACATGGAGATTTCGGTGAAGGTGCAGTAGGGACGGTTTGCAAACCGTCCGTACAGCAAACCGTCCCAACGACAAACAATCCCCAAACATTTCCTATTTTTGCACTAAAATTCAAATAATACAATGAATAAATTTCAAGGAACAGAAAATTACATTGCATCACATGATTTATCAGTAGCTGTAAATGCTGCAATCACATTGGAAAAGCCCTTATTGATTAAAGGAGAACCTGGAACTGGGAAAACTTTGTTGGCGCATGAGATTGCAAAAGCATTGGATAAGCCGCTTTATACTTGGCACATTAAATCGACAACCACCGCTCAACAAGGCTTGTATGAGTATGATGCTGTTTCTCGTTTACGTGATTCTCAATTGGGAAATGATAAAGTGGATAATATCGCAAACTACATCAATAAAGGTAAATTATGGCAAGCTTTTGAAGCGGATGAACGTGTTATTCTTTTAATTGATGAAATTGACAAAGCAGATATTGAATTTCCTAATGACCTTCTACTGGAATTAGATAAAATGCAGTTTTTCTGTTACGAAACAGGTGAGGAAATCATCGCAAAACATCGCCCAATCATTATTATCACATCAAATAATGAAAAAGAATTACCTGATGCTTTCCTTCGTAGATGCTTCTTCCACTACATTTCGTTTCCAGATCGTGTAACGCTAAAGGAAATTGTGGCTGTACACTACCCCAACCTTGAAGACGAATTGGTTGAAAGCGCTATGAAGTTGTTTTACGCCATTAGAAATCAGAGAAATATCAAGAAAAAACCTTCTACGAGTGAATTAATCGATTGGATTAAGCTTTTACTTGTTGGGAAAATTAACGCGCAGGAATTAGACGATGTCATGGAAGGAAAAAATCCAACTCCATATTTAGGTGCATTATTAAAGAATGAGCACGACAAAGCGTTGATTCGTTAAAACTCAAAAATCATGTTTTTAGATTTTTTCTTATTACTGAAACAGAAAGGTATTCCTGTAACCTTACGTGAATATTTAGATTTACTCGCTGCTTTGGAGGCTAATGTTGCTGAATACCATGTGGATGACTTTTACTTTCTCTCTCGAACTGTCTTGGTAAAAAATGAAGAACACTTAGACTTGTATGATCAAATTTTCGGCGTTTATTTCAAAGGGATTGACCAAATTCAATCATCCGATATTTTGAATATTCCTGATGAATGGTTACGAAAAAATGGTGAACGCTTATTCTCTCGTGAGGAGTTAGAAAAAATTAAAAAACACGGTGATTTAGAAAGTTTACTCGATCGAATGGCGGAGCTTTTTAAAGAGCAAAAAGAACGTCACCAAGGCGGAAATAAATGGATTGGAACTGGTGGAACTTCTCCTTTCGGTTCTTACGGTTATAATCCTGAAGGTGTGCGTATTGGACAAGATAAAAGCCGCCATAGAAAAGCGGTAAAAGTTTGGGATAAACGAACTTTTAAAGATTTAAGTCAGGACGAAGAATTGGAAACACGCAACATGAAAATGGCGCTTCGAAAGCTGCGTATTTTAAGTCGTGAAGGAAGAACGGAAGAAATTGATTTAAACAAAACCATTCGAAGTACTGCCAAGAACAGCGGAATGCTAGAAATCGAAATGGTACCTTCTAAAAAAAATGTGGTGAAAGTCCTGCTTCTTTTTGATATCGGTGGCTCAATGGATGACCACATAGCTTTATGTTCACAATTGTTTTCTGCCGCGAAATATGAATTCAAGCATTTGGAGTTTTTCTACTTTCACAATTGTTTGTACGAAAATGTTTGGAAACAAAACGAACGCCGATGGGACGATAAAACACCGACTGAAACGATTTTCAACACGTTTAATGAAGATTATCGTGTCGTTTACGTTGGAGATGCATCAATGTCACCCTACGAAATATTCTCTCGAATGGGAAGTGTAGAACATTACAACGAAGAGCCTGGTCAAGTTTGGTTAGAACGTATGACAGAAAAGTTCCCCTATTTTGTTTGGTTGAATCCTGTGGCAAAAAGTGAATGGAAATTTACTCAATCGATTGGAATGATTCAGAAAATTATGAAGGATAGAATGTTTCCGTTGACTATGAAAGGAATTGAGGAAGCTGTTGGGGTTTTAAAACATAAAGCCAAGTGAAAAGAGGATTTCGCAAAGTTACGCTAAGTCACAGAGTTTCGCAGAGGAGTAAGGAAGTATTACGCGGAGTTACGCTAAGCATCAGAGCTTCGCAGAGCTGTTGGGATGTATAGAGCGCATACGGTACTTGTTTCAAATAGAGAACAAAGAAGTGATTCAGCACCAACTCCCGTTAACCATTAATAATTCAACATCCGATTACTATTGAATAACTTTTTGCAGCTACGAAGCGAGACGTCTCACGAATATAGTTATTTGCGACTTGATTTGTTATTGCTGTTAGTCGCATTTTTATTCTAGCATTGGAGGTGGAGGAATTGGGTAGCTCATCATTAAGTGTTTATGAAATGAGAAGCGACTATCAATAGTGCTATCTCTGCGTAATTCGATTCGTTTATATAAATCCAATAAATTCCCATAAACAATTGAAATTTCGTGGGGTTGTTTGTAGTTACCATAAGATTTAACAGTAATAATGGTATCCTTAGTTTCCAAGTATAAATAACAAGTCTGATCATCTGTCCAAGGGGCAGTATATTCGGATTGTAAAGTATTTAAAGAGATATAACTTATTTGTGAGAGTATTCCGTTTAAGGTCTTTGTGGGGATTTTACCTGAATAGCCACCTTCTAGATCTGAAAATACTCCACCATAGAACTTAACGTTACCAATGCTGTCTATTTCCAGCTTCATTGACGGACAGGTTCCAAAACATCCGCTAGACGAAAACCCTATTTTAATGGGTTCAATATTGTTCTTCTCTTTTATTTTAGTACATCTCAGAGTGTCTACAAATGGATATTCAATGCGTTTAAGAAATTGTTTAGACTTAGCCGATAGGTTCAATAGTTCTAATTCTTCTTCATTAATTTTCAAGATTTTAAACCGTTGTTTGTTTCCAAGGTGTTCAGGTCTTACAGAGTTATAAACTGTGATGACACTATCCTTCAATTTGAACAGAACAGAATCACTTATCGCCGAAAATAAATGAAAAAAGGAGTCTTCAATATTGAGAGAAAATGCCTGACTATATCGAGAAGAATCGATTTCTTCTGAAATCCAATTACCTTGAAGCAATTCAAAAGTAGTTGGTTTGGAGTCCTTTGAGTTCAACTCATTTTCAGCGCACGAAAAAATAACAGTTAACAGTAATATGATACTCCAATACTTCATTGCAATTAACAATTAATACGCTCCAGAATATCGTCTAATAACCCACTCAGTAGAGAAAAGTGCAACTATAACCAGCATCAACCAAAAATAATCAATCAATTTGTTGTAAGTACTCGATTCATAGGCCACAGGAACTATGTCATCGCGTTTATTAATATCATCCAAAATACTTTGGTAATCAGAAAGCATTGCAAATTTCCCTTGTCCATTTTCAGCCATTTGCATTAATAATTGATGGTTCGCTTTGGTTGATTGTTTTTCTAAGGCTAAGTCTTTAACTCCAAATGTTCCTTCTTTTGCGAATGTGGAACCGTTGTATGTCGTTGAAGCTTTCCAAGCATATCTTCCTGCCGGCAATTGACCCAAATCTAAATTATATTCTTTGTCTTGTGGCAAGAATGAATAATCGAAGTTTTCTCCGTTGGGTTTGCTTAATTCAAATTCGATTGTTGGATCTGTTATCGCTTCATAGCTTTCATTGTAGAATGATGCTTTGATGTACAAATCTTCTGTACTGCTCACTAATGTTGGCAATTGAATTCTTAATCGAGAAGTATTTTCTTTTAGAATCAGATATTGAACCGTTTTGTGTACAATTTCATTGAAATGTACTTGATTTTGATTCGACTGATAATCTGCTAATCTCCAACTCCAGAGTCCACTTCCATATGTTACCGCAAATTTCTTGTTTTGTTTTCCTCCAAAAAAGAACAAAGGATCTGATTTTTGAATTGCTCCTACCCTTTGGTAAGCTAAAATTGATGCATTGTTAGAATAATTTACATTTCCGTAATGTGCATTTAAGGGTGGAAATTTATCCATCATTTTACGTGTTTCCGCAGACAATTTGAATAATGTGAATCCTTTATTATAAGCCGATCCAAAATTATCAGCTGAACCTGTAACGTTTATATTGGCTGAAAGCTGAAGCTTAGAAATACTAAATCTAGTGGTTTGAGGTGTAATTATATACCAAACTGAAATTTGCTCAGAATTAATTTGATCAAAAGCTTTTTGATTTTGAGCAACTCCTGGATTGTGCCAAATAATTAAATCATAATCTGAATAATCCGAAGGTAAATCATATTCTGAAACTGTTTTTATTTCAAGGTTATTTTCAGTGACTAAAGCACTTTTTATTGCACCTATGTCTGGATTTAGTGCTTCTGCTATCAACAATACACTACTTCTGTCGTCTAGAACTTCAACATATATTGTTTTCTCGTTATTACCAAGGTTAAATTCATTGTCGATTGGACTTAAACTCACTGTATATTCATGAACCCCAATGCTCACAGCATCAAGTGTGAAATCAGCTTTAACCAAACTATAATCACTGTCTTGATGTTTTAGCGTCTTACTTGAAATGACCTTGCCATCTTCTTTTATTTGAAGTTCAAATGATTCAGACGGTGTTTTATTTCCTTCTATACTGATTTCAACTGGAAACTTATTGTCTAAAAAAGCAATTTCGTTAGCTGTTATGCTTTTCACCAAGTGATCAACCTTCTGTATGGTGTCACCAACGCTTAAAGTGTAAACCGGAGTTTTTTTGAATTTTTCAGCAACTAAAAGCGGAGTTGAACCGGCATTGAAATTGCCATCAGAAAGTAAAACAATCGCACCAATATTTCTCCCGTAGTAATTATCATAAACTTTATTGAGTACTCTACTTAAATTAGTTTCTGACCCATTAAAAACCACTGAATCAACGTTTTCCAATGATTTATTTAAAGTAAATATTGAATGATTGTAGTCTTTGTTTAACGAAGTGTTGGCTGTATTTAAAAATGCTTTTGTTTGATTTTCAATATCAGAACTATCTGCATAATTCAACATGGATTCAGAATCATCAACGACGGTAATTATTAAAGGTTGATCAATTTCCGAATCAACTCCTTTGATTAATATTCCCAACAATAGAACACCAACAAAAAACAATCCCAAACTTCTTAAACCGATTAAAAGAAAACGTTTGAAATTCGAAATATCCTTTACCCATGCCCTCTTTCTATACAACAAAATTGATAATAAAAGGGCAATAATTGACCAAGGAAGCAGAACCCAAATGGGTATGTCGCTAAATATTTCTGTCATGATTTATCTTAAAGCTGAATTGTTTCTTTTCCTGCTACATAATCAGCCAAATACTTAAATTCATAAGTTAGTTTCCCATCTTTGGTAGTTTGAGACCCTCTCTCAATAATAGCTTGAGGATCCTCTCCAAATAGAGCTGGAAAAACGCTTTTAATTAATTCATTACCAAAATCGATAGAAGCATCTTTTGGTAACTCACAAGGCAAATTATCCACTGCCATAACTGCTATAGCGTTTGGATTATCAAACTCAACCTCCTGTTCATTTATAGGATCATATCCATAAATTGGATCAGCAATGGTGCTTGGTCGGATAGTTGAAGCCACTGGACCATCTATGTCGCAAGAAATATCTGCTATGACCGAAACTCTTATGTTTTTATTCTTTAAATCTTCACGCGTTACTAGAAAAGGTGAACTATTTTCCCAGTAGTGACAAGCAATATACATGTCCGCTTCATGTAAATAAGGTGGGAAATTAGATTTATGTCCAGATCCATCCTCAAAGAATGCTTCCATATCAAATTCCTTCCCATCATTTCTCTCAATATAATCAGCAAGTCCTAAATGAGTAAAAACAGGTCCGTTGAAAACATCTTCTAAAAATTCTTCAGGACTCACTTCGGTAATTGGAAGCATATTCATAATTTCCAAAGCACCATGTCCTACTCTACCAAATCCGGTAAGTGCAATTTTAGTATCTTTTAAAAGCTTGATTTTACACAATTCACTTTCCATTTCTTTACGGTCTACACATTGATGAGCCGGTTTCAAGTTATAGAGAGAATGTTTCAATCCGTAAGTTCTAAATCCATTATAACAGCCTACAATTCCTGCATAACGACCAAAACCAATAATTCTGTTACCCGTTTCATTCGTTAATACTTCATAATCGGTTAATTGAATTTTTTTCTCAATAATTGTTTGCAACAATTTTCGATTGTAAGGTTGCATTTTGAAAGTGTGAGAAAAGAAAAAATAATGTTTATTAGGAAGTAAATCATTCAAATTAACTTCCTTAACTCCTAAGATTATATCACAATCATCTAACGCATCAACAAGTGGTATTCCTAAATCAGCATATTCCTTGTCTTTAAAAGATCGAATTTGACTTTTTTGAACAACTAATTCTACATTTGGAAATTCTTCCATAACGCGTACACATTGTTCAGGAGAAAGTGGTACTCGGTGATCCGTTGGAATCTTACCTTCTCTAATAATACCAATTTTTGTAGTCATAATAATAAGCGTTTTTACAAAAATAACAGAATTAAACGACTTTAGGATTTGCTTTTCACTAAAACTATGGATTGCTAATATTGAGTCATATAAATCAGTTCAATTTTTAAGCCAAATTACAATCGAACTATTTTATATTAATATTTATTTTTTTGACTGATATCCTTTTATAATAATAGAATTCAGCTTTCTATTCTTCTATTTCTGACTCCTTTATTTTATCTCGTAAGTCTTTATCTTTAGTTGTTAAATTTCCAAATTTGTAAGATAAAGTCAAATACAAACGACGTGTTGTCCATTTGTAATCAGTTTTTTGAATGACGTTTCCATCATTAATCTCAAAATAAAAGCCCATTTTATTAAATACATCAGAAACTCTAACTCCTAAAACAAGATTTTTATTCATTAAAGAGCGTGTAAATCCTACATCCAGACCTGGACTTCTTTTGTAAAAACCTTGAACGGTATAACGCGGTGCGATATATTGAGCATTAATTTGAATTGCAGTTGTATTGTCAAAGAATGAGAAAGTTGAATTTAATTTTGCGTCCCAACTCACTCCTCTATTGCTTAACTGTGTCCCTCCAACATTTGCTGAAAGTCTACTCTCAAAAGCATTCACAGAAATCATGTTTCTCCACCAACTGAATGGTGAATAGGTTCCAATTAATTCTACTCCATAATCATAGCTTTCATCTACATTTGTAAATGTGGTAACACTTAATCCACTTTCATAGAATTGACGAATCCTTTGAATACGATCTACGGTTTGCTTAAAATACAATGTACTAGTCAAACTTACCTTTTTCCACATCTTCTCATACCCTAATTCATAAGAATTGATGTATTCTGGACTGATTTCAGGATTTCCTCTCATCAAATTTAATGGGTCACTGTAAATTGGAAATGGATTTAATTCTCGTGATCCAGGTCTATTAATTCTACGACTATAACTTGCAAATATACTTCCTTGATCATCATCCCCATAACTTGTGTGAATTGATGGAAAAAAACTAAAGTAATCGTTTTTAAAAGACTCTCCTGTTGACACAAGCCTTGGCTCCGTATATGCCTGTTCTAATCTAATTCCTGCTTGGTACTTAAATTTATCTGTTGGTTGATGCCCGAAAATACCATAAGCTGAAAATATATTTTCATTAAAATCTAGTTCATTATTCACATTAACATCAGGAATAACTTCTTGAGAAATTGTATCGAAATACTCTAAATAATTAGCCTCATTTTGACGATTAATCAATGCTTGAACTCCTGTTTCATATTTCATATTATCATTGATTATTCTTTCTAAATCAGCAGAAAATGTGAAATTACTATTGAAATCTTCTCTTTTTTGATTTTGAAAGCGGTAATTATTACTTGCAGGCGTTCCATCCGGATTGAAATAATATTCTTCAAACTCTCCTACTGAATTTTCATTACCTACTGATTGAGTCGCAGCTACAATTAAATTCCCTTTTTGATCTTTAAAATCTAATTTATAATCCGCAGTTAAATCTACTGAATTTCGATTTCTTGGATCATAAACTTGACGATCCCAAGTTTGAAAAAGCATGTCATCATAATACAATTCATTTGTTTGCTTACCATTTCTTATCCTATCAGTATAGCTTCCAGAAGCTGAGATTCCTAATACTTGATTTTCTTTTAGAAAGAAGTCAGCTCCAACTTTACCAGTATGTGATTCTCTAAAATCTGTTCCTAATCTTTTTTGTTTGAAGAATTCAATTGAATCCCCTATTTTTGAAGTACGCTCATTGAAATTATTTCTAAATCCTTCTCTGTAGCGGTAAGAATAATTAGTGTAAAAATTTAACTTTTCATTTCTAATGTTGAATCCAACCGAAACACCAAACAGATTTTCACTTGCTGCTGAAAGTTGAACATTTGTATTAATTCCCCTCAATTTTTTCTTCTTTAGTACAATGTTGATTATACCAGCAGTTCCTTCAGGATTATATTTTGCAGATGGGTTTGTCACCAATTCAATGCGTTCAATTGCACTTGCAGGAATTCCATCTAAAGCACCGTCACCACTTGATAGCGCACTCTGACGCCCATCAATTAAAATTGTTACACTTCCATTTCCACGTAAAGAAACATTTCCGTCATTATCAACTTCAACTGAAGGAATATTATTAAGCACTTCTGTTAGACCACCTCCGACTGAGGTCATATCTTCACTCACGTTATAAGTTCTTTTATCAATACTGGACTCCATCAAAGCAGTTTTCCCTTCAATAACCACTTCCTCAAATTCTTGACTTTTAATCGCAACAACTTGAACGTTCCCTAGATTTACAGATTTTTCTTCATTACTTATACTAATGTTAGTAATGAATTTATTTTCATATCCAAAAAACGTAAGGATGGCATAATAGTTTCCAAAAGGAACATTACGCATAGATATGATACCTTCAGAAGTAGAATATTCACCAGTAACCACAGAAGAGTCTTTTGGAGAAAATAATCGAAAGTTGACGTATTCCACCGGATTCTTGTCCTCATTGATTACTTTCAAATCAATTTGACCTTGAGAAAAAACGTTTAATCCGGTAAATATTATTATAAAACAAAGTGCAATGCGCATAGAAAAATTTTGAAGAACGAAATTAAAAAAATGAATTAGGGTAATGCTTTAATTAACTTTAACCTAACTTATGACTCATGAACATCTTGTAGAGAAAGTTGTTTATTCATTCCTGAATTTATTCAACAAATAATTCATGGTTTCAACTTCTTCATCCGTCATATTTTTACTAAAAATTCTATGATCGAGATGAATATCCAAGTTAGATAAAGTATAAAGACCTAGTTCCGTAATGGAAATATGGATAATTCGGCGGTCTACATTGCATCGAAAACGCTCCACAAAACCTTTAGAAATTAGTTTATCTACCAACCTAGTCGTATTTGGAGATTTTTCAACCATTCTTTCTTTGACGGTTTTTATGCTAAGGAGTTCTTTTGCACCCCGTAAAATTCTCAAAATATTAAACTGCGCTAAAGTCAGGTCAAAAACCTCAAGTTGCTGATTATAATAGGCACCAATAAAGTTTGAAGTATACCTTATATTAATGAGAGCCTTGTGGTGCTCATCTTTAAAATCGGCCGTAATAATTTCTTCGATTTTTTTCATAATAATGCAAAGGTAATTACCTTGGTAACAAATTCAAAATTAAAGGCTTTATTAGTTTCATTCTTACTAGTGTAAACAATGTTTATATAAATTACCACACTATATTCATTATGTTAAAAATAAATAACTAGATTTAAGCAATGGGAAAACACAAGTTGCTATATTGGATTGTTCAGTTCGTTGCATGGGGAATTTTGTGCGGAATTATCGGAATAGCAGCATACATTCAAGGAGAATTCAATTTTCAAACAAGTTTAAAATTGATAGAACTTTATGTGTTATTGATATTTTTTTCAAATTTAATCAGATGGGTATTTATTAAGCGGAATTGGTTTAATTTAAAACTTAAACTTTTAGTTCCACGCGTGGTTGCTATGTCTTTCATACTTTCTGCGCTACTTATGTTTATTACAAATGCCAGCAATAGTATATTTAATGGCGACGAGTGGCTATCGTTTTCAGAATTTTTAGTTAACACTTTATTGTATTCCTTGTTTCTGATTATGTGGAGCGCTGTGTATCTAACCTATCACCTACTCCAAAAATCTAGACTACAAGAAATATACAACCTAAAATTACAAGCAAGTCAAACCCAAAACGAATTAAAGACACTTAGAGACCAATTAAATCCACATTTTTTATTTAATTCACTAAATAGTATCCGTGCTTTAATTGCAATAGAGCCATTAACTGCAAAGGCTGCAATTACCACGCTATCAAGTTTACTTAGGAGCTCTTTGATTTTAGGGAAAAAATCATTCATTTCCCTTAGTGAAGAGTTGCAGCTTGTTGAAGAATATTTAAAGTTAGAAAAAATTCGTTACGAGGAAAGATTAGTGTACTCCCTCAAGTGTAAATTACCAAACGCTATTCAAATTCCCCCTTTTTTAATTCAAAGCATGGTGGAAAATGCCATCAAGCATGGAATTTCTAAGAAAATGAAAGGTGGACAAATCAATGTTTCTGTATTTTACTTAGGTGAAAATTTAATCATGGAAGTAATCAACGATGGAGAATTTAACGAAAACAATAACGTCGGAATTGGAATTAAAAACACAAAAAGAAGGCTTGAAATAATTTATGGAAATAAAGCTGGATTTGAAATAAAAAATATAGAAAACAAGGTTCATACATCCATTTGGATTAATAAAATTGAATTAACAGAAAAACATTATGAAAGCAGTATTAATTGACGATGAAAGACTAGCACGACAAGAATTAAGGCACTTGTTAGAAGCCCACAAAGACCTAATTACAATTGTAGGTGAAGCAAGTAATGGAAAGGAAGGAATTGAGTTAATCAAAAATTTATCACCTGACTTAATATTTTTAGATATTCAAATGCCAGAAATGACAGGATTTGAAATGCTTAAACAATTAAATGAAATACCAAAAGTAGTTTTTGTTACCGCGTATGATGACTATGCCATTGATGCCTTTAAAGTAAACGCTTTAGATTATTTGATGAAACCAGTAGAACCACAATTACTTAAAGAAACCATAGAGAAGTTGGAACAAAATTCTGAGGAAGAATTCCTTTCTACTGAAGAAAACAGCCGATCAGATAGAAAACTAAATGTATCTGATAATATCTTTATAAAGGACGGAGAAAAATGCTTTTTCCCAAAACTTAAAGATGTGCGTTACTTCGAAAGTCAAGGTAATTATGTACGCGTATTCTTTAATGAGAGCAAACCTATGATTTTAAGAAGTTTGAATGCCCTTCAGGATAAATTGTCGTCAGAAGATTTTTTCAGGGCCAACAGAAAATATTTAATTAATCTTAATCATATTGAAAGTATTGAAAATTGGTTTAATGGAGGACTAAAAGTTAAACTAACTGATCAGATGGAGATTGAGGTCTCTAGAAGACAAACAATAAGATTTAAGGAAATTATGATGTTATGAAACTGACAATAATTAACATAAAATATACTTAAATTGATATTTCCTTGTGATTTATGAATTGTAAACTGTAATTTTGTTTTCAATTATAGAGAGAAAGACTTAAAAATGACAAATATATTTATAGCCAATTTAGATTTTGGGATTACATCAGAGGACCTCAAGGCTACATTTTCCCAATTTGGAGAAGTATCATACGCACATGTTGTATACGATAATAAAACAAAGAAATCTAAGGGATTCGGTTACGTTGAAATGGAAGATTTATCCCAGGCCAATACTGCAATTCAAGCTTTAAACGGAATGGAAGTTAACGAGCGTGTTCTAGATGTGAAATTAGCAACTCCTAAAGAGAAACGTCCACAAACTATTGACAGACCAAAAGAAAAATTCACTCCAAGTACTTCGAGAGAAACAAGAACCCCACGAGAACCTAGAACACCTAGGGTGTCTCGAGAATCCAGAACAATGAATGAGGAGAGACCTGCTAGAGATGTAAAAACTGTAAAAGAGGTCAAAACGAGTGAACGAAGAGTTATGAGACCACGTAGAAAGAAAAAAGAAGATTAAAAGCTTTCGAATTCTTCTACTTTTAAACGTTGTTTTAATATATTGGCTTATGCATACCTCAAAAGCCTGACGTTATATGAAAAACAAGGAATAAATACATCTATTTTTATAACTTCTACACATCTTATTTTCTAATGAAAATATAGACCTTAATTGTGTACATCAAAATAATTTTTAATTATTAATTGTAAAGTTTCACTACGTTGTTGGTGTTATTTAAACAAGTCTGGATGTAAAATCTTATAATGATCCAACTTATCTTGGATATATACTATTAAATCATAATCAGAAGCTGTTTTTAAGAAGTGCTCATCAATATTCAAAAAATTAATGAACGCCATGAATTGCTCTTCTTCTAAATGAACAACATCATATGAGACATATGCACGTAGTAATTCTTTTACCACAAGGTTCATATTGTCTTTGTGCTCCATTTCAGCGACAAATCTCTTGGATTTAGCCGTTTGACCAAACCTTTCGTATATAGCGGTAATTGGACTCTCAAGGACATTGATTCCGGTAACAGTTCTTGTTTCTCGCAGACTTAAAGCTTCACGTTCAGCTTTAATCGTTTCTAAAGTTTTTACAGGATAAATGGTGATCTCTTCAAATTTTTGAATATTTGGACTTAAATATATCACCGTATCAATAGAACATTGAGATTGATCAGGAATTACAAGAAATTTCTTTCCATACCCCTTTACTGAAAAAGCAATTTTATCACCTGGTCTAACATAGACAGAGAAATCTCCGTTTGGACGACCGAAAACACCTTGTTGAGTTGTTACATTAATAACCATAAGATTGTAAAAACTCTGAAACATTGCAGTGTCCTTAACAGTACCTTTAAGATAAATCTCCTCACACTGTCCATATGTGTAAGACCAACCAATCAAAGCCATTGCTATTGTGAATACCTTTTTTCTCATGCGTGTAAATATATTGAAAATATGTGATTTCAATAGGTGTTTACAATTGTAACAAAGTTAATTTTTACTAAAACAAAATAGGTTTACATTTGTTATCAATATTATCGTTCTATTCGAAATCTAGAAAACATTTGTAAACAAGCACCAAAGCCAATTATCGCAATTCTAATACACACTTGTAAACAACCAATAAAACTTATGAGATACTATTTAAGAGATAGTTTGTTGGTAGAAATATAACTTCACTACATTTAATTAAATGATTAAACTACTTTTGGGTAACTCTCAATTCTAATTAGTGGAGAATGAACCCTAATTCAATTGACTATAGGCAATAAAAGTGACTTCCTTGAATTAAATGGCTGAAAAAACATTGTTTAAACGCAAAAAAAAACAGCACTGTTATCAGTTTGAAAGGAAAGCAATATACGGCCAACTCATCTCAAACTCACAAAAAAAACTTTAGCTCTATTCCTAGCGGTCTCAACGGCTTATAATTTGGATTTCAAGAATATGAAACAAACCCAAAATTTAAGCATTGTAAAACTTTTGGTCTACTTGACAAGTTTCAAATAGGCATTAAATCTTTATTTTGAATAGCCATAAAACTTACGTAAATTTGCACTCCTTAAAAATATAATCATGAAACGTGTAGTTGTAGGTTTATCTGGTGGTGTTGACTCAAGTGTTGCTGCTTATCTATTGAAAGAGCAAGGTTATGATGTAATTGGTTTATTCATGAAGAATTGGCACGATGAATCTGTTACCCTTTCTGACGAATGTCCTTGGATTGATGATTCTAACGATGCATTGTTGGTTGCTAATAAATTAGGCATTCCATTCCAGGTTATTGATTTAAGTACAGAGTACAAGGAGCGTATTGTTGAGTATATGTTCGATGAATATGCTGCTGGAAGAACACCAAACCCAGATGTTTTATGTAATCGAGAAATTAAGTTTGATGTTTTCATGAAAAGAGCATTGGAGTTAGGTGTGGATTACGTTGCTACTGGTCACTATTGCAGACGACAAGACAATGCCGATGGAAGTGTAAGTTTACTTTCAGGGCTTGACAGAAACAAAGACCAATCTTATTTCTTATGTCAGTTAAGTCAAGACCAATTGAGTAAAGCACTTTTCCCTGTTGGAGATCTTCAAAAAGACGAAGTGCGTAGGATCGCCAAGGAACAAGGATTAATTACTGCTGATAAAAAGGACTCACAAGGTCTTTGCTTTATAGGTAAAGTAAGTTTACCTGAATTTTTACAGCAAAAACTAAAAGTTAAACAGGGAAAAGTAATTGAAATTCCTGAAAACCTACCAGCTTTAACTGAGTATCACAATATAACTAGAGATTTTGATCACATCGAAGAACTAGTGAAGCCTATTCATTTAAATGAAAAAGATGGAATTGAAGTAGCACAGCATCAAGGCGCTCATTTCTATACGGTTGGCCAAAGAAAAGGACTACACATTGGGGGACGACCAAACCCCTCTTTCGTACTTGAGATTGACACTGTTAACAACCTTGTTTTTAGCGGTCAAAAGGACACTCATTTAGGATTAAATAAACCAGCATTAAAAATTGATAATGAGTCAATTAGTTTTGTTAATATGAATAATCAGTTTAAGACGGGTGATATTACGGATGTTTTAGTTCGTATTCGCTATAGACAAGAACTTCAAAAAGCCAAGGTATTGCGTAAAGAAAACAGTACTTATGTTTTGTTTGATGATCTACAACGCGGAATTACACCAGGACAGTTTTGTGCTTTTTACGACAATTCTGGCGAATTAATTGGTTCGGGAGTAATTAGTTTTTAGGCAGCATCTCCTCAAAAGTCCCATCAGTGTAAAAGACTAAGATTTTCGAGATCTCTCTCGAACTATCTTCGCTTGAATCAGAATTTGTGACTGAATCCTCTGATTTACCCCCTCCATAAGCTCCTTGCTCCTCTTCTTTTAAAACCGTTGACAATGATTGCTCCTCTGAGTTTGTCACAGTGCTATTACGCTCATCTAGTTCTGCGCTTTCTACTGTTCTACCTATTTTCTTACCAGTAATCAACCAGTCTGCATTAACTTTGGGAAAAGTCAATAGGATTTTCTGAATAAAATCTATGCTTGGCTTATTCCTACCTGCTAATACATGAGAAATACTAGAACGTTGAACTCCTATCTCATCCGCAAAAGTTGCGTTGTTCATTCCATTCATTTTCATTACCATTTGTAACCTTTCGCTAATAGACATATACATTTGTTTACCGCTAAAATAAGAAAAACAAAGTTACAATTACAAAAGTAAATAAAGTATTTTTTATTGATTAACTTTTGTAAATCATTAAGTTTAGTATTTAGTTACTTTTGTAAACATGCTTTTAACATGTTCAAACTGCAAGTTGCCGTTACCAAATGATTATTTTGTTGATAATAGAGCGCAATAATTAAAGATTAGCGAATAAATCTCTTCCGAACTTCACAATATATTAGTGTGTGAAGACCTGGAATGAAATCAAATCCAATTATCTCTTATTTTCAACTACACAGTTAGGGTAAAACTATAATACAAACACTCTTCTACCACTCCTGAAGAATATGTGACATATTAACGAAAGATTGTCTGTTTAAAAATACAAGGCATAAAAAAAAGAGGAACCTTAAACCCTCTTTTCTTTAAATAAAACAACGTTAAACTATAAACATTGAACAAAAGTATAAACTATTAGTTCATTGAAAACCCGCAAGTAAACAGGTTTTTATGTTCAATTTTCTTTTCTGGATATTTTCGAACTACATCCATCAATTTCTCAACTTGAATCTGTGTAAGCTGAATTTCAATCTCTTTATTAAATGGATTTGACAACTGCTCCTGGGCAATTTTCAAATGATTAAGCGCTATAACATATCGATTTTTCATATCTCTTTGTTTTAATAACTATTCCTTCTTACGCACGTTCACTCAAGTGGTTACATTATTTAACGTTTAATTAACATTATTGAATGTTTTTGTAAAGAATATATTTAGACCAAGGTTAACAAAATATTGATTTATAAGCACTTATGGTCGATATGTGTTTTTTACATTTTTGTTGTTTTTTTTGCTTTCATCTAGCTCAAAGAGTATACTAATGATTAGAATAAAAATATAAAAAGGAAACAAAATTAGCTTCATACATTTTTGCAAAATAAACCTAGCTCCTATTTTTGACTTTGATTTTGAATTTTCCCTAGTATTTACGGCATTCTTAGATTTGAATTGTACAATCCTTTCTTCCTTTTTTAACTTGAAGCGAAATTTTGCCTTTTTCTTTTCTTTTGCTTTTTTCTCTTTTTCATCGTCTTGATCTAATTTGAAAAATCTATTTGCGCGACTCATTAATATCTCAGCTAATCCATATTCTCTTATATTGGTCAGTGAATACTCCTTATAACTTAATAAGAACTGAAACAACAAAGTCTTTAATTGAATTACCAGTGAAATGCTTAACTCAATAACTTCTTGCTTAATTTGTATTAACTCTCCTTTAAGTTCCTCTAATACAATTCTATTCTCTTCTGATACGGCTATATACATGACTATCGTTGTTGTTTATTGCAAATATCCACAGAATGCTTGTAACCTTTTCTTCAATTAAGCACTATACATGTATTAAGTGAATTGTTTAAACTTAATTAAGTAGATTAAGCTAAGAATTAAGTTAAGTTTTTCTATTTTTGCTATTTCATGAGACTGGCTGGTACATATCACCCCATACCTTATCTTCTAGAAAGGATTACCGAGTATTTACCGGGAGTTACTGTCATGTCTGGAATTTGGCTAGACTTCAACAAAGAGATTTACTCTTCGAATGAAAAAATCCCATTAAACCACTATCTTAAAGTAAGAGCTCAAAACATTAGAAATACGTCGCTTAATTACGAATGGTCGAATGACACGGAATTGTTTTCAGAAATAAAAAAATCTAAAACCCAACTTAGCTTAGAAGATGAAGATGCTTTAAATGTTTTAAAATTATATTTCCCCTCGCCTGTTGATGAATTCAAAGATGTTGTACTTATTGCTTTTCCGCAAAATGTATTTCTAAAAAGTCTAAATTCGAAATTTAAAGGAATTAGCACTCAAGAAAAACACATCCTAGGAAACCTTTTAATTTCAATTCTTTCTGCTGAACACAAAAGAGCAATTCAAGAAAGGTCATTTTTACATAGTGTTGAATATATAAATCGCAAAAAAGACGCAAGAATAAAACAATTAACTGATGATTTAAAATCAACAGAACAACTTTACAGTTCTTCAATTCGAAATATTATCAATGATTTTAAAAATAAGTTAGAAAAGAACTTAAATAAAACTTTTGTGATTCAGAATCAAGTGATTTACAGATTAGCTAAAGAACGTTTAACTATTGAAAACATTGAATTAGTGATTAAAAACGCTGTTTACTTAGCTTATAATCTCAGTGTTTCAGATGAAACAATTCAAATCTCCATAGATCACCTTCATTTGGATAAATTGCAAGAAATAAAAAGCAAAACTTCATCAATTACTGCTTCAAATAATGGAAAAACCTCTGTATTATTGGATAAATATGAAGAAGCTGCAATTCGAATAGCTTCGCTAGGCTTGACAATTAATGGTAAAAATATAGCTATGCAATTAGACCCTCCGGTAACCCCCCCAGCTATAACGGATGCCGTAAAAAAGAAGAAATCAAAAATTGCATATTTACTTCAACAATATCCAGAGAAGTGGCCAAACATTCGAAAAGCAATTAGACCGATATCAAATTTAGATGCATCCAACAAAATGGTAAGTAACGCATCCTAATTTATATTTTTTAAATTTCTAATAATTGTAATTTTATAACATTATATATTACTAACATGATTCAACCTTTCAAATCAATAAATTAGCATTAACTTTGAAAATGTAAATAGTTTAGAAGATGAAAGAGTTTGATATCCCAGAGTTTTACCGCTCTCCTATTATATCTAAAGTTAAGAATCTGCGTAAAGTTGCAGACCCAAGAAAAAGAGACTTTACACCAACAGTTTTAGACTTTGGCCCTGTCCGTTTTCATATTTCTCGTCATTTTGGCTTTTGTTACGGTGTTGAGAATGCAATTGAAATTTCATACAAGGCCATTGTAGAAAACAGAGGAAAAAGAATTTTTCTCTTGAGTCAAATGATTCATAATCCTAATGTAAACACTGACTTATTAGAAAATGGAATTCAATTCTTACAAGATACTGAAGGAAATGAATTAATATCTTTTGATGAACTAAATTCAGAAGATGTCGTTATCATCCCTGCATTTGGAGCGCCTATTGAAACCATTTTGAAACTTGAAGAAAAAGGGGTTGATGTAAAATCCTACAATACAACTTGTCCTTTTGTTGAAAAAGTATGGAATCGTTCAAAGAAACTTGGAGAAACAGAACACAGCATTATAATACATGGTAAAAATAATCACGAAGAGACTAGAGCTACCTTTTCTCATAGTTCATCAGAAGCACCTTCTGTTGTTGTAAGAGATATTGGAGATACAGTTTTTTTAATGGACATTGTCCTAGGCAATAAACCAAAAGAAGATTTTTACACCTATTTTGCCGGAAAACATTCTGAAGGATTTGATGTGGAAATTCATTTAGACAAGCTAGGTGTTGTGAATCAAACTACCATGTTAGCCACAGAAACACAGGAAATCGCTGACTTTGTAAAAGACACAATGATTCATAAATATGGTGAACAAAATATTAAAGAGCATTTCGCCGACACCAGAGATACCTTATGCTATGCTACAAATGATAATCAAAATTCAACTTATGGATTAATGGAATCAGATGCTGATTTAGCTATCGTGGTTGGAGGTTACAACAGTTCAAACACTACCCATCTCGTTGAATTATTAGAAGAAAAATATCCAAGTTACTTTATTAATACAGAGAAAGATTTAATAAGTGAATTTGAATTGAGCCATTTTAACATTCACTCGAAAGAAGTTGAGAAATCGACTAATTATTTACCAAAAAAATCAATTGTAGACATTATTTTAACCTCAGGTGCCTCATGTCCTGACGCTGTAGTCGATCGAGTACTACATAAATTACTTTCTTATTACAGTGATACAAAGTCAATTGAAGAAGCATTAGCTGATGCAGCAAATAATATTCAATAATATTTTTCAATAATGCTTGCAGACTAAAATCAAATTACTAATTTTGCGGCGGGGTAAGTCTTGTACGACCAGCTCCCTCTGAACCCCCCAGGACGGGAACGTAGCAAGGGTAAGAGGTTGTAGCGGTGCGATTCAAGTAGCTTACCCCACTTTTTTTTTATAAGAAAAAGTAATTCACCACCATCTTCCAAAGAACTCTTTTCGAATTTAATTTAATAAGGACCTCACCTCCCTAATAATATTATTATATTCTAAATAATCCATTTAGACCCAATGGTATTAAGTAAATTAAATTTAACCTTTTAATATATTTATACAACAATAACCATCCTTGGGATTTCACAAGATCATCTTTAAATGAAATTTATATAAAACAGAACACTATCTATTTATAACTATTTAACAAACAGATAATTAAGTTGTTAAATAATGAATAAATTGGTGTAAATATTTGTGATATCTTGCATAATAATCTATTTTTGTATCGATTTAGGTGGTTAAGTTAGGTTGATATGCAAGAGAGAAAGACGCTCGTTTTTCTCTCTTGTTTTTTATGCAAGAAATTGATACTTCTTATATTCATTCAACCCTAAAACCAATTTCAATTTATACTTATGCAAATTATGCGATTCACTTAACCATTTCAATCAAAGAACATTCAATATTATTCTAAAAAACATTGATAAAAAAATAAAGAATTCATGTAACTCATAAGTATTCTTGTATCTTTGCCCCCCGTAGTTACAAATCAATTATAAAATGTCGAATTCAACGAAATATATCTTTGTAACTGGTGGGGTTGCATCCTCATTAGGGAAAGGTATTATAGCGGCTTCATTAGCCAAGCTTTTACAAGCACGCGGTTACACAACAACCATACAAAAATTAGATCCATATATAAATATTGATCCAGGAACGTTAAATCCATACGAGCACGGAGAGTGCTATGTGACGGATGATGGTGCAGAAACGGATTTAGATTTAGGTCATTATGAACGATTCTTAAATGTGAAGACTTCACAAGCAAACAACGTGACTACTGGTCGAATTTATCAATCAGTAATTAATAAGGAACGTCGTGGAGATTATCTTGGGAAGACTGTTCAAGTAATTCCTCATATAACAGATGAAATAAAGGAAAATATCCTGAGTTTAGGAAAAGAAGGTAAATACGATATCATTATTACCGAAATTGGAGGAACTGTTGGAGATATAGAATCACTTCCTTATGTTGAGGCTTTACGTCAAATGCGTTGGGAATTTGCTGATGATTGTATCGTTATTCATTTAACGCTTGTACCTTTTCTTCAAGCAGCTGGTGAGTTAAAAACAAAACCTACTCAACATGCAGTAAAACAACTTTTAGAATTAGGTGTTCAACCAGATATACTATGTTGTAGAACTGAACATAAATTAGATTTAGATTTACGCAAGAAAATTGCTAGATTCTGTAATGTTGTTCCAGAAGCGGTAATTGAAGCGATGGACGCTCCTACAATTTATGATGTTCCATTAATAATGCAAGAAGAGGAGTTAGATGAAGTAGTTTTAAAAAGGTTAGGACTTTCTCGTAAATCTAAACCAGATTTAACTTCTTGGAAATCATTCTTACATAACTTAAAAAATCCAACTTCTGAAGTCACAATTGGTTTGGTAGGAAAATATGTTGAATTAAAAGACGCATACAAATCAATCAATGAAGCATTTATTCATGGTGGTACTGCGAATTTGTGTAAAGTGAACATCAAATGGATTCACTCTGAAAAAATCACCAAATCCAATGCAAAAGATTTATTAGGTAATTTGGATGGAATTTTAGTTGCTCCAGGATTTGGTTCTCGTGGTATAACAGGAAAAATAAACGCAGTTCAATATGCTAGAGAAAACAAAGTTCCATTTTTAGGAATCTGTTTGGGTATGCAATGCGCAGTTATTGAATATGCTAGAAATGTGATTGGATGGGATGACGCCAATACGGCTGAAATTTCTCCAGAATCAAAACGTCCGGTGATCAGTTTGATGGAAGAACAGAAAAACATTTCTGACATGGGAGGTACCATGCGTTTGGGTCAATATAAGTGTGAGTTGAAATCAGGTTCTAAAATTTATGAGGCTTATAACACCGAAGTTATTGATGAACGTCATCGTCATAGATTTGAGTTTAACAATGATTATTTAGAAGACTTTGAGCAAAACGGACTTAAAGCTACAGGGTTTAACCCTGAAACCGGTCTTGTTGAGGTAGTGGAGGCAAACGATCATCCTTGGTTCGTTGGAGTTCAATTTCATCCTGAATATAAAAGTACAGTAGACAATCCACATCCCCTATTCACAAGTTTTGTAAAGGCGGTTATGGACAATAAAAACTAGACAATTTTAAATATTGCGAATAGAAAAAAAGTGTAATGGATAAAAATACAATAATTGGTTTAGGTTTAATAGGAGTAATTCTTGCTCTTTTCACCTTCTTTAACCAACCTTCGGAAGAAGAACTTAAAGAAAGAATGGCTCAGCAAGAGCAGCTTGCTCAAGAACAAAAAGAAGCTGTTGAAAAAACTGAAAGTAAAAAACCTGAAGTAAATAAGCCTGAGGAAAAAGCAGAACCAATTGCAAAATTAGACATAAACGGAGAACCTGTTTTAGATAGTTTAGGTAATGTTGTTTATTTAACTGAAGAAGAGATTGTTCCAGTAAAAAAAGAAGGGATAATTAAAGCTAGAGATGTTGAAGAGGAAACCTACTTTTTAGAAAATGAACACATTAAGGTTGTATTAACAAATAAAGGAGGTGGTGTAAAAAGTGTTTTCCTAAAAGATCATCAAACTTATGACGATTTTAGAAAAAACGAAGGGACAGATAAAATCGAACCACTTCAACTATTTAATGAAGAAGTAGCCTCTAATGGCTTGAGATTCAAAACAGATAATGGTGAGCAAAACACATCTGGAATTGCTTTTGAAATTTCAAAAAACACTGAAAATTATATTTCATTCATTGCTAATTTTGAAAAAGGAAAATCAATTGAACAAATTTATACTATAACACCAGATCAATATTACATCAACTATGAAGTAAAAATGAATGGTTTTGATGGAGAAGTAAATCCGGATAAAGTATTTTTAGATTGGCAAGTCGAATTACTAAAAACAGAACGTTTACTATCTGAACAAAGAAGAATATCTACAATCTTTTTCAAGGAAACCAATGGTTCTTACGATTATCTTTCTGAATATTCAGATGATGAATTCAATGCTGAAACGAATGTTGATTGGGTTGCTTTTAAACAAAGTTACTTCTCCTCTATTATGATGCCTGCTAAAGGATTCAAAAAGGAAGGAACAAATTTTAAAGTTACGAATTACGCTGAAGGTTCTGAAAAAGATTCAACGCATATTAAGGATTATTCTTCTTCTATGAATATTGCAATGAGCAATACCAATAGCGGTAGTGTTGAAATGAAATGGTTTTTTGGTCCAAACGATTATGATTTATTAGAATCCTATGCCAATGGATCAGAAGATATTATCAATTATGGTTGGGGATTATTTAGATGGGTTAACATCTATGCAATTCAACCCCTATTCGTTTGGTTGGCCGGATTTGGAATGAACTTAGGTATTGCTATTTTATTATTAACAGTAATCGTGAAATTAGTTTTAACACCTATTCAATGGAAAATGTATGCTTCTTCAGCTAAAATGAGAATTTTAAAGCCTGAGGTTGAAGAAATTAACAAAAAATACCCGGAGAAAGATGACGCAATGAAAAAACAAATGGAAATGATGTCGCTTTATCGAGAGTCTGGCGCTAGTCCACTTGCGGGTTGTGTTCCAATGTTGATTCAAATGCCAATCTTGTTTGCGGTATTCCGATTCTTCCCTAGCACTTTTACATTACGTCAGGAAAGTTTCTTATGGGCAGAAGATCTTTCAAGTTATGATTCTATCTTAGATTTAAGTTTCAGTATTCCTTTTTATGGAGCTCACGTAAGTTTGTTTACTTTATTAATGGCAGTTACTACATTATTTTATACTGTTTTGAACAGTAGTAATATGCAGCAACCATCACAACCAGGAATGCCAAACATGAAAATTATTATGTACTTCTTCCCTATCATGATGATTTTCTTCTTTAATAATTACGCTTCTGGATTAAGTTACTACTATTTCATCTCCACATTAATGTCTATATTAACAATGGTAATGATTAAAAACTTCTTTGTTAATGAGGATAAATTGAAAGCAAAAATGGCAGCTCGTCAAGATGCTAGTAAAAAAGATGGTAAGAAAAAAGGAGGTAAATCTAAATTTCAAGAGCGTTTAGAGCAAATGCAAAAAGCGCAACAAGAAAAACTGAAAAACGGTAAAAAATAAAATACCTTCTTCTAGATAACATTAGAACAGCCTTATTCAAATATGAATAAGGCTGTTTTTTTATGCTTTGTATTTTTTTGGACAAGTTTTAATTTTTTTTTGTTCTATATTTAGTGGTAAAATAAATTCTATCAATGCTAAAGAAGTTTCTTCCGGCTTTACATCTAAATTTTAAAAAAATCACAATAGTATTTTTGGTGAGTTTTATATGCTCCTCCTTTTCCTTTGCTCAAGAAAATGGCAATTTAATTATTGAAGTAAAAGGAATAAAAAATGAAATGGGTAAAGTTCGTTTCATAGTTTTTAGTCACCCCCATGGATTTCCAAGTTCACCAGAAAAAGCAAAATATATAGCAGAAGGAGAAATCAACATCAATTCTTCTAAAATAGAAATTAAAAATATCCCATTCGGTGAATATGCTGTGAGTGTTATGCACGATGAAAATAATGATGGCAAAATTTCTAAGAATTTTTTAGGAATTCCGCAAGAAGGCATTGGGGTGAGCAATGACACAAAAAGTACTTTCGGACCTCCTAGATTTGACCAAGCCAAATTTAAATTTACACGAGACAAACAATCGATTGAAATCAATATGCAATACTATTGATGTTCTATTTCCAATTTTAACAATTTGAAGTAATTTCCTTGAAGAATTTATCCTCTATTTATTTTTCTAATGAGTTTTTTCATTAACTTACTTGAGTAAATTATAAAATTGAATCTATGTTAATAGAAATTAATAACGACAACATCGACAAGCGATTAATTGATGATGTAGTAAAAGAATTAAAAAATGGCGAAATTATTATTTATCCAACTGATTCAGTTTATGCCATCGGTTGTGATTTAAAAAATAAGAAAGCATTAGAGAAATTAGCCAAATTTAAAGGGATGAAACTCAAACATTCTAAATTCTCAATCATTTGCAAAGACTTGAGTCAGGTTTCTGAATATGTTAAACATCTCCCTCAGCCCACTTTTAAAATGATGAAACGTACTTTACCTGGTCCATTTACATACATATTAAATGCTTCTGGTGAAGTAACAAAATTATTTGACACCAATAGAACAGAACTAGGAATTAAAATTCCAAATAACAATATCGTTTTGGAAATTGTTAAAGAATTAGGGAATCCCTTGGTAACAACTTCTTTAAATAACAATGAAGATGATATGTTGGAATATTTTATTGATCCTTATAAAATATATGAAGAATTTGATGAGGAGATTAATACTATCATTGATGGTGGGCCAGGAAAAATTGAGGCTTCGACAGTTATTGATTGTACAGGTGATGCACCGGTATTAATCCGTCAAGGTGTTGGAAATTTAGATTAAAATATTTCTATATGGGTTGTTTTGATTAAGCAACCCATATTTTATCGCAAATAATCTATAATCAAATTAATATGAAAATTTTAATACTTTTATTCTTTATTCCGATTGTATCATCTGCACAAAATTACAGAAATTTAGAATTGAAAGAATTAAACGTCTACTGACCTTCTTCGTATAAGTTTGATGAAAATAAATTGTTTGTTCAAACAGATACAATATTAAATTATGGATTTCAATACAGGAACTATTCTGAATTTATACCAATGAATGATTCTATTTTTTCATTGAAATTTTTAAAACAATAAACTAGAAATAATAATTCATTACTTGTAATTAAACCAACTAAATCATCGAAAATACGATACTTTGAATTAATTACAGATCGCAGTACGTATTGGACTTTAAAAAAAGTTGGAGAGAAAAAGTATAGAATGATTGCTAATAGAATCGACGAAGGTTATTATTATTCTTCACTTAAATTTGAATTAATCGAAATTGATAATTAGAACTTGGTTTTCCAAACTTTTATTTTCCGGTCATCACTCACTGTCACAAATTTTTCTTCAGAAATTTTCGCAATTCGATTTACGGTATGGCGATGTCCCCTATTTTTAAATTCAATTCTTTCCACTATAGAGATATCCTCCGTTTTCCAAAGTTTAATAGTTTTATCAAAACTTACCGAAATTAGATTTTGCTTATTATTTATAAATTCTAAATCATAAATAGAAAAATTGTGTGCAGGAACACTTAGAATCAACTGTTCATCCTTCCAATTCCAATTTTTGATATATGCATCTTTTCCTGCAGTGTATAACATATCTCCATCAAATAAAGCACAATTAACACCATCTTTATGGGTTTTGAATTCATGAATTACATTAAAGAAAGATGTTTCTAAAATTCTTATGAATCCGTCTTGTCCACATATGGCTATAAAATCCCCATTTTCACTTGTACTAATTTCGCGAATCTTACCACAATTAAATGGTAAAGTAATGAGTAAGTCAAAATTTTCAGAATTCCATGCACAAAAAACTCCATCATTATCTCCTGAGTAGAAATGATGTTTAGTAAATGAATGAGACAAGGCGAAAACAGATGACTTATGCTGAGACATCAAGCGAATTTCTTCACGCTTTTCTGTATCTATAACATGAATTCCACCATTATTTGTTCCTACAGCTAAAAGTTTAGATTCTGGTGAATATGCAATATTGTATGCTGGTCTTTCGAGCTTTACTGCAAAATTTGTTTGTTCACCAGTTTCTGGATTCCATTGCACTACATATTGGTCGGCACTTGTAGTATAAATGAAAGGTTCACAAAATATTATATCATAAATAGCACCATTATGGCCACTAATAGACAATATATTTTCCAAACCTTTCGCCACAAATATTAAATATTATTGTCATCGTCTTCTTCACCCTCATCAGAATTAACCTGCTTCAAACGCGTAGCATAATCCTCAGGAAGACTTTCGAAGAATGTGTCTCCACGCAAACCAATTCTCAAGCACTCCAAAGGAATAACTTCATTAGGTGCGATATTTCCAAGGTTCACATTTGCACCAAATAATTTAATAAACCAAACTTGTTGATTTTTAATTGGTGCTTCCCATAGAATATCATTTGGATTTATCTTAGCTATAATTTTATTAATCAAAAATGTGTGAGCAGTTCCATTAGGTCTAAATACACCTACATTTCCACTTTCCCTTCCTTCGGCTATTACTTTCCATGATCCTGCTTCTAATTCAGTACTCATCATTTTAATCCACTTATTAGGTGAGATTAAGATCCCTGAATCTTTTGAACCTACTTCAGAAAGTACGGTTCTTCCCTGCGCCATTGTACGAATCAATTCACATTTTTCATCATGCGGAATAATGATAGAACCATCAGAAATTTCAGCTAAATCTAATCCGTATTTATCATTCAGTCTCAAAAAGTCTTCGAACATTCCTCTAGCATAAAATGCTTCAAATAGTGTTCCTCCAAAATAAGGACGAATATTATGTGCTTTATAAAGTGCTATCTTTTCTTCTAATTGATTGGTAACAAAGGCAGTTCCAAAACCAAATTTCACAATATCAGTCAAGCCTTCATTGGCTTCAATAAAATGTGCTGTTTCAGAAAGGCTTAGGCCTTTATCCATCATCATGGTTAATCCTTTTTCACGAGGTTTTTGTCCTCTATCTGGAATAAATGGTAAACTAAAATTCTTCATTGTCTTTACTTTCATCAAATTCTTGCAACCTGTCAATGAAATAAGATGCTTTATTCATCTCAGGAAAATGCAAAAATAAACTTTTTGCTAAATTAGCATCAATTTCCAAAACTTCATCAAATATTATCATTGATTCTGACTGATTTCCTACCATCCAATGACAATAGCAAAGCACCATTTTTGTTACATTATTATTTACAAGGTTTTTATTTTTTTCAACAGCTACAAAAACAGATTCTATCGATTGACCTGCCAAAAATGAAAGATAGTCGATGATTACTTCTTTATCATGCGGTTCTAAATCGATTGCTTTTTCATAGGCATTTAACGCTTGCGTCTTCTGTTCATTATTTTCATAGGCATTAGCCAATGCCCTCCAATAATCTCCTTTTTCGGATTCCAAATCTACCGCAATTAAAAGCTCTTGAATTGCCCTCGTATGTTTTTCTAACAAATCACTCATAATCCCCTTACCTAACCAAGCATCAGCTAATTGCGGTAAAAGCTCTGTGCTTTTATGATACATTTCATAGGCCTTTTCGTATTCATCCAATTCTTCATAACACTCTCCCATAGAACAAAATACCATAGGATCATTTTTATCTAATTCAAGACACTTTTTGTAATATTCTAGTGCCAATTCTATTTTATTGGCGTCTAAATAGGCATTGGCGATATTATATAAAGCAGGTACAAAATCATCTTGAATGAGAATAGCAAATTCATAAGCCCAAATTGCTTTATCTGTATTTTCTAATTTTGAGTAGGTGTTTCCTAGGTTATACCAAGTTGTATATGAATATGGATCTTCATCTATATAAGTCAAGAAGCTTTTAATAGCATTCTCATAATCTCCTATTCTTTCATAACAATGTGCTAGTTCGTACACCAACATATCATTTTTATGACCTTCTTGAATGGTACTAGACAAAACAGTGATAGCAGATAAATAGTCATCTTTATTTTCAAGTTCCATGGCTAAATCAATAGCAATTTCTACTTTCTCATCTCCGGTTGCAACAGAAAACGCTTTACGGAAATATTTAATCGATTGAATACTGTGTTTCAATTGACTATAAAATGAAGCTATTGAAAGTAAAACATCTAAATTGTTGGGTTCAATTTGTTCAAGATTAATTAACTTTTTTAAAGCCGTATTTATTTCACCAGTCATTGACATAACTTGTGCCTGACGAATAATTATTGTGCTATTGTTTGGGAAATGTTGCAGAGCTTTTTCAGCCGCCCATTTAGCTTTAACAAGTTGATTGGAAATCATAAGATGATCGAGTATATACTCAACGTCCTCCGAATCTATATAAATATATTCGTTTCTTTTGTACATTTCATCAAAGTCGGCCAAACTTCTTTGGTAGTCATGGTTCAACCAATCATCTTCATTATCGTCTTCAAACATTGTGCTAAGTTACAAATTTCTTATTCAAATGTACAGTAAAAAGGGCTTGAAACAAATAATTGTTTGAGACAAAAAAAAGTGCCAATGAAAACATCAGCACATCTAATTCTATCCTACTCCGGTATTTGCTTTAGGAGGAATAGTTAAAATTGTTTCTTTATTCATTACCTCCTCAAGAACCCCATTCCTTTTGGCATAAATAGCCGTTAGATGATCAAAAACTTCTTGTTGTCGATCTGGAAACTTCTTTGCAATTTCCTCGGATAAATATTTATTCTGAGGATCATGCCTATCAAATACTTCATTTAATTTTTGAACATACATTTCTGGACTATACTTCATATCTTTTTTTGTATGAATATAATTGAAAAAGAGAAAAATATCAAACTATTCAACAATTGTTAACAAATCGACATCAAAAATTAAAACTTCATTTGCGCCAACAGAACCTGATCCATTTTCACCGTAAGCTAAATTTGAAGGAATAAGCAGAACCCCCTTTCCTCCTTCTTTGAATTTTTGTATTCCTTCTGTCCAACCTTTTATGACCTGTTGCAGATTAAATGTAATTCCTTCTTCGTCGCTTTGATCAAAAATACTTTCTTCCAATGTATACCCTTTATATCTCACTGTTACATTGTCATTCGAAGAAGGAAAATTCCCTGTTCCTAATTCATTAATAACATAATGTAAACCGGTAGATGTTTCCATTGCATTTAGTCCCTTTTCAGAAATATATGCTTTTATTTCTTTTATGTCTTTTTCATATTGCTCTTCAGGACTTAAACTTTTCTCACAAGAGGTACTAAGAAATATTAATCCAATCGAGGCAAATAACATTATTCTTTTCATATTCAATTTTATTTACAAATCTAAGGATAACAGTTAGATTATCGTTGATAAACCTATAAATCGTTGAAGGGTCTGATAAAATTCATGAAAAACCGAGCATAAAAAAAGGATTTATGATGTATTCATAAATCCTTTTATTAAAAAATTATTTTTGATTAGAATCTCCAACCAAAACGTAAAACTCCTTGAGTACCAAGGTAAGATTCTTTAAAACCTCCAGTAACTGCTGTAACTGTAGTAGTTGCTCCACCTGCGGTAAAACTATTAGTTTCCTCAGAATCTTTATAGTTAAATGCATTAATTCCTAAACCTAACTCAGCACCAACATATAGGTTTTCAGCGAAATAAAAATCCATTCCTAAACCTAGAGTTGCACCAAATAAAGAATATGAACCTTCACCTGTAAAGGATACATCTTCATTAAATTCCATCCCATCATACATTGTTCCGGTAACTTCTCTATTACCTCCTCCTAGATTTATACCTAGAGCTGCATAAGGATCAAGTTTTTGAGTACCTAGAAAATGATATTCTGCTCCAACTTGAATATTCCAAGCCATTCTGTTGATCTCTAATGTTCCCTCTTGTCCAGATCCATCTGTATTTTCATAGAATCTTTCTGTATAAGACATTGGACTTACACCGTCACCTAAACCTAATTGAAGACGAGCAGCTATGTTATTATCAAAAAAATAACGTGCACGTAAAGCTGGTGCTGTCCAATTAATACCCGTTCCGTATACTCCACCAACAAGCGTCTCTATTGAGAAAGGAGTAGCATCTGTTGGTTTTTCAACATCAGCAAAAGTTTGAGCATTAACATTACCTACAAATAAAGCTGAAAATGCTAAACAACCTGTTAAAATGATTTTTTTCATAACTATAAGATTTAATAATTCACATTAAAGATAGCAAGTCAAACGACTTTTTCATCTTTTTTACGTTGTTTTTTTCAATAACTCAATGTTAATAACAGTTTAATAGATAGTTAGCATTCACAATTAATAACCAATCCATCATGTGCGGGAGCAACACTTCTGGGTAATTTATTCAATATTTGGGTATGTGTACCAAATAAATGAGAAATATGTGTTAAGAAACTTTGTTCTGGCTTTAAGTAATCAATAATATCTAATGCTTCTTCTAAGTTTAGATGTGAAATATGAGGCTCCTCCCTTAAACAATCTAAAATTAAAGTTTTGACTCCAATCAGTTTTTTTAACTCATCAACTGGTATTGTTTTAACATCAGTCATATATGCGAAATCTCCAATTCGAAATCCAAAAACTGGCATTTTATAGTGATACGCTAATATTGGAGTGATTTCTGGTCCATCTGGCAATTGAAATTTTTTATTCTCAATAATATTAATGTTCACCCTTGGTACACCTGGATACAGATTGTCACCAAATGCATAATGAAATTCACGCTTTAAAGTCTCTGATACTGCTTTTGTACAAAACAACTCCATACTTCTCCCTTCCAAAAAATTGAAAGACCTTACATCATCCAAACCAGCAACATGATCTTTATGCTCATGAGTAAAAACGACTGCACGTAAACTGCGAACATCTTCTCTCAGCATTTGGGTTCTAAAGTCTGGACCTGTATCAATTACAAAATTGACATCATTCCATGTAAATAATAATGAGCTTCTTAACCTTTTATCTCTATTGTCTTTAGACAAGCAAACATCACACTGACACCCTATAACAGGTACGCCTTGAGATGTACCAGATCCTAAAACTTTAACAGTAAGTTTATTTTTCATATTCCATAAATTTAGAAACTAATTCTGTTTCTAAAAATAAATTCCAAAAAAAAGTCCAGACGATAACGCCTGGACTTTTCTTTAAATATCTAAATGTATTATTTAACAACCTTGAATGTTTTAACACTGTTTGAAGTGCGAACATTAACAAAATAAACACCGGCATTTAAATTTGAAGTGTTTACAACAAAGTTAGTAGATGATATAGTTGAAGAGTACACTTCGCTACCTGATGCAGAAACAACTACTACAGACTCAAGTAACCCGTTCTCGTTAGTAATGTTCAAAACATCAGTAACAGGATTAGGATATACAGAAACTCCTGCAAATTCTTCAGTTGAAACACTTACATTAGTAATCGCAACACAATCAGAAGTATCTGAACAAACACCGTTAGTAATAATAACAGCATAATTTCCATTCATTGTAGCTGTGAATGTTTGACCAGTTGAACCTGCAATATCAGCCATGGCATCACAATCATACCATTGGAAAGTTGCTCCAGCTGCTGTTTCTAAAGCAGTGATCGTAGCACCATTTAAAGCTGTTCCATTATCAATATCACAGTCTGGAGTAACACTACAAGGGAATAATTGGTAACCTGAATCATAAGGAGAACTAGTGTCGAATTGTTTCCCAATTCCTGTTAAAGAGAAAGAAGCACTTGGCGTAGGCGTACCTGCAATTGGAGATGCACCTGGTATTCTAACTGCATATGTATTAACACCATCAGTTACATCAATGTTACCGTTATTAGGCCAATTTGCTTCAGCATTAACTAAAGTTAAGTTTTCTAAAGTAACCAATTGACTCTCTGTAGTTTCATCTAACATTGTAACAACAGTTGCAGTTTGTAATGTTGCTCCTTGAGAAACAACAGTAATTGTTTCTGGATTGATTTGCAACAATCCATTGAATTGTGAAATTTGACCATTGATAGTTAACTCATCACCTTCCATTGGAACATAACCATTAATATCATTAAAACTAAAGATGTTGATTCCATCATTGTTGGCGTCAATCAATGTAAGATCATATCCAGTATTTCTGAAATTATCACAGTGAACAACTCCAGTAAGCGTAACATAATCTCCAACCGAAGTACCTTCACCATTCACATCTACTTGAGTAACATTTGCTATTGATGAAACAACATAATTTAAAGTTTCACCAGTTAAAGCTACAATTATATCAGTTGCTCCAGTAGAAGAAACAATAAGGTCACCTGATTGCGCCAAATTAAGAATTGGACCATTCAAACGAACATATACTTTAGTTGAAGCAACAGAACCAGTAGTATTAATTAAAGTAACTGAAGGAGAATATGGGCCTGCTAAAGATGTTGAAACTTCGAAATTAGTTGGAGCTGTAACAACTAAGTCAGCTGTTAAGTTAAATCCTTCAACCATTAAAGAATCTGCATCTGAAGGAGTTCCAACAAAATGAGAGAATCCAGAAATAGAAGTTTCTGATGCAGTAACCGTAGGTGCTGGAGCTGCAATTTCTCCTTCAAGCATCACGGATACATCTGTAGCACCTGTTGAAGTAATAAGTAACTCACCATTTGATGGGTTTGCGATAGTAGAACCATTCAAACGAACATAGATTGGGGTTGATGTAATAGTACCTGTTCCAAAAGGAAGAGTTACTTGTGAACCAAACCCTGAACCTGACGTATTAGATATTTCATAATCTCCTGAATTTACTGAAATAACCACATCAGCTGTCAAGTTCGTACCTGAAACTCCCACTGTTTGTTCAGCCGATGGCGTCCCAATAAACTGAAGGAAACCTGAAACTGTAGAAAATGAAGAGCTTAATGTAGGTCCACTTGCTAGTATAAACGAACCTGCATTAGAAATTGTTTGATAAGTAGTTGTTCCACATAAATTATCTATTGCTCCATTAAAGAATGTCCAGTTACCTGGTACAAATGTTCCATCAGGTCCTGTATTGTCATTTCTTTTAGCATAACCATCCTTGTATTCCCAAACAAGACCTGTTCCACTTATTCCATCCACACCATACTCATCAATTAAAGTACTTGTTGCAGTTTCGATAATTCTAATTCTATCATCTCCGTTAAAACTGATTACTGAACTAGTTATCGCAAGCGAATTTGTTACATTAGGAAATTCTGTTGCGAAACTAGGATCATCACTGTGAAGATAAACAAAGTCATTACTAACTATACCAAGTGCACTTAAATCAAAAGTATTACCCCATGTAGTATTAGCATTAGTTTGGTTTTCCAAAGAATAGTTTGAAAAATCCACTGTTCCTTGTGCGTAAATTTCAAGTACTTTAGGATTACCTCCAATACAATCACCATCCATTATCATGGTAATAATAGGAGACTGTCCCATTACGGTTGATGTTATAAACAACATCATAAATAAATAAATTTTTTTCATAACTTTTTTTTTATAAGATTTTGTACAAAAATAGGACAAGTAAAATCCATTAACATTAAGAAAACGTTAACTATTCTCCAATAGTTATTAACAAATTACAATATTATTCTGAAATAATTATAGTTTTTGTGTCATATCCAAATACCGTGAAACTTCCTAAAGCTTCTTTAGACCAAGTTGAAACTGGATTAGCCGGAGCTGCTGAACCGTCAGATCCTTGAGCTATTGCTACCAATTCACTGAAGTACACATATGATTTTTCACTGTAAGAAATAAGCTCAATTTGGACAGTGTCTTCTAACTGATAGAATTCAAAGAAAAGTGGAACACTTTGAGAATTACCTTCAGAAAAGCTATCATCAAAAAGAAATTGATCAGATAAGTCTCTTTTGTATTCACCATTCACTTTTCTAATCGCTCTATAGAAATTAGAACCAACTGGATCAGTAGCGTTCATTGATAGTAAATATCCTTCATCTGAAAAAACAGACTGAGGTTGGAACTCCGTTGTAAGAGAGTCCAATGGAACAACAGGTACTAAATAGTCTGAGGCTTCATAAACCTCCCCTTCCACATTTATTTTTATGGTATATTCTGAATTATACTGTGGTGCATAATTCGTCAAAGAATAAGCGCCATTGCCGTCATCATTCAAAGTTGAAACAACACCATTGGCATCAATAATTTCAATATTAGCCCCACTAATTTGAGGATAACCTTCATTTGAAAACACATTTATAGTTTTCGACAATTGTACTGTTACAATTTCTTTAATCGCATCATATTTCGCCTCAATTACCATTTTTGGTTCAGCGTCATTAACTTTTAAGTCAATAACCTTCTGACAAGAAGTTGCTGTAAATAAAAGAGCTATTATTATATAGAATATATTTTTCATCTTATTTGAAATTAAAGTTATAGGTAATGGAAGGTATAATTTTGAACAATGCTGTTTGAACTGCCTGTGTTTGACCTGTTGTGTTATCTTCAAAATCATCAACAAATCTAACAGCAAAAGCATTTTCTCTATTGTAAACGTTGTATATTGAAAAACTTAAATTGTGCTTGTAATTCTTTTTGTCCTTCAAGTACCAGGTTAAACCTAAATCTAATCGGTGATAATCTGGTAAACGATTTCCATTTCTACTCCCTACATAGGGTACTTCGTAACCATCCATTTCATATAGTGCACTCGGGAATGTTACCGCATCTCCAGTGTAATAAACAAAACTCGTGCTCACAACAAATTTTTTACTGATGTTATAAGTTAAAACTAAATTTAAATCATGAATTCTATCTTGCCTTGCAGAAAATTCTTGTCCTCCATCAATTTCATCAAATGATCTAAGTGCTCTTGATAATGTATAATTAAACCACCCTGTAAAATCACCTTTAGTTTTTTTAATTTGAAATTCAATTCCATAGGCTCTTCCTTCACCATAAACCAATTCACGTTCAATTTGACCATTTAAAATTAAATTTGCATTTGGTCTATAATCGATTTGATTTTGAAGCCATTTGTAATATGTTTCTACAGATACTTGATACTCATCTTTCTTGAAGTTTTTGTAATAACCAACAGCAATTTGATCTCCAATTTGTGGTTTCACGTTGTTGGAGGTTGGTACCCAAACATCTGTTGGACTGCTTGTTGTTGTATTTGATAATTGATGTATGTATTGGAAAATTCTGTTGTAACCCACTTTAATTGAATTACTTTCATTAATAATAAAACTGGCAGATAAACGCGGCTCCAATCCTTGGTAATATTTTATAGATTCAAATGAATCATAACTTTCTTCTGAAGTAATAGCTCCATCTTCTGCATATTCGTATGCTGTACCTTTCCCCATATAGTTAAACCCAGAATATCTCAAACCGTACATAAACGCCCAACGATTTCCAACTTTTTGTTCATTTTGAAGGTATGCTCCAACTTCCAAAGCATGTCTCTTTTCTAAATCAATTTGATTAAACCCAACGTTATCCCCACTTTCTAAGACACCTGGTTCGAATGTATGGTGGATGGCATTAACTCCAAATTTCAGACTATTATTAGTGTTCAAATAGTAATTATAATCTTGTTTCACATTAAAATCTCTAATAGAAGATCGAATTCCAAATCCATCTTCACCTTGACCAATACTAAATTGATAATCGAATGCACTATAAATAATAGATGTATTCATAAATAACTTATCGTTAAATAAGTGATTCCATCTTACTGTACCTGTTTTATTTCCCCAATCAAATCCAAAATCATCGCTAAGACCAAATTTATCCCTACCAAAATAACCTGATAAATAAATTCTATCCTTGTCACTTAATTTATAATTCACTTTAGCATTTAGATCATAGAAAAATAATTTAGTATCTCTAATATCTTCATCCGGTGAAAAAACTAAAAACAGATCAGCGTAACTTCTTCTTCCTGAAATTATAAATGAACTTTTATCCTTGACTAAGGGACCTTCTATGGTTAATCTTGAAGAAATTAATCCAATTCCTCCAGATGCAGCGATCTCTTTATTGTTTCCATCTCGCATCCTTACATCCATTACAGAAGATGCTCTTCCTCCATATTCAGCTGGAATTCCAGATTTATATAAAGCTACATCTTTGATTGCATCAGAATTAAAAACGGAAAAGAACCCCAATAAGTGAGATGCATTATATACTGTTGATTCGTCTAAAAGAATTAAGTTTTGATCTGCACCCCCACCTCTAACGTAAAACCCAGCACTACCTTCTCCTCCACCCTTCACTCCAGGTGTTAATTGAAGGGTTTTCATAATATCTTGTTCTCCAAATAAAATTGGAATTGTTTTAATGGATTGTGGATCCAACCGTGTTACTTCCATTTGAGCTGAAGTAATATTACTGTTGCTGCGTTTGGAGGTAATATTCACCTCTTCAATTTCTTGAACCTCTTTTAATAAAAATAACTCAAGATTAATTACTGTGTCTTGTGTAATAACTAGGTCAAAAATTTGATCTTCAAAACCAGAATTTCTGTAAGCCAATTGGTGCCTCCCTACCGGTATAGTAAGAGAATAAAACCCATATACATTCGTTCTTGCTCCAGTATTAGTCATATCGGTAGCAATAACTGATGCTCCAAAAAGGTCTTCACCATTTTTGCCATCGGTAATAGTTCCACTGATAGTAATATCCTGTGAAAATGTATGAAATACTGTAGTTAGGAAAAATGTTAGTACAATTAAGCAATTTTGTTTCATTAGTTAAAAATGTTTGGTACGCTATTATTTACAATTAAAAACCTTAAATGTTTGATCATATTTCACATAGGAAAGAAGTTAAGATTTCATCCTTAACGACTTGTCTTAATTGAATCCCATTTCAATTATATAAATTGAAAAAATTAAACATAGATGAACATGAACATTATCAAAAATTCTTTTACACAATTCAATAGTTTAATCCTTATGGAATGGACTATTAAAATGATTATTAATTCTTGACAAATGTAATAGAAAATTAAACAGATACTATTACCGTTCAAATAGTGTATTGATTATTTAAATAATAATTAACAGTAAAAAAACAGACCTCATTTACATGTTTCGATTAACGATTAAATAGTTCAAAACATAATTCCATGAACAATTAATTAACTAGCCTTTATAAAGTTGTGCGAAATCTTTAGCGTGATAAGTTAATATAGAATTCGCTCCTGCTCTCCTCATGCTTAGAAGCGTTTCTTGCATTGTTGCATCATAATTCAACCATCCATTTTTTGCAGCAGCTTTAACCATTGCATATTCTCCTGAAACATTATAAGCCGTTATGGGCTGAACGAAATTTTCATTCAAAACATGAATGACATCTAAATAAGAGAGAGCCGGTTTAACCATTAAAAAGTCAGCTCCTTCTTCAACATCCAAAATTGCTTCAAGAATTGCTTCCTTTTTATTAGCTGGATTCATTTGGTATGTTTTCTTATCACCAGATTTTGGTGTAGAATCCAATGCATCTCTAAACGGTCCATAAAACGCACTGGCGTATTTAGCACTGTACGCCATGATGCTGGTTTGTGTATAGTTATTATCATCCAAAATTTCGCGAATAGCTGCAATTCTGCCATCCATCATATCTGAAGGTCCAATTATATCAAACCCTGCTTGAGCTTGAGCTAAACTCATATTTGCCAATACAGGAAGTGTTTCATCGTTCAAAATAATTCCATTTTCCACAATTCCATCATGCCCATCTGTACTATATGGATCTAGCGCCACATCACTCATTAAGCATATTTCTGGAAAACGTTTTTTTATTTCAGTAGCTACAATTAGATAGAAATTCTTTTCATCTGAACTGAATTCACCCCTTTTGGTCTTGTATTTTTCTGGAACAACTGGAAAAAGAACAAAATTTTGAATTCCAAGTCCTACACATTCTTCGATTTCAGAAAGAATAACCTCAGTTCCCCAACGATAAATACCCGGCATTGAAGTAATTTCAGATTTTTCCGAAGGGTTTTCAGCAACAAATAGAGGGTAAATTAAATGAGATACTGTTAAATTTGTTTCTTCAACCATTCCTCTGATAGCTGCTGATTTTCTGTTTCTTCGTGGACGTTGATACATTTCTCTACTTATTTTAGCTTAAATAATTTAACGGATTGTAAAGTTACTAGAAAAACAATCTTCTTAAAGGTTTTTTAAGTTAATTTAAAGTCTAGATTTATTAATATTCAGATTAAATAAATGAATGTAATTAATATGTGTAGAACATAATCGAAATCATTCGTTAATTTTGTGATAATTGTGGCGGCTTGCCTTTCTTATTTAGTAATTTAGAGTCCTTAAAAAAATAACTTTCGTTTTTAATGAAAAGTAGTGCGTTAATTCTTACAAAGAATATAGAACTGTTCAAACGATTAGGAATCATCTTGTTGATGATGAGTATTGCACGGTTTATATTTTATTTTACTAATTCAGACTCATTTACCTCTGTTCATGCAACTGACTTTTTAGTTGGGTTATGGATGGATTCTATTACAGTTGGAATGTATGCTATTCCATTTTATGTAATTTCTACCCTCCCTTTGCCTTTTTATAAAGAAAAATGGTTTCAGCTAATTCTTAAAGTTATTTTTCATATTACAAATTCAGTTATTATCGCTTTAAATTTGGTTGATGTTGAATATTTTAAATTCACTGCAAAAAGAAGTACTGCTGATTTGTTTTCTATGGTTTCTACGGGAAACGATATGAATCAACTCTTTGTAACCTTTTTGATAGATTTTTGGTGGATTATTCTTTTGTTTATTTCCATGATTATTGTGAGTAATATTCTTTACAACAAGACGATTGGTTATCTAAACAAGAACAGAAATGTTTACATTGATATTTTAAACTTCATTGTTGTAACTGTCTGCTTATTTATTGTTGGTAGAGGTGGATTAGCATTTCGACCTGCGGATATGCTTACAGCTTCCCAACTTACTAACCCTGATAAAACAGCCTTGGTGACCAATACACCATTATCTATTATTAAAACTATTGGTAAATCGACATTAATTGAACAGGATTTCTTTCCTGAAGGAAGCGACAAAATTTATAATCCTATCCATTATGGAACTAAAGAACATCAATTACGTGAAAATGTTAATGTGATGATTCTTATCCTTGAGAGTTTTGGAAATGAATGGTTGGGTAAGAAAACTAATACAGAATTCACCCCTTTTTTAGATTCCCTTTTAGACCAATCTTTATATTTCGATAATGCATTTGCGAATGGAAAAAAATCCATTGAAGCTGTGCCTGCTATTTTCGCAGGTATACCTAGTTTATTGGATAACCCCTATATTTCTTCATCCTACGGAACAAATTCCATCAGCGCACTTCCTTCGTTATTAAAAGAAAAAGGATACACTTCAGCTTTTTATCATGGCGCAACGAATGGATCCATGAAGTTTGATGTATTCACCGCTCATTTAGGGTTCGATCATTATTTTGGGAGAAAAGAATATGATAATGAAGAACATGCTGATGCAACATGGGGAATTTTAGATGAATATTTTATGCCATGGACAGCACGGTCAATTTCTAAAGAGCTAAAAGAACCTTTCTTAGCTGGAATGTTTTCTTTGTCCTCACATCATCCGTATTTCGTTCCTGAAAAACATGTGGATAACTTACCTGAAGGTAAACATCCTATGGCAAAATCAATTGCCTACGCCGATATGAGTTTACGTTTATTCTTTGAAGAAGCTAAAAAGCAACCGTGGTATGACAATACTATATTTGTAATTTGTGCAGATCATACACCTGCAGGTGCTTCCATCAGATATAACAGAAGGATAGGAATGTATCAAATTCCAATCGCATTTTTTGATCCACAAGGAAAAATCAATCCTGGTGTTAATAGTCAATTGTTTAACCATATTGATATCCTACCAAGTGTTTTAGATTTAACTGGTTATTCGAAAGATGTTTATACTTTTGGAAATTCATATTTTCATGATGAAAATTATGAACCTTTTTCAATAAATTATATAGCGAACTCACATATGCTGTTCAAAGATGATTATCTATTGAATTTTGTAGCGGATAAAGCAACAGGACTATATAACTATAAATCAGATACATTAATGAAATATGATTCACTTTCTTTTTATCCAGAAATTAAAAAAGACTTAACACAGCAATTAAAAGGAATAATTCAACGATATAATCACGATTTGATTAACAATACCATGAAGTTAAAATGAAAAAAAGTATTCGCTTTATAATAAATCCTATTTCTGGAATTGGTAAGAAAAACATCTTGCCTGGATTGATTCAAAAATATTTGGATCACACTGCATTTACTTATGATATTATAATGTCTGAGCACAGGGGGCATGCACGACAATTAAGCAAAAATGCTGCGGATGAAGGAATTGATATTGTTTGTGTTGCTGGAGGAGATGGTTCTGTTAATGAAGTAGGTACAGCTTTAATTGATACTAAAACAGCCTTAGCTATTCTACCAACTGGTTCAGGAAATGGAATTGCTCGACATTTAGGTATGTCCTTAAAATTGAAAAAAGTAATAAAAAGAATTAATAAGTTTGAACTTGACACCATAGATACGATTACTTTAAACAGTAGAAAAGCAATTGGAGTTTCAGGTTTCGGATTTGATGCTTTGATCGCTAAAAGATTTGATGATTATCATACAAGAGGTTTTTTTAGCTATATAAAATTAGTTCTAAAAGAGTTTAGACATTACCAAGGAATAAGTGTTGTATTGAACGGTAAAACGGAATATTCAAATTTACTTTTTTGTAGTATTGCTAATACTTCTCAGTTTGGAAATGGATTTTATATTTCCCCAGAGACTGACATAAAAGATGGCCAATTTGAGATTGTTTTTGTTAAATTGCCTCCTATTATCGGATTTGTGGGGTTACTATTCGCCTCAGTAAGAGGAACCGTGCACAAATCAAAGTATGTGACTTTAATCAAAACGAGTGAAGCCAAAATAGAGGTTAAACAAAGTGTTGCTCACATTGACGGAGAACCTATTGATTTTAAAGATTTATCAATCAATTTAAATTGTAATCCCTCATCTTTATCAGTGGTACTATGATAGAAAAACTGCATTCTGCATGGAAAAGTATTCTCAAGGAAGAAATCTCAAAACCTTATTTTAAGGAATTAGAGAAGTCAATTAAAGATGAATATAAATTGAATACTTGTTTTCCCAAAGAAGAAAACATCTTCGCTGCATTTAATTTTACTTCATTTGAAGATTTGAAAGTTGTAATCATCGGTCAAGATCCATATCACGGAATGGGTCAGGCCAACGGTTTATGTTTTTCTGTAAATCCAGACATTGCACCTCCTCCATCACTAATAAATATATTTAAAGAATTGAATCAAGATTTAAATATTCCAATTCCGAATAATGGAGATTTATCCAGATGGGCAAAACAAGGAGTACTGTTATTAAATGCAACATTAACAGTTCGTGCGCATGAAGCTGGCTCACATCAAAAATTAGGTTGGGAAACATTTACCGATGAAGTAATCCAAACAATTTCAAAAGAGAAAGAGAACGTGATTTTTTTACTGTGGGGAGGTTTTGCTAAAAAGAAAGCCAAACTTATTGACGCTAAAAACCATGAAGTATTAATGAGCGGACACCCTTCTCCATTGAGTGCTAATAGAGGTTACTGGTTTGGAAACAAACATTTCAGTCAAGTGAATGAAATCCTTGTCAAACAGGGAAAAGAAAAGATTAAGTGGTAATTTAACTTGGGAATTAAATGATTATCCACCTCTTTATCAGGTAAAAATCTAAATGTTAGAAATATAAAGACAACAATATTAGTAAAAATTCGAGTCCAAATTGAAGATGCTTTTTTTTTCGGATTGGGCCACGCGCCCACTCTATCTCTCCCTCTCTCTTATTTTCAATACCTAACTCATTCTTCCATTCTCCACAAAACTATAATATCCTGTATCTGCCACAATAAGGTGATCCAATATGGGTAAGTCAATTAATTTGCCAAACTCTGCCAACCTTTTTGTTAATTCTAGATCTTGACTGCTTGGAATTAAGCGACCTGATGGATGATTATGCACCAAAACACATGAAGAAGCTTTCATATCGATAAGTTCTTTAAAAATCAATTTCCCATCTGCCAATGTACCCGATCTACCACCTTTTGATATAAGCTTCTTTCCTATTAATCTGTTGCTTCGGGATAATCCTATTATTTTAAATATTTCATGATCTAAATCCTGGAAATCGGGTTTTATTAAATCATAAATATCTTTTGCTTCATTTATTTTTTTATCCAATGGAATATCCGCAACTGCCCTGCGCCTTCCCAATTCCATTACTGCAATTATGCTCAAAGCTTTGGCGTCTCCAACACCTGAGAATTTCATCAAATCAACTTGACTCATTGTTCCTAGTTTATAGAGGCAATCTTTATTTTCAGTTAAAATTTCTTTAGCTAGTTCTACAGCGGATTTTTTCCGAGTTCCAGAACCCAGAACAATCGCTAATAATTCAGCATTTGTTAGTTGCGCTCTCCCCATGTTTTGAAGTTTCTCTCTAGGCCTGTCTTCTTCTGCCCAAGACTTGATTGTGGTGTTATTTACATACATAATATTTGATTTAGGTTATATTAAGATAGTGAAATAGTTGATATGTACAAAGGCAGTTGAGTTCTTTTTTGTTGTAAACATACCTAATTTGAAAAACATTATACAAAAAAATGCTGCCCCATAATGGAACAGCATTTTAAATATACAACTAAAGATTTAAACTAGAATTTTAAGCGTTGGCCTTTCTTCTGATCAAGTTCAATGCTGAACCTGCTTTAAACCATTCAATTTGAGGTGCATTATAAGTATGATTCAATTTGATTTCATCTTTTGAACCATCTTTGTGCGCTAACTCAAGTGTGATTTGCTTGTCTGGTGCAAATTGATCTAAATCCAAGAAGTTAAATGTATCATCCTCTTTTACTTTATCGTAATCACTTTCAGTTGCAAAAGTGAATCCTAACATTCCTTGTTTTTTCAAGTTAGTTTCGTGGATACGTGCAAAAGATTTAACAATAACCGCCATTACACCTAAATGACGTGGCTCCATTGCTGCATGTTCACGAGATGAACCTTCACCGTAGTTATGGTCACCCACAACGATTGATGGAATTCCAGCTGCTTTATATGCACGAGCAGTTGCAGGAACTTCTCCTTTTTCTCCTGTCAATTGATTAACCACTTCATTTGTTGCTTTACCAAATGCGTTAACAGCTCCAATTAAACAGTTGTTTGAAATGTTATCCAAGTGCCCTCGGTAACGTAACCATGGTCCAGCCATAGAAATATGGTCAGTTGTACATTTACCAAACGCCTTAATTAACAATTTCATCCCTGTGATGTTTTCACCATTCCAAGGCTCGAAAGGAGTCAATATTTGTAAACGATCAGAATCATCTTTTACAACTACGTTTATTCCACTTCCATCTTCAGCAGGTTCTTGGTAACCGTTATCTTCTACATCAAATCCTTTTTCTGGTAATTCAGTTCCAGTTGGTGGATCTAATTTAATTTCTTCACCATCTGCGTTTGTTAATGTATCTGTTAAAGGATTGAAGTCTAAACGACCAGCAATTGCCATTGCAGCAACTAATTCTGGAGATGTTACGAAAGCGTGTGTATTTGGGTTTCCATCCGCACGCTTAGAGAAATTTCTATTAAATGAATGAATAATAGTATTTTTTTCTTCTTTATCAGCTCCTGCTCTATCCCATTGTCCAATACAAGGTCCACAAGCGTTCGTGAAAATCGTTGCATCCAAATCTTCGAATACACCCAATAATCCGTCACGTTCTGCAGTAAATCTAACTTGTTCAGATCCTGGATTAATTCCAAAGTCAGAAACAGTTTTTAATTTTTTATCTACGGCTTGCTTTGCAATTGAAGCAGCACGAGTTAAATCTTCATAAGAAGAGTTTGTACATGATCCTATCAATCCCCATTCAATATCTAATGGCCAATCATTTGCTTTAGCAACTTCACCTAACTTATCGATAGGAGTTGCTAAATCTGGAGTAAATGGTCCATTTACATGTGGCATCAATTCACTCAAGTTAATTTCAATTACTTGGTCGAAATATTTTTCTGGTTCAGCATAAACTTCTGGATCACCTGTTAAATGGTCGGCAACTTTATCTGCTAATTCAACAACATCTGATCTGTCTGTTGCATTTAAGTAACGACGCATAGAATCATCGTAACCAAAAGTTGAAGTTGTTGCTCCAATTTCAGCTCCCATGTTACAAATTGTTCCTTTTCCTGTTGCTGAAAGAGATTTTGCACCTTCACCGAAGTATTCAACGATACATCCTGTTCCACCTTTCACAGTTAGAATTCCAGCCACCTTTAGAATAACATCCTTAGAAGCTGTCCAACCACTTAGTTCACCTGTTAATTTAACTCCAATTAATTTAGGAAATTTCAATTCCCATGCCATTCCTGCCATAACGTCAACAGCATCTGCTCCACCAACACCGATTGCTACCATTCCTAAACCACCTGCATTTACAGTGTGTGAATCTGTACCAATCATCATTCCACCAGGGAATGCATAGTTTTCTAATACTACTTGGTGAATAATACCAGCTCCTGGTTTCCAAAATCCAATTCCATATTTATTACAAACAGAACTTAGGAAGTTAAAAACCTCATTGTTTTTATTTAAACTTTCTTGTAAATCTTTGTCTGCACCTAATCTTGCTTGAATAAGGTGATCAGCATGAGCTGTTGAAGGAACTGCTACTTTTGTTTTTCCAGCTTGCATGAATTGCAACAAAGCCATTTGAGCTGTTGCGTCTTGCATTGCAACTCTATCAGGAGCAAAATCAACATACGATCCACCACGTACAAATTCTGTGTCTGCTTTACCATCCCAAAGGTGAGTGTAAAGTATTTTCTCCGACAATGTCAAAGGTTTGTTTACTATTTTTCTTGCTGCAGCGATGCGTTCAGGGTAACGATCGTAAACAGCTTTTATCATATCAATGTCAAAAGCCATGTTTAATTATTTTGTGTTAAATATTAATTTTTCTAAGCATTGCGAATATAACAATTAAAGGCTTTACTAGCAAGCTGTGTAGTGCACTTTTTATAAATTATGTTTTAGCACTACTTGAGATATTCTTTACATAAATATGTTTCGAACGACTATTAGGTGCTTGACGCTCTTCAATCTTCACTGTTCCTATGGAATCCATTAGTGGAGTTAGCTTATAAAAACCAAAGTTACGAGGATCAAAATTCGGTTGTTTTTTGTTGATTAATGAACCTACATCTCCCAAAAATGCCCATCCATCATCATCCGCGCAATCATAAATTGTTTGGCGAATTAAGCGTGTCACTTCTGGCGTTAAATTTTGTACAGTTTTTTTTGTTTTTGCCTTTACCTTGCCTTTACCTTTCTTGTCATCCTTATCTTCAACTTCATCTGCCTTTAGAATTTCTAAATAGATAAACTTATCACAAGCAACGATAAAGGGTTCTGGTGTTTTCTTTTCACCTATTCCTATTACATATTGACTTGATTCTCTTAACCTTGTTGCTAATCTTGTGAAATCAGAATCTGAAGACACAATACAAAATCCATCTGTTTTTCCGCCATACAGTATATCCATGGCATCTATTATCATTGCAGAATCGGTTGCGTTTTTACCCTGAGTATATCCGTATTGTTGAATTGGCTGAATTGCATTCTCTAAAAGAATATTCTTCCATTTTGATAAATGCGGTTTAGTCCAATCTCCATAAATTCTTTTAATAGAAGGTGTTCCGTATTTCGCTATTTCTTCCATCATTTCTCTGATGTATCGGCTTGGAACATTATCTCCATCGATGAGAACTGCTAAATTTGAGTCTTTATTCATTAATTGTAATTTGATTTAAAATGGTTAATCTTATTTCCAGAATTGCCATTTTTTCTTTGATTTTGTTGTTGGAACAGCATCATCCTCGGTTTTATTCTTGGCTTTATCCGCTCCAAATGTTTCAATTTCGTTACCATATTCATCATAAACATGATTCTCGATAAGTTCATCTTTTTTATAGTACGCCTCTCTCTTTAATTTATCATCAGGAAAGCGTTCCATAAATTTTCCGTGTTTCATACCTTTTTTATAGGTTTCTAAACTTTGAATGTGTCCTTGAATATAAAAAGTTTTAAAGGCTCCTTCCTTCACATTGTCTTCCCAACTTTCTGTTCTCAGCAAATTTCCGTCATTGTAATAATACTTCCACTCTCCTACTTTATTACCCATTTCATAGAGTCTCTCTTGTAGAATGCTTCCTTCAGAGTTGTATTCGATAAATGAACCGTCAAAAACACCGGCTTTATAATGCGCTTCTATTTTAATCTTCGAATTCGGTCCAAATTCCTTTCTCACACCATCTAATAAACCTTTTTTATAATATTCAATTTTAGTGGTATCGTTTTCATATACAGCATATTCCACGAATCTTTCAACTCCGTTTAATTGGAATGTATATTTTTCATCGCCTACTTTTCTCTGTTTAAAATAAATTGATTTTCCTTCTTTTTGACCATACATGTAATTGATATTCCATGCAACTAATCCACTGGTATCATGAAAATATGTCCAACTTCCATTCTCCTGACCATCAATATGATTTCTAACCACCTGAGGACAACCCGATTGATAAAAAGTAGAATCTACCCCTTCTGCTTTACCATTTCTAAAATTAATCAGCATCTGTCTCAATCCATTTGGGTAACATGTTTCGCATGAGCCGGTGTAAGGTTCACCATTTTCTCTATTGAAAACGTAGTTTGAACCAGGTTCAGATTCCAATTTTTCGTTACAATCAACAATTGCATCTCTGTTATCACATTCCCAAACAGCATATTCATCACCTAGCCTATCAACAGATTTGGTAAAACATGGCCCTCTTTTAACCCCATCAAACTGTGCAAATAAGATAGCGGAAGTAAAAATCAATAAGGAAGTGAATGCGACTTTAATCATAATTTTTAATCGAATTTTTTAAATGCTTCAATAAATTCAGGAAATACTTTTACACTTGATTGGCTTTTAAAATCAAAGCAAACTAATTTTGAAGATCCAGTTGTTCTCAATTCGCCATTCACCTTAACTTCATAACCAAAAGTGAAGCTTTTTGCCCCAATTTCCACTAAATGTATGGAAATTTCAGGACTATCATGAAGAAATATAGGTTTTAAATAAACAACTTCATTCTTAACCAATAAAGTTCCTTGTTTTTGATAATTCCATTCTTCCCCAACTAATTGGTTAAAAGAATTCATTCTTGCTTGCTCAAAATAACTAAGGTAAACAGCATTATTTACATGTCCCATCATATCACAATCAGCAAATCTCACTTGTATTTTGGTTGGTTTTATCATTTATCTAGTTTTGAAAATTTTGAATTGTTACTTATAAATTCTGGAACTATTTGTTTCATTTTTGCTACTATAGCTTCATTATTTTGACCATTAAATAACACAATTAATTCTTCTATTTTTTCATTTATTCCTGCTTTCGTCTGACAATTTCTAGCAATTAATATTTGAGGATGATGAGTTGGTAAAGTATTTTCTTCATTGGCCAGAAGTTCTTCATACAATTTTTCTCCTGGTCTTAATCCAGAAATTTTAATTTCAATATCTTTATTAAGTTCCAATCCAGAAAGTCGAATCATTTTCTTCGCCAAATCAATAATTTTGATGGGTTTCCCCATGTCAAAAACGAATATTTCACCTCCTTGCCCCATTGCTCCCGCTTCTAAAACAAGCTGACATGCTTCTGGAATAGTCATGAAAAATCTTGTTACTTCAGCATCAGTAACAGTTAACGGACCACCTTGTTCAATTTGTTTCTTAAATAATGGAATCACAGAACCATTTGAGCCTAATACGTTACCAAATCTAGTCGTTACATATTGTGTTTTAGATATTTCATTTTTTGACTGTGCATAAATTTCAGCAATCCTTTTGGAAGCCCCCATTACATTGGTAGGATTAACAGCCTTATCGGTTGAAATAATTACAACTTTTTCAACCTTAAATTCGTCTGCTAAATCAACTATAATTTTCGTACCTAATACATTAGTCATTATTGATTCTGAAGGATTATCCTCCATTAAAGGCACATGTTTGTATGCCGCAGCATGAAAAACGATTGATGGATTAAGGGTATTAAACAGGTTCTTCATTCTACTGTAATCGCGCACACTGCCAATAACAACTTCAATATTTTCAGAAATTTCTTGAGCTATTAGTTCATTATGAAAATCATACAATCCTGACTCCCATTGATCCAATAAGACTAACTTTTTCGGTTTATAATTAATCACTTGTTTTGCAATCCCACTTCCTATAGATCCTGCCGCACCTGTGATGAGAATAACCTTATCCCTTATTTGTTCTTTAACAACCTTTATTTCTAAATTAATAGGGTCGCGACCTAATAAATCATCAATATTAATCTTACGAATTTGGTTTAAGCTAAATTCGCCATCTATCCAATTTGAGAATTTCGGCACTCTTTTTATAGTTACATTTTTCTCTAAACACAATTCTACAATATCCGTAATGTTCTTTTTTATTGGGTTTTGAATGGCAACAACCAATTCTGTAACAGACTGCTTATCAATAACTAAACCTAACTTACTTGAATGAAAAATTGATGTTCCTTCTAAACGGTTCCCTTCTAGTTTTTTATTATCATCTAGAAATCCCACAACCTTTGAGTGGATTGATGGATCCTTTTCAATTGTTCTTTTTGTGATTAGTCCAGAAACTCCAGAACCGTAAATTATAATGTTACTTTTAATCTCGTCTTTTGGCTTATTTATTTCGAAATAAATGATCTTTACTGTAAACCTTAAACCAATCATTAAAAGTAATGAAGCCAAAAATTCAACAACGATAATTGATATTGGTAATATATACTGACCATCAATAAAAAAATATCGAATTGCGCCAGCAAACGAAATGATTAAACTATAAGATAATAAGGCAAAGAATATACGTTTTACATCTTCCAAGGAAGTATGTCTAACCAATCCTTTATGGATTTTAAAAAAATAAAATACAACCGGCTTAAGTAATAAAATAAAAGGAAGAGAATATTTAATATAATCCCATTCCTTTGCTAAATTCTTCGAGTCAGTATAAAAATCAAATCTAATTAAATAGGCCAACCCAAGAGCGAGCAATGCAATAAAGATATCCAGAATAATGACAACCCACCTTGGAGTATTATCAATGTCTAAAAAACTAGTTGTATGTTGAATTTTACTCATTTAGTAACTTAAAGTAACAATCACTAAACTAACCTGAAAGAGTAATAATTTAGTTTTTCAATAAATTCGACCTTATATAAAATTAGAGACTTAAATTATAAATTTATGACTCAAAAACCTCTTTTAACTCGCTTGACATGTGGTTAAACAAATTTGTCAAAGGTTTTTTTACCATCATTTTTAAGAAAGCATTTACCTCACCATCAAAAGCAATATGTCCTTCTGTTTTACCTTCCAAATCATTTAAATGAACAGTTAATTTGAATGGAAAAGGAGATTTTTCTCCTGAAACCATATGAATTTCTTTATTTTCAGAAAGTTCACTTTGAATTAAAGAAATAGTAATTCCTCCTTGTACTTTAAATGAACAATCTTTTTCGGTTCCTTTAAAATCTTTAACTTCATCTTTAGGCAAAAGTTGGCCCAGATTCTCGCTATTAGTTAAAAACATGTACACCTCTTCAATTGGTGCGTTTACAATTGCTTTATTGCTATCTATCTTCATAATTTTCTTTTATTTCCCCCAAGTAGAAGGAGAGATTCTCCACTCTCGTAGGGAAGCCATGTCTTTTTCGGTTACTGTTCCTTGTTTCAAAGCAATTTTTATCATCACTTCATAATTAGAAAGTACATTCAATTGGCAATTTGCTTCTTCAAATGCTTTCGTAGCAGTTTCGAAACCATAATTAAAAATAGCTAAAACTCCCTTTACATTTAAACCTGCTGCCCTCAATGCTTCTACGGCTTTTAAACTACTTCCTCCTGTTGAAATTAGATCTTCTATCACAACAACGTTTGAGCCACTAGAATATTCCCCTTCAATCATGTTTTCTAAACCATGACCTTTTGCCGAAGAACGAACATATACAAAAGGAACACCTAATTCCTGAGCAACCAAAGCTCCCATTGCTATTCCACCAGTTGCAACTCCAGCAATTATATCTGGTTTACCAAACTCTTCTAAAACAGCCTTCGAGAAACCTTGACGTATGAACGTTCGGATTTTTGGGTAAGAAAGTGTTTTACGATTATCACAATAAATTGGTGATTTCCATCCAGAAGACCAAGTAAATGGATCTTTGGGTTGAAGTTTAATTGCTTTAATTTGCAATAAATATTCTGCTATCTTCGCAGCGTTATCAATATCATTAATCATAATTACAAATGTATAAAGTTTTTGTCGATAATATCTCGATTTACTTCCAAAAAGATGGAATCTTTAAAAGTAATATTTCATCTCAATATTTTCCTGCTATTTCAGTGGCTGATTATAAATTATTTATAGAAGAAGTAAATAAAATCAACCTCAAGGAAAAAGTTGTTGTGTTTAGCCCTGATCCAAAAGCTCAATTATTGGAGTTTTTTTCCAATTTCAAATGGATAGAAGCCGCTGGAGGAATAGTTTTGAATACAACTACCAATCAAGCTTTATTCATCCATAGAAATGGTTTTTGGGATATTCCAAAAGGAAAACTTGAGAAAAATGAGAATCCGGAACAGGGTGCAATTCGCGAAATTGAAGAAGAATGCGGATTAGGGAATTTGAAGATCCTAGGAGAACTATCCCCTACTTACCATACTTATTTTGCTTATGGCAAACATGTAATAAAGAAAACACATTGGTTCTCCTTAGTAACTGACGAATTAAATGTAACTCCTCAAATCGACGAAGGAATCACTGAAGTAAAATGGTTTGAGACAGATAATTTGAACCTTATCAAAAATAATACTTTCACTTCTATTTTAGATGTGATGGAGGAATACTTTGGTAAATGAATATGAGCAAAAGGAGTATTTATTAGATTTTCCTCAATTTGGAAGGATGATTTGCAAATCGAACCTACCAGGCGCAAATAATGACATCTATAAATTAAAAATCAGATAAATTTAAAGTCCACTCTCCTATTTCTTTGCTTTCCTTCTTTGGTTTTATTGGTATCAATGGGTTGCCTTTTTCCTTTGAAGTCAATTTCCAATTTCTCAGGTTCAATTCCTTGGTTTTTAAAATATTCCCGAATGGCTTTTGCACGCCTTTCTGATAGTCCAATATTATATAGATCCGTTCCAACAGCGTCTGTATGACCAGTGATTTCAACACGTAAATCATGAATACCATCTAATACACGAGCCATTTTATTTAAATAAGAATAAAACTCAGGTTTAATTTCCGACATATCATGATCGAAATATATGGGTTGAAATTTAAAATTTTGTTGCTCTATTTTCATTAGTTCTGGGGCCGGATAACCTTTATTGTATGCTTTTACAAATCTATGTTTCCAAAGGTGGGTAGATTGGGGATCTTTTTCGGTTGATACATTATGGTCTGAGCGAAATAACACAATTTCACCTTGGTTATTTCTGCAATCCGTACTTTTAAAGCGTCCTTTTAAATAAGCTGTAGAATCATCAAATTCTAATTCATAGGTTAATTTGCAAACAGGTGATTTTCTTGTGTTTGACGATCTTTTTAAAGTTTTTTCCGAAATTGAGATTGTGTTCCTCTTAATTGTTCCTTCATATGCTTTCACAGCAAATTCTACTTCGTCAAGCAATTCAATTCTCGATAGGCCAGATACTTTATTAACATTACTTGAAATTTCAAGGTAAATAACATCAGCATCCTTAATATCTTGACCATTAGTAATTATAATTCCAGACCAATTGCCAGAAAAATCTTGAGCATTTGAACAAAATGAAATACACAGTAATATAAATAGTATAGCTTTTTCCATGAATACCGACAAAGATTCAAAAAATGTTCCATTCTACAAGTACAACTGTATATATAATATGAATTAATGCATTAGAAAATAATATTACACATTCCCAATTCCATAATTTTCAATAGATTCTTTTCAATACGACAAACTTTGAATACATCAATTTAATAGTCCCTAATTAATGGATAAGCAAATTTTAAAAAATTACTATATGCAATCTTAAAGTCTATTTAAAATAGGTACTTTTGCAAAATAGTTTATCAATATGAAAGTAATAAAATTTGGGGGTACTTCATTAGGTACAGCTTTAAGAATGAAAAAGGTTGCAGAATTAGTTGCAAATGAAAACGCCATCGTGGTACTTTCTGCAATTAGTGGGACAACGAATAGTTTAACTGAAATTGTTCAACTTCTTTATAAGAATGAGCGCAACACCGCTAAGGAAACAATAGTAGAACTAAAAAAACACTATGAAAAATTCATTAATGAATTATTAAGCTCGGAAGAATACTCCGATAAGGCTCATAATTTAATCAATAGTCATTTCAACCATATAGATTCGTTTACAGAAGACTTATTTACCATACATGAAGAAAAGACAATTTTAGCACAAGGAGAATTGCTTTCTACAGCATTGTTCAAACTATACTTAGAAGAAATCAATGTAGGATCATGTTTATTATCTGCTCTGGATTTTATGCGCATTGATAAAGACTTAGAACCTGATAGTTTTTACATTCAGCATAATTTAGTTCGTGAATTATCCACTTGTGAAAGTAAATTATACATTACCCAAGGATATATTTGCAGGAATTTCTTTGGCGAAATTGATAATTTAAAACGTGGAGGAAGCGATTATACGGCAGCCTTAATTGGAGAAGCAGTAAAAGCAAGTGAAATCGAAATCTGGACAGATATTGATGGAATGCATAACAATGACCCAAGAGTTGTTGATAAGACATATTCAATAGAGCGTTTATCTTATGATGAAGCGGCGGAATTAGCCTATTTTGGAGCAAAAATTTTACACCCAGCTAGTGTTTATCCAGCACAACTAAGTGGTATTCCTATTTCTTTGAAAAACACTTTAGACCCTGACAAAGTTGGAACTATCATTGAAAAAGAAGTTGGAGAAAGAGAATTTACTGCCGTGGCAGGTAAAGATGGGATAACTGCAATAAAGATCAAATCTGGTAGAATGCTACTGGCTTATGGATTTTTAAGGAAAATATTTGACATTTTTGAGAGATACAAAACACCGATAGATGTAATTACTACTTCGGAAGTTGCAGTTTCTTTAACAATTGATGACCACACCAATCTAGATGCTATTTATGATGAATTACGTTATTTAGGTGAAGTTTCAATTCATAAGGATCTTTCAATAGTTTGTGTAGTAGGTAATTTTTCACATGACAAACGAGGATCAGGTAATAAAATTTTCGATTGTTTAAAAAACATTCCAATTCGCATGGTTTCATATGGTGGAAGTCAACACAATGTTTCTGTTGTCATTGAAACACAATACAAGAAGGAAGCGATGATAGCACTAAATCAAGGACTGTTTAATCAATAAATCATGGAGACAAAAGACCTTATTCAGCATACAACTCCCTTCTATTGTTATGACTTGAAATTACTCAATGAAACATTAGAAGAAGCAAAGAAGCACGCAAAAAAATATGAGTACCACATTCATTATGCTTTAAAAGCAAACACCCACAACAGAATTCTAAATAGTATTCAAGAAATAGGATTCGGAGCAGACTGTGTAAGTGGAAACGAAGTAAAAAAGGCCCTTGAAATTGGATTTCCAACCTCAAAAATTGCTTTTGCTGGTGTTGGAAAAACAGATGAAGAAATATTGATAGGATTAGAAAATGAGATTTTCGCCTTTAACTGTGAATCGATTGAAGAAATTGAGGTCATTAATCAATTAGCTAAGGAGCAAAACAAAACTGCTCGAATTGCGCTAAGATTAAATCCGAATGTGGATGCATATACACATAAATATATCACTACTGGATTAGAGGAAAATAAGTTCGGAATCAATAGTTGGGAATTAGAAAACTTAATTGAGTTGCTGCCTTCATGGGCTAATATTGAACTAACAGGTTTACATTTCCATATTGGTTCTCAAATTACATCAATGACTCCTTTCAAAAATCTTTGTATTCGTGTGAATGAGTTAAATAAATGGTTTAGTGAAAGAAATATACGTATCCAACATCTTAATTTAGGAGGTGGATTAGGCATCGACTATAACGAACCTGAAAAGAATCCAATTCCAGATTTTGAATTATTCTTTGGCGTATTTAATCAATTTTTAGAGCCATTTTCTCATCAAGAAATACACTTTGAATTAGGTAGGTCATTGGTTGGGAATTGTGGAAGTTTGATTTCTAAAGTGTTGTACATTAAAAAAGGAATTAAAACTAATTTCGCTATTCTAGATGCAGGAATGACTGAATTACTTCGTCCAGCAATTTATCAAGCATATCATTATATTGAAAATATCACTACAGCTTCTGACAACAAAGAATTTTATGATGTTGTAGGACCAATTTGTGAATCTTCAGATTGTTTCGGTAAGAAAATGGAGTTGAAAGAAACTAAACGTGGAGATTATGTTAAAATCCACAGTACAGGAGCTTATGGCGAAGTGATGTCTTCAAAATACAATTTGAGAGAACAGAATCCGGTGGTCTTTCTTGATTGATTATTGGGTTACCAAGATAAGTCGTTTTTAGTTAAAAAGGGATTCCTCGTCGTTTCACTTCATCGGAAAGACGGCTTTTTGTTGGTCTGGGAGGGGTTAAGTTTGCTCAAACTTCGCTTGAGCAAACTTAACCCCAAAGACTTCCCTACGAACTGTCATTCCGAAAGTTGAGAAAATCTTAGATTTTACCAGCTGAGGAATCTCTTCTTTTCTTTAGATAAAATTTAACTTCAGGCAAAGTTAATTTATACGATTCTTGGCTGAAATTATTTTAACAAATTGAAATAAGAGGCTTAACTATTACCGTTATATTTCTTATTTTCAAGCTCTAAAATATTTAAAAAAGACATATTTTGAATTCTATACATTCAACTTTACCAAGAGATAAAAACTATATATTTACTGCACTATTTTTAGTCTTGATTAATTTTATACTGAAAGTATGGTTTCTTGGAGAAAACTCATTGGGTGGCGATGAACCTTTCAGTGTTTATCATGCACAAATGGATGTGAGCTCGATTTATCAAATCCTAAATGAAGGAAATAATCCTCCCTTTTATGAAATATTCTTGCATTATTGGATAAAAATATTTGGCATTTCAGAATTTTCTGTGCGTTTTCCATCCTTGATATTTAGCTCTATAACTGTTCTTTTTATTTATAAATTAGGTCTAAAACACTTAAATCCACGAATAGCTCTTTACACTTCTCTGTTTTTTATCTTTTCGAATTACCACATCATATTCGCACATGAAGCCCGAGTTTATGCTCTTTTAGGAATGCTTTCGGTTATGTCGATGTATTTATTTTTAGAAGTGATTCAAAGAATTTCAAGAAAGAAAGCCTCAGTTAACCGTCAAAATAAAAAGAGTTTAATTAAAAAAATTATTCCCTTAGTATTGATCAACGCATTGATAATTTATTTCCATTATTTTGGGTTTTTCATATTGTTTGTTCAATTTCTTTTCTTTTGCTCGAATAAACCACTAATCACTCAATATTGGAAACAGTTTTTATCGGTCATTTCACTTATCGTCATTCTTTACCTTCCAAATCTCATTGTATTTATCAATCGCTTTTTAACTTCTTCTGGAGAAGGTACTTGGATGAAAGAACCTGATGGAATTGTTGATTTGTATAACATGATTTGGAAATTTACCAATGCGCCAATTATTGCAGCTTTGTCCATTACAGTTTTGATTGTGGCTTTGGTGAAATTTTTAATTACGAAAAGAAATGAAAACACACCTCTACCCTTCCGATTAATGATATTTTGGTTCGTATTTGTGTTCTTTTTTATGTTTGGAATTTCATATATAATTCCAATGTTTTTAGACCGCTATTTAATGCCTGCAGCTATTGCATTTTGTTTTGTTGTGGCTATTGCGATGGATTATTTAATTAAAAAACCGAAATTTCAATACATTATTCCTGCGATTATGTGTCTATTATTAATCGTTACGGTTGATCCAAATAAATCCAATAAAAGAAATACTGAAGAAGCCGTAAACAAGGTGATGTCTTTAATGAATACAGATACACAGGTGATTATTGCACCAAAGTCCTTCGTATTAGATTTCTCCTACTATTATAATAAAGACATATTCAAGAAAGTAAACACAAATGAGATCTATTCTGACATTAACGCATCCTTAAAAAAGAATAACATCCATGGCATTTACCATATTGATGAAGTTGATATTTCAAATTGGGAAAACGTTATCTATTTAGATGCCTCAGCAGATTTTTTGAATCCAAATAACAATATAAACCCTACTCTGGATGAAAAATTCGAGAAAACAAGTCAACATAATATCTATGAGATTTTTACGATTTCAGAGTTTAAAAGGCAAGAATAAAATATTAAAGCAATTAATAAAATAGACAATGAAACATTTAATATCTACACTCTTTTTGATAGTTAGTTTTTTCTCTTTCACACAAATAGATGAGGAACTTGAGAACCAAGAATTCGATCTCGACATAACCACTCAAGAAGGTATTGACCAGGTGCTGACCAATTTATTCTCCTTTGTTGGCGATGATTTTGACTCGGTAGATGTACAACTTCTTTTATCTGGAGAATTGATTGCAACTATAATGGTTCAAAAATCCTCGACTGAGAACAATATTACTTACGGGGATATTTATGCGAAAATGTTGAACATCAAACAAAGACCAGAATATTCAGAATACAAAGAAAATTCAATAATTATTCTTGATTTTTCGAAAAGACCTGCAGATTATAATAATTGGGAGAAGGATGTTGTTTTATTGAAGCGAATAGAAATTGATACTCAAACATTAGAGTCCATTAAACAATATATTAAAGAAAAAGGTAATCCAAACTTAACTTATGAAGAAGTGTTGAACGAATTTTATGAGGAGCAAGATGAAAAAAATAAGACGGCCGAATCTCATGAAATACATCAAAAATTCTATGATAATAAACTTTTCAATGAAGTAAAAATCCTTGAAGAAAGTAAGGAATTAGACAAACCTATCCTTCTATATTTTACTGGTTATAACAATGTAAATGGTAGAAAAATTGAGCAAACAGTATTGGTCAGACCTCATGTAGCTGACATGATTATGGACAATTTCATTTTTGTTCCAATATATGTAGATGAAAAAACAAAATTACCACAGGAATTGCAAAAGGAAGTAAAAGATGGTGATAAGTCAAGATTTATTAAAACCGTTGGAGATAGAAATTCATTTTACCAATATTCCCGATTTAATTCAGATACTCAACCCTATTTTGTAGTTTTAAACAGTGACAATGAAATTATTGAAGTAGCGGATTACGATTACAATACAATTGAAAAATTCACTTCATTTTTAGAATTATCTTTAGAAAATTACAACAAGCAATAAATTCTAACAATTTATGGAAACTCAAATATTTGAAAAAACATACGCTCATCCTTTACTAAGGAAACCTGAAATCCTAGCGATAGCAGAAGCTCATAAATGCATAAAATTAAAGAAAGGTGAGAGTTTCCTAGAAGCAGGATCTGATTCTAACAGCTATTTTATTCTCACGAAAGGCTTGATGCGTTCTTATGTTATCAGTCATGACGGTGAAGAAATCACAACTAATTTTTTCAGCAATAATGATATTGTAATTGAAGTTTCATCGCTATTTCAAAGAATAAAATCTCAAGAAAACATTGAGGCGATTACAGATTGCGAAGGTTGGGAAATTCAATTCGATGATTTTCAAAAACTATTTCATTCTATGGAAGGCTTTGTTGAATGGGGACGCGCTTGGATGTCCGGAATTCTTTTCGAAATGAAACAGCGTTCTATTTTCATGATTACAGAGGACGCCACCACGAGATATCAGAATTTGCTTGTAGAAAAGCCTTCAGTCATAAAACACACCCCTTTAAAGTACATTGCTTCATATTTGGGGATAACCAATTCCTCTTTAAGTAGAATTCGCAAAGAAATATAGGCGAAACTGAAGAAACAGTTTTTAATTGCCATAAGACAATTTATAATTAGTCTCATTACATTAATTTAGTATTCAATCTTAAAAATAAAATTTTATGGAATATGTTAACCCTATAGTTTGGTTCGAGATTTATGTAAATGACATGGAGAGAGCTACTAAATTTTACGAAACAGTTTTAGATGTTAAATTGGAATCAATCCCAAGTCCAACAGATGACCCTATGGAAATGAGATCTTTTCCCGGAGACATGGAAAAACATGGTTGTAACGGAGCACTTGTAAAAATGGAAGGATTTGACGTTGGTAAAAATGGAACAATCATTTATTTTGCAAGTAAAGATTGTACAACAGAGGAAAATCGCATTGAAAAAGCTGGAGGAAAAGTGATTAGACCTAAAATGGCAATTGGAGAACATGGTTTTATTACACTTTTTACTGATACAGAAGGAAATATGATCGGTTTACATTCCATGGATTAATAACTTTTCAGTTTTAAATTGCTAAGAAATTCAGTTACTTAGCAATTTAAAATATATATAAGTCTTATTTTCAAAAGAATTCACCTTAAAACTTTTTTATGGACAAGAAAAATACTTTCCAATCGGTAGATGAGTATTTTAATGCACAACCCAAAGAAACGAAGAAGATGCTTCTAGAACTTAAACAATGTATTTTAAAGGTAAATCCTGAGGCGGAGGAATTATTCAATTACAATATTCCGTCTTATACATTGGTGAAAGGAGGAAAACGAGAACAGCAAATAATGTTTGCTGGTTATAATAAACATGTGGGTTTTTATCCTCATCCAACAACCATAGTTGAATTTAAAGATAAATTGAGTGATTACAAAACAAGTAAGGGAACTGTGCAATTTTCTATTGACAGACCATTACCTATTGAACTTATTATTAAAATGATCACATACAGAATGAACGTTTTAAGGGATTGATTATCGAGGTGAAAATGTTAAAAATCAACTTTTTTCAAAACTTTTCCCCAATTTTTATGTCACCCGATAATAAGTGCGTATTTTTGTGCACATTTTAATTTGAAATAATGAAACGTATTACTCAATACAAAAAACTTTTTAACGTTGAATCAACTATTGATTTAGCAGAATTGAAGAAAACTTACCGTTCTTTAGTTAAGGAATGGCATCCAGATAAATTTCAGGAACAAGATGATAAAGCTCTGTTAGCTGAGGAAAAAAGTCGCGAGATTACCCAAGGTTACGAGTTCTTAATTAGTATTGCTCCAGCAACTAAAGAAAACAATTTAGTTGAATATGAACACATTCTTGACACTTGTGGAATTGTTGATTTTAACTGGAAAAACCAAGTTTTAGAAGTTGAATTTACAAACGGTAGTACTTATGAATATTTCGGGGTTTCAAAACCGTTATACATCAAATTTGTGAATGCAGACAAACAATTCAGATTTGGTAAAAGAAAGATTTTCACAACTTGTTTATATAGAAAATCGAAAAGAGATTTAGAAACAGCGTAGCCGAGAAGAGTTTTGAGTCTAGAGTTTTGAGACGAATAAACTATTTTTTTGCTATATTGATATATTTGAATGCCGGTAGCTTTAAGTTATCGGCATTTTTATATTTTATAGCATTACCATGCATTGAAACGCCACAAAAAATAAAAAACTGTCTTCGCACCAAATCCTTTCAGATCTTTATGCAAAGACAGTTTCAAAATTTATATTAGGAAAAAGAGACCTAAGATTTTAAGCTAATGCAACGTTTACCGCATCCATTCCTTTTCTACCGCGAACGATATCAAAAGTAACTTTATCGTTTTCGTTAATGTCATATGTTACGTTATTTACGTGGAAGAAGTATTTTTCTCCAGAATTATTATCATTAATAAATCCAAATCCTTTACTACTATCGTAAAATGCAACTGTACCAACATTTACATCTGGTTCACCTGAATCTTCTTTTTTAGGAACACCGATTACAATGTCTTCTGCTTCGATTTCTTCAACTACTTTCTCTTGCTCTTCCGGTGGAGTGTTAGTTAAATTTCCATAAGCATCAACATAAGCAATCATATCGTCCAAAGATCCGCCTTGGTTGTTGTCTTCATTACGAGACTCTCTTTTGGCCATTTTATCTTTCTTCTTCTTAGCTTTTTTCTTTTCTTTCTCTCGTTTACTAAACGATTCTTGCGATCTACCCATTTATATTTTTAAAATGTTTTGTGCTTTTTGTTACGAAAAGCGTATTAATTGTACAGATAATTGATATCAGGGTTGGTATAACAAATCCAACTCCTCAAAATTAAGGAAAAATTGGTGAAAAACGCAAATTTATTTCACTAATAAAATGAGTATTATTTTTATTAAGAATGTATCTTATTTGCTTTCAATCCAATCAGTGATAACTTTATCTGTTGGAAGTGTTTTAGAATAATAGATTTGCTCCAACTTCCCATTACTACCGATTAAGTATTTTTGAAAGTTCCATTTAACTTCACTATCCATTTTTCCGTTCATTGATTTAGTGGTTAGAAATGCGTACAAAGGATTAATTTCATTTCCTTTTACACTTGTTTTAGACATCATTGGAAAAGTTACTCCATAATTTTTTTGACAAAATGCAGCAATCTCGTTATCAGTTCCTGGCTCTTGTTTCATAAAATCATTACTTGGAAATCCTAAAATCACAAAGTCATCTCCACCATATGTGTCATATAACTCTTGTAATTGCTCATATTGAGGTGTGAATCCACATTTGGAAGCTGTATTAACAATTAATACTTTTTTGCCTTTATAAATAGATAAATCAATCATTTCTCCATCTATAGACTCCACTTTGAAATCATAAATTGTTTTTTCCTGTGCAAATATGAAGCTTGCGCCTGCTAACAGTATTGATAAGATTAATGTTTTCATCTTTGAGTTGTCTTTTGATGTGTTTGAATATTGGTATAATAACATATTTAAAGTGAAATTGTTTTAATTTCAATATCTATTAAAGCCCTCTCCCTCGGTTCCTCTCCAAAGAGGGGTGTTAACAAACCATTTTTTAAAAGAAATTTAGCTTCGAATTATTAACGATAAAACAATTCTACGGTAGTTGCACCTTTGCCATATTTTCGAAAATCAGCATCATAAACCTCTAACCCTTCTTTACCGCTAAGAAATTGACGAATTTCAGATTTAAGAACTCCCTCACCTATTCCATGTATTACAATTATTTTGCGAATATTTTTCTCTCTGGCTTTTCTAAAGAAGCGTTTGAATTCTAATATTTGATAACTCAAAAGTTGTCCATTACTCATTCCTTTTTCACTGTCCATTAAAACATGGGTGTGTAAGTCAATTTCCCAGAAATCTTTATGTTTTGAAATATCTCCTAAATCATCATGATAGCTCACAGTTTCATCAATGACATCATTAATATCAAAATTACTACTTAAAACATTACTTTGGTCACCAATGATGGCGTTGAGTTCATTGATTGGGAATTCTCTATCGAATCCCGTTTCGTCTTCAACAATAACGTAATCCTCATTTTTATAAGATTTTACGATTCCTCCTCCTACTTCTTTGAGAAAACCTACTTTCTCACCTATTTTGAAACGCATTTATTATTGAATTGAAATCTGTGATTATTAAAGCATAAGCTGATAACAAGATACCTCCAGCCCAAAGTACCATCATGAATATTTTAAAAAACACTCCTGCGTCTTTTTTGGTAGGTGGAAATAAAACTCCCTCCACTTGTTTAGCCACTATTTGATTGTATCGGTCTTCTTCATTATATTCTTCAATATCATTTAAAACTGGAGTGTGTTCAATAATAATACGCTTTATTTTAGAATAAGTTTTGTTGGAAATGTCTTCATAATTAGATTCAAACTCTATATCATCGTCTTTCATATCTTTGCGAATCAAATATAACTTGTGCTTGTTTTTAATTCTAAACCCTAGCAATAATCCAAAAATGATTAACAACCAAGAATTAAAATACAATCCAGTAACTGCAATAGCCAAAGATGAGATTATTGTGAAAATTAATTGCGTAAATTCATAATTATTAAAGAATAAAATTCGCATTAACTGACCGCCATCTAAAGGATCTATCGGAATTAAGTTCATTACGTTGAGCATAATTAATATCACTCCTAATTGAATCGCTAAAGAAGTTGGAACTCCCCAACCATAGATCAAAAGACAAGCTCCTATAATAATTCCAGGTAAAGGCCCAGCAATAACCATTAATGAACTTTCAATTTGAGAATATTCTTTCTTTCGACCCGATACCATTGCCCCCATGAATGGAATAAATAACATATTAAGTTCCTCGTAGTTGAATAATTTCATCATTAAGAAATGACCTAACTCGTGAAACAACAACACTCCTAAAAGTATAGAAATGAGCAAGTAATCATCGATAATTAATGAAAAAGTTATCGCGAAAATTACCATTGAAAGAAAGGTCAATGATATATGACCACCGCTTTTCTTTTTAATTAAAATCGGTTTTGGGGGGTAATGTGGTTCAAAATTTTCCATCTCTAATCAACAAATTTAGTTTAATTCAAGTTTATACACAAATTATATATTATTTTCGTCTCCTATGATTCAAGCCAAAAATATTACCAAGGCATACGACCAAGTTGAAGTACTTAAAGGTATAGATATTTCTGTTAAGGAAGGTGAATTAATATCAATAGTTGGTGCTTCTGGAGCAGGAAAGACAACTTTACTTCAGATTTTAGGCACGCTTGAGTCTCCAGACCAAGGAATTTACCAAGTTGGTGATAAACTTCCTTTTGAGTTAACTCAAAAACAATTGGCTCAATTTAGAAACCAATCTATTGGTTTTGTTTTCCAATTTCATCAGTTACTTCCAGAATTTTCAGCAATTGAGAATGCTATTCTGCCTGCATTAATTCGTGGAGATCAAAAAAGTGTTGCTGAAAAACGAGCGAAAGAATTGTTTTCGTTTCTAAATTTAAAGAATAGAGACGATCATAAACCTTCTGCCTTGTCTGGAGGTGAACAACAAAGAGTTGCTGTAGCAAGAGCATTAATGAATAGTCCAAAAGTTATTTTGGCGGACGAACCTTCTGGGAATTTGGATACAAAAAACTCGGAAGAACTTCATCAATTGTTCTTTAGTTTGCGTGAAAATTTTGGACAAACCTTCGTAATTGTGACGCATAATACACAGCTCGCAGATATTTCTGACCGTAAACTTGAAATGGCTGATGGAAGATTTATCTAGTCTTAATTTCAACGAAATAGAAAATTTACTTAATGTAAAGGTTCAACAATTTAATACGATTGATTTCATTAAAGACGACCCTGTACTTCTGCCCCATCGTTTTGGTAAAAAACAAGACATTGAAATCATTGGTTTTATAGTTGCATTGATTGCTTGGGGGAAAAGAAAAATGATTATCGACAATGGAAATAAGTTGATTGATCTCATGGAAAATTCACCTTTCGAATATGTGAAAAATTACGAAACGGGAATGCTATCTGAAAAGGCTTTTGTTCACAGAACATTTAACACACAAGATTTAGACTTTATTCTTCGTGCATTAAAAAACTGCTATGCTAAGAACGACTCTCTCGAAGCTTGGTTTTCTTTAAATTCCGACGAAAAAGGTGTTAAACAAAGAATAATCAACTTTCGTAAAACCTTTATGGAGATTCCGCACGAAAAACGAAGCGAAAAACACATTGCAAATCCTGAAAAAGGTTCGGCCTCCAAAAGAATAAACATGTTTTTGAGGTGGATGGTGCGAAAAGATGAGAAAGGCGTAGATTTCGGTATTTGGAATTCAATTGACATGAACGAATTGTACGTTCCGCTTGATGTCCACACAGGAAACGTAGCCAGAGCACTCGGATTAATCACTAGAAAACAGGACGATTGGAAAGCGCTTGAAGGATTAATGGAGAATTTACGTAATATGGATGAAAATGATCCATGTAAATACGATTTTGCATTGTTTGGATTGGGTGTTAGTGGAGAATTGGTAAAAGAGTGAGAATGATAATCAAAAATTATTGTAAGGGCACTTACAGAACTTCTCAAATATTTAATATAAACATTAGAAATGGCCTATAAAAAACTAAAATTATGGTTTGACCAAGAATTAGCTGAATTGTTGGCCGATAAAATTATTGCTCTCTACCCTATTTTTAATAAGTCTTCTTTTGTAAAAGCAATAAATCAAAAGATATCAAATCTTGAATTAAAAGATCGTATTGCAATAATAGCAGACGAATTAGGCAATCATTTAACTACAGATTACGATACGAATGCCAGAATTTTAACTCAAATTTTAGGACCAGAAAACGAAGAAGAAACAGGAATGTTCACCAATTTCTATTGGATTATGCCGATTGCGAAATACGTTGAAAAATATGGACTCAATCATTTTGAAACTTCAATGCACTTAATTGAAGAAATCACGAAAAGAAACACTGGAGAATACGCTATTCGATCATTTATAGAAGCTTATCCTCAAAAAACAATGAATAAAATGTTTGAATGGTCAACAAATTCTAACAAGCATATTCGTCGATTAGCCAGTGAAGGAGGCAGACCTAGACTTCCTTGGGCACCAAAATTAGATTTATTCATTGAAGACCCTTCACCTTTGCTTCCTATTTTAAACAATTTAAAAGATGATCAATCCAAATATGTTCAAAAATCTGTAGCCAATTGTATTAATGATATTTTAAAGGACAATAAAGAAATTGGACTCCAATTAATAGAAAGTTGGAAAGAAGAAAATATGAGTAAAGAGCGTAAATGGATAATTAAACATGCGCTAAGAAACTTGATAAAAAATGGGGAAATAAAAAATGGATAATTAAATCAAGCTACTCCTTAATTGCGCGATTCACATAGATTGTAAATGCATCAACATCATTTTTACTGATGTGCCTATTATATTTCTTTATGATTTTTTTCACCAATAGTCCATTGTATTTCACATAGTGAACAAATACAGTGAATTCATGTAGCTTTATTTCTTTTGTAATTAACTCCCTTTCACCTGAAGTTAATTCCAATAAATCCAAATGTTTGTCTAAACTCATTTCTTTATTCATGTTGTATTCAAAATGAGCGATGTTTTTATTAAAAGGAATAGAGTCAAATATTTCTCCTAATTCATATAAACCAAAACAAGCGTCATATCCATAGTATAGTTTTCCTGAAGAATCAAAAACTATAATTTGGGTCGTACTTTGAGGATAAGCTTTTTCTATTTTATAATTGTAAAACGCATAAGGACTTACGTTAATGCTGTCTTTATAAATTTGGGGAAGTTGATAAGAATAAGTGGTGTCACCTCCCATTTTTGACAAATAAGAATTGTACTCATTGCTATCCTCTATTTTTGGATCTTTCTTTGAAACAAGATAAGGAATCAAGCAAGCACTAAAAGCGAATACAATTAGCGAGAACAATAAGAATTTGATAAACTTCATGAAAAGTTAATTTAATTTTGAACAATATATAAAAATCCTTTAATTAGAATCCTATGCTCATATATACTATCAGCATATGGAATTTACTTCTATTGTATTTTTTATACTTTATTCACAATTACATAAATAACTGTAAATTAAATATTTGACTAACAAATGAATTCAACCTTAAAAGAATCCACTTGATGTAAATACTAATATTCGCTATATTAAAAGGATATCAAAAACAAATATCAATACTAACATTCTAATAAATCTAAAACAATATGAAATCAAATAATTACATAAAAACGATTCTTCAATTATGTTTAACAGCTCTTTTAACACTTTCATTTACAACTGAAACTATTGCCCAAAAAGTTGTTCCAAAAGATGGAAAAATCGAACATAAAGGCGGCGAACGTCCAAGTATTTATGTCAACCTTGATCCAGAACCAAAACCTCTAAAAAAGGCATGGAAATCTTATTTGAAGGACAATTATGATTTTAAAATTAAAGGGATTGGCTTTCTTAGTAATAAGGATTTGCTCTATCGTGAAGACGTAATAATTCAAAAGTTATCAACTAAGCGCATGGATTTTTATACTAAAATTGTGGAAGACGAGGTTGGATCTGAAATGACCGTTTTTGCTTCATTTGGTTATGATATTTACATAGATAAGAATGAGACACCTGAAGAATATGCAATTATGACTAAAATGTTGAATGACTTTTTAGCTTCTTACTTACCTGATTACTATGAAAGTGAAGTTAAGGAAACTAAAAAACGTGTAAAAAAATTATCAAAAGAAGTAAAGGGGCTCAACAAAGACATTAATAAGAACAATGAGGATATTGAAGAAATGACTGAGGAAATCGAAAAACTTAGCAAAGAAGTTTCAGAAAAGGAAGCAGCCTTGGAGATTGCCAATACGAAACTTGGTGAAAGACAAGAAAAATTGAAACGAATAAATAGTAAACTTAATAGTCAATAAAAGAATAATTGCCTAGGGAAAGCATTCACTTGAATTGGTGGATGCTTTTTTCATTCTAAAATGAATGTTCTACCTTTCAATTTCTATTATTTCTTAACTTTACGGTTAATGGAGAATATTTCAAACAGAGCTTTAATCAGTCGATTATTTAGATCAGCAGAGGAACAACTAGAAGACGCCCAATACGATTCAGAAAAATGGTCCGAATGGTACCAGGTTGTACAAGATTTGACTATTCCTGAAAAAATGGTATTCATCATTGTAAAAATGAATCAATCCGTAACAAGAGGAGGATTTTCAGAGTTTTATGAAACATCATACGGTGTTTTCGCTCCAGAAATCATTCATGTTCTAAATGAAATTAAAGCTATTGAATCAGCTAATATCGTTTCAGACTCTATGACCGTTGTAAATCCGATAGGACTTTTGGATAACGATTTTAAATCCTTTGTATTTGGAATTCAACTTTCAGAACCTCAAAGAATGAAACTTTATACTTGTGATGTAAGATATGATCAATTGCAAGATTTGGAGAATCTAGAAGATTTACTGGGAAATTACCTTAAAGAGATGATTAAGTTATAAAAAAAGTGAAGAGAAATATTTTTTTGCCATATTATGTGCATATTTAGGTGAGAAATTCAATATGAACCAAGTTGCGAGAATAAATTAACGCTTGCAATTAGTATTTGATAAATTTAAATAAAATCATAATTATGAGAAAAGTATTAGTTATATCACTATTGGTTATCGTAGCAATTATCATTGCAGTCTTGACATTTATAGTTGGGGCAATCAAATTTTTTATAGGAGGAATTTCATTAGCCGCTTTAATCGTTATTCTGCTTATCGTTTGGTTGGCTTGGAAAATTAAGGATTAAATTAAGTAGGATACAAATCCTACTTTCAGGGATTAATCAGTATTTTATTGACTCAGTAATTACTTTTGGCAACCCAGTATAAGACTAACAATACACATTAATAACAATTTAGTATTTTTTAAGACATCCAGATATAACATAACCAATTTTGGGTTGTACATTAGTGCCCACTAAAAAAATCTTAGTTTCATTTATATGGATATTAATAAAGACTACACCAATCAAACTATTCAACTTCAACCTGATTACGAAGGAGAGGTTATAGCAACACTTATTGCATCAAAAGCCAATCAAGGAAATCGAAAAAGCGTACTATATCTCCATGGATATGTTGATTATTTCTTTCAAGCACATGTAGGAAAAAAATTTATCGAAAACGATTTTGATTTTTATGCACTAGATTTACGAAAATATGGTCGTTCACTTATGGATCATCAACATCCAAATTACTGTAAAAATATTGAAGAATATTTTGAAGAAATCACAATTGCGATTCGACAAATACATTCTGATAGTAATGGTGAGGTTTATGTGCTAGGTCACTCAACTGGTGGTTTAATTGCAGCCAACTATATGAATTTTGGAGAAGAGAAAGACCTAATTAAAGCGCTAATCTTAAATTCACCATTTTTGGATTTTAACCAATCAGACCTAACTCAATCTCTTGTTTATTTAGCATCACTTCCAGTTGCGGGACTATCTAAATATGCAAAAGTGAATGGTGCCTTATCTCCCGCTTATGTAAAGAGTATTCATAAAGATTTTCATGGTGAATGGGATTTTGATTTAAAGTTGAAACCTGTTAAAGGATTCCCAACCTACTATAAATGGATATTAGCAATGCGTTCTGCCCAAAGAAAATTGAGCAATTCAAATATTAGAGTTCCTATTTTAGTGATGCATTCACACACTTCAGAAAAAATGTCTAAATTCTCAGAAAAAGCGATGAAGCAAGATATTGTTTTAAATGTAATGGATATTAAAAGAGAAGGCATGAAATTAGGACAAGAAGTAACTTTATCTAAGATAGACAATGGTATGCATGACTTATTTTTATCAACAGAAAAAGCTAGAAAAAACGCCTTTTTTAAAATGTTTGATTGGTTAAAGAATTTGAAATAATTTCAATGAAACAATTGTTACGCACAAGTAAATTTGAGATTGGTAAGTTTATACTTTAAAACAAAAAGATGAAAGAAAGACTTCTTACCAATTGGACAATTCTACGGGTAATTTATTTAGTGCTAGGAACTATGGTAATTGTCCAAACAGCAATGAGCCGTGAATGGATTGGTGTCCTTTTTGGAGCATATTTCGTCTCCATGGGACTTTTTGCTTTTGGTTGTGCATCGGGAAATTGTTCTGGGGGAAATTGCTCGACTGATTCTAAACAAAATCACAACAACAAAACGGAAGACATCACTTTTGAGGAAGTCAAGGTTAAATAAGATATTGATTTCAAAGGAAAATCTAAATTATTGATTACACTCCACTGTCTTTGTCTACCAATATCAACAATTTCTCCACTAATTCTTAATTACTACTCTATGCTGAACTCGTTCTCCTTCAGATTCCAGAATTAGAATATAAACTCCAGAATTGTAATCTAAATTAAGATTTATCATTTCTGACTGAGAATATTCTCGCGCTATGAGTACCCTCCCATTCACATCCACAAATTGCAAATCAATAGTTTTGAAATTACTTCCAAGATCGATAGTCAAAGCATTGCTTGTTGGATTTGGATAAACCGAAATCTTAGAAAGTAAGTAGCTTTCAATTTCACTGGTCAAAAATAAATCATAACACGCGGAGGTATCTATGCATAATCCCGATTCAATTTCAACAGCAAACAGTCCTGATGTTTGCGTAGTAAAAGTTTGATTTACTGCTCCTGCAACCGGTTGAAGTGTTTGACAATTAAACCACTGATAATTTGCACCTACTGCATTTGCAAATAGCGTTGAATCATTCAATGTAGTTACTCCGGTATCAACACTCTGAATAGTAAGATCTAAAATAATCGTAGAATCACAGCCAAATGAGTTTGTTAGATTCTGGTAATATATTCCTGAACTGTTATAATTAACTCCATCCGACCAGGTATAATTATCACAAACTGTAACATTTTCAATAGTACTATCACCAGTAATGATTGTCAAGTCTAAGGTTACAATAGAGTCACAACCCATAGAATTTGTCAGGTAATTATAATATGTCCCAGAATTAGTATAAGTAATTCCATTTGACCAAGTCAAGCTATCACATTCTATTAAAGTTTCCGTAGCGGAATCCGGTAATAGAATTGTTAAGTTAAGTGTGAGTAAAGAGTCACAACCTCTATAATTAGAAATTGTATCATTAAAAACACCTGAAGAAGTATAGGTATTCCCATGCCATTGATAGCTTTCGCAAGCAGTTATCGTTTCACTTGCAGATGTTGAGGTACAAACACTGTATCTCGCAAGGAAGAATTCTGAACCATTTCTTACTTTCAACACTTTTTCTGCTTCTCTTGGAACAAAATCAGCATCATAATAAATCTCTCCTGAAATAACAATATTTCCTTTATTATCATACCGGACAAGATTAAAACTAGAAAATCCATAAATTGAAATATCAGAAGATTCTTCCATATTTACTACCCATTTTAAAGTTCCCAAAGAATCATAAACAACAGTATATACCGCACCTATACCATTACTTATAGAGTACGAAGAAACTAACGCAACCGTGTCTGGTGAAGGGTCCACATCCATAAAATCCGGGAATTCTGAAGCAAACCATCCAGTAAAGAAGACACCGGTAAAAACAATGTTTTCTTCGTCATTAATGTCTATACCTCTTGGAATAGAAAATGCTCCCTCATGATCAATAACCCAATCTAAGGCACCATCCAAAGACTTATATCTCGCAATGAATGTTGTACCACCATTTAATACAGTTGTATTGGAGGCACCTGGAACTGGATCGAAATCACAAGAACCTGAATAGGATCCTGTCAAATATACATGGTTAGCGCCAACGACCAAAGATCTCCCTCGGTTTTCACCAGCATCACCTAATGCAAATCCCCATTGTAAATTTCCCGACGAATTATATTTAACGAGTAAGATATTAGAATTTGTAGTTGAATTTAATATAAACGAAGTTGATGATGGGTCAATATCAATATCTTGTTCAAAAGATCCTGTAATAAATATATCGTCATTATTATTCACGGCAATATCAAAATAACCTTCTTCTAGAATACCAAAATCTTTAACCCATAGAAGACTCCCATTTGAGTCATACTTAACTATAAATGATTTTCTCCAAGACCCATAAGTAGCGGCAGGAGAAGTTAGAATATGTTGTGATGCGGAAGGATCAAAATCGACACTACCTTTATAATAGCCAAAAACCAAAATATTATCAGAACTATCCACAACTATTTTTTGGGGAGAAACGGAACTTGTACTGGTCATATTTTCTAATGGGAATCCCCACAAATAATTACCATTGGAATCATATTTAGCTACCAATCCAGAGGATGCGCTTTGACTAGAGAGTATTGCCACTGAAGGAGATGGATCAAGATCAGTTACTCCAATACTTGTAGCAGCAATATAGCTATTTCCGCTACTATCAACTGCTATTCCTCCGTTTAACATTATAGAATCTAAAGTAAAACCCCATTTATAGTTTGCCAAAGAATCATATTTTACAAAAAAGCAACCTTTCTTAAAAAGTTGATTGTTTGAAGTAGGATCAAAATCTGAAACACCTTCCAAATAACCTCTAACAATAGTACTTCCTTCAAAATCTGTTACAATATTTGTTGCATAATCATCAAGCTCATGAGTGTTGGCAATTGAAAATGAAAAACGTCCTATTCTAGCACCATTTTGAAAATCACCATTAACGGAGTAATTAGCCATGAAACTTAAGCGACCACCAGCAAATACCGAAGATGCATAAACATAATGGGTATTTGACGAGGGATCCAAATCAGCCAGACCTTCATAAAAAGATGTTATTATTGGCTCTTCTAATGCGTTCACAGTGACATTTGCCGTTATAATTTCATCATCACATTCTATTACTTTTGCAAACAATGCTCCTCCGCTAGCGCTGTTTTTACATAGAAAACCATTAAATTTGTACGGGCTTAAAAAGTTTCTAATTCGTCCCACAGTATAAATATCATCAACACTGTTAAAAGCAAATTTAGTGACCTGATAATAATCCGTTCCAACCTTATCCACACTTATTAGAGCAGAGGTAGTATCGTACAAAGCAACATAAGACCCTTGAGATGTAGTTCCATTTATAAAAGCTGATCCTGCACCAAAGTCAAAATCGAAAGATTGAGTATTGTCATTAGTATAAACACCAACTACTCCAATTTGATTTTGAGAGTTAATCTTAATGTCTCTCATTCGAACATAACCACCTACATCTTGGTATAAATTTCCCCAGACAAAACTACCTGTACTATCATATTTTGCAATTGTATTTGCACCATCTAAGGCTAAATAATAAGATTGCGAAAAAAGTGGTCCTTGAACAACTTCAAAAACATTATTCGATGGATCAATATCTACTGTGTCTTCTAATTCAGAAAGAACATAAATACCTCCAACTGAATCAGATTCAACGGCATAGCCATTATCATCTCCGGATCCGCCATAGGAAAAAGCCCATTCATATTCACCATTTTTATCATATTGTACAAGAAATGCATCTTTACTGGCAATCCAACTTGTTGAAATTGTATCTGATTGTGTTAAATTACTAAAATAAGCTTGGTGTCGAAAATCACCTGTTACCACAATTTTTCCTTGTGCAGTAACTCCAATATCTGTTGGTTTCAGAATTGAGTTGCATTCAATACGTTTAATCCATTCATACTCGCCAATGCCATTAAATTTCAAAATGAATCCATTGACATTTGAATTACCATTTGCGGCTGTAGATTTTATATAAGCTCCATGAACGACTGGGTCATAATTAAAATAACCATGAAACCAACCCGTTAAAAATATATTTCCAGTGTTATCAAAATCAATTGCAGTAACTTCACATGCTTGACCTCCAAAATCTTTAGCCCAAAGAAAATCTCCTAAAGCATCATATTTAGCAATAAAAAGACTACCCAAATGACCATGACCATTGGCAGTAAGTACTTCAGAGTTACCACTAGGATCAATGTCTGCTCTAAATCTAAAAGTCCCGTAAATAAATGTTTCTCCTTGATCATTAGATTCTTGACCATAAACTTCAACACCAGAACTACTAATGGATGTGTCTTGTGCGACAAGTGCCCAGTCTAAACCATAGGTTTGAGCGGAAATCGTGTTCAACAACACTGAAAAAAGTAATAAGAGTAGATATTTCATAAGTAAATATTTGAGCTTAGAAGCAACAAAAATAAAGTAAATCTTCATTCTTAAATTATTTTGCACCAAAAGTTAGTTTATAATTGAGTGTTTGATTCAAAACAAATTTCGTAAATTGACCTTAAGCTTAATTCAAAATAAACTAACTTGGCACCGTAAATGGTATATTCAATTTGAATTTATTTACAACTTTAAAAAAAAAGAACTTTGTTTTCAATGAAAAGCATTCTCACATTTATATTCTTCAGTTTATTAATATCCTCATGCGCTGCTCAAAAAGTGCAAAGCGGTGCCTACAACACCATGTTGAAATCTGTACTCAAAAATGATGTTCCAGAGCTCACCGTTCAACAAGCTGACAGCATTAAGCAAGTAAATCCGAATGTTGTTTTCATTGATACACGTGAGAAAAGAGAATATGAAGTAAGTCACCTCAAAAACGCTGTTTGGGTTGGATATGATGACTTCGACTTAGCTAGAGTTCAAGAAATAGATGAAAACACTAAAATTATTGCCTACTGCTCTGTAGGAGCCAGAAGTGAAAATATAACTCGACAATTAATTGAAGCAGGATACACCGACGTTAGCAACATGTACGGAAGTATTTTCGAATGGGTGAACGAAGGCAAACCAGTTTATAACCTCGAAGGAGAAGAAACGATGAGGGTTCACGCCTACTCTAAAAGTTGGGGCGTTTGGTTAAAGAAAGGCGAAAAGGTTTATGATTAGAGAAATTTTCTAGTCTTATTTACAACTAATTAGATCGTAATTATTCTCTTTTTTACAGTACAGCCTATTTATAGCGTTGCCGCGAGCTTTTAGCTCGTGGTCGTTATAAATAGAATTACGAAGCGATAATCTCCTTTATTAGTAGCGATCTATAAAAGTAACTGTACAACCACTACTCCATTAACCAAGCCTTCTTCACCACAATAATCTAACGCACTGCTATATAAATAATCCTCTGCGTTGGTTACCATTCCTTTTTTCAAAGGATTATTGTGAATATAATTAATCTTTTGGGTTATTACCTTATTACTCCAAAGTTCAATTGGCATATTATCTTGTTGCCAAAATTGAAAATTCTTGACATTTGATCGATATTCTCCATGACGTCTAAAAGTTTCCATGAACAGTTTTCTGTTTTTCTCTTCATAATTTTCGTTTATCAACTTAACGATTTGCTTACTAGTATGCGTTTTAAATTCTCCAAGCAATCTCCCAGGAGTTATTTCAGTCGTGCTCCGGAACACCAAATGAACATGAGTAGGCATGATAACCCAAGCGTAAATTTCCATTCCTTTCTCTCTTTGACAATAGTTTAAATTATCAACTAGAATATTTTTGTATTTATCTTGATCGAAAACATTCAACCATTCTACAACAGCAAAGCTTACAAAATACGGTGCATTTGGATTGTGGAATCTATAATTTCTACTCATGTGATTTAGCTTGGTAAATATAAGATAGTGAAATAGTTGGGATTTATATAAATTGTTTTTAAAAAATCTTTAGCCTTTCGAAATAAGTTAATATATACCAAGACCACGAGCTACAAGCTCGCGGTAGCTTGGTATAAATTAACTTTAACTAAACTGTAGAAATAACTTTTGGGTAAAAAAAATTATAAAGTACTAATAGTTAAAACAGTAATATTATTTATTGCGCTGCCGCGAGCTTGCGAAAACGTTACATATCAACTCATCGAAGCCGGTTATACCGACGTTAGTAATATGTACGGAAGTATTTTCGAATGGGTAAATGAAGGCAAACCAGTTTATAACCTCGAAGGAGAAGAAACGATGAAGGTTCACGCTTACTCTAAAAGTTGGGGCATTTGGTTAAAGAAAGGTGAAAAGGTTTATGAATAATAATTATTCTCTCGAGATGTAATATATTACCAGATTATGGTTGATTCAATATTTTGTATTAAGTCGTTTTTTGATCCAATACTTGACCTAATTAAAAGACAAAAAGAATGTTCTCCTTCAATGAAAAAGGTATAAGTTCTTAGTTGCATACCGTTTTTCATGGTATGATGAAATATTAAGGAGTTATCATTGAAATTATAAGTCATTTCCCTGTCTTCTTCGAATAGTTTTGATACCTCATAATCTGTTGAAATAAAAAGTTTTTTAAAAGAAGTACCTATTATTGATTCAAAATACTCAATACTACTAGAACTTTTTTTTACTTTTTCACCATCAATCTCATCTTTCTATTGAATAAAAAAGATATCCATACGTAATCCTAAAGGATCTGATTTATAACTCCAAAATCCTGGTTTTTGAACATTTTGCTTTTTCCAAAATGAGGTATCAATTAAGAGTTTTTTTGAATAAGATTCCTGTTGGATTAAAGTATCAAAGTAATTCTCTTTAAAACTACCATCAATATCTATTTGACCTAATATTTTTTGAGAAAAAATTATAATTAAAATTGCTAAGTAGATTTTGTTTTTCATTTCAATATTTGTTTCCTTAATTTCTTTGGTTTACTTAAATTATACTAAATAGTAGCTTGAAAACAAAACAACTCTTAGTTTCAACAATGCAGTAATTTGGTTTCATTCTTCAATTCATAAAAGTACTATATTTTCAAAAATCTACCACTACTGTATCGAAAAGCTTTAAATATTAATATCTACTCCAAAGGGCACATACAGTTTATAGCACTTCCTCACAAGGTAGCTTGGAATAGTTAACTTATGATTAAATATTAATCTCTATTTTTTAAGGTACAATACTATTTACGCACTTCCACGCAAGGTGGCTGAGCTTGCCGAAGTCAGCTCGTGGTGAGCGATAAATAAACTCCCGAAGCCTAAACAAATTTCCCCATTTTCTAAAATTCCTAATTCTCAATTCGTAATTGACTCCCTATTCTCCCCAACAAATACAAATTATGTTCTACCACCAAAACATCATTCTCTTCTGCGAGTTTTTCTAAAATTTCAAATAATAAATCTATATCTGAATAATGTAATCCCACACTTGGTTCGTCTAGGATGAACAACTGATTTGCAGGTTCGCCCTGCAGCCAATTCAATAACAATAATCTCTGTTTTTCTCCTGATGATAAAGATTGAACACTTTGCTCCAAAGAAAGGTGTCCAAGGCCGATTTCTTCTAATTGATTGAGGTATTTAGACGTTTTTGAAGATATTTTATATTCAGAAAACCAATTTTTAATCTCTGAAAGGTTTAATTTCAATATATCAGCAATGTTTTGAGAATCCACTTGAAACTCTAAAATATAATCTTGATAACGCTTTCCTTCACATTCTTCACACTTTTCAATTGAATTTGCTGCGATGTCTAAACTTGTCTCAATGAAGCCTTTTCCTTTACAATTGGGACATTGACTTGATTTCGTTTTGTAAGAAAAGTCCTTTGTTTTTAACCCTGTTTCTTTTGCGAATATCTTGGTTATTTCATTCAAAACTCCTAGATAATCAACCAGCAGAGTGGCTGCGTGGGTTCTTAATTTCTTTGATTCAAAATAATGAACTCCTTCGTACTTTTTGGGTAGTTGGAACTTATTACAATTCACAGGTGTTCCTGTTTCAATACTTGGAATAATAATGTCCTTCACCAAGGTTGTTTTTCCAATTCCTGATTTTCCTATGATGGCTGTAATTCCGCCAACTGGAATTTTTAAAATGTCTTTTACAAGTGTATGTTTCGCTAAATCACGAATTAAAATATGTTCTTTTCCGGGAGTTAATTCCACAGGATGAATTTCATTTTTCAAGAAAGGATGACAATCTTCTTGCTGAAGTAAATTACTAGGTAAACCTTGATAAGTAATTGTCCCTCCGTATTTTCCTGATTTCGGACCTAATTCAATAAGATGATCAGCTGCAAGCATAATTTCCTTGTTGTGTTCAATTACTAAAACTGAATTTCCTTTCTGAATTAACTCTTTTAAAATCTGAATCAAGTCAGGAATATTGTCATTTGATAGTCCTGCTGATGGTTCATCGAGTAGATAAGTAATTCCAGTCAGAGGATTATTTAATTGTTTAATGAGCTCAACACGCTGGTTCTCGCCACCGGAAAGTGTTGCCGATTTCCGTGTCAACTGCAAGTGATCAATATGCAATTGTTTCGCTTTATTTATCGTCTTCAGAATATGTGGTCGAATCTGATCAATTAACTTTCCATCAATGTCTTTATTTTCATTGTTTGTCGCCAACCAATTACCTAATTCTCTAAAATTCATTGACTTGATATCAAAAATCGACTTCCCTGCTATTTTTACAGCTAATCGCTCTTGTTTTAGGCCACATCCTTGACAAACGCTGCATTCTCTCAAAGTTAAAAGCGATTGCAAATTACTGATGTTCTTGTTTTTTCGTGTTTTGTAGAATTCTTCTTTTAAATATTCGAAAATTCCTTCCCACTTCATGGAAATTGCTTGACTTCCCTCACGTGTCTTGGTTTTGAAAATCCAATTCGTATTCCAAATTTCCTCTCCGGTTCCTTGCAAAACAATGTCTTTTTGTGATTCAGAAAGCTCATTAAATGGCGTGTCCAAGGAAAAACCATGTTCCTCTCCTACTTGCTTTAGAATTGCCATGTATTGACTTCCAGGATTACCGTAGTAATCTAGCGCTTTATTGTGTTCAAAAACTCCATCAGCAATGCTTAGATTTGAATCGATTACAACTTTATCAATGTCTGGCAGTAATTCTTGTCCAACACCTTCACAAACTGCACACCTTCCCAACTCATGGTTATTTGAAAAATGACTCGCAGATAAATCCTCTCCTGAAAATTGAGATTTCCTTGAAAAAGCAAAACGTAAGATTTGATCAATCCCAGTTTGTTTAGCGATATCCGAACGTTGAGAATAACTTGTTTGTTTTCGGGTGATACAAATTGTTGGCGTTAATCCTGAGATACTTTCAACATCAAACTGAAAACTCGTTCCAACTCTCGATTGTTGATAGCTAGAAAATTGTTTACTCATTTCCTGCAATCCGTAACCATGCAATGTATCAATGATTAATGAAGATTTACCCGATCCTGAAATTCCAGTAACAACTGATAATTTATGCTTCGGAAAATCTAAATTGACGTCTTTTAAATGATGTGTTCTTGCTCCTTTAATTGATATAATATCACGATTTTGCGGAACTTCATCCTTGAATTCAACCACATCTACTTTCTGTGAATTTTCAATTAACACATCACATTCTGATTGAAAAAGCTCATGATTTTCAAAGCAAATTATTCCTGCTGTACTGCTTTTTAATTGATGCAAAGCGGTGATTAACTGGCTAACATTCTCCTGATGTAAACCAATACTCGGTTCTTCAAGCATCAGAATCGTTTTAGGTGATTTCTTCGCAAAATGCTTCGTCAATTTCACACGTTGCGCTTCTCCACCTGATAATGTGTTTGAAGGCTGGCCCAACTTGATATAGCCCAATCCTAACTGAATCATTAAGGACAAGACATCTGTGATTTTCTTCTCCGTGGAAAAAAACGTAAAAGCTTCATCAATACTTAAATTATAAATTTCTGAAATGTTCTTCTCATTCCATTTAACCTGTAAAACCTCATTTTTAAAGCGTTTCCCATTACATGTCGGGCATTTCTGGTTGATATTCCCCAAAACACTCATCGAAAGCGTAATCACTCCAGCTCCTTCACATGTTTCGCATCGCCCAACTTTATTGTTAAATGAAAATGCTCCTTTTGCTAATTTCAGTTCTTTTGCTTTGGGAGTTTTTGCTAACAAATCTCTTATTTTATCCGCAATACCAGTATAAGTCGAAGGATTACTTCTCGGCGTTTTTCCAATGGGTTGATCTGAAACCCTAACACTATTTAATTCATTTTCTGAACAGAATTCCTCGATTCTATGAATTAAATGGCTTGTTTTTCTGGTAATTACAGTCAACTTTTGAAGGGCAGGTTGAAATGAATCTTCTAACACTAACTGTGGTGAATGTTTAGATGGAATTTCATTTGCTTTCAAAGCCTTCAAGGTAGGACTCGTTAACTCTTTCGAATTAAGAAAAGCTTCAACTGTGCCGTTGTAAACCACTTCTCCTCCATTGATTCCCGATGCTGGACCTAATTCAATGATCCAATCGGCAGATTTAATAAAGTCCAAATCATGTTCGACAACCATTACCGTGTTCCCTCTCAAAATCAATCGATTCAAGATATGAAGCAAATAGCGTTGATAAGCTGCTGAAAGTCCAATTGATGGTTCATCAAAAACATAGAGAATCCCTTGTAAATCGGTATTTACCTGATTAACCAACTTGATTCTTTGTGCATCACCTGAAGAAATGTCGAAACTTTCAGTACTCAGTTGATATCCGCCCATTCCCAAGCGAATCAAATCATACAATTGAATTCTAATTTTATCTACCAGTACTTTTTCACCATCATTTAAGTATTTTATTTCAAGCTTTTCATAGAGTTCTACTAATGAAAAATTCATCCAAGAATCAAAATTAAATCCTTGCCATTTATACCTTAAATGCGCTGCTTTAATTCTCGCTCCATGACAACTTGGACACAATCGAGAACTCACGAATTTCAAGATATTCGCATTTCTATCGCGTTTAAGAATGTCATTCATAATCGGAAGCATTCCTTTGTAAAATCCTTCTTCACGTGGTTTGGCTTTTAAACCTGTCCACTTTAAACGAGATTCAATACTGTGTTTTCCATAGAAAACTTTGATGCGATCACTTCCATTTAGGACCACATCCTTTTGCTCGGCTGAAAGTTCTTTCCAAGGAATATCTACACTGAATCCGTGCGCTTTACACAACTTATCAAGCTCTTCAACTGTCACTTGAGAATAAACGATATAACCATTTGGTAAAGTGGTAACTATCGCTCCTTCTCTCAATGTCTTATTTTCGTCACCAACCAACTTTTTCAAGTCAATAAATTCCTCTTGTCCAATACCATTACACACCTCACAAGCACCTCTTGGATGATTATACGAGAACAGAGATTTACTCATTTTATGGTCAGCAGAATAACGTGCAAAGAGAATTCTAAAAATCGGGGTCAGTTCGGATAAAGTTCCAAAAGTGGTATTCGTAGATTGAAATCTTTTGGACTGCTCCACTTTAATTACCGGAGGAAGATCTTTAATTTCATCCACTTCGGCCGTTGGAATAGCCAAACCATTCTGTTGATTATAAGCCGGCAAACTCTCCAAAAAATAGCGATATCCTTCATTAGCAATAACACCCATCGCCAAAGAAGACTTCCCCGAACCAGACAATCCTGTTACGACAATTAATTGATTCTCTGGAATCTCTAAACTAATGTTTTTAAGGTTATTTTGATGAGCGTTTACTATTTGCATAGAAGTTCTATTTTTTATCGATAAAGATAGAAAGAATGAATGCTTGGACAAGAATCGAAGTTGTAGTGTTTCACCTTTCACCTCTTTTGCTCTTGAGCAAAAGCTATTGATCTGGTACGGACGTTTTGCAAAACGTCCGCTACAGGCCATTTGAATTCAACCCCAACTTGAGGTCGAATTTTGCGACTTCAAGATTCCCCACTCTTTTTCATTCAGTTGGAACATTATCAGGATAATAGTTAAGATTCTCTAATGAAAGACTTTTGATCCAATTAAATAACTTCTCATTTTCAAATAAATGGTTTGAATCGTCATTAAAAGAAAACTGTTTTTTATTATTCATCAAAAGTGACATTACAATTTTACCATGGCTAAATACCTCTATTACTAATCTTGTATCCATATAATCTTTCATATTGACCAAATCATTAAATTCAATATTAGTAAATTGCTTAAGAATTAACAAAGAGTCCTTTATAATACATATATGAACAAATTCTTTGTCAAAATTCTTGACATCATACTCATCTAAATAGATAATTGGTTCAACAATATTTAAAGGAATATAAGTAATTTTGATACTGTCTAATTTAAGACAAATTTTCTGCCCAAAAGTATTGAAACTTATAACAAATAAAATTAAACACAGTGTTTTCATGATATGATTATTAAACAAAATAATATGTGCCTTGTACCCCCCCCCCCC